>PBID01000001.1 GCA_002719675.1 Chloroflexota bacterium
CTTTTTTCTAAGTTTATTAAACGAAGGAATCCTTTTACAATCAAAATTCTATGGGGCTCTAAACGTATTCTCAGATGATTCAGATATAAATGTATTGATTGATAAGACGAGTAAAGCTGCAAAAAGCTTGCTGTAATATTTTCAATTAAAAAAATCTAACTTAGTTTTTATCCCAAGGAATACTAGAAACAGCAGCTTTTAAATCAATATGTTCTTTAATTTTTTTATAGGTTTTATAAATCCCGAAAGAAAAAATTAAACCCCCAAAAATAGCCCCAAAAAGCTTCTTCGAATGCTTAAACATCAGAATACTCCGTTAGAAAAGACCCAACAATATGATTAATAACTCAACTATGTACAGACACTTTAATGAAAAATTAAGAATTAATCAAATATTTTTAAATAATTTTTGAAGGATTTTTAGAATTTTTTCGTAAAACCACAACATACGATTAAAGGGGAAAAATCAAAATTACTGTATTTAGCTGTTAAAAAACTGTACAAACATGGCTAAATAATGTACTCCGAATGATTTTAATTAAAATTTCATTAAAATACGAAAACAATCAAGTTGTTTTATTACAACATTGATATGAATGCTAAGTGATTTGAAATAAAAAGACAATAAAAATTATTCTCGTATAATCTGTTCAAATCAATCAAAAAACTGTACAAACATGGCTAAATAATGTACTCCGAATGATTTTAATTAAGAAACACAACACCAATCACATCGTCAGAAGTAACACCTGGATATTTAGAATTGATGCTAGGAATCTTAACGACATTAGGTACAGCTTGAATAATTTCATCTTTCATCGAATCGATATTGTTTAAAACTTTTTCAATACTATCAATAACTACCTTCCTGTATGTATAATCTATTTGGTCGAAAAATATAAAATGTAATACTCTATTTATTCAATCTTCACAATGTTAAGCAATCACATACTGCAAAATTTAGATCTGATCTATTAAAAAACTAAAATATTTACTTCACTAATATAGAAAGAATAAAATGAATCAAACTTGGATAACATTAATTGCAATGTGGTTAATTGCTTTAGTAGTTTTAATCAGTCTTTTGCTGCTTGTATCACAATGCTCTTAACAAACATTTCAACATATATTTTGTTTAAATCAAGAAAAAATATTCATAGTGATTAAACAAATTAAACAAGCTATAGAAATAAATGGATTCTCATGGCACTATGCTTGGATCATTGTATTAATTTCTTCTATTATCCAAACCTTAGCATCTTCGATCCGAATGACTTTTGGTGTACTAATCACTCCGTTATCTGAAAACTTTAATTGGAGCCAAGGAGATATAACACTTGCATACGCAATTAGTAATATTGTGACTGCATTATCAGCACCTTTAGCTGGCTCACTAGGTGATAGATTCGGAGAAAAGAAAATAATGATTATAGGCAGTTTTTTATTCATTTTTGGATTAATTTTTACTGGTTATTCAAAAAATTTAACTACTCTGTATATATCCTATGGATTCATAATCGGGATAGGGCATTCTTTACTTCTTGTTCCCTTAATGCCAGTCATCATGAAATGGTTTAAAAAACACCTTGCATTAGGAATTAGTGTTTGGATGACCTCTTGGGGAATTGGGCCCGCATTATCTTCACCAATTATTGCAGCATTATTGAATAAATTTGGCTGGCAGAATACTTTTTGGATAATTGGAATCATATTTACTGTTTCAATAATTTATTTGTTGAGATATTTTTATGACACTCCTGAATCCAAAGGAATTCTGGCATATTGCATTTCAAATAATTCAGAAACATCAGAAAATGAAGAACCTGCCTGGAAAGACATCAGCGAAATACAAAAATTAATTCGAAATACTCAAGAATATTGGAACATGTGCAGTATTCATTTTTTGGGTTGCGTTGGACACTCAATCATTTTGATTTATATTGTACCAATAGCATTATTCCAAAATATCACACTAATCAAAGCAAGTATTATATTAAGCCTGATGTCAGGTACTAGTATTATCTCAAGATTTCTTACACCATTAATTTGTGAAAAATTTGGAATTAGAACTTTTATGTCAATTTCATTTTTACTACAATCAATTCCTGTTTTTCTTCTTTTTGGAACAAGTAATCTCTGGATATTTTATTTTTTTGCTATAATTTTTGGAATAGGTTATGGAGGAGAAGCAGGTGGATTTCCAATATTGAATCGACGGTATTTCGGAAATTCACCAATGGGTGGACCCACTGGAATTCAATTTCTTGGAGGAGGTTTGGGAATGGCTTTAGGAGGATGGATTGGGGGAATGTTATTTGATTTCTATGGCAATTATGATCTTTCTCTTTTATTATCAATTTGTGCTAGTACCGCAGGTATGTTTAGTATTTTATTACTACATAACACAAGTAAAACTTTAATTCCTCAACAAAAAAAACTTCCCACAAAAATAAAATAACTGTTTATGTCTCCAAAAAACTGTCTTATACTCTGTGAAAACTTTAATGGATTTAAAATTATTCTACAATATCAAGCAAAAGACGAACTTCTAGTATCTATTCCTTTGAATACTTAGCGATATAAAATTAAAATTTATTAGATTTGTAATCACAATATTTGACATAGAAAATTCATGGATACAGAAAACTATACTTCTTCAATTGCATTTGACAAACGTCTTTATAAGCAAGATATAGCTGGATCAATCGCGCACGTCAAAATGCTGGCAAAGCAAAAAATTATTTCATCTAAAGAAGCCAACCAAATCATCAAAGGCTTAAATACAATCAAGCAAGAAATAGAATCTAATTCATTCGATTGGCAAGAAAATCTTGAAGACATTCACATGAATATTGAAAATAGACTATTTGAAATTGTAGGTAAAGTTGCAGGTAAATTACATACTGGTCGATCACGAAATGATCAAGTATCTACAGATATGCGACTTTTTGTAAAAGAACAATCAATTAATATAGTTAGTTCAATTAAAAAATTACAAATATCTCTTGTGAAATTAGCAGAAAATAATATAGATATAGAATTACCTGGATATACTCATCTACAAAGAGCACAACCTAATTTGTTTTCTCACCATATGATGGCTTATTTTGAAATGTTTTCACGAGATGTTGAGAGGTTTTTACAAACAAAATCAAGAGCTGATGTTTGTACTTTGGGAAGCGGAGCATTAGCAGGAACTACATATAATATTGATAGAGAATTTGTAGCAAAAGAGCTTGGTTTTTCGAAAATCTCCTTAAATAGCATGGATGCAGTTTCAGATAGAGATTTTATAATTGATTTTTGTTCATCAGCTGCAACTTGTATGGTACATATATCAAGATTATCCGAAGAAATAATTATTTGGACATCCAAAGAATTTGACTTTTTGAAACTAAATAAAAAACATACCACTGGTAGTAGCATGATGCCGCAAAAACAAAACCCAGACTATGCAGAACTTTCTAGAGGCCGTTCAGCTAGAACAATCGGAAATTTAATGTCTATTTTAACTTTACTTAAAGGTTTACCATTAACATATAACAGAGATCTACAAGAAGATAAAGAAAAGTTATTCGATAGCTTAGACACTTTATCATCAACTCTCAATGTAATAGATGAGATGGTAAATGGCATGAAACTAAATAAAAAAACTATTCAAAAAGCATCAGAAGATCCTGAACTTTTGGCAACAGATATTGCAGATTATTTAGTTAAAAAAGGCTCTCCTTTTAGAGAAGCATACAAAATAGTAGTTGAAATTGTGAAATACTCAAATAAAAATGATTTGACACTAAAAGAATTTTCTTTAAAAGATTATCAAAATTTTTCTAAACTATTTGATCAGGATATATTTAAAATCACAGCTAATTCATCAATACAATCAAGAGATGTCCCAGGCGGAACATCTACCAAACAAGTTTCTAATTCAATCAAAAAAGCTAAAATAATATTAGAAAAAAATGTTGAATAACACACAGAGTATCAAAATTGCACCCTCAATATTAGCAGCTGATTTTGCACAGCTTGGAAAGCAAGTCAAAGAAGCAACTGAAGCTGGAGCAGATTCAATACATATCGACGTAATGGATGGTCATTTTGTTCCAAATATTTCTATAGGATCAATGATCGTATCCAGCATAAGATCTTGGTCTGATCTACCATTTGAAATACATATGATGGTTTCAGAACCAGATAAATATATCAAAGACTTTGTAGATGCTGGTGCAAATATTATTACTATTCACATTGAAACTTCCAAAAATATATATAGAACAATTAACTACATAAAGCAACTTGGAGTTAAAGCACATATTGCAATTAACCCTCCTACAAACCTGTCTTCAATTCAAGAAATTATTACCGAAGTCAACGGTGTACTTGTAATGACTGTCAATCCAGGGTTTGGCGGCCAACCATTTATAAAAAACATGACAAAAAAAATAGCAGATGTTAATAAAATGATTACGTCTAAATCTCTATCTACAGAAATTTGCGTAGATGGAGGAATTACAGAAGAAAATGCAGCCCAAGTTACAGAAGCTGGAGCAAGAGTTTTAGTAGCAGGATCATCAGTATTTTCTTCAAAAAATTCAATTTTAGATTCTATCAATAAGATACGTTCAGCTGCCCATTCTGGAATTATATAATTTCAAAAAATAATTACTGAAAATAATCCAAAGATTCAAACTCACAATTGACATGAAACAAAACATTACACATTTTGATTTGAATAAACTCTCGAAACTTATAAAAAATAAAATTATAAGTCCTACAGAACTACTAGAAGCATATTCAAAAAATATCATATTAAAAAACAAAAAAATTAACGCGGTTGTTACAATTTCAGAAAATGCAAAAGCTGATGCATTAAAAGCTGAAAATGAAATAAATAATGGTAAATACTTAGGTCCATTCCATGGAATCCCATTCACAATAAAAGATTGTATCGATACAAAAAATATCCGTACTACTCGAGGTTCAAAGATATTTAGCGAATACTTACCAAAAAAAGATTCAACAGTTGTTGAAAGACTTAAAAAAGCTGGTGGGATTCTACTAGCTAAAACAAATCTTCCAGAATTTGCTTTTTCATGGGAAACAAATAATATTATTTTTGGAAAAACAAATAACCCTAAAAATCATAAATTAACATCAGGAGGTTCAAGTGGTGGCGAAGCTGCTGCAATTTCAAGTAATTTTTCACCTATAGGCTTAGGAAGCGATTTAGGAGGATCAATTAGAGAACCTGCAAATTACTGCGGACTGGTTGGGTTTAAACCCAGTCACGGATTAATCCCTTTAACTGGTCATTGGCCAGAAATGTTATTAAGATTCCAACACGTTGGCCCAATAGGAAAATCTGTTAGAGATATAAATACATGCATTACAAATATCTATGGACCTGATAAATACGACCAATATTCTTGGGGCAAACCAGAATATAAATCTATTTTAAACTCTCAATTGAAAAAACTAAAAATCGCTTGGTGTAATGATGGGCCTTTTATTCCATTGGATTCCGAAATCCAACAATCAGTTTCTAAAGCTGCAAGTTATATTGAAAGTTTTGGACATGAAATTACAAAAGTACCTTTAGACATATTACAAAAATTTAACAGCCTAGAAATTTCCAAAATCATTTATACAGCAGAATCGCAATTCTATTTTAAAAATATTGTGTCAAATAAAATACATTTATTATCACAACCAATTAAAGAAAGACTAGATTTACCTCCGCCAAATTTGAATGACTATATTAAATCAATTAATCATGTAGAAAAATTAAAATCTTGGTTTACATCATTTTTTTCCAAATATGATATATTGCTATGCCCAACTGGACCCGTTACAGCTCACTCCCATGAGTCCAAAAACTTAAATGCCAATGGTCAACTAATTAACCCAAGAAACGCTTTAAGGGATACTATACCTTTCAACCTTACAGGGTTACCAGCATTAACAATTCCTTTTAATTTACACTCTAATGGTTTAGCCATCGGAGTACAGATTATAGGCGGATATATGAATGATTCTACAGTGTTAAAAACTGGAGAAATTCTAGAAAGTTTTGAAAAATAATATGAAAAACAACATTCCATTTCAAGTTGCAGAAAATATTTTAAATGACAATACTGATTATCAACTTTGTTACGCGTGTGGCAAAAACAACGAACATGGATTAAAACTAAAATTTCACCATGAAAATCAAGAAATCACCACCAATTATACAGCTACAGATATACACCAAGGCTTCCCAAATCATCTCCATGGTGGAATTATCAGCACTATTTTAGACGAGGTGATGAGTAGGGTTTGTTTAATTTATGGAAAATGGGGAATGACAGCGAATATGTCTATTAAATACCTTAAACCCATAAGTATTGGAACTAAATTTAAAGCAACCGCTAAAGCTGTTCGTCAAAACAGAAAATTAATAGAAGTATCTGGGAAAATATTTCTTCCAGACAATTCATTAGCAATAGAATCATCAGCTATATTTTTATTTATAGAAAGTGAAAAACTGTTAAAAATAAGTCAGCAATTTCCTAAACTATCTTCAAGCTGGAAAAAGTTATATGAAATTAACAACAAATAATCTATCAGTAAGGAAAAAACAAATCTCTAGCTGTAATAGATAATATTTGTTGCTTTTGCCCTGCAGACAAAAAAGTGCAATCATTTTTAATTATTGATAAAGAATCTTCGTAAGTTTCATGTAGCACTTGAAAAGGATAATCACTTCCCCACATTAATCGATTTGGTGAAAATGCAGAATACAATTTTTCAATAGTTAAAATTAATTCATCTAAACCAAGTTTATTATTTGAATATCCATGAAATCCAGAAAGTTTTAAAAAAACATTTCCAGAAGAAGATAGCTCACATAAATCATAAAGAGATTTTTGAAAATTATTTTTTTCTTCAAATATATTTCCAATATTTTCTATTACAACAGGTAAGTTTGGATATACCTCAGAAATATTTTTTAGTTGAATAAAACCATCAGGATAAGCTAAAACAGAAATTATATGATTGTTTTTTTCAGCTTCACTAAACATTAAATCATAACCATAATCTTTATAAAATTGAGGCTTTAAATTTGTGGAAGTAATTATACGAAAAGCGTTAATCCCCAATCGAGAAAAATTAGTCATTTCTTCTTGGATTTTTGGACTACTAGGATCTACGTAAACTACGGCTTTAAATATCTCAGGGAATCTGGTGACTTGTTCAATAATATAAGTATTATCTGAATGATATTGAGGTGCCTGAATTAAAACAAACTTATCAACTGAAGAGGGTCTTCCATTTCTAAGCAACAACTCTGGAGGAGAAAACTCAATTTTCCCAGCAGGTAAATCAGTAAAATCTTTGGTAATAGGATATGAGAGGTTGTCATTTGACCACACAAATGCATGTGAATCAATATATTGCATTTAATTTATTCCATAAAAATTTATTCATAAACTTGACACCTATGTCTTCTTAATTCTGTAACATATAACCTACCATTCTGATCAATTGCTAAGTCTGTAATTCCCCAAAATAGTGGTTCACTTTGTGATGACATGTGATAAGGAGTTTGTAAATGATGTGGTAGATCTGGAATCAAGTTAGCTATTGCGCGAGTATCACGTTCATCTACATTAGATTCAAAAAATTCATTTGTCCATTCAGTTGTTAACGTCGATCTGCCACGTTCAGATGAAATATACTCTCCGTTTTGATTAATTACCACTACCCTTTCATTGCCCCAGTCAGATATATATATCATCCCTTTAGCATCTACAGCTACATCGGAGGGTCTTACTAATTCTCCTTTGCCTGAACCTGTTTTCCCATATGAAGTTATATATTTTCCATCTTTTGTAAATTTCTGAATCCTATCGTTTCGCCAATCTGCCACATATATATTATCTTCGGCATCCACACATATACCCCATGGCATATTAAATTCTCCTGGTTTATTACCAATCTGCCCCCATGAAGTTATATATTTTCCATCTTTTGTAAATTTCTGAATCCGGTGATTATATTGATCTACTACATAAAGGCTGTCTTTTGAATCAATAGCTATACCTGAGGGACCGCTGAATTCTCCTTCATTGTTGCCATATTTTCCCCATTGACCAATGAAAGAACCTTCAACATCATAGATAAAAACAGCATTGTTCACTTCATCTGTAATATATAGATGATCGTTTGAGTCAAATTCCAAATCACTAGGAGTATTTAATTTCTTGTCTCCAGGTTTATCACCGTACCAGGTTGCAAATTCAGTTAAATATTTTTCCTCAAATGTTTGAACAGTAACCCTGAATAGATTTCCACTGCCTTGATCTTCGTGACCTCTGTTAAGTACAAAAGCAGTATTTTTTGAATCAAAAGCTGTAGCAATTGGACCTGAAAAACCAATGCCTACTCCTTGGTCACTTATAATTCCAATTGTTTTTAAGAACTTCATTTAACTAAATCCAAATTTTTCGATATTGTAAGACATCATGGATATATTTGCTATCAAGTTTATATGATAATGTATGGATATAGTAAATATTTAAACATGGATAATTTCTAATTGAAAAATAGCTATTCTATTGAAATAGTAGATTCGAATAAAAAACTAGAGAATGTGATTGAACGGATCTATCAAGAAAATTTTGTAGCTGTTGATATAGAGTCAAATGGACTACACAGATTTAAAGAACAAATCTGTTTAATACAGTTAGCTATTTCTGACCATGTATTTATTGTAGATCCTTTGCAAATTTCTGATATTGCTCCGATAGGAAAATTATTGAAGGATGAAGATATTCAAAAAATATTTCATTCTCCAGACCATGATTTACGTAGTTTTGATCGTGATTGGAAATTTGAAGTGAGGAATATTTTTGACACAAGCACTGCTGCAGCTTTTTTAGGTTCTGAAAAATTAGGTTTGGCATCTGTTTTAAGTGAATTTTTACAAATTGAACTTATGAAGTCTAAATCTCTTCAGCGTTCTGATTGGACTTTAAGACCTATTCCAAAGGATGCTTTGCAGTATGCAGTTAATGATGTTTTATATTTAAGAGACTTAAGAGACTTGTTATTAGAAAAACTTCTTGAATTGAAAAGAGATCAATGGATTTTTGAGGAATTTAAATATTTGGAGAAAATAAAATATTCTCCAAAATTAATGGAGAATCCATTTTTGTCTATTAAAGGTAGTAAAGGTTTGGATATAAAATCTTTGACTGTTTTGAATAAATTATATGAATTCAGGGAAAATGAAGCGATTAGATTGGACAGACCGGCATTTAAAGTTGTTCATGATAATACACTAATTGAGATTGCAAAGAATCCAAAGATAGATTTAAGATCAATTAAAGATTTGGGGATTTTTTCGAGATCTGCAAATAGATCGAAATTAAAAAATGTTATTAAAAATGCAGAAAATTCTGAGTTGATGAAAATTTCTCGTGAAGAGTTATATCCAAAAAAGAGAATTAAGAAAAACATGACGGACAGTGAAGTTATTCGGTTTAAAGAACTTAAAGAATGGAGGTTAAATTTATCAAAAAAATTAAAATTACAACCTTCTTTACTTTGGCCTTTATCTAGTTTAAAAAGTATTTCTATGAATTTAGATGATTTTGATAGTGAAATAAAACATGAAGATGTTAGAGAATGGCAGGNAAAAGAANTTTCTAAGCTATTGCGAAATCATTTAAAATTAATTCAGGAGTAGAAAATGGTATCAAATTTTCGTAAACATGATGAAATTATTAGTGGTTTTGAAATTTATAATGATACCTTTAAAAATATTTTGGGGTCCAATGCTAAACTGATTAAGCACGCGTCNGGATTTGAATGGACTGAAGGACCAGCATATTTTCAAAATGGAGATTATTTGATTTTTAGTGATATTCCTAATAATAGGATGATTAAATGGAGTGATGCAGATGGGCTTTCTGTTTTTAGAGAATCTGCTGATTTTAGTAATGGAAATTTTGTTGATTCTAAAGGNAGATTGATTACTTGNCAGCATGGAACTAGAAATATAACTAGAACTGAAATAGACGGTACTATAACTAACATAACAGATAACTATAAAGGTAAAAAGTTAAATTCTCCTAATGATTTAGTAGAAAATTCAAAGGGAGATATATTTTTTACTGATCCACCTTATGGAATCCTTTCTGATCATGAAGGGTATAAATCTGAATCTGAACTCGGAAAAAATTATGTATTTCGATTTAGAACGGACAAAAATGTTCTTGAAATTCTTTCAGATGAATTTGATAAACCTAATGGGTTATGCTTTTCTCCAGATGAAAAATATTTATACGTGGCTGATAGTGGTGATCCGGGTGATATAAAATGTTTAGAATTAAATGATGATTACCAAGTCATATCTTCCAGAATTTTTGCTGTAATAAGGCCTGGCGTACCAGATGGTTTGCGCGTAGATACCAACGGTAATATATTTACAAGTGCATGGGACGGAATTCAAGTTTTAAATCCATCTGGTGATCTGATCGGTAAGATTTTAGTTCCTGAAGATAGAACTGCGAATTGTTGCTGGGGAGGAAAATCTAAAAATAGATTATATATTACTGCTGATAAATCGATATATTCAATAATTTTAAATACTATAGGAATATAATTGTAAAATAAATATTTAGAAAGGATTCGTGATGATAGTTGGAAATGGAGATTATAAATATGAGATCGTTGATTCTTGGCCTAATTTGCCAAGGTATTGGTCATTTGGATCTACTTCCGATGTATCAGTAAGTAACGAAGATGAAATTTATGTTTTTAGTAGAGGATTACACCCATTAACTGTTTGGAATAAATCTGGTGATTTCATCACTTCATGGGGTGAAGGAACTTTTTCAGAGAATGAGCATGGCATTTTTATTAAGGAAGATGGAGATATATGGTTAGTTGACTCTTGGTTTCATATAGCTACGAAGCATAGGCCTAATGGTGAACTAACTCAAACTATTGGCAATAAATTACGACCTTCTGATACTTATTATGGAAAACCTTTTAATATGCCAACTGGATTAGCAATTTCCTCAAAAGGTGAAATTTTTGTGTCAGACGGATATGGGAATAAAAAAATTCATAAATTTAATCCTTCTGGAGAGTTAATTAAATCTTGGGGCACATTTGGAACCGGACCAGGCGAATTTGCTATCGTTCATAACTTAACAATTGATGATGACGACTTAATATATGTTTGTGATAGAGAAAATAATAGGATTCAAATTTTTGATGATGATGGGAATTATATAGATGAATGGGGTGATTTATTAATGCCTGGAGATGTCTGGATTAAAGATGGGGTTTTCTATGTTGTAGAGCAAACTGAACAAGGTGGCGTAAGTATTTGGACAAAACAAGGAGAATTAATCACCAGATGGTACGGAGACAGAGGACCAGGCAAAGGAAGCATAATTTCCGGACACGGGATTACAGTTGACTCTGAAGGCAGTATTTATGTAGCTGAACTAACTCCTGCAGAACGGGTTAGTAAGTTTCAAAAAATTTAAAATTTATGCAGGGTTGTCAATAAATTCAATTTTTACATTTTCTTCGGGAGCATTTCCTATTTCAACCAATGCTTTAGTGATAACTTCAGCAATTTGATTTTTCTGTTCATCTGTTCGTCCCGCATTCCAATCGATTGTAACTTCTGGCATGTTATACCTTCCTTAAATATTAGTGATTATTTTGTTTCGGTTGATTTTGCTATGTTTTAGTAGTTTTGTAGAGTCTCTTAATTGATTCTTTCTAATTTGTAAACAACGTCTGTATTATTATGTTTTTTATCCCATTCAAGTACCCAAGAGGCTGACATTGCTTTTTGCATTTTGGGAAAATCTACTACGTGTGCAATTGAAAGGACTTTACACCATCCTTCTTTGTCATATGGAAGTTCAGCACTTTCAGTGGGTTGACTAGGGTCTGTCATACCTGGAAATTCTGATCGAATTTTATTCATCATATTATTGAAATCTTCGAATGTACCTTCGAATGTCGAAGTAAAACAGATATTCATTTCAATTCTCCTTTATAGATGTATCTAGTATGTTTATTAACTATTTTGTTTCGGTTGATTTTGCTGTGTTTTAGTAGTTTTTACGTCTTTATTTTCATTACCGGTGACTTGGCCAGCTTGTAGTAATGCATCACGCATTTGAGCTGAAAAGTCACTTAAAGATCCAGGACTGTGAGGAATAAAAATACTGGAATTATTACCAGTTGAAGCAATACTTTTTAAACTATCGAAATATTGGGTTAGTAGAACCAGATTCATTACTTCCATAGGACCAGTTCCGGTAATACTTTTTTGGAAATCGTCTATGGATGCTTTTAATCCATCTATAATAGCTTTCCTTTCGTCAGCTATACCCTTTCCTCTCAAGGCATTACTTGTAGCTTGAGCTTCAGCTTCTTTTACAATAAGAATTTTATCAGCTTCTCCTCTTTCACTTGCTGCGACTCTTAATCTCTGGGCTTCGTTAATTTCATTCATTGCTGATTTAACTTTTTGGTCAGGGTCTAAATCAGTAACCAAAGCTTTGACTATCCCATATCCAAATTGGCCCATAATATCATCTAGTTCAGCTTTAACAGCATCAGCAATTTCATCTTTTTTCTCAAAAAGATCATCTAATGAAAGTTTTGGAACCCTAGCACGAACAACATCAAATACGTATGCGGTGATTTGACGTTCTGCATTGTCTAATCTATAAAAAGCATCAAATTGTTTCTCATCCAAAATTCTGTATTGTACTGAAATTGAAACACTTACAAAAACATTATCTTCAGTTTTTGTTTCTACAGGTACATCTAATTGTCTTATACGCATACTTTGTGGTCTACTTGCTTTTTCAATGAATGGAATTTTAATATTTATTCCGGGGTTAGCTATACGAACAAATTTTCCAAATCTTTCAATTGATTTGAAAGTTTGTTGTTTAACAGTAAAAATAGTATTGAAAATTAGAAAAACAATTATTCCAAGTAGAATCAGTAAAGCTTCCATGATTAAATCCTTTAATATAAATGGTAGAATATTCGAATTATATAACAAAATATTAATATTTTTCAAAATTTAATTGAGGTAGATATGTATGATTGCATAGTTATTGGTTTAGGGGGGATGGGATCAGCCAGCTTGTTTGAACTATCTTCTAAAGGCCAAAACGTATTAGGTATTGAACAATTCGATATCGGGCATGATAAAGGATCATCACATGGTTTATCTAGAATAATTCGTCTTGCGTATTGGGAAGGTATTGAATATGTTCCTTTAGTTTTAAGAGCACATGATCGTTGGATTGAACTTGAAAAAACTTATAACGAAAAATTATTAAATATTACTGGAGCATTAGATATTGGTTTAGAATCCAGTGAAACTATTTCTGGATCTCTTAAGGCCTGTAGAGAATTTGATATACCTCATGAGATATTTACTAGTACTGAGCTATCTAAAAAATTCCCCGCATATTTATTGCCTGAAGAATATTCTTCTGTTTTTCAGAAAGATGGAGGGTTTTTAGTTCCAGAGTCTTGTATCAACTTGTATGTTAATGAAAGCATAAATAATGGAGCTGATGTTAAGCAAAATTGTAAAGTTTTGGGTTGGGAGTCTGATGGTAATATAGTGACTGTATCTACTTCAGATGGTAATTTTAAAACTAAAAAATTAGTTATTACTGCAGGTGCATGGACTGGAATTCTTCAGGATGAAATGAGTAGATTTTTAACTCCTGAACGGCAAGTAGTTTCCTGGTTTAAACCTGAAAGTCCTGAGTATTATAATAGTGACCAATTTCCAGTATTTAATATGGAAGTTCCCGAAGGTAGATATTATGGCTTCCCCATACATCATTACGAAGGAACGAAAATCGGTAGATATGGTCATTTAAAAGAAAATATCAATCCTGATTCAATTAATAGAGAAATTACAGATTTAGATATTGCTACCTTGAGAGTGCCAATGGAAAAATATTTTCAACCTACCAATCCTGAGCCTTTATTTTCTCAAGTTTGTATGTTTACTAACACACCAGATGAGCATTTTGTTTTAGATTATCTTCCTGGGAATGATAATGTTTTTATTGCATCTGGTTTCTCCGGACATGGATTTAAATTTGCCAGTGTGATAGGAGAATTAATTTCTGACTTAATGGTTGATGGTGGTACAGAATTTGATCTTGGATTATTTTCTTTGGATAGATTTAATTCTAAATAAAATTTCTAAAGGAAAATAGAGGTATAAAATTGAAAATTAATACACCTATAATTGATTTCCATGCTCATGGCGGAAGTTGGAAAAATAGAGGATTTTCTGATGATCCTAAATTGTATCTGAAGCAAATGAATTTAACCGGTGTTGATAAAACGTGTATTAATTCTATATTTTTTGGTGATGCTAAACATGCTAATAATTTAGTCCAAAACAGATTTGTTTCAGCATATCCTGACAGATTTATTGGTGTAGCTTTTGTAACACCTCATTATCCAGAAGAATGTATATATGAACTAGATCGATCATTTGATCAACTCAATTTTAAATTTTTAAAGATCTATCCTGATTATTACGGACAACCTAGTGATTCAGAAGGATATAAGCCGATCATGGAATGGGCAAACCATAAAGGGATTGCAATTATGGCTCATACTAGATTTCCTTCAGATCCCCCAGGGACACCAACGATGTCTACTAGTGACTTTGTTTTTAAAAGGTTTGAGAAATTTACTACTAATTATCCTAATATAAAATGGGTCATAGCTCATGCTGGGAGTGCATTTAATAAAGAAAATCTTAACTGGGCTACTTCTGCAGCAGTTGAATTACCCAATATTTGGTTAGAAACCAGTAGCTCTGGAAATGGATTATATGCTGTTTATGATGCCGTAGTAAATCATGGTTTGGGTGATAGAATTCTATTTGGGTCGGATGTACCTATATTAGATTATAGAAGCCAAATATCAAAAATAGTAACAGCTAATATATCTAATGAAGATAAGAAGAAAATTTTGGGTTTGAATGCTATAAAATTGCTGAATCTAAAAATCTAGTGTTTTTGATTTTTTGTTTTTAAATTTCCAATTTTATTGGTAAATCACATAGTTTTGCACTGAAATCCCAAAGTTCGCTAGCTTTATCAATATCATTTGCATGATTTAATAATTTTTCATTTTTCGAATTAGAGAAATACTTATTATGAGTATTTTCAGCTTCAATGTTGAATAAAACATTTTTAGCACCTGATGTAGTAGATTTTCCAACTAATTTATGCCCTACTGTAAGTAGATTACCTAAAAATCCATTTTTTGATAATAAGTTGGTACCTATTAAACCAGGATGTAGTGAGCTGATTGTAACATTTTTTGTATGTAATTTTTCAGATAAAATTTTCATGAATAAAATTTGAGCTAACTTGCTTCGAGAATAAGCTTGAAAAGATGTTAAGTTAACATCATTTAATTTAGATAAATCTAATACTCCCCTTTTATGTGCTACAGATGAAACATTAATTATTCTTGGAGAATTTGAATTTAGGATGTTTTTTATTAATAGCCTTGTTAACAGATAGTGACCTAGATAATTTACAGAGAATGTTTTTTCAATACCTTTTGAATCTAACTGGGGTTTTACATACAGTGTTCCGGCATTATTAACTAAAATATCAATTGTTTTGAATTGAGATTTTATTGTTTCTGATAATTGATGTACTGAGTTATTATCAGAGAGGTCGCAATCAAAAATTTGAATATGATCACTGTTGAGTTTTTTTGTAGCGTTTGCACAAGATTTTTTTGATGATCCAGTACCAATGATATTAAATTTTTCTGGAGACAATAATTTGCAAGTTTGAAAGCCTATTCCAGAAGTTGCACCAGTAATGAGGATGTTTTTTTTGTTAGACATTATTAGATCATACAATACTTATTCTAACAATTTGAATTTCTCTAGCAGTTCTTTCTTGGTATTTTTTGAATCCAGGATAAAATTGGATGACTCTTTTCCAAATTTCTGATCTCTCTTCGCCGTAAATAGTTTTGCTGATTGCATTAAAGCTTTTACCTTTTACATTGATTTTTAATCGATTATTTTTTTGTAGATTTAAATACCAGTCTGGGTGTTTTTTATAACCTCCAAATGATGCAACGCAAATAAAATCATCGTTATCTTTTAAATATGTTAGAGGAGTAGTCCTAGGTTTATTTGATACCCTACCAGTAGTAGTGAGAAATATCATAGGGAGTCCCATTAAAGTTCCCATTAACTTACCACCAGTTAGATTGTATATAAATTTATGTAATTTACTGAAAATTACAATTAAAAGGAATCTAATCGGATATTTAATAAACATTTAATCTTTTTGATGAGGATATAACTATTCTTCACCATCTAATTTAATAGAAGAACTCCAGGTCCATCCAGAATTTCCATTAGATGTTATTTCAATTTTATATATACCAACATTATATTTCTTCATCGCACCATCGCCTTTATATAAAACCCATTCACATTCAGCTTTTTCAATGACTTTAGCAGGATCGCCTGTAGCAATTGGTGTGTCTGTAGCAGCTCCGTGTTCAACAACGCACATGTTTTCTTTCATTTTTAGTGTTTCACCATCAGTTCCACCACTAGGTACGCTTACAAGCTGTTGTTTACCATCCCATTCATATAATTTTAAAGGTAATACTTTTTCTTTTCTGGTCTCACCTAAATTTAACATAACAGTAGGTTTTTCAATTGTTCCTGTTGAACTAGTTGAAGCCGTGGCAGCTGTAGATTTGTCTGTTTGGTCAGTATCTGAACTGGAACAACTTATCATTGAAACCATGATCAAAGATGCAATAATAGTAATGAAATATTTTTTATACATTTGTAAACCTCAAATAAATATAGATAGTTTTAACAATTTAATGTAGTTCATTGTAATTTTTCAAGTGTTTTATCAAGAAATTGTTTTTATTTAGCTTGAAAGACAAATATATTGATGAAATAATGTTCACGTGAACTATAACTAAATATCTATATAGAGGTTTGATATGTTTTTATCTGATGAGCAACTCAAAAATCTTGATCAAAATGGTTATGTGATCGTTAAAAATGCTATAGATCCAGAAACAACTGTAGATAGAGTTTTTAACGAGTATGAATTTGTTTTAGATAAGCTTTGTAACGAATTGTTTGCTAAAGGAGAGATATCTTCTACTCATGATGATTTAAATTTTGATGAGAGGATTATGGCTGTTTATCAGGAAACAAATCGTTCTCATGTTCAATATTTCGATTTTTCTCTTCCTCTGCAAGAAATAAGCGAAGATACTCCAATGTGGCATGGACCAGAGGTTTTTAGATTATTAACTAATCCAGATCTTTTAGATGTAGTTGAATCAGTAATCGGGCCAGAAATACATTCGAATCCAGTTCAGCATATTAGAATAAAAGTTCCCACTAATATTTATGACGTTAATAATAATCTCAGCGAAAAACCTAAAAAGGCTGGTTTTAATCTTGATGGGGCAACAATTTGGCACCAAGACCAAGGTGTAGGAACGGAAGACGTTGACGAAACAAATATGTTGACAGTATGGATTCCTTTAAGAGACACAACCAAAGAAATGGGATGTTTAAAGGTAATCCCTGGTAGTCACAAAAATGAAGAATTATTACAATATTGTACTGCTGGTACTAACCATGGTGCTGGTATACCTGAAAGATTCTTCGAAGCTGATAAAATGGTTCCTTTGCCTATTGATAAAGGTGACCTAATAGTTTTTAACAAAAAACTTGTTCATGGTTCACTAGATAATGAAAGTGATCAAGTTCGAATAAGTTTTGACATTCGTTATAATCCTATTGGAGAAGCAACAGGACGAAAATGGTTTCCGGGTTTTAATGCTAGAAGCAAAAATGATCCTGATTCTGTTTTAACTGATCCTGTGAAGTGGGCTGAGTCTTGGGTTGAAGCAAAAAATACTTTAATCAAGGCTGGCACTCCAGATTTTTACAGTAGATGGGACGAAGATAATCCAGCTTGTGCTTAAAATATCAATTATTTTAGCTATCAATTAGTTTGATCCCTAGAGTTTTTTCGATTGACAATTTTTTTATTGATCCCTCTCGTAAAATTTTAGGATTTTTAGGATCAGAAAAAGATAAAATAGTAGAAGATTGCCCTTGGATTGCTTCATCTTTTTTGATACTTAAATTGACCAGTTCATGAGTTGTAATTGTAATATTTTGAAATTTTGTATGTTCTTCTTCTCCTGAAATATTAGCACTGGTTCCAGTTATTGGAGATTGTAGTTTTCTACAGATTGATCTTACTATTTCTTCATTGGGAATTCTGATTGCTACATATTTCGATTCTGCTGTTAAGTTATTTGGTATTTTAGGGTTTTTTTCTAATATAACGGTTAAAGGGCCAGGCCAAAACTCTTGAGTAATATTTAATGCTAATTCCGGGATGTTTTTTGTGTACTCGTAAAGATAATCATTATCTGGGATAAGAATAGGAAGAGGTTGTGTTTTTGGTCTTTTTTTAATGTTGAAAACTTTATCAATTGCATCAGGTATTAGTGCTGAAGCAGCAAGTCCGTAGAGTGTATCAGTTGGTATTATTACAACTCCTCCAGCATCGATGATATTGGCGGCTTTATTTATTTGATCTGAATAATTTGAATTAAACATATGAAGTGTTTGATTTCGTACTACAATATTAAATTAATAAAATATATATTTATCAATGGATTTCCATCTTATCTTAAAAAAATCAACTTGTGTATACTGCTATAAATATTGATCAATAGTTGAACATGTGATATTCATCATAATAGGCAAAAAAAACATTATCTCTAAGGGTTTTTAAAAGTATCTAATGTCTAGTAATTCAAATACAGAAACTATAATTATCATAGATTTTGGTTCTCAATATAGTCGTTTGATTGCTAGATCCATTAGAGAATTGAATGTTTATTGTGAGATAGTTTCACATAAATCCACTTGGGAAGATATCAAGAAATCTAATCCTAAAGGCGTTATTCTTTCTGGTGGACCCGCAAGTGTATATGAAACTAATGCTCCTTTAGCTCCAAATTGGATTTATGACCAAGATATTCCTGTATTAGGAATATGTTATGGAATGCAATTATTAGTACATCAGTTAGGTGGAGTTGTAGAGCCTTCAGATAAAAAGGAATTTGGGCATGCAACGTTAAATACTTCTGACAAGAATAATTCTTTGTTTCAAGGTATTTCAGAAAATTCATCTGTTTGGATGAGTCATGGTGATAAAGTAAATGTTTTGCCTGACGGTTTTGAAATATTAGCTTTTACAGAAAATTCACCTATCGCTGCAATGGGAAATTCTGATGGCTATTTTGGATTGCAATTTCATCCTGAAGTAGTACATACACAAGAAGGAAAAATTATTCTGAAAAATTTTGTTGAGTTTTGTGGATGTGCTCAAAATTGGACAACAAAGAATTTTGTTGATCAATCTATTTTAGATATAAGGAATCTTGTTAAAGATAAAAAAGTAATTTGTGCTCTATCTGGAGGAGTAGACTCAGTTGTAGCTGCTTCTTTAGTATCCAGAGCTATTGGTGATCAGTTGACATGTATTTTTGTAAACAATGGTTTAATGAGGAAAGAAGAACCTGAAAGAATTTTAGATACTTTCAGTAAAAATTTAACTACTAACATTATTTATAAAGATGCATCTGAATTATTCTTAAATAGTTTAAAAGGAGTTACAGATCCTGAGCAAAAACGAAAAATTATTGGGAACAAATTTATAGAAATTTTTGATGAAGAAAGCAATCAATTAGGTGAGGTAGATTATTTAGTTCAAGGTACTTTATATCCTGATGTAATAGAAAGCCAAGTTTCTGGCGATGATATTTCAGCAAAAATTAAAACTCATCACAATGTTGGTGGTTTGCCTGAAGATATGAAATTGAAATTATTAGAACCATTACGATATTTATTTAAAGATGAAGTTAGAAAAGTTGGCTTAGAACTTGGGTTACCAACTGAGATTGTGAATCGACAACCATTTCCAGGCCCAGGTTTATCTATCAGAATTGTAGGAGAAGTTACTCAGGAAAAACTTAATATATTACGATTGTCTGATTGGATAGTTATGGACGAGATGAAAGATAGTGGTTTGTATCATGAATTATGGCAAAGTTTTGCAGTGCTTCCTGATTCACGTAGCGTAGGTGTAACTGGGGATCATCGTACTTATGGAGAAGTTATAGCTATACGAGCTGTAAATAGTTCCGAAGCAATGACTGCAGATTGGGCTAGGATTCCATACGATATTCTTTCTAGAATGTCTAACCGGATTTGTAATGAAGTTCCAGGCGTTAACAGGGTTGTATATGATATCACTAGTAAACCTCCCGGTACTATTGAGTGGGAATAATATCAAGTATAAAGGTTTAATTCTTGAAAATTTTATTGATAGGAAATGGTGCTAGAGAACATTGCATCGCTTGGAAAATTTTGCAAAGTCCGTTATGTTCTGAATTAATAGTATCTCCCGGTAACCCCGGTACTGAAGAAATAGCAGAAAATGTAGATATTTCTATTGATGACACAAATAAATTACATGAATTTGCTATTTCCTCCAAATTTGATTTAGTGATTATTGGACCTGAAGCACCAATTGAAGCAGGTCTTTCTAATTTATTAATTGACTCTGGAATAAAAGTTTTTGGTCCAACTAAAGAAGCTGGTATGTTAGAAACCAGTAAATCTTTTGCCAAAACATTAATGAAAAAAAACAACATCCCTACTGCTAAATTTGAAGTTTTTACTGATATTGCAGATGCTAAAAATTACTTAGATCAGATAGAGTTTCCAGTGGTAATTAAAGCTGATGGACTTGCTTCAGGAAAAGGTGTTGTAATCTGTAATGATAGGCAACAATCTTTAAATACTATCGATATGATAATGAAGGACAAGAAGTTCGGTGATGCTGGTAAAAGTATCGTGATAGAAGAATTTTTAACTGGGCAAGAAATTTCAGTATTTTCATTTACTGATGGTGAAAATTTTAGTTCTTTGGTTGCTGCATGTGATTACAAGAAATTATTTGACAGTAATCTAGCTCCAAATACAGGTGGAATGGGAGCGTTTAGCCCTCCGAAATCAGTTCATTGGGATCAAGATTTGCAGAAAATTATATCTGAATCTATTATTTCTCCTGTAATTCAAGCTTTGAATAAAGAAGGTAATCCATATAAAGGTATTTTATATGCAGGTTTAATACTCACGAAAGAAGGTCCAAAAGTTCTAGAATTTAATTGTCGATTTGGTGATCCTGAAACGCAGGTATTATTACCACGATTGGAAACAGATCTTTTAGAAATTATTTTATCGATTAATGCTAGTAATTTAAACGAAACTAAAGTTGAATGGAATGATAATCATTCACTTACAGTGGTACTTGCTTCATCAGGTTATCCAAATGTTTTTCAAACAGGATATGAAATATCAGGTTTAGAAGATTTACATCAAAATATTAATATTTTTCATTCAGGTACTAAGAGAGTTCAAGGAAAATTTGTTACAAATGGTGGTAGAGTATTATCTTTGAGTACAATTAGTAATGATTTAGCTTCTGCAAGTTCATTAATCTATAGCAACATAGATAAAGTTAATTTTGAAGGAGCTTATTATAGACATGACATTGGTAAATAACATTTAATAATTAAAGGAGAAAAAAATGCCTAACGTTGGAATTGTTATAGGAAGTGCTTCTGATACTGAGTTCGCAGAAAAAACCTCTAGTGTTTTAGATGAATTTGGAATCAGTAATGAGATTGTTGTTGCATCTGCGCATCGAACACCTCAGAAAGTAAAAGATTACGTTCAGTCAGCTACAGAAAGTGGTACAAAAGTTTTTATTGCCCAAGCTGGGGGTTCTGCTGGACTACCGGGATGTGTTGCCTCATGGACTAATTTACCTGTAATTGGAGTCCCTTTAACTTCTAGCGATCTTAATGGTGTTGATTCTTTATATTCTATCGCTCAAATGCCTCCTGGAATTCCTGTTGCTGCAGTTGCAATTGGTTCTTGGGGAGCTAGAAATGCTGCATATTTGGCAGCTCAAATAATTTCTTTATTTGATGAAGATGTCAAAAACAAATATGATAAATATAGAGATGATTTAAGTAAAAAATAGAGAGATATATTATTATATTAAAAAGGACATGTTTTGATAGAAAGATATTCAAGACCGAAAATGAAACAAGTTTGGTCTGATACCAATAAATATGATAAATGGCTCGATGTAGAATTAGCTGCTTGTGAAGCTTGGACTGAACATGGAGTAATTCCTGAGTCTGATATGGAAAAGCTTAGAAAAGCAAATTATGACATTGAAAAATTGAATCAAATTTTAGAAGTTACCAAACATGATATGACTGCCTTTTTACAATCTGTTACAGGTAGTCTTGGGGATGAAGGTAGATGGATCCACTTGGGTATGACAACTAGTGATGTTTGGGATACAAGTACTAGTTTGCTTTTGATTGAAGCTTCAAAGCTTATTCAAGAAGAACTCGATTTAGTCATAGATTCATTACGTAAAAAAGCTATAGAGCATAAAGACACTTTAATGATGGGTAGAACTCATGGTATTCATGCAGAACCTATCACTTTTGGTTTAAAAATTGCTCTTTGGTTAGAAGAAATGAAACGCAATAAGAAGAGATTAGAGGATGCGATAGAACAAATATCTGTTGGTAAAATTTCAGGTCCGGTAGGTACAAATGCAACTGTTCCTCCATCTGTTGAATCAGTTGCATGTCAGAAATTAGGAATAAGTCCTGCCCCGATATCAAACCAAATTATTCAACGTGACAGACATGCTCAATTCATTACAACTATATCTGTTATAGCAAGTTCTTTAGAAAAATTTGCTACTGAAATTCGTAGTTTGCAAAGAACTGAAATTAGAGAAGTTGAAGAACCATTTGGTAAAGGTCAGACAGGATCTTCCTCAATGCCACATAAAAGAAATCCCGAGTTATCAGAAAGGATCTGTGGATTAGCTAGGCTAATTCGAGGATATGCAATCACTTCTTTAGAAAATGTTGCACTTTGGGGTGAAAGAGACATCAGTCATTCCTCTGCTGAAAGAGTTATAATTGCTGATTGTTGTTTTGCTATTGATTATATTTTAAGTTTGTTTTCTAATGTAATGAATGGTTTGAAAGTTTATACTGATCGTATGTATGAAAATCTTGAATCTACTAAAGGGATTTTGTTTTCTCAAAGAATTCTTTTAACTCTGATTGAAAAAGGTATTAGCAGAGAAGATGCATACAAGATTGTACAAACTCATTCCATGAAATGTTGGGATGAAGGAAAAGATTTCAGGGAATCCATCAGAACTGATGATTCGCTTTTACAATATTTTTCTAGCAAAGACTTAGATGAAATTTTTGACTACAAATATTATACTAGATTTGTTGATGAAATATACCAACGCGTGGATTTAGATAAAGTTTAACAATATTAAAAAGAGAGAATAATGGGAACAATAAAAGAATCAAGTTTGCCTAATTTAATTTACAGGGGTAAGGTAAGAGATACTCATGATTTAGGCGATAACAAATATTTAATGGTAGCAACAGATAGAATTTCAGTTTTTGATGTTGTATTACCTACTGCTATTGCTGATAAAGGAACTGTTTTAAACCAGATATCTTCATTTTGGTTTTCTAAAACGTCTGATATTGTACCGAATCATTTGATTAATTTGGCAGAAGATCAACCAGAATTGAATTTGGATTCTGAATATATCAAACGTTCTATGGTTATAAAAAAAGCTAAACGAATTGATGTTGAATGCGTTGTTAGAGGTTACATTACTGGTTCAGCTTGGTCAGAGTATAAATCTCAAGGTACAGTTTCAGGAATTCCCATAAATGATAAATTAGTAGAAGGTGACGCATTTCCAGAACCTATTTTTACCCCAACTACCAAAGCTGATGTTGGACATGATGAGAATATGTCATATAAAGAAGTCGAAGATTTAGTTGGAGTTGATGTCGCAGCTAAATTGAAGGAACTTACTTTATCAGTATATAAATTTGCTCATGATTATGCTTTGTCAAAAGACATTATCATTGCAGATACAAAAATGGAATTTGGTTTTATCAACGATCAAATACATTTAATAGATGAATTATTAACCCCTGATTCTAGTCGTTTTTGGGATGCTACTGGTTATTCCCCTGGTAAATCACAACCAAACTTTGATAAACAGTTTGTTCGTGATTATACTAATTCTGTAGGTTGGGATCATGAACCCCCTGCCCCAGAACTTCCTGAAGAAATCGTTAAAAAAACAACTACTAGATACTTAAATGCATTCAAGAGACTCACTGGATCTGAACTTGAATTATAGTGATTTTATTACACATGGAGTAGATTTTCGTGGCAAATGATGAAAAACCCAAAAAACCTAAATTAACTAAATCTCAATCTAGAGCTTCGCGCCGCGAGCGTAGCGCTAAAAAAGGGAAAATTAAAAGTTCATTAATATCTATAGGTATTATATTGGTTGCTGGATTATTGATACTTTCATTATTTTCTTCTGGATTAACCAATTTGTTTGATGCTTTCGCAAACAATTCATCAGGAGATAAACCAGGAATTTATATTGAATCTCCTGAAGGATATGAATCTTTGGTTTCTCCCCATTTGACTAGTATTGATCAAACCCACCCACCTTATAGTTCTACACCAGCTACTTCAGGTTGGCATTACTATCAATGGGCACGTTGGGGAATTCATGACAAAGAAGTTCCTGAAGAAATTCTCGTACATAATTTAGAGCATGCTGGCGTAGTAATATACTATAATTGCCCAGATGGTTGTGAGGATTTAATTAAACAATTAATTTCTGTAGCATCAGACAAAAGGACTGGGGTGTTATTTGAAAAAGTGATTATTGCTCCCTACTCTGAAATGGACAGGAAAATTGCTTTAGTTGCATGGAATTACTTAGATAAATTTGATGTTTTTGAAGAATCAAGAATATTAAAATTCTTACAAGCACATGTAAATTCAACAAATGCACCTGAACCTAGAGGAATGTAATTAGTGATTTTAGCTAAAGTATATATTCAACCAAAAACAACTGTAAAAGATCCACAGGGCAACACTATAAAATCTGGTTTGCAAGACTTGGGATTTACAGATGTTGAAAAAGTTAATATGGGTAAATATTTAGAAATCAAATTAAATACGCAAAACAAAAAATTAGCATCTGAACAAATAAAGAAGATGTGTGATCAAATGTTAACGAATCCATTAATAGAAGATTATAATTTTGTTATTGAAAAAATATAATTAACCAATAACACCTTTTGTACTTGGTATTTGGTTAGAGACTTTTTCATCATGGTTCATTGCAGCTCTTAACGATTTTGCTAGTGCTTTGAAAATAGCTTCCGCTTTATGATGATTATTAGAACCATACATGAGATTAACGTGTATATTAATTCCGGATTCTCTCGATAAGCTATCTAGAAAATGCTCAATCAATGTTCCAGATAAACCTCCAAGATCAGAGTCACCTAAATTCGTGTTTAAAACTGTGTAACCTCGACCTCCAACATCTACAGCTACCATTGCAAGAGATTCATCTAATGGAACTATAGCGTGTCCCATCCTAATTATACCTTTAGCATTCCCTATAGTTTTAGATAAAGCCTGACCTAGAGAAATTGCTGTATCTTCAACAATATGGTGCCAGCCTACTTCTTGATCACCAGATACAGAGACTGTCAAATCCATTAAACTATGTTTAGATAATTGTGCCAAAAGATGATCAAACATTCCATTAGATGTTGCAATATTAGATTTTCCCGTTCCATCGATATCAATTTTGATGGAGATGTTAGTTTCTTCAGTTTTTCGTGTAATAGATGCTTTTCTAGTATTCATTTTAGCTCCAATTAAGATTATTTTTACATTATATCCATTAATGTATTTATAAAAGTAGTATTATGAGGATCAGTTCCAACGGAAACTCTTAAGCATTTTTCAAGTCTTACATTGTTAAATTTTCTTATTAAAATACCTTTGCTACGTAATTTGTTATATATTTCAATCGCTTTTTTTGAATTAATAAGATTAAACAGAACAAAATTTCCAGCTGATGGATAAGGAGATATTCCATCAATATCATTTAATTTATTGAATAAATATTTTTTTCCATTTTTAATTTTTTCAACATTTTCAAACAAATATGCACTGTCATTTAAGGAAGCTATCGCAGCAGATTCAGCAATGGTACTAACATTATATGGTGACTTTATATCTAAGAGGTGCAAAACAATATTTTTTGGCATTATGCCATAACCTATTCTTAATCCAGCTAATCCAGCCCATTTGCTGAAAGTTCTGAGTACAACTAAATTATCAAATTCAGGTACTAAATTAGCAACAGAAAAGCCGTTGAATTCATAGTATGCTTCATCAACAACAACTAATATATTTAAATCTAATAAAGCTTTAATTTCATCAATTTTACAAATGTTACCAGTAGGATTATTGGGCGAACTTATGAATATAATTTTGGGGCTCCTAGAAGTAGATGCTCTTATTGCATTTATATCTAAATCGAAATTAGAATTTCTCGGTATTTTTTCGACTTTAGCACCAGCAACCCTAGCACAAAAAGAATACATGCCGAAAGTTGGATCACAGTCAAGAACTAAATCTCCAGGAGAGATGAATAACTTAAAAAGTAGATCAATCAATTCATCACTACCAGCACCACCTATAATATAATCTGAATTAATTTTGAGAAATTTTTCAAGTTCTTGACGTAGATTACGTTGAAAAGGATCTGGGTATATACTAATTTCAGATCCTTTAATAGCATCGATTATTTTGGGTGAAGGACCATAAGGATTTTCATTACCATTAAGTTTAATAATTTGATCTGCATCAATTCCAAATTTGTTAGCAATCAAACTAATCGGTTCAACAGGTTCATAAGTTAAAATATTGCTTAAATTTTTTCGGATCATAGATTTAATTATATCCATATCGTTTCCTATATGTAGTTATTTTATAGATCCAACCTGATTTCAGCTGCATTTGCGTGTGCATGTAATCCTTCTGCATTACTTATTATGGAGGCAGAGTGAGAAATTTTTTGCACGGTAGATTTACTTAAATTGATCACAGGAGAACTTTTTAAGAAAGTTCTTGTGTTGATGCCTGAACTAAATTTTGCAGCGCCTCCTGTTGGCATTACATGGCTTGGGCCCGCAATGTAATCACCTAAAACTTCATGAGAATAGTCTCCAATAAAAATAGCTCCAGCATTTTGTATTTTGTGAATTGAATCTTGAGGATTTTCTATAACTATAGAAACATGTTCTGGTCCAAATTCATTACAAAAATCAAACATTTCTTTAATATTATTTACAACAATTATTGCACCATTATTTTCTATTGATGATTTTGCAATTTTATATCTAGGTAAATTATTTATTCTTAAATATATTTCTTCTTTGACTTGATTGGCTAAATTTGTCGATGTTGTGATTATTAAAGGCTTAGCTTCAGTGTCATGTTCAGCTTGAGCTAGTAAATCAGCAGCACAAAGAGTTGGGTTTGCTGAATCATCAGCTAATATTAATGTTTCTGTTGGACCAAATATTCCATCTATTCCAACATGACCAAATACTTGACGTTTAGCTTCTGTAACAAAAGAATTTCCGGGGCCGCATATGAAATCAACTTTTGGTACTGTTTCTGTACCAAAGGCTAATGCAGCAATAGCTTGGGTTCCACCAAGTACATAAATATTTGTCACGCCAGTCAATTCACAAGCATATAGTATTTCACTACTAGGAAGTCCAGATTTATTGGGAGGTGTAGTAACAAAAATATTGTTTACACCGGCAACTTTTGCAGGAATGACAGTCATTAGAACTGTAGATAGTAAATTAGAGGGTATATAAACCCCAACATTTTCTATAGGTGTAAAATTTTCACCATACCCTTCATTTTCATCATACCAAGATTTAGACGTTGATTTTTTATGGAAATTTAAAATCCGATCGTATGAAAATTGTATTGAATATTTAATTTCATCATCTAAATTACTAATAGATTGTTTGATAATGGATTCCGAAATTTTTATATTCTCAAGTTTTACTTGATCATATTTTTTTGTGAGATTGATTAAGGCAATATCACCTTCAGTAATAACTTGATCAATGATGTTTTTTACAGTTTCCTGTAGTGTAAGCTGTTTTTGTTTATTGTAAGATGTTCGATTTTTACCTAAAAATAAATTTTTGGCTTCACTAATATTAGTTATAATTCGCAATCAATTATCCTTTTATGAATGTTGAGAGAATATTTAGGAATTTCCTAATAATTTTTCAACAGCATTAGATTTGTTTTGGAAAATATAATAAGGTTTTGTCACACTAAGACTAATAGCATTTAATTTTCTAAAACGCTGTAATGCAGGTAATAGTTCGTTCTTTTTAATTATTACAGTAACAGCATACCAACAAGATGAATCTTTGGAATAGACTTGAGAAATTGTTGGTCCTTGAATACCAGCAGTTAATTTTTCAGACAAGACAAGTTCTGCAATTGAATTAGGAGAATCTCCTTTTAAATTTGCAGTAACACTTAAAAAAGTAG
>PBID01000002.1 GCA_002719675.1 Chloroflexota bacterium
ACTGCCTAGAAACTCTAGAAGAAATAGCTATAAGAAATAATGAATATTTCAAAGTTGCAGGAGGAGATCAAATAAAATTAATACCATCATTAAACGATAATCAAGAATGGATTGTCGGACTATCAAAATATATAAATGAAACATTTGTTTAATATTAAAAATTCATGTCACTAAATTCATTTAAAACTAAAATTTACCAAAGAAGAAAACAAATAATTAAAACTGTTGGATTTTTTATTATATTAAGATCTATACATGGTATAACAATTTTAGCTATAGCGTATCTATTAGGAGTAGAAATCAAAGACTTAAAAGAATTCAAAGTTTTTGGATTCCAATTATATATTTTAATATTAGTAATAGTGTCCTTAATAGTTATAAGACGTTTCTACAAAATATATAATTGGTGGCATAAAGAAGAAGATATTATCAATTAATATTACAATATACTATTCTTCATTCATAACTTTTGTAGGAACTCTATAAATAAATATTGTACCTATAATCAATAAAATAAAAACTAAAATACGAATATATAAAAGACTTTCAGGTATCCCGCTAAATACTGCATAAAAACCAAAACACCACATAATTACCCAAGCAAAAATCTTTACTCTAAAAGGCATGCCTTTTCCTGAGCGATAGTCTAAAACTGTCTTTCCAAAAATCTTATTGTTAATTACCAATTTATAAAATCTATCAGAAGACCTTACAAAGCATGCAGCTGCTAAGATCATAAAAGGAGTTGTTGGGAGTCCAGGAACTACGATTCCAACCATGCCTAATGCAAACATAGATAACCCTATTAAAAATAATATAGGTTTTATAAAATTTCTAATTAAATTTTTCATTTTCCGGAATATTCTCCATATTTTAAGAAATAAAAAAACCCATTCAAAAATTTGAACGGGCACAACTTACTAATAATTCAGATATTGATTATAAAAATGTTCAATTATTGCCCTAAAAAGGGCTAATACACAAATGAAATAAATCGTCTTTAAATTTTATAAACATATTTTTCAATATAATTAAAATTTTAATATATGTCAATTATTTTCAATTATTTTTTTGGTAACATCTAGCCATACCCCTTTTTATTAAAATTAATCTTTCACAGGTATATACCAATAACAAATCAAACAGCTACGACATACCCCCCCAAAGCAACACAACACCATAAACAGCAACCAGAAACAATTCTATTAAGAGTTAAGATAATTAAGACTTTAAAGATTTAAGTTAACCAGTCCCTTTTAGAGTGGACGAACGTGGACTACTTCTATATCTAAATAGGTGTCATATAACGTCATCTAAGATCAGCTGTAGCATCCATGTAGCTATGTTCTAGGATATTCTAGGATGTTATTGATAACCATTGTAGATCACCCTGTGTTATCAAGAATCCATTTAATACTTGTCCAATTACTTGTCCAATAATTATTCAGATATCTTAACAGCCTTAGACCAAGTCCAAACTTCTTCCCCCGTTTCCAAAATACGAACCTTAACTAATCCAACTCTGTATTTATGCGGGATCTGGTCTGATGACGTAAAATAGGTATTAAAACAAGTTGCATCTTCAATAAATTCAATAGATGTGCTCAACTTAAATGGCTTTGAATCAACTTCATTAACTACGCAATAATTTAATTTTGTATCTACACGAGCACTTTTCAAATCAGAAATCATTTGATACTTAAAAGAATCCCAAACAATTAAAGGTAATTTAACCTTCGGATAATATCCTGTAGTTTTAACAAGTAATATAGGTTCAACAAATGTTGCAGGTCTTCCTACTCGTGAATCAGTAGTATCGCTACCACAAGCAATAAATAAAACCAACAATATAAATGTAGTCAACAATACATTTATTAATTTCATAATATGTAGATTATACACTTTTTTAGCTATCATGCTGTAGCCACGCATCCATGTAGCTACTAGGATATTCTAGGATGTTATTGATAACCATATAGAAGCGGTACGAAGATAGACAGCAATTACTTGTTGAAGATGTATTTGCATAAAATACATTTATGAACCAAGTTTTCTACCAACGCACCATATATAATATTACCATGACTTTTATTAAAAGATGGCATTTAAAAGTACTGTAGCTGAAAAGTAGATAACGACAAACACCAACACAGCAATAGTAAGATTCTTTAAAAACAGCTTTAGGAAATCCTTATTCATCATCTCTAGATTATTTTAATCTACACAATTCTATAAGAGTAAATATATTTGTCATGACTAAAGAAGTAACCACTATAATCAACGCCAATTGAATCTTATCTTTTGAATCTTTTAACTGCATATAAATCTCCTGTACGTGATATGAAGTATAAACCTCTTTTGATTAAAATTAAACTCTCATGGGTATATACCAATAAACTTCTAAATATCTAAGATATCCCCACTAAATCATGTAATTACCTAGATATCTCTAGCGGACCTGTAGATCTTTTAATGCTACCTTGATCTGGTGTTATAATTGCTAATTAATATAAATTTTAAACGGGGCCCTTATGATAGATTTAATTATTAAGAACGGAAAGATAATAGATGGTACAGGAGATATATCCTATACATCTGATATAGCTATAGACAATGGAAAAATTATTCAAATAAGAGATTCTTCTAATTTAAATGCAAAGAAAACGTATGATGCATCAGGGAAAATAGTTACACCAGGGTTTATTGATATACATACACATTCTGATTACCCCTTATATGTAGATGGAACTGGTCAAAGTGGCATTAGGCAAGGCTTAACAACTGCTGTTATTGGAAATTGTGGCCTAGGCCCGGCTCCAGCGCCTAATAAAGAATTAACTAAACAAATTACTATAGGATTTAATGATGAATTGGGGATAGATTTTACTTGGAGTACTTTTGAAGAATATCTAAATTCTCTTATTTCCAAAGGGCAATCATTAAACATAGCGGCTTTAATACCTCACAGCGCAATTCGTCTGGCAGTAATGGGATTTGAAACAAGAGAGCCAACCTCAAAAGAACTAGAAAAAATGGAATCATTAGTAGAGGATGCTATGTCTGCCGGAGCAATAGGACTTTCCACAGGATTAGAGTATTCCCCAGGATTATATGCTAAAGAAGATGAAATTATCGCTTTAACAAAAGTTGTATCTAAATATGGAGGAATTTACGCTAGTCATATTAGACAACGAGGCGATTTATTTGAAAAAGCTGTTAATGAAGCTTTAAATATAGCTAAAATTGCAGGAGTTCAAGCTCAACTATCTCACCTTGCACCTAGGCCTTATGCCCCTAAGGAATCATTTGATAGAGTATTAGAGGAAATATATTCATTTATCAACAATATTGGCCCAATAGGAATAGATACTTTCCCAGACCCATGGGGCCCAGCGTATCTGTTAGATTTAGCTCCAACATGGATACGTGAAGGAACTGAAGAAGATGTATTAAAAAGACTTTCAGACCCTTATACAGTTAACCAATGTAAGGATTATTTTGAAAACCCGACGAACTTTCTTTTAAAAACAGGCGGATTTGAAAAATTCTTTCTAACTCACTCAAATTCCCATTCTAACTTAATAGGTAAATCTATAGAAGATATATCTAACTATTGGTCAATAAGTGCTATAGAAGCTATATTTAAACTAGCATATGATGATGGTAAAGACTTCGGAAATGTATTAATTCGACATATATTTGCAACACAAGAAGATTTAGACAAATTAATCAAGCAGCCTATATGTAGTATAGAAAGTGATGGTGCATCTACATCAAAAGAAGGACTTTTAAAAGACCTAGTTATGAATAGATCAAGCTTTGGTTATGCACCAAGATTTATAAAAGAATATGCTCTAAACCGAAAAATATTATCTGTAGAAGAAGCAATTAGAAAATTAACATCCTTGCCGGCTAAATCAGCTAAACTACATTCAAAAGGAATCTTAAAACCACAAATGTCTGCTGATATTTCAGTATTAGATTTTAATAAACTTAAAGATAATACTACAGATGATAACCCTCAGGAATATCCATCTGGAATTGAATTGGTAATTGTAAATGGGCAAGTGGTTTTTGAAAATGGCGATCATTTAGGTACTCTTTCGGGAGAATTAATTAAATTATAATTTAGGATCTGTTTTAAAAATAACATTTACTATACGTTTTCTTAAAATGAAACATAAATTCAAAATTTCCTTAATTAATTTTTATTTCAATGCCATCCCCCAAAAATCAATTTCTAATAATATTGCTGTTTTAAATTTATTCTCTATTTTCCCCCATTTATAAGTATTAATAAAATTTTCACCTAATCTTAATTTTACAGAATTATCGAAAAGTTCTCCTACTTCTTTAGATAATTTTTGATATTCAGTTCCTGAATAAGTTTCAATCCATTTTTGATACATAATATTAGAAGGTTTATAATTCTGAAGATTTTTCCCAATTTCTCCATAACCTAACACGCAAGGAATCAATGATGTTATTAAATCTATGAAATCACCAGAATATCCGCTTTCTAAAACATATCTTGTGTATGCAATATTCTTGTTCTCTTCAACAGCATTCTCTAAATGTTTTTTAGAAATTCCATATGAATGACAAAGATTTACATGTAAATCCATTTCAAAATTAATTAATCCATTTACTGTATCTGCACATAATTTCATTTCATCAAGGTTATCTGCTTTTACTATTGCTAAAGACCATGCCTTTGAAAATTGAATTAGAAACAAATAATCTTGTATCAAATAATTTAAAAAATGTTTTTCATCCAGGCTGCTATCTGATAATTTTCTAATAAAGTCATGATTAACGTATAATTCCCATTCATTAATAAAAGTCTTTTTTAATAATTGAAAAACTTTTCCATAAGACATTTTTTATCCTTATATTTCCTATTTAATAATTAAATAATTTGATAGATATTGACATAAACGCAGATTATACACACCTTTTTATAGAAATTAAATTGTCACATTCTGATCATGTTGGACATTATTTTTGAAGGTTTTATAAAAATCATACCTAATAAATTGTTAAAAACTAGCACGGTGTTTTCGATTTTGTTAGAATATATATACGTTACTTTAGAGTCATAGTTGTTCCCAAATTTATTTCCAATGAAACTATTCATTTTTAAGAACATCTATAAGGCCCTTTAGTTGAAATTGAAAGATGAAGGAATCATAGTGAGTTATACAGACCGTGAATTAAATTGTTTAGATTGTCCAACAACATTTATTTTCAGCAGTGATGATCAAAGTTTTCATGCTGAAAAAGGTTATTCTGACCCAAAACGTTGCCCAAACTGTCGAAAAGAAGCAAGATCAAGAAGAAATAATCGTGGTGGTGGTGGTTTTAGCCGAGATAGGGGACCAAGAGAATTATTTTCCATTGAATGTTCTGATTGTAATAAAGAAGCTAAAGTACCATTTAAGCCATCAGGTGATAGACCGGTCTACTGTAGCGACTGTTTTGATTCTCACAAATAGACTATAAACCTAGACCATTACCTTTAGGAAGAAAAACTTTCCCCTTGGATAATGGTGGTAAGTCATAGCTTCCAGAAAATTCACCTTGTATCCAAGGTATTTCAATCCATTTAGAATTTGATGACGAAAATGCCCAATGTAAAGATGCATTAAGAGAAGGCCCAGATCTAAAATTATGTGGACATAGAGCTATGTTATATACTTCTATTAAACTTGTAATTTTTTTTGCTGAAGTTAAACCTCCTATTTTGGTAATTTCAGGCTGTAAATAAGTTAGTGATTCAGATTCTAAAATTTGTTTAAAATCATTTAATGTATATTCGTTTTCCCCAGCGGCAATAGGTAGACCAGTTTGCATCGCTACTTTTTTGATTGCTTTATGATCTCTCATCGGACGAACTGGTTCTTCATACCAAACAATATTCCGATTAGATATTTTTTCACCAAAAGCTACTGCTTCAAGTAATGAGAAATGCCCATTAACATCTACCATTATTTCTAAAGACTCACCAAAAGAATTATGCAATAAATCGATATACATAGGATCTATTTCATGCAGTTTAACCGCAGAAAAACCAGAATCTATGGCTCTTTGAACTTCATTTACAACTAAATCAGGATCTCTTAGTGGAGGCAGGCTTGCGTACGCAGGCAATGATTCATGTATTGCTCCTCCAAGAAGTTCTACTACAGGTACTTCTAATTGCTTCCCCAACAGATCCCAAAGTGCTAAATCTACCCCAGATAATCCCATAGAAAAAATGCCCTGATCTCCATACCTGTAACCATACTCTAAAATATCAAACCAGTGCTTTTCAATAGTGGAGTTATCTTTACCTATAAGATGGGGAGTGATTAAATTATCAATAACGCTAGCTATAGGAATAGATGTTGAGCCAGGATTTTTTGAATTTGGGATTCCCCACCATGCCTCTCCAACACCTATTTCTCCTTCATCTGTCTCGATAGTTACAATTATTTGAGCAAGAGGATTTTTATTAAAAATCTCTACTTCGATTTTTTTTATTGTGCTCATTTATTCACTTAACAGCATTACTCCAAATCCACCCCTCTTGACTTCCATCCAAAGACTTTACTTTAGTTAAGCTAACATTATAAATCTTTGATTTTCCATCAACATACTTGCCAGAAGATTTTATGACCCAAGTACATTTTGCATTGTCAATCACATAAACTTCTGTACCTACATTTATTGGTTTACCTTCCCCAGATACAATACAATATTCCATTTTCTTCACCCCTTCATTCATATCAGCCACACTTATCGCACCCCCAATCCGAGTAACCAATTCTTCACTTTTAAAAGATTCCCATAATGAAGATGGCATTTGTTTCACTCCTGATGCACCTTCTTCAGATTGAACATATAAATTTTTATAACGACCTTCATTAACCATAAAATTTACTTTTGTGGGGTCTGTTGGTGAAATTGTAATAGTGGCATCAACAATAACTGCTTTAACTTTTTCAGAGGAACAACTAGCAAAAGTNACAAGCAATATANTAATCAAAATTCCCATACGTNCAATAAATTTTATTCTTCTCACATTAAATCCTTTTTAAACTTNAATAATACTTACTTACTCCAGAAGGAGTATANGCTAGATTTTTCTAATATAAATTTCAATCTAACTATATCATTATTTATTTTATCATTTGTTTTCCAGTTAATTTTTTTATCAGTAGAATCTTCAGATATTTTTTCACAATTTTCAAATGTATACCCAGGTAATGGTTCCATAGATACTGGATCTAATACTTCAGCAGCTAAATATCCATTGGTTGAATCAACATTGATGTGAATTGATGCATCCTTATTTATTTTGATAGGTTTAGTTATAACAACTCCTTGGTTTTTAGCATCCAAAGACACGAAACCATCTGGCCTTAATGTAGCTAAACAAATGGCTGAACCAATATTTTCATTCAAAAAATCTTGAATATCTTTAGGATATAATTCCATTAAACCTCTTGTCCTGATTGCATTATAATAAATCCAAATTTCTCCATCATCCTTTACGACAGGTCTACTTGTAGGCATTAATTGTCCAGTACCAAAATTTTTACCATCCCATTTTTCTATTCCTAAAAACAATTCACGATTTGCAACTCTTTCCCAATTATAAAGATCCCTTGATACTGTTAACTCAGTTTGGTTTAGACCAGTAAAGTTATTACCACTTGGGCCTGCAGGATTAAGCATTAAAGGGAAACCAATATATATACCTTGATATGGCATTATAGCCATTTGATAAACCTGAGCTGTATAACCTCTGTCTTCTATTACAGGTGGAGCAAGATATTCAGGATGATCAACAGCAAATTGTATCCTTTTGATTCTGTTTTCATTATCTATCTCATCAGCATGAAATATTAATTTAGGATCACTCCATTCCATAAAATCTTTACTTGTAGATAGATAAACAGATCTGCCCCATTCAGTATGAAGTTTAACAGAAGCAATAAATTGTTCTGATTGTTCATCATAAGTTAGATGTGATTCATCATAACTAGGAATCATAGGAATATCAGGAAATTCCCATTTCAATCCATCAGGAGAAAATCCAATTTTTCTATCTCGACTTCCAAAAAATCCCTTATATCTTTTTGAAGAATCCCGCCCAATTTCATCTCTGAGTATGTGATACATATATCTGCCCTTAATCGTAGGGCCACCAGGCAAATCATATGGCATGTTTTTTGCACCATTAAACTCATATAATCCTAAATCTGGTTTATCCCAGTTAATTCCATCTTTTGAAATTGCATAATGATCTTTTCTAGCATCAGTAGANCTGTCATAATATGCCCAGTAGAACCATTCCCAAGCTTTTTTTTGTGAATTCCATTGAGGTGCATTTCTTGTTTGAACACCTGTTTGTTGAAAATTTTTATCACCAGTTAAAACTGGACCTTTTGATTCTGGAGAATGTAGTGACTTTGAAATATTTATTGATCTTTCAATAATAAAGTTATCTATAAATAATTGCCTAAAACTATTTGTGTTCATATTATTTTGATCCATAAAAATTATCTTTCTAAATTATTAATGTTGTTATTTTCTGATTTTTTGATTTTCTAAATCAAGGGATTTATTTGCAATCATTGAGAAATTTTGCCAAGCTTCTAGATGATGTGTAGAGGTATTAGAAGTTTTACTATATCTTTTGGTATCAAATATCACATATTCAGAGCCAACCGAATCCAGAAATTTTAAATCTTCGTGAATTTGATCAATGCTTCCTTCTCCAAGTTTTCTAAANTCTTCAGGTAATATTTTTTTAGTTACTTGGCATAATATTCTTGGACATATTGGTGGGATAGGTTTATTTTGATCTTTTGCTGTTTTTTGTAGGAGAGGGATTCCTTCTTCAGATAACCATTTTTTTGTAATCTCTATGGGATGCCAACTAGAATCAAACATTACTGCTCTTTTGATTGCGCTGATAGAATTTCCACCTATCCAAATTGGCGGGTGAGGTTTTTGGATAGGTTTGGGAGAGATTTTTACGTTTGAAAAAGATAAAAATTCACTTTTATATGAAGTAGTTTCTTGAGTCCAAGCACTTTTCATTGCTTTCAAATAATCATTTGTCATTTTACCTCTGGATTTGAAAGGAATATTGAGTGCTTCGAATTCACTTTCTACATAACCGACACCTATACCAAAAATAAATCTTCCATTACTTAGTTGATCTATGTTTGCTACTAAATGGCTAGTTGTTAACGGATGTCTATATGGAACTACTATCACGCTAGTACCTAGTTCAATTTTCTTACTTTGACCTGCTAGCCAAGCTAAATTTGTGAAAGGTTCAAAATATGGATCTGGATACATTTTCTAAAACTTCAGGAGTTAGAGCAATATGATCAGAAGTCATAATTAAGTGCACGCNCATGCTTTCGGCGAAATTTAGCCACCTTAACATATGTTCTGGTGATGCTCCAGAACCAGAATGATGAAGTTTTAGCCCGATCTTCAATTAATAAATCCCTATATTATTAAGTTAGGGCATTGTGAATAATATTTCTTATTCTTCTCTTTTATTTCCAGCTTTAACGTGATCCACAGTAGGTCTGTAATTAGTGTCTACACGCTTCACTGCGGGAGTAAGAACCCACTTATCCATAAAAATACATGATTCAGCAGCATGACAAGGAATTCTTACTTGAGTTATACCTACCATATATCGGTTATTACCTTCAGCCCCGTTAATATTGGTATACATACATGTTGCTTCATCAAGAATTTCAATACCAGAACCGATTACAGAACCAAGATCCTNNCCATCACNTTCTAGCATACAAAATTGTACTTTAGTAGTTNCAGCTCCGGTGACATGTCCAGCATTAATTGTCAAATTTCTGTATGTGAAATCAGCCCAACCAGTTAATGGTAATTCAATGGTGTTAGCTTCTTTTTGTGATTGGTTTTGCTGAACAGTTTGTGTTGAAGTAATTGTTTTAGAAACTGTAGGTGCTAGTAATACACCCTGACCACTTGCATTGTCTTTACCGCCACCACAATTAATTAGAAGAGTAGTTGAGAGTATTGTCAAAATTAAAAAGGAAAGTGTTCTTTTCATTTTAATCTCCATAGTTATTAAATAAATAAATTTAGATTTTAGCTTATTGTACTTTAAATATTTAAACTTTACTAATAATTTGAATTGTTTGATTTTTTTGTATTTGTCCAAAATCCAATAATCAAAAGAGGAACAGTGATTAAAGGGAAAATTGCAGAAGTGAAAAAAACGTAATTTAGCCCAAATCTACTTAATATAATTGCCGAAAAATAACTTGAAGAAGATCCAATTGTTTGTGCAATTCCATATAGAATTGCAAATGCTTTGCCTTGCATATTACTTGGAGTAAATTTTCCTATCAAACTTTGTAAAAGAGGGTCTATACCATTTAGTATCAATGCAGTCAGTGAAGCTATGGAGATAAAGCTGTATTTTTCAAATGAACCTAATAGCAATAATAATGGAATTAGAAGGAGTGTATATATTGTTAGAGTTTTTTCTGTTGAGAATTTTGATCCGATTTTACCACCAGTATAAGTACCTAGTGCTCCAATTAAAAAAACAATAGTAGTCAATATTCCAGTTGTTGAAAAGATACCAAGTTTATTTTCGCCAATACCTCCTGCGGTGGCAATTCCAAATGCTATGAAGGTACCAAAAGCTATTAGAGTAAATTGTCTAAGTATTGAAGTTGTAAAAATTATGATGATATGTTTTTGAGTTAATAATTTTTTAAAAGAATTAATATTTAAATGATTATCATTAAGACTATTATTGGGATTTCTGAAATCTCTGGGAATTAAAGGTACTGTTAAGATGACTATGAAGGAAACTATTGCAGCTAACAAAAAATTGATTTTCCAGCCAAATTCTAAACCTATAGTGATACAGGTGATTGGAATGATCCCTAAAGCTAATAACCCTGACATTCCGTGAATACCTAGAGCATTAGATGCNTTTTTAATGTTTCTGGTGATTAAAGCTAATCCTACCGGATGATAAATTCCGGTGCCGATGCCGAAGATTATTAGACCTAGCATCAATCCTGTTTGATTTGATGAAAAAAATATTATTAAGCATCCAATCGTGCTGAAGATACCGAAGTAACTAATCATTTTGTCTGAGTGATATTTGTCTGATAAATAACCTGCTAACACTCCAGAAAGTCCTGCAGCTATTAAGATAATGCTATTGAAGAATCCTAATATTGTGATATTTTCATAATCTTTAGTAATTAGAAATAGTAATGTAGGGAAAAGTACGTGCCATGAATCTGATACAGCATGAGCATAACAAGTAAAAGATAGTAATTGTTTTTGTTTTTTATTCATTATGATTGTGAAATCTTAGGATTTGTTGAGCCTTGGATCTTAGCCCAGGAATCACGTAAAGTTACTGTTCGGTTAAATATTGGCAGGTTACTTATAGAATCAATTTTATCAACACAAAAATAACCAAGACGTTCGAATTGAAACTTATCACCAGGCATCGCTTTTAATAGGTGATTTTCTATTCGTGAATTATGAAAAGTTTCCATAGAATTTGGGTTAATTACTTCTTTTATCGAATCATACTCATCTGGTTTTTCTACCGAAAAAAGATTGTTGAATAAATTTACTTTTGTTTCAAAAGAATTAGAAGAGGAAACCCAATGTATAGTACCCTTAATTTTTCTGCCATCTGGTGCATATCCACCTTTGGTATTTGGGTCATATTCGCATTCTATTTGTAGAATTTTATTCGAAACTTCGTCTCTGATCACTTTTGTGCATTTGATTATATAACCATATCTGAGGCGTACTTCTTTACCTGGAGAGAGTCTGAAATATTTTTTTGGAGGATCTTCCATGAAATCATTTGATTCAATATAAATCTCTCTACTAAATTCGATTTTTCTAGATCCCATTTCTTCTTGTTCAGGATTGTTTATTGCTTCTAATTTTTCTGATTGATTTTCAGGGTAATTAGTAATTACAACTTTTACGGGATCTATTATGCCCATTACACGTTTGCAATTTTTGTTTAAATCTTCACGAATGCAATGTTCCAGAAGTTGGATTTCAACTGTGTTTTGTCTTTTAGCAACTCCGATTTTATTGCAAAAGTTTTTTATTGATTCTGGTGTATATCCTCGTTTACGAAGCCCAGAAATTGTTGGCATTCTTGGATCATCCCAACCTTGAACATAATTCTTCTCTACTAATTCAGATAATTTTCTTTTACTTAAAACGGTGTAACTGATATTTAGCCTAGCGAATTCGATTTGCTGCGGATGATGAATATGAATATTTTCAATCAACCAATCATATAGTGGACGATGGTCTTCAAATTCCATAGTACAAATTGAATGAGTGATTTTTTCTATAGAATCTGATTGTCCATGTGCAAAATCATACGTGGGATAAATCTTCCATTTTGTACCAGTTTTAAAATGTGGAGTTTTTATAATTCTATAAAGTATAGGATCTCTTAAGTTAATATTTCCAGAATTCATATCAATTTTTGCGCGAAGGACCATAGAACCTTCTTCAAAATCTCCGTTTCTCATTTTGTTTAGGAGTTCAACATTTTCATTTATGGGTCGATTACGGTATGGGCTTTCAGTACCTGTGGAATTTAAGGTTCCTCTTAGTTGTCTAATTTGTTCTTGACTAGATTCATCTATATAGGCTTTACCATCTAAAGTTAGTTTTGTGGCATATTCAAAGAGTGTTTCAAAGTAATCAGAAGCATAGAATAAATTTTCTCCCCAATTCCATCCTAACCATTTGATATCTTTTTTGATAGATTCTATAAAATCTGGATTTTCGTTTAGTGGATTTGTATCGTCAAATCTAAGATGACATTTTCCATTATATAGTTTTGCAAGTTCAAAATTTATTGAAATTGATTTCGCATGCCCTATGTGTAAGTATCCATTTGGTTCAGGGGGGAATCTAGTTACTAATTGTTTGGCAGAAGTATTAGATTTTTGTTCATTTTCAATAATTTCTTGAATGAAATTATTGTTTATTTGATTTGGTGGTTGAGATTTGTTTTCCATAAAAAATTATTAAACATTGAAACTATAGATTTTGTTATCGCAGTGATCAGAAATCAGTAACATTTTATCATCATTGTATAAACATAATCCATGAGGTTCGATCATTTTTGATGGAGTTTCATTTTCTTGATTACCTATTATTGTAACAATTGTGTTTGATTCTGAAATTGTTCTTATTAATTGATTTTTAGAATCTGAGATAAAGATTCTATTATCTTTAGAAACTGCTAAACCCCAGGGAGTATTAAGCATTGAATTTTCGGATAAGGTTCCGTCCGGAGAAAAACCAGCTTTGCCATTACCAACTACGGTTGTAATTATTCCTTTGGCATCAATTTTTCTAATTACATGAAATGCTGTGTCTGAAAAATATAAGTTATTATTATTATCAAATGCTATTGCTGAAGGGCAACCTATTTTTGCTTTGATTGCTGGCCCACCATCTCCATCGTAACCTTGAATACCTATCCCTGCAATTGTTTCAATATTTTTTGTTTTTGAGTTAACTTTTTTGATTTTACCTATACCATCACCAATTAATAAATTGTTATTATTATCATGGGAGATTGATTGTGGTTGGTATAAGAACGCATCAATAGCTTTTCCCGATTCTCCTTTGTCCCAAGCAGTCCCAGTACCTACTATGGTTGTAATTATTCCTTTGGCATCAATTTTTCTAATTCTAGAATTTCTTGTGTCTGCAATAAAAACTTCTCCATTTTTATCAATAGAAATGTCATGAGGGCTACCAAGGCAAGCGGATGTAGCTATTTCACTTTCCCCAGCGAATCCTCGTCCACCATTACCAGCAATTGTATTAATTTTTTCAGAATTTTCATCAATTTTTCTAATTCTTTGATTCCATATATCTGCGAAATAAATATTGTTTTGTTGATCTACTGCTATACCTCCAGGTCCCCTTAAGAAAGCTTTTTCTGGAGGGCCATCATCATGAATGCTAGTTCCTCCAAAAACGGTAGTTACTATTTTTGATTTTCCATCAATTTTTCTAACTCTACCGGAACAGTCACTCCAAAAAACAGTTTCATCTGAATCAGCCCATAAGCCTGATTCACAAGAATTACAAAGGGTTTCATTACCTTTAAGACCATCTTCCCCCCACCCGGGTGTTCCATTTCCTACTAAAGTACTAACAATTCCAGTTTTACCATCTACTTTTCGAACTCGATAGCCATTTTTTTCCCCAACATATATATTTTTTTGTGAATCAACAAAAATTGAGTCGGGCATACAAGTACTAGCTTCTGTAGCTGGGCCTCCATCACCATTAGATGCGAATTGACCATTTCCAAAAACAGTAGTGATGACACCAGATTTCATGTCTATTTTTCGTATTCGATTATTTGAATTATCACAAATATATAAGTCACCGTCATTGTCAAAAACTATGTGTTCAGGATGAAGAAATCCTGCATACTTCGCTGGGCCTCCATCACCATGGAATCCTCCTAGGCTTAATCCAGTTTCCCAGCTGTAACTTCCGCCAGAAATTCTTCCAGTAAATGGTCTGCTGTTATTTTTTTCTGAAAAATAATGCCTAGCATTGTAACCGGCAAATGTAGAAATTAATCCAGTAGTAGCATCAATTTTACGGATATTGTTGTCCCATTCACCAGATATGAAAATATTTCCTTTTTTGTCGATTGCTATACCGCTAGTAGTATCAATTTCTGCATTTAAAGCATTGCCTCCTTCACCTCCTCTGCCGACTGCCCCAGATCCAACAACTTTAGTAATAATTCCTGTATTTAAATCTATTTTCCTGTAAGAATTATTAAACAAATCTGAAAAATATAAATTGTTTTGGGAGTCTAAAGCTAAATCGTGGGGTCCATTTAGTCTGGCATTTATAGCTAGTCCACCGTCCCCGGAATTTCCAGGAACACCATCTCCAGCTAATGTGTGTAAAATTCCTTTTTGATCAATTCTCCATATTCTATGTGCTTTATAATCTGAAACTAATATCTGTTCATCAGGTAGCTTGACTATTCCCAATGTCCAACCTGATGGAGCTTCTTTTGCAGGTATATTTTCAAAATATCCTACTCCAGCTATTACTGATAGGTCGCTTTGATGTAGTTTTTTGTCTTTCATTTTTGCATTTTACTAGATTTTTGATTATTGGACTTTATGTTATAACTTTAATCTTGACAAACTTACACGGTAATGTTGAATTAAGTTAAATATTTTCTAGGAGTAAGTTTAATATGAAAAATTATCAGACGATTAATATTTCTAATTTGTGCAATGTTGGTTCAGATGTAATATTTTCTAGCGAACCTATTCCGCAACCAAATAATTCTTCTGCTTCAGACGTAAGAGATACTGGTATGGTTTTAATGAAAGGATTGCCGTTTGATGTTGGTAATTCTAATTCTTCCTCAAATCAAAGATTTTTGATGATTGATAAACAAACTGGTTCAACAAGAATTAATATAAATTCTAAAGCTAACAAAGTAATTTTTGCTCATAATTTATTGGAAAGTACAGTAGATCAAGATGGTGTTTGGGGGAAACACGTTGCTGATTATGTTTTTCACTACAATGATGGTTCAAACCAAAAAGTTAAAATCAAAGAACGCTTTCAGCTAGGAACTGTTCCTGGAGTTGCTCAAACTCCTGGTGGTTATACAATCCTGGAAGCTGAAACAGATGAATACGCAGAGATGTATCCTAGGTATTCTGGTGAATGGGAAGTGACAGGATTTAGAAAATCTGAAGCACGAGGAGATCCTTTAAGGCGATACTTTTTATGGTCTTGGGACAATCCTCATACCGAAAAAGTAATTGAATACATTGATTTGATTCCTATTGATCTTAGGATTTTAATTGGCGGTGTGACTTTATCTCATTTAGAAGAACATCCCTTCGCAAGAAATGGAAACCGTCCAATTGGAATTACTCTGAAAAATAAAAAACATTCTGAAAAGCCATTTGATTTAGAAGTTGAAGTTGACAGAGGAAGATCTAATTATACTTATCCATTGTCGGATAGGACCCCTGAAGAATTTCTTATGGATCCATATCACGGCTGGGGAGATGAGAAAAATGAGAAATCCAGTCCTGCTTACGTGAATATTAATGCTATTCCATCTGCTACGGTTAAAGTGAAGCAAGGAGGAATTGTTTTAGAAGAATTTAATTGGGGAGATTTACAGGAACATGGATTTATTGAAAAATCTTTAGTTAGAATTGATCTATTAGATCCAGGTAGAAATTGGATTAGTGTAAAAGTTTACGATGATCAAACTAATGAACTTCTACCTTGTAGAATTCATTTCAGATCACCTGAAGGGATTCCATATCAACCTTATGGACATCAAAGCCATGTAAATTCTAATTTGGAAAATACTTTTAACTTTGATGTTGGAGCTGATATTAGGATAGGGCAAGCTACATATGCGTATATAAATGGCAATTGTGAAGGATGGCTTCCTAGAGGTGACGTTTTTGTTGACATAGCTGCTGGATTTGAATTTAAACCTTTGAGAAAAAAAGTAGAAATTAATCCAGAAACTAGAAATTTAGAATTTCGTTTGCAAAGATGGATAAATATGAATGATATTGGTTGGTATTCCGGAGATCCTCATACTCATTTTGTTTCAACTATAAGTGCATTAAATGAGGGTAGAAGTGAAGGAGTTAACTTAGTTCATGTTGAACAAACCCAATCAGGAAGTGCTTTTATAACAGTCGATGAGTTTTTAGGAACTCCTATTACTTCTGATGATGGGAAAAATATAGTTTCTGTTTGTCAAGAAAACCGACAAGGTTTTATGAGTCATTTATTGCTACTTAATTTAAAAAAACCAGTGATGCCATTTTGTACTGATGGAAAAGGTGAAGCTGAAATTGGTGGAACAATGGAAACTACCTTGAGCCATTGGGCTGATGAATGTCATGCCCAGGGAGGCACAGTAATTTCTGCTCATTTTTGGGGATTTAACAGAGAAATGGTTGCTCTAGTTCCTACAGGTAGGATTGATGCTTTAGAATTCAAAGGACATCAAAGAGAATACACCCATAAAGAGTATTATAAAATTTTAAATTCAGGGTATCAAATTCCGTTAATTGGCGGAACTGATAAAATGTCTACTGAGACACCAATTGGATATTATCGAACTTATGTAAAATTTCCCGATGGAGAAGATTTTACATTAGACAATTGGTGTAAAAATGTTAGCTTGGGTAAAACGTTTATGACTGCAGGTCCAATAATTGATTTTACTGTGAATGGACATGAACCTGGCAGTACTGTAAAGATTAATCCTTCAGGTTATGTTGATGTAGTTGCATCAGCTGAAAGTGTTTTACCAATTCATCGATTGGATGTACTAATGGGTGGAGAAATTGTGGGTACAGCATTTTCAGAAGAAGGTACTTACAAGTTAGAAATTAAAAAGAAAATCAAAGTTGATTCTAATAATTGGTTTGCAATTAGAGTTGGCAGCCCTTCATATTATGGACCGCCAAAAAATGACACATTAAAGTTTTTTGCTTCAGGTGGTGCAGGAAGAGGTATTTATGCACACACTGGTCCTATATATGTAGCTTGTGAAAATTCTTGGTGGATGTTTGATCCAGAGGTTACAAAACATATGCTTGAACTTATCGAGGGAGATTTATCTTATATAAATAATATAGCAGGTAGGTATCCTAATGGTTTAGTAACACATAGGCATACTGAATCTGAACATCTTGATTATTTAAGTCAACCCTTTATTGAAGCTAGAGAAGCAATAAATAATAGAATCAATGAGCTTGGTGTTTCTATATAATTTATCAATTTTAAATAGATGAAATGGAGTATTTATGTCTTTAAAATCTTTTGAAAAATTAGCTATTCATGGTGGTTCAAAATTAAGGAATGAGCCATTTGGACCAAGATGGGTTTTTGGACAAGAAGAAAAAGATAAGTTGATTGAAGTGATTGATGAGGTAATAGAATTTGATTTTGATAATTTGAATGGGAAAGGTTGGCGTTCAAGGAACAAAGTTAAAGAATTTTGTGATATTTTTGCTGCACGGCATAATATGAAATATGCAGTTCCTGCAAATTCTGCAACGAGTGCGATTCATGCTGCTATAGCTGCCATTGATCCTGAACCTGGTAGTGAAGTTATTACTACTCCAGTAACAGATACAGGTGGAGTTTTAGGGATTATGTTACAAAATTGTGTCCCGGTTTTTGCAGACTCTGAGCCACTAACTATGAATATTGACCCTGATGATATTGAAAGAAAAATTACAAAAAAAACAGTTGCTATTATAGCTACACATATTTATGGAAATCCTTGTGATATGGGTAGAATTTTGAAAATAAAAGAGAAATATAATATTCCAGTAATCGAAGATTGTTCACAGTCACATTTAGCTAAGTATCAAGGAGAATTAGTTGGAACATTGGGTGATATTGGAATTTGGTCACTTGGTGGAAAAACACTTTCAACTGGACAGGGTGGAATGCTATTAACTAATTCAGGAAAATTAGCTACTAGGGCCACTGGATTTGTAAATAAGGGAGTTTCTGTACAAACAGAAAATAGAGATGGTGTTGATTCTCCGTACGGAAGTACACCTCCACCTAGGTCTACTTCTACTGCTCCAAGGAATAATTACTGTTCTTTTCTCGGTGCATTTTATGCGATGACTGATCTTGAAGCAGCTGTAGGTTTAGCTCAATATGAAAAATGGGATGAAGCTACAAGAGTTAGAATTAGGGCTGCTGAATTATTAAGTGAGACTGTTGAAAATTTGCCTGGTTTTACACCACCTTATGTTCGAAGTGGGGACGTTCATTCTTACTATGTTTATCCTTATAGAGTTAACCCAGAAGAAGCTGGAATAACTTCTGATGAATTTTCAAAGGCAGTTAGAGCTGAAGGTATTCCAGATTGTTTTGGAACTTATTTAGACGGTAAAGCACTTTATAAATATCCTTTATTCAGCGAAGGAAAAACTTATGGGAATTCTTCTTATCCTTTCATTCCTGATGACGATTCCGGATTGAAAAATTATCAAAATACTAGTTTGCCTGTAATTGAGAAGGAATTACCTAATACAGGGAGTATTTTGTTAAGAAACTCTTATACTGAATCAGACGTTATGGATATTGCAAATGCTATGAAAAAGGTCTCTAATTATTTTTCTTCAAAAGTTTAGAAGATAAATTATTCAGAACTTAATTTTTCAAGTAGTTTTTTTTGCCTTTTGTTCAAGATTTCGAATTCTTTAAGAATCGATTCTTGATCAAAACTTGTTGTTTCATCAGAAATTTCACTGACATTTTCAGGGATTGAAGATGCAAACTCAATTTTATCCCAGTCTACATTTTGTTTTTGGGCAGTATTTGTAAATAGGTGATACAGCAATTTTGTTCTGGGACCTTTTTTAAATAGACTTATTATTAGAAAATCTTTTGCTCTAGTTGCACTTACGTAAAGCAATCTTATTTTTTCTTCTAAAGTATTTTGAATTTCTTTTTGTAGTAAATTTTCAAAGTTAGATGTTTGTATGTTTTTTGAAATTTTTACTTCAAATTGTTGATTTTCCTTATCGAATAAAACATTATTTTCTGTTGAAGGAGTTTCCGAAATAAAACCTAAGCCTGTCATAATCACAACTGGAAATTCTAATCCTTTTGCACCATGTAAAGTCATTATTTTTACTGAATTAGATGAATCGTTATTTGGTATTTTGTTACCTTGATTTAGGTCTTTTTCAAGATAATTTAGTAATTCAATAATCGTTAAATGATTATCTTTTGACAGAGAAATAGCAGTGGTCATGACGAATTCGTAATGATTCAAAATATTTTCTGAATTTTCATGGACTATAGCAGACGAATTTAGGTGTCTAGAAGTAAAAAATTCTTCGATTATTTCTGTTGTTGTAGTACGATTTTTTTTAACATGAAACTCATTTAAAATTTTTAAGTATTTATCTATTTTCGATGAACCTTTTTGGTGATTTTCTATGTAATTGAAACTTTTATGATCTTTAACGTGTTGAAATAAATCTTCATCTGAACAACTAAATGCTGGCGATTTTAATGCGGCAATAATTGAAATTTTGTCGTAAGGGTTATTTATTGCTTTAAGGCAGTTGATGATGTCTTTTATTTCTTGTGCTTGATAATTGATTGCTGAATTTTGATTGATATTAGGTATGGATAAATTATTCAATTCATTTTCTATGATTGGTATGTCAGCATTTTTTTCTACCAGTATACAAATGTCATTATAATTTACAGGTTTTTTTCGAATTTCTGAATTAATTTGTTGATCCCGTATTTCAGATTTTTTCGAAATAATATCATTAATTATTTGACTGATTTGCTTCGCTTCGTCTTTTTTAATTTGATCAGTTGTTTTATCTTCTATAGATTCACCGAAGAACTGTACGCTGCCAAAATTCAATGGATTCGAAACGTTTTTTTCAGGATAAGTTAAATTAACATACTTAGGTTGGGTTTCTGATTCCTCAAATAAATTTTCGAAAATCTGATTTACGAATTTGATGATTGGTTTTGTAGATCTAAAATTTTCTGTTAAATAAAGAGTATTGTCTGTTAGATTTTGTTGAATTATTTGTGAAATGCTTGAATCAGCTTTTCTGAATTTATATATAGATTGTTTAGGATCACCTACTGCAAACAATTTTCCATTTTGAGGTTTTATTTTAGTCCAATCAGTTTCCAATTTGGTTGATTTGTCTTTGATGATGCTTTCGGAGATAAATGCAGCAATTTCCGCTTGTATTGGGTCTGTATCCTGAAATTCATCTATAAGAATATTATCGTAATTTAAAATAAAATGATTTCTGACAGAATAATGATTTTTTACTAGATTTCTAGCCCATATCAATGAGTCATCATGAGTTATTTCTCCTTTTTCTCTTCTTTGATGAGCTTCTTTTAGTGAGAAATTTTTTAATTCGGTAAGCAAATCTATTAATGCGGATTTTCCAGAATTTAATAAAAAATCATCTATGGCGCTTTGTATTTCAGAAAGTATCGAAGTAACTGAAATTTTAGAATTTTGTTGAGAATAAGGATCTTCATCCCAGTTTTTCTTATTTCCCTTATTTGTTGAAACAGATTTGTAAGAATCATTGCCTGTTGTATTTTTAGAAAATTTAGATAAAGTATATAAAGTAATTGAGCTATCAAAATTCCAATTATTCAGTGAAAATAGAACTTCTTCGAACTCTTCAGTAAAATCGTTAGCATGTACTAATAATGGGTCTTCAGGATTATTGCATCTGATAGAAAGATTTTTTAGATTTGCACATAGTTTTTTAAATTTCTCGACGTTGATTTCGGGTATTTTAATATCATTTTCAAATTTTGATGTTTCGACATTTTCAAAATTATTCCAAAATATCTTTGCAATAGATTTAATTTTATTAGGATTAACATTTAAGCACATCAACCAGTTAAATGATTTTTCAAATTTTAGATTTTCTTGATTTGAAGAAATCCAATTGTTCCACTTTCTTTCGAAGAGGTTGTTATTTTCTGATTCAGACAAAATTTTAAAACCTGGAGGAACACCAGATTCTATGGGGAATTGCCGAATTATTTTATCAGCAAAACTATGAAGTGTTTGAATAGATGAAGTTTCGAGTTCGTGAAGTGATTTCTCTATATTTTTTTGTACTTCATTAGGAATATCATCTTTAATTAAAATAGATTCTAATGAAGTCCGTATTTTATCTTTGATGTTTTTTGCTGCAGACCTATTAAAAGTAATAGCTGCAATTTTATTTATTGGGGTTTTGTTTTTTAAAATTAATGATACGATCCTATCCACTAAAACGGTTGTTTTACCTGTACCTGCACCAGCTTCAACGTAGTACGATGAATTCAGATTGTTTCTTATTTGTATTCTAGATTGAGAATCTATTTTAGAATTCAACAGATTTACTCCGTAATGTTTTTATTAATATTTATATATTCTTTTAAAGCAGGGTCTGATTTACTTTTACGTTCCCACAAGGCGATTCTATCTTCACTACAAATTTGATCGAAATCACAGAAATTACAATTAGCCCCCTTTTTATTGAAAGAATCATATTTTCCTGGATTTGCTGGAAATAATCCATTTAAATTTGATTTGTATAGAATTTCTAGAATTTTTGAAAATTCTTCTTGAATTTCGATCCATTTAATTGGTGTTTCAGGGTAAAGCTTGAAACCACCTTCGAATGTTGCTACCCAATAAGAAGATAAAATTGAATTGATTTGATTTAGATTTTGAGAGACAGCAAGTGAATATACTGGAAGTTGTAAATTTTTACCTCCATCAATGGGATTATTTTTGATTTTGTTATATGTAATTGACTTGCCAGTTTTAATATCTAATATTAGGGCAGTTTTTAAATCTGAAGATAAGTAAATTAGATCAATAAATCCTCTAAAATCTAAATTTTGTTTTAAATTGCTAACTTCTATTTTTGCGGAGTTCCATGAAGATTTTTTGTCAGAAAGATTTTCTTTGATGCCGAAGCTTTTTTCAGAAGCAAATAATTTTACTTGGAATTTTTTTCTTAATTTTTTTTCTTCTCTAAGAAAAGTTTCTAATGTTGAACGAATTTCAGTTTTCGTAAAATCCCAGAAGATTTTTTTACCTGTTTTACCTTCTTGTTCCCATATTGAGAAATTTTTTTCTGTAATTTTTTTTAGAAGATCTTGATGTTTTTGATTCCATTTTTCATCTATTTGAGGTTGTGTATTTTCAGAAAGAACAGTTTTGAAAAATTCCTCTAAAATCTTATGTTGCAAAGATCCTTTTTCTTTTGGGTCTATAAACAATGTTTCTTCATCAGAATTTTTTGGTTGAATTTTGATTAATTCATTTAGGAAATATTGGTAAGGACATTTTGCATATGATTCTATTTTTGTTCTTTTATTAATAATATTTGAGAAATTTATTTTTCCATCCCATTTGCCAAATTTAGAAGAGTCTATTGATTCAGTCATTGACAAGTGGTTGTTTAAACTTTCAGATTTGTCTGAAAATGGGATTTTTTGTAAGAGTGTTTTATATTTTTTTGCTTTAAATAAAATATATTCTTCCAATTCATTTTGATTAATAAAGCATGTTTGTTGACCAAAATTTAGACCTGATTGTTTTGAATCAATTATTTCTAACCAACTTTTATTATTAGAAGTTGGTATTCCTGAACTTGAAGAGTATTCATGAGCTATTGATTTAGCGATATTTTGCAGAAAAATTGAAGGAGATAATATTTCATGATTTTCTATGTCATTTTTTGGACATGAAAGTATTAGTTTTTCAGGGATGGATGAAATTATTTCAAAGTCTGTTTTTTTAATTTCATGTATTTCTGAATTTGTTGGTAATCCTACTAGTTTTCCGCCACAAATTATTTTAGAAAAATCTGAAACGAATGGATTTTCTTGTTTTTGGTGAGGGAATTTGCCTTCAGCTAATCCTAAGACATGGATATATTTAAAATTCATTCCGATGATATTTTTAATTGGCGAAATAAAAAGCCCTTTTGAATGCATAGTTTTTGAAGAAAATTTTTCATTCAAATCATTTAGGATGATTTTTTTTATTTCAATGTAGTTTGATTGTAGTTTTTTTATTTTTTTTAAATCTAAAATTTTGTTTTGGATTTCGGAAAATGAATCTTTTTCAATGTTCGAGATTTTTGTTTTGTCTAAATATTTATTGAAAAATAAATATATTAAATCTATGTCTTTTTCATTGAAATTGTTCTTAGAAATAGAATCAATGTCAGTTTTTAAATGTTCAAGGAATTTTATTAGGCGTAATGTTTTATTGGAGCTATTTGGGGTAGAATTTTTGCTATGATCCGCATATGAGAATAATTTATTTTTCCAAGTATTGAAGTTGGATTCAATTCCAATTTTTTTTGAAATTTCATTCCATTCATTAGGGTCGGAATTTTCATGAAGTATATTTACTGGAGAATTACTAATCCAATTTGAAAATTTTTCATATGAAATTCCTGATTCAATGATTTCCAAAAGCCCTATCAAGACTTGGCCTGGACCAGTATTAAACAATTTATTTTCTATGTGTCCGTAATATGGTATTTTAGCTGAATTAAGTTGAGTTTTGATTATTTCTAAGTATGGAAATTCGTCATCAAATGTGAGTGCAATTTTAGATAGTTTCATGCCATTTTCAACAGCAAATAAAATTTTTCTAATTGCTTGTTTCACTTCTTCAATTTGATTTTTAGCTATTACTATTTCGCAACTGGTTGTTATTTTATTTTTTATGTAATCAACTTGAATTTCTGAACTATTAAAGGAGTATTTTCCCATCAAATTATCAATAGATTTTTGATTTTGATTGATTACTAATAAATTACTGGAAAAATTTTTAAGAATCAAAGAAATCAATTCAATTTCATTTTGCAAATGGTATCTATCAAGAAAAAAAATCACATGCCCAATTTTGTTTTGTAATTTGATGTCATTGGATTTGATTATGTTAATAGCTTTGAGTAGCAGTTGATTTGAATCATAGTATGGACTTTTTAGTTTTTGATATATGTCAAAAATTTTTATTGCATAATTGGTAAGTTTTAAGTTTTGGTTCTTTAATTTTGGTATTACAGTATCTGGAACATTTGTAAATGTTTCTATGGATTCTTTGATGCTTTCAAATAAAGTATTACTATCATTAAAACCTAATGAATCTAATTTAGAATCTTTGATACTTTGTTGAATCAGATGATAATGTTGTGAATTTGTTAATATTTCCAACCTATTTTTTGAGTGGGATTCAGAAGTAATTTCTGATACAAACTGGTTGAATTCAAGCAATTTAATTTTTGTNTTTTCTNTTTTNGGAATTATTTNAGTTAATGAAGTTACTAATTCTTTAGANGGAACTATTANAGTAATTTTTTCATCTTTGTTTTCTACAAAATTAATATTNGCCAAAAGATTTTCAATACAATTTTTTGNTGNAGAAAAAAGAATTTTTTTGTCTTGNAAAANCATTTTTGTACTTTTTNNTGGACTAAAGCTAATTAATTTNAACTGATGTTTTGCTTTTAGAGATAAATTGNAATTACAGGATAGTACTATTTAAAAAATTGTCAATCTAGTAATTTTTGTTTNATTGATTTAAATATTNNGTTAATTTAATCATGAAATTATATAATTATTTTAACTATTCAAATNATGATNATGAATTNATATNTTAATATNGTNATTGTTAGTAAAATTTTGTGGAATATTTNGAACAAAATTGTACAATTTAGNAAATATTTTTTAAGGAGTTTAAATTGGCATCATATAACTGTTCTGATTCAACTTGTGGCATGGGTGTAACTGGATTATCTTGTGCGAAATGTGGTTCNCCTCTTGAACATAATGATTTGGTTAAGCCTGACGGGAGTGTTGTTGGAGTTTCTCAATGCCCAAAAGGTTGTGGAAAAATTAAGTCTCCATCTTGTTGTGGAGCGGAAATGTCACCTGTATCTAAATGATAGGTTTTCAATACATATTTCTGTTTGAGAATGATCTATGAATCAACAAGTTGCTATAATTACTGGAGCAGCTAGTGGTATAGGGAATGGTATAGCTCAACGTTTAGGATCTGAGGGTTGTAAGGTAATAATTTTTGATTTCGATTCTAAAGGTGGTAATAAGGCATCAAAAGATTTGATTGATCAAGGTGTTGAAGCGTATTTTTTTGATACTGATGTTTCAAATGAAGAATCTGTTTTAACCTCTATGAATCTAGTCAAAGAAAAATTTCGCCAGGTGGATATTTTGGTGAATAATGTTGGTATTACTGGATCTCCTAATAATCTTTGGGAAACCCCNGTTGAAGAAATGGATCGTGTTTATTTTGCTAATTTGAGATCTGTTTTTTTAATGTGCAATGTTGTTACTCCAATTATGCTTGAAAAAAATTATGGTCGAATAATTAACATTGCTTCGATTGCTGGTAAAGAAGGTAATCCTAAAATGGCTCCTTATTCTTCAACTAAAGCTGCAGTTATTGGTTTGACGAAATCTCTAGGCAAAGAGTTAGCAGAAACTGGAATTAGAGTTAATTGTGTGACTCCTGCAGTAGTTAAGACTAAACTCCTAGAGCAAGTTACAAAGGAAGTTGTTGATTACATGGTTGAAAAAATCCCAATGAAAAGAACTGTTGAAATTTCTGAAGTAGCTAGTATTGTTTCTTGGTTATCTTCTAAAGAATGTTCAGCAAGTACTGGTGCTGTGTTTGATATAAGTGGAGGAAGAGCCACTTATTAGTTTAAATTAATTTGTAAGAAACTTTTTTAATTGGAGGTGTATTTTGAGATCTAACCGTTTAAGACAATTACTTAATGAGGATAAACCTAGTTTAGCTATGCATATTAGTTCTCCTAGTCCTGATTTAGCTGAAATAATTGGGCAAACTGGTGCTGTAGATTATATAGAGGTATTAGCTGAATACTGGCCATATGATTTATATGATTTTGANAATTTTGCTAGAGCAACAGAATTGAATGGAATTTCGTCAATGATTAAAGTTGACATTGAAAATAAAACTTTTGTTGCACAAAGGGCTATTGGGTCTGGAATTCAGAACATTTTGTTTTCTGATACAAGGACTGTTGAAGATGCAAAAGCTTGTATTTCTGCAGTAAGAGCTGATACTCCGCAATCTGGCGGAAGATTTGGAGCTGCTGATCGAAGATTTTCAAGTTATGGACTAGAAGGCGGGACTGATGAGTATGTTCAGGTTTTAGACGACTGTGTAATTGCATTAATGATTGAGAAACGTGAGGCAGTTGAAAANTTAGAAGANATTTTAAGTTTAGGTGGTATAGATATGGTTACTTTTGGAGCTAATGATTATTCCTTGAGTTTAGGTAAACCTAGGGCTTTTGAAAAAGGAGATCCAGAGGTAAAAGAAGCTATAGAATACACTTATAAAACGGCATTGAAGATGGGAGTTCATCCTAGAGTTGCAATTGGTTCTCCTGAGGCTGCGATCCCATGGATGGAGATGGGGGTAAAGCATTTTGCTATGGGAACTGATTGGCACATTATTTATCAGTTTGCAAAAGATAATTGTGGCGAATTACGTAAAATGTTAGAAAAATAATAAAACAGAAATTATGGATTACAGTTTTTTAAAGGTGAAATATGATTGCTCAGATACGAACGTATACTATTAACAAGGGGATGATGGAAAGTTGGATTAAAATTTTCCAGGATGAAATTATGCCCAGAGTTTTAGATGCAGGTATGGAAGTTAAACTTAGCGCTGTTAATGAAGAAGATACGAAATTTATTTGGGTGAGATGTTTTTCTGATGAAGNTGATTTGGAACAAAAAGAAGCTAACTTTTATGGNAGTGATTGGTGGGTAGCAAATGTAGACAGAGTTAGAAGTCATCTAGCACACAGAGAAATTGAAGTAATTAAATTAATCTGAGAATTAGATATACTGGTGCCCGGGGTGGGAATCGAACCCACACGCCCTATTGGGCACAGGATTTTAAGTCCAGCGCGTCTACCGTTCCGCCACCCGGGCAGGTCTGATATTTTATTAGATATTTGAAATAAGTTAAACCATTATTAAAGTAAATAAAGCTTAATTCGTATTAATACATCGCGTTATAGTTTGATTTTATATTTACTAATTGATCTTCCTTTCCATTTCGATAGTCCAAATAGATATGAAAAGAAAGAATGAAATGCAATTAAAAAAATTATAGACATTATTAACGGATAAATCATAGTTGTGATTTTATTATGATCAAAGTAAGAACATATTATTATCCAAGAATATAAAATAATTATTAAAGTGACAAATGAAATGATGACTAAAAGTTCACTTTGATAAGAACCAATTAACCAGAAATAAATAGAAATATAAGGACCTAAAGTTATAAGAAATAAAATAGAAGCAGCAAGTAAGAAAGTACTTATTCTATATTCGAAAGTTGGGAAAATACTTCTAGATAATCCTCTAATTGCTTCAATATTTGTTTGATACATATTNGTTTCTACACTTTTATTTCCATCAAGTAATTTCCAAATAAGACCTTTTCTTTTAATTGCTCTGCCTAATTCAAAATCATCTAAAACATTTCCCTTTAATGCACCATGTCCCCCGGATTGAAAATATTTTTCTTTTTGAAACATCATAAATTGCCCAAAAGTTGCTGAAATATAAGGAGTTTTTATGGTGCCAGCAATTTTTATTGGCATGAAACTAGTTGTAATCCAATCTATGAAAGGGAACATCAGTTTTTCTATGAAACAATTTGAATTTCTTTTTGGCATCACTGTTAGTAAAGCGCATTTTGTTTCTTCCATATAACATATGGCTTTATTGATTGTTTGATTAGAGACCCAAGTATCTGCATCAATAAATAATATAAAATCACTTTTTGCTTTTGAGGATAGTTGATGACATGCCCAATTTTTTCCAGACCAATCCTTTGGGAGCTTAGAACCTTTAATCAAATTGATTCTTGGATCAATTTTGGATAAATTTTCCACTATTTTACTGGTTTGATCTTTTGAATTATCGTCTAGTATTAAAAATTCAAAATTTGGATTGTCATCTGCGATTAAAGATCTTAAACATTTTTCTATATTATCTTCTTCATTTCTAGCAGGAATTAGAATTGATAGAGATGAGTTACTTTTTTTGTTNTTTACAGAAAATAAACTGGAGATTGATCTAGAATTTGATCTTGCGATCATTAATATTGATATCGAAATAAGTAAGATAATTGTATGTTCTATTATAAGCATGTTACTTTAATTTGTTTATAATCCAATTTCTTAAAACAATTTTTTCTGAAAATTCATTTTTATGTTTGAATATTATAAATAAAATATTCAATGTCATAGTAATAAACATAAAAATTTCTTCAAAAACATAAGTAAAAGTGATTAACATCCCTATTAAGCTAATCAATACTGTCCATGCGTGATGTTTTTGAATAGAATGCATAGTTAGTAAATATATACAACCTATTGGTAATGCAAGTCCCTTCGTTAATCCAATCCATACTCCCCATGTTACTGCTAATGATTTCCCACCTTTAAATTTAAGAAATGGAGAAAAGCCATGTCCTAATATTGGCATTAGAGATATAAGAATTTTTTCTGTATTATTTAAGTTTAATTCAAAAAAAGTTAGTATGAAGTATATAGGTAAAAACCCTTTAAATATTTCAAGAAATACAGAAATTAGTCCAATTTTCCAGCCTTTAGCTTTCCATAGATTTGCTGCGCCTGGGTTACCGTCTCCAATAGTGTTTAATGGAGGACTTTTGGTGACTTTTCCTAGTAAGGTTGCCCAAGGTATCGCGCCACTAAAAAATGAAATTATTATAAGTATCCAATTCATGAAAACCACATGTTCCTAGTAATATGATTTTTATAGAACTCTTGCTTTTATAAAGCAAAAGAAAAATGTTTTCCAAAGGTGTTTTTCTACAAAATAAGAGTTTTTGTTAATTCCTCAATAATTTAATTACTTTTAAGATCATCTGAATTTTAAATTATGACGTCCTAATTCACTTATTGATTTGCAACCCATCAATTTCATTCCCCGTTCTATTTCTTCTCTCATTAGACCCATTGCTTTTTCAACTCCTCGTTCACCTGCACCAGCCAAGGCATAAAGGTACATTCTTCCCCCTGAACATGCTTTTGCACCTACTGATAAAGCTTTTAAAACATGTGTCCCTCTACGGATACCGCCATCACATATTACATCTACTTTATCTCCTACAGCGTCAACTATTTCAGCTAATTGATCAAAAGGTGCACGTGATCCATCAAGTTGTCTTCCACCATGGTTAGAGACCATTATTGCAGTGGCACCTACATCAACAGCTTTTTTTGCATCTTCAACAGACATAACTCCTTTTATACAGAGATGTTTGCCCCATTTTTTATTGATTTCTTCAATCGTTTTCCAGTTCATATTTTGATCTAACATTGTGTTGAAATAGTCACCTACAGAGACTGTAATATCAGTTCCTTGTTTTACATGATTTTGTAGTTGTGGCAGTTCAAATTTTTTTCTAAGTAGATAATTTAAAGTCCAGTTAGGGTGAGTTGCAAAACTAATTAAGCTATTTAAAGTTAATTTAGGTGGAGATGTAAATCCAGTATAAAAATCTCTTTCCCTATTTCCCGAAACTATTGTATCTACAGTTACTGCTATAGCATCAAAATTGTTCTCGATACATTTTTCAATCATATTGTTGTTAAGACCTTGATCTTTGTGGACATATAGTTGAAACATTTTAGGAGACGAATAATTTTTAGCAATCTCTTCAATACTTACTGTTGCTAAAGATGAGATTCCAAAAAATGTTCCAAATTTTTCTGCAACTTTCCCAACAGCTAATTCCCCTTGATGATGAAATAATCTTTGTAATGCTGTGGGAGAAAAGAAAAGAGGTAAATTAATTTTCTTTCCCATCAAAGTTACGCTCAAATCTACTTCTTCAACTCCTCTGAGAATATTAGGAACCAGATCACATTTTTCGAAAGATTTTGTATTTTGAAGTAAGGTGATCTCATCATCTGCAGCCCCATCTATATAATGAAAAATCGGAGAAGGAATTCTTTGTTTGGCAAGAGTTCTGAAGTCTTTTGAATTATGGCAATTCTTTAATTTTTTGAACATTTTCTACTCCAGTTGAAATATTTTTCTTAATTAGGGAAGTGTGATTTCCATCTCCATAAATCAAAAACAAGTATCGATACAAACACTATAACCACTATTAACCAATAAAACCAATCTTCGCGTAAATTCATTACTAAAGTATACAACTTAAGCAAAAAATACCATAGGAGGATAAAGTTCAAAAACTAACTAGTATTATTACAATTAATTTATAAAATTATGTTCACTTGTTTATTAACAAAAAATAGATTTATAAAACGATATTCTTATATAAAACAAAATTTTATAAATACAAAGTATTTTTAAAAAGAATTAAGTTATGATTTGAGTTACTATTACACTTTATTGAAAAAATTCAAAAGCATCAGATATTATATATATATGTCAACAAAAGTTTCTTCACCAAGTTTTATACGATCACAAAACTATGAAAATTTTTTAGTAATCTTATTACGTTTTTCTTTAGTTTTTGTTTTGTTATTGCCACTGGTGGTCAATTCAACACCTTTTCCCGATACAATATTTCCTTATCTCATGGGCAAAGCATTGTTTTTCAGGATCAGTGTAGAAGTGATGTTTATATTTTGGCTCTCTTTACTACTGATTAATTCAAAATATAAACCAAAAGTTTCCATTTTATTATTTGTTTTGGGTTTATTTTTATTCATTTCTTTACTATCTTCGTTGTTTTCTGTAGACATTGATAAAAGCTTTTGGTCTACATTGGATCGTATGGATGGTTTTATTGATTTATTTCATTGGTTTGTATATTTTTTGATATTGATTTCCATCAACGTTGATTGGAATGCTTGGATTAAATATTTCAACTATCAACTGATAGTTGGATTTGTTTTGGTGGTTCTTGGGTTGTTCGAAGTTTTGGGTTTTAATTCTATTCCACTAATTTTGTCTGGGACATCAAATGGAGTTACGTTAGGGAATTCTAGTTATGTTGCCTTTTACTTATCAATCAATTTTTTCATTGCTCTTGCACTATTATCAAGTTCATTAGTTAGAGATAAATCTGAAATTATTTCTACTAGGGCTTCAAAAAGAAGAGCTATGAAAAACTTGGATTCACCTGTGTTTGATAGTTTTTTGATACCAAGAATATTTTGGTCAATTTCAATCGTATTAATTTTGGTTCTTTTTAATTTTGTTGCAATTGATTTCCATTGGATAAGTTTTTCTTTGGGAATAATCACTTTTAGTGGACTTTATATATGGCTTGGCAAGGTAAATATTTTTCGGACTATTGTAATGGGGATTTTGGTTATCGTACCGGTTTTATTAGCTGCCCTAGTTGATTTTGAGAACGAATTTAATTCTTTGATTTCTGGTTATCAAAGTGGAGGTATTAGTTATTTTGGACATATTTCTACCCAGATAGGACCCTTTTTATCTAGACCTATTTTTGGATGGGGACCTGGTAACTTTTTGACTGCATTTGAATCACAGATTGATACAAACTTTGCGATTTATTTTTATAATGGTGGACAAATTGCTTACAATTATTTTGCGGAAAAAATAATTTCCCTAGGATTACTTGGTTTGATAAGTATTTTGATGCTTTGGGGAACAATTTTTTATATTTTAATTAGGAATCTTAAGATAGTAGATAAAGATAAGCAGATTTTCCTGATAGTGATTACTGGTGCAGTGCTTAGTTATTTTGTGCAGCAATTATTTATTGAAGAAACTCATGTTTCTAAGTTACAAATTTTTATTTTGATTTCTTTTGTTTATTTTGTTGATGTAACTGGCAATCAAGTTTCATTATTGAATAATCTTCAGGAACAGATTAACAAAAGATTTTCTTTTTATAAAAGATTCTTGAATCCATTTGTTAGGTATATAAATTTTAGCTTAGTAGCTGTTTCTTGTTTTCTAGTAATTTATTTAATTGTTTTTGTGAATATTCCAATATACCAAGGTTCAAAAAATATAATTAAAACTATGGATTCGGAATTAGAATGGTCTGATAGAGTTTCAATTTATAATGATTCAATCAACTCATTTTCACCTCTTTCTAATCACTATAGAATGATGTTTTTGAATGAAACTTTAACAAACTTTAATTCTATTCAAGAAGAAGAATTTGATTTGGTGATGGATTTTATTCAAAAAATTCATAAAGAAGGGATTGATCAAGATCCAAATGATTGGAGAATTCATGTTGCATCTGCAGGTATTTATCAATATGCTTCTGTCAATGAGTTGAGTTTACTTCAAAAATCTTCGGAATTTGTAGTTCAGGCAAAGAATATTTCTCCAAACAGGATTGAAATTGTTCAAGTTCAAGCTTTACAGGATTTTGCTGAAGGTAATTTAAGTCAAGGATTTAATGATGTAGTTTCTTATATTGATAAAGATCCTGCATCATTGGTGCATTTTTCGTCACTATTATTTGTATTTGCAGATCAATTTCAGATAGAAATTATGAATGGAAATAATTATATTGTTGAAGAAAATAAGGCTATAGAATTAATAAGTTTAATTGCTCCACAGACCGACAGAATGGTTTATGTTAGGGCTACTCATCACTTGCTTAGAAATGAAGTTGAAATTGCATCTTCATTGATTGAATTACATATCAAAAGCAATCAATTTGTTGGGAATAAAATAATTGAATTAAAAGCTGTGATTGATTCCAGACTGAAGTAAAAAATATACTACCAAAAAATTAGTTTCTAAAAGTTAAAAATGTCCAACGATGATTTTAAAAAGATTTCCCCTGTTGTTTTAGTTGGTGGTTCGGGAGAAAGGCTTTGGCCGATATCTAGATTTTTTTACCCCAAACCTTTCGTAGACTTCGATAAACAAGGATCGATGTTTCAAAAAACTGTGGCTAGAATTCAAGGTATGGGAAAAGCAATTATAATTGGGAATGAAAAACATCAAAAACTTTTGGAAAGACAATTATCTGAAGTAAATCAAAAAAACTTTGATGTTATTTTGGAACCATTCCCGAAAAATACTGCCCCTTCTTTGACTATTGCCTGTATGAAAATATTGAAAGATTATGGTGATTCATTAGTTTTAGTTTTACCTGCTGATCATGTAGTTTCAGATTTGGAAAAGTTTCAAGAAGATATTGATCGCAGTTACAAATTTGCTGAAGATGGAGATATAGTACTTTTTGGTATAGAACCTAAAGTACCTGAAACTCAATTTGGCTATATTAAGATAGAAAGTAATACAAATTTAACTCAAAATGTCGTCCATGTAGAAAATTTTATAGAAAAGCCTGATTTGGAATCTGCAAAGTTATTTATACAATCAGGTAATTACTATTGGAATTCTGGAATCTTAATGTTGAGAGCTTCAGTTTGGATTGATTTAATTAGTTATTTCAGACCACAGATTGTAAATTTTTGTGAAAAAGCTATGGAAATTAGTGATTTTAGAGATGGTTATTTATATCTTGATGAAGAAAATTTTGGGGAACTTTCATCAGAATCCATTGATTATGCAGTATTAGAGCCTGTTGTTTCAAAAAAATCAAAACAAAAGAAGCTTCCTAGATGTTATGTAACTTCTTTTAGTTCTGAATGGTTAGATTTAGGTTCTTGGAACTCTAGGTATAATTATGGATATAAAGATGACAAAGGAAATGTAGTGGAGGGTGATGTTATTACAATTGATTCTACAGATTCCATTTTAATTTCTCAGAATAAACTTTTAGTTTCTTTGGGGATGAAAAATATAGTGGCTGTTGATTCAAAAGATGCGATATTGATATCTTCTTTTGATAAACTCGATGAGTTGAAAAATGTTGTAAACTCATTAAAATCTAAAGATAGAAAAGAAGCAGAATCTCCAGTTTATGTTGAAGAAATTTGGGGGTCTTATGAAATTATTAGTTTTTCAGATAAGATTGTTTGCAAGAAATTTTTACTTAATTCTGGATTTTCAATTCCATCAGATTTGTTAAGTAGAGTTTTTAAAAAATGTATTGTAATTAATGGTAAAGTGAAAATTAAAATAGGTGAAGATAGTATTGAAATGAAACCATTTGATGTTTTTGAAATTCCATCGAATGTATCATGTGAAATCACAAATAATTCTGATGAAATTTTTGAAGGAATAATTATCTCAAATAGCAATTAAAATTTTGTTTCCAAATTTCATCATAAAATAGATATATTTCTTATAGGATTTAAAATGAAAATAATTATTACAGGAGGGGCTGGATTTATAGGTTCTTCTATAGTGGATAGATTAATTATTAATGGTAACCAAGTACTCGTTTTAGACAATTTATCTTCTGGTAAGCTTGAAAATATAAATACATCAGCTGAATTTGTAAATATTGATCTTTGTGATCCAAGTCTTAAGAATGTATTTTTCGATTTTCGTCCAGACGCAGTAATTCATTGTGCAGCGCAAGTTTCTGTAATGGATTCTCAATTGGATCCTGTTTTTGATGCTAAAAATAATATTTTATCTGGTTTGAATTTATTAAAAATTTCGATTGAATCTAATGTTAATCAAATATTATATTTGGGAACAGGAGGGGCTCTTTATGGGGAACCGGAATATTTGCCATGTGATGAAAGTCATCCAATTAGGCCAATAAGTCCATATGGATTAAGCAAATGGACTTTAGAAAAATACATTGATTTGATTGTGCCAGATACAATTTTAAAGAAGGTGTTGAGATTGGGAAATGTTTATGGGCCTCGGCAAGATCACAAAGGTGCGAGTGGAGTTGTTGCAATATTTTTGTCAAAAATGCTTCTTGGCGAAAAAGTTGAAATTTATGGAGATGGAAATCAAATTCGGGACTTTGTTTTTATTTCTGATATATTGGATGCAATTGAACTTTCACTAAAATCAGATGTTTCATTTACTGCTAATATAGGATCTGCTATAGGAGTAAGTGTGAATGAAATTTTTGAAATATTAAGTAAAGAAACATTGTATAAAAATAAACCAGTATTTCAAACTAAAAGTTCAGGTGATATTGATCGGATAATTCTTTCAAATAACAAAGCAAAATCAGACTTAAATTGGTCTCCCAAAATTTCGATGGAAGAGGGTTTGAAAAAGACCTCAGAATGGTTCAAAAATAATTTTTATAAATAATCTAATTCATAAAAAACATTAGATAATTTTTTAATACCTTCTTGAATTTCTTTAGGTTGATTAAAACCAAAACATAGTCTCATTTTATTTTTGCCTGAAAATCCATCTGCTGAGAATAATACTCCAGGTAGAAAGCCAACATTTTGATTGAATGCTATTGGTTCTGCTATTGAGGTATCTGAATGCTTTGGAAGCTTGACCCAGATGTAAAGTCCTCCGTTTGGGTTATTCCATTTGGCGTTTTTGCCAAAATATTCTTCTAGGGCTGAAATCATTGTGTTTTTTTTGTTAAGTAAAATTTTATTGATTGATTCAATATGAGATGGTAATGAATTTTTTGAATAATGATATATTGCCAATGATGCAAACTGATTGACCCCTCCAGAAGGTAGAATTCTTCTTAAACGATTTAAATATTCCTCTGGAGCGGTGAGAAACCCCATTCTCATCCCAGGTGCTATGGTTTTTGAGAATGACCCTACGTATATCACATCACATTCAGGATCTAAAGATTTTATTGAAGGTAGGTTTTCTCCATAGAAACTCAAATCTACATAACAGTCGTCTTCTAAAATAGGGATCGAATATTTTTTGGAAATAAGAACTATTTGTTTCCTTTTTTCAAGATCTAAGCTCCAGCCTTGAGGATTTTGGAATGTTGGTATTAGATAAATTAATTTGGGTTTATTCTTTTCTTTAGTTAGTTTTTTGATGTTTTTTTCAAGACACTCTACATCTATTCCTAGATTATTTGAAGGAATTCCTAAAATTTTAGCTCCAAATCTTTGAAAAATATTTATTGTCCCGGAGTATAAAAAATCATCAGTAATAACTACATCTCCTGGATCAAGTAGGATTTCAGCTGTCATATATATTGCTTGATTTGAACCACTTGTTAATATTATTTCGTTTGATTCAAGAGGTATTTGACGTTCCAACAGTAATTTTTCTGCAACAAATTGTCTTAGAGGAGGATATCCTTGCTTGTCTGGATATATAGCTAAGTCTTTACCTTCTCTTGAAAGAGCTTCTGAAATTGAATTGGTTAAACCGTCTATGGGAATTGATTCTGGGTCTGGGTAGGCAACTGCAAAATCGTACTTTGCTCTTTGTACTGGAACAAAACTTTCTCCTTTAGGAGAATTATTTGAGAAGTTTTCGAATATATTTTTTGTCATTAGTTGTTCAAAATTTCTATTCGAATCCGTTTGTTAATTTTCCCTTTACTTTCGTGTCCGGTGACTCTAACTTTTCCCACTTCTAGTGTGTTATTTACGTGAGTACCTCCATCAGCTTGTAAATCTAAGTTTTCAATGTTTATTGTTCTTATAATGTCGATTGAGTCGGGGATCAGATTTACCTTTGTCCTAATTAAATCAGGAATTTTAACAGCTTCTTTTCTAGGAATAAAATCGACAGTTATATTTTTTTTGGAATTAATTTCAAAATTAACTTTATCTTCAATTTCATTTGCAAAAGTGGAAGACATTTCATCGAGTTCAAAATCCATTCTAGCTGTAAGAGGTTTCATATCACCTCCAGTAACAGGAGCATTATAATCTCTCCATACTATTCCGCACATAATGTGTAAGGCGGTATGTGTTCTCATAAGTTGGTAACGTCGATCCCAATCGATTTTACCTGAAATTTTTGAACCCAGTTGTATTTGGTTTGGGTTAAAGTTTTCAATTTCGTGAGTGATTTCACCATTTATTCTAGAGATCTTTTTTATTTCAAATGTTTCTGTTTCCCATGTTATTTGACCTGAATCGAATGGTTGTCCGCCTCCGCCTGGATAAAATGCTGTTTGATCAAGAATTATTCCTTTGTTGTTGATGTTTTTGATTGTTCCAGAAAAAGATTTGATGTAACTATCTTTTTGGCATAATAATTTTGTCATTTATATAATTCCTATGAATTTGTTACTAAAAATTTCGTATAGGTTATCATGAAATCAATTTTAGTAAAATTGTCTATTATTTAAGTAATTGAATTTTGTGTGTTAGAATTTATTTTTCTTAAAAAGGTTTATTTAAGTTATGAGTTTTAAAGAATTTGATATTTTAATTGTGGGTGCTGGAATAGTAGGCTTAGCAACTGCAAGGGCATTGAAAATTGCATTTCCAAAGTCTGAAATTGGTGTGTTAGAAAAAGAAAATGAAATTGCTTATCATCAAACTGGACACAATAGTGGTGTGATACATTCAGGTATTTATTACGCTCCAGGTTCACAGAAAGCTGAATTTTGTTTAACTGGATCAAAATTATTAAAAGATTATTGTGTCTCAAAAAATATTGAAATTGATGCTTGTGGGAAATTGATTATTGCTACTGATGCTTCTGAAGAAAAATCCCTAAACAATTTGATGGAAAGAGGCAAGAGTAATGGAATTAAAGGATTGCAATTTTTGTCTAAAAATCAAATACAAGATTTAGAGCCTTATGCTACTGGTAGTAAAGGTATTTATTGCCCTACAACTACTATTGTTGATTATAAAGTAGTTTCTCAATATTTTGCTAATGATTGTGTCGATTTGGGTGTTTCAATAATTAAGAATTCGGAGATTCATTCGATTGTTTATTCAGATAATAAAACTTTACATCTTGAGACTTTAAAAGATACTTTTTCTACAAAAAACATTGTTAATTGTGCTGGCTTGAACTCTGACAGAATTGCAAAAATGATGGGATTAGATTATGGAGTGAAAATTATACCTTTTCGTGGAGAATATTTTGAATTATCAGAAAATGCTAGAAAGTTCGTTAAAGGTTTGATTTATCCGGTTCCTGATCCACGATTTCCGTTTTTGGGTGTGCATTTTACCAAACGGATTGATGGCTCAGTTGAAGCTGGCCCAAATGCTGTTTTATCTTTTTCTAGAGAAGGATATAGTAGGTTTTCGATTGATTTGATTGATACTTTTGAAACTATGAAATTCCTAGGATTTTGGAAAATGGCACGTAAAAATGTACGTACTGCAGTAAGTGAACAAATGAGGTCCTTAATTAAGCCTATTTTTCTTAATTCACTTAGGAAACTTGTTCCAGAAATTTCTTCAAAAGATTTGATTAATAGGCGTGCAGGTGTTAGGGCCCAAGCTGTTGATGGGAATGGGAAAATTTTACAAGATTTTTATTTAATTAAAACAAAAAATTCTGTACATGTTTTGAATGCACCATCTCCTGCTGCAACATCTAGTATGGCTATAGCTAATCACATTGTGAAAACGGTTAAAGAATCTTTTGTACTTTAATTTTTGAATTGCTTATAAAAGTAAGGTACAATATTTGTCTACGCGGGAGTAACTCAGCGGAAGAGTTCCTGCCTTCCAAGCAGGGTGTCGCGGGTTCGAATCCCGTCTCCCGCTCCATATTTTCTACTTTTTTAATTCTTGAATAATGTCTAGAAATGCTAAATTAATCATAACAGCTTTAATTTTTGATCTAATGATTGTGATTGGATTATTAGTTTATTTCTTATAAAAATTGAAATCCGTAAAGTTTTGTATCATAGGTTTCTATGTATATTTTTATAGGTTTCCCAGCTAAATCATTTAAGTTTGTTTCCCCATTAAAAGATACTGGCATTGCAACTGAATTTCCGTTGATCGTATCACAGTTTTTTATTGAAAATTTTTCAATAGGCTTTCCAGACAAATCTTGTAATTCTATTTTTGCTGAACCTCCAGCGCTAGTATCTATATTTAGATATAATTTACTTCCTTTAAAAGAAATTGGAGGTGTTGTTATCGACCCCCCATTATATGGTGTGTCAGCTGAAATAAATCCGTCAAGACGAGAAATGTTTCTGAAAATTCCTGATTTTAGTTGATCTGTATGCAAATCTAATTGGTGAGAATGATTTCTGTTTGAGCCAGAACAGTAGTTCCATAATTCGTCTTCTACTTTGATAAATCCTGGACTGGTATATATTTGTTTTGATCTTGATTTACCTGATAATCCTAGTCTGAGGAATGATTGTTTACTAGGGGATTGTTTCCAGCTAATTCCATCCCGACTAGTTAAAAGTTTTATATCAGAAGTGTCTGGGAAATTAACATGCATATCATCTTCATCTAAATCATTAGATTTTACATATTTTATACATTCCCAATGGTATAAAAAGCTTGGCAACATTAGATAAACATTTTCTGCAAATTCATATTTTGAAGCTGCATTTGTATAAACATCTACATATCCTCCTAGTCTTTCTGAACATTCTAGAGGTGGTATGGTTCTCCAGTCTGATTCTTCAACACGAAAGACTTCTTCCATTTTTGACCAATCGTGAAAGTTTGTAGATTCTATTCGTCCTATTCCACGTACTTTGAAACCTTTGTAAGGATTTCTAGTACGTCCAAACCCAACATATTTTTTAATTTCATCATCCCAAAATGGGACATTTTGAGTATCGGAGTGTTCCGTTTTTACTCTGTCATCATATGTATTCCAATTAATTCCATCTGAAGAATACATTTGCCAGAATGGTCCATTCATACCACGTTCTTGATCTTCTTTAGGAATGCCACGGATTTTTGTCCAAAATTTATACTTTTCTTTTCTGGAGCAATTTGGGTTTGTATCTAAAAATACGGTACCACCTTCAGTTTCTCCTCGTGGAGCATTTGGGATTCTTGGAATAACAACATTATTGGATTTAGAACCACAAATTTCTACTAAACCAATATTTGGTTTTTCCCAATGGATACCATCTGTAGATTCTGCATATGCTACCCCTCTAGTAATTCCAGAAGGGTCATTTTCAGGAGGAGTGAAATCATACCACATTCTAAACAAATCATTTTCTTTAATTACAGTGTTATAACTACCTATGCGATTTTCCCAAGGTTTGTCGGGGATCATAACTGGAATTTCACTCATATAGGGAGGGTTCATGGTTAAAGTCACATTATTGCTATAATCAATAAATTTTTCGTCAATAAATAATTGTTTCTTATTTTTGACTTGAAAAATTTGACTTTTAGAATCTTGAATCAAGTTTTGCCTCTTCTTAGAACTTTACCTGGAATCGATTTAGTGTGTTTTCCATTTTTAATTACCGGGATGCCATTTACCAATACGTGATCAATACCAACTGGAAATTGATGAGGATCATGAAATGTTGCATTATCGATTATTGTTTTAGGATCAAAAATAGTTAGGTCGGCTATATAACCTTTTCTAATGAGTCCTCTATTTTTCATACATAACCTTTTTGCAGGGAACCCCGTCATTTTATATATTGCCTCTTCTAATGTTAAGACTGATGGTTTTTCTCTAACGTATCTTCCAAGTACTCTTGGATATGTACCATAAAACCTAGGATGAGGTTTTGCATGTTTATAAAATCCGTTTGGTGAAACAGCATTGCCATCAGAACCAAACATTGCTAGAGGATGATCCATAAAACATCTAATATCACTCTCTAATCTATTATGTATGATAACAGGTACTGCTCCTATTTCTTGTTCTACTAATTGCAATACTGTTTCAGCTGGGTCAATCTTTCTTTTCTGAGCAATTTCTATTATTGACATTCCAATTAATTGTTTATTTTTGTCATTATTTGAGGAAGACAATATTACAGTTTCCCATTTTGGAGGTAATCCGCCTCTTCCTTCCTTGACCTCTTCTCTAATTTTTGACCTTTGATTGGAATCTTTTAATCTTTCTAAAAATTCATCAATTCCTCCTGAATGAGCCCATAATGGGATCATTTGGTCAAGACCTGCTCCTGCTGCAGTGTATGGGTACATATCATAAGTTATATCTAATCCATTTTTGTTTGCTTTATCAAAAATTTCATGCATTTTAGGTCCGTGTCCATAATATCGCCAGTCTGTTATTGCTAGATGTGAAAATTGAACAGGTATATTGGCTTTTTGTCCTATTTTGACTGCTTCCTCTATAGCAGATATGTGTTTGCCTGGGCCAACTCTAGCATGTGTGGCATAAAAAACACCGTCATAATGTGATATCGCTTTACATATTTCTATAATTTCTTCAGTAGAGGCATATGCTGATGGTGGTAAAGAAAGACCAGTTGAAATTGAAAAAGCACCTTGTTCAATTGCTTCAGATGCTAAATATTTCATCTCATTCATCTCTGTTTTTGTTGCAGATCTTTCTTCCGTAGCACCTGTAGCAACTTGAAGCGCTCCGTATCCTAATTGTGGAGCGATATTAATACTTGTGCCATTTTTTTCTATAGTATTTGCCCAATCATTTAACGTATTCCATGTCCAATTTGTATTAGGATCATCAGCTAAAGCTGCAGTTTCCCAAAGGCCTTTTTTTAGATTATTTGGCCCTTTTTTACCAGCTGGGAATGGAGAAAAACTACAATTGCCAGTTACTTCTGTTGTTACACCTTGATATGCTTTACTTTCACCATACTTGTCATTTACAAGAGAAATATCTGAGTGAGTATGCATATCTATAAACCCAGGAGAAATAATTAAATTTTCAGCATTTATAATATTTTTTGCTTTTGAGTTACTTAAGTCTCCGACGGTTTTGATATTTCCATTTTGAATACCTATATCAGTTTGATATCTAGGCTTTTTGGTGCCATCTATTATGATTCCGTTGGAAATAATTGTGTCAAACATTTGAAATTATTCATTAAAAAGTTCTGGTAACTTATTTGAGAAAGTGCCTTTTGGAAGAACTGATGTACATCCTAGATTTTTAGCTTTTTCAAAAGAGTCAACATCACTATGAGGCCCAAAAGCTATTATCGATTTACAATCAATATTTTGGGTATTTACAGCCATTAAGATTTTAGTCCAAAAATCAAATTCAAGATCAATTAATATAAATTGGATTTTGTCATTTTTTTCTGACTTATTAAGATCGTTGATATTTGTCACCATTTTAGTGACTAAATTAAATTTTTTTGCAGCAAATTTAATCCTAGGGAAAAAAAATAAATTACTACTTACTAGCAATACCGTATTTTCCATTTTTTAATTTCAACCCCAAATAAGTTAAAAAATATCAAAAATTTAACATTAAATTTCATCAATTTATTTGAAATAGTGCTTATTTTTTTGCAGCAGAACAAACCGTATCTGTAATTAGTCTTGTTACAGTATATGGATCCATATTAGCGTTAGGTCTTCTATCTTCGATATAACCTTTGCCATCTTTAGCTACTTGCCAAGGGATTCTTACTGAGGCTCCACGGTCTGACACACCATAAGAATAACTGTCAGCAGACGCAGTTTCATGAAGACCTGTAAGTCGATCACGTATGTCAGCTCCATAATTTTCTATATGTAATTTATGCTTGGGAGCTAGAGCTTCAGCAGCATCGATACAAGGTTGGTAACTTTCACGCATTTGTTTGGTTGAGAAATTTGTGTGTGCTCCAGCACCATTCCAGTCACCTTTTACAGGTTTAGGAGATAGAGTTGCAGTGATTCCATGTTCTTCACCGATACGATAGAGTAACCATCTAGCAACCCAAAGTTGATCAGAAACCGCTGTTGGTCCAACTGGTCCTACTTGAAATTCCCACTGTGCTGGCATCACTTCAGCGTTAATACCTGAGATTTCCAAACCTGCTTCAATACAAGCTTCAAGATGGTCTTCTATAAGTTCTCTGCCAAAAACTTCGTCGGATCCAACACCACAATAGTATCCTCCTTGTGGAGCAGGGAAACCGTTTGAAGGCCATCCAAGTGGTTGAACTCCATCGAATAGAGTATATTCTTGTTCAATCCCAAACCAGATATCAAATTCAGAGAATTTTTTTTCTGTTCTGGCACATTTTGCTCTAGTGTTAGAAGAATGAGGTTTCATATCTGTTGTCAACACTTCAGTCATTACCAAAATATCTTCAGGTCCCCTAAGTGGATCTGGGCATGAAAAAACAGGTTTCAAGACACAATCAGATTCATCTCCAGGTGCTTGATTAGTACTAGAACCATCAAATCCCCATATAGGAGGTTCTTCTCCTGATTTAATTACTTTTGTCTTAGAACGAAGTTTGCTTGTTGGTACTGAACCATCAATCCAAATATATTCTGCTCGATAAACACTCATTCTTATCTCCTATGTAGTTTGTAAAAACTGATACAAAATTTTTGCGATTGTATAATTTTATTCAAGTTTTGTCATTAAGAAGATATAATAAATTTGTTATAGTTTTGTAGTTTTTTAAATTAATAAAATTTCATAGTTTTAAGGGAGATCAAATTGTCTACCAGACCTACGTTAGAAAATGTATTGAATGCAAGAAAAAGAATTATGCCTCACATAATCAGAACTCCTCTTTTGAATTATTATGGTATTGATGAAATGTTAGATGCAAAAGTGTTTATTAAACATGAAAATTATCAACATTTAGGCTCTTTCAAAGTTAGAGGGGCATTGAACACTATTTCACAATTAACTGCTGAAGAAAAAAATAAAGGAGTAATTTCATCATCAACTGGTAATTTTGGTCAAGGTGTTGCTTATGGAGGCCGAATATTTGGAGTGAATGTAGTGATCGTAGTTCCCGAAAATACAACATCAACTAAGGTGTCATCTATCAAAAGTTTAGGGGCTAAAATTATTGAACATGGGCAAGGATTTGATGATGCAAGACAATTTGCTGAACAATTGTCAATTGATGAAGGATATTATTATATACATTCAGCTAATGAGTCTAGACTCGTTGAAGGAACTGGAACTTATACTCTAGAAATATTAGAAGATCAGCCAGATATAGAAGTTATAATTGTCCCAATTGGTGGTGGGAGTGGAGCTTGTGGTGCATGTATTGTTTCAAATGCAGTTAATCCAAATATTAAGGTTATAGGAGTTCAGTCACATAATTCTCCAGGTGCATATTTTTCTTGGAAAGATGGCAACATAATAGAAAAAAATAACAAATCATTGGCTGAAGGATTAGCTACTTCTATGGGATACGAATATACACAACAGATTCTTAAGGAAATGTTAGATGATTTTATCTTGGTTTCCGATGAAGAATTATTAGAAGCTGTTGTTTTATTTGCTGATAAAACTCATAGTATCGTAGAACATGCGGGTGCAGCTCCTTTAGCTGCAGCATTACAAATTAAAGATCAATTGAAAGGAAAAAAAGTTGCTTTAATTGCTAGTGGCGGAAATCTTTCTTTGTCTCAATTAAAAAATGCATTAAATTAGTATTACTTTAGAATATAGTTTATGAAACAGTTGTTGTTAAAAATTTTTATTAGGAGAGAAATATTTTTATTATTTTTGTCTTTAACTTTTATTTCTTGTAATTTCTTTGCAGCTTCATCTAAATTGGAATCTGAAAAATCTTCACAAAAACAAGTTGATCAATCTTTGAGTTCTATAAAATCTTCAGATACATCCACAGATTCCCAAACGGGTAAGAATTGTAAATTATCTGGTGGAGAAGTAGTGAAAAGTGGTTGGCAAGGTAAAGATACTGGGGATAATTTTTGCAACAATTGTTTTTGTAGAAATGGAAATTTAGGCTGTACAAAAATGTATTGTACTAAAGACAAAGAGCAGAAAAATATACCTACATCTATACCAATCCCTACTCCAATACCAATTCCTACAATTTCAATTCCCACTTTTAGTATTTCCACTCCAACACAAACACCTTTTAAAAATTCTACACCTACAGGATCGTATAAATTGATTTCCGGAAGTTTATCTAAAAGTTTTGCGTCAGTTGTTGCTGTGTTACTACCTGAACCAACAAATCAAGATGTGAAGTTTAAATATAAATTTATTCATAGTCAAATTGATGAGAAACCAGAATCAATCAATGCTTTTTGTGATTCTTCAAAACTATGGTCTAAAACAGTAGAATCAAAGCAAAATTCAGTAAATCTTCCACAAGAATCTTTTCCTAACGAGCAAGGTTTTATTCATCTTTGTGTTTCGTATTTATCAGGATATGGCAAGTTTTCAGATTGGTTAAGATTGAATCAAACCATAGAAATTGCTGCCAAAAAAAATGATTCAATTAACATGATTCTTTGTTGTAATAAATCTCTTACATCAGCAAGTTATAAAATTAAAGAACAGATAAAAATACCAGGTAAATCTGACCCAATTACACAATTTGCAATAGGTGTTACTAAAGATTTAGAAGGCACTATAATTTTTGATTCAAAAGGTAAAATTCATTCACAATATCCTTCTGAAATCGTCGTAAATTTAGCTACCCTAAAAAGTGATTCTAGTTTAAGAGATAATTATTTAAAAAATAATTCTTTAGAAATAAATAAGTATCCAAAATTGACATTGACAGTTAAAAATGTTGAGCAACTTGAGTGGCCTTTTATAGAAGGTGTATATCAAAGTTTTAAATTGTATGGAGATTTGGAAATTCATGGTGTTTTAAGACCTTCTGTATGGAATATTGAAGCAATTTTAGAAAATGGAAATATTACTGGCACAGCTAAAACACAATTTTCTTTTGGTGATTTTAATATTAAAATTCCTAAAGTATATGTAGTCTATGTAGAGGATAAAATTGAATTGGAAATAGATTTTTCTGCTACATATTTAGAATAATCGAGAATTGAGTTTATTTGATGCTATTTAAATCATAAGAAGATGAATTTTAGATTTTTTCTAGGTATATTTGTTTATTATATATTGAAACATTTGCTTAGATTGAAACATGAAATTTCCGGAACCTTTTTATTATTCAAATATCAGATTGCTTTGGCTAGCTAGATTTTTTGCTTCTGCAGGAAGTTTTTTTCAATTTGTTGTAATTGGTTGGCTAACTTATGAATATACTCAATCACGGTTTTTAACAAGTCTTTCTTGGGGGGCTGGGGCATTAGCTAGTGTGCTTTCTGCTCCTATTGGTGGCTTTGCTGCTGATAAGTGGGAGAGGCAAAAAGTAATTGTGTATGTTTTTTTAATTAAAAGTATATGTGTTTTTATATTCGCTTATTTGGTGATTTCTAACAATTTCAATACGGCATCAATTTTTATTTTTCTGTTATCAATTGGATTCATTCAATCGTTAGCAGCACCATCAGATTTTTCTTTGATTCCATTGTTAGTACCTTCTAGAAGAAATATTATATTTGGTGCATATGCAATTGTTGGTTCTGCATATTTTGTTGGACATTTTTCAATTCCGTATTTTGCCGGATTGATCCTTCAGGTAATCGGCCCTGGCTGGACATTGATAGGCGAGTTCATATTGTTTTTAATAGCCGTATTTATATATTACAATATTAAAACTATAGTTCCTCAAACCAGAGTGATTAAGTATAACTTGAAAGAAAACTATCTTGAATTGGTTGGATATTTAAAAACCAATCGTTTGCTGCAGGGAGCAATATTACTTCGTACTACTGTGAATATTCTAGTAGTACCATCTGTACATGGATTGTTGCCAATTTATTCTGCTGATATTTTTTCAACAGGTGCAGATGGATATGGTTTGCTTTTTGCAATTTTAGGAATAGGTGGATTTTTTTCTGATTTTAGCCTTTCAATATTTGTAAATTATGTCAAGAAAGGCACTTTGTTACTTTTTTACTTAACTTTTGTATTTGTTTCGATGTATGCTTTTTCTTTGTCCCAAACACTTAATATTGGATTAATATCATTATTTTTTCTAAATTTTGGATTGATTAGTACACTCACAATTGGCAGATCTTTGTTAGGTTCAGAGGTTCCCGATAAACTCAGAGGTCGTTTTGGTGGAATTTTTAACTTGACAAATGTACTTAGTGTTTTCGGCGCTTTATTTGCTGGTGTTTTAGCTGAAAATTATAGTGTGGTTACAGCAACTCAAGTTTGTTGCATAATTGTGCTCATATTGGTGATAATAATATTTGCTTGCTTTCCAACCTTACGCAGATTGGAATAATGTATGTTAAATTTGCGTAAAAAAATTCTTGTAGTATTATTTAGTAGTTATGTTGAAAAAGTTTTATAAAATCAGTAAGTTATTAATTTTGATTTCAATGCTCTTAATTGCTTGTTCAGATCAAGGTTCAAATCAAGGCCAGCCTGCTAAACTCAAAGAACCTTTAGTTGAAGTAAAAGTACACGGTGAATCTGGAAATAATCCCAAAGTTACCTTACCTTTGTTAATTTGGGATTCATATGAGTATAAAGATATTATAGTACATTCATATTTAGGAGGGAAAGAAAAAGGTTGTGTGATCACTGAGGGAAATGGACGTCCTATTAAATTAGATACTAAGATAAAATTTTTAGAAGATGCACCTTGTCTTTATTCTCGTTTAACAACTGAAGATGGAGTACCGCATATTTATAATGCTGGCTTGATGAAAATTTTGATCGTTTCAACTGGAGAAGAAGTCTATACTTGGAGTAAAGCAGTTGAATTGACAAAATAATTTATATTTAATTCAAAATGAAAGTTATATTTTCTCAGAAAAAAGATGGTTGATTTGAAGCTTATACAAACTGAAACTTCAGATGGTTTTAAATTAGATGGTTGTTTTTTAGAGCCCCAAAACTCCAATTCCAGTGATATTGATGCTCTTCTATTAATTCATGGTACCACTGGAAATTTTTACTCAGGATCAATGATTTCTATTCTGGGTAAATATTTTTCAAAAAATGGGTATCCAGTAGCAGTTTTCAATACCAGAGGACATGATGTAGTTTCACAAGGTAGTCCAAATTTTCCTGAAGATTTTGGGGGTACTGCTTTTGAGATTTTGGATGATTGTTTGTTAGATTTGGATTCTATGATTAACTGGTTGAAGGAGAAAAAATTTCGTAAGATTTGCTTAGTTGGCTCTAGTATGGGAGCAGTAAAAGTGATCTATTATCAGGCTTTTAGAAATAATTTTTCAGTGAAATCTGTGGTTGCAATTTCTCCTGTTAGACTTTCTAAAAATTATTATCTAAACTCTCAAGATTCATTTCATTATAAAAAATATTTAAAAATTGCGAATGATTTGGTAGATTCGGGTTTGGGTAATCAATTGATTAATATTAAGGAAGATATAGTCCCTGGTGCTGGATTATTTTCAGCAGAAGCATATTTAGATAAATATGGAGGAGAAAGATATGATATTGTCAAATATGTGGATAAAATTGAGTCGAATCTTCTGATAATGGCCGGAACCAATGAAACACACCCCAGACTAAAGGATGTTGCATTTGATTCATATAATAGAGGGATCGAAGCAAATAAAAAAATTGATTTAGTTTTAGTTCCTGATGGGGAACATGGGTTACACTCTATGGATCAGAAATTGCCAGAATCTATCGATATATGGCTGAGAAAAATAAATTTACCACAAATTTAATGCTCTTCCGTTACCTGCAATAATCATTAAGCAGGTAAATACATGTAGACAAATCCAAAAAGTTCTAAATGCTAGAGCTCTTTTTACGTCTTTTTTAGATATTGGTGGATTTGTAGGCGCATCTTTATCGGTTTCGCCAATAGGCATTCCTACAGTTCTAGCCCAAACTTTTATCCAATTTTTTTGCTCAGACACGGGTATCTCGATTCATATTAAAGTTTCTTTAAGTCTCTTTTTGTGGTTATAAGTAATAACGTAGGTAATACTAACAATGCGGCTAATAATGACATAAGAATCATTATAGCAGTAAGGATACCAAATGATGAAAATAATGGCATAGGTGCAAATCCCATTATAAGGAAACCAACCACAGAAGATGCCGCGGATCCTAAGAGTGCTATACCTGTGCCGTTAATAGTAGTTTTTAGTACATGATTGACATTTGAGTTTTTTGATATCTCTTCTCTAAATCTTTGTGTGATATGAATAGAATAATCAATACCTATTCCTATTGAAATTGCTCCAATTGTAGAGGTGACTAAATTTAATCCAAATCCTAAAAGTTGCATTATAGAATATAGCCAAGCTACTACTAAACCAATTGGGATAACTGTTATGAGCGCATATTTAAATGATCTCATTGCTATAGTTAATACTAATAATGCAGAGATAGCAGCAATTGGGATTGATCTTTGAAGAGACTTGGTTGTTGCTTCTAACTGTTCTTTTCTAGTGAATGGAGATCCAGTGATACCAAATTTTTTAATAGATGATTGATTTTCAAAATGGTTAAAATCTGAGTTTAGACTTTTCCATGCTTTTGAAATTTGTCTTAAGTCTCTAGTCCCAGGTATTCCAATAATCATTTGAGTAACGTATGAATTTTCTGATTTTCTGAGGATATTATATATAGATTCTGGAGTAAATATCATTTCGCCATTTTTATTGTATACTCCTCTTTGCATTGAAAAATTTAGAATTGTTTCGATATCTTTTTTTGAGTCTGGAATCCCATCAAAATTTGAGTCTTTAATTTGTATGTCAAAATTTTTAGAGATTAAGTTTAGAGTATATTCAGATTTAGTGTTATTTTTAATTATAGAAATTATATTGGGCTGGCTAATGTAAGGGTCTCCATTAGATAAATGTCCAATGTTTCGATTATTTTTAAGATTGTCTAGAAATCTTAATATGTTTTCTATCGAGTTTGGATTAGTTAAATCACCTTCGAAATAAGCTATAGCAGGTTCTCCACCTCTATCGCCGTTATGAATTTCTAGTTTATCAAGACCAACTACAAAATCCGATTTTGAATCAAAGAAATCTTCTATATTAAAAGTAGGTTCTAACCTGATAGCGTTTAGTATTGAAATTATTGTGAGACTTCCAAAAAATAATAGAGTGAATAATTTATATTTTGGGAAAAATAAAATTAACTTTTGAAAGTAAATTGTATTGAATTTGTTTTTCAAAATTAATTTTGGAGAAGGTTGGTTGTTGATAGTTTCATAAGAATTATTTTTGCTTTTATGAAGTAATTTTAATGGTATCACTATAGAAATTAAGCCTGAAACAATTAATAAAATTGATCCATATAATGGATTTACTGCTACCATTAAAATCACTGAAACTCCAGTTAGACTGGCAGTTAAAATACAGATGAAAATCTTGAGAATTTTTGAACTTTTAGAATCCCCCCAGTTTTTCGGTTTAATTTCTAAAATTTTTGAGAATGTTAAGGGTATTATTAATCCTAATACAAGGAAAGATGATGTTACTGCAATTGCAGCTGATAGACCAAAATGTACAACTGCTTCAATTTGAGAAGTTACATTAGCTAAAAATGCTATGCTATCTGATATAAATGCCAGAGTTAAAGCAGTGATCAAACCAGATAAACCGTATATATATGCATTTTTTGGAGTTTTAAAGGTGTCGAACTCTTCTTGGAATCTTCTGATTGCATGAATTGCAAAATCTACTCCGAGTGCAATCATAGCTATTGGAACAATCAAATCATTTATTAGCCCAGTTTTAATTCCTACAATAAATGATATTCCTTTTAACCAGATTATTAAGCTGCCAATCCCAAAACTTGTTAATACAAACGCCCAATAAGAATTTAATACTAATCCAGTGATTAAAACTGCAGCAATAACAGTTAATGTGATGAATAGTGCTGCCTGTTGACCCTGTTTTTCAGATTCAAGATTAATATCTATTGCTACACTCCATAATTGATAATTAATTTCTTTTCCACGTAAATATTGTTGGATGTTTCTATCGAACTTCTCTTTATTGATTGCAGTCGGGTTACCAGTAACTGCTACCTCATATGAACCTCCTCCAAGTTTTTGGTTATCAGATAAAGTTATGATAATGATGGCAGGAGAAATCCACCAATCTATTTCTTCACCCAATACAACTTTTTTTTCTTTCGTAGCTTTAATCGAAATAGTTTCAATCTCTTGTTGGAATTTTTTGGATTTATCAGACATCATCAAATGTATTGCAAATTTTACTTGTTGGTCAGTAGCTTCACTTAAATTTGTATTTAATCTGGGGTCATTTTGAAGAATGTTTTCTACTACATTTGCAACAGAAATTACTGCAACTGTTTGAGTTTGGGTAGTTGGGTTGAAATATTTAGCTAGATAAGGTTGTTTTTTAAGAGTTCCTGGAGTTAATAGTCCAGATGAATCTGCATCTATAAGAGTATTTTGATTAATCAAAATTTCATTTAGTGATTCAGCTGTTAATATGTCTCCAGTTCTAGATTCGGCTATTGCCCATTGACCGTGTAATGGAGATTCAAAAGTTTGATTTATTGTTTCTTGAAGATCAAAAACTGCTCCATTAGGATTTTGATTTGCGATTTCGTTAGAATCATTGTTGATAAATGGAATAATTAAAGCGAAAGTTATAACTAAAAAAAAGATTAATAAAATCTTTGAATTTTTATATAGCCAAGATGGCACATTTTTTGGTTCAGATTTTTGTAGGTACGCCATTATAAAAATTATTTTTCAATATTGATAATTACTATAAATTTATTATTGGAAATTTAATCATCTTTTTTTATGATAATCTAATCGAATATTGCAAACAATAATTAATTAAACAATCTAAACAGCAATTAATTTGAATAAATTATTAAAATATATTATAGGAATTGGTGTCTTCTTGTGGATGGTTCCTGCAGTTCTACTTGTCGGATTAATGACTTTGATTGTTTTTGCAACGTGTATGAATTTTTTGCGTTAAGAAATATTATCAGGGTAAAAACGTCAAATAATTAAAAATTGTTAAAGTAGTAGAAAATCTTTGATTATCAGATTTGGAAAATTATTTTTTAGTTAAATCAGGTAACCGTCTTTTTTCTTGTTCTTTTTCAGGAGATATTAGTTTAGATATTTTAGTGTAAAGAAAATCAAGAATTAACCCTATAACTATTCCCGCAATACTGAAGCCAAAACCAACAATTCCTGAAATGAAAATATCTATTCCACGCCACTTGATTCCATCTAGTGGATCTCCAAAAGTGTAGTTATACCACATTCCAGCAGAAAAACTTATAGCAAAGACTAACCAATAGAAGATAGTTCTGGAACTCGCAGTAAAGATTTTTTTCATCTAATCACTCCTAGAATTTGGCAATATAAGTTAGCAGATAATACTTTTATGAAGTAATGTTAACACATATTATTTATTCGAACCACATTAGTAATAATTGAATTAATTTAATTTAAAATTAATCCTTATGGATCAAGTTTGACAAAATAGAAATTCCAGTAATGATTTCTTCATTGCTGCAACCACTAAAACATAATCGTGCACAAGAATTTTTCTCACTGCCGTCGGGAGAAAAATTTGTTCCTAAATCATATGAAACTTCAAGTTTTTCTGATTGAAGTTGAATTTTTTTTAAATCAATTTCAGGCGCCACTTCTAGCCAAGTGTAGAGACCACCCTCAGGAGTTGACCATGATGTGTATTTTTTATCAAAATTATTTTCAAGCGCTTCGAACATTGTGTTTCTTCGTGTTTTTAATTCAAAATTTAGGACTTTTAAGTGATTTTCTAGAAAATCTTTTGCAAATCTATAAACTGCAAATGCAGAAAATTTATTCACACCACGGCTACCTTTAATAATTTCTATAATTTTTAGAATGCTATCACTTGCTACTAGGTATCCTAATCTGAATCCAGGGACTACCATTTTGCTATATGAACCTACGAAAGTAGTAATTCCCGTATCATCTAATGATTGAATTGAAGGCAGATGTTGCCCTTCATATCTCATATTTGCAACACCGTCATCTTCAATAATTGGAATTCCACTGTTTTGAGCTATAGATAAAATTTCTTTTCTACGATTGATATTCATCGTAGTTCCTTGAGGATTTTGAAATGTTGGAATCAGGTATATAAGTTTGCATAATTGATTATTGGAATGAATTTTTTCAATTGTTTCTTGTAATTTTTCAGGAATCATTCCATTTTGATCGGATGATACTCCGTAAATATTGGCATGAAATCTTCTTAGAGACCACAAAGTTCCTCCATATACAAAATCATCAACAATTACTGCATCCCCAGGGTTAATTAATGCTTCAGCAACCAAGTGTATTCCCTGTCCTGATCCATCGGTGAGTAAAATATTTTCGGGAGAGATGTCCATTTGTCTTTTTAAATGTAAAGTTTCTGAAATCAATTCTCTAAAAGGCAAATAGCCTTGAGGATCCGGATATAAATTTTTGGATGATCCTACAATTGTTAGTTCTTTTTCTAATGATTTTAAAATATTTGATACAGGCAACAATTCAGGAGCAGGGTATGAATTTCTGAAGTCATATTTCATATGATCCCTTATTGGTCCAAAAATTTTTGATTTTTCCCCCAACATATGTGTTGGTGTAGATTTTGAATAATTTTTTTCAAATTTATATTGTTTTTCCATAGGGTTTTTATGTTCCTAAACTAATATTTGGATTGCAAAATTGTTGGATAGTTTGTATTACAGAATATATTGCTAAAGAGCTGGTTTTAGGATTGCGTTCATTAGGTTTTAAATTCATTGAGAAATTTAATTTGCCAAAGGGACCAATGATGCAAATTTCATGTTTGTTTTCTTTTGATTTAGGATCACAAATTATTTTCACTTGGGTTTTTTTTGTACCTATAGCTGCAAGACTGAGAGTTGTTGAAACATTTACGTTTGCTGGAAACATTTCTATAGCATCTTGGGCTGTTCCATTAAAAATTACTTTTGCTTTATCAAAAACTGTATTTTCAAAATTTTGAAATCCTGGAGCACCTGCTAATGATCTAGGATGCTTTGTTGTAGTAATTGAAACTTTTTCAATTTGGTTCTGAATTGACTTGATTGCATCAATACCACCAATTGCACCTGAAGGAATCAAGATTTTTAATGATTTTTGTTTTGCAATTTTTTCAAGAAATTTTAGTAATTTTGGATCATTAAAAGCACCAGAACTCATAGCTAAAAAGTTTTTATTCGATTTTAAAATTAATTCTCCATATTTTGTGACAGCTGCAGGAGAAGCACATTCAACGACAAGGTTAATTTTTTCAATTGATAAAAATTCTTCAATAGAACTAGTTAGTAAAATTTTTTTAGAAATTTTTTTAGAGAATTGTTGAAGCCTAGTCTCATCTTGGTCAAATACACATGATAATTCTGCATTTTGAATTTTACCAGAGTTGATAAATGTAGAAATTTCTTCCCCCATTGAGCCACATCCTATAATTCCCAAACTATTTAGTGACATTTAATTTTCCTGGAAAAAGAATAGAGTTAAAATTTTTACTTTTATTATTGTTACGTTTGAATATAATAAAGTCAACGTATCAAATAATTTTAATTCTTAGTTTAAATGGAGGTTGTCTTGGCTCTTTATGGTGCCATTGAAAGTGGAGGTCACAAATTTGTCTGTTTAATTGCTGAAGATAAAGATACTATTCTTGAAAAGAAAGTATTTTTAACAAAAAAACCAAAAGAGACAATTCTTGAAGTAGTTAATTTTTTTAGACAGTTTGGAAATTTACAATCTCTGGGGATTGCATCATTTGGACCTATAGATTTAAATCAAAACTCTCAAAATTATGGAGTTTTAACGACTACTCCTAAAACTTTATGGCAAGGAATTGATTTAAGAAAAGAGATTAATTCGAGATTAAGAATTCCTGTATATATAGACACTGATGTAAATTCTGCTGCATTAGCGGAACATTTATGGGGTTCAGCTAATGATGTAAGCAATTTAGTTTATATTACAGTAGGTACAGGAATCGGAGCTGGTATTATTTGTAATGATAAATTGATTAAAGGATTCTCTCATACAGAATTTGGTCATATTCGTATTCCACATGATTTGAAAGAGGATTCATTTTTAGGTGTTTGTATTTTTCATGGAAATTGTTTAGAAGGTTTAGCTTCAGCACCAGCTATAAACAAAAGATGTGAGTTGGAAGAAGGGAGAATACCTCCACCGGAGCATCAGGTTTGGAGTTTAGTTGCAAAATATTTGAGTTTTGCTGTGAATAATCTGATTTTCACTACTGCTCCTGAAAAAATAATTTTGGGAGGTGGAGTAATGAAAAATAAAAAACTAATCACACTGATTCGTCAAAATGTTTATGATTTATTAAATTCATATGTTGAATATGATCCTATAAAATTTGATTTAGAAAATTATATTGTTCATCCAAAATTAGGTGATGAGGCTGGAGTACTTGGTGCTTTGGCTATAGCAATGGGTTTAAATTTTGAGATTAATCAGTAATTTTTTAAGTTGGCAATAATTTGTTTAATGATAAATTTAATCTGTTTTGACTAAACTAAATCTCATGGGTATGATGTTGAGAATTATTTGAAAATTGCTAAATATTATAGGTAGAATTTATGTTTACAAAAGCTGTTATACAAACTGATCATAAACAAGAACCATTCATTGGGGAACTGTCCTTGCCAAACCCTGATTTCAATCAAGTTATTGTAAAATTATATTCATCAGGGATTTGTCATTCCCAGCTACACCAAATTGCTAAGCCTGGAAATCGGCCACAGGTATTTGGGCATGAAGGTTTAGGGGTAGTTACTCATATAGGTAAAAATGTTGATCATGTTAAAGAAGGAGATTTAGTTATTGTTACATGGGTGCCAAGGAATCCAATTAAAGGACGTCCAAATGTTATCCCTTGTGGTGCTACATATAATGATGAATTGGTACATGGACAGGTTTTTACCTGGGCGGAAGATGCGTTGATATTTGCTGATTATGTGGTAAAGATTCCAGATGATTCTCCTAAAGATTTAGGTTGTATTGTTGGTTGTGCAGTTTTGACTGGAGCAGGAGCTGTAATGAATACAGCTAAGGTTAAACGGGGTAATACAGTTGCTGTTTTTGGTGCTGGTGGAGTTGGCTTATCAGCTATTAAAATGGCTTCTATTTTAGAAGCAAGTAAGGTGATTGTTGTAGATATTGATCAAGCTAAATTAGACTTTGCTAAGAAGTTTGGAGCCACTGATTTGATCAATGCAAGTGAATATGATCCTGTAGAAAAAATAATTGAAATAACAGAAGGTGGTGTAGATTTTTCTTTTGATGCAATTGGAATTAAAATTACAAATGAACAAATTTTACCGATTACAGTAAGTGGTGGACCTGGAGCTGATAATCATGGAGGCATGGCTGTTTTAATTGGTATGCCAGGAAATGAAATGACTATTGATCCGGGGCATTTTATGTATAATCAACGTATTTATAGGGGAAGTTTAGGTGCAACATATCCTCAGAAAGATTTTGAGATGTTTTTTCAATGGCACAAAGAAGGTATATTTCCTTTAGATCAATTTGTTACAAAAAAATATAAATTAGAAGATTTTAATCAAGCTTGCAAAGATCTGAGAGAGCATAAAATTTTTGGACGTTCAATTATTGAATTTTAGTTAAATTTTCCTGAATAATTTAAAGGAGTAAAACATGTCAAATAAGTTTGTTCCAAGTTTTGATTTGTTACTTAAAAATGGAAGAGTAATTGATCCTGCAAATGACATTGATGATGATTTGGATGTAGGTATTTCAGGAACAATCATTGGTGCAGTTGAAAAAAATATTGATCCATCAAGATCAAAAAAAACTATTGATGCAAGTGGGCTAATAGTTTCACCTGGATTGATTGATTTACATGCCCATTTTTGGGGATATGAATGGTCTGTAATGCCTGATGAATTATGTCTTTCTACAGGGGTGACTACTGCTGTAGATGCAGGTGGAGCTGGACATCTTACTTTTGATGATTTTAATAATAAAATCATTTCGAAAAGTAAGGTTCGTATTTTTGCCTTTTTAAATATATCTGGACTTGGAATGACTGGTGAACCTGAGCAAGACTTAGAAGGTATGTCTATTGAATCTTCGTTAGCAAAAGTTCGACAAAGACCTGATTTAATTATAGGCCTAAAAGTTGCTCATTATTTAGGTCCTGATTGGGAGCCTTTAGATCGAGCTGTTGAGGTAGCAAGGAATTCAAAAACATTTGTTATGGTGGATCAAAATCCTATATCTTCTCGTCCAATGGATAAAATGATGTTAGAACACATGGAATCGGGCGATGTAGTGACACATTGTTATGGATCAGGTAAAAATATGATAGATTTTTCCGATAAAGTCCACCAATATTTTTTTGAAGCAAGAAATAGAGGTATCAAATTTGATGTTGGACATGGCGCTGGTAGTTTTTCCTGGCGGGTAGCTCAATCAGCTATTGATCAAGGGTTTTTACCAGATACTATTAGTACAGATTTACATTCTTCAAGTTATTTGAAAAATCAAGCAACTATGCCTGAAACTATGAGTAAATTGTTAGTTTGCGGAATTTCTATTCAAGATGTTTTTAAAATGTCTACTATTGAACCTGCAAAACAAATAGGTCATCCGGAGCTTGGATCTTTGACTGTTTCAGGTGTCGCGGATGTTGCAGTTTTTAAACTTAGTCAAGGAGATTTTGGCTTTACTGATAATGGTTTAAGTGGAAGTAGGGTAAGGAAGGGGGCATTTAGATTAGACCCGGAAATAACAATTAAAAGTGGAGAGGTTTTTTGGGATCGAAATGGACGTACAAAATCTGATTGGCTTCAGACGGCTCCCATAGATACACCTAATATTTAAAAAATTCTCAAAATTCTACAGTAGTCCACATTGATTGGCTGATAGAGTTTTTTGTTCCCCAATAATACAGTAGAATCTGGTCGTTTTTAAGTAAAGTACCACCAGGTTTTCCAAATCCTTGAGCTAAGTTGATTGATAATACATCTTCTTCTATTGGGGTACCTAATATTGCTTCATCACCTGCATTAAATATTTGTATTTCATTTTCAATGTCATAATTTTTTAAATCATTAGTCATAGCTAAATAAATTCCCTGTTTACCATGACGTTTTGTATATAAAGTAGCAACGCTTCCATCATTTAATGCTATAGGTGCACATGCCTGTCCTTGAATATTTGTGGGTTGTGGTTTTGACCAAGTTTTCCCCATATCTTTAGAAATTACATAATGATTAGTTAAATCTTCAAATTTATTCAATTTGTGTACCCAGAACATTATATAAATATCGCCGTTATTAAGAATAGTTCCTGTTTGGTCCCAATATAAATGTTCACCTGTAGGATCGTCAGCAATTACGGTAAAGTCTTTCCAGGATTTCCCTTGGTCGTATGAGAATATAATTCCTGCTTTTTGATCCAAATTACCTTCGTAGCCTACAGGTTTTCCTGTTTCTATTGGATAAATATATAAATTTTTATTTATTTGCAAAACTTTTCCAGCTGTATTGTAAGTAAATTGATTCGAAGGTAGTTCCACGATATTTACAACTGAAGGTTCTGTCCATGATTTTCCAAGATCTGAAGACCAATATGAAATTAGTTCTCCAGTCTGTGTTGATTTTGTGTTGGTATCAAAAGTTTCACTTATTTTACTTGTATCAAATCTTGTAGCTCTCATAAACAATTTGTTATCAGAAATTTGAGTAATTTGAGGTCCTCTGTATGCCCAATTTAATTTTTCTGAATGAGTTTTATGGATACTGCCGTTATTTTCCCAATTTTTACCGGCGTTATAAGATATTAATGTTTCAATAAAACTATCTGAAGAACTAACTGTTTTGCCAGAATTTTGGCAAGCTAGCCATGTATCATTTTCTAATGGAAGTATCATTGGTTTATAGGCACCAAGGTTTTTATTTTTTGAAATAATTCCAGAATCTACAATTCTCATGATGAGTTCCTTTGATATTGAATGAAGTTTTATTTTGAAAAGTTTGACAATTTATTTTTAGCTGTTGAAATTATTTCATTTGGGATGCCTAATTCAATTGCTTTTTTGAAATCTTTTTCAGAATCCTTAATATTTCCTGATAGCAGATTAGCAATTCCTCGGTTTGCAATTGCCTCTTTGTTTGTAGGATTAAGTGAAATAGCTTTATTGAAATTTTGAATTGCGGATGTTGGGTCATCCATCTCAAGGTAACTTAATCCTTTTTTGACATATGCCTCAACAAAATTTGGTTGTAAGTTTAATGCTTTGCTTAGATCTTCTATTGATAGGTCAGGTCTGTTTACAAGTCTTTTTAATTCTGCTCTTGAAAAATATGCCATAGCTTCATTTGGATTTGTATCTATCACAAAGTCTAATGATTTTATTGCTTCATTGCATTGAGAAAACCATCCAGGTTTACATTTTGTGTATACGATTCCTTGAGATTCATATCTCAGATATGATCTTAAACTAGTTGCCATCAGCAAAATTGCTTCTGTATTAGTTGGAGTTAATTGTAAAATTTTTGTGTAATCATTTATTGCATATTTTAAATCTCCAATTGATACTAATAATTCAGCACGTTTCATTAATGTATCTATATCATTTGGATTGTTATCTAAAACTTTGCTAAATTTTGATAATGAATTTAAACAAGGGGAGTCTAATGGGCAAGGCTTTTTTACAGTAGCAGAGACTCCTATTTGTCCTATAGATTTAAAAAGATTTGGAATGTCAGGAATAGGACTTAAATTTGAGTTTGATTTTTCTGGGTCATTTGACAATCTTAAAGCTGCTTCGTATGAAGTTTTAGCTTCTTGAAAATTTTGTACATTCATATTCATTCTAGCTTTTAGTAAATATCCATATGTGTATTTATTATCTAATTGTAATGCTGAGTTTAAATTTTCTAAAGCTTGAGAATAGTTTTCTTGTTTAGCCATTCCTTGTGATGAAGCTAAAATATACGCGGGTTCGCTTTGATTCCCTAGAAAGCTTTGAGCTATAGAAATATCTTTAAGACCTTCTGCGATTGATCCAGAGTGAATGTTGATTAATCCAAGTAAGTAATGAAGATTAGGGTCTTGAGGATACAAATCTAGCAAAAAATCTACATCACTTTTTGCTTTTCCCCATTCGCCTAATGACATTAGTATCCAAGATCTTAATCTATAAATATGGCTGTTTTCAGGATTTAAGGTTATAGATTCGTCAATGTCTTCAAGAGCTTTATATGGTTGCATCATTTCCATATATGTCCACCCTCTCTCATAGAGAGCTGTTTCGTCAGATTTGTCTAGTTCAATTGATTTATTAAAAGATGATAAAGCTTTGTCAAAATTTTCTAATGCACGATAAGTTAATCCCAAAATTCTATGACTTTTAGGATTGTTTGGTTGAATTTGAACTGAAATAGCTAAGTCTGCTATAACCATATTGCAATATTGTGAAGTTTTACAAATTGTTGCTGGTTTTTGACCTTTTGGTTGAGTGAATAGTTCATATTTTGCAATTGCACGTTCAAGATATAAATTTGAAACTTCTTGTTTTTGATCTTCTGGAATAAATTGTGGCGGATTTGTTTGATCGATTTTTTCTGATAAATCATTAATAGTTTGTTGTAAATCACCAATTTTTCTTCTGGCATTGGCTAGATTATTTTTGGCAACTTCATTATTTTCATTGATTCTTGTGGATTGACTGAAGTCTTCGATCGCTAGTTTTGTTTCACCTTTTAATTCTAATACAAATCCTCTGTTGTTGTATGGTTCCAATAATTCAGGTTTCAATTCTATTGCTTTTGAGAAGTCATTAATAGCTAATTCATATTGTTTAAGAGATGCGTATGCAATTCCTCTGTTGTTATAAGCAAAAGAATTATTAGGGTTTTTTGAAATAGCTTTTGAAAATTCTTCTATTGCTTTTGAGTATTTATTGTCATTAAGAAATTGTCTTCCATTTTCTTCATGTTTTATCGAAGCAGGTGGCCCAAAACAGCCTGTTAAAAAAAATAAACTTAATGAAACAACTGAGATTATAGATAATGTAATTTGTTTTGTAACTATAGACATAAGGATAATAAATTAAGAGTGATCTATTGCTAAAAAATATTGTTTAATATTTTTTGTCTATGCAAGACTACTGTTTTTATGTAATATTCTACAGTGGCTGACCATGTTATATCAATCATTGTAAATTACTTATTAGGAGAAAAATAAATGACAATTTTGAATAAAAAGGATCCTGAGATATTAGGTCCGGGAGTTGAAAGACATGAAATTGTATCTGGGGATACCGGAGCAGATTCCTTGTCCGTTGCTGAAGTAAATGTTGATTCAGACTCAACTGTTCCTACACATCTACATCCTACAGAAGAGGCTATGGTGATTACTGAAGGACAATTAGAAGCTGTGATTGGAGATCAAGTAGTTAGTGTCTCAGCTGGACAGACTGTTTATGCACCTGCAGGTGTTAAACATGGTTTCAAAAATATATCTGGATCTAAAGCCAGTATATTAGCTATTTTTCCTACTGGTAAAGTAGAACGAACTTTAGTTGATTAAATTTAGGAGTTAAATATGAATGATCGAGATAATTTTCCTGAATCAATTTCTATATTGGCTAAAAGCGTTGAATCTTTTCATGAGAGGTTCCAGGTAGATGCAGTTGATTTTTCCAGTGATTCTGCGGCTTTGGAGCTTTTGCGTAAAAGGTTATCTCTCTTATCGGAAGAGTCAGGAGAATTTGCTAGGGAGTTGAATAAAGGGAATTTGGAACATGCTATACATGAAGCTGTTGATGTTGCGTACATAGCTTTAGGAACTATTTTGTGTATTGGAGACAGAGGTTTGGATGCTTGTAAGACTGTAATCAACAAAAATGATAAAAAATCCAATGCAGGTTATTCCAAAAGAAATTCAACTGGAAAAGTTGTAAGTAATTAATTTTCTTAGGAGTTTTGAGCATGAGTATTTTAAATGTAGACCAAGATGTTTCTTATTTTATCGGAGGTTTTGGTAGTGGTTTAGATCATCCTGAATGTATCACTAGTGGACTCGAAGGATATGCTTATGCAGGTGGTGAGGCTGGCCAAATTTACAAAATAGATACCAATGATAGAACATTTGAGGAAATCGCTAATACAAAAAATTTTGTAGGAGGTATCGCTCAAAGCGGAGATGGGGATTTGTATGTTTGTAGTGGTTCAGTTATGAAAGTGACTCAAGACGGAGACTTGAATGTTTATTCAGATGGAAATGAAATTGATAAGATTTCTTCTCCAAATTATCCTGCTTTTGATCAATTTGGCAATTTATTTGTTTCTGATTCTGGTATTTGGAGAGAAAATAATGGCAGAATTTTCAAAATTTTACCAGGAGGGCATGGTGAAATTTTTTCTGATCAATTGAATGATTTTCCAAATGGGATATGTATTAGTCCTCTTGGAGATTATTTATATGTAGCTATGAGTATTAACCCTAGAGTTTGTAGAATTAAGATTAATTCAGATGGATCATCTGGAGATGTTGAAACTGTAGTTAAATTGCCGGGCACAGTGCCTGATGGTGTTGCATTTGATATTAAAGGTAATTTATATATTTCTTGTTATAGACCAGACATAATTTACAAATTTGATATTTCAGGTGATTTAAATGTTTTAGCTATAGATTATTTGGGGACTATGATGGCTTGCCCAACAAACGTTGCATTTTGTGGTGAAAGTCTTGATATTTTTTTAAGTGCAAATTTAGGTAGGTGGCATATTTCTAAATATGATTTATCCGAGGCGGGGTTGCCATTAAATTATCCAAAAATCAGCTAAATGAAAATTACATTTTATAAAATTTTTCTGCATTTTTTATAAACAGTTTTTCTTTTTCATGTCGAGAAATATCCCCTAGAATTTGATTAAGTGAATTGAACCATCTTTTATAGCTGGATGCTAGAGTCACTACGGGCCAATCACTACCGAATAAAATTCTATCGAATCCAAAACTTTCCACTATATGAAATATATAAGGTTTAATATCTTCAACATTCCAATTTTTGTGATCAGCATTTGTTACAACACCAGATAATTTGCAAGCTATATTAGGTAGTTTTGATAAATTGGTGATGTTTTTAGACCAATCTTCGAATTCATTTTCAAGGATTTTGGGGTTCCCAATATGATCTAAAATAAATGAAACGTTGGGGCAAGATTTGACAAGCTCTATTGTACCTGGTAGATGAGAACTAGATATGCAAATGTCGAATGAAAAGTTATATTTTGGAAGCAAATTCACTCCTGTAATAAAATTATTTCTGATATGGAACTCATCACTTTCAGGGAAAATATTTCTTCTGATTCCTTTTACAATTTTTATATCAGAAAGTTGTTCTAATTCTAAGATAGAGTTTGATCCATTTTCTAATGATGCATAAGCAACTATAGATTGAATTCGAGAGTCTTTATTTGATAATGATTCTATCCACTTTGCTTCATCAACTGCTTGGTGTGGCGGGACATTACATTCTAAAAATACAATTTTTTCAACATTGATATCTTCTATATGTTCTGAATAATCTGAGGGCAAGTATTTGTTGCTAAAATTTGGATTAGAACTAAAAAATGGATAAGTTAAATTATTTGTGTCTAGCAGATGTACATGTGAGTCAATGATTGAAAATTCTGACATTTCTTTCACCTATTAATTTAAATAAATATGTTGGTTTTTTTCTGATGAAATTCTCACAGATTCTATTATATTTACAATATGAGCTGCATTTTGGCAATTAGTTTGGGCGTCTTTATTGTTTTTGATTGAATCAGCCATATCTTCTAATCCCATACCTCTTTGGCCTGTATTTTCTGAAATTGGAATGTTTTGCCATTTTTCTTCTCCAGATTTAATAATTTTTAATGGGCCACCAAAAGAATTTGGGTCAGGAAGGTATAAAGTACCTTCAGTTCCATATAATTCTATCCTTGGTAAAGTTGAACCGTGTGTGTCAAAACTCATAATCATTGTACATATTACTCCGTTATGAAAATCAAGAATACTTGAAATGTGAGTTGGAGTTTCAACTTGAATAATTTCTCCTTTACGTGGTTCACTTAAAATTTTTCTCGTAGCAAAAGTTTTTTTATGAGATCCTGTAACCCTTTTTACTTTTCCAAGAAGATAAATTAATGTTGTTAGATAATAGGGAGCCATATCTAAGTCAGGTCCCCCTCCTGTGTCATAATATAAATCAGGATTTGGATGCCAATGTTCATGTCCTGGTGAAACCATAAATGCTGAAGCGTGTACAATTTGACCTATTGAATTTTTTTCTATCATTTTTTTAGTTTTTTGTATACCTGCCCCCAGAAAAGTATCTGGAGCTGAGCAAATTTGTTTATTGTATTTTTTTCTGATTTCTAAAATTTCATTGCATTCTTTTGAATTAATACCCAATGGTTTTTCAGAATATACATGCTTTGAAGACTTGATTGACTCAATTGTAATTTGTTTGTGTTCTTTTGGAGGTGTTAGATTCAAAATGGTATCTATTTCAGGGTTCAGTAACATTTCTTCAAAAGATTTGACGAAAGAAATTGAATATTTAGAACTTTGATAAATAGCTTTTTCTGCTACTTGGTCAGTACATGAAATAATTTTTATTTTATTGCTGGTTTGAGCAAATTGAAAATACTGATCACTGATTTTCCCACATCCAACTACACCTATTTTCATAATTAAAGTCCTTCTTGAATTATTTAGAAGCCCATAACATTCCTCTTTTGATGATTTCTAATACCTCAGGAACATCAAAATCTGAAAGTTTATGTCCTATAGAATTATAAAAAACATTTCCTTGGCCCCATTTTCTTTTCCAAACTACAGGCATTACATTACCAGAAATCCATTCACATTTATAAGGAGCGATATCACTGATAATTTGATCGCCTTTGAACTGTGTTGTAGCCAGAACTTCGTTAGATGGATCAATATGCATGTAATATTGTTCTGTAGAAATACTAAAATTGGAGATGCCTTTTGTGATTTGATCAGTTGTATTGGTTATTTTGACATCGTAATTTATGATTCCTCCAGGGTGAGATACCCATTGGCCACCAATCATGAATTGGTAATCAGTACTTTGGCGAAATGAATCTCCCATACATCCATGCCATCCAGCAATACCTACACCGCTAGCTACAGCTTGCAGAAGATTTTTTTCTTGATTTTTGCTGATTTCACCCATTGTCCAAACTGGGACTATTAGATTCATTGATTTTAGTTCTTCAATGTTTAAATAAACATCTAAGTTAGTTGATATATTTGTTTCATATCCAGCTGAGATTAAGAATTCATTAAATATTTGACCAGCTTTGTAGGGTTCATGGCCTTTCCATCCACCAGTCACTATTAAAGCTTTTTTCATAATTTACTCCAAAATATTATTTTATAATTTATTTTTTAGTGATCAGTGTTCTGAAATTGAGCCACCATCTATATTAATTGACTGACCAGTAATCCAAGAAGCTGATTCGGAACACAGGAAGGAAATAAAAGATGCTATAAAAGATTCATGTCCTGGTTTTTGTAAAGGTAATTTTTGCCACACTTGTTTCCATTCTATTTCACTAAGGCTATGATCTACTCTAGCTGTATGCAATGGTCCTGGACATATACAATTTACGTTAATTCCGTGAGGACCCAACTCTTTTGCCAAGGATTGTGTCATTCCGACTTGTGCGAAGCAAGCTGCAGTGTATGGATGATTTTTTGCGAATCCTTTTTTACCTGACCCAGAAGCAATTGTGATTATTTTCCCACCATTTTTATTTTGAATCATATATTTTGCAACGGCTTGAGTACACAAAAAGCTACCAGTGACTTTTACAGCCATCACTTTTTGGAAAATTTCTAATTTCAATTTAGACATTTCAACTCTATCTGGACCATTTGGGTAGGCAGCGTTATTTACAAGGATATCTATTTTTCCATATTTATCGACTATTTGATGTATAGCATTATTAACGGATTTCTTAATAGTTACATCACATTCAATAGCTATCGCAGATTTGCCAAGTTGAGATATTTCTTTTTCTAAGCTAGTGATTCCATGCCATCCAATTTTGATTTCATCTTGGGCCCTAACAGGTAATTCTTTGTGAAGGTCTAATACTGCAACAGATGCTCCTGATTTAGCTAGAGAAATAGCAGTGGCTCTACCAATTCCTCGTAATCTTCCAGCACCAGTGATCACTGCAACTTTTCCGTTAAGTTCTTTGTTAATTGAATCTTCCTTTATTTTGAGTTATTTTCGATCAAATTATAGCATTAATGTTTTATTTTATTTAACAATAAAATTCTTTGAGAGTATAATTTTATTTGATGATAAATACTATGACATTTACAAATTCCACTAATTTTACTTTTGGTTTATTTCAAAATTCATGAAAAATTTTATTTCTGTAATTTCAATTTTTAAGCATAGATCTTACACGATTTTTTGGATTGGCAATGCATTTTCAAATTTAGGTATTTGGGCTTTGGGTGCTGGAAGGTCATGGTTGATGCAAGAATTAACTAATTCTCCTTTTATGCTAGGTTTGTTAGCTCTTTCTGGATCTATTCCTTTATTATTTTTTTCTGTATTTGGCGGAGTGATTGCTGACAGATTAAATCGTCTCAAATTGATTACTTTTACTAGGGCATGCTTTGCATTTTTTGCATTTATAACTGGATTTTTAATTTTTCAAGATTTTATTAATCCTTTGCAATTGATTATTATTACTCTATGTACTGGTACACTGATGGCTTTTGATATTCCATCTAGAGCTGCAATTGTTCCAAATTTAGTTCCTAAATCAGAAGTGCCAAACGCGATACTTGTTTATTCGTTTATGTTTAGTGGTGCAGGACTAATTGGACCTACATATTTTGGACCTGTGGTGAATAATCTTGGGATAGAAACTTTATTTTTTTTGGTGGGAATATCCTATATATTAACTGTGATTATGTTTTTGTTAATGCCACAAATCTCTAGTAATTCGTCTGCAGAAAAATCTAGTGTACTTTCAGATTTGATTCAGGGTATTTCCTACATTATTAATCATAGAGCGATCGGTTGGGTAATGTTTTCAGGATTATTAGTTGGGATTTTTGGAACTTCATATTCAACCTTATTACCCACTTTTTCAGATATTACTTTAGGTACTGGTGTTTATGGGTTTAGTTATATGTTGTTTTCTGCAGGATTAGGTGGCTTAATTGGGACAATCTTTTTATCTTTTTATTCGAAAATCAAACTATTTGGAATAATACATACTAATTCGGCTATACTAATTGGAGTTGGAGTTTTAATTTTATCATTTGCACCTGATATTAATATTGCTTTGGTTATAATTGGATTTTTAGGAATCGTTGGGATGTCATTTGGTGTAGTCAACAATACTTTGACTCAAAGTTTAGTAGATGACAAATATAGAGGTAGAGTGATGAGTTTATATCAATTGACTTGGGCAGGAACATCTTTTGGAGGACTTATCATAGGTACAATTGCAGAGAATACAACTGTTAGAGATGCCTTTGCTTTTAACGGTATAATTACAATAATTATTTGTGGACTTATTTCATTTTTTGTTTATAAAAAAATAAAACCAATTCTTCCTAGCCTGGAGAGTTGATTACATTTTTTATATTTAGGGTTTAATAATTTGATATATTCAGCAAGAGATAATGAATTTTATATAAAAAATCTTCAAGATTTTGTACCTTCTAAAATTTTTGATTCCCATGTTCATTTATATAATTCGAGACATATGAGTGATCATGATTTGCCTGAGATAAAGACTCCAATGAATGTTGATATTGAGTATTTTAAAGAAATGATGAGAAAATTTTTGCCAGATAGAGAAATTCAAGCCAACTGTTTTCCATTTCCAAGAAAGAGCTTAGATATTGATTTGGCAAATAAATATATAGCAGAGGAAGTTGAAAAAAAGCCTGGGTTTTTCCATCAAATGTTGATTTCTCCTGACATTTCTGCACGTGAAATCCGAACGATGGTAGAGATTTATGGTTTTCGTGGATTGAAATGTTATCATTTGTTTTCCAATCATCAACCTACTCAGAATTCTCCTATACAAGAATTTTTAACTGAAGAACAGGTAGAATTTGCAAATACTAAAAAAATGACCATAACTTTACATATTGTTAAGCCCAGATCTTTATCAGATCCTGAAAATTTAGAAGTAATTAACCGATATGCAAAAGATTATCCAAATGCCATCATAATACTCGCTCATGCTGCCAGAGGTTTTAATTCTTGGAATACCATTAATGGGATTGATTCATTGAAGCGTTATGAAAACATATTCTTTGATACATCTGCTGTAACAGAGAGTGGTGCCTTTCAAGCGATCATAAATAAATTTGGACATCAACGATTACTTTACGGCTCAGATTTTCCTGTATCTCACATCAGAGGTAAATGTATAAGTCTTGCTGATCAATTTGTTTGGTTAACTGATGAAAATTTTCAAAATTTTTCAAAACGAAATAACGCACATCATTTTAATGAATTAACCCCTACTTTAGTAGGATATGAATCAATTCTTGCTTTGAAAGAGGCAGCAGTATTAATGGACTTATCTATTAAAGATATTGAAGATGTATTTTTTAATAATGCGAAAAATATTGAGGCTTTTCAATAGAAATCATATAAAACATTTGTTTTTTGTATCTAAATTTTGTTAATATCGCAATTACAAATTTTATCTATCATTTTCAGGAAGCGAGAAAATCATGAAAAATAGATTGTTAAGTATATTTTCAGTATTTGTTTTATCTTTTGTTTTGTTTTGTGGAGGAGGAACAGAGACATCATTTAATTCTGCGGAATTACAACAACCTACCGCTCAAGCAGCAAATTATGCGTTGTCTTCGAAAGAAGGTCCTGACCAACCATATTTCGATTTGCCAGTTTTACTTTTTCCTTCTTATACGGAAGCTTTAATTAGGGTAAAGCCTGATTGGCGTGGAGGCGGTAAAGAAGATTTCTGCTCCATTAACAAATCAGAAGGTTCTGAAATCTCTTTAGAATCTGATATTGAAGTGATTGGAGAAGCTACTTGTTTTTATTCTATTATTAAATCAGAAGAGAAGCCAGCAGGGGATAAGTATTTTACTGGATTACTAAAAATTCGAGTAATTGATACAGGTCAAGAAGGATGGATTTGGGCAAGTGCAATAAAATACGTAGAATGATGAAGTTTAATAAAAATCTACATTGGGAAGTAATTTGCGCCAACAGGTAACTGGATGTTGATACTAATTAGGTTTGTCAAGAGAAAATTTAAGGAGATCAAATATGGCTGTTACTAGTTTGGATATAACGCATCGATCCATTTATGAGGGTGGAAAAGCTTTTGGAGAAGTCGGCACCTATATATATTTGGAAGGAGTTATTCATTTCCAGATCGATCCAGGCAATGATTCCAACATGGCAATTACTGATCTTAACCTAGCGCCGGTAAATGAGGATGGGATGATTGAGTTTCATTCAGATTTTTCTATGCTTAAACCTGCTGACGCTTCAAAGGGATGTAGGACAGTACTCCTTGATATTGTTAATCGTGGAATTCGAACGGTATTATCTGGTTTTAATAGATCAGACCGGTCTGCAAGTCTCACATCCAATGTTAGTTCAGGAAATGCTTTCTTAATGGAGAAAGGTTACACAATTGTTTTCTGTGGATGGCAAGCTGACGTGCCAGACATACCAGGGTTGATAGGGTTGCACGGACCTAATGCAGAACAAGATGGTCAGCCATTAGTTGGGGACATTATGAATCAATATCAGACGAATGAACTAACGAGTATTTTACCATTAGCTGATAGGTATCACAAAACAAATCCCGCTGCGGAAGAAAACATTTCTAGTGCGAAGCTCTACGTTGGAGATTATCCAGACGGGAATTTTGAATTAGTTTCTAATGATTTATGGTCGTTAATTCGAGTTGAAGACCAAGAAATAGAACCTGAACCATCACATATTTTTATGAAAGATGGATTTGAACCTGGACGGATTTATCAGTTAATATACAAAGGTGTTGGTAGTAGGTTAGTTGGACTGGGATTTGCCGCAGTTAGAGATGTGTCAATTTTCCTAAAACAAGAAACGAATTCTATGAATCCTTCAGCTGGGGAAGTTGATCATGTGATTTCTTTTGGATTATCTCAATCTGGGAGATTTTTGAGAGAATATATTTATACTGGCATGAATATTGGTGAACACGGTGAATTGGCTATGGATGGAATCATCCCTCACGTGGCCGGAGGTATGAGAGGGGAATTTAACCTTAGGTTTGGACAGCCTTCTAAAGATATCTGTTATATTATTCCTGGTTTGTTTCCGTTTTCAGATTTTCCTCAGGTTGATCCTGTAAGTGGTGAAGTATCAGGACTTCTTGATACTTGTCGCGCCCAATCTACTGTTCCAAAAATTATGTTTACTAATACTTCGGCTGAATATTGGCGCGGTGATGCAGCACTTATACACACGAATTTATCCGATAGTTCTGATGGTCAAAATATTAGTAATGTGAGAAATTATCATTTTGCAGGAACTCAGCATGGATCGGGTATATACCCTCCAGAGGAAGTTAGAGAAGCTGATGGTATCCGAGGAGCACACCCATTTAATGCTGTCGACTATTCCCCACTACTGAGAGGATTGTTGGAGCGCCTGAGGACTTGGATTCAAGAGGGACTAGAACCTCCAACTAGTTGCCATCCTAGCTTTAAGAATGCTTCAGCACGTAATTCCAGTGAAGTAATTAAAAATTTTGAGAATGTGAATGGTATAAGGACACCATTCAAAACTCTAAATGCTATGAGATTGAATTATGGTGAACATTTAGAGGCTGGTAGAACTACTATTCTTCCCGCCGAGAGAGGTGAAAAGTTCCCTTCATTTGTTTCAGACGTTGACGATACTTTGAATGAAATCGCAGGGATACGATTACCGGATGTAAGTGTTCCTTTGTATAGCAACACAGGCTGGAATCCCAGGCATGAGAGTATTGGTAACGAGGGACTATTAATAGGAATAACAGGAGGATTATGCGGCTCGTCCGTTCGATTACCAATAACGGAGGAACAGCGCATTTCTTTAGGGGACCCACGGCCGTCAATAGAAAGTCTGTACCGTTCGAAAGAAGATTATCTTATTAAAGTGGAGAAAGAAGTTAAAAGTTTAGCTAAAGATGGGTACGTGTTGGAGGATGATATTGAGGATATTTGTATAGAAGCTGCCAGCAGATATGACCATGTTTTTGAGACAGGTTCAGTTCGCTAGGCCGGGCAGTTATCTGGGCTTTGGGGTATCCTTGACGTTCCACTACGGCAAATCATATGTTGATCTCACCGCGCACCTTATGTTATGCCTAATTTAGCTACTAATCAGCGTGTTTGTATGAGTTGTAGTAACATCTGTGATGTGAAGAGGTTATATAAAATAAATCCTAATACTCTTAGTTATTACACTTCACACTTCTTTTTTATTATATTTTAAATTGTAAATTATTAGCGTCATTACAATTAATAATATTAGAACTGAAAAAATTAAGACAACAATTGGGACATTCAATTTGCTTTGTGAATCTATTGCGTTTTCTAATTGTTTTGAGTCTGAGTCCTGAATTTGAACAGATGATTTTGCTATTTTTTCTGGTAGATTTTTTTTGTTTTCATCTTTAGGTTCAATATACCAATACCATTCTCTTTGAGCAGATGAGTTAAAGTATTCGGTATCCCCTGAAGCATATACTGATGAAAATATTTCTTTAGATCCTACAGAAAATATATATCTTAATGCGCCATTGGATTTAAGTGTAACTTTAACTGCAATATTGTTTTGCAATATTTCTTGATGAGCAATTACTCTTATTAAATGCATTTGGCTATAAGGCTCATAATATGTAGTGGGTGTCATATTTGCCTTGAATGTTTTTTGAACAGTTGAAGCACTCTTATTTTTAGAAGTTGATATTTTCGTTATAGTGAGTTCAGGTAGATATTTTTTATCTAATAGGTTTTCAGGTTTTCGATCTGGAATTAGAATGCTAAATTTTAGAATATTGTTAGAGAAATTATTAAGATTAAATATTATTTCTTCATTTATAGATTCAAATTTGCCATAAAATGCATGTGACACTGAAGCATCACTTAGGTCAATAACCGTTTCTTGTTGGGGTGATTTAATTATTTCAAATGGTTGATGTGCGTTGATTTGATTTGTTTGGGAAATAAATAATACTAATATTAATGAAATTATCCCAATAGCTTTTTTAAAATTTAATTTTTTTGATTTAATATTTAACATCTTTTAGTAAAAACGAGTTAGTTTGATCTGAATTTTTGGTATACATATATACATAATATTCACAATATAAAGAGTAAAACGGATCAAGCCATCAAAAAGATATCTCGATTGGTTCATATTATAATCAGAAATCATTTTATACTAAAAATAACGCTAAACTGAAGGATATTACCAAGACGTTATTATAGATGATTTTTTTAAAGTGATAAAAAAGCTATTTATGTAATTTTAAAGGCATAAGTTTTATTAACTAATTGATAAATTTATTTTACTAATTGATAAATTTATTTTACAATTACTTCTTAGAAATATTAAAAGGTGATTATAAAATGACGTTTAGAAATATTAAAATTTTATTTATGATTTTACTTCTCTGTATTGTTTTTACAAGTTGTTCTGATTCTACAGAGACAGTTGCATTGGTTCAACCACAATATCAAGGTAATGAATTACCTCTTGAAATCTGGTCTACTGTTAAGCTCCAAAAATTAAGTATGAAGTGGAATAGTTGTGTAGTGGATGAAAGTGGAGAGTCTATTGAAATTGGAACTAAAGTACTTGTTCTTGAGAAAGCCAATTGTGATGAAGTGATATGGAACGTAACAGAGCCTTCTGCGATATTTCGTACTAGTTTGGTGAAAATTAGAGTAATTGATACAGGTCAAGAAGGATACACATGGAGTAGTGCTGCAAATATTCAAAACGAATCTAGTTTGAACCCATAATCAAATGTGGAGTTCTACAGGCTATTTTAAGTAATATTTAAAGTTTTACTATGTGCAGATTTTGCTAATGGCAAATTGATTGGAGTTGTTCCTGCTTCAGATGACAAATGGAAAGCTACAATTAACTCTAGTGCTTGCCTGCCAATTTCACCTGAAGAAGAAGATTTGGCACCAGTTTCTATGCAATGGATCATTTCTTTATATCCATTACTGACCATAATTTCATCAGTTGTTTCAGGTACTTCGAAGTTTCTTGTTGTCATTTTTGCATTGCCTCTAAAAGATCTAGAATCTTCATCACGGGCTCTATATTCTAAATATGAGAAATCATTGTTAAATTCAATTCTTCCCTTTGTTCCGCAAAATATAAAAGTATAATCGTTTGTTGTGTCAGGCATAAATTCATAAGAAATTCTCACGTCATTATCATAAGTTACAACTCCAAGTCCTCCAGGATCTTCTTTAATTCCTTGAGTAAGTGGACTATCATCCATTTTTGTAAGATCTACTTGATTATCTAGTTTTGCTATTGCTTCAACTGGGGTACTGTCTAAAACAAAATTGATTGCATCAAAAAAATGTGTACCATTTGAACCTACTCTAGATGTTGCCCAGAAAGCATATCCGTTAGTTGGTCTACCGATGAAGCCTTCTTTTATTGAGTTTCGAACTTTTGCCCAAGCGGGGCACCAACGTCTCTGATTACCTACAGTAAACACAGTGTTAGTTTTTTTACATTGCTCAATCATTGCAGTAGCTTGATCAAGTGAGTTTGCGATTGGTTTTTCTACATATATAGCTTTTACACTTTCAGTTTCGGCTCCATCTTTAACAATTGGTGGTCTGTATTTTGGTCGTGTACCAACGGTCAATATATCAATATCTGCATTATCTAGCATTTCTTTATGGGAGTTAAATGTTTGAAGTCCAGGGAAAAGCTCTTTTGCTTCATCACAATGTTCTTTGACGTCGTCTGCAAGAGCTACTAGTTTTGCATTGGGTACCGCATTCCAAAAGTTTGCTAATCCTCTACCCCTACCTCTAAATCCTACTAAACCAACTCTGTAAACTTTATCATTAGCCATTTGTAAAAGACCTCCGTTTTGAATGATTTGATTGGTGCAATCAAAATATCATAGCTTTAAAATATAATCTATTGTTTTTTATCTTTAATATCCATTAAATTTGGGAAAAGAAATATACTTAAAATTGTTATTATTATTCCAGCGAAACTTCCAATTTGTATTGACCTGGAAATATTATAAAATTTTATGAGGAAACCTGCAGAAAAATTGCCTATCGGAGCCATAGCCATATTTAATGAGTCTATTGAAGATATTCTTCCTCTAAATTCATCTTTACTTTGAAATAGAATATTCGATTGAATATAGGTCAGGTTGCCCATTACCGTAAGGTTGATTAAAAGCAGACATGCGATTGATGAGAACATTGAATTTGAGACAGACAATAATAGCATTATAATACATGAGAGAAACATAAAAATTATCACTATTGTTTTAATGTTGTGAAATTTACTTAAAAAAAGAACTATTATGCTTCCTGCTAAACCTCCTAAACCTAGTGATGTAAAAAGTATTCCAAGACCTACTGCATCAGTATTGAGTATATCTTTTGCGAAAATTGGGAGTATTCCATGTGTAAATGGGGTGATAATCATCCAAATTGTTGATTTAGAAAATAGCATCAATTGAAGTATAGGTTTTGCTTTAATGAAATAAAATATTTCCTTAAAATTACCTGGTGATTTTGCTTTTTCTTCAGGGCTGATCATTTTTATTTGATAGAAGATTAGTATTGCAAAAAAAAGTGAGATACTAATGGTTCCTAGAGTGAGTGACGGACCTATTAATTGAAATAATTTTCCTGCAAATGGTGGTATTATTGTTGTTGCTATGAAGTACGCAGCAATTGTTATAGCGGTTGCTTCAGTCAGGATTTTTTTATTTTTTGGAATTACATTTGCCAAAATTGCACGGCCACTCGATCCAGATAAATTATATATAATTCCTTTTAAAAATAGGAATATGAAAATCCATGATACCTGGAAGAAGCTTGTTGAGATTAGATATGAGAAAATAGCAGTAAGTACCAGTGCGCTAATATTTGTAAATATTAAAATATCTTTTCTGTTAAACTTATCAGCTAAATAACCACCTATTGGTCCAGTAATAATATTTGGAATTGCTGCTACGCCATGAGTCAAACTTGTTAAGATGGGTGAGTTGGTAAGATTGTAAGTAAACCACCCAATTACTACATGTTGTATTGATTGGTTATATCCACCTAACAAATAAGTAACAAATAGTTGCCTGACTCCTTTGTATTTTAAATATTGTAAATTAGAAATTTTGTTCATTTGACATTTCGTATTTGAGGATAGATCAAAAAGGTAATCACTAATGAAGAGAGGAAAAATAAACAACATAACATAGTTGCTGTTGGTGCATTGTATTTTTCTGCAATACTTCCTGCAATAAAGCTACCAATAGGGACTACTATCATAGCAATTGAATTCAGCGAGGAAACTCTTCCTCTCAATATGTCAGGAACTTCGGAAGCTAAACTAGATCTAATTATTGTTAGAGTACTTATGATTCCAAAATTAACTAAAAAAGCTGTAGGTAAAGATACTAATAACGATTTAGAATTTGCGAAAATAAACATTGCTATACAAGCGATTGACCAATAAGAAATAAATAATATATTTCTTTGGAAACGTTTATTCCATAATGACAACCCCAAATTTCCAATAACGCCACCTGTTCCAAGGGCTGCAAAAAGTAACCCTAATCCAAAAGAATTTGTATTCAATTCCTCTGCTGCAAATACAGGAAGTAAACCGTGTACTGCAGGAGTAACAAACAAATATATCCAAGTCCTAGATATTACCATTGCTTGTATTAGTGGAGATTTTTTTAGAAAAATTAACAATTCTTTATAGTTGATCTTTTCTATTTGTTTGTTTTCTTTATGAGAATTAATAGGATTGATTTTAAGATATGTCAAACCCCCAAGAAATAAGAGAAGAGATGTTGACACTAATGTTTCTCCGGGCCCAAACCAGGAAATCATTTTTCCGGCTATAGGAGGCATAATAGTTCCACACAGATGTTGTGCAGCCATAATTGTAGCGAAGGAACTAACTAAAATATTTGAATTCACTGGCAGAACAGTTGGAACTACAGCGTGTTCAGAAGGTGCTGAAACTGTGCTCCAAAAACCTATAAGTAATACGAAAAACAAAATCCATATTGCATTGACTTGATTGTAAATAATTAGAAATGAAAATATTACAATAATGGCTGTTTTTAAAAACTGTGTGTATGCCAGAATTTTTTTTCTTTCCCACTTATCCGCAGCCAACCCTCCTATAGGTCCAGAAATCACATTTGATAAAGAATCTATTCCCCAAGACATACTAGTTAAAATTCTTGAACCGGTTAGATCGTAAGTAAACCATCCAACTACAACATTTTGAATAAAAATACTAGTTCCACCTAGTAATTGACACAATGTTAATAATCTTATACCGATATACGATAAAGGTTTTGGAGTATGATTTTTTATTTTAATGATTATCTCTTTAAAGAATTTTTTTGATTTAATACACAACTTATATAAATTCATCAAGTAGTTGAATATAAAAATTCTTGAATGTATCATAATTTTAATCTTATTTAACCAGTTGAATCAATTTTGTTCAGAAGGGATAGTAAATGGTAAAAGATATTACAACTAGGGCATTGTTTGTTGGTTGTGGGAACATGGCTAGAAGTCATGTTAGGAGGATATTGCCTGAGTTTAAAAATACTGAAATTTCTGTTGTATGTGATCCTTCTGAAGAATCTTTTCTTGAAATGTCTAAAATATTTGAAGAAAATGGTCGTCCTATTCCTCATAATGAGCCTGATTTAAATAAGATATTATTAGAGTTTAAAGATAGATTAGATGTGGCCTTTGTTGTAACACCTCATGCAATGCATTTTCAACAAGTTAAAGATTGTATGGAAGCTGGACTTGATGTGATTGTAGAAAAACCTATGGTTATGAATGCTAAGGAGGCAAAAGATTTAATTGCAACTAGAGATTCTACAGGGAGGTTATTAGTAGTAGCTTTCCAGGGAAGTTTGTCACCTGAGGTTAGAACAGCTGTGGAGATGTTGAATTCTGGAGAATTAGGTGAAATAAGAAATATTTCAGGATTGATCTGGCAAAATTGGAAGGTTAGCCAAGAAGGTAAATGGAGAGAAAATCCTACTGTTTCTGGAGGTGGTTTTTTGTTTGATTCAGGAGCTCATATGTTAAATACGATTTCTGATTTAGCTGGTGAAGAATTTTCTCATATTTCAGCATTTTTTAATAATTTGGGTCGACCTGTTGAGATTTCAGCTGCTATCTTAGGCAAACTTAAATCTGGAGCTTTGGTTTCTCTTAACGGTTGCGGAGATACTATCGAAGCTTGTGATTCCGATTTAAGGGTGTATTGCACCAAAGGTGTTTTAAAAGTTGATGCTTGGGGAAAGTTTTTGTATTTGCAAAAAACACAATCAGAAGGTTGGAAAGCAGTCAAAGTACCTGTTTCTAAAGGAGTTTGGGAACAATTTTTATTAGTTAGAAACGGGGATATTAAAAATCCATCTCCACCTGAACTAGGATTACGTATGGCTAATCTCTGGGATGCTATAAAATCTTCAGCTTCTAATAACGGAATGTTAGTTGAGATTAGTGATTGAATTTATTACGGAACAAAAATTTATTGAATAAAAGTTAAATGAAGGATTTGCATATAATGAAAGTTACAGTTTGGAATGAATTTATACAAGAGAAAACAGATGAACCAGTAGCTGCTGTTTACCCTGATGGTATTCATACTGTTATCTCAGAATTCTTAAAGTCTGATGGTTTTGATGTCAAAACTGCTACTTTAGAAGAAAAAGATCATGGATTAACTGAACAAATTTTAGAACAAACAGATGTTTTGATTTGGTGGGGTCATAAAGCGCATGGAGATGTCGATGAGAAGATTGTTGATAGAATTCAGAATCGGGTTTTAAATGGAATGGGTTTAATTGCTTTACATTCTGCTCATCATTCAAAGATTTTCAAAAGGATGATGGGGACAACTTGTGATTTAGGTTCTTGGCGAGAAGACGGTAAAACAGAACGTGTTTGGGTTATAGATCCTACTCATCCTATATCTGAAGGCATTGATAAATATTTTGATATTCCAAAAACTGAAATGTATGGGGAAAGATTTGATGTTCCTGAACCTGACCATTTGGTTTTTATTAGTTCTTTTGAGGAAGGAGAAGTCTTTAGAAGTGGTTGTTGTTATCAACGAGGCTTAGGAAAAGTATTTTATTTCCGGCCTGGACATGAGACTTATCCAATTTTTTCTCAATCTGAAGTTCAAAAAGTTATTAAAAATGCGATTAAATGGGCCGCTTCATAACAAAATATCCAACTTCAAAATAAGAATTGGAGGAACCAATGGAAAGAAAATTGAGGATGGGGATGGTAGGAGGAGGTATAGGATCTTTTATAGGTCCAGTTCATAGAATTGCAGCATCAATTGATAATAAAATTGAACTTGTTAGTGGTGCATTTAGTAGTACTAAAGATAAATCGTTATTAAGCGGGAAAAATTTATTTTTGGACCAAGATAGAATTTATGGAAATTTTCAAGAAATGTTTCAGAAAGAAAAAGCTCTTTCTTCTGACACTAGAATTGATTTTGTTTCGATTGTAACTCCTAATAATTCTCATTATGAAATTATTATGGAAGCATTAGATTCTGGATTTCATGTTGTATGTGACAAGCCAATTACAATTAATTCTCAGCAATCCATCGAAGTTGAAAAAAAAGTACTTGAAACAAAAAAGCTATTTTGCTTGACTCACAATTACACTGGTTATCCTATGGTAAAAGAAGCTAAAGATATGATATATGATAATCATTTGGGGAATATCAGAAAAATTGTAGTTGAATATCCACAAGGTTGGTTAGCCACAAGAATTGAAGGAGATACTCTAGTTTGGAGGACTAATCCTCAGATAGCTGGTATATCATCTTGTATGGGAGATATAGGTACTCATTGTGAAAATCTTGTTCAATATATTACGGGATTAGAAATTGTTGAATTATGTTCTGATCTATCTAGTTTTGTTGAAAACAGAGAACTCGATGATGATGGAAGTGTTCTAATAAGGTTTAATAATGGTGCTAAAGGAATTTTGTGGGCTAGCCAGATTGCAGTTGGACAAGAAAATGGTTTGAATATAAGAATTTTTGGAGAAAAAGGATCAATCGCATGGCGACAAGAGAATCCTAATGTTTTACAGGTTGATTGGTTAGAAAAACCTCGTGAAATACGAACTACAGCATCAAGTTTTGTTGGAGAATCATCACTTGCTAATACAAGAATTCCAGCTGGACATCCTGAAGGATTTTTAGAAGCATTTGCAAATATTTATAATAATTTTGCAAATGAATTGTCGGATTTGATATCTGGAAAAGAAGTTATAGGTCATAAAGAGTATGATTATCCAAAAGTTCAAGATGGCGTTAGAGGGATGAAGTTTTTAGAAGCTGTGGTTAAAAGTTCTGAAAATAGAAATCAGTGGGTAAAAATTTCATAAAAATTTGAATGGAGTTAAAATGTATCGACCAATTACATTGTTTACAGGACAATTTGCAGATATTCCCATTAACGAACTAGCTACAAAAGCAAAAAGTTGGGGATATGATGGTTTAGAGTTGGCATGTTGGGGAGATCATTTAGATGTTGATCGTGCTGCTACAGACATGAAATATGTTGATGGAAAACTTGAATTATTAGCAAAAAATGAATTGAAATTGTTTTCTATAAGTAATCATTTAGCTGGTCAATTAGTTTGTGATCCAAATGATGATTCTAGGTCAGATTTTTTTGCTCCAAAAGATTTTTCTGGTAATCCTGAGGGTAAACGAAAATGGGCAGTAAATTCTATGATTAATTCTGCTAGAGCTGCTAAAAATTTAGGTATTGAAATAATAAATGGATTTACTGGTTCTTCAATTTGGCACATGATATATAGTTTTCCACCTGTAAGCGAAGAAACTATTGAAGAAGGGTTTAAATATTTTGCAGAGATGTGGAATCCTATCTTCGATGAATTTGATAGATGTGGTGTTAAATTTGCATTAGAAGTCCATCCTACTGAAATTGCGTTTGATATTGTAACAGCAAAAAGAGCTCTTGAAGCTGTAGACAATCGGTCAACTTTTGGATTTAATTTTGACCCAAGTCATTTATTTTGGCAAATGATTGATTTGCCAAAGTTTTTAAAGATTTTTTCTGATAGGATCTATCATACTCATATGAAGGATGCTGTCTTAACTCTTGATGGAGAATCAGGTATTTTGTCATCCCATTTGAATTTTGGTTCTAAAGGAAGAGGTTGGGATTTCAGAACATTGGGACGTGGAGGAATTAATTTTGAAGAGATCATAAGAACATTGAATTTTATTGATTACAAAGGACCGTTATCTGTTGAATGGGAAGATGCTGCAATGGATAGAGAATTTGGCGCAGAAGAGGGGTGTAAATTTTTAAAAAAACTACAATTTCCATCTTCCAATCGAATATTTGATGAAGCTTTTGGAGAATAAAAAATGGATTTTAACTTTTTCTGAATTCATTTAATTAATTTCAAAGGAGATTTTCATGTTTCACAGAAGTAATTTAGTGTTTTTAACAGGTATTTTATTAGTTTCTTTTTTGGTTTCTTGTGGAGGTGGTTCTGCTGAAATTCGAAATGGAACTTTGGAATCAACTACAATCACACAGAATCCAACTAGAGGTGTTGGGTTTAATCAGACCGCAAAAATTAAACATATGGACAAAGAATTTAAGTTGCCTGAATTATTATGGTCTACTTTCGAATACCGTATGATAGCTGCTGGACCAAGACATGCTCAGGTTAAAGCAGAGTTTTGCGTGATTGATGAAGCTCAAGGAATCCCTTTCACACCAGGTGAAAAAGTTGAAGTTATAGAAGAAGCAAGGTGTATGAATATTTATCATTTGAGACCAGACGAGGCCCCAATTAGACACGTTATGGGATTTACAAAAGTCAGGGTAATTTCTACTGGGCAAGAGGGTTGGACTTTTTCTAAAGTTGTTCGTATAACTGAATAGGTTAATTTTTCTTTTTAGCTCCAGGAGTTTTGATTTCTGGATTTTCAGATATGTAATCTTTCAGCCTCATGACGATGTTTTCTTGTAGTTGTATTGATAACCCTCCATCAACTGTTAACGTGGTGCCAGTTATAAAAGAAGCCTCATCTGAGCATAAAAATGATACTGATGATGCTATATCTTCAGGTGTTCCTGTTCTTCTTACAGGGTATTGTAATTCAAATAGATGAAATCCTTTTTTATCTCCAGATTTTTCCCAAGCTTTTTGACCTCTTTCAGTAACTATATGACCTGGAGCGATTGCATTTACTGTAATTCCAAGTTCTCCAAAATCGATTGCCATTTGTCGTGTTAAACCAATCACTGCTGCTTTTCCTGATGCATATACCAGAGATTTAGGAGCCTGTACTATTCCATGCACAGATGAAATATTTATAATTCTTCCTATGTTTTGTTTGGGTGGTTCACCGTTTCTTAATCCAAATCCTGACCATTCTGTGTTTATTCCAGTGACGTTTCCTGATTCAGTCATTGCTGGTACAGAATATTTTGCACCAAAAAATAATGCCTTAGTTAATAAGCCAATTCCGGTATCCCATTCATCACTAGTAGTTTCTATTGCACTGCCAGAGTCTGATGTATGCGAATAAGCATTTTGTATTAAGAAATCAAGTCTGCCGGTCATATCAATTGCTTTATCCACCATTTGTTTTGATACATTTTCTTCTGAAACATCTCCTGTAAGATATTCAGCTGATCCACCATTTTCAAGAATGTATTCAACAGTTTTTTTTGCAGTAGCTTCGTTAATATCAACTATTAGTACTGTAGTTCCTTCAGATGCTAGTTTTTTTGCACATCCACCCCCAATTCCACTAGCTCCACCAGTCACTATAGCTGTTCTTTTGCTAAATTTTTTCATCGATTTTCCTCAAAATCACCTTCATATTTGTTTTCAACAATAGTACTATGAATTTAAATTATTTTGAATACGGTCAGCAGTAAATTTGGGAGGAATCTTCATGTTATTCAATATTTATTTTAGGAGAATTGAATGTCTCAATTAGGAATTTCTATGTGTGGTACTAAACATTCTCATTCTGCTGGTATTTTAATGTCTGTTTTGAAAGATGACCGTGTGAATTTTAAAGGTGTTTATGAACCTGACAATTCAAGGAAAGAATATTTGAAAGATCTAGATACGAATCCTTGGAATCAAGTTACTTGGATAGATAGCGAAGATGATTTACTTTTTGATAATCAAACTCAAGCAGTAATCGTTGAAGCAGGTAATCATGAAAGTTTAGATTTTGTAGATAAATTAATTCGTTCAGGCAAACATGTGTTTAGTGATAAACCAGCTGGTGAAGATTATGAAAAATTTGTAAAAATAATTGATATAGCAAAAAAAAATCATTTATTTTTACAACTTGGCTATATGTTTAGATATCACAATGGATTTTCATTAATAGCTGATTGGGCTCGGACTGGAATGCTTGGGCAGATTTTTTCTATTAGAGCACATATGTCGACTAATCATAGATCAAATTTACCGTCAGCAGAAAGAATTTCTAAACATCATGTTGGTGGTGTTTATTTCGATTTGTCGGGCCATATGATTGACCAGATAGTTTGGATACTGGGGCGTCCAGAAAAAATAACTTCATTTTTAAGAGATGACACTTCTATTTTAAAAGGATTTGTAGATAACACACTTAGTGTTTTTGAATTTCATTCAAGTATCGCTACGATAGATATTTCTGCATCTGAAACTGTTCCTACAGCTCGTAGATTTGAAGTGTATGGTACTAATGGATCTGCGATTATGGAGCCGATGGAACCACCTGGAAAAATTCGTTTATGTTTAGATAAAAAGTTTGAAGGATTTCACTCAGGGGAAAATTTTATTCAAGTTGCTAATATTCCTAGATATGATGCTATGATGTCAGCGTTTTTAGACGATGTGATTGGAGAAAAATCTCCTGATCGTTCTCTTGATCATGAACTACTTGTACAGGAAACTTTATTAAGATCTACTGGCGTGATTTAGGAAAGGGATTTATGAAAGTTGCATTGCATAATGGAGTTAATGGGATGGAAATTATTAACAAACCTATGCCAAAGTTAAAAAAAGATGAAGTTCTTGTTAAAGTTAAGGCGACAGGTATTTGTGGGTCAGACTTATTACATTATAAAAAAAATTCTCATTTTGAAAAAAAACCAGGAGGACATGAAATTTCTGGTGAAATCGTAGGCTTAGGAGAAGGATCACCCAAAGAACTTTTTGGCTTAAATGTTGCAGTCGACTTAATATGTTCGTAAATACGGTGCTGATCCAATTAATGATCCATTTGCTTTGTTAGGTAGTACTTTTGACAAATCGAGTGTGATTTGGATTGCAGCTGGCTGGATGTAAATTATGGAGGAAAAATATGACTGAACCAATTAAAGCTGTATTGATGGGTGCTGGTGGAAGAGGGTTTTTTGCTTTTGGTGGTTATGCGACAAAAAATTCAAAAGATTTGAAATTTATTGCTGTTGCTGAACCGGATGAATACAGACGTAATCGTTTTGGTGACGCACATAATATTTCTTCTGAAAACAGATTTAATACTTGGGAAGATTTGTTAAAAGTACCTAAGCTAGCTTCTGTGTTGTTTAATGCAACAGGAGATGATACACATTATTTGTCTTCAATGTCTGCTATGGATAAAGGGTATGATGTTGTTTTAGAAAAACCAATGGCTTCTACGTCTGAAGAATGCTCTGCTCTTGTGGAAAAATCAGATAAATTGAAGAAAAAACTTATTATTTTTCACGAATTGAGATATACAAGTTTTTTCCAGAAAGTTTATGAAATTGTTAACTCGGGTAAGCTTGGAGATATAATTACTGTGGAGCACAGAGAAAATGTTGTTTATTGGCATTATGCACATAGTTTTGTAAGAGGTACATGGAGAAATACCAGAGATTCTGCTCCATTTATTTTAGCTAAATGTTGTCATGATTTAGATTTATTGTTTTGGATAATTGGTAAAAAAGTTAAGAAGTTGTCTTCGTTTGGCAGTTTGAAGCATTTCAAGTTGGATCAAGCACCAAATTCTAATGTTCCTGATAGATGTACTGATGGTTGTCCTGTGGAAGATTCCTGTATTTACTATGCCCCCAGATTGTATTCTGGATTTGCTAAAGGTTACCAAAGAATATTTGAGTTAGATGAAGTTACTTCAGGAAAATCTCTTAATGAAATTTTAAGTGTAAGTAATTATGGTAGATGTGTATATAAATCTGATAATAACGTTGTTGATAATCAGACAGTAAACTTGGAGTTCGAAAATGGAGTTTTAGCTAGTTTTATTACTACTGCACATACAAACAAAGGGAGTAGATTTGTGCGATTTGATGGAACTAAAGGGACTCTTATAGGTGAATTTTCTAGTTTTGGATCGGAAATTAAAATCACTGACCATCTTTCATCTGAAGAAGAATCAGTAAATCTTGGTTCAACTTATGACGATAAAAATCATGGAGGAGGTGATGAAAATATGTTAAAAGATATTGTGCAAAATTTGAAAAACGATTTAACTGCTACTCAAAATTCTGTACATGATGCCTTTGAGAGTCATTTGATGGCATTGGCTGCTGAAGAGTCTAGGGAAAATAATGGATCAATGATTGAGATGGATGAGTATAGAGCACGTTTTATTTAGTTAGAATTTTTTTATATTATCCATGAATCCATTTCTGATTTGTCAGAAACACTCAAATTAATTTGAGTAGCTTTGATTGAATTATCTATATGGTCTGTTGTTCTAGCTCCAATTAAAACTGAACTTATTTCAGAATGGTTGATTGCCCAAGAAATAGCTAGTTGAATTGGAGAAATCTGTAGATCTTCAGATTTTTTATTGAGCTTTTTTAAGATTTCAAAGTTTTTATCACTAAAATATAAATCCGCATGTCCTGGCATAATGTGATATCGAGATCCTTGAGGTAATTTTGATTTATCAGGCGAATATTTACCTGTTAGGAATCCAGCTCCGAGAGGACTATGAGCTGTAATAGATAATTTTTTTTGTTCACAAATTGGGAATAGTTCTTTTGATTGAGATTGAACTAAACTGAATGGAGTTTGTATTACCTGAAACCCAGGGATTTTGTTTTTTTCTGAGATTTCAATGGATTTTAGAAGTTGTTCTTTATTATGATTAGCGCACCCGATTGCTTTAGTAGTTCCTTTTTGGATTTCAACGTTAAAAGCTAATAATGTTTCAAGGATTTCAGTTGTAGCATCTGGCAAGTGAAGTTTGAAGATATCTACATTATCGACTTGGAGTCTTTTGAGGCTGTCTGAAAGAGCTCTATTAATATTTTCTTTGCTACCACCGGTACCAACTTTGGTACATAAAGTTATTTTATCTCTAATTTTTTTTCCTCTAGATTTTAACCATCTACCGATGATTTTTTCAGAGGAGAATGATTCTAAAGTAGTTTCTCTAACATCATCTGTGTCATATAATTTTTTGCGAGTTTGGTAAGATTCGAGCCCACCGTATAGTTCACTTGTGTCGAAAAATGTGATTCCATTATCTATAGCGTAATCCATCAAGTAAAATGCAGTTTTTTCATCGACTTCTCTTCCCCAATTTCCACACCCGAGGCCAATCTGGCTTACTGAAACGTTCGTTTTATTTACTCCAATAGTTTGCATCTTGAATCCTTTAGTAATTACATTAATTGAACCCAATCATTTTTATGTTCTTTAAATCTGGAATATATTTCTTGTAAAGTTTCTTTATTTAGATCAAAATCACTGTTGGATAATTCAATATTTGATTTTAAGTGATCAAGGTTATGTGTTCCCACTATAGCCGTTGTAACTGCTTTATGAGATAAAACAAATGCTAAAGTTAAATCTATTGGATTTTCATATGCTGAGTCTATAGGACCAATGGAATCCATTATTTTTGCTCTTTCAAAATATTGTGTAGCATATTGAGATGGAAGAGATTTTGCTTGCCATGCGCCATTTGCTACTGGTCTTTTGATAATTATCCCCATATTTTGAGATTGTGCTTTCTCAAACAAATTTAACCTAGCATTTTGATCTACAATATTGAAGCTAGTTTGTAAGGTTGCAAAAATACCACTATTTATAGCCCAAGCTGCAGCATCATTATCACCACTATAACCAATAAATCTAGTTTTTCCTGCTTCTTGTGCTTTAATTAGACTTTCAATACAATCGCTGTTTTCAAGGATGTCAATTTCGCAAGAGTGTAGTTGTACCAAATCTAGATAATCAGTAGAGAGGTCTTTAAGGCTTCTATCTATAGAATCGGTAATTGTTTTTCCTGTCCATTCTGTTCCAGAATATCCTCCGGTGACATGTCCAGCTTTTGTGGCTAGATAATATTCATTTCTTCTATTTGCAACAGTTCTTCCGATAATTTTTTCAGTAATACCATAACATGGTGCGGTATCTAAAAAGTTTATTCCTTGATCTAGAACTGAATTAAGGAAATGAGATGATTCTTGATCTGAAATCTTTGTTTGTTGTCTAAATACCTCTGCTAGACCTAGCCCGATCCTTGTTATTTCCATATTTGTTTTTCCAAGCAAAGATTTTTTCATATTAATCACCAATATTTTTTGTTTGAGAATTTTTTAAAGTAATTATACAAAAATAAAATATTTTACTGATACAATGAATACAATTGATGATATTTCTTTCGTCAATTATTTACGATATATTATTTTTTTTGAGGTTTATATGAAAAGGCTTGTTGTTGAAGGACCAAAGAATGCGTATTTTCAAGATATTAATATTCCATCTTGTCCCAAAAATGGAATTGTTGCAAAGGCATTATTTACTGCGATCAGTACCGGGACTGAAGTAAGAGTATATCGCTGGTTGCCAGTTGATCCTGAAGGTGAATATTTGCATGGAGGTCAAAAATTTCCAGATGGTCCAGTTGAGAATGGATATTGTATGGTTGGTGAGGTTGTTGAAATTGGATCAGAGGTTACAGATTATTCTATAGGAGATGTGGTATATATGGGAGAACCACATCAGGAGTATGGTTCTTCTGTTGTTGATAATATATTTAAAATTCCTGAAGGTGTTTCCTATGAAGTAGCCGCATTCATGAATGTTTTACATGTAGCTCAAGGCGCTATTAGGGATGGAAATCCAAAACCTGGTGAGAATGTATTGATACTTGGATTGGGAGTGGTTGGTCTTTCAGCGGTAGCGTTTTCAAACGCATTTGGATTTAATACAGTAGCTATGGACTTAAATGATAAGAGGGTAGAGATAGCTAGAGAGATGGGAGCTGGTTTATCAATTAGTCCTTCAACACCTGGATACGTAGAAAAGATCAAAGAATTTTTTAATGGACGAGATCCTGATCTTGTTATAGAAGCTGCGTCATCATGGAGAGCTATAAAGACAGGTTTAGATTTAGTTAGACCTGGTGGGACAGTGATTGTAGTTTCCACTCATACAGATAAGCCTGATTTTGATCCTGTAGGTCATCCGTATCTTTCTAAGAAGTTAACACTCAAGACATCATATGGTCCGGAGTTAGAGGGATCTAGGTGGGATAAAGAATCATCAAGAGAATTTACTTTTGATTTATTACGAAAGAATAAGATGGATATAAAACCGATGATAACTGATACAATATCATGGGATAAGATACCTGATATATATGATAGGTTAGATAAAGAAGAGCAAGATATTGCTGGTGTTTTAGTTAAATGG
>PBID01000003.1:0-116937 GCA_002719675.1 Chloroflexota bacterium
TGCCAAACTAGCTCCATTGTTACCAGAAGCAGAACCATCTGACTTTGTGGTCTGTACGGAAGCAGCTGCAGTGACTGTACCGTCAACTGTTACTACCACGTCAGAAATAGTCAAACCAGCATTATCATCTGCATCTCTACCAGGACTTGTCAATACAAACACAGTCTGGTTATTTGTGGCTGTAAAAGTATCAGTCTTTTCCACCTCACCAGCTAATATTGCAGGTGTTGTGTCATTATTAGCAGACCCACAAGTAGTTGGGATTGCAGTTCCATTTAATGGGTAATTCTGACAACCGTCTTTGTTGTTTGCTGTTACGTCAGGTGTTATAAACCTAGCAACACCGCTTCTTTCAGCTGATACATCAGCATCAGCAACAGCAATAGTCACGATGTTAAACGTCTGTTTATCGGAATAATGCGTACCTGCTTCACCGCCTGTCAATGTGACAGTACCAGCAACGGCCGCATACGCTAAATCGGATTTCGCCAATGCAGTTGATGCCAACAGCATGGTGAAAACCAAAAGCGCCGAAGATAATTTTAATATTCTATTCACTTTACCTACCCCCTCGGTTTGTGGGTTTAATATGTAATTTGGCTAGAGTGCCAAGGTTTGTTTTTTCAAAATCCTTATTAATATACTATAGTAGTGCATAAATAAAAACCCTTATGACGTACGAATTTCGACCAAACTTCTCAGTTCAATCGAAAATATTACGTTTTTTTGACTATTTACCGTATTCACTACTGTCCTTTTTTAACATCTGAAACATCAAATGTCAAGGAGATTTGAGTTAATTTAGTAAACATTAACATATGCAGAGGCCAACCTATTAAGAGGGCATACAAAAAATTAAAGCACGATTTTTAACCCATATATCCCGATCAATTAACGAATATTGATCAGAACACTGAGAAGATATTATCGTACGAGGCCGTAGCTTGTCAATATGATCTGAACCCTGATTTTTAACAATTTTAAAATCAATAAATAAGGTTATTTGGATTCTTTGCCCAAAGTAGCCAAAAATTCTTTGTTGGTTTTTGTCTTAGATAAAATCTTTAAAACTTGTTGAATAGCTTCTGTAGAGTTTTTAGCATCATCAGAAATCATACTAAACATTCTCCTTAGTAACCAAACTTGTTTTAACGTGACATCATCTAACAAGAGTTCTTCTCTACGTGTACCACTACGCGGAATGTCAATAGCTGGAAACACTCTTTGTTCAGCCAGGTTTCTGTCAAGATGAACTTCCATATTTCCAGTACCTTTAAATTCTTCATATATCACATCATCCATCCTGCTTCCAGTATCTACCAGGCAAGCAGCCAATATAGTTAAGCTTCCTCCACCTTCAGTGTTTCTTGCGGCACCAAAAAATCTTTTAGGTGGATATAGAGCAACAGGGTCAACACCGCCAGACAATGTCTTACCACTATTAGGAACAGCCAAGTTATAAGCACGTGTCATCCTGGTAATAGAATCTAATAAAATGACTACATCATTTCCATCTTCAACTAATCTTTTAGACCTTTCAAGAACTAACTCTGCGACTCTACAATGATCTTCAACAGGCTCATCAAAAGTAGAACTATAAACTTCTCCCTTAATTGATCTGCGAAGATCAGTCACTTCTTCAGGCCTTTCCCCAATCAACGCAACCATAATTTTTACATCTGGAGAATTTTTACTGATACCATGAGCAATTTTCTTAAGCAAGCTGGTCTTGCCAGCCTTAGGAGGAGAAACTATAAGACCCCTTTGGCCTTTACCAACAGGAGCCAACATATCCATCAACCTAATAGACAACTCATTCTGAGCAGTTTCTAATATCATTTGTTCATCTGGATAAACAGGTGTAAGTTTCTCAAAATGCTGTCGGTTTTTAACTGAATCTGGATCTGCTCCATTAATTTTTTCTACTTTAACTAATCCGAAATATCGTTCACCATCCTTAGGAGGACGAACTTCACCATAAATATCATCTCCTGATCGCAATCCAAATCTTCGAATTTGTGATTGAGAAACATAAACATCTGATGAACTAGTTGAAGCCCCAATGGTTCTCATAAAACCATATCCATCTCCTGTAATATACAAAACACCTCCCATAGAAATACTACCTTCTGTCTCAGCATATTTTCTAACAACCCTATTAAGCAAAGATTCCCTTCGCTTGGAATTACTATTTTCATCTAGAACACCAATTTCTTTAGCAACATCTAGTAATTCTTTTTCGGACTTTTGCTTTAATTCATTAAAATCCATTAGATACTTACTCCAAATTTATACTTTTTAATTCTTTTTTAATTTAAATTATCTTTTTAATTATCTCGTTGACAAAACGTATTAGTACAACAAGGTAGTCCCTTAGGAATACATACATAAATTTTATCTAACATGTATGTAAAATTAATGTGGGAATGACAGCAACTGAATTCTACAACATCGTAATTAGCCTTCTACCACACAGCGCAAGAACTCTCAAATTACTTTACAAATCAATTGCTTATAAACAACCTAATATAAAAAATAAAAGGCCCCAAAAATCACAGAAGCTTACTAAACAGCTTACAAGGGAAAAGGGAATTAGTATTTAAAAACAATAGGCGCGCTTTTTAAAGCACTTGAAGTATTATACCATAATCAATTTTCATAAGTAAACAAGTATATAAACAGCTTTATCCTAAAGATTCCAACTCCATCTCATGCTGGGAACCATGCAACATTGTTTTGATTGCTGAGCCAACAAATTCTCTAAACAAAGGATGCGGGCTATCTGGCCTTGACAAAAATTCAGGATGAAATTGAGTGCCAATCATAAAAGGATGTCCTTCTATCTCCATTATTTCAACCAATAAACCATCCGGAGATTGACCAGAAGCAATCAAGCCAACTTCACTTAATTGAACTTTATAATCATTATTGAATTCAAATCTGTGTCTGTGTCTTTCAAAAACAGACCTTACATCATAAAACTCTGAAACTTTAGTATTTTCTAAAAGAACACATTCATAAACACCTAATCGCATGGTGCCTCCCAGATTTTTGATATCTCGCTGCTCTATCATTAAATCAATCACGGGATCTGGGGTGTCCGCTTCAAATTCTGTTGAATTAGCTTCTGGTTTACGTAATAAATTTCTTGATGCTTCTATGACCATTACCTGCATTCCCAAACAGAGGCCAAAATATGGAATTTTATTCTCTCTCGCATATCTAACAGTCTCTATCATCCCTTCAACACCTCTATAACCAAAACCACCAGGAACAACTATTCCACTTAAATCTCCTAAATAATCATCCACATTATTACGATTAACTTCCTCTGAATTAATCCAAACCAGATCTATATCATATTCATGAAAAAACCCTGCATGTAACAAAGATTCTTTTACAGATATATATGCATCATGAAGATCTACATATTTACCAATGATACCTACTTTAATAACATTTTTAGGAGCTTTAATTAACCTTACAAACTTCTCCCAATATTCAATATCCCAATTAAATTTAGGAATTGAAAATGCATCGGTAATTATATCTGCCAAACCTTCTTCATAAAGCATGATTGGTACTTCATATACACTCTCTAAGGTTGGAGCAGAAATTACACAATTTTTTGGAACATCACAATGCACTGCAATCTTACTTTTGATATCATCATTAAATTCTTGTTCACTTCGACAAATAATAGCATCTGGCTGTATGCCAATACTTCTTAATTCTCTAACGCTATGTTGAGTTGGCTTAGTTTTCAATTCTCCCGTAGTAGCAATGAATGGTAAATAGGTTAAATGTATATAAAAAACATTATCTTTTCCAACTTCATTACGCATCTGTCTTATAGCTTCAAGAAAAGGCAATCCTTCGATATCTCCTACAGTCCCTCCAACTTCAACGATTATAATGTCAGCTTTACTTTCATCAGCCAAGTTAATCATTTTTGCCTTGATAGCATCAGTTACATGAGGAACCGATTGAATTGTTCCTCCAAGGAATTCTCCACGCCTTTCTCTAGATATTACATCACTGTAAATTTGTCCAGAAGTGATATTTGAAGACTTAGTTAAATCGATATCTATGAATCTTTCATAATGGCCCAAATCAAGATCTGTTTCACTTCCATCGCCAGTCACAAATACTTCTCCGTGCTGAAAGGGGGACATAGTACCTGGATCCACATTCAAATAAGGATCTAATTTAATAACTGAAACTGCTACACCACCACTTTTTAATATCTTGCCAATTGAAGCTGTTGCGATACCTTTGCCTACAGAACTTACTACTCCGCCTGTAACAAAAATATACTTTGACATTCATGTCTCCAATAAGTAACAGTAATAGATCAATAATTTTGAACAAATACGAATCAAAACACTTTACAAAACAAGAACCAAAATAAACAATATATCAATATAAAACTTTGTTTCTATATCAAATGAAACGTATTGAAAAAGTATAGTAGTTTTTACAAAAAAATGTCAACAAAATTTAATACAACTTTGAAAAGAAAATTATTTAAACTAGGAGAACAAATATGAAATATTTCAGATTACTAGAAGATAATAAAAAAATTCGACTTCTAGTGCAACTGGACGAAGAAACTATCGTAGATTTAACTTCAATTCATTCTGATCTAACCGATATTATTCAAATAGTATTAACTTCAAACATTTACTCCACATCAATAACAAAAACAACAGAAAAAATTTTAAACAACAAATCTTATGAAACTTATAAAATTGCGGATATAATAAATTCATGCAAGGACGCTAAATCAAACCTGAAAATGCTTACACCTATTTCTTCCCCAGAAATATGGGCAGCTGGAGTAACTTATAAAACAAGTGCAATGGAACGACGTAGAGAAAGTGACACACCTGACGTCTATTCTAAAGTTTATTCAGCAAAACGACCTGAAATTTTCCTTAAATCTACTGCTGATCGTTGCTCAAATCCATTCGAAAGTATAGGAATACGCAAAGATTCTCAATGGAATGTACCAGAGCCAGAACTTGCAATCGTTTTATACAAGGGGGCGATTTTAGGATATACCATAGGAAACGATGTTAGCAGTCGATCGATAGAAGGGGAAAATCCTTTGTATTTGCCTCAAGCAAAAATTTATGATAAATCTTGCTCAATTGGACCTTGTCTTGTGATAACTGAATCATTAGCTCATCCAGAAAATTTAAACATTGAATGTACTATATCCAGAGAAGGGAATTTAGTTTTTCAAGAAACGACCTCAACTTCATTGCTTACTAGAAGCTTTGAAGATTTAGCCAATTGGCTTCAATTACATAACAGGGTCCCTGAAATGACATCCCTACTAACTGGAACAGCGATAGTTCCTCCACCTGAATTCACATTATTGCAAGACGATGTAGTAAGAATTACGGTAGATCAGATTGGAACTTTAGAAAATCCTGTATCAGAAGTTTAATTAAAATCATTTCTAAACAATTTCTTTAACTACTTCTCCAATATCAGCTATAGAGGGTATTATAGAAGCTCCGGCGCTAGAAAGAGTTCGGATTTTTTCTTCAGCTAGGCCATCTTTACCAGTAATTATTGCTCCAGCATGCCCCATTCTTTTACCTTTAGGTGCAGTTTGACCAACAATTAATGAGGCCACGGGTTTTTTAAAATTATGTTTAATATATTCTGCAGCTTCCTGTTCCCGGTTACCACCAATTTCACCGATCAAAACTACCGCTTCAGTTTCATCGTCTTGTTGGAACATTTCTAATACATCTACAAATGAAATCCCTGTTACAGGATCTCCTCCAATCCCAACGCAGGTTGATTGCCCAATACCTAATTTAGATAATTGCCCCACTGCTTCATACGTTAATGTTCCGCTTCTAGAAACAACACCTACTTTACCAGGAATATGAATATCTCCAGGCATAATACCTACTTTTACTTTAGGAGCTGGTGAAATTGCTCCAGGACAATTTGGCCCAATTAAAATTACATCTTTATCTCTAATGTAACTTGAAACTTTAACCATATCCATCACAGGAACTCCCTCTGTAATACAAATTACAACCTGAATTCCTGCATCTACAGCTTCAATAATAGCATCGTCAGCCCTCAAATGAGGAGGCACAAAAATAAGTGACGTATTTGCTTCAGTAGAATCAATAGCATCCTGAACTGAATCAAAAATCGGCACAGATTCATCAAATATCTCTCCATCTCTACCTGGAACAGCACCAGCAACTAAATTAGTTCCATACTCTTTACATTTTTTCGCATGAAAACTACCTTCTTTACCTGTAATCCCTTGTACTAATAACTTTGTTTGACTATTTACAATAATACTCATTTAAAACAACTCCAAATTAAAAAACAAAACTTCAATCAGATTTCAATGAATCTGCGGCTTCCTTCAAATCATTCACCAGTGAAATATTCAAACCAGATTTCATTAAAATTTCCCGCCCTTCATCAAAATTGGTACCCAACATCCTTACAACTAATTCAGGAAATTCTCTATCAATGTTCCTGCTAGCATCTAAAATACCTCTAGCAACAATATCGCATTTAAGTATTCCTCCAAAAATATTAATGAAAATCTTTTTTACTTTTTCATCTAATAAAATTATTTTTAAAGCTTCAGAAACTTTGGATTCATCTGCCCCTCCACCTACATCAAGAAAATTCGCAGGACTAGCTCCAGAAGACCTTGTTACATCCATAGTTGCCATAGCTAATCCAGCACCATTAACTAAACATCCTATATCTCCATCGAGTTTTACATAACTGATTCCAAACTTTGCTGCCTGTTTCTCAAAAGGGTCTTCCTGTGCAGGGTCATAAAATTCAGATAAATTTGGATGTCTAAACAAAGCATCATCATCGATAGTAATTTTAGCGTCTGCTGCTAAAACTCTCCCGTCACCAGTTATAACTAAAGGATTTATTTCAACTAATGAACAATCATTCGATACAAAAACATCATACAAAGAAGAAATCACATTAGCTAATGGCCTGATTTGTTTAACATCCACATTTAAAAAACTTGCAAGCTTCCTTGTCTTGTAGGGAGAAGCTCCTAAACTACTATCTAATTCCAAAGTGAGAACTTTGTCTGGATTATTTTCAGCAACTTCTTCAATCTCCATACCGCCAAATTCACTAACAATCGCTACAACTTTTTTCTTAACACCATCAATAGTGAAAGCCACATATAATTCTTTCTTAACATCTATGATTTCCTCTATCAAAACCTTATCTACTGGAACTCCGTCAGAACCTGTCTGAATCGTCACTAGATTTGAATTAAGTAATTCATTGCAAACTTGAGCAGCTTCACTTGAGGAACCCACCAGTTTCACACCTCCTGCTTTTCCTCTTCCCCCAGCATGAACTTGAGCTTTAACCACAACATTGCCACCCAATTTTTCAGCAACATCCATTGCTTCGTTCTGAGTATTAACTACTTGCCCTTCAGGAACAGGTACCCCATGTTTACCTAAAAGACTTTTTGCTTGATATTCATGAATCTTCAAATTTATTCTCCTGATATAAACGTAAATTATTAAATTTTATTGATATATTTTCAAATAGTGGCGGAGGGAGTGGGATTCGAACCCACGATGAAATTTCTCCCATACATGTTTTCAAGACATGCGCCTTAAACCGCTCGGCCATCCCTCCAAGGCATTTACAAATATGCAAAACTAAAAACTATCTTCTTAACCTAAATCAATCCCTTTAAAGAATTTTTGGTATATATTACAATACAACAACAATGGTATTTCAATCTACAAATATTATTGCCTAAACATCATCTTGGAAATATTCTGAAGTCCTTTTCCTGAAGACATTTGTTTCATCATTTTTTGCATATTATTAAACTGATTCAATAACATATTTACATCCTGAACAGAATTACCGCTCCCAGATGCTATTCTTCGTTTTCTACTACCATCAATTATCTTTGGATCCTTTCTTTCAGAAGGAGTCATTGAAAAAATTATCGATTGAATCTTGGTTAATTTTTCATCACCAACATCATTTGTGTCAATTTTTGATTTGATATTAGAAATACCTGGAATCATATCCATGATTTGAGAAATTGATCCCATTTTTTGAATCTGTTGAAGCTGTGAATTGAAATCCTCTAAATCAAATTTAGATTTCTGAATTTTTTGGGTAAGATTTAATGCTTCTTGTTTATCAATAACTTTTTCTGTTTTTTCAATAAAACTGAGAACATCTCCCATTCCCAAAATTCTTGAAGACAACCTATCTGGATGAAATTCTTCCAAAGCATCCAATTTTTCTCCCAAACCAATAAATTTAATTGGAACACCAGTTTCAGAAACTATAGATAAGGCGGCACCTCCTCGAGCATCTCCATCCAATTTAGTCAAAACCAGACCCGTTAATTCTAAATTTTGATTGAAAGCATTAGCTACATTTACAGATTCCTGCCCAGTCATAGAGTCTAAAACTAAAATTATTTCATCTGGAGAAATTTGGCTTTTAATTTTAACTAACTCAGACATAAAATCTTCATTAATCTGAACATTACCTCCAGTATCAACTAACACAAAATCTAGTCCATCTGATTTGGCTTTCTTGACGCCTGATTTAGCTACACTTACAGGGTCTTTTGCTTCAGGGTCACTGTAGACTTCAATATCAATGCTTTTACCTAAAGTCACAAGTTGATCTATAGCTGCTGGACGACGAAGATCAGCAGCAACCATCAATGAAGTTTGTCCATCTTTCTTAAAATAATTACTCATTTTTGCTGTGGTTGTTGTTTTGCCAGATCCATTTAAACCCAAAACCAAAATGACTGAAGTTTTTTCAGAACTACGTTGAATTTTACTTGTAGCTCCCCCTAAAATCACAGTCAATTCTTCTTTGGTGATTTTTATAACTTGTTGCCCTGAAGAAAAACTTTTTAAAACATCAGCATCTAAAGCTCTCTCTTTTACTCTATTAATAAAGGTTTTAACAACCTTAAAATTAACATCTGCTTCTAGTAAAGCAATACGAATTTCCTTTAATGCTCTCTCTATATCATCTTCCCTAAGTCTTCCTTTTTGACCTATCCTAGACAATACATTATTTAATTTTTCAGAAATTGTTTCAAACACTAACTTTATCCCTCAAATAATTAACACGATCAATTTTAAACATTTTTAGAGTGTGATTCAAATCCAACTCAATATAAGATAAATAAAATTATTTATGCCCCAAAGGATTCTTCTTTAAATTCCTTGATTTTCTAGGGTATTTAACAGGAGTTGATCCTATTTTTCTAACATTGATTAATGAACCTCTGAAGGATAATTTCATATCTTCTGATTTTAAGAAAACATTATTTATTTTTCCACCCAAAATAGAAATTGCTTCTTCAGCTTCCAAAATCTCATTATCAGGGTTATTACCTTTAAAAAATATACAATCACCTCCTGGTTTTGTAAAAGGTATCGTAATTTCAGAAAGAATTGAAAGCTTAGCAACAGCTCTTGAAAGTACAACGTCAAACTGTTCACGAAAATTTGAGTCATGGGCAACATTTTCAGCCCTTGAATAAATAATTTTTACATCTTTTAATCCCATAGACGAAACCACATGATTTAAAAATTCAGTTTTTTTTCCAATTGATTCCAATAAACAAATTTTTATTTTTGGAAATAAAATCTTGATAGGCAACCCTGGAAACCCAGCGCCTGTGCCAACATCTAAAACATTTTTATGTCCAAAAAATGTTTTTTTATATATATAAGCAGGGAACAGTGAATCCAAAAAATGATCAAAGTATATTTTCTCTTTATCTGTTGATCCTGTAAGATTCATCCTGTCATTCCAAACATTTAATTCATTGTAAAAATACTCGAATTGAACAAGTTGTGTTTTTGTAACTGAAATATCAGATATTTGATTTAAAATTCTTTCAAATTCATCGTTCATATTTTTCAATTTCTAATATATTATGTGATTTTTTTATAAATTGACAATTTTCAATAAGTATCTTAGACTGACTACGTAAATTGAAGTTGGGGAGCTTGTTTTAACAGGCTGAGAGGATCCAATAATGGACGACCCTTGAACCTGATCTGGGTAATTCCAGCGAAGGAAATAATTAATCATAATCACCTTCATAAATTCCTTCCTTACTGACAATTTACCAAACAGAAAACAAAGGTTAGGAAAATTAATGTCTAGCAATTTTGCAATCGTTACTACTGCACTTGTGTCAATTATATTTGCATCTATTGGAATATTATATTCAAAAAGAAAAAATTTCAATATCGAAGATTTTTTAGTTGCAAGAGGTTCTACAAGTAGCTCTGTCACAACTGCAACAATTTCAGCTTCAGTAATCGGCGCATGGGTATTATTTAGCCCAGCTGAAGCAGGTACATGGGCTGGACTTCCAAGTTTGATAGGTTATGCAATTGGTCAAGCTTCCCCATTAATCTGTTTCGCTATTATAGGACCAAAACTAAAGTCTCTAATACCTAATGGACATTCTATTATCGAATATGCTTGGCATAGATATGGTAAATTCACTCATTTGATATGCATTCTAGTAACAATATCCTATTTATTTGTATTTCTTACAGCTGAATTAACTGCAATTTCATCAGCATTGAAAGAAATTTCAGATGTACCTCTAATTATCACCGCAATAGTGATCGGTGGTTTCACAGCTATATATACTGCATATGGAGGAATGAGAGCATCTATCATTACAGACTCAATCCAATTTACGTTAATTGTCCCTCTCGTTGTAATCGTTTTCATTGCAATATTGTCAAACATTGGAGGAATAACAAGTTCTATTAATATCATCACTGAAAATCGTCCTGAATTATTATCTTTATCTCACAAGCCAGGAATAGAATTTGGAATTACATTAATATTTGCTGTTTTTGCAGCAAATATGTTCCATCAGGGATTTTGGCAAAGAATATACTCTGCGAAAAATAATCGATCAATAAAATTTGGATTTGGATCTAGCGCAATAATTGTTATTCCAATAATTTTAATGACTGGGTTAATTGGAATAATAGCGTCAGGTAAAGGTACAGAAGGAAATCCATCTGTAGCCTTCTTCAATTTAAGCAAAGAAATCTTGCCTGAAGGTTTCATTATGGTATTACTAATTCTAGCGATTGCGTTAGTTATGAGTAGCCTAGATACTTTGTTAAACGGAATTACTAGTGCAATCACTACTGATCTTTCAAGAATCAGACCTCATCTAAAATCGAATGTTTTATTGAAATATGCACGTGCTGTTACTGTCACGTTAATGATTCCTGCAATAATTATTGCTTCGCAGGGACATAGTGTACTATACCTATTTTTAATAGCAGATTTGATTTGTTCTGCAGCCGTAATACCTGTATTCTTTGGATTGTATTCAAAAAAAATTACAGATAAATATGCAACTATTAGTTTTATAATCGGCCTAATAATAGGCACCGTTTTTTTTCCAACTCCAGCTGTAGGATATAGTACAACTTGGCTTCCTGAAGCTATTCAAATTCCATTATCAGGTAAAATGTTGGTTAGTTTCAGCGTAGCGTTGGTTGTCTCTGGAATTACATGCTTGATTTTGTCATCACAAAATCACAAAAATCAATATGACTTTGCTAAACTTAGTAAAAACATCAAAAAATTTTAGATAAATAAAGACAAAAAGTATTACGAATAATTTCAGGAAAAAATAATGTCCTTTCCACCAAAATCTTTAACCATAGCAGGCTCTGATTCAGGAGGAGGCGCTGGCATTCAAGCTGATTTAAAAACCTTCGCATCATTAGGTGTTTATGGTACCAGCGCTATAACCGCAGTAACTTCTCAAAACACACTCGGTGTTACAGATATAGTAAATATCCCTACCAAGTCAGTTATATCTCAAATAGAAGCAGTAATATCTGACATAGGAACTGATTCAATAAAAACAGGAATGCTTTCTAATGCTTCAATTGTCAATGCTGTTTCATCATATATTTCACAAAGCAAATTTGAAAAAGTAATTGTTGATCCTGTAATGATTTCAAAAAGTGGCCACAAATTACTATCTGAATCTGCAATTAAATCAATGGTAGAAATGCTCATTCCTATATCATTCATTATTACACCTAATATTCCGGAAGCTTCAATTATTTCTGAGACTAAAATCAATTCAATTGAATCTGCAAAAATAGCTGCAAAAAAAATTGTTAAACTTGGAGCTAAAACTTGTATAGTCAAAGGAGGGCATTTTGAGGGTCCTCCTATAGATGTGTTTTATGATGGGAAAAAATATGAAACATTCAAATCTAAACGAATAAATACAAAAAACACACATGGAACAGGTTGTACTTTCTCTGCAGCCATAGCTGCATATATTGCGAAAGGAGAAGATGTAATTTCAGCTATATCAAAGTCTAAAAACTATATAAATTCCGCAATTCAAGAAAATTTTCTGATCGGTAAAGGCCATGGCCCATTAAACCATTTTTACAAACAAATTTAACTTTTATACACTTTTTAGTATATAGTTTTTATATAAAAGTTACTTTCTTTAAGGCAGCTATGTGGGAATTCTAATCACAGAACAAGACGTTAAAAATCTACTTACTATGGAATTAGCAATCTGTAGCTTAGAGGAAATTTTTAAGAAAGAAAGTATAAAGGATTCAATTAATTCTTCCAGGATAAGAATTAAACTTCCAGAAGGTAGCCTGAATTTCATGGCTGCATCTTCTAGAAGCTTAAACTTAATTGGCACAAAATCTTATATCCCTAAAACAAAAACCACAATTAAATTTTATGTTCAATTGTATGATGGAGAAAATGGAAATCTTTTATCAGTCATTGAAGCTAACCTAATGAGTAGAATCAGGACTGGAGCAGCAAGTGGATTAGCAACGAAATATCTTGCTAAAAAAAATTCATCTGTATTAGGAATTATTGGTACTGGAACACAAGCTTTACATCAAGCAATAGCCATCTGTAAAGTAAGAAAAATCAAAACAATTAATGTTTACAGTAGAAATATTAATAACCGAAAAAACTTTTGTACCTTAATTAATAAAAACATTAATAATGTTAATGCAATATCAGTAAAAACATCCAAAGAATGTGTAGAAAATGCTGACATAATCACGACCATCACAAATTCGGATTCTCCAGTATTTTCATCAAAATGGATAAAACCAGGAGCTCATATTAATGCTGCTGGATCAAATATTTCAACAAAAAGAGAGATAGATGAAGAAACAATTTCTAAAGCATCTACTATTGTCACAGACAATATTGATCAAGCTAAAATTGAATGTGGAGATTTAATACAACCTATAAATATTGGAATAACTTCTTGGGATAAAATAAACTCACTTTCTGATTTGATAACTGGTAAAATTAAAGGCAGAAGTACTGATAATGAGATTACGATTTTTGAATCCCAAGGTGTCGCAATTGAAGACCTTGCTATTGGTTCGTTATTATATGATTTAGCTGTCAAAAAGGCTATCAACTAAAAATTACATGAAAGGAGTCCTGAAAATTTGTTAGAGAAAATAAAACAAATAGAAGATCGATACGAAGAAATCAATCAACTCCTGGCAAATCCAGAAATTTCTAAAGATCACATTAAAGTTCGAGATTTAATTAAAGAGCAAACAAAAATTAAATCTGTAGCTAATTTATCCACAGAACTGGGAAAAGTGGAACGTGAAATTCAAGAAACTAATGAAATCATTCGAACAGAAAATGACAAAGATTTAACTGACCTAGCAAAATCTGAAATGGAAAATTTAAAACTAAAAAAGGACGATCTTGAATTACAACTTAGAATCTCGTTAATTCCAGACGATCCTAATAACGAAAAAAACGTAATCATGGAAATTAGAGCTGGCACAGGCGGGGATGAAGCTGGGTTATTCGCAAACGACTTATTCAGAATGTATAGTAGATATTCCCAAAGAAACAATTGGAAAATAAATATTATCAACATGAGTGAAACAGGTATAGGATCTATTAAAGAGATTGTATTCCAAATTGTTGGTAAAGGTGCATACAGCAAGTTAAAACACGAAACAGGCGGGCACAGAGTTCAAAGAGTCCCAACTACTGAATCAAGTGGAAGGATTCATACTTCTGCTGCTACTGTTGCTGTACTTCCTGAAGCGGAAGAAGTGGACGTAAATATAAATACTGAAGATTTAAATATAGATATTTTTCACGCAAGCGGACATGGAGGGCAAAGTGTAAACAAAGTAGCAACTGCTATCAGAATCACACATATACCAACAGGTATAGTTGCGGTCTGCCAAGATGAACGTTCACAACTGAAAAACAAAGAAAAAGCGATGTCTGTTTTAAGATCAAGAATTCTAGACCAAAGAATTCAAGATTCTGAAGAAGAAAGATCTGCCGAAAGAAAAGCTCAAATAGGTAGTGGAGATAGATCCCAAAAAATCAGAACTTACAATTTTCCTCAAGAAAGAATCACAGATCATAGAATTAATCTCTCCACCCATAACTTAGAACTAGTTCTAAATGGTAACTTAGATATTTACATAGAAAAATTGATAGACCATGAACAATCAATGTTGCTAGAACAATCCTCAATATGAATTTAAGAGAATTATGGGTTGATACTAAAAAAGAATTAGATTCATCAAACATTCCAGACTCAAATATAGAATCTGAAGTTATAATTCGTAAAGTACTAGATTTAGACCGAAACAATTTTTTTGCTACTTTGAACAATCCTGTACCTATAAGAAAAACAGCTCAAATTAAAAAAAATCTCCAACAACGTATATCTGGAACACCCTTATCATATATAACAAAAAATAGAGAATTTTTTGGAATTGATTTTTTTGTAAATGAAAATGTTTTAATTCCACGTCAAGAATCAGAATTACTAGTAAAAAAAGTAATCTCATACTGCAAAAAACAAAAAGAAACAAAGTTAACCATTGTTGATGTCGGAACTGGCTCAGGTGCACTAGCAATTTCAATTGCAAAAAATTTAAAAAATACAAATGTTATCGCAACAGACATATCTAACAAAGCATTACAAATAGCTAAAAAAAATGCAAAAAATATTGACGTGTCCAGAAACATATCTTTCTTACATTCAAACTTATTAGAAAATTTGAAAACTCCAGTGAATATAATAGTTGCAAATCTCCCTTATCTGACTTCTAAAGAAATGAATACACTTTCATTAGAAGTCAAAAAAGAACCAACTATAGCGCTATTTGGAGGAGAGGATGGCACTGATTTAATTGTAAAATTAATACGTCAAGCACCTAAACATCTCAAAAAAAATGGCAATTTGATTTTAGAAATTTCTCCGTCACAAAAAAACATCATTTTTTCTTTGATGAAAAAAAGTTTCCCAAAAAGCAAACCGAAAATACATAAAGATTATGCAAAAATTGAAAGAGCAATTTCAATAGAAATTTAGATAGAAAATTCTATCTCATTTGAAAAAATTTGCCTTCTGTTTTAATTGAAGGAGCTAGCACAAGTTCAGCGCCATGCATTTCCTTAATATCTGAGGCACCAACCATTCCCATACAAGTCTTAAGTGCGCCTACTAAATTTTGTGTGCCATTATGCTTTGAAGTCGGTCCAAATAATATTTGCTTTAAAGATGCAGTAACTCCAACTTCAACTCTAACGCCTCTAGGTAAATCTGGGTGAGGACTAGCCATGCCCCAATTATGACCTTTCCCGGGAGCTTCTTGAGACTGTACTAAAGGAGTTCCTATCATAACAGCATCTGCTCCACTTACAATTGCCTTACATAAATCACCACCAGTACGAATTCCTCCATCAGTAATTACAGGTACATATCTACCAGTCTCTTTAAGATAATCATCACGAGCTAAAGCACAATCCATAGTGGCTGTAACTTGAGGCACACCAACTCCAGTAACTTCCCTGGTAGTACAAGCTGCCCCTGGGCCAACTCCAACAATTAATCCACTAATACCTGTTTCCATTAATTCTAATGCAGCGCCATATGTCACACAATTACCCACAACAACTGGTACAGACAATTTTTTTATCAGATCAGAAAACACAAGCCCTGTCAGGCTTTGGGAATTATGCCTAGCGGTGGTTACAGTAGACTGAACAACTATTACATCAGCACCTGCTTCTACAGCTATTTGAGAAAGTTTTTTAGCATTAACAGGAGTAACAGACACAACACAATTAATTCCAGAATTCTTAATTCCTCGAATTTTATCGCCAAGCAAATTCTCATTTATTGGTTGCGAATAAACATCCTGTAAAATAGTTGTAGATTCAGAAGAATCAGCATTAATAATTCTGTCCAAAGCTTCTGAAGGATCATCATATCTAGACTGAACTCCTTCAAGATTCATTACGGCTAATCCACCTAAATCATCAATAGATTTCATAAAGCTTGGAGAACTAACCGCATCCATAGCTGAAGCAATAATTGGAACAGGAATATTAATATCTCCTATAGAAAAATCTGTGTTAACAAGTTCCGGATTTACCGTAACTTGCCCAGGGACTATTGAGACTTCATCAAAACCATAAGCAGGTTTAATGTTTTTGAATTGAGATGCCAAGTTTAAAATTCCTAAAATAATCAGCTTGTTAGATATGGTTAAAAAAATTATAACTGCGCATAAATAACTCAGTCAAGAATATTTGTTACAATACAATGAAGGATAATTTTTGAAAATTATATACAAAGAAATGTTTCCTGAAAAATCAGAAAACACAAAGATAAAAAAACAAATTACACAAAAAGCAAAAGATATTGGTTTTGATCTAGTAGGCTTCACAAACGCTGATCCATTTCCGCGAGACGAAAAAGCCGCAACTAATCGAATTGACCTTGGATTTATGGACGGACTTCCATGGTATACCAAGGAAAGAGTCAAAAAAGCAAATAATCCTAAATTATTAATGGAAAATTGTGAATCAATTATTTCTTTGGGAATAAGTTATTTCACACCAACTCCTGAAAAATCTAAAAATGTTTTAACTGGCAAGATAAGTAAGTATGCATTAGGCGTTGATTACCACAAAGTGATTAAGAAAAAACTTAAACTTCTAGTAAAATTTCTTTCCGAAATTCATTCCGAAAAAAAGATAAGCACAAGAATATTTGTAGATGATGGCCCAATGAACGATAGAGCTGCTGCTGAAAGGGCAGGATTAGGATGGTTTGGTAAAAATACAAACATTCTTACTCCCTCTCACGGTTCTTGGATTTTTCTAGCTCAAATTTTAACCAATATTAAACTCGAACCTGATACTTTATTAAAAAAAACTTGTGGTTCTTGTAAGATTTGTATAGATGATTGCCCTACAAATGCGATCGTAGCCCCATACGTCATAGACAACACAAAATGTATTTCATTTTTAACTATTGAACTCAAGGGAGTTATCCCCGTCAAACTAAGACCATTAATTGGGACATGGATTTTTGGATGTGATATCTGCCAAGATGTATGTCCAGTTAATAGAAAGATACAACCATCTAAAACATCTGAATTTCAACCAAGAAAAGACTTCCTTACTCCAGCTTTGTTACCATTTTTAGATCTAAACGAAGATTCATTTAATAAAATATTTGATAATCATCCAATTAAAAGAACTAAACTTATTGGCTTGAAAAGAAACGTTTGCGTTGCACTCGGGAACATAAAAGATACTGATGCAATTGAAAAACTAACAAAAACATTGCTTGAATCTGATCCTATTGTAAAACAACATGCAGCCTGGGCAATAGGACAAATTGGAGGAGATAAAGCTAATCAAAATCTTCATAATGCTCTTGAAGTTGAAAATAATACTGATGTAATTGAAGAAATTAAATCTGCTATTATTCAAACTAAAATGATTCATTAAAAAAATTATTGATCACAAGGTGATTCTTATTGTTGCAAAAAGAACAGAATGTTATTATTGAGTAAATTACTCAACGATAAAGGAATTACGGTGTCAACTCAAAAAGAAAAAGCACTCCAAATGGCAATTTCTCAGATTGAAAAAGAATTTGGTGCTGGTACCGTAATGACGCTAAATAACTCTATAGAAGACATTAAAACAAGTTCAATCCCTACAGGATCTATTTCCCTAGATTTAGCATTGGGTATAGGCGGAATTCCTAGAGGAAGGGTTACTGAACTTTTTGGAACTGAATCTTCTGGCAAAACCACACTCGCTTACCACATAATGGCAAGCGCTCAAAAAAACGGAGGAGTCTCTGCATATATTGATGCAGAACATGCTCTTGATCCAGAATATGCTGCCAAATGCGGACTTTTAACTGATGACCTCTTAGTCTCTCAACCAGATTCTGCTGAACAAGCCCTTGAAATTGCAGAATACTTGGTTAGAAGTGGAGCTGTAGACATAATTGTGATTGATAGTGTAGCCGCTTTAGTACCAAAAGCGGAACTAGAAGGTGACATGGGAGATAGCCATGTAGGCCTTCAGGCCCGAATCATGTCTCAAGCTTTAAGAAAATTAACAGCTGCTATAAATAAATTTAATTCAACAATAATTTTTATCAATCAAATTCGTGAAAAAGTAGGGGTTATTTGGGGTAGCCCTGAAGTTACACCCGGAGGGAGGGCTTTGAAATTTTTTAGCTCAGTTAGAATCGATTTAAGAAGAATTGAATCAATTAAAGTGGGTACAGATATCACGGGTTCTAGAGTTAGAGCTAAAATTGTAAAAAATAAAGTCGCCGCGCCATTTAAAGTCGCAGAATTCGACATTATGTTCAACAATGGAATCAGCAAAGAAAGTGACATCGTAGATCTAGGTGAAAAACAGGGGATTATTAAAAAAAGCGGATCATTTTATTCTTACAATGATATAAAAATTGGCCAAGGCAGAGAAAATTCTAAAAAATTTCTGAAAGAAAATAAAGATATATCTGAAAAAATAGAATCTGAGATTCTACAATCATACACTTAATATTAATTAAAATGATCAAAAACGATTCAATTGTTTTTATATAAATCCTAATTTATTTTCTTTATAACCCATGACAGCCAATAATTATCTATCAAAATCCGACAAATTAAACTACACCTTGAATACAACAGTCAAAAAGTTTATTAGTAGACTGGAAAACTGTTATTAGATGTTAAAATGGCGAAAAAAAAAGAGCAATATACATCATCTTTCGAAAACAAAATTATTCATGGGATTAAAAAATGCTCGAATGATTACGGCAAAATTAATCTTAAATTAATTTTGGGAGTTTCCGGAGGACCTGATTCTTTATCTCTACTATATTCAATGCATAGAATTAGCAAATTGTACCCGAAATATTTCACTTTATACGGCGCTCATATGAACCATTCTCTTAGAGGTTTTGAGTCTGATCAAGATGCAGAATTTGTAATTTCAACATTTAAAGATTTGAGAATACCATACTACATTAAAAACTTAGATAGCAAAAAAATTCACGATCTACAAAAAGGTTCATTAGAAGAAATTATGAGACAAAATCGTTACTCATTTTTTGGTGAAATATCAAAGGATATCAATGCGGATATGGTTGTCACTGCTCACACTTATGATGATCAAATAGAAACAATATTAATGAATTTTATTCGAGGAAGTGGATTAAATGGCTTAACTGGAATGCAACAAATTTCAGAGAAAACATTCCAAAATAATTCTTTTATTTTAGCAAGACCAATGCTGAAAATTTCATCTGAGGAAACAAATACATATTGCAAACATCTGAAATTGTCCCCTAGATTTGATCAAACAAACCATTTAACACGTTTTACTCGCAATAAAATCAGGCATGAAATAATTCCCTCTTTATCAAAAATAAACCCTGGAATTAAAAAAAACATCATGAACTTATCAGAAATTATCAACGATGAATATGAATACATCAAAGAAATTACTAATGAAAATTTTATATCTCTCTCTAAAATAAATTCTAATGTAATAGAAATCTGCAGACCTGATTTTGAAAAACTACATCTTAATATCAGAAGAAATATAATCAGAAAGACTATTGAAAATTTAAATCCCCAATTTAAAAATTTACAAAAAATCAATATAGAAGAAATATTAAACAGTAAAACAGGAACAAAACTTCAACCTATTGAAAACATAGTAGTTTATATCGACAAAAACGCATTAATATTTAAAAATACACCCCATAAATCACAAGTTGAAAAAAATAAATTATTGAATTACAAAGAAATTTCCAAACAAGGAATTACAAAAATTCAAGATTGGACTATAGAAGTTTCTCAACATAAAATTAACCCAAGCAACATCCCGAAATATGAACTCAATAAATCAACAGATTTATCATTCGTTGAAGAAAATTTTGATTTAGATAAAATACAATTTCCAATATATGTAAGGTCTAGACAACCTGGAGATAGATTTCAGCCATTAGGAATGAAATCAACAAAAAAACTACAAGATTTCTTCGTTGATAATGGAATTCCCAAAAGATTACGTGACTCAATTCCAATCGTAGTATCTGGTGAAAAATTGCTCTGGATAGTTGGTCACCAAACTTCAAATTGGTCAAAAATCACAAAAGACACAACTAAGTTTTTAAAAATAACGTTTTTAAAAAACAACTAGATCAATCTAGTAAGCCTAGTATTTGGAGTTAAGCCTGGAATACGCCCTCTCTTAGATACTGGGGCACCATCAATTTCTTTAATTCCTGCCCTAAAAGGCTTAGGAGTAGCAGATGCAATAAAAGTTCCAACTCCAAAACTATCTACGGGAGAATCTTCATCAACAAATTCTTTTATTCTTTCAGGGCTCAATCCTCCTGTAACCATAATATCAACATGATTAAACCCAGCTAAATCTAGTCGACTCCTGATTTCTTTGACTAAATCAGTAGTCACGCCCCCACGTTCTTTTGGAGTATCCACTCGAATACCTCGCAACCTTTCTCCCATCTCAGTGGCAATCAAAACAGCTTCTACAGATTCATCAGTAAAAGTATCTACTAATGCTACGCGAGGAACTTCTCTCGGCATATGTTTATCAAATGCTTCAATAGCTTTAAGAGTACTGGACATGATTAGTGACAACGAATGTGGCATATTGCCAGCAGGCGCTACACCAGAGATTCTAGATCCAATCGTAGTTGAGCAAGATGCACAACCACCTTTAATAGCAGCATAACCGTAATTCATAACAACATTGGGGTGAATATTTCTTGCTCCAAAAGCAATTACTGGTATATCTTTTGCTTCTGAAACACACTTATTTGCAGCTGTAGCCCATCCGGTTGAAGAAGCTAAGATTCCGCAAATAGCAGTCTCATACATGCCAATAGCGCCATAAGGAGCTTTAATTCTTAAAGCCACTTCGCCTGCATTTACTCTAGACGATTCTTCCAATGACCAAACTTCACTACCAACATTTGGCAAAACTTGATTAAGAAGGTCTTTAACTTCAGAAATGCCACAAAAAATACCCTCTTCAATAGAATTAAATTCCATAGAAACAACAGGATTAACACCTTCATTTCTAAGAATTGTCAAAGTTCTCTGTAAATAAACATCTGCTGTATCTCCAACCAAAACAGATCTTTTTATATCAAATTCAGGAGTGACCATAAAATAACCTTAATACAGTTATAATTTTCAACTAAAAGTAAAATATTTCAAACTGGCAATCAATGTTAACCTCTGATAATTATAATAGCAAGCCCAAGACAAAATACTTATATTACAATGATACAACCAACAAAATAAAATTTTAACCCTAAAACTATCCAGGAACACTAACCAAAACAGTTAAAAATATATAAACTTTATATCAGTTTCTATTTTGCTAATTATAACCATTCACAACCGCAAAAAACTGGAGATTTAAGTGAATTCAAAAAAAATAAAATTCTATACATTTTCAATATTAGTAATCATTTCAATTGGGATGTTTTTCTGGGGGTTATTTGGGGAAGACAAAAATCAACTTCTTGCTATAGGTATGTTTTTAGGGTTTTTCCTTTTTATATTTAAAAAACTATTTGTTTGGTGGAGATAATAATCGAAAATTTCAATCACATTGTTTTGAAATAGAAAAAAATATTAATTAACTATATAATTAAATCCGAATTTAACACAATTATTTTAATGGATTGGTGAAAAATTGACCCATAATATTAATATCGCTGAATTAACAGAAATCTCAAAAAGAATTAGAAAAAACATACTTGATATGACTCATACAGCAGGTAGTGGACATCCAGGTGGATCCCTATCGTCTGTTGAAATCTTAGCTACACTTTATTTTAACATTATGGATCACAAACCTGAAAATCCAAAATGGAATCATAGAGATAAATTCATTCTCAGCAAAGCACATGCTTGCCCAGTTTTATACGCAACTTTGTCAGAAGCTGGATATTTCCCAGAAAATGAACTTAAAACGTTCAGACAAATAAATAGTAGAATCCAAGGGCATTCACATATAAAAACTCCTGGGGTAGAAATGTCTGGAGGGTCCTTAGGTCAAGGATTATCATTTGGAGTAGGAGCAGCAATTTCTGCAAAATTAGACAATTTGAAATCTAAAACATTTGTCCTTCTTGGAGATGGTGAATGTGATGAAGGACAAATTTGGGAAGCGGCAATGTCTGCTTCGCACCATAAACTTAACAACTTGATAGCAATTGTTGATAGAAATCAAATTCAAAACGACAGATTCACAGATGAGGTAATGACCTTAGAACCATTTGAAGATAAATGGAAAGCTTTTGGTTGGAAAACTTTAAAAGTTGATGGACATTCTTTGGGAGAACTAATTGATGCCTTCAATTTAGCAATCAATCAAACTAAAAACCCTACTGTAGTAATTGCAGATACCATAAAAGGAAAAGGTGTAAGTTTTATGGAGAACAATCCTGCTTTCCATGGAAAATCGCCTGATGATCAAGAATTATTTCTTGCATTAAAAGAAATAGACGATGCTTGAGTACAAAACAATAATTTAGACTGGAAAATAAATGAATTTAAATGATCTTGAAATGGCAGAAACCAGAGTCACTGCTGGAGAAACTTTAGTTGAGCTGGGCAAAACAAACGAAAAAATTGTCGTGCTCGGAGGAGACTTAAGTAAATCAACACATGCAAATAAATTTGGAGCAGCATATCCAGACAGATTTTATGATTTTGGACCTGCTGAACAAAATATGGTAAGTGTTGCTGCAGGATTAGCTTCTTCTGGGAAAATACCTGTTGTTAGTACATTTGCAGTATTCGGTTCAAGTCGACCATACGATCAAATCAGAGTTGGTGTTTCTCAATCTAATTTAGATGTAAAAATAATTGTCACTCATGCAGGTTTAATCACTGGCCAAGATGGAGTTTCAGCTCAAAGCATTGAAGATATAGCGATAATGAATGCTCTCCCAAATTTTAATATTATTGTTCCAACTGATAGCGTTGAAACTAGATCAGCAATTAAATATGCAATAAATACAAAAGGACCTTTTTACATACGATTATCAAGACCTCCAACTCCAATAATTCACCAAAATGATACATTCCAATTCGGCAAAGCAGAATCAATAAGAAATGGCTCTGATGTCACAATTGTCGCATGTGGAATAATGGTTATTGCTGCATTACATGCAGCTCACAATCTTGAAAAAAAAGGTGTGTCTTGCAGAATTTTAAATATGTCTACAATCAAACCTATTGATACAGAGGCAATATTAAAAGCTGCAAAAGAAACGAAAGCTATTGTGACTGCAGAAGAGCATTTTATCAATGGAGGCTTATCCTCAATTGTTGCTCAAGTAGTCTCTCAAAATCTACCAACTCCTTTGGAAAGCATTGCAATCAATCGATACGCTGAGTCAGGAAGCCCTGAAGAATTACTGGAAAAATATAATTTAACTGATTCTGATATAGAAAATGCAGTCAAAAAAGTTATATCAAGAAAAATGAAATAGTAAATTTAAATTAGGTTAATAGTCTTTTGGAATTAAAAAAATATTTACAATATTCAAAATTCGATTCAGGTCTTGCTTCTGTCTTGACAGCAATTGCTCAAGGTTCAATTTTAATTCAAAAAAAAATTTCCCGACTAAGTTTAGAAGGACTTGAAGGTTCAACTGGAACTAAAAATATACAGAATGAAGATGTTAAAAAATTAGATATTTTAGCTAATGACATATTCCTGGAAAAATTCCAAGAATCAAAAAATGTAGCTATGGTAGGTTGTGAAGAATTAGAAAAACCTCAAATTTTTAATAATTCTATATCTAAATTTTTAATTAATATGGATCCTTTAGATGGATCTAGTAATATAGATGTTGGAGTAAATATAGGTTCTATTTTCGGAATATGGAATGAAAATATCGATCATTCTCTAAACGAAAATTCTCTGTTAAAACCAGGCAAAGAACAAATAGCTTCTGCATATGTTGTGTATGGTTCATGTACTTTGATGGTAATAGCTTCAGAAAAAGGAGTCCAGTGTTTTACCCTAGATACTCAAAGTGGATCTTACATTTTATCCAAAGACAATATTAACGTCCCCGAAAAATGTAAGTACTACAGCGTAAATTATGGAAATTTTGAAAACTTTTCTTCTAATTTACAAAATTCTCTAATTAATCTGCAAAATATATATTCTCTAAGATACATAGGTTCACTAGTTGCAGACTTTCATAGAAATTTACTAGAAGGTGGTGTATTTTTATACCCCAAAGACACCAAAAATCCTAACGGGAAATTACGATTAATGTACGAAGCAAATCCTTTATCTTTTATAATAAAAAAAGCTGGAGGAATAGGAACAAATGGAACTAAAAATATACTAAATATCAATCCAACGACACTACATGAAAGAGTTCCGCTAATTATAGGAAATTCAGATGTCATTGAAAATATCTTAGTGTAATGAGAAGATAAGCAATCAAAACATTTTTTGAAAGGAAATCTCACAATGGATGTAAATAAACTCTCTGAAACAGCAAAAGCATTAGTAGCCCCTAAAAAGGGAATTTTAGCTGCAGACGAAAGTTCTAATACAATCAAAAAAAGATTCGATTCAATAAATGTAGAATCAACTGAATCAAATCGTAAGTCATATAGAGAAATGTTATTTCAAACTGAAGGTATCTCCAAATTTATTAGCGGAGTAATACTTTTCGATGAAACTATAAGGCAAAAAAGTTCAGATGGAGAATCTTTAGTATCTATTTTAAGTAAACAAGGGATACTGCCTGGAATAAAAGTGGATTCTGGAGCTAAACCTTTATCAGGTACAGAAAATGAAACGATTACTGAAGGTTTAGATGGTTTAAGAGAACGCCTACAAGAATACTATGAATTAGGCGCAAAATTTACAAAATGGAGAGCAGTAATAAACATCGGAAATGAGGAACCGTCAGATTATGCAATCAAAACTAACGCCCACGCATTAGCTAGGTTTGCTGCGTTGAGCCAAGAAGCAAACTTAGTCCCCATTGTCGAACCAGAGGTATTAATGGACGGATCACATTCCATAGAAAAATGTTACGAAGTAACAAATATAACGCTACGAGAAGTATACTATGAATTATATAATCAAAAAGTTGAACTTGAAGGTACGTTATTAAAACCAAATATGGTTATACCTGGAAAAGATTCAAATGATTCATCTAATCCATCAGAAATTGCAAAATACACCGTTAAATGCCTAATGGATTGCGTTCCTGCATCTGTTCCGGGAATAGTATTCTTATCAGGTGGTCAAAGCGATGATGAAGCAACAATTAACCTCCATCATATCAACGTAATTGCAAAGAAACTACAAACTCCATGGGAGCTTAGTTTTTCATACGGAAGAGGTTTGCAAAGTGCACCTCTAAAAACATGGCTAGGTAATCAAGATAATATTTTATTAGCTCAAAAAGCATTCCATTCCAGAGCTAAAGATACAAGTGCAGCTAGAAACGGTTCTTTCCTATAGCCCGACAAATGTTAAAAAAGCTTCTACTAGCAACAACAAATATACATAAAATCCAAGAATTTAATTCTATATTTGTTAATCTACCTTATCTAATTACTAATCCTGAAATTGAAAAAATAAAACTAAAAGTGCATGAAAATGGAGTTTCATTTTCAGAAAATGCATTAATTAAAGCAAAAGCATATTGTAAATCTTCTAAAATGATTTCAATGGCAGATGATTCAGGCCTAGAAATTGATGCACTAGATGGTCGTCCCGGAATTTATTCAGCTAGATACGGTGGAAAGAAACTAAATGATGAAGAAAGGGTAAAATTAATTCTTAAACAAATGTCTGGGATCCCTAAAGAAAAACGCCAGGCAAGATTTCGATGTTCTATAGCAGTTGCTTGGCCTAACGGTAAAACTCTCATTCGTGAAGGAACACTGGAAGGTATTATTGAATTCACACAAAAAGGTTGTAATGGGTTTGGATATGACCCAATATTATACCTTCCAAAATATCGCAAAACTGTTGCTGAATTAGATCTGGAACAAAAAAACAATATCAGTCATAGAGCAACTGCAGCTAAAAAGATTTTGCTAGATCTAAATACCTGATAAAATTTGAATTTACATCTTAATTAGAAAAATATTTTGCACGCATGGAAAATAAATCTAAAATTACTGACAAATTATCTAGACCAGTAAAAGACCTAAGAATATCTGTTACAGATAGGTGTAATTTTCGATGCACATATTGTATGCCAGAACAAATTTATGGGCATAGATATGAATTTATAAACAAATCCTCTTTACTAACATTTGAAGAAATAATCACCATAACCGAAATCCTAGTGGAAATGGGAGTGCAAAAAGTTAGATTAACAGGAGGAGAACCATTACTAAGGTATAAAATTGAAGATTTAATTTCTACCTTATCTAAAATTCCTGGAATAAAAGAACTAACGCTCACAACAAATGGATATTTATTACCAAAAAAAGCCGAAGAATTAAAAAAATCTGGAATAGATCGTATAACTGTTAGTTTAGATAGCTTAAATAACGAAATTTTCAAAAAAATTAATGGCAGAAACGTGGATGTATCAAAAGTATTGAAAGGAATCGAAGCAGCCGAAAAAGCAGGCTTTAATCCTATCAAAGTAAATTGTGTGGTAGAAAAAGGAATCAATGAAAATTCCATTCTAGAAATGGCTGAATATTTCAAAGCGAAAGGTCATATTTTAAGATTTATTGAATTTATGGATGTTGGAACACTTAACCAATGGAATTTAAATAAAGTTGTCTCATCTAAAGAAATTGTTAAAATCATTAATTCCAAAATGCCTATAGAACCAATTAATCCCACATACTTTGGAGAAGTGGCATCGAGATATCAATATAAAGATGGTTCAGGAGAAATTGGAATTATATCTTCCGTAACACAACCTTTTTGTGGTAATTGCACAAGACTCAGATTATCACCAGAAGGCAACCTATTCACTTGCTTATTTAGCAATACTGGAACTGATGTTAAAAAATTCTTAAGATCAAACAAAAGCAAAAAAGAGTTAGAATCATTAATAAAAAAAACATGGCTTGCACGAAAAGACAAATACTCTATTGATCGGTCTAGTAATCCCGATAAATCTACTAAAAAAGTAGAAATGTATCACATCGGGGGATGATAAATTACTTGGGGCTACAAACTTCACACTCACAAAGTTTTCTTAAAACTTCAAATGGGAAAATTCCTGTGAAATGGCCATCACTCCAAAGAAATTGCACAGCATATTTTCCTACCAACAAATAATCTTCTGCAATAATATTAGATTCAACAGTAAAAGGATCAAGAAGAGGCTTCCCTGTCCACTCCTCAATACATTCGGCACAAGCACAATTTAACCTAAGAGATCTGGCCAAATATTTACCCAAATGGCCATCATCAAAGTTTACTAATACCCTGTCTCCATCAATATTTATCTTAGATGAATCATTCATATAACCCCCAACAAAATTAAAATATCACCTCTTAAATTTTTTGATAAATCCGATTATTTGATCAATATTACTACCTGGGCCAAGGATTAATTCCACTCCCATATCTTCTAATATGATCCTATCTCTATCTGGGATAATTCCACCAGCAATTACAGTAATATTTCTTACATTCCTTTTGGATAATTCATCAAAAATTTTAGGAAATAAATCCAAATGTGCTCCAGAAAGAATGCTTACACCAATAATATCAACTTTTTTATCAATTGCAGTTTCAACTATGGATTTTGGTGTATTACGAATTCCCGTATAAAAAACATCAACTCCAGCATCTTTCAAAGCACGAAATATAACCTTAGCACCTCTGTCATGACCATCTAATCCAACTTTACCTAATAATATTCTTGGAGATTTCAATATTTAACCTCTCCTAATACTGTCGGAATCTACTAATTCCATTAACACGCCACCCATGGATTTAGGATGAATAAAAGCTATATCTCCTACCAATCCTTTTTTTGGAATTTTATCTACCAAATTGATTCCTTTAGAATCCAATTTCGTTAAAACATCCCCCAAATCGGAAACTTCCAAACACAAATGATGTAACCCAGGCCCTTTTTTATCAATAAATTTAGCCACAGAACTATTTGAATCCACTGGTTGAATAAATTCAAGCTTGCAATCACCAATTTTGATTACAGCAGCATATACTTCTTGTTCTTCAATTCTATGAACTTCAACTAAATCAGAACCGAAAACTTCAGAATAAAATTTTATCGTCTCATTAATGTCTTCTACTGCTATAGCAATATGATTCACATTTTTTGCAAAACATAAAGGCGAAGTGTTATGAATATTTAAGTGTTTACGAGACATTTGACCTCTTAATTAAACCTGTTAATTGAATTTGAAAATATATATTAAATTACATCCAGTTGATTAAACATGTTCTCCAAAATTATTTCTTAACACATCTGAAATTTCACCCAAAGTTGCATAATTTTTCACACATTCGATCAAAAATGGCATTACATTGTGACTGTTTTTGACAGCAATATTCAAATCTCCTAAAGATTTTTTCACCAAATCGGTATCTCTATCTATTTTCATTTTATTAAGCCTTCCAATTTGTCGAATATTATCCTCCATATTAATTTGATCTTTCTGAATTTCATAATTGTTTGAAGAATCATACTTATTGACCCCCACGATTACTTTTCTCCCAGATTCAACTTCTAGTTGATGTAAATATGCACTGCTTTCGATCTCTTTTGACTGAAAATTATTTCTAATACCACTTACAGCACCACCAAAATTTTCTATTTTATCAATATATTCAAAAGCTTCTTTTTCTAATTGATTAGTTTTTGACTCAATAAAATAGGATCCTCCCAATGGGTCCACAGTATCAATTACTCCAGACTCATGAGCTATGATCTGTTGAGTCCTCAAAGAAATTTCTGCAGATTCTTCTGTCGGTAAAGCCAAAGCTTCATCTTTTGAGTTAACATGTAAAGATTGAGTACCTCCCAAAACAGCTGCTAATGCCTGTATAGTAGTACGAACTATATTGTTATCTGGTTGCTGAGCCGTCAAAGTAACTCCTGCTGTTTGGCAGTGAAATCTCATAACCCAAGACTTAGGATTTTTTGCTCTAAACCTATTCTTCATAATTTTAGCCCATATTCTTCTAGCAGCACGAAACTTACATATTTCTTCAAAAAAATCATTTTGACACGCAAAGAAAAAAGAAAGCCTTGGAGCAAAATCATCAATATCCAAACCAGTATCTATTGCTGATCTAACATAAGCAATAGCATTAGAAAATGTAAAACCTAACTCCTGAGAAGCAGTTGCTCCTGCTTCTCTCATATGATATCCACCTATGCTAATACTATTCCATGAAGGCATATTCTCGCTGCAATATTGAAAAATATCTGTGGTAATTTTCATTGCAGCTTTGGGTGGGAAAATATATGTGCCTCTAGCTATATATTCCTTCAAGATATCATTCTGCAATGTGCCTCTTAAATAATTTTTTTTAATACCTTTTTTTTCAGCTACAGCAATATACATAGCAAGCAATATAGATGCAGTTGAATTAATTGTCATAGAAATACTGATTTGATCAAGTGGAATTCGATCTAATAATATTTCCATATCAATCAAGCTGCTAATTGGCACGCCTGCACGACCAACTTCACCAAACGCTAAGTCGTGATCTGAGTCATAACCAGTCTGGGTGGGCAAATCAAATGCAACACTTAAACCTGTTTGACCTTGCTGCAAAAGATGAAGATATCTTTGATTCGATTTTTCTGGAGAAGCAAATCCCGCATATTGCCTCATTGTCCACAGCCTACCTTGATACATATTGTCGCGAATACCTCTAGTGAACGGATACTGACCGGGAGAACCTAAGTCTTTTTCATAATTTAAATCCTTAATATCATTTTCCGTGTACAACAAATCTTCCAACAATTTAGGATTAGGAATCATAGGCTTATCTAATCTTTTATCTATCTGATTGTTTTTATTAGATTTCATTATTTTTTCCAAATTTTTAATGAGACTTTTAATTCATTCGAAATATCTTGAAAATACATATTTAAAACTTTTGTTTTTGAAGAATTAAATTTAGAAATTAACTTCAAAATTGGGTTAAGTAATTTGCCTTCCTCAGATACTGTAAGTGTCGATATTTCACCTACTTCAGCAAAATCATAAATCCAAATAATTTCTCCACCCTCATTTTCATTGATCAATCTCCTTACTATTCTTCTCATAGGAGAATATTCTAATGTTTCAATTTTCATTACTTGTCCATTTGAATTAAATTCTTGCCAAATATTTCTGCCAGACATATCAGAGATTTTTTCAACTTTAATGATACCTGTCCTCCATGTAGCTTGATTAGCAAAATCTGTAACTAAATCCCAAAGTTTTTTTAAATTGCAATTATAATATGCCATTGAAGAAACTTCATATTGCTCAGACACTGATTTAGAAATAGTTATAAGTAAAAAAATAGTGATCAAAACTATGATAAACACCAAGCTAATTAGCCACATCTTAATTAATCTCCATTTATAATTAAATCCCCATAGATTGAAACTACACATACAAATAATACTACAAAATTGGATCCAGTGTTACGAAATTGCAAAGAAATAAAAAATATAAAGCATCTTAAAATAAAAACTCAAAAATAAAACAACAAATCAACTTTTTTATAGTAAACTCTCTAAATAGTTTAAAAAATATATAAAATATTTTTAAAGGATTCGAATTGAGTGAACGAGTTGTTTCTGGAGTTCAACAAGAAGGTGACAGTCAGGTTGACTATACTTTAAGACCAAAATCTTTAAAAGATTATATCGGTCAATACAAAATAGTAGAAAATTTAAAAATTTCGATTGCTGCAGCAAAACAACGTAGCGAACCTTTGGATCATACATTGCTATATGGACCTCCAGGTCTTGGGAAAACAACATTATCAACAATATTAGCAAACGAAATGGAATCTCCCATAAAAATAACATCTGGCCCAGCTATAGAAAGAGCTGGAGACATGGTCTCGATTCTAACAAGGTTACGAAAAGGAGAGATTTTATTCATAGATGAAATTCATAGACTTAATAGAACTGTGGAAGAAATCCTTTATAGTGCTATGGAAGATTTTGTTGTTTCATGGATGATTGACAAAGGACTAAAGGCTAGAAGTATGAATCTTCCAATTCAACCATTCACTCTTATTGGAGCTACTACTAGATATGGAATGGTTAGCTCTCCTCTAAGAGATAGATTTGGATCTGTTTTTAGATTAAATTTCTATGACAACAAATCGATGGAGATGATAGTCAAAAGATCTGCTACCATAACAAATATAGAATCCGAAATTGAAGGAATAATTGAAATTGCAAAAAGATCCCGTGGAACACCTAGAATAGCCAACCGCCTCCTTCGAAGAGTTAGAGATTATGCACAAGTTAAAGCAAACAATAAGATTTCCAAAATTGTTGCTCAAGAAGCATTAACTAAACTTGAAGTAGATGAAATTGGCCTAGATAATAATGACCGTTTATTACTGATGTCAATTATTGAAAAATTCAAAGGCGGGCCTGTTGGCATCGATACTATCGCGACTTCAATTAGCGAAGAAGCAGAAACAATAGAAGATGTATATGAACCGTACCTTATTCAGATGGGATTTTTGGAAAGAACAAAAAAAGGACGACTTGTAACTGAACGTGCCTATGTACATCTTGATATCACCCCTCCTAAAAAAAACACAACAGACCAAGCAACCTTATTTTGAAAAAATTAATTCCTGAAGAGAAACAAAATGATGTTTTTATCTCAATAATTGTTCCTGCTTTTAATGAAGAAAAAATTCTTGGTCAAACAATCGAAAAAATTGTGACCTACTTAAATAAGCAAAATTATACCTGGGAATTGATAATAGTAGATGATGGTAGCACAGACAATACTGTAAACATTGCAAAAGATAAAAAATCAAAAACTCACCAAAGCAATATTCAAATCATAGAACTTTCACATGCAGGGAAAGGCTGGGCTATAAAAAATGGGATGTTAAGATCCAATGGATCTCTAAAATTTATGTGCGATGCAGATCTCTCAATGCCAATTGAAAATCTCCAAAATTTCATAATCAACTTTAATTCAAAATCAGAAATCATAATAGGATCCAGGGAGCTAAAAAGTTCTCAAAGACACGGTGAATCAATATTCAGAAAAATCAGATCAAAAATTTTTAATTCAATTGTTAGAACATTATTACCAATACCATTTAAAGACACCCAATGTGGATTCAAATGTTTCAAAAAAGATACCGCAGAAAAATTATTTAACTTACAACAAACAAAAGGTTTTTCCTTTGATGTTGAAATACTATACCTAGCTAATAAATTTGGAATAAAAACAACTGAAATACCAATATCTTGGGAGCACAAAAACCAAAGTCAAATTAACTCCATTAAAGATTCTCTTAAAATGCTCCTAGATGTTCTTAAGATTAGAATTACTCACTAAACATCTCAAACAAAAAATAGAAATCAATAAATAATATTATCCTTTGATCTCTAATTTCTTAGACCTGTAAAATAAACCCCATTTATTAAATAAGTCTTCTATTTTTGGATCAGTAATCTTCAACAAATCATTAAAAAACCCCTCCAAAGCATGAGCATGAAATGATGACTCATCACAAACCCAAGAAGCCTCACTTGGAATAATATACAAGGTTCCACTACGATGATCACATTTCAGTTCAAATCTTTTAGATTGATCACCATGTTCTATAGAAAAAGCACACTCATTCATATTTATTCTTTCTTTTAGCCCTATTATTCAATATTTGATGTAGACTAAATTTAACATATCATTAAAAGTAATAAAACAAATTTTGAAATCCATCATGTAAAATGTATAAATTAAGGATTAAAATAATATTTTGACAAACAGAATAGATCAAATAATTAAAGAATCAAAAAAATCTTCTAAAATCATTATATCTTCCTTTTTAACAGTGGGTTTTCCTAATAAGAATAAATCTATAGAAGTTGCCTCTAAACTTCTAAAAAATGAAGTTGATATCATTGAATTAGGGATGCCTTTTAGCGACCCGATTGCTGAAGGTCCAACAATTCAAAAAACCAGCCAAATAGCTCTCTCTCAAGGTATCTCTGTTGAAACATGTATTGAAGCTGCAAAAAAAGTGAGGAGTTCCAATAATAGAGCAGGAATTGTTTTAATGGGTTATTTTAATCCAATTTTAAAATATGGCCTCAATAATTTTGTAAAAAAGTCATCTCTCTCAGGGGTAGATGGAATCATCATACCTGATTTGCCAATAGAAGAATCTGATCAAATCAGAATTATTTGTAACAAATATGGAATTCATTTAATCCCATTAATAGCCCCTACAAGCACTCCTCAAAGAATTGATAATATTTGCAAAAAAGCCAGTGGATTTATATATTGTGTTAGTGTAAAAGGAGTTACAGGAGCAAGGAAAAACTTAGATTATGAAGGTTTAAAATTATTTGTAACCCAAATTAGAAAAAAAACTAATCTACCATTGCTAATTGGTTTCGGGATTTCTACATCTGATCAAGTGAAACAAATTAGTGAATTTGCTGACGGAGTAATAGTAGGCAGCAGTTTATTAAATTCAATGATGGAATGTGAAGAAGACCAAGTTATTAATAAAGCTCTCAAATTTATGCAATCTCTGCAAACTAAGTAAAATAACAAATTTCAACCTGTTATAATTAATCAACTATTAAAACCATGTAACCAAAAATACTAAACAAATATTTATGAACCAATTCAGAGGAATCAGAGGCGCTACTACTTCAGACGGAAATTCTCAATCCGAAATTGAAGAAGCCACATCAGAATTACTCCAAGCATGCATTAGTAAAAACGATGTTGAAACAGAAGATATCGCAGCAGCAATCTTTACAGTTTCACAAGATATAACTGCATATAATCCAGCAACCGTAGCCAGGAAAAGATTAAACTGGAATTTTGTTCCATTGTTAGATGTTTACCAAGCTCCAATTTCTTCAGATTTAAAATACTGCATTAGGGTTTTATTACTAGTAAATTCAAATAAATCCCAAGAAGAATTATCCAAAAACTTCCAGTACCTCAAAAATGCAAAACACCTTCGGGAAAATTAATATTTTTGCATTTATTATTTCAAGATATCCCAATTAGGTGAACCAAATATTCGTTGACTAAATTTATAGCTATTGGTATATTCAAATTATCAAATTAGAAGGAAATTCAATTAATTGCATATGAAAAAGTTAAGTAATGTAAATATAGACAACATTCAAGCCTTACCTTCACCAAATGATTACAATCAACAGATTTCTATAACAGATGAAACTGTATCTCTGGTCAGTGAAGGCCGAAAAACATTAAACAATATTTTAAATGGATCTGATGATCGTTTCCTTATTATTGCTGGACCATGTTCAATACACGATATTGAAGCAGGAACAGAATATGCAAAAAAATTGAAACAATTATCTGATGAACTATCTTCTAAAATTGTCATCGTAATGAGAGTTTATTTTGAAAAACCCAGAACTACTGTAGGCTGGAAAGGCATGATATACGACCCAGATTTAAATGGAAGTTTTAACATTGAATCTGGTCTGTTAAAAGCTAGATCTTTTCTAAAAAATGTATCTGATTTAGGTGTTTTATGTGCTACAGAATTTGTAGACCCTATTACACCTCAATACATAGCTGATTTTGTTTCATGGGCAGCCATTGGAGCTAGAACTGCGGAAAGTCAAACCCATAGGCAAATGGCAAGTGGATTAAGCATGCCAGTAGGTTTTAAAAATGGAACTGGTGGAAGCATTCAACTTGCAGTCGATGCAATTGTATCATCAAGCTCCAAACATGGTTTTTTGGGTGTGGATTCTAATGGAAATGCCTCAATGGTTTTAACCAAAGGCAATCCAAATTCTCACCTGGTTTTAAGAGGAGGATCATCTGGTCCAAATTATGATTCTAAATCTGTGGAAATGTCTATCAAATTATTACAAAAAGCAAACGTAAATAATCACTTGATAATAGATTGTTCACATGCCAACTCCGGTAAAGATTACAGAAACGAGCCAAAAGTATTTGAATCAGTATTTCAGCAAAGATTAAAAGGTAATTCTAAAATCATCGGCGTCATGCTAGAAAGCCATATAAATGCTGGAAGTCAAGATCATGATGAAGCAAACCCTGATAAACTTGATTATGGAGTTTCAATTACAGATTCATGCCTTGGTTGGACTGAAACAGAACAATTACTTAAAGATGCTTATTCCAGATTATAATCACTAATTTCTGAATACTCAAAATCTTAAAGGAGTAAAAATGCCTCAAAAAAATAAAACTCCAATTTCTGTTCATATAGAAAGTACTCAATTAAGCTGGTTAGAAGATGTTACTAATGAATTTGAATTAGGCGATATCTCTAAAGCAACTCGCGTTTTGTTAGATTATGCTATGCTTGAAGCTAGTAAAGAAGATATTTTTTCTCATGACAACATGCGATGTAACCATTGTGGGTAAAAAATTTTATTCCACTGTCAATTTCCTTCATAAATTCATATTGTTAAATGTTGTTTAGCTATTTCATAGTTAAAAACAAAATTGAAGTAGAAAATTATGCAAATCATCGAAGTCAAAAACCTATATAAAAGCTACAAAAAAATAGAAGCTGTCAAAGGTATTTCTTTTTCTGTAAATCAAGGTGAAATTTTTGGGTTTTTAGGTCCAAATGGAGCAGGTAAAACTACTACTATAAATGTACTATGTACCCTACTAAAACAGTCTTCAGGAGAAGCATATCTAGACAATCTTGAAATTTCTAGAAATCAAGGTGAAATTAGAAAACGAATAGGATTGGTTTTTCAAGACACAACGCTTGATGACTATTTAACAGCTGAAGAAAATATCAAATTTCATGGCTATGCTTACAATATGCCAAAAAATCTACTCGCCCAACGCACAGAAAATTTACTTAAGATGATGGATCTATGGGATCGTAGAAAAGAAAATGTACGAAGCTATTCTGGTGGAATGAAACGGAGACTTGAAATAGCTAGAGGTCTACTACATTTACCAAAAGTTTTATTTTTAGATGAACCAACATTAGGATTAGATCCTCAAACACGTCGAAAAATTTGGGATCATATCAATGAAATTCGATTAAAAGATAAAATCACTATATTTATGACTACACACTACATGGATGAAGCAGAAAATTGCAATAGAATTGCCATAATTGATCATGGAAAAATCATCGCTCTAAATAGCCCAGAAGGTCTCAAAATTGATCTAGGTGGAGATACTGTTGAAATTACAACTGAAAACGTTTCTGAAGCAGAAAAAGAAATTAAATCATTAAACCTTAAACCTACAATTACAAATAATAATATTTCATTCCAAGTTCCAAACGGAAATGAATTCCTGCCAAATTTTGTACAAAATTTTCAACAAAAAATCATTTCTATCGAACTTAGAAGACCAACTCTTGATGACGTTTTTATTTCATTGACTGGTAAAGCAATCCGGGAACAAAACCAAAGCTCCACTGACCAAATGAGATCTTGGCGAAATAGACGAGGAATGGGAGGATCTAGATAGTGGCAAAAGAATTTTTTCGAAGTATCTATGTTGTAACATACAGAGAAATATTAAGGTTTATCAGGGAACGATCAAGGCTGATTTCTGCATTTTTAATGCCAATAATGTTTCTAGTAGTTTTTGGTGCAGGTTTCAACCGGCTAATAGGAGAAATTTCTCCAGGAGTTGATTTTATTCAATTTATGTTTCCGGGAATCCTAGCTATGACTGTGGTGATGGGGTCACTTTTTTCAGCATTATCAATCGTATGGGATCGAGAATTCGGATTTTTGAAAGAATTACTAATCGCTCCATTAAGCAGGACAGGAATTATACTAGGAAAAGCACTAGGTGGTGCTTTAACTTCTTCAATACGAGGATTAATTTTACTAGGATTTGCCCCAGTAATTGGAATAAATATTACTCCAGCCCTGGTTATAAAATTAATTCCTATGATTCTATTGCTTTCAATTACACTGTCAGGAGTAGGATTTGTTATCGCTGCAAGAATGCGGTCACAACAAGGATTCCAAGGAATTATGAATTTTGTATTTTTCCCAATAATTTTTCTGTCTGGTGTTTTCTTCCCCTTAACCTCAACACCAAACATAATCCAGACACTTTCTAAATTTAACCCAATGACATATGGTGTAGATGCTCTACGTCAAATATTTTTCAATGACCTAAATGTAATAGACAAAAACATTCAACCAATTGGAATAGAAATTTTTGGACACATAACTACGGTTTGGGAAAACATTACTATTCTCTCAGTTATAGGAATAATATTAATGATGATTGCAACTTGGATGTTCTCAAAACAAGAATAATTAAATTAATCTGATATCTTCACCGCTTTGCTCCAAGTCCATCCTTCTACTCCTGTTTCGACTGATCGAACTTTTGTGATACTAATGTTATATCGATTAGAGTTGTCATCATCAATTTTATGTAAAACCCATAAACATCTAGCTTCTTCAACAATATAAACTTCTGTTCCAATATCCAAGCCATCCTTAATGCCAGAAACAACGCAAAATTCTTCCCTCTGAGCACCACCAGAACCACCTACATATCTATTATTTAACATATCATATTCAAAAGATTCCCATAGAGTGGATGGCAATTCTCTTTCTATAGTTTGTCCTTGTTTTGTTTTCACATTAAAACCACCCTGTGGAGCACTGATAACTGACGCTTCTACGATTATACCTTTCATCATTTTAGATGAACCTGAACATGCACATGACAAAATTATTATTGAAAAAAAGAAAATAAATAAAAACAGATTATTTTGTTTCATCATTAAACCTCTAATATCCTTAATTTAAATCTAATTATTGATCAAATGCTCTAAGTACTAAACAAGCGTTCTGTCCGCCAAATCCAAAGCTATTAGACAATGCTGTCTGAATATCTTTAACCCGAGATTTGTTTGGAACATAATCTAGATCACATTGTTTATCTGGAGTTTTGTAATTAATTGTAGGATGAATTACGCCATTAACTATACTTAAAATAGAAGCAACAGCTTCAAGTGCACCTGCTCCACCTAAAACATGTCCTATCATAGACTTTGTTGAACTAATAGGAATCTTGGGAGCTAATGATCCAAAAGTTTTTTTAATTGCTAAAGTTTCGGATAAATCATTCATTGGAGTTGAAGTACCATGTGCATTGATATAATCAATTTCACTTTTTGTGATTTGTGAATCCTTCAATGAATTCATAATAGCTCGAAAGGCTCCATCACCATCTTTATCTGGCTGAACTAAATGGTAAGCATCAGAAGAAACACCATATCCTAATATTTCTGCATAAATATCAGCGCCTCTATCCATGGCATGTTTTTCAGTTTCCAAAATCAACATAGCAGCCCCTTCAGCAGGAACAAAACCATCTCGATTTGCATCAAAAGGCTTACTTGCAGTTTTAGGATTTTCATTTTGACTAGTTAAAGCACGAATGGTACTAAATCCTCCTAATCCCAATTGGCTAATACCTGCCTCGCAACCTCCAGCTAATATCACATTAGCATATCCCTTTTTTAAAACTTCTGCGGCTTCACCAATACTTTGAGTCCCAGCAGCACAAGCGGTAGTTATAGTAGATGTATAACCTTTAATTCCAAAAACTCTGCTCACATTTGCTGCAGCCATATTTGGCAAAATCATTGGAATAAAAAATGGACTAACTCTCATTGCCCCTTTATCTACCAAAAGTCTAGCATTTGCTTCTATATCAGGGAAACCTCCATTGCCATTGCCAACAAAAACTCCAATTTCATCTACGTTTTCATCCGAAATATCAATTCCTGAATCAACAATAGCCATCTGTGACGCAGCAACAGCTAATTGTGAAAACCTAGCCATTCTTTTAGCATCTTTTAAATCCATATAATCTGAAGGGTCAAAATCCTTAACCTCTCCTGCAATTTTACAGGGAAACGGCGAAGGATCACATAGAGTAATTGGAGCAATTCCAGAAATACCATTTACTAAAGAATTCCAAAATTGATCAACAGTTTTCCCCACAGGGCTAACAACACCTATTCCGGTAACAACAACTCGATTTTTAGTATCCATCTAAACCTCAAAAATCATTGAATTAAATTATTAAAATCCCTTATATATCTATATTGAATCTCAACTATTCCCCTTAATTATATATCCGGATATGTTTCAAAATCCACGTGTTTGACGTATTGAATTGCTTCAGCAGCAACTGAAAGAGAACCTGTAACCAATATTAATGAATTTTTTGAAGCATTAGTTAATGCAATCTTTATACCCTCAGACACACTGTTTTCTAAGCCAATTAAAGGGATCTTTTTAGAAAGTAATATGTCAAAAACATCCTTGGAGGGTAATGCTCTGGGTTCGCGTGAATTTACAGCTACAAACTTTGAATTGATTCCAACAAACTCGTTCAATATTTCATCTAAATTATGACCTCTTAAAACTCCTATAACAGTAATAATTTCTTCAAAGAGAAAGTCTTTTTTTATTGATATCAACGTTTTTTTCATACCATGTGAATTGTGAGAGCCATCAGCAATCAATATATTCGGATCCTTTTGTAAAACTTCTAATCTTCCACTCCAATCAAAATTTTTTACCCCACTAGTAATACTTTTATCTGACACTTCAAATCCATATGATTGAATTTCATCAATTACTGATATAGCCGTCGCGATATTCTCCATTTGATAATTTGCTAAATTCTTTGTAAATAAAGAGACTTCTTTTTCGCTACTTTTTAAAACAAACTTTTGGCCTGAAAGATCAAAATGTGTCCTGGTCCAAGAATATTTTTCCCTTACTGAAATCATTTCGCAATCTTTAGATCTTGAGATATTAGAAATTATTTTGAAAGCATCTGTAGTTTGAGGAGAAACCACCACTGGAATTTGGTTTTTAATTATTCCAGATTTTTCAATAGCAATTTTTTCTATTGTATTCCCTAAAGTTCCAACGTGATCGAGACCAATTGGCGTTATCACAGTAACAGTAGGTTTAACCACATTTGTTGCATCTAATCTTCCTCCAAGTCCAACTTCAATAATTTGCACATCAACATTTTTTTTCTTAAAGTATAAAAATGCCATTGCAGTAAGTGCTTCAAAATAAGAGATATCTCCAAATTTGCTATCTACATGAACTTTTTCAATTGATTCTAGTATGGTAAAAAATATATCTGTAAAATCATCTTCAGAAATTATGTTTTGACCAAGCCTTATCCTTTCAGTAGGTTTATGAAGACTTGGAGAAGTATATAATCCTGTTAAATATCCCTCCTCATTTAAAATAGATGAAATGATTGCAGAAACGCTACCTTTGCCATTTGTTCCAGCAACATGAATTGTTGGAATATCCAAACATTCTTTACCAACAAAATCCATCAACAAAGACATTCTTTCAATATGAAATTGAGAATGATTTGGAGCAGTAAGAGAGCGTTCAAAATTAACCAATCTTGAAAGGGATTTCACAGCATTTTTATATTTAATAATCATTAAACACCTATCAAATCAAAAAATAATAAACAAATTAATCTAAATTACCTGATCACGAAAAACTTCCATTAAAATAAATTTCATACCATTTCTGTTGATCGTATCAATCTCTTGCAATCCTGATTTAGTAAATGATTTTCTAGCACGAATATTCCAATCCAGAGTATGTAAATAAATCCTATCTAATTCTCTCGTATCAAAAACATGCTTGATAAGAACATTCATAGCATCAGTTCCATAACCTTTGCTTAAGTATTTTTCTTCACCGATTAAAATCCCTACTTCAACTTCTTTTTTTTTCATATCTAATCCATAGTACATACAATTACCTATATGTACACCATCAATTGTGTCGATTGAAAAACGTTTTGATGTCGGATTTTCATATATCAATTCATCTCTTTCGAGAGAATAAAATTCCTCATAAGACATCCTAACCGGATGAGTTGCATCCAGTATGGCCAAATTCCTATCACACCTCCAACGATAATCATTAGAAATATCTTCCAAAGCTTTATCTCTCAAAACAACTAAATTGCCTTTAAGATAAATTGCTTTTTGCTTAATAGGAACGTGGTCTTCTTTCTTGAACCATGGAAATCCCCTTTGCAAGAATTAACACCTCATCTTTATATGTTAAAATTTTTTTTGCTTCCTCATAATTAACCCAAATAACCCTGTCAAATTCATCGTCATGATTTGAAACATCACCTCCAACGGCAATCATCAGATAGTAAAACACTATTTTTTGATTAATTACATTAAACTTAAAATCTGAAAAATTATAGCCAATTGATCCAATTAAATTTTCAAAGACTGTTTTAATTCCCGTCTCTTCATTAACTTCTCTTAAAGCAGTATCGATAATATTTTCTCCAGCTTCAGGTGTACCCTTAGGAAGAGCCCATAAATTCGAATTATCTCGTCCGCAAATTAAAACTTGTAAATTTTCAGAATTAAACCTGTAGACCACTCCTCCAGCTGACACACAATGATTTATTTTTTCAAATTTGCCCATAAATTAATCTCAATCGATATACGAATTGTAATTTCTAATCAAAATCTACGTCAATATATTCCAAGATCATATCTAGAAGATATTCTAAAAAGCTGAATTTGAAAATAGTTGAATTATTAAAAAATATTCTATAAAATTTAAACGTTACATAAGATTATTGGTATTTCCTTTTAAGTCAGTTCTGTGAAACAGACAAGGGGCTACGAACAAAGATTCGTTGATGATGGTTGTTCCCCCCTTGCAGGGGGTTTTTTTTTGACAAAAAATTTAGAACCAAAAAAAATATTTGATTCTGAACAAATACATAGATCATTAAAAAGAATTTCACATGAAATTCTTGAAAAAAATCATGGTGCCAATAAAATATTACTACTAGGCATACATACTAGAGGTTTTCCTTTAGCAAATCGAATTTCTAAATTAATTTGTCAAACAGAAGGAATAACTGTACCTTGTGTTCCTTTAGGAATAAACCAATATAGAGACGATATTATTCCACCTAAACCTCGTAATAAAACTCCTTTAAAAAACACACCACAGGTCAAAATTGAAGATAAAACTATAATTTTAGTAGATGACGTTTTATATACGGGAAGAAGTATACGAGCTGCAATGGACGCAATTACTGATTCAGGAAGACCAAGTAAAATTCAACTTGCCGTTCTCGTAGACAGAGGCCATAGAGAATATCCAATTCGACCTGATTATGTCGGTAAAAATATCCCCACCAGTCAAAATGAAAAAGTCCAAGTGTTATTGAAAGAAACAGATGGTATAGATGAAATATTAATAAGTCATCAGGAAAATAAAATTGAAAAACATTAATCAAAATTTACTAGATTTAGATTTATTATCTTCAAAAGAAATTGAAGAAATATTGAAGTCTGCTCAAAAAATGGAAGGTATATTTTATAAAAACTCCAAAAATAAACCTTTAATGCTTAATAAAACAATTGCTGGTCTATTTTTTGAACCAAGCACCAGGACCAGAATTTCATTTGAACATGCAAGTAATTTATTGGGAATAAAATATATTGATTTATCTCTAAATGAAAGCAGTATTAAAAAAGGTGAATCTTTACTTAACACATCACTAACATTACAAGCAATGAAAGTTGACGGATTAATCCTTAGACATCCACACTCAGGGGCACCTTATTCCCTTCTTGGTCAAATCAATACCTCAATAATTAATGCAGGTGATGGAACACATGCTCATCCAAGCCAAGCATTAACAGATTTATATACAATTAAAAAACACTTTGGGCAAATTAAAGGACTAACGATCCTTATAGTTGGAGATATACTTTATAGTAGAGTAGCTAGATCAAATATCTTAGGTCTTTCCAAATTAGGTGCAATCATAAAAGTTTGTGCTCCGGCTACTTTATTACCTATATCACTCCTGAAAGATAATTCTTATCAATACAATGACGCATACTCAAAAATATCTGTTTATACCAATTTGGAAGAAGCAATTGTTAATTCAAACGTGGTAATGCCTCTTCGAATTCAAAAAGAAAGACAAATGAAAGGACATCTTCCATCTTTCTCCGAATATAATTCAATGTATGGAATAAACAACAAAATACTAGAATTAGCTGAAAATGATGTAATGGTAATGCACCCAGGGCCTATGAACGAAGGTGTGGAAATTGACACCATTGTAGCTCATGGTAGCAAATCATTAATTGAAAAACAGGTAGAAAACGGTATATCCGTCAAAATGGCTATTTTGGACAAAATATTAAATTAAAAATTATGATTTTCTTACTCAAACATATATGTCAGGATAATCAATGAAAAATATATTAATTACTGAAGGCAGAGTGATCGATTGCACTCAAAATTTAGATTCTACTATGGATATTTTTATTTCTAATGGCAAGATAACAAAATTAGAACCAAAAATCACTGATTTTCCATCAGACACAATTATTGTTTCAGCAAAAAAAATGATAGTTTCTCCCGGGTTCATAGACATGCACTGCCACCTTCGAGAACCAGGATATACAAAAAAAGAAACCATTTATACTGCCACAAAATCGGCTGCCAAAGGAGGATTTACAACAGTATGTGCAATGCCAAATACTGAACCCGCAATGGATAATCCAGAAACAATAGAGTTAGTCTTAGAAAAAGCGAAAACAAATGGTTTAATCAGAGTATTGCCTATTGCAGCAGCTACTAAAAAACGTGAAGGTAATGAATTAACCAATATGCATGAACTATCAAGTTTAGGAGTCGTAGGATTTAGTGATGATGGTGATCCTATTTCAAACCCAAATATGATGAGGCAAGCTTTGTCATACTCTTTATCTACAAAACTTCCAATAATTAATCACTGCGAAGTAAAAGAACTCTCAAAAAACGGAATGATTAATGAAGGTCGAATATCTATGCTATTAGGCCTTACAGGTATCCCAAACTCCTCAGAAGATTCGATGGTAGCTCGAGATATTTCTTTAGCAGAAACTACAGGAGGGAAATTACACATAGCACATGCTAGCACATCAGGCACTATGGAATTGATAGCTCTAGCGAAAGACAAAGGATTAAATGTTACATGTGAAGCTACTCCTCATCATTTAACATTAACAGATGAATTTATATTTAATAAATCAAAAAAAACAGATCCCAAAAATATTGTTTCTAATAACCCATATGACACTAATATTAAAGTCGCACCTCCTCTAAGATCACAAAAAGATGTAGACTCTCTAGTTAAAGGTTTATTGAATGATACTATTGATGTCATTGCAACTGACCATGCCCCTCACACAAATACCGATAAAAATTGTACATTTGAAGACGCTGCAAATGGAATCAGCAATTTAGAAACAGCCTTAGCATCCGTATTAAGTTTATATCACTTTAAAAATGTACCTCTTAAAAAAATAGTAGAAAAACTCACATCTAGTCCTGCAAAATTAATTAACCGACCTGACCTAGGTTCTTTGAAGTTAAACACAAATGCTGATATTACAATCTTTGACCCAGACTTTGAGTGGGTAATAAATTCAAATACATTCTCCTCTAAAGGTAAAAATACACCCCTGGAAGGAGAAAAAGTTCGAGGAAAAGTTTTTAAAACAATTTTTAAAGGTGAAATAATTGAATAACACAATTTCAAATAATATAAATTTAATTTTGGAAGATGGATCAATTTTTAAAGGCAAAGCATTTGGAAGTACATTGGAATCAATTGGAGAAGTAGTTTTTAACACATCTATGACAGGTTATCAAGAAATGTTAACAGATCCATCCTATTCAGGGCAAATAGTAATATCAACTTATCCCTTGATAGGAAACTATGGAATAAACAAAATAGACTTTGAATCTAAAAAAATTCAAGTTGCTGGATTTGTAATAAAAAATTTGTGTACTGAACCAAGTCATAATTCAAGTGAATTTACATTAAATGAGTTCCTCCAATCTCAATCAATTCCAGGTATATACGATGTAGACACAAGAGCGCTTGCAAAAAAAATCCGTCAAAAAGGAGTCATGTCAGGAAAAATTTCAAAAGACAGTTCAGCTGATAATTTTTTCTCTGAATTAAAAAGTTCAACTCCATATAACCAAACAAATTTTGTTTACTCAACAAGCACTAAAAAAAATTATAATTGGCCTAGCAAAACTAACAAAACTCAACAAAGCCCCAAAATAGTAGTAATGGATTTTGGCTTAAAATATAACATTCTCAGAATTTTAGAATCTAAAGGATGCGAAGTAACTGTTGTGCCAGCAAATTCTACGATAAAAAAAATACTTGATTTAAATCCAGATGGAATCGTGTTGTCCCCAGGCCCAGGGGACCCGTCTTTATTAGGTGATATTGTTGATGTTGTAAAACAACTTCCACCAAGATTACCTATTTTTGGAATTTGCCTAGGGAATCAAATATTAGCGCATGCTTTTGGTGCAAAAACATTTAAACTTAAGTTTGGACATAGAGGATCTAATCATCCTGTTAAAGACTTAAAATCTAACACTGTTAGTATTACTTCTCAAAATCACGGATATTCTATCGATCCTGAGTCATTACCAACAGAATTAGAAATCACACATATTAATCTCAATGACGAGACAATTGAAGGAATACGTCACAAAACTCTACCAATAATGAGTATTCAATTTCACTCTGAAGCTTCTCCGGGGCCAAAAGACAATGAATATATCTTTGATGATTTTTTAAATTTAATTGAAAAAAAATAAAATGCAAACTGCAAACAAAATATCAGCTATTTCTTTTGATGTTGATGACACATTATGGAATTTTTCAGATTCATCAGATTCAGCTCTTTTAGAAACAATAGATGTCCTTAACAAAAATCATAGAGGAACATCTATAAAATTAAATGTAAAAGAGTTACAGGACTTAAGAGATGAAACAGAAAGCCGTCTTGAAGGAATAATAGATGATTTAGACGAAATCCGTAAAGAATCTTTCAGAATGATTTTAACTAAAAATGAAATTTCTAACGAATCACTTCTTTCGAAATTATATGGAGCATACACCTCGACCAAAAAAACCCTCACCAAACCTTACAAAGATGTAATTCCATCTATCAAATTTTTAAAACCTTATTTTAAAATTGGGATTATTTCAAATGGTAATTGCTATCCCAAAGATCTTGGGATTGAAAATCTGATAGATTTTTCAATTTATAGCCAGCAGCTCTCTGGAATCAAAAAACCTGATCCTAAAATTTTCCAAATAGCATCTGAAAAAATCAATTGTTCTCCAAAGCAAATTTTACATATCGGGGATTCATATGAGAATGACTATGTTGGAGCTAAAAATTCAGGTTTCCAAAGCATCTTAATTGATCGAAAAAATTCCTTTCCAAAATCAAAATTTTCAAACATAAATTTAATCAATTCATTATTCGAAATCACTAAAACTCAATATTTCATAGAAAGAAAATTACAATAAAAATGTCAAAGAAAATTTCAAAAATACTAGTAATTGGTTCTGGTCCAATCATTATTGGTCAAGCTGCCGAATTTGACTATGCTGGAACCCAAGCCTGTGCTTCATTAAAAGAAGAAGGTATATATACGATTTTGGTAAATTCAAATCCAGCAACAATTATGACAGATCAAAATATTGCTGATTCAGTATACATAGAGCCTTTAACAAAAAATGTTTTAAGCCGAATAATTGAAGCAGAAAAACCCGATGGATTACTAGCCACTTTAGGAGGACAAACTGGGCTAAATTTAGCTGTAGAATTATCTCACTCAGGAATTCTTGAAAAATTCAACGTTGATTTATTAGGAACTCCTTTATCTTCTATAGAAACAGCTGAAGATAGAGAAAAATTTAACAATCTTTTATCAAGTATTGATGAACCTACAATACCAAGCCTTACAGCAAATTCATTTGATGAAGCAATGTCCCATCTCAACAAAATGAAACTTCCCCTTGTTATAAGGCCAGCTTATACCTTAGGTGGTACTGGTGGTGGAATTGCAAATTCGCTAGAACAATTCAAACAAATAGTATCTGGTGGTGTTGATTCTAGCCCAATAAACCAAGTCTTAATTGAACAATCTCTAGAAGGCTGGAAAGAAATTGAATATGAAGTCATGCGAGATTCAAAAGATAATTGTATAACCATTTGTAATATGGAAAATATTGATGCCATGGGGGTTCATACAGGAGATAGTATTGTTGTTGCTCCAAGTCAAACATTAACAGACAAAGAATATCAAATGCTTCGGACAGCAAGTCTAAAAATCATTAGATCTTTAGGAATAGAAGGCGGATGTAATATTCAATTTGCAATTCCTCCAAGCAATATTTCATATTCAAAAGAAAATACATCTCAAAGTCCTTACTATGTCATTGAAGTTAACCCCAGAGTTAGTAGAAGCTCAGCTTTAGCAAGTAAAGCTACTGGATATCCCATAGCTAGAGTTGCGTCAAAAATCGCTATTGGTAAAACATTACCTGAAATTTACAACGCAATAACAAAAAAAACTGTAGCCTCTTTTGAGCCTGCACTAGATTACTGTGTTGTGAAAATTCCTCGATGGCCTTTCGATAAATTTCCTTCAGGAGATAAAACTCTTGGTACACAAATGAAAGCTACCGGCGAAGTCATGGCTATTGGGCGATCTTTTGAATCAGCTTTTCAAAAAGCAATTCGTTCCTTGGAAATCACCGGAAGATCTTATCTATGGGAAAAAGATACTTGGAATTCTGAAAATTTAAACAAGGATCTCACTCCAAATGACGATAGACTCTGGGCCATTTTTTCAGCATTAAGAAAAGGCATTAGCCCAGATGATTTGTCAAAAAAGACAATGGTAGATCCTTGGTTTACCCGTTCATTTTCAAAAATGGTTGAAATGGAAAAAATGATATCAAATTTCAAAGGATGGAAAATTACAAATTTATCTAAAGAAATATTACTGGAAGCAAAAAAACTTGGATTTTCAGATAATGTTATAGCCTCATTAACTAACTTTTCAAGTAAAGAAATTAGAAATAAAAGAAAAGAGCTTGAAATAATACCTGTGTATAAAATGGTAGACACTTGCGCTGCTGAATTTGAAGCACAAACTCCTTATTTCTACAGTACTTTCGAAGATGAGAATGAAGCATATCCTATAAAAGGTGATAAATCTATTGTGATTGGGAGCGGGCCAATTAGAATAGGACAAGGAATTGAATTCGACTATTGTTCAGTCCATGCTGCATGGGCGCTTCAAAAATCAAATTACAAAAGCGTAATTGTGAATTCCAATCCTGAAACTGTTTCCACAGATTTTGACACTAGTGACAGATTATATTTCGAACCATTAGATGAAGAAAGTATTCTAGATATAATTGAAAACGAAACCATCAATAATGATCCTCCTCATTCCGTTTGTCAATTTGGCGGACAAACAGCTATAAATATTTCGCAAAAATTAGACCAACATAAGCTTCCGATTCTAGGAACTTCTGCAGAAGTAATAAATATTTGCTCAGACCGTGATTTGTTTGAAAAATTTCTCAAAACAATCAACGTGCCAAATCCACCAGGTGCAGCCGTAACAACTACAAAAAAAGCAATTGAAATTGCAAACCAAATTGGATACCCAGTCCTTGTTAGGCCAAGCTATGTTTTAGGAGGCAGGGCTATGGAAATTGTTGAAAATGAAAGTGAATTAAAAAAATTTGCAGATATAGCCATAGAAGCAGGTGAAGGTCATACAGTCTTAATAGATAAGTATTTCGAAGGAACTGAAATTGAAGTGGATGCCGTATGTGATGGAGATACTGTCATGATTCCCGGAATAATGGAACATATAGAAAGAGCTGGAGTTCATAGTGGAGACTCAATTGCAGTTTACCCTGAAATATCTCTATCAGAAAACGAAGTATCAAAAGTTGTTGAATACACTAAAAAAATTGGCAAATCTTTACAGTTAAAAGGATTGATAAACATTCAATATGTTTTGATCAGAGATGATGATAAAAGTTCAACTAAATCCAAAAGAACCGGTAAAATTTATGTCTTAGAAGTTAATCCAAGATCAAGTCGAACTATTCCATTTATTTCAAAAGTTACCGGAATTCCAATGGTCCAACTTGCTATAGATTCCATGGTTGGTATTACTTTAAAAAGCCAAGGATATTCTGATGGACTAGCAAAAAATCGAAAAAAACATTTAACCGGAATAAAAGCACCTGTATTTTCTATGTCTAAACTCATAGGGGTTGAGACTCACCTTGGACCAGAAATGAAATCAACCGGAGAAGTGATGGGGATTGATTATAAATTTGAAGGTGCTTTGAATAAGGCGCTTATATCATCAGGAATGACTATACCTGCAAAAGGGAAAATATTAATTAGTGTAGCTGACCACCACAAGCCTGAGATAATAGATATGATTAAAGAATTAAATTCACATCAATATTCATTTTATGCTACTAAAGGGACCGCAAAGTTAATAAGAGATATAGGTTTAGACGTAGAAACTGTCAATAGAATTGGAACAGGTTATCCTGATATGTTAGATTTAATTTTGAACGATACAATTACCGCTGTAATCAATACTGTAACAGGTGAAAAGAAAATACTTGAAGACAGTTTTAAAATCCGAAGAGCAGCTTCAGAAAAAAGAATACCTTGCTTTACTTCAATTGACACAGCAATAATTGCTACAAAAAACATTACTTTCCAAACAATGCCTTATAAAATATTACCTCAACACAAGTATTATGAGCAGAAACATTTATAGAAGAATCAATATTAAGCAAAATGCATTTTTTGTTTAAAAATAAAGTATCATTGTAGATGTATTAGTCACATGTTATAATTATTCTCTCGTATCGTATGTTAAATTGAGGTAAAGCGTGGTCTCTACAAATACACAAATTCGAAAATATGAAATTGTTTTTATTTCAAATCCAGAAATAACTGATCAAGAAATTGAAGAACTTGTTAAAATTGTTTCTAAAGAAATCAATGACTTAAGTGGAACAATTATTAAAACCGACATTTGGGGATTAAAAAAACTTAGTTATCCTATTAAAAAATTTAGAGAAGGAAATTATGTTTTAATTGAATTTGATATTTTACCTTCATCTATTTCTCAACTAAATAAAACTGTTGAATCGAACGAAACAATTATCCGATCCTTAATCACTAAAATAAGCTAAGCTTATACTGGTATCAAAAGGGGTAATAACAATGAATAAGATAATGATTATTGGAAATGTAGGCAGCGATCCTGAAATGAGATACACTCCAAATGGAGCTGCTGTAACATCTTTTAGCGTAGCAACAAATTATCGTTATACAACTGCTGATGGACAGCAAAATGATGAAACACAATGGTTCAGAGTATCTGCCTGGAATAAACAAGCAGAAACACTCAACCAATATGTCGTTAAGGGTATGAAAATATTCATTGAAGGTAGAGTAAGCAGCAATGCATGGACAGACAAAGAAGGACAGGCCAGAGCTACAATAGAAGTCAACTGTACTAGTTTTGAATTTTTAAGTAGAGAAAATCAAAGTTCTGGTGAAAATTTTCAGGCTCCAAATCCTGGTTCCCAAGATATTGACAATCCAGAAGACCTCCCTTGGTAAAAAATAGAATTATAGAATTAATCATTTAAAAGGATAATCAAGTTTGACTACATACGAACAAACAACTCAGAAACCATTTAGAGGTAAATCTAGATTTTTTCAAAAAAGAAAAGTCTGCCATTTCTGTATGAATAAAATATCTTATATAGATTACAAGGATACAAATACGCTTCGAAGATATATTTCAGATCAAAATAGAATAGAATCTTCTAGGAAAACTGGTGTTTGCCCAAAGCATCAAAGAGCCCTATCTTCAGCAATAAAACGTGCTAGAATACTAGCTCTAGTACCATCTGATGGTAGTCACGGATCTGGTAGACTTTCTTCTAGAAATCACCAATCTCAAGACAGAACTTCCGAAAATTCTTACTCGGACAAAAAGTCATATTCAAAAAACAAAACAGAAAATACTACCGAAGAATCTACTGCCAAGACTGATTCAGATACCAAAGCAGAAAATACCGCCGAAGAATCTACTGCCAAGACTGATTCAGATACCAAAGCAGAAAATACCGCCGAAGAAAATTAGTAATAAATTTTTATTAATCGAAAAATTATAAAAACTATACTTTCTCAATCCTGATTGGAATCAAGTTAAGATCAGTCTTTTTTGAAACTTGAAAATTCTTTGAAATTTGCAATTGGTTTATTAAGTCACCAAACATCGATTTATGAGACACAACACCTTGTTGGTTAGACTTTAATCCTACAACGCCATTAAATCTAAATTTCTGAGAAACAATTTCAATTTTTTGGCCTTCAACAATACCTAGTTTTGAAGCATCTTCTGAATTAAAATCGAAAACAGGATTCTCTTGAGATTGATATCGACCGTTTTCCAATTCAACTCCAGAAATTTCTTCATCAAATAAAACTCTTCCCTGCACTAACAAGTATGGAAACTCTTCTGTAGTAAGGCTTGCAATTTCACCAACAAAATTGATTGGTTCAAACTTGAGTAAAATATCTTCTTTATTAATTGATTTTTGATCTTCTAAATCACTGAACAATTCGCTCCATGAATTTGGGTTCCAAACAACACCTTGTGAATCTAATAACTCATAAGAAAAATCTGAATATACAGAAGCGTCATTACTAATATCAGTGAAAATATCTTCAGAAGACTTATATTCAAATCTTGTAGACCCCATAGATTTAGCAATTTGAGACAAAATGTACCAATCTTCAACAACTTCATCTTTCGGAATCATTCCAGGCCTGAGAAGCTGAACTCTTTTTTCAATATTAGTAAAAGTTCCTGATTTTTCTGAAAAAACAGCTGCTGGGAAAACTACATCAGCCAAAGCTGTAACTTCATTATTCGAATGATCAGTAGCTACTAAAAACTCTAATTGCTCCAGAGATTCTTTTATACCTAAATCATTCCCATTAAGCAATGTGGAATTTTCACCAATTGTTATCAAAGCTTTAATTTCACCAGAAGAAATTTTTTGTTTCATCTTAGTTAATGGAACGCCAACAGTATTATTTAAATTTGAATCCCACAATTCTTGGAAATGATTTATATTATATTCATCTGGAATAGCCTTATACCCTGGTAAGAAATTTGTTGTACATCCTACATCTTTTACACCTTGCTCGTTCGCACCATCAAAAAGAGGGAAAATCCCTGGAAGACCTTTACCCATACTTCCAGTAATTAAAGATAAATTCACAAGAGCTTTAGTACATTCTGTTCTTAAATCTGGAGGCAACAATTCCAAAGCGTAAAGTATGCCCATAGGGTAATTGTTTCCTAAAATACGTGCAGCATCTCTTATATCTTCAGCAGAAACACCAGACAAATTACTAACGTTAATAATATCAAAATTCCAGAGACTCTTTTTTAGATCTTTTATACCTGCAGTATATTGCTCAATGAACTTATGATTATCTAAAACTTCATCCAAAATTACTTTAATTATTCCTGCAATCAAATGAAGCTCTGTGCCATATTTTGGCCTTAACCATTTTTCAGCAAAACGAGTCATTTCTGTTTCGCGTTGATCAATTACTACTAACTTTGATCCGTTGCCGACAGCTTTTTTAATTGGTACTCCCAAAACATTCTGTTTTTCTGTCAGATTGCTAGAAACAATCAAAATACTATTCGAATTTTCTAAGTCCCAGATAGATCCGCTAGCTCCAGGAACTCCTGTCATTTTATATATTTGATCTGTAATTTCAGAAGCAATATTCGAAGAAACATCAATGTTATTTGATCCCATAATAAGCCTTGAAAATTTTTGTAAAACATAAGCATCTTCATTAGTTGAAGTAGGAGAACTCAAGGCTGCAAATTGTTTGCCAGAAAATTTCTTCAGATTTTCAGACACAAAAATCACGGCATCCTTAAATGTTGTTTCAACTAATTCTCCTTCCACCCTTATTAAAGGCTTTGTGATGCGATTTTTATTATTCACAAAATTTAATCCAAATTTACCCCTAAAACATAATTGTCCCTTATTAGCAGGTCCCTCTAGATTTCCAACAGTTCTTATCAATCGATTTTTCTTGTCAACTTCCATTTTGAGTTCACAACCAACTGGACAATGAGGACAAATAGATTTAACAATTTTTGAAGGTTTATCCCATTTGAAATCCTTTTCCACCAATGCTCCTGTAGGGCAAACATCTATACAAGCCCCACAAAATTCACACCCAGACTCCATTAGGGAGACTCCATTAGAAGTGCCTATCAAGCTTCGTCCTGAGCGACTAGTGAAAGTCAACGCATTGTCTCCTCGAATTTCGCTACAAACCCTTACACATCTACCACAAACAATACATAGGTTCATATCCATATCCCATAAAGGATCCTTGACTTCCAAAGGGAGATTTCTGTTATTGTATGTCAATGGAGTATCTAAATCCATTTCCATATATCGAACTGTATCTTTAAGCTCACATCTTTCATTTTTGGGGCAAGTAACACATCTATCATTTACTGAGACATGTCTTAAACAAATATCACTCGGTCCACACAAATCAATTCTATGGCAAGTCAAACAACCATGAGGATGTTCAGAAATCAATAGCTCCATGATACCTTTTCTTAAATCTTTAGTTTCTTTTAGATTTGTTGTGACAACCATGCCTTCTGCCACAGGAGTTGTGCAAGAAGCCGGAGCTCCAGGTAAAGGTTTCATAACTCCATCTGGCCCAGGTTGCTCTACCTTCACCAGGCACATTCTGCATGCGCCAAAAGATTTCATTCCAGGATAATAGCATAAATAAGGAATATACAAACCAGCATCAAGGGCAGCTTGCAAAACATTTTGCCCTGGATCAGCCTCAACTTCTATTCCATCTATTTTCAATTTAACTTTAGTATCTTTTACAACCATTTTAAAAATTCCAATTTAAATTATATTATTTATAGGTATATATTGTTTATCTTGATTCTCTCTATTTATTTCACCTAATGCTCTAGTGTTTTTAGGTAAATAAACTAATTTTTCACAGCTCCCAGTCGGACATTTACTATCTTTAATATGAGAAATAAAATCAGATTCAAAATAAGTTATTGCCGAGCGAATAGGATTAAACCCAAGTTGACCATGCGCACATAAAGAACCCATTTGCATGTTTTGCCCAACATCTTTCATTAGATCTAAATCACCCTCTCTAGCCTCACAACGAGTAATTCTTTCAACAATTTCTAACAAATTTACCATTCCTAATCTGCAAGGAAAGCACTTACCACAAGATTCAAATTGACAAAAAGCTACTAAAATCCTAGTCATATCTACAGCACATTTTTCTTCATCAGCAACTATAATGCCACCAGATCCTAAAATTGCACCCGCCTGGGACATTTCTTCTAAATCAAGAGTGATATCCAAAGACTCTTTCCCTAAAACACCTCCCAGTGGGCCTCCTGTTTGTAGCATTTTTAAAGATTTTCCATTAGGAATTCCTCCACCAATTTCATGAATTATATCTCCAAGAGTTAATCCAAATGGCACTTCATACATTCCTGGTTTATTAATATCACCATTTAAACATATAATCACAGTCCCTTTACTCCGATTTACACCAATCGAAGAAAACCATCCTTCTCCATGTTTAATAATTTCCGGCGCATAGGCCAATGTTTTAACATTATTAATAGTTGTTGGTTTACCCCATAAACCTGAAGCTGCAGGAAAAGGCGGCTTGAATCTTGGCATTGCTCTTTTTCCTTCAATAGATTCCATTAATGCTGTTTCTTCTCCAGCTACATATGAATCACCAGTCAAAGACACCTCAATATCAAAATCAAAATCATGTCCTAAAATATTCTTGCCTAATAATCCAGAAGAATAAGCTTGACTGATTGCTTCTTTAGTCCTGTCTATAGGACCATCATGTCCATGTCGAATAAAAACAATCCCATTAGATGCACCTGTTGAATATCCAGCAAGTAAAATCCCTTCCAACAACATGTGTGGGTCACCTTCTAAAATACCCTTATCATTATAAGCTCCAGGATCACCTTCTTCACAATTAGCTAAAATATATTTTACTGGTCCAGGTGAACGAACCATAAAACTCCATTTTAAACCAGTGGGAAATCCCGCACCACCTCTTCCTCTAAGACCAGATTCTTGCATTACTTTAACAACGTCTTCTGGCTTTCCGGCTTCAAGAGAATCATTTAATGCCTGATAACCGCCGTTTGCAATATATTGGTTAATATCTCCAGGAACAATGTTACCCACATTCTTCAAAGCAACCCTTCTTTGTAAACTAATTCCTTTAAAATCATTTAGATTAGAGACGCCTTCTACTTCCTCATCTCCTAAATAACCAATAATGTTACCTTTTTCATGATCAAGCTCACCAGTTTCGATATATCGTACAATACTATCAATTGAACCGTCTGAAACATTACCAAAAAATACTCGCGAAAATCCAGGCCTTAACACATCTACAATAGGCTCTAAATAACAAAGCCCAATACATCCCACTTGATCAATATTAATATTTAAGTTTCTGGCAGAAGCTTGAGTCGAAATGGCAACAGACACCCCAAATGCGCCTGCAGCTTGACCACACATAGAAGAACCAATTCGAACCCAAGGTTTAGAACTCTTAACAAGTCCTTCCCATTCTTTTTCAGCATTCAATTTTAATTGTGAAAAATCAGCCATCTATTTTTGTTTTCCATTTTATGAATTTGAATCAGCCACAAAATCAATTATATTAGAAATTTCAAAAGCTTTAACATTTCCTCTAAGTGCATGATTGACACTAATCACAGGGGCTTGCTGGCAAGCTCCCAAGCAAGTGTTATATCTAACTGAAATACCTTTGTCTTGGGAATCTCCTTCTTCTTCCAAGTTCAGTTGCTTCAAAACTCCAGATATTAAATCAGGTGCACCCTTTAAGTGACAAGTAGGCCCCCAACAAACTTCTAAAACATTTGCACATGGAGGTGTAAATCTAAAATTTGTATAAAATGTTGCAACACCCCACACTTCATTAATGCTAGTTTTCAAAAATGATCCAATTTCCTCAACAGCTTCATTTGGAATATATCCAATTTCATCTTGAACAAGCAATAAACTAGATAAGACCGTAACAGTCGTGTCAGTTGAAGAGGATAAAATTTTATTTACTTCATCTCGAATATTCTGATTACCCAATTATGATTAACCTCTTGAGATATATGTATAATGAAAAAATATGATAGCACAGCAACATTAACCATCATATAATAAGAACATCAATTTTGTTTAACATCAAAATTTTATTGGTTTTCCATTACTTTTGTTGCAATTTTCTTACCTAACCGTACACTATAATTCGTTCCTCTATCTTGTGGATAAACTTGAGTAGTGTTACACAAATACAATCCTTTGATTGGAGTCTTATGTGGTAAAATTCTATTCGAATAATTCGAACCAACAATTGGCTGAGCATAATCAACCTTGTGAATATAACTATCTTCTATGAAGTCAGCATCAAATTCAGGGTTTATTTTCGATAAATGCGGAATATACTCAGAAAGTAAATCTTGATGCCCTAATTGATACAATCTATCGTCTTTAGTCAAATAATTTGTTATATATAAAATATGCTTGCCCGAATATAAAGCAGGAGGCACTAAGTTAGTCTGCTCAATTATACCAACAAAAGGTATCGATGGATCAGCAATATTCAACCAGTAATATTTTGAAAAAGGTTTGTCGAGTACCAAAATTAACATCACTGCAGACATATATTCAATTTTTTCTAATTTATTTAAATATGAATTGTGGACATCAATCTGTTTTTCAATCAGTCTAGAAAAAATCGGCAATGAACAAGTTGCAATAACAGAATCAAATTTATATGTCGATAATTTTATATTTGGATTAGAATTCAAAACTGTTTGATCGTTGGATTTATTTACTAAAGGTTGAGGAGAAGTCCAGGTAGATGGAGAGTCATGAACTTTCAGGCCAATCACTTTGTTATCTTCAACGATGATTTTGTTAACATTTTTAGAAATTTGAACATGATTTCCCTGTTCCTGAATCAAATTTTTCATTCTCTCAAATATTTGTTCAAAACCTCCAACAGGATAAATTAATTTTTCTTTTGAAAATTTATTATTTCTGGATGCAAATCTAGTATGAATTTTACCCCATACCCAAGTCATGCCAATCTTGTGAAAATATTTTTCCCCAAATTTTCCCTTCAACATTGGACCCCAAAATGCATCATATCCGGAATCACCAGTATACTTTCTCAGCCATTCATCCGCAGTAAAACCTTCTAATTTCTTCCAATCATTTATTCTGCTGATGAAAAGAGTGACTAAGCCCAAACGAATTCTATCTGCAAAAGATATAGGGGTAAATTTTAGCAAATCTAATGCTGAAGCAAACTTGTATATCTTATTATCACAAAATGTCCCAACAGAAGAGTCTGAATATTCTAAAATTTGACTCATTCCCAATTCATCAACCAAGTCAATAATATCAGTATCACTTAAAAAAAGATGATGATATCCTCTTTCTAATTTTGACCCATTTAAATCAAACGTTGATGCTTGTCCTCCTACAAAAGGAGCTCTGTCAAAAACTTCTACTTCATGTCCATTTTTACCTAATTCATATGCAGCAGTAAGGCCTGCAGCCCCTGCTCCAATAATTCCTATTTTCATTGTGCTATTAATACCCTTTTTAAATAATAACTATTTACTTATTGTTTTTGATATTTCTCAAAATTTTCTGACTTAATAATTCGAGATAAAGACAAACTATCTTTCCATAATAAAAATTGCCCTAAAATGGTTACTGGTATCATCAATGTAGCATGTAAAACTGAAACATAACCAGATGCTAATGGTCTGGTCAAGTTCATACCTTTAAATAACAACAATAGTTCCCTAGAAACAAGTTCAAACATACCAATTCCACCTGGCACAGCAGGAACTGAACTAACTATATTTGCGACAGCAGTTAAAACACCCATTAACATTGCCATTTTGAAATATTCTGGATATAGTTCTAAAAATCCAAATGCCATTGCAACTATGTAAAATACTGCAATTTCTAAAACCCAAATAATAATTGAAAGACTTATTATGTAAAACAATTTAGATAGCGACCTCAATTGTTGCATTGCTCGGATACCCGAAACTATTAACTCCATCGCTCTTGGTCTAATAAAATTTGGCAAAACCATAGAGAAACACCTAGATAATTGCTCAGATTTATCAGGATAAATAGAGATGAACAAAATTATTGAGCTAGATACAATAAACCCAACACTTATCAAAATTTTAAATAACCCCCACCACCAAATATGACTATCCAATTCAGTAATGAAAAAATTTTCTGAAGGCAAAAAATTTAACCCAATTAATAAAAATAGTATTAACGTGTTAGCATCAAAAATTCTTTCAATTAACACTGTAGCTAAACCTACTGAAAAGGATATTTTTTCTTTCTGAAATAAATAGTAACTCCTGACCAATTCCCCAATCCTAAAAGGAAGTAAATTATTTGCCATATATCCAATTACAACAACCGGATATATACGTTGTAATTTAGTATCTTTTGCTGGCTCAAGGAGAATTTGCCATCTCAAAGACCTAGGTATAAGCGAAAATATATAAATTAACGCCGCAACTGTAATTAAAAAATAATTCGCCTCAGAAATTGAATCAAACATTTCACCAAAATCAACAGTGAATATGAAAACTACTAGTAAAATTAGGCTGAAAAATAACGAAATCAAACCTTTATGTTTTTTTAAAAAAGACATTTACATTACCAAAAGAATACTTATTGTTGTGATTTATGTTATAGAATTGATTAAAAAATTAATTGTTTCATTTATTTCACATAAAATCTGAACGTATAAAGAAACTAATAAATATATGACTAGTATATCACTGAGGTAACCAAAATGAATCTTACTAACAAAGTTGCAATAGTAACAGGAGGAGGGCAAGGAATAGGAGAAGGTATTTGCGAAATACTTGCAAAAAATGGATGTACAGTCATAGTAACAGATTTAAATTCTAATTCTGCAAAAAATGTTGCAAACAAGATTAATTCAATGAATTACAAATCTATTTCCCACCAATTAGATGTAACAAAACATGAAGAATCTTCATTAATCTCACAAAAAGTTTTTGATCAATTTGGAAAAATTGACATTCTAATAAATAATGCAGGAATTGTTGCAGCACCAAACTGGGAAAGCAAACAAAAACTCACAGAAGATGACTGGAATTTAACTTTCCAGGTTAACCTCAGAGGTTTAGCAAAAGTTACAGAATCTGTAATTCCATTCATGAAAAATGCTAAATACGGCAAAATCATCAACATAGCATCCGTAGCAGGAAGAATTGGTGGAACATTCCATCCCCCATACAGCTCAACAAAAGCCGGCGTGATTAATTACACTCAATCAATGTCTACAAAATTAGCAAAATTTAACATCAATGTTAATGCAATATGTCCAGGGCATGTATGGACTGGACTAGCACACAGAACTTCAATGAACCAAAAGATTTCCCAAGGCGAAAAAAAGAGTTCATTAAGAGATGTTTTTGAAAATAACATTAAAACCTGGGTACCTTTGCAAAGAGAACAAAAACCTCAAGACATCGGTTATTTAGCAGCATTTCTTGCATCTGATTTTTCAAAAAATATTACCGGTCAAGCTATAAATATTGACGGAGGGATTTATATGAACTAAATCAACGAACTTGATTCATTGTTTTAGGAATATAATCAACTTTATCCTCAGATCTAAAAAAAACATAAGCATCCTCACTCCCCAATTTATCATCAAGTGAACGATTCAAAAAATATAAAAACATTTGCTCCCAAAATTTCCTGTCAATTAATGAACTAAAAATTTTATTGGGAGAATTTGAAAATGCAGTTTTATAATCTTCAGGAAACCACCATCTATGTTTAAATCGGATTCCATTATCAAAATCCTCAATTTGGTCTAATTTTTTAACATTATTAGAATGGATCATCGCTATAGAATATTCGTGTTCAACATACGGTAAATCTTCAGCAAATCTACCATAAACAACATTTGTTTTGTTCCTTAAATACCATACCCATGGCCAATTAAACCCATTAGTTGAATCAATAAAAATTGCCCCATTAGTTTGGCCATAATCTCTGTCATCAATCAAACTCATAATATCTTTTACATCAGGAGAAGTTTGAGTATAAATAAGCATTTCAAGAGGCGTGTCAGAATTTTTGTATGTCAAATTTAACGAAACAAAAATATTAAAAACTATAATTATTATCCCAATTGGCAATAGTAACAAAAACTTTTGTTGTTTAAAAATATTAATCAACTTAAATCTATCTATACGAGTCCATTCAATCTTGAAGGTAACATCAGACAAAAATTTACCTCCCAAAATTGTGGCAGGTAAAACCATGTTGATTAATAGCCATGGCATTTTTTCGCTTGCAATACCATATAAAACAAATGTGATTACTACCCAATAAGATAAAAATATCCCGAATTTATCTTTATTTTTTAAATAATAAACAATTGCGGCAATTCCAATAATAAAAATTACAAATTCGTAAATTACCATTAACAAAATGTAATAAAACCATGGTTGCCCTCCACGAGCTACGTCTTGTTGGATAATCCAATATCCTAAAGATCTCCAAATTCCAGACCCAACACCATTCCAATCACTAAAAAAAACTGTAAATAAAGTAATAAAAACTAAATAAAATATCGCAAAACATTTCCACCATATTTTCAAACCAATATATCTTGTACCTAAAACGATCGAAAAAAATGTCAAAATTAACACAAAATAAAATGCTATTACTTGCCCTCCACCATAAGCAGTTCCTATAGGCGCTATTGAGGAATCTGCACTAGCAAGAACCAACCCAATAGAATCAAACACCGGCAAAGTTTGTATAACGCTAAAAATCCCAGCACTTACAGGAAAAACTAATGCCAGCATTAAAAAAAGCAAAGTTTTATACCTAGAAGTGTCTTCTTTACTAATGATGGCACCTATTGAAAGTAAAGCAATTTTAAATTTATTGATTATGGTTTTCCCATCTTTGCTATTTGCCCCAGATAAATTGAAAATAAATAAATAATTATTAATAAAAACAACAAAAAACAAATAAACCCCTAGGCTAAACACGATCATATACGCTGTCTCTTTTGTGCAAAACAACAACGCAGTAATTATAGAAATTAGATACAAATTTCTTCTCTTGCCTGAATCTATATAATTCCATATCACTACAACTAAACTTAATGTCAAAAAAACAACGATTATGTCATTTCTTGCAAACCTACTGAAATAAAGCAAAGATGGTGAAACAGCGATCAATAATGCAGAAAAAATCGCACCTAAATTACCTAATTTTGAACGAAAAAAATAAGGTAAAAAAACTAAAAAGGATCCTAATAGAGCGTGTAAAAATCTTGCAGTAAAATCACTATGTCCAAAAACTTTAAAAACTAATGCTATTGCTTCCATTTGTAAAGGCCCATGCAGCATAGGATTGTGTTGATATCCTTCACCAAATGCCAATTCCCATGCATAGTAAGCATGCAAACTTTCATCGTGATGCATCACTCTATCTCCCAAACCCCAAATCTTACTTAAGAAAGATATTAATAATATAAACACAAATAAGAAAATTAACGAAATATTTGAGAAGTTTTTTGAATTCTTATGAAACATTTTATTCTCTTATCCGATAAATTTTGATCTCATCATTTTCAAAAACAACATCCATGTAACTATCAAACTTTTCAGGATTGTCAATTTGATATTTTTTTATCTCTCTAGGACCAACAATTACGTGTGAAACACTGTACTTTTGCAACAACCCTAAAACATAATTCATATCATTACTTTTATATATATTAAAAACATCTTGCTCTCTGTAATAAATCTCCTCTGTTTGATTCCTCCATTGAGCTTGATGCCCTGGCCATCCTAAAATAGTTGGCACACCTGTAAAAGACGAAATACGTCCATAATCAGAATAATCATTCCCTACAGCCTCTACAATACCATCAATTTCTGTAATATTTTTTGAAACAAAATTAATTGCTTCATATTCGTTAAAAGATTGATTTTTCAGGTATTCAACACCATCTAATGTTTTAACGTATGGTTTTTGAAATTTATTTATAGGAGCAACAATTGTGTAATAAAATAAAATCAATAAAACTACAGATGTTGAAATTACCCAAAAATTAACTAAGTGATTTGTAAAAACTCCAGCAAAAAATTTTAAATTTAGCGAAATACCCAAAACCAGACCAGAAGCTATCGAAAAAATTATCCAACTTTGAAAATAAAGCTTAAAAACTGTGTTCATTCGTGCAAATCCATTTACAAAAATATCATCTAAATAAATCAATTCTGGGACTATTAATAACAATAATGAGAAACAAATTAATGTAACAGTTAATATTTCAATCTGTTCTGAAAATCTTGAAACTAAATTCATAGATATAGAATAAACACCAAGAAATATAAATATATAAACTGGAATAATTTGAAAAAATCTACCAAATAACTCGCTACTAACTTTGCCATTTTCCATAAATAAATATGCCCAAACACTAAAAATAAGTGAAACCAAAAACATTGATAATAAGAATATATTAACTGAGAATTTCAGATTTAAACTTCTTATAAAAAAATAAACCAAAAATGGCAAAGTAATAAGAAAAAACAACAACCAAACTGATAAAAACTGACCCCAATTTGAATTTGGCCCAATAAATACTTCAATATGGAAATCAGCTCCATATATAGAACTTAAAAATGGCAAAATTGATATGAACGATACGCTAAATACCGTAAAAAATGTTATTAATGCACCTATTATAAAATAAAAGAAATTTTTCCCTCGAAAAATTATGATCTGCACTAATATTAAAACAAAAAATAAGCCGATCAAAACTGGATAATCCCACAAATTTATAAATCCTACACATCCTAAAACCAGACCAGTAAAAAAAATCTTTAAAAAAGTTGAAAAATTATTAAACTTAACAATTTCAGGAAAAAATTTAAACAATTCTATAATTAATGAAAGGCAGAGTAATACGAATGGCATAGCCATCAAATGAGGATGCAAATCTCCTACAATAAATGAAAAAAATGGAAACTCATTAATCGTATAATCTTTCAACACACCTGCTTCAGAAAATCCTATTACTCTTGAAGTATCCCACCACCAAGAAGGATTAAGAGAATTAATGCTATCAATAGGATTAAAAAATGAATTGATTAAGCCTCCTGAAAATAGCAACCCAATAAAGTCAAAAAATGTTTTCGAATTAGGTACTATTAAAAGCAATATCACTGAAAATATTCCACTATATATTGCATATTTAAAAGCATGATTCCTAAAGTGAATTAAATTAAACACAATAGAAAAGATTGAAATTGCTGAAAGTCCTGCGATTGATGCTAATGACAAATTATAGACTACAGAAGATTTAATCCCAGCTAACTCTCCCAAAGTTCCAAATACCCAATATCCAAAATAATAATAATTTACTGATAATCCCTTAAACCAGGCATCTTCAGGAGGAGGGAAATCAGCATTAATAATAGAATTTAAAAACATAAAATCCATAGGTTGTTCTGTATTAAGAATTGCTGGATCATGTACTCTGAAAAATAGAAAGAGAGAAAATGCCGAAATAAACACAATTTCACTAATTACAAAGGTTGAAAAATTACCACGAATTAATCTCAATAAAGTTGTCTTTGAATAATAAAACCAAACGCTCCAAAGAAAAAATAAAATGGAAACCAAAATAATTATTGAATGTTGAGTTGCTGAAGAAATTTTCAAAATACCAAGGATCCATACTGCATACCCAATTATCAATATACCTATAACTTTTGAAATGCAAAATCCCTTGTCTTTAAAAGACGAAAACAAAAATGCACATAATGGAAAAAATAAAATCCCAATAAATTCAACTAAGGCAATCCATAAAAAAACTTGTAATATCATTTTAATCTTCTATTAAATTTCTCCAAAAAGAGAACTGACAAATACATCTGGATCAAATTCACTAACATCAGAAACATCTTCACCCGTTCCTACAAACAAAACTGGCAAATTAAGTTCTTCTGAAATAGCAATTACAATACCTCCCTTTGCTGTCCCATCTAATTTTGATAAAAATACTCCATCACATGGTATGCTTTGAATAAAAGATCTGGCTTGTGCCAAACTATTTTGACCTATAGTAGCATCTATAGTTAATATTACTTTCACTTCTTCAGGAGTTTTATATCTACAAATGATTCTGTAAATTTTTTTCAATTCTTCCATTAAGTTTGTTTTGGTATGTAATCTTCCTGAAGTATCAATAATCACAACATTTGCTTTACGTGCATTCGCAGCTTCTAAACTATCAAAAACAACTGCTCCTGAATCGGACCCTTGGGTTGCGCCAATAACTTCAACTCCCAAAGATTCTCCCCAAATCTTCATTTGATCAACAGCAGCAGCGCGAAAAGTATCTGCTGCTGAAATTAAAACTTTATTATTTTGATTCAAAAATAAATTTGTGATTTTTGCTACACTAGTTGTCTTTCCAGCTCCATTAATCCCAACCATCATAATTACTATTGATGTATTTTGTGATTTTTTAAATGTAGTTTGATTTTCAAAAAATAATAAATCTTTAATCTCATTTCTTAATTCGCGAATGATATCCAATCTATTTAATTTTTCAGATTTCAAACGAGATTTAAGAATCTCCAAAATCCTTTCGGAAGTTGCATATCCTACATCCCAAGAAATAAGCATTTCTAAAAGTTCATCCCATGTCTCTTCTTCATCTCCACTATCAACTAAAAAATTTGAGATCCTGTCCTTTAACAAATCAACAACTTTAGTTAAATTTGGTTTATTTTCACCAATATTTTGTTTTGAAAAAAAATTCTTAAACATCAATCGAACCTAAATATTAAAATTTTTCGACAATTTGCTAATAAACATCAGAAAGTAAATTGCTGAAACAAACTAATTATACGCATTAAAAAAATTCTAACACTTGAAATTTTATAATAATAACTATCAATTTTAGGTATATATCGTAAACACATTTTTTGTATTTGTACTGACAAAAATTCTGAATATTCAACAGAATTAATTTTTTGCACTGTCATAATCAGTGCATTTTCCCGATTGACACTATAATAATTTTTTCTAATTCCTGTCTTTAAAAATCGATATTTCGAATATAAATTTTGTGCATTGAAATTTGATTCTCGAACTTCTAGGGTACAAGAATTTGAACCAATTTCTATAGCTTTCATTATAGAAACTATCAGCAATTTTTCGCCCACTGAAATCCCTCTGAAAAATTGATCAACACCGAAAGAATTAACATGTGTTTCATCAATAACATGAACCAATTTAATAAAACCAATAATTTTATTTTTTGTTTTTAAGAAAGGCACTCCTTTTTGGATTGCAACATATCCAAACAAATCGTCTATTTTATTTGCCAGGTCAAATTGTGAACTTGAAAAATTTGACCCGTAAACTTTTTTCTCAAGAAGTTTTAAATCGGTCAAATCATCTTTTTGTATAGATCGTATGAATATTTTCATGTCTAAAAATTGAATTAAATCTCAAATTTTACAATAATAAACTCAAAAGAGGTTAATTTGAAGCCAACTTAATATTATATAAATCGTTACTTTTTTATGAAAAATAAAAAAACAATACTGAAAGTTAAAAACGACATCTTGTCAAATCTTACAAAAGAACAAATTAATCAATTGGTAGTAGACTCTCAGAAAGGAAGCAAAGAGTCTTTTGTTAAAATTTACGAAAATTTTTACGTAAAAGTTTTTAGATATATTTATGTTAAATGCAGTAATGTGCAAGAATCTGAAAATCTTACACAGGAGGTTTTTATTAAAGCTTTTAAATCTATTTCATCTTTCAAATTTAGAGAGAACGGAACTAGCGGACCATCATTTTCTTCTTGGATTTTCACTATTGCCAGAAATCAGATTATTGATTATTACAGAAAAAATAGTTCAAAAACAGAATCATACATAGATAATATACAAGAAGAATATTGGTCAGTTTCAGAAAACCTGGAAGATGAGTTAGATAACAAATTGCAATTTAATAAAATAATAAAAAATATGGAAAAACTTACATCTCTTCAAAAAGAAGTGATTAATCTACGTTTTGCAGCACAAATGTCATTATCAGAAACAGCAAAAATCCTCAATAAAAATGAAAATTCTATTAAATCTTTACAACATTCAGCAATAAAAAAATTAAGAGATATTTTAAATGATTAAATTGAACTTTAAAGCCCTATTGAAATTATTCTCGAATCAAAAAAAATCACATAAAAATATTGATGACGATCTGAATAATGGTATTGAGCAACTTTTAAACCCTGAAATTCAAACTCAATCTCTTGATACAAACGAAGATGTTAATCAATTATTAATTACTGCATCTAAAATTGCAAAATCATTTGAATCTATTAATCCAGCAGTCAAACCTTTAGATATCCGTCAACTACAGCCAATTAAAGATAAACCAATTAATTTCATTGATGCAATAAAAACAATTTCTCAAACTAAATTCCAATCAAATCAATTGGTTTTATCAATTTCTGTGATACTGATTCTAATCAGTTCATCAACATTTGGCTTGCATCATTCAGGTAAAAATGCTCTGCCTGGAGAAAATCTATATCAGATAAAAACTTTTGAGGAAAATATTTCTTTAATGACCAAAAGAAACAATCTGGAAAAAGCAAAAAAACATTTGGAGATTTCTGCTTCTACAGTTCAACAAATGAAACAATTGATTAACAAAAATAACTTCGAAGAAACTGAAATTGCTTTACAAAAAATTCAACAAAATCTAACTGCTGCAGGTAAAATATATAATAAACAAATTAACTTCGATCATATGCAGATTTATACTACATCAAGATATCAATTAGCATCAACAAATTCTATTAATAACAAAGAATTAATCGAATTACAAAATTATATTTATTCCTCTCTGGAAAAAGACACCTGGGAAATCAATACTATACTTAATTCTTCATGTAAAGACTTATACAAAATTATTGAAAATGAAATTTCCGATGAAAAAAATTCTTATAAAATTCTATGCAAAACAATGTTGTCATATCAGGCTTTTTTGTTATCTCTGAAAAACACTTCACATAATTCTTCTAATATAAACTAGCCAATTATTCTACCAAGGGATACTTGACTATAAATTCTAGCCTAAATAGAATGAAATTTGCTCAAATGTGCAAATCAATTTAATTTCAAAATTATTTAGTGCGAACTCTTTCAAGAATAATAAAATTAACCATATCCGGTAATAAGTTACTCCTCTTATCCACTTATACCGCCACATTTCTTTCTGGTACTGCGCTATTACTCCAACCATATTTGATTGGGATGGTTATTGATCAAGTAGTTGATGCAATCAACTTAGGGCAATCTGTTCCGATCAATCAAATAATCCAATCTACTTCTTTAATTCTAATTACAGGATTAATTAGGGGCGCTGCAGTATATGGCCAAACTTATTTATCTGAAAATCTAGCCCAAAAACTTGCTTATAAAATTCGAAATATATTTTATGACCATGTTCAATATATGGATTTTAAATTTCACGATGAATTTCATACTGGAAACCTCATGTCAAGAGCTATTACAGATGTAGAAGCAATGAGAATGTTCGTGATTGGCGCCATGGTACGTGGACCTTATTTTTTTCTACTTTTTTTTGTTGTATCGATTATTCTGATTTACAATGATTTACTGCTTGGCATTATTGCTATGTCATTTATGCCAATTATGGGAATTATGTCTTCCTACACAAGATTAAAACTTTCCTCTATATGGAAAGGTGTACAAGAGCAACTAGCTCAATTAAGTGTGATTCTTCAAGAAAATCTTACAGGCATGAAAGTAGTGAAATCTTTTCATTCTCAATCACATGAACTCAAAAAATTTAATTTGAAAAGTTTTCATATTTCAAAATCAATGATTCAAGCAACAAAAATTCAAACTAGGAATTCTTCAGCCCTTGAGTTTCTATATGTTCTATCCACCGGATTAGTAGTTTCGATAGGGGCCTATAAAATTATTCAAGGCGATTTGACAGCTGGACAATTAGCACAATTTGTATTTTACCTTGGAGTTCTAGCAATCCCAATCAGATGGATAGGATTGCTGGTAAACAATATAGCAAGAACTGTAAGTGCAGGAACTAGACTTTTCGATGTATTAGATAAAAAATCCGAAGTAATTGAGTCAAACTCTCCAATAATTCTAGATAAACCCAAAGGTGAAATAGAATTTAAAAATGTAAGCTTCGGATACACAACCAAAACACAAGCCTTAAAAAATATTTCATTTAAAATAAAGCCGGGAGAAACTATTGCTTTACTAGGTGCACCTGGAAGTGGCAAAAGTACTCTCGCACAATTAATTCCAAGATTTTATGAAATCAAAGAAGGTTTAATTAAAATTGACGGACTAGATATTAAGTCTTTCAATCTAGAATCACTACGAAACAATATTGGCATTGTAAGACAAGTTCCTACCTTATTTCCTATAAGTATTTCAGAAAACATTGCTTATCAAGACGTCAATGCACCTCAACTTCAAATAGAGGAGGCAGCAAAAATTGCACAAATACATAATTATATTCAAACATTACCTGATTCATATCAAACAATAGTAAGTGAAGATGGTTCAAATCTTTCCGGTGGTCAAAAACAAAGAATAATGATCGCAAGAACAATATTGCACGATCCAGCAATACTCCTTTTAGATGACTCAACATCAAGCGTAGACGCAACTACAGAAGAAAACATCATAATTGCAATGGAAAAAGTAATGAAAGATAGAACAACCATTATCATCACACATAGGCTAAATACTATTCAAAATGCGGATCGTCTTATTATTTTTGACGAAGGAGAAATTGCAGAAATGGGTACTCACCAAAAATTATTGGAAAATAACGGACTATATAAAGAAATATATGATTTACAAATATTATCTGATGAAAAAAATAAAGATATTATTGAAAAGTTTAAATAAAAGCTGAAATATAAAATACCATGAGAAATTTTCAACGAGAAATAGGCGGCAAAAATAATGCTGATGAAATATTTGGCAAGGCTTATGATCGAAATGTTTTAAAAAAACTATGGCCATACATCATTCGTTATAAATTGCTAGTCTTCTTAAGTGTGCTAGCAATGCTAGCATATACTTTTGCTCAAGTTTCACTACCTTTAATTATTAAACATGCAATTGATGTGTATGTAGAAAATAAAAACACACAAGGCTTGCAAACTACCTTCTATCTATTCATTTTAACCGGATCAATAATCGGCATCTCCAACTACACACAGCAATATTTAATTGCCAGAGCTGGGCAAAAAATTTTATATGATCTAAGGCATGACACATTTAAGCATTTACAAAAACTCCCCATGCATTTCTACAACTCAACAGAAACTGGCAGAATCATGTCAAGAATGATGGGAGATGTGTTCCAGCTACAAGAATTTTTAAATATAGTAATCTCAGCTGCAACTGATATTTTTGTGCTATCAGGAATAATTTTTGCAATGACTATAATCAGTCCAAAGCTTGCATTATTAGCAATGCTTGCCACGCCTATTTTGATACTTTCTCTATTTATTTGGCAACCTATCGCAATTAAAACATACGTCTCTGCTAGAAGAGCCGTGTCCGGCGTAAATAGTAACTTAAATCAAAACTTAACTGGAATCAGAGCAGTTCAAAGCATGAATCGCCAAAAAATCAACATGAATATTTTTGAGAAATTAAACCTTGAAAATCAAGCTTCAATGAATAAATCTGCTGCAATTTCTGCTGTCGTAGGCCCTATAATTGAAGTTCTTAGTGCAATTTCTGCAGGACTAATCTTATTTTTTGGATCACAAATGATTACATCCAATGCTATTGAAATTGGAACTCTCGTGGCAATGATACTATACATAGAAAGATTCTATGGTCCCATTCGAAATATTACTCAACACTACACCATGTTGCAAAGATCAATGGCTTCTGGAGCAAGAATAGTTGAACTACTAGAAACCCCAATAGAAAAACAAGACTCTCCATCAAATCCAAAATTACCCATACTCAAAGGTAGCCTTGAAATAAAAAATCTAAATTATTCATATCCTAATTCACAACAAATCTTAAAAAATATTAATTTATCAATTCAACCAGGACAAACTGTAGCGCTTGTCGGTGAAACAGGATCAGGAAAATCTACCTTGATTTCATTAATCACTCGTTTATATGAAATAGAAAAAAAAGATGGAGAAATATTAATTGATGGTTTCCAAATAAATCAAATTACTAAAAAATCACTACTTGATCAAATAAGCATTGTTCTTCAAGACCCATTTCTATTCTCGGGAACAATCAGCGAAAACATAAAATATAATCGTCCAGAAATGCCGGATGAAGAAATGATCGCTGCTACAAAAACAATTAATGCGCATCAATTTATCTCTGAGCTAGAAAATGGATATCAAACTTTCTTACATGAAAAAGGTGAAAATTTAAGCATAGGACAAAGACAATTAATTAGCTTTGCTAGAGCAATAGCTCACAACCCTCGACTTTTAATTCTAGATGAAGCCACTGCTAGTATAGACTCAAAATTCGAAAATTTAATCCAATCAGCATTGGAAATATTACTTAAAGGAAGAACTGCAATAGTGATTGCGCATAGACTATCAACAATTCAAAACTCTGACAAAATTGTAGTTCTAAAAAATGGTGAAATAGCTGAACAAGGAAATCATGATGAATTAATCAAGCATAAAGGTATATATGCCGACTTATCAAAAATCCATTCCACCAATAATCAAACTAACTAAAACACAAAACTTGATACATATTCCCTGTATATTTCATTGAAATTATAAGAACCAAATAATTATTGACATAAATTCAAATAACATGATAGCCTTCGAATATAATTTAATATATACATTATGACTAGGAGTAGTAGCGTGCACTCTTACTCTACAGAGAACGGGATGTACTGAGAACCCCGAGATATGAGAACGTGAACTCACCTACGAGTGTCCATGAATACATTGTTAATGAAATAACATGGCGTTATGGCTACGATTTAGCCTGAGGCTTTAGCCTATAAGCGGTCTGAGTAATCAGTCAAACCGGGTGGTACCGCGGGAAATTTTTAAATTCCCGTCCCTGTATTGGGACGGGTTTATTTTTTTATAGGCCTTTTTTTAAAGATATAAACTGACTAGGAGTTAGTAAAATGAAACTCAATGGATCTCAGCTAATATGCGAAAGTTTACTGCTTGAGGGAGTGGAGTCTATATTTGGGCTTCCAGGCGGAGCTATTCTACCTCTATATCAAACACTCCCTGAATATCCTTCTTTGAAGCATATCTTGGTTAGACATGAACAAGGGGCTTCACATGCAGCTGATGGTTTCGCAAGAGTTTCTGGAAAGCCTGGCGTAGCTTGGGCTACTTCTGGCCCTGGGGCTACAAATCTGGTAACCGGAATTGCAACAGCCCAAATGGATTCTGTTCCGATTGTTGTAATTACAGGCCAAGTTCCTCGAGCTGCTATAGGTAGTGATGCCTTCCAAGAAACCGATACTACAGGAATCACCTTACCTGTCACAAAACATAATTACCTAGTAATGGATGCTTCTGAAATTCCACAAATTATTAAAGAGGCGTTTCATATTGCATCTACAGGCAGACCAGGTCCTGTTTTAATAGATGTTCCAAAAGACGTTCAAACTGAAGAGACTGAATTTGACAGTGAAACATTTGCGACAAACTATAAAAATATCAAAATAGATTTGCCAGGATATAAACCCACATTAGAAGGGAATATCGCTCAAATTAAACGTGCTATTAAATTAATTGAAGATTCTCAAAAACCTATAATTTTAGCTGGTCATGGAATAATTTTTTCAAATGCTTACGAAGAACTCAAAGATCTTGCTGAAAAAGCACAAATACCTGTAATAACAACACTATTAGGAATTAGTTCATTTCCTGAAACGCATGTTTTATCGGCTGGATGGCCGGGAATGCACGGAATGGCATATTCTAGCATAGCTATAGAACAGGCAGATTTGCTCATTGCTTTAGGAATGAGGTTTGATGACAGAATAACTGGAAAACCAAGTACCTTTGCAACAAAATCTAAAAAGATACACGTAGACATAGATCCATCAGAAATTAGCAAAAACATAAAAGCCGACGTGCCTATAGTTGGTGACATAAAACACGTCCTGCAAAAATTAAATCCTCTAGTTAAGAGCAAGAGCCATGCAAAATGGCTAAAAGAAATAGAAGATTTAAAAGTTGAACATCCATCGCTTCAAATCAGAAATACCGAAAAATTACTCCCTCAATATGTTATTAAATGTTTAGATGAAGTTACTAAAGGAGATGCAATTATAGTCACTGGTGTTGGTCAACACCAAATGTGGGCTGCACAACATTACACCTATACTGAACCTAAAACCCTTGTTACTTCGGGCGGATCTGGAGCAATGGGCTACGAAGTTCCAGGTGCAATGGGAGCTCAAGTAGCCAGACCTGATAAAACTGTCTGGTCTATAGCTGGAGATGGAGGATTTCAAATGACTATGGCAGAACTTGCCACATTAGTAGAAAACAAAATACCTGTAAAATTTGCAATACTCAATAACAATTTTTTAGGTATGGTTAGGCAGTGGCAAGAATTTTTCTTCGATAAAGATTACGTAGCTACAGAATATTCTAGAAACCCCGACTTTGTTAAACTTGCAGAAGCTTTTGGAATGCTTGGATTAAAAGTTACAGAAAAAAAACAAGTTAAATCTGCCATTCAAAAAGCAATGGATTACGACGGACCAGCATTGATTGACTTTGTAGTAGAAGAAGAAGAAAATGTGTACCCAATGATCCCTGCAGGTCAATCAGTAGAAAATCTCATAGAAGAACCCAATCCAGAAAAGGCAGTATCCTCATGATATCAAATACACTTTCAAAGCATACAATAACTGCTCTTGTACAAGATAAACCCGGAGTATTAAACAGAATTTCCAGTATGTTCAGAAGACGGGGGTTTAATATTTCCAGTTTAGCAGTAGGACAAAGTGAATCTGAAACTTTATCACGAATGACATTTGTTGTTGACGGAGATGACAAAGTTGTCGAACAGGTTACAAAACATCTTCACAAATTGATAGACGTAATAAAAGTTACTGATATTTCCGAGGAAAATGTAATATCTAGAGAACTAGCATTAATTAAAGTTAAAGCCGGAGCAGAACATCGGGATCAAGTAATGCAAATATCAAGCATGTTCAGAGCTAATATAATTGACGTTTCAAAAGACTTCTTACTAGTTGAAGCTACCGGTGATGAAAATAAAATTAATTCCTTAATTAATCTTTTGAGAGACATAGGTATTTCTGAAGTAATGAGAACCGGTTCTGTAGCTATGAACAGAGCAAGTAATAAAGGCAGTAAAAAAATCAAACAATCTATAGTTTCAACTCGTAAATGGGATGAAGCTGCTTCCGTTTAAAAAACAAAATAATTTTTAAAAATAAGAGAGAAAAACATGACAAAAAAAATATTCTACCAAGATGACGCAAATCTAGATCTGTTCAAAAATAAAACCATAGGAATAATAGGTTATGGCAGCCAAGGCCATGCCCATGCCTTAAATCTTAAGGATAGTGGCATTTCTGTCTTGGTTGGACTTCATTCAAATAGCAAAAGTATTAAAAAAGCACAAGATGCTGGACTTGAAGTTGGTACCGTGAATGATGTTTCAAAAAAATCTGATTTAATTACTATTTTAGCTCCAGACCATTTAATGCCTGAGATATATAAAAACGAGATTTTGCCCAATTTGTCTGAAGGTAAAACTTTAATGTTTGCTCATGGCTTTGCAATACACTATCAAACAATCACACCCCCACAATCAATAGATGTTTCAATGATTGCTCCTAAAGCCCCGGGGCATAGAGTTCGGGAAGTTTTTACAAAAGGGTCTGGTGTCCCAGGGTTACTGGCAATACATCAAGATACTTCTGGTACGGCAAAGGACATCGCACTAGCATACTCGAAAGGCATAGGCTGCACTAGAGCTGGTGTATTAGAAACAACTTTTAAGGAAGAAACTGAAACCGATCTTTTTGGAGAACAGGCTGTTCTTTGCGGAGGCGTTACAGAACTAATTAAAGCAGCTTTTGAAACTATGGTTGAAGCCGGATATCAACCCGAGTCTGCGTATTTTGAATGCATGCATGAATTGAAACTAATCGTTGACTTACTTTATCAAGGAGGAATGGAATATATGAGATATTCTGTTAGTGACACGGCTGAATACGGTGACTATTCAAGAGGGCCAAGAGTAATCGACGAAAAAGTAAAACAAAATATGAAAGCTGTTTTAGAAGATGTCCAAAATGGCACTTTCGCTCGTGAGTGGATATCAGAAAATGATGAAGGTAGGCCAAGGTTTAATCAAATGAGAAAACAAAATTCTTCTCACCCAATAGAAAAAATTGGTAAAGAATTAAGATCAATGATGGATTTCCTAAAAGATTCTGATTAAAAACTAAATATTTAATATCCAAAGAGAGAAAATAAATGTCAAAAGAAAAAGTTTTGATTTTTGATACAACCCTTCGAGACGGAGAACAGTCTGCGGGAGCAGGACTCACTGTAAATGAAAAACTTGAGATAGCTAATCAATTAAACTTGCTTGGAGTTGATATCATAGAAGCAGGATTTGCAGCTAGCTCAGAAGGAGACTTTGACGCTGTTAAAAAAATTTCCAACTCTCTCTCCGGAACTACTAAAGTAGCTTCCCTAGCAAGATGTAACCCAGAAGACATCAAAAAAGCTGGAGAAGCTTTAGAAAAGGCTAAAAATCCTAGAATTCATGTCTTCATATCTAGTTCTGATGTGCAAATTTGGCATCAACTTCGTAAGAACCCCGAAGAGGTACTAGAAATGGCTGTGTCATCTGTAGAATTTGCGAAGCAATATTGTGATGATGTCGAATTCTCTCCCATGGATGCAACTAGAACAGATAGGGAATATCTATATAAAATCTTGCATGCTGTAATTTCTTCAGGAGCCAATACAGTAAACATTCCTGATACTGTAGGTTTTTCAGTTCCTTCTGAATTCGGAAATTTAATTAAATCTATCACTCAAAATGTTGATAATATATCCCAAGCTATAATAAGCGTCCACTGTCATAACGATTTAGGAAATGCATCAGCAAATAGCATAGCTGCTGTGCAAAATGGAGCTCGTCAAATTGAAGGCTGTATAAATGGTCTTGGAGAACGAGCTGGAAATGCTTCATTAGAAGAAGTCATAATGAATATAGAAACAAGAAAACAATTCCTAGGAGTTACCACAAACGTTGACACTAGACAAATTTACAGAACTAGTAAAATGGTAAGTGATATTTTTGGATTTCAAGTACAAGCTAACAAAGCTATCGTTGGTGCCAATGCATTTAGACATGCTTCTGGGATTCATCAAGATGGTGTAATCAAGAATCGGGATACATTTGAAATTATGGATCCTAAATCTATTGGCTGGACAAATAATTCTTTAGTCATGGGTAAATTAAGTGGCCGAGCCGGTCTGAAATCCAAATTAGAAGAGCTAGGATTTAAACTTTCAAAAGAAGAATTAGATTCAGCTTTTAAGTCTTTTAAAGATTTAGCAGATAGAAAAAAAATTATCACGGATGCTGATCTTGAAAACCTAATGTCTTCGCAAAGGCGTACGAATAACGACAATGATTCATTTAAATTAGAAGAAATGCATGTTTCTTCTAGTACTACTGATACCCCTTGGGCGACGGTAACACTCAGTACTCCTGATGGAACAAAAATCAAACAAAACTCTACTGGAACAGGTCCTGTCGACGCCGCTTATAAAGCAATCAACAAAATAATTTCTGCCCCAGGTACTTTAACTGAATTCAAAATTGACTCTGTGACAAAAGGAATAGATGCGATAGGAGATGTCACAGTCAGAGTTGAAGAAAATGATCAGGGATATTTAGGACGAGGATCTGATACAGACATTATAATTGCCAGTGCAAAAGCTTATATTAATGCTTTAAACAGAATGCTTTCGATGAAGCAATATGAACAAAGCAATATTAGTTCAGGTTCATAAATGTCTCCCAAAACAATGTTCCAAAAAATATGGGATTCTCACCTTGTTTATGAAGAGCCAGGGCAACCTTCCATTCTTTATATTGACCTCCATTTAATTCATGAAGTCACTACACCTCAAGCTTTCGAAGGTTTAAGAATTTCTAACAGGTCGGTCAGAAGGCCAGATTTAACTGTAGCAACAATAGATCATAATGTGCCTACCACAAACAGATCTCTTCCAATAATTGACCCAATAGCTAAGCAACAAATAGAAACATTAAGAACTAATTGTAGAGAATTTGACATCGAATTATACGATATTAATCATCCAAGACAAGGAATTGTACATGTAATTGCTCCTGAACTAGGATTCACTCAACCAGGAATGACCATAGTCTGCGGAGATAGCCACACTTCAACTCACGGTGCTTTTGGCGCTTTTGCTTTAGGAATAGGTACTTCTGAAGTTGAACATGTACTTGCTACCCAAACCCTTAGACAATACAAACCTAAAACTATGAAAATTAATGTTTCCGGAAATTTAAACTTTGGAATAACGGCCAAAGATTTAATACTTTCTATTATTAACCAAATAGGTGTTAATGGAGGAACAGGGTATGCGATAGAATATTCAGGAAATGCTATATCTGAGTTATCAATGGAAAATCGTATGACAATATGTAATATGTCCATTGAAGCCGGCGCTCGTGCCGGAATGATAGCACCTGATATTGTGACATTTGAATATTTAAGAAACAAACCTCAATCTCCAAAAGAAAATGTTTTTGATTTAAAAATTAAAGAGTGGGAAAATCTTAAAACAGATCAAGGTGCCCATTTCGATAAAGAAGTTAATATTGATGCATCTACTATTGAACCAATGGTTACTTGGGGGACAAATCCAGGTATGGTAATGTCTATAAATGAAAAAATCCCTTCTCCTGATTCTTTTGCAACTATAAACGAACAAAAAGCTGCAAGTAAAGCCTTAGAATATATGGGATTAAATGCCGGTGACCCTTTAATTAATCTTCCTATTAATAGAGTGTTTATTGGTTCATGTACAAATTCTAGAATTGAAGATTTAAGAAGCGCAGCCAAAATAGCAATCAATAACCATGTTAACGATAATGTTCAAGCAATGGTTGTCCCAGGATCTACAGAAGTAAAAAAACAAGCTGAATCGGAAGGTCTAGATGTTATTTTCAAAAATGCCGGATTTGATTGGAGAGAAGCTGGATGTTCAATGTGTTTGGGAATGAACCCCGATATCCTCAAACCTAAACAAAGATGTGCGTCTACTTCAAACAGAAATTTCGAAGGCAGGCAAGGAAAGGACGGCAGAACTCATCTTCTAAGCCCGGAAATGGCTGCAGCATCAGCAATTGCTGGATGTTTAGTTGACGTCAGAAACTGGTGAATAAAACGAGATAACATGGAATCTTTTAAAAAACATACAGGAAGTGTAGCTCCCTTATACCAAATAAATATCGACACAGATCAAATCATCCCCAAACAATTCCTGAAAAGAATTGAAAGAACTGGTTTTGGTGAATTCTTATTCAATGACTGGCGGTTTGATAATGAGGGAAAACCAATCAAGGGTTTCATTTTAAACGACCCAAAGTACAAAAAATCATCTATCCTAGCTGCTGGAAAAAACTTCGGCTCAGGATCATCAAGGGAACATGCTGCTTGGGCTTTGCATGACTACGGATTTAGATGTATTCTTGCCCCAAGTTTTGCGGACATTTTTTATAACAATTGCTTCAAAATTGGATTGCTTCCAATACAAGTAGACGAAAGCCAAATGGAAAAAATCGTTAATTCGTCACAAATTAACCCTAACTATCAACTAACCATCGATTTAGATTCTCAATCCATCATTGAAAAAGACTCTAACAAAAAAATATTATTTGAAATAAATGCTTTCATGAAAAATTGTTTACTGAATGGACTAGACGATATCGGATTAACTCTACAGCACGAAGAAAAAATTAAAAAATTTGAAGAATTACATTAAACTATTATCCATTCAAAACTTTTATACTATTACTTTTTATCATCATAAATATTTCCTCTCCAACATTTAATTCTAAATTTCTTGCAGCAGCTAATGATATTCGAGATAGAAAATTTTCACCGGCTTTCACGCAAACTAAAGCAAAACTTTCAAATTCACTGATTGAAACAATTTCACCTCTAATAATATTTTGAACACTTGTGTCAAATGTTTGAATCTTAGATAAGATTATTTCATTTGAACCAACCGCAACATTCACTTGGTCATTTAGTAATATTTGCTCACCAGAAACATTAAACACCACACCGCCAATTTCAATTTCAACGATTTGATCAGAGTTAATTTGAGACACAACTTTGGCGGATTTAATGTTTTCAAAACCAAACCAATAATCTGAAGAAATCAGATCTGTATCTAAGAACAAATCCTTAGAAGATACAGAATTTACAAATCTACCTTCATGTAAAATCAATACATGGTCCGCGATTGCTAAGACTTCTGAAATTGAATGGGATACATACATCATTGGAATTTTAAATTCAGACCAAATTCTTTTCAGATTTGTAATAATTTTTCCTGATGATTTTTGGTCTATAGATGCTAGTGCTTCATCAAGTAACAAAAAATCTGGAGAAATAGATAGAACTCTTGCTAAGGCAACCTTTTGTTTTTCTCCACCTGAAAGAGAAGATATTTGTTTACCTAACAGAGGCTCTATCTCAAGAAAGTTTATAACATATTCGGGTAAAATTTTTCGTTCCCTCTGTGGAATCAAATTATGCCCAAAATATATGTTCTCTAGAACATTCATTTGAGGAAACAATGTTACTTCTTGAGAAACATATCCAATCCTTCTCTGGTGTATTGGTAAAATTACTTTTGGATGATCAGAATATAAAATTTGATCACCAATATTTATTTTTCCTCGGTCCGGATTAACAATTCCCGCAATACAATTTAATAAAGTAGTTTTACCACTTCCAGATGTGCCAAAAACTGCGGTGATTCCATCACCAATTATTTCGTTTACATTTAAAACAAAGCCTGAGTCGTATTTCTTATATATATTAAAATCCATTTTTGTCCTCAATTTTTTTTGACATCCAATTATGAATTAATAATGTTACAACCGCTAAAACTCCTGAAATTAGACTTAATATAACTGCTGCAGAATTATCTCCGGATAAAACACTAGAATATATAGCTATAGGTAAAGTTTGAGTTTCCCCAGCTATGTTGCCTCCTACAACACTTGTAGCTCCAAATTCACTTAAAGCCCTAACAAATCCTCCAATAATGCCTGCTAAAACGCCTTTATAAGCAAGCGGTATAGTTACAACAAAAAAAGTTCTAAATGTATCTGCCCCCAAAGTTCTGGCAGCCAATTCCAAACGAGAATCTACTCCAGCAAAACCTATTGATATTGCTTTATATACCAAAGGATATGAAACTACAGCAGCAGCCAAAGCGGTTGCCCACCAAGTAAAAATCAGATCAACACCAAAAATGTCATGCAAAAATGAACCTATAATACTATTTCTACCTAGTACAATAAGTAACAAAAACCCTATTGTGACTGGAGGTAAAGCCAAAGGAATAATTCCTATAATTTCGATCAACATCCTGAGCCTAACTCTTCGCCTGATCGACAACCAAGCGAGTAACGTAGCAATTGGCAAGTTGATTAAAGTAGCAACGACAGAAACCTTAAGACTAACAAGTAAGGAAGAATAGTAAATTGTTTCTTGTATGTGATTCAAATATTAAATCCTTTTAATAGGCTAGGCTTTTTATTCCTTAGAAAGATCCTTTTGATTTTTTAAGTCAAAACCATTTCTTTGTAATATATCCTTAGAATAATCTCCAAAAAGAAATGAAATCAATTCTGAGGCAGCTGCTGGATTCTTTGATCCTGAAATACCAACAGCAGTATATACAATTGGTCTATGTGAATTAACATCTATAATATCTATCACCTTGATTTTATCATTTGAAATTATTTTAACATCTGTTGCATAAACAATAGCTAAATCGACATTCCCGGATTTTACATATCTCAAAGCGTCTCTAGTATTATTAGCAAAAATAATTTTTTCTCTAAAAAATTCCCAAATATTATAATATTCAAGTACATCCTTCGCATAAACTCCTACGGGAGCAAGTTCAGGATTTGCAATTGATATCCTTTCTATCGGAAGCCCCATAATTTCTTGAATATTCTTGATTTCATATGAAAAATCTTCAGACGCAACTAAAACCAATCGGTTCGAAGCAAAGAAACTGGTACTTGAAACAAGATTGGAGTCATTTAAAAAATCTCTAGGTAATATTCCAGCAGATAAAAATATATCAGCATCAGCACCTGATGCAATCTGACGGGCCAATTTTTGGGAACCAGAATAGCTAACTGAAATTTCCACATTTTTTTCCAACTCAAATGAACTTTTTATTTCTTCAATCACATCTTGCAAACTTATTGCAGAAAAAACCACAACTTTAGAAGCAGTACTTTGTCTGTTAAAGTCACTATAAGGAAAAATTATTATTAAAATAATAAAAATACTCAAGATTATTAGCAAATTATTCCGTGTAAAAAATGATTTCAATATTAATCCTTCCAAGAACAATTATTCCGCAACTCATGGAAATAATTTTACACCAATTTGTAGAAAACAAAATGATATTTGACTCGGATCAAAAAGATTGAAGTATTAGCTAAATAAATGATACAATTGACGAAGGCATTTAAAAATGTCTTAAAAATAATTTATTAATCAATTAAAGTGGGGTGTTCCCACTTTTCTTGTTTTAAGGGGAATCTTTCAATTAGAAAGGAACTCAAAAAATGAAAAGTGACTTCATTATTGCTTTAACTCAGCTTGCTGCTGAACGCAATCTACCTAGGGGAACAGTTATTTCAGCAATCGAAGCTGCACTCGCTTCAGCTTATAAAAAAGACAGTATCTCTACTGGTCAAAATATTTCAGTAAATCTTGATCCTGGCACAGGGGAAATATCTGCACATATTGTAAAAAATGTAGTCGAAACACCCGAGGATCCAGAATTAGAAATCAGCCTGTCAGAAGCAAAAAAAATCAATTCTGAGGCAGAAATAGGCGCCACTATACAAATAGAAGAACTAACAAATACTGCAGGAAGAATGGCAGCTCAGACTGCAAAGCAAGTTATTTTACAGATGCTTAGAGCCGCTGAAAATGAAATAATTTTGAAAGAATTTGAAAATAAAGAAGGTGAAGTTTTTTCAATTGTTATCCAAAAGATAGAAAAAAACCACATCATAGCGGATATTGGAAGAACAGAGGCTATATTACCAACTTCTGAACAATCTCCAAATGAAAAACATCGTGTAGGCCAAAAATTAAAAGTCGTTTTAAAGTCAATCAGGCCTTCAACTAGAGGTCCAGAAATAATAATTTCTAGAGCTGACGGAGATCTTTTAAAAAGACTCTTTGAAATGGAAGTTCCAGAAATTTATGATAATTTAGTTCAAATGGTTGAGGTTGCCAGAGAAGCTGGGTCTAGAAGTAAAATTTCAGTATTTGCAAAACAAGAAGGAATCGACGCTGTGGGTTCCTGTGTTGGATTACGTGGAGTTAGAATACAAAACATTGTAAACGAACTACAAGGTGAAAAAATTGATGTTGTAGAATGGAATAAAGATCCAAAAATATATATTACTAATGCCCTAAGTCCAGCAACAATCCAAAGAGTAATCATTTTACCTGACAAACAATCTGCAATCGCCATAGTGCCAGAAAATGAAATTTCATTAGCAATAGGCAAAGATGGGCAAAATGTAAGACTCGCAGCTAAACTTACAGGATGGAAATTAGATATAAAAAGCAGTGCCGAATCTTTGGACCTTGATAATATTGAAGAACCTGAAATCGAAACTGAAATTGGCCCTGAAATCGAAACTCCTTTAGAGTTAGGACCTGATGATATTGAAAAAACTTTAGAGGAAATTCAGGAGGGTATAAAAATACCTGCAGAAAATGAAGACGTGTCTGAGGAACAATTAATTGAAGAACCAGCTGCAGAAAATGAAGACGTGTCTGAGGAACAATTAATTGAAGACTTAATTGAAGAATCGATTGATTCTTCGCCTATCACAGAATCCGAAGAGCAATCTGAAAAAACAGAATCAACTTCTATTGAAGATTTACCAACTGAAATATGGTCTCTCAATGCTATGTCTGGCGAAAAAACAAATTCAATCAGATTCGCTGAAGATATTGATGAACTAGGAAGGTCTAATTCACCTGGGGCTAAATCAACAAAAAAGAAACCTCAGAGAAATAAAAATAATAAAAAAGGAAGGTAATAAAACTCAAATATATCCATACTTAGGCATAAAAATCAAAAGAACCATTTTTTAAAAAAACTTGATACTTTAAATTATCCTTATCAACCTTTATCTAGTACAAATTTCTATGAACAACAAGCCCTCAACAAATCAAAATCTCTCCGAAGGTGCATTGACAGATTCGCAATCTCAGGAAACAGTCAAGAAGATTGATGTTCCTGAAATTGTCACTGTGAATGAACTCTCAAGTTTGATGAAAATAGAATCCATAGAATTAATTAAAAACTTAATGAGAAATGGATTTATGTTTTCAATAAACGATGTTGTTGAAAGAGACATTGCGGTGTTACTGGCAAAGCATTTTGGTTTTGAAGTTCTACCATTATCAAAAGAATCTACTTCAACTACAAGTCAATATGAAAAAGGTACCGACTCAAAACTAAATAATCGCCCACCTGTTATAGCTATACTTGGTCATGTAGACCATGGGAAAACCACACTACTTGACAGTATTAGAAAAACAAACATAGTTTCAGCAGAGGCAGGCGGAATCACGCAGCATATTGGGGCTTATCAAATCAATCATAACCAACAACCAATAACCTTCATAGACACACCTGGTCATGCTGCATTCACCCAAATGAGAGCTAGAGGAGCAAATATTACTGATATTGTTATTCTTGTTGTAGCTGCCGATGATGGAATAATGCCTCAAACAATAGAAGCAATAAATCACATCAAGGCTGCAAATGTACCAATGATTGTTGCCATAAATAAAATGGATAGCCCTACTTCAGATCCTGATCGCGTAAAACGACAGCTTTCTGAAAATAATATTTTAATTGAAGAGTGGGGTGGCGATATAATATCCTGTGAAGTATCTGCTCTCAAGGGAGAAGGGATCGAAGATTTACTTGAAAACATCATCCTTCTTTCTGAAATTTTAGAACTCAAATCTGACGTCAATAAAGATGCTACAGGTGTAATAATTGAAGCAAGTTTAGATAAAAATAGCGGTCCATCAACAACGTTACTAGTTCAAAACGGAACTTTATTGTTAGGAGACTACATATTTGCTGGTAAGTCTTCGGGGAAAATTAAATCAATTGTTAACGATGTAGGGGAAAAGCTTAATAAAGCGGAACCATCTTTACCAGTAAAGATATTGGGACTAGACAGTGTGCCAGAAGCAGGATCAGTTTTCCAATCAACAAAAGATTCCAAATCTCTAAAACACGAATTGTCTCAAACTTCCAAATCTTCAAATTCAGCAAAAACTATTCAACTAGAGAATCTTAGAGCCAGCTCAGACTCTGAAAATATTACATCATTAAATATTATCTTAAAAACTGATTTTCAAGGCACACTTGAACCAATAATTAACAGCATAGAAAATTTAGCAAACGATCGTCAAAGAATTAATGTTATTCATGCTTCTAGTGGAGGAATCTCTGAAAATGATATCTTATTAGCTAGTGCATCTAATGCAATTGTCTTTGGATTTAATGTTTTTACTCAACCAAGCGCACATATGCTAGCAACTAAAGAACTAATTCAAATAAGAGATCATCGTATTATCTATGAACTATTAGATGATATCCAAAGCCTCCTTTCTGACATATCAGAACCTATAAAAGAAGATATTATATCTGGTGTCGCAATAGTGAAAGCAATTTTCTCACACGGCAAAAGCGCAAAAATTGCTGGGATTATGGTAAATGAAGGAAGCATTAAACGCGGAAACACTATCCATTTAATTAGAAATAGTCAATTGGTACATAAAGGTCCTATTCGTAGCCTAAGGCATTTTAAAGATGATGTAAGAGAATTAAACTCTGGTTTTGAAGGTGGTATCGTTCTGGAAACCTTCCAAGATATTAAAGAGGGGGATATGCTAGAAGCACATTCCCTAGAAATAAAATAAACAGCCTCTGTGTTTCGCTTATTTCCTAATATTTTCAAAAACAATCTTCACAAAAAATAGCAGGAGAAAAAATGAATAGCCATAGAATTGACAGAATAAATTCTATGATTCGTAACGAAGTAAGTAAGATTATCAATGAAAATATTAAAGACCCCCGAATCAATGCGTTAATCAGTATTACAAAAGTTAAAACATCCAAAGATTTGTCTAGCTCAAAAATATCTATCAGTCTAATTGGGAATGATTCAGAAAAAACTAACACTCTCAAAGCTTTAAAATCTGCATCAGGTTTTATTCGTCATAATTTACAAAAAAATATCTCTCTTAAAAAAATTCCATCAATAAATTTTACTATCGACGAAACTATAGTAACTGCGCAAAGAATAACAAAATTAATCAACAAGCATAAAATTAAAAAAGCTGATTAAAAATCTGTCATGGAAAAAATTCACGGAATCATATCCATAAACAAACCTTTCGGTATTACTTCGACTCAAGTTGTAAGAGAGATTAAACGTTCATCTAGGCAAAAAAAAGTTGGACACTCTGGCACCCTCGACCCCACAGCAGAAGGAGTATTACCTATTTGTATAGGTCAAGGAACTCGAGTAGTCGAAAATATTATGGAATTTAAAAAAGAATACATTGGAACTATTCGCTTAGGAATATCAACTGATACATTTGACTCAATGGGTACGATATTAAAAATCTCAAATGTCGATAGTATTTCAAAAAAGATTATTGAAGAAAATCTTAAAATTTTTTATGGAGAAATAAAACAAACTCCTCCAATGTTTAGTGCGCTCAAAAATAAAGGAAAACGATTATATGACATTGCCAGATCAGGTAATAGCATTCAATTAACTCCCAGGAATGTCTCTGTATCAAAAATCAAACTGATTGAATGGCGTCCACCAAATGCAAAAATACTTGTGCAATGCAGCAAAGGTTTTTACATGCGATCTTTAGCTGAAGATTTAGGGAAAATTTTAAACGTGGGGGCACATTTAAATTACCTTGTTAGAAAAAGCGTAGGCCCCTTCAAAATAAACGAATCTATATCATTAGAAGACGCTATTGAATCCTTCAAAGAAAATACTTGGGATAAATATTTATTAAACCCTGATTTTGCCTTGGGAAAAATTCCCTCAACAATACTTGATGAAATAAATGAAAATAAAATAAAAACAGGTCAAACAATTTTTCTAACTTTACCACTTGAAAAACATAAATTAGGGGATCAAATTAAAGCGTATGGTCATAAAGGAAATTTTGTAGGTATTCTTTCAAAAATTTCAGAAAATGGAACATGGAAACCTGATAAGGTTTTTACTTCAAATCAATAGTTATCTTATATATAGTATATTTACACCCAACTCGTATTGCATATAAATATAAAATCACATATAATAACCTTGACATGTATACAATATTTATATATGTTCAAAGTACTACAAGTACATATATACGGAGGTCATGACTATGGAGGCATATTGCTTCAAATGCAGAAAAAAAGTCACAATTGCTAATCCTGAATCGGTAACGCTAAAAAATGGTAGGCCAGCTACTAGAGGTACTTGCCCTACTTGTCCAGATACTAAAGTTTTCAGAATTGGTAAAGCTTAATTTAAGCTACTGAATACTTTTTAATTTATATTGGCGTCTTTTAGGCTATCGCTTTTATGTGCGCCTTATCTTTTTGTTAGTTTTTTTCATGGAGGAACTGATTGACTACTTACGCGGTTTTTCAAACAGGCGGAAAACAATATAAGGTCTCGCAGGGAGATACTGTTCGAGTTGAATCTTTAAATATCCCTGCATCCGGCAAAATAAGCATCAACGATGTTTTACTACACTCAGAAAACGGTTCCTTAACCGTTGGGTCTCCTACAATAGAAGGAGCTTCAATATCTGCAAAATTAGTTAAAAACGGAAGGTCAAAAAAAATTCGTGTCTTCCACTACAAGCATAAAACTAGATTAAGAAAAACTTTTGGGCACAGACAAAATTTCACTGAACTTGAAATCACTGACATCTCTTTAAAAGCAGCAAAAAAAACTACAGCAAAAAAAACTACAGCAAAAAAATAATTAATCTTAGAGGTATTAAGTATGGCACATAAGAAAGGCGGCGGCAGTAGCAGCAACGGAAGAGATAGTCGCGGACAACGCCTTGGAGTAAAAAAATATGATACAGAGTTAGTTTCTGCAGGTTCAATTATAGTACGACAAAGGGGAACAAAAGTTTTCCCTGGTGAAAATGTAGGCATTGGTAGAGATCACACATTATTTGCTCTTGTCGACGGAAAAGTAAAATTTGAACACAACTCATCTACTAAAAAACGAGTTAGTATTTATCCACAAACAGAAGAGAAAAATACCAAATGAAACCCAAGATTCACCCCAACTACTATAATCAAGCCCAAGTCAGGTGCACCTGTGGTAACACTTTTACTACTGGATCTACAAAAGAATCAATTCAGGTAGAAATATGTAATCAATGCCATCCTTTTTATACTGGAGAGCAGAGAATAGTAGACACCGAAGGAAGGGTTGAGAGATTAAAAAGAAGATATAAATTATAAAAAATTTATTACTTTAATCACCTTCTAAGAACTCCTTAACACAAACTTGACTATGAAAAAATTTACATATGGTGGGCAAGCAATAATAGAAGGAGTAATGATACGAGGCAGAACCTGTTATACGATAGCTGTACGAACTCCGGCAGGTTTAATAACCACAAAATCCTTCAAATTAAACAGTTTTTTGAATGGCCCGATGAGAAAAATACCAATGCTAAGGGGTGTTTTAACGCTAATTGAAATGTTATTGATTGGAACCAAATCGTTATCTTATTCTGCTGAAATTGCTTCCAAAGAAACTGACGATACTGAATCTTCTAAAGAGTCAACTACTGATATATCTCTAATATTTACAATGATTTTTTCATTAATTTTTGGAATTACTTTATTTTTTTTAATCCCTTTATACATAAGTAGTTTATTTGAAAATTTTCTAGATTTACACCTGATATCAAACATATTTGAAGGAATTATAAGAATTATAATTTTTTTACTTTACTTGATATTAATTGGTCAAATACATGATATTAAGCGAGTATTTATGTATCATGGAGCTGAACATATGGCTATACATTGTTACGAAAAAAATGAAACCCTTTCAGTAGATAATATCAAAAAATATTCTACCCAGCATCCTAGGTGCGGAACTGCTTTCATTTTAGTAGTTTTAATCTTATCAATAATAATATTCGGAATGATTGGAAGAGATTTTTCACTAACAATTTTAATAGCTTCCAGAATTTTTATGATCCCAATTATCGCAGCGATAGGTTACGAAATAATTCGAATAAGCGGTAAATTCCAAAATCAACCTATAATCAAAATTCTTTTTAAGCCTAGCCTAGAATTACAAAAACTTACAACAAAAATTCCTGATGCCAAACAAATTGAAATTGCTATTTCTAGCTTAAATTTAGCAATTGAAAAAGATGTTAATCAAAAGAATCAGGAATCATAAAACTACTTTTTTCTTCTAGATAATTCGGTCCAAATATCTTCTAAATCAACGCCAGATTCCACAAGCAAAACCATCAAATGGAATATTAAATCTGAGGCTTCAGCAATTACATTATCTTTATCTCTATTAATTGCTGCAATTGCAACTTCACCTGCTTCTTCAATAACTTTTTGACTGATTCTATCTACGCCCAATTCAAATAAACTTGAAACATAGCTATTCTTTGGTTTTTGAATCTTACGTTCAGAAATTAAACAAACCAATTGTTCAAGAATTTGCCTGGTATTATCGTTGCCAGCCAATTTAGAATTATTTTGCTGAAAATCATCAGATAACGGGTGTATCTCAAAACATGTCTTAGTTCCGTTATGACAAGCTGGTCCATCTGGCTCAACAGAAATCAACAAAGTATCCTGATCACAATCAACATGAACAGCTTTCAAATTTAAAAAATTCTGTGAAACCTCGCCTTTAAGCCACAATCTATTTTTACTTCGACTATAAAACCAAACCTGACCTGTTTCAAATGTTTTATTTATAGATTCTTCACTAACATAACCTAACATTAAAACTTGTTTAGTGTTAACGTCCTGAATAATAGCCGGAACCAGTCCTTTTTCATCAAACTTTATTGAATTTTTTGTCAATATCCACTCCTCATATTAATAAAATTTTCAATCTATACCCTAATTGAAATACCTCTTAGACGCAAAAATTCTTTGGCATCAGAAATTTTATATTTTCCAAAATGAAATATACTTGCTACTAAAGCAGCATCTGCATTGCCTTGTTCAAAAACTGTATACAAATGATCAAGCTTCCCGGCACCTCCGCTTGCGATCAAAGGAACATTCACTTTTTCGTTAACTGAACTAATATATTCAACATCATATCCCTGCTGTTTACCATCCATGTCCATACTTGTTAGTAACAACTCTCCACATCCTAAGTCTGCTACTCGCTCAGCCCATTTCAGGGCATCTATACCTGTACGATTTCTTCCGCCATGTGTGTAAACTTCCCACTTAGAATCTAAATCTATACCAATTTCGTTATCTTCCGTAGATTCTTTAAAATCAGTGATTTTTTTGTAATCTATTGCCACAACAATACATTGAGACCCAAACATCCGAGATGCCTGTGATATTAATTTAGGTTCTAATATCACAGATGTATTAAGTGAAACTTTATCAGCTCCAGCCTGTAACAATCCTCTGATATCTTTGATAGACCTTACCCCTCCGCCAACTGTAAAAGGTATAAAAACATTCTCAGAGACATTTTTAACAACATCAATCATAATGTCTCTTCCGTCAGAACTAGCTGTAATATCTAAAAAAACTAATTCATCCGCACCTTCTTTATCATAAAAATCTGCTAATACAGTCGGATCTCCTGCATCTTGCAAATTCAAAAAATTTACACCCTTAACAACTCTCCCTTGATGAACATCTAAACATGGAATAATTCTTTTAGTCAGCATTTAATCTTCTCTAAATCTAGTAACTGCTTTTTGAATATCGATATCTCCAGTATATGCAGCTTTTCCAATAATTACGGCAGAAACATTCATTCGTGAAAGCCTAACTAGATCTTCCATTGAAGATAAACCTCCAGCAACAATCAAATTAATATCAGTTCTATTTTGCATAGACTTAATACCGTTAAAATTGGGACCAAATAAAGTACCGTCCCTAGAAACATCTGTGTAAATGTACCTCTTCAACTCAAGTTTTTTCATTTTTGCAAAAGCATCATCGATAGACACTTGGCTAGGATGTTCCCAGCCTTTTATCCTTAATTGTCCATTCTTAATATCCAAACTAACAATAGTTTTTTCAGGACCAAATTCTTCTACAATTTCAGAAAGAAAACTACCTTCCAGAGCGGCTGTTCCTACTATTATTCTATCTAATCCCAAATTTAGTGCTTTCTCAAACTGCTCCCAATTTCTAATTCCTCCACCTAACTGTACAGGTACACCAAGTGAAACAATGTTCTTAACAATATCGTAATTTACACCACTTCCTTCTCTAGCGCCATCAAGGTCTACGATATGAAGTCTGCAAGCCCCTTTTTGAATCCAACGATTAGCTACTTCAACAGGTGATTCAGAATATATCGTCTCTTTCTCAAAATCACCTTTATATAATCTTACGCATCTACCATCTTTAATATCTATTGCAGGGATTATTTCCATATACAAATTATCCGTGTATTATCATATTTAAAAAATTTTTATATAAACCTAGTCCAAGTATACCGCTTTTCTCTGGGTGAAATTGAACAGCCACTAGATTATCTATAGCAACGGCACTGCAAAATTCTATTCCATAATCAGTAGTCGCCAACTGCTGTTTTTTTCTCTCTATTTCTGAAAAATAACTATGTGCAAAATAAAAATTTGATTGATTGGGTATCTCTTCAATAAAAGGATGATTTTTATTGAAACTAACTTGATTCCATCCTATATGAGGGACTTTTGAATCCTTGGAAAACTTTTTGATTCTCCCTTGAATTAAACCTAATCCTGGCAAATCTCCTTCCTCAGAAGAGTCAAAAAGTAGTTGTAATCCTAAACAAATACCTAAAAACGGCTTACCTTTATTGATTTGTTTTTTAATAGTTTCACTTAATCCAAGTTCGTTCAATTTACTCATTGCGGAATCACTAGCCCCTTGCCCTGGCAAAATAATACCATCACAACTATTTATATCTTCCACGTCTGTTGTAATTTTTGCTATACTGCCACAAGCTTCGATTGCTTTCTGTACACTCCGCAAATTCCCTGCCTCATAATCAACGATAGCTACTTTAAGTTGATCCATAATTTCTCTAATCCTCTATGATTTTTTTCCTCTTATTATCAGAAGTTGTAACTTCTTTAAAATCATTGAGCTTATCTTCCAGCCTTGCCATAACAAATAATAAATCGCTCAACCTGTTAATATATTGGATGATTTTTTGATTTTTCAATTCGCCACTTTCATTAAATTCAACTATCTTTCTTTCACTAGATCTTACCAATGCTCTAGCTAAATCAATTGAAGCCGAACCAGAGCTACCTCCTGGCAAAACAAATTCTTTTGAAATGTCTATTTCTTCACGAAATTCATCTAACTTTTTTTCTAGTTTTCTCACATGAGATTCTTGAATAATTAATATCTTTGTTTCATTTAGTGTTAAATCTTGAACTGATGATATTTCTGCAGAGATGGTAAAAAGATCATGCTGAAGATCTAACAGCAGTGTTGTGATTGCACTGTTTTTAGACAAAGAACGTGCTAATCCAATTGCAGAAACAGCATTGTCTAAACTGCCACAAGTCTCTATTCTCAAATGAGATTTAGATACGACTCCTCCCATAAATAAAGAAGTTTTGCCGGCGTCTCCTTGTTTGGTATATATTTTTGGATTATCACTCATAATTTAATCTATATTAATATTTGTAATTATATGAATAATACAACAAAAACGCTTTAACTGCGTTATTGTTGGAGCCGAAAGGGAGTATTCTAATAATTATTATTGCTATTAATACTTGGTTTAGGAGGTAAAGTACCTATAAACAAAACTGAAGTAACCAAATATATCAACGAAATCGAAATTAAAGCGATGCTATAACTATTACTAACATCATAAATTCTTCCCATAGCTACAGGAACGATAAAAGCTCCAACACTTACAATCAAATTTATTAATCCTCTCAAAGTTGCAAAGGCCTTAGTTCCAAAAAAATCTCCAATCATTGCCCATGTTAATCCAGCAGCACCATCAGTAATCGAAATCAATAACGAAAAAATTATCACAGTCCATATTGTTGCTGGGGCAAACAAAAATATTAAGATGGCAAACATTCCTACCAACATAGACAAAGAAACAATGATCCTTTTTTCAACTTTGTCACCAAGCGAGCCCATTAAAACCCGAGTAAAAATTGCACTCGCTGAAATAATAGCTACTGTAATTCCTCCCAATTCTTCTTCAAAATTTTTCCAAACTAAAATAGGTACCAAATGAATCATCACACCAGCTTGCGCGCTGATTCTAAGGGCTATAGCGCCAGCTAAAATCCAATAATTAACTGTAGATATAGCAGAACTAAAAGAATAACCCTTTTCATCAATTGAGCCTATTCGCTGCCTTGATGCTGTAGAATCGGAATCATCTAATCTTTTTCCGTCAACATTTTGTTTAACCAAAAATGGGGAATCTTTAATTAAATACGAAATCGGAATACAAACAATCAATATCATAACACCTGAAAATAATGCCCCCGACCTCCAGCCATAATTATTAATTATCACTGCAAGTATTGGAGTTAAAACTAATCCCCCCACAGCAATTCCTGAGGAAATATAACCAAATGCCCTCCCTCGATATTTATCAAACCACCTAACAACTATCGCAGAGGCTCCATTATGAAAACCAGCATTCATTCCAACAGAGATCAAGGCAACATAAATTAAAATAAAATCAATAAAACCCTTCGATAAAGGTAAAATTAAAAACCCAATTCCAGAAAATAAAGAACCTAAAATCATCATAACTCTAGGGCCAACTCGATCAATGAAATACCCGGTAATAGGACTTTGAATCCCGCTTTCTACTGTAGCTGCCCCAAAAATCAAAGATGTTTGAGTTCTGGTTAAACCCATCTCTCTAGATAATGGCAAAAAATATAAAGTTGATCCACGTCCAAAAAAACCAGTTGCAAATCCATTTAGAACTGCGCCTATTCCAACAAATCTCCACCCCCAAAAATCAGGTCCTGTTTTTTTTCTAATTGATTTCATTAATTTTTCACCAACTTGGCACAGTATTTTATATCAATAAATCATACAATTAATTTGATGGCAATTCTGATCAATTCTTATTAATTTTCATCTCTATTCTCAAAATAATACCTTATATGACGTTATCCATGTCATTAGTAACAACATATTGTGTAAATAATGGTATAATCCTATCTCTAAGAATATCATATAAAGTTTTGATCAGGAGTTAATTAGGTCATGATGTCAAAAACACCATATGGAAACATTAAACCACATGGTCTTGAATCGGAAATGAAAAGTTCCTATCTAGAATATGCAATGAGCGTAATTGTAGCTAGGGCACTCCCTGACGCTAGAGACGGATTAAAACCTGTACAACGACGTATATTATACGCAATGCACGAATTAGGTATGAGACCTAATTCGTCCCATAAAAAGAGTGCCCGTCTGGTTGGAGAAGTTTTAGGTAAATATCACCCACACGGTGATACCTCTGTTTATGACGCCATGGTTAGAATGGCGCAAGATTTCTCCATGAGATTGTGTTTAGTTGACGGACAAGGTAACTTTGGCAGCATAGACAACGACCCTCCTGCTGCAATGAGGTATACGGAAGCAAAATTGTCTAGCTATGCATTGGAAATGTTAGACAATTTAGATCAAAATACTGTAGATTTTGGAGAAAATTTTGACGCTACTTTGCAAGAGCCCCTTGTGCTACCTGCACGACTTCCAAACTTGCTGATCAACGGAGCTTCTGGTATAGCTGTAGGAATGGCTACAAATATTCCGCCTCATAATCCAACCGAAATTTGCAACGGAGTGATTCAGTTAATAGATTACCCTGAAAGTACAATCCAAGATTTAATGAAAAAAGTAAAAGGGCCAGATTTTCCAACTGGGGCTACAATTATGGGAACTGAAGGGATAGTGAATAGCTATGAAACTGGCAGAGGGCAAGTAATTATCAGGGCTACTGCAAATGTAGAAAATACCAAAACGGCTAACAAACAAAGAATAGTTGTCACTGAACTTCCATATCAAGTCAACAAAGCAAGTTTAGTAGAAAAAATAGCTATATTGATTCGTGACAAAAAACTAGAAAATGCAACAGAAATCCGGGATGAATCTGATAGAAAAGGGATGCGTGTTGTTATTGAACTCAGATCTGGGTCGCAACCTCTAGTAATTCTTAACAATCTATACAAAAATACCCCAATGCAAAGCTCTTTTTCGCCTAACATGCTTGCGCTTATTAAAGGCATTCCTAGGTTAATTAACTTAAAAGATGCACTACAAACTTATATTGATTTCAGAGTAGATGTAGTAACAAGACGTTCTAAATTTGAACTGCAAAAAGCTGAAGAAAGATCTCATATTTTAGAAGGTTTGAGAATAGCTCTCTCAAGTCTCGATGAAATCATTCAAACTATTCGCCAATCAAAAGACGTAAATCACGCTCGTGAATCATTAATGAATATTTTTAATCTTTCACAACTCCAGTCTCAAGCAATTCTTGATATGCAATTAAGGCGCCTGTCAGCACTTGAGAGAGAAAAAATTGAGACTGAATTTCAAGAACTTCAGGTAAAAATCAAAGAGCTTAAAGAAATTCTTGCAGATGTTAATAATGTTTTAGCTATTGTTAAATCAGAAACAGAGGAATTAAAAAAGAAAGTCAGGAGTGCCAGGAAAACACAAATTACCGGTGAAGTTCAGGAATTTAACCGCAAAGACTTAGAGGCACATGAACAAGTAGTCGTTACGTTAAGTAAGGGAGGTTATATTAAAAGAATCCCTATGGCTACATACAGAAATCAACATAGAGGCGGCAAAGGTGTTAGCGGGATGAAAACCAGAGAAGATGATCCTGTTGGCCATTTGTTAGTTGTAGATACACATGACACTTTGCTATTCTTTACGAACACGGGACGTGTTCTCCCTTTGACTTCTTTTGAATTAAGATCTGATGTTGCCAGGTCAACAAGAGGTGTGCCAATAGAAAATGTGATTCCTTTAGCGCAAAATGAAACTGTAAAATCAATGATAGGAGTTGCAGACTTAGAAAACATTGATGAAACAAACCCCAAACACTTAATGTTATGTACATCCGAAGGGTTGGTTAAAAAAGTTAACCTGTCCCTAATTTCAAAAATTCGACGTGCAGGTCTAATCATAATGAATTTAAAACCAAAGCATGAATTAGTATCTGCCCAATTAGTTGAAGATAAAGATGACGTAATCATGGTAACAGAACAAGGAAAATCAATTAGATTTAACACTACAGACGTCAGGAGTAGATTGCGAGGAGCTGGAGGAATTAAAGGTATCACTTTGAAAGCTAAAGATAGAGTTGTATCTATGGATGTCGTTATTCCTGATAGCAAGCTACTAGTAATTAGTAAGCAGGGATTTGGAAAATTAACTGATTTAAATAAATATAGAAGTCAATCAAGGGCAGGCTCAGGCATATTAACTTTTAATGTAACTAAAAAAACTAGCCAGGTTGCAGCTGCAGAAGTTATAGCAGACAGTGATGAAGTATTAGTGATATCCAAAAAAGCTATGGTTGTCAGAACAAATTTATCTGAAATTCGTAGTACGGGAAGAGCGACCCAAGGTGTTAGAATATTTAAACCTCAAAGCGGTGATACAGTTGCATCTATTGCATGTATTCATGACTTCATTTTGCCTAATGAAGAAAAAACTGACAAAAAATAAATACTGCCTAGGCTATACTGAATAAATTTTTTATTGACATTTTGTATTTGCCATGGTAACGTTATTTGGTTGTTTTATGTCCGTTTTCTTTACTTACAATTTTCGACTTAAGTTTTTTAGCGGTTCTTGCTGTAATTTTTTTATTTAATTTCCTATCTATATAAGGAAAATTTCTTGTTTATTATAAATAAAACCTTAGGAGTTATATGACATATGGTTGGTATCAACAATAACATTAAAACACTTAATTCCAATGGCAACAAAAAGTATTATGGAAAAATTGACAATATACTCAATGTGCCAAATTTAATCAAAGTCCAAACTGACTCATTTAATTGGTTCAAAACTGATGGGTTAGAAGAAGTGTTTAAGGAAATTTCTCCTGTAGAAGACTCCCCGTCTGGGCGTTTTGAACTAAATTTTTTAGGACATAAATTTGGCGAGCCAAAAAATTCCGAAAAAGAGTGCAAAAAAAGAGAGATTACATTCTCAGCCCCTTTGCATGTAAGAGTTGAGCTAAAATCAAAATCTCCAGGGCCTCAAGAAGGCGAAAGAAAAATCCAAGACCTGTTCATTGGCGATATACCTATAATGTCTTCAACTGGCACATTCATCATAAACGGTGCAGAAAGGGTAGTTGTAAGCCAATTAGTAAGATCTCCTGGTGCATATTTTACCGTAAATAACGATCCTTCTTCAGGTCGTATACTAGCCTCAGCTAAACTTATACCTCATCGTGGTGCCTGGATGGAATTTGAAACCAGCAACAGAGATGTGATTTCTGTAAAAGTTGACAGAAAACGAAAAACTCCAGTTAGCATGCTTCTCAGGGCCCTTGGGTATACAAGTAACGAAGAAATAATGGCGTTATTTGAAAATGTTGATACAGACCCAGAACACCCATATATTAGAACTACTATAGAAAGAGATACTAGCGTAGGTTCTCATGACGAAGCTCTCCTAGAGCTATATAAGAGACTTAGACCTGGAGAGCCTCCAAGTATCGAAAATGCCCGAACATTGTTAGACAACCTTATCTCAAATCCTAGACGATATAGCTTAGGAAGGGTCGGAAGGTATAAATTAAACAAACGTTTAGGCGATAAAGATACTACAGAAAGTACGTTGTCAGCTCAAGACATTATAGGTGTATTACAAACATTAATTGAAATAAACAGAGGAGAGAAAGATCCTGATGATGTAGATCATTTAGGTAACAGAAGAGTTCGTGCAGTGGGAGAGTTGCTACAAAACCAAGTTAGAATTGGGTTGACAAGGATGGAAAGAGTTATCAAAGAAAGAATGACTATTGAAATGGATTCAACTCAAACTACACCTGCTGCCTTGATAAATATCCGACCAATAGTTGCAGCTATTAAAGAATTCTTCGGAGGATCTCAACTTTCCCAATTTATGGACCAAACTAATCCTTTGGCTGAGTTGACTCATAAAAGAAGATTGTCAGCACTTGGCCCTGGAGGATTAACTAGAGAAAGAGCTGGATTTGACGTTAGGGACGTTCATCATTCACATTATGGTAGAATTTGCCCAATTGAGACCCCAGAAGGCCCTAACATTGGCCTCTTGGGTTCAATGGCCACCTACGCAAGAACAAACGAACACGGATTTATTGAAACTCCTTATAGAAAAATAAACAATACACTAAAAAACACAGATTCTAATTTGGTAGGCAGAACTTCTGGGCAAAAAATTCTTAATACAGAAGGAAAAGTTCTGATTAACACTGGAAAATCCATTTCAAAAGGTATTTTCACAAGATTAAGTAAGTTGCCAGACCAAGATATATTAGTCGCCCCGTTTGTATCAAATAATCCCGATGATGTCGTCTACCTAACAGCGGACGAAGAAGAAATTGTACACGTAGCCCAAGCCAATTCCCCTCTAGATTCTCTGGGACAATTTATTAATTCAGAAATTGAGACACGATTTGGCGAAAGCGTATCCATTGAAGTCCCTGAAAACATCAAATATATGGATGTCTCTCCAATGCAATTAGTTAGTGTTTCTACTTCATTAATTCCTTTTCTAGAACACAATGACGGCCCAAGGGCGCTAATGGGCTCAAATATGCAACGTCAAGCTGTTCCATTAATAAAACCAGAATCTCCTTTAGTAGGTACCGGAATGGAATCTAAGGTAGCTAGAGATAGTGGACAAGTAACTATTGCAAAATCTGACGGTGTCGTTACCCAAGCAACTGGAGAGCAAATAATTGTTGAGAGCGATCAGGATGAACCAGATTTATACCCTCTTCAAAAATTTACTAGAAGCAACCAAGGTACATGTATAAATCAAAGGCCTATAGTCAATAAAGGTGATTTAATTCACGAAGGTCAAATATTAGCTGATAGCTCCTCGACTGCTAATGGAGAACTAGCATTAGGCCAAAACCTTTTGGTCGGATTCATGAGTTGGGAAGGCTACAACTTTGAAGACGCAATAATAATTAGTGAAAAACTTGTTAGAGACGATAAGTTCACATCTATTCATATTGAAAAACATGAAATAGAAGCAAGAGATACTAAGCTTGGTCCAGAAGAAATCACAAGAGATATTCCAAACGTTGCTGAAGATAATCTTGGAAATTTAGATGAAATGGGAATAATTAGAATAGGAGCTGAAGTAGGACCAGCTGACATTTTAGTTGGCAAAATTACACCCAAAGGTGAAACAGAACTATCCGCCGAAGAAAAATTACTTCGTGCCATTTTTGGAGAAAAGGCTCGAGACGTCAAAGATTCTTCCCTGAGAGTCCCTCACGGAGAACGCGGCAAAATAATTGATGTAAAAATACTAAGCAAAGAAAATGGTGATTCATTACCTCCAGGTGTTAATAAATTAGTCAGATTATGGATAGCTCAAACAAGAAAAATATCTGTAGGCGATAAAATGGCCGGTCGTCATGGTAATAAAGGTGTTATATCACAAATATTACCAGAACAAGATATGCCATTTTTGGAAGACGGAACTCCATTAGACATAATTTTAAATCCAATTGGCGTTCCATCAAGAATGAATCTTGGACAAGTACTCGAAACACACTTAGGACTAGCTGCCAACGACCTCTCGTTTAGAGCAATTACTCCTGTTTTTGACAGTGCTACAGATGTAGCAATTGAAGATGCATTGTCCAGATCTTGGATAACTAAACAGGCGGGGGCTATATCTAAAAATCACAATAATCCAAATGACAATTCTAACTCTACAATAGATGATGAAAAAATTAAATCTTGGTTGTCAAAACATGGTTTCGATTATGATGATGTTTTTGATAGCAAAATACTTGGTAAAGCCCGAGAGACATGCGTTAAGATCTGGTTAGATCTAATTGGAGTTGACACCTCAAATATGTCTTCAGAAGAATTGATCAAGCATGCATTAAAACTTAATAGAGAAAGCCAGATGGCTTCTCCTAACTTAGGCAAATCCACTTTATACGACGGCAGAACCGGAGAAAAATTTGACCAACCAATAGCTGTTGGTTATATTTACATGTTTAAACTTCTTCATCTAGTTGAAGACAAGATACACGCAAGGTCAACTGGCCCGTATTCTCTGATTACGCAGCAGCCATTAGGTGGAAAAGCACAATTTGGAGGCCAAAGGTTTGGAGAAATGGAAGTTTGGGCACTTGAAGCTTACAGTGCTGCTTATAACCTCCAAGAAATATTAACTGTAAAATCTGATGATGTAGTTGGTAGGGTAAAAACATACGAAGCAATAGTAAAAGGCGAAGAAATTGTACAACCAGGCATACCTGAATCTTTTCATGTTTTATTAAAAGAACTTCAAAGCCTAGGTTTATCTATTGAACTTCTGCAATCTAAATCTAATTCAACTCCACTAGACATTCCTGAAGAGTTGAATTCAGATGAAGCTCACCTATTGGAAGGATTAGAAAACTCATTAGAATCTTCCGAAGAATCAACTGAAAGCANTNCCGAAGAATCAACTGAAAGCANTNCCGAAGAATCAACTGAAAGCAATGCCGAAGAATCAACTGAAAGCANTGCCGAAGAATCAACTGAAAGCANTGCCGAAGAATCAACTGAAAATTCCTAATAAATTTCCTATATGAAAGGCTTTAAAAATGTACATGTCTGGTAATGAATTTAATGCAATTCGTATCTCTCTTGCATCTCCAGATCAAATAAAAACATGGTCTTATGGAGAAGTAACCAAGCCAGAAACAATTAATTATAGAACTTTAAGACCTGAAAAAGATGGTCTTTTTTGCGAACGTATTTTTGGACCGATTAAAGATTGGGAATGCTATTGCGGTAAATATAAAAAAATCAGATATAAAGGTGTTGTTTGTGACAGATGTGGCGTTGAAGTAGCTCGAGCAAAAGTTAGAAGAGAACGTATGGGACACATTCAACTTGCTGCTCCATTAACTCATATATGGTTCTCAAAGGGAACTCCATCACGAATTGGTTTATTGCTTGATTTATCACCACGAAATTTAGAAAGAGTAGTTTATTTTTCCCAATATTTAGTTACAAGCGTTAATGATTCCTTAAAAGAATCTGCTATAAAAAATATTGAATTAATCAAAACAGAAAAATTATCGGAAAATGATAAAAATGCTAACTTAGCAATTTTAGGTCTTCTTGAAGCTGAAAAAATACAACTAGATCCAGATGAACCAATAGATACAAGCGTAGATAATGAACAATTTTTCAGTGATTTGCCTAAAAAAACCCAAAATAAGATTAATAAGACCAGAAAAGAGTTTCAAGAAAAGCGCTTTGAACTAGAAGGTGAATTTAAAGATCAATTAGACGAAATTAACGACTTGAGAATTGGGCAACTTTTAACTGAATCACGATATAGAATACTAAAAAATAATGCGCCTGGGGTTTTTCAAGCTGGTATGGGTGCAGAATCTATCTATCAAATCTTATCTGAAATCGATTTGGATTCCATGAAAGATAAATTCCTGGATGAATTAAAATCAACTTCAGGCCAAAGAAGAAAAAAGGCGATTAAAACTTTACGCGTCGTCGAATCATTTAGAAAAAGTGGCAATAAACCTGAATGGATGGTTATGACTGTTCTCCCTGTGTTACCTCCAGAACTTCGCCCCATGGTTCAATTAGATGGCGGCAGATTTGCAACAAGTGATCTAAACGATCTATACAGACGAGTAATTAACCGAAACAATAGACTTAGAAGGTTAATTGACCTACAGGCTCCTGAAATTATTATTCGTAATGAAAAAAGAATGCTTCAAGAATCTGTAGATGCTTTAATCGATAACGGCAGAAGAGGCCAAGCTGTTTCAGGCAGCCACAATCATAAACTAAAATCATTATCTGATTTACTGCGAGGTAAGCAAGGGCGCTTTAGACAAAACCTTCTTGGTAAACGAGTCGATTATAGTGGAAGATCTGTAATTACTGTAGGCCCTAACCTCAAATTAGACGAATGCGGAATTCCAAGAAAAATGGCTCTTGAATTATACAAACCATTTGTTATGAATCGTTTAGTTATGAACGGACATGCCCACAACATTAAAAGTGCTAAAAGAATGGCAGAAAAAGCTAGGCCTGAAATTTGGGACATTTTAGAAGAAGTTGTTAAAGAAAGACCAGTATTATTAAACAGAGCTCCTACTTTACATAGATTAGGTATACAGGCATTTAAGCCTATGCTAATCGAAGGTGGCGCCATACAGGTCCACCCTCTGGTTTGTACTGCATTCAATGCAGACTTTGATGGTGACCAGATGGCTGTTCATGTCCCATTAACTAAAGAAGCTGTTTTAGAAGCATATAAAATAATGCTTAGTTCTCAAAATATGCTATCTCCTAGCTCAGGAGAACCCATAGTTGCGCCTACTCTAGATATGGTTATGGGATGCTATTACATGACTATGATTAAAGAAAGTGCCAAAGGAACAGATAAAATATTTGCTGATTTTGATGATGCAGAAGTAGCTTACAATTTGGGGGAAATAGACCTTCAAGCAAACATACAAATTCAATCTAGTCCAGCCGGTAAAAATATACATACAACTGCGGGACGAATCCTTTTTAACCAAATTTTACCTGAAGAATTAGGTTTTTATAACACAGAAATTGATAAACCAGTATTAAAAGATATCACTTCTGCTTGTTCCGAAGCTTTAGGGCAAGAAAGAACTCCAGAAATACTTGATAGTATTAAAGATATTGGATTTAAATATGCGTCTAAATCTGGAATTACAATCGCTATAAATGACGTAATTGTATCTGAAGAAAAAGGTGCAATTATTAAAAAGGCTGAAGATAACATTCAAGCTCTTGAAGAACAATTTATGGATGGCTTAATTACTGACTTAGAAAAATATCAAAATGCGGTTAAAATTTGGACAGAAGCCAGTGACAAACTTACAGGAGTTATTGAAAACAGTCTGCATGATTATAGCGGAATTTATTTGATGGCAACTTCTGGCGCTAAAGGAAATATTGCACAAATTAAACAAATGGCAGGTATGAGAGGGTTAATGTCTGATCCAAAAGGAAGAATTATTGACCGTCCAATCAAATCTAATTTCCGAGAAGGCCTCACCGTATTGGAGTATTTTATATCCACTCACGGTGCTAGAAAAGGTCTTGCAGATACAGCTTTGAGAACTGCCGATAGCGGATACTTAACAAGAAGATTAGTGGATGTAGCTCAAGAAATAACAATTTCTGAAGAAGATTGTCAAACAAACACATCTATTTCAATTCAAAAAGACACCGAAGAATCATTAGAATCTACTTTCACAGAAACTTTATATAGTAGAGTGCCTACAGAACCTATAGTAGACAATAATACCGGAGAAATAATTGTCGATAAACATGAATTGATAGACAATCAAAAATTAAAGGCCTTATCTAAGGCGGATGTCAGTTTTGCTTCAGTGCGAAGCCCTCTTACATGTGAATCAAAAAGAGGTGTTTGCCAAATTTGCTATGGTGCATCTCTGGGTGATTCTAAATTAGCAAATATAGGGGAAGCTGTGGGAATAATAGCTGCTCAATCAATTGGTGAACCAGGTACTCAGTTAACTATGAGAACATTCCACACTGGAGGTATCGCTGGAACTGACATTACAAGCGGACTGCCAAGAGTTGAGGAATTATTTGAAGCCAGATCACCAAAAGGCCAAGCTATTCTTTCAGAAATTGATGGAATTGCTAAGATAACAGAAACAAACGAAGGTAGATTTATTACCGTTAGCTCAACCGAAAAATATGTTGATGAATATCCTGTAAACAAAAATCTAGATATCTCTGTAAAATCTGGAGAAAAAATTACGATAGGTTCTCCAATTGCGAACCCCGTGTCGTCAAATACTGGAATTTCTCCAATATTAGCTAGAGTTAATGGAATTGTTACAGCCTCCAAGCGTAAGGTAAAAATTTCTTGGGAAGAAGAAGAAATAAGAGAATATACCATCCCTGCAGCATCTTACATAACAATCAAAGATAATTCTTCTGTAAAATCTGGAGAAGCTTTGACTTCTGGCCCAAAAAACCCTCAACAGATTTTAAGCATACAAGGACCTGAAGAAGTTCAACAATACATGCTGCAAGAAGTCCAAAAAGTATATAAATCTCAAGGTGTTAGCATCCATGATAAACACATCGAGGTTATTATTCGTCAAATGCTTAGAAAAGTAAAAGTCGAATCAATAGGAGACAGTGATTTATTACCTGGTGAATTAATCGACAAAAACTCCTATGAAGACATAAATGCATCGATGTTCTCTCAAAACAAAGAGCCCTCTTCAGCAACTCCCGTGTTACTAGGTATCACAAGAGCATCTTTGAACATGGAAAGTTTCTTGGCTGCTGCTTCTTTCCAAGAAACAACTAGAGTGCTCGCTGAAGCTTCTGTCAAAGGCGGTATAGACGACCTACAGGGATTAAAAGAAAATGTAATTATTGGTAGATTAATACCTGCTAAAGAAGAAATTGTTAAAGAAGCTGCTGCAATGAAACAACCTTCCTTAGAAATGATCTCTCCATTCCCTGATGAGCCTTCAGAATCCAACATAGAAAGTATTGTTCAAAGTCTGGAAAAAGAAGAATCTAATATAGAAGATTTGGTTGAAACGCTACAAGAAGAAGCTAACAACCAAGACTTTTCTGGGGACGAAGATCAAGAAGAGCCTAATTTCGAAGAATTTGTTCAAGACTTGGAAAAAGAAGAAACTGATTTGTAATCAAACAATGGGCGGTTAGCTCAGTTGGTTTAGAGTACTACGTTGACATCGTAGAGGTCAGTGGTTCGAGTCCACTACCGCCCACCATATAATATTATTGTTGCTCAAAACCTGTTAGCAAACCATTTTTATTTCATATAATGCGCCAAGAATAATTGAGTTCAAGCGATTTATCTGGTTTGACTACACTATACGTCCTGAAATCAAAGTATTTCATCAAAATATCAAACGATCATCAACTCAAATAAATATACCGAAAAATAATCTGGCGACCCCGACCGGATTCGAACCGGCGATCTTCGGCTTGACAGGCCGATATGTTAAACCGCTACACCACGGGGCCAAAATTTCAAACTACAGCACAATTAATAATTCTAAATGGTAAAATACTTTACGTACAGCAAATAAACATTAAATATTATGAAAGCTTTACAATATTCGTAATAGAAATTATTTTTTTTAATCTAGGTAAAATTTTGAGTTCAATTAGTATAAGAGAAAATATAGAAAATGGCGAGATAAATTTATCTCCTTTTGCATCAAAAGCAAAAAACAGCTTAGGCAGAAAAACTGCCGAAGAAAACTGTGACATACGCACCGTTTTTCAAAGAGATAGAGATAGAATTATTCACTCTAATGCTTTTAAAAGATTAAAAGATAAAACACAAGTTTTTATTTCACCAACTGGAGACCATTACATCACTCGACTAACACACACTCTTGAAGTAGCTCAAATTGCCAGAACAATTTCTAGGGCTCTAAAATTAAATGAAGACCTCACAGAAGCTATTTCTTTAGGTCACGACCTAGGGCACACGCCTTTTGGACACATTGGAGAAGATGAATTAAATAATTTATTGCCTAATGGATTCACTCATGCAAAACAAAGCTATAGAATAGTTGAATTTTTGGAAAAAAGTGGAGAAGGATTAAACCTAACACAAGAAGTTAAAGAAGGAATCCTAAATCATTCAAAGCCTAAAGGCGATTTTTTTGACAAAAAGCTTCCCGAAACCCTATCTCTTGAAGCTCAAGTTTGTCGAGTATCAGATGCGATAGCTTACCTAAATCACGACCTCAAGGATGCGCTGCGAGATGGAATAATTACTGTTGAAATGATGCCAAAAATTGTGTCTTCAGATTTAGGCACAACCCACTCAGAGAGAATAAATACAATGGTTAAAGACATTATTTCAACTTCTTGGAGCGCTCGAGGAGAAATGGCAGAAAAAAACACGAAAACCAAACCAAAAATTCAAATGAGTTTTAAAACCAGAAAAGCCTTAAATATATTTCGGGATTATATGTTCCAAGAAGTTTACGAACCTCAAGACAAAAGCATTGAAGGCAAAACTGCAAGAAAAATTGTTAATTTATTATTCGTACAACTTCACAAATCTCCTGACAAAATAAAAGATATACCTCTGAAAAAAAATCATTCCATAACAGATTATATAGCTGGAATGACTGACCAATTTGCAATCAGAATGGCAAAAAAGCTGGATTCCTCAATCACAAAACCTTTAGAACGAAAATATTAATTCATGCCTAATTCAAATATTATCTCAAGCAGAATCGTCCTGAATTTATTGGTTTTGATTGAAGAGCATTTAATCTCAATGCAAAGAGATCCCCATAGCCCTGAGTTTGACTCGTGGAAATCAGAAGTTGATTATTTATGGAAAAAAATCTTTGAAAATATTTCTTTGATGGAAGATAAAAACCAAGAAAAAAATCTGGAAATAATTAAACCTACTTGGATGGATTATATTACGCATTACCAACAACCATAAAAAGGATTGGCAAATGAAAAAATTCACAGAAGAATTAAAGCCTAATAAAAACGTCGCAACAGAAAGTGCAAATATAGCACATGAATTCTTAGCTTGTTTTCAAAAAATGGAATTCCCAGACAATGACCTTTCTGATATGTGCGTTGATTTAGGAGACATATGGACCTCTCAAAAAAAATTGTCGCTTCAATTGCAAAAACTGATGGATGACGTTCAGTCAAATTCATATCATGAGCTAGCAAATGGATTGGTTGATTTGCGGGTCTCGCTTGACCACATTATATGGCATTCGAACAGAATCTTAGAACCTATGATTAAAACTGCTGAATTTGCTTCCAAACAACATGAATCTCATCAAACAAAAAATTCAAAATAATAATATAATCTACATCCCCAATATTTTTTAATTTGATTAGCTCGGCAAAGTATAATGGCAATTACTGAAGACATAAAAGATAGAATTGATATAGTCGATTTAATTTCTTCGTATATCACGCTAAATAAAGCCGGGTCTAATTACAAAGCCATATGCCCATTTCATTCGGAAAAAACTCCTTCATTTGTTGTCAGTCCTCAACGACAATCATGGCGTTGCTTTGGAGCTTGCTCAACAGGAGGAGACGTCCTTTCATTCGTAATGAAAATTGAAAATGTAGATTTTTATACCTCCATAAAACAATTGTCGCAACAAGCTGGCATAAACATTAGCCCTTCTACAACACAAAAAAAGTCCGATTTTTTATATGAAATAAATGAACAGGCCGCCTTGTTTTTTCAAGAATCATTGAATGAAAAAACAGGCTCCGTGGCTCAAGAATATATCTCCAAACGAGACCTAACAGAAAAAACAATTTCAGAATTCAGAATAGGATTTAGCCCACCATCAGGTAGTTTGCTCTTAAATAAACTTGTCAGCTTGGGATTTGATGAAAAACAAATTAAACAAACAGGTCTATCTAACATATCAAATGCCGGCCATTCTAAAGGGTTTTTCTGGAACAGGGTAATGTTTCCTATCGAAAACAAGCAAGGGAAAATCGTTGGGTTTGGTGGAAGAAGTCTTGATGATTCAAATCCCAAATATTTAAATACTCCTAAAACTGAAATTTTTGACAAACAATCAATACTGTATGGATTAAATAAAGCTTCCAATTCAATAAAAAATTTAAATTGCGCAATAATTGTAGAAGGATACATGGATGTAATTACAGCACACCAAAATAATGAAAAAAATGTTATAGCATCCATGGGAACAGCAATAACAGAACACCAGGTCAGTTCAATTAAACGTATGGCTAAAGATTATGTTCTAGCAATGGATTCTGATACTGCTGGCCAATCAGCCACATTGCGAAGCTTAGAATCAGCATGGCATGTTTTAGATTCAACAAATCAAAACAATTCTTCTCAAAACACTTTACTAGACTTGGGTAAGCCAGCAAAAATCAGAATTGCATCGCTACCTACGGGAGAAGATCCAGATTCACTAATAAAAAACAATTTAAATGAATGGAAATCTTTAATTGAAACCGCAACACCATACAAAGATTTTGTAATTGAGATAGTGTCCGATAAAAACGATAAAACAACACCTGAAGGCAAAGGCCAAATAATCAACGCACTTATTCCAATAATTACGTCTTCAAAAAGCAGCGTTGAACAAGAACATTATGTAGAATTACTTTCAAAAAAAATCCAAGTTTCAGCCGAAGTGATTCGATCAAATATTGGAAGATCCTCTAGACCTTCAACGAGAAATTCAAGAAGACAAAAAAGCCATTCAAATGATTCTGTTACTTTATCAGCCCTACAAACAGATCCATATAAAACAGAAAATTTCATAATGGCTACGTTACTTCAATTTCCTGAGTCTAGAAATGAAATCCAAGTTTCAGAAATTGAAATTTTTCAAAAAACAGAGAACCGGGAAATCTTTACTAGTTACTTAAATTCTAATACAATAGAAGAGTTAGAATTAATACTTTCACCCATACTGAAGGATCAATTAAACTATCTACTTTCTTTAAAACTTGACCCCGTCAATGAGTTTACTGCGGTTAGGGCATTGAAACAGACAATTGCAAGACTTGAACAAATACACATTAAAAACATGCAAAGAGAGTTGCTTTCATCAATTCACTCAGGTTCAGAAAATCCAAAAGAAATTGAAAAAGTAATTGTAGATTTAAACCAAAAACTTAAAACTAATTTGAACGAATTTAATCAAAAGGCAACCTAAACCACTTATTACTATGTTTATGGAATAAAATATGGCAACTAAAAAGAAACAAAACGAAATGGATTCCTTGTTAATCGATTTGATTGAACAATCTGAATCTTCTAAAGATATTAAGCACCTTTCAGAAATGAGGTCTAGAAAACTTCAATCCATTATCGAGGATAACGAAACTGAAATTCATGAAGATGATTTGCAAGTTGAAAGTCTAGACATGGATGAAATTGATGATGAAAATGCTCCTGAGTTTGACCCAAACCAAATACAAGCCCCTACAGCAAGCCAAGAAACATGGGAGAAACCCGCTGATCCAGTTGCTGTTGCCACTCCTACCGAAATGGTTGATGATCCTGTCAGGTTATATCTAAGAGAAATCGGCAGAGTTCATCTCCTGAAAGCTGATCAGGAACGAACATTAGCCAGAGAAATGGAAATTGCCACACATATTAACTCTATTGAGGCTTCTTTAACTAGCGCAGACGGACGTAAGCCAGGCGCCTGGAGAATCTATTTAAATATACTTAACAACTTGTCTGAGTCTGTTCCTTTAGCACAAAGTATCGCCAAAAAAGCTGGAATCGATGAAAATGTTACAATTTCAGACTTAAAGTCAAACCAGCAATATAAGGAAGTTTTAGATGGAGATATATCGGAAGATTTAACAAATTTTATTTCTGAAATACTCAACATCAGTCCTGAAGACGCAATTCAGCAAATTAAAAATTTATCTATGAATGCCAACGTATTGCCTGAAAATATATTTGACCTTATAGATCAAAATACCTCTTTAGATTCGTTAAAAGAAATAATTAACGAGGTTTCTTTTACTACAAAGCTTAATTCTTTTGAGTTTTTATTGGTGCAATCAATCAATAAAATCAAAAACGCGGGAGAATTAGCTCAATCTCACTTGTCAGAAGCCAATCTTAGGCTTGTCGTTAGTGTTGCAAAAAAATATATAGGCCGAGGCATGTCTCTTCTTGATTTAATCCAAGAGGGTAATATAGGTCTTATTCGGGCTGTTGAAAAATTTGATTATCGTAAAGGTTTTAAATTTAGCACTTATGCGACTTGGTGGATCAGACAGGCAATCACACGAGCTATCGCAGACCAAGCACGCACAATCAGAATACCTGTACATATGGTAGAAACTATTAATAAACTACTTAGGGTGTCAAGAAGGCTTGTCCAGGAATATGGAAGAGAGCCGACTAATGAAGAAATCGGAGAAGGAATGGGTGTTCCTCCAGAGCGAGTGAAAGAAATTCTGAAAATTTCTCAAGAACCAGTATCGCTAGAAACACCTATCGGAGAAGAAGAAGATAGTCACTTAGGAGACTTCATAGAGGACAGAAACACTGTCGCGCCAGCTGAAGCTGCATCATACCAGCTACTAAAAGAGCAAGTTGATGATGTCTTAGAAACTTTAAGCTCTAGGGAGTCCGAAGTACTTTCTCTTAGGTTTGGCCTAGAAGACGGGCGACAAAGGACCCTGGAAGAAGTTGGGCGTACTTTTGGAGTTACTCGAGAACGTATCCGGCAAATTGAAGCAAAAGCCTTAAGAAAATTGAGACATCCTACGAGATCAAAAAAATTACGTGACTTTCTTGAATAAGAATATTATTCATGACTATAGAAATCATATCTCGCGCTTCCCGTTATACCGATCATATTGCGGCAATTGATAAAAGTGGTAGTCATACATACTCTGAAATCTTAAATCTGGCTAACTCCATAGCTAATAAGCTTCTTGCAAATAAAAATGACCTGAAAGAAGAACGAATTCTATTCATGATTGCTCCTGGGCATAAATATATTGCAACGCAATGGGGCATTTGGATAGCCGGAGGAATTGCTGTGCCAATAGCATTATCCCACCCTGCTGAAGAAATAAACCATATTATCAAAGACACTTCTTCTAATAAAATCATTTTAGACCCGGAATTTTCCGATGCCTTAGATGGATTACAAAACAATATTGAGTTAATCGATACAAATGAAATCAATATTTCATTGAAAAATCACAAATATCCTGAAATTGATGAATCCCGTAGAGCTATGATAATTTATACTAGTGGAACTACAAATAAACCCAAAGGTGTTGTAACAACACATCTAAACATAAAATCACAAATTACTGCTCTAATAAAATCTTGGGAATGGGTCGATTCAGACCATATCCTTAACATTCTTCCCCTTCATCATGTCCATGGAATAGTTAACGCAATGCTCTGTGCTTTATGGAGTGGCGCTATATGTGAATTTCTACCAAGCGTTGACCCTGCAAAAATTTGGAATAAATTATCAAGCAATAAAATTACATTGTTTATGGCTGTCCCAACAATGTACGAAAAATTAATTTCTTTTTGGAATGATTTACCTGAAAAAAACCAGAAATCAATAAAAAAACAAATGTCACATTTACGCTTGATGGTTTCAGGATCAGATGCATTATTACCAAACACGTTAAGGCAGTGGAAAACGATTACAGGGCATGTTTTACTTGAAAGATATGGAATGACAGAAGTAGGAATGGCCCTATCAAATCCATTAAATGGCAAAAGAATTCCTGGGTTCGTGGGAAAGCCTTTACCTGGAGTTCAAACACGAATTTGTTCAATTGATTTTGACTCAAGCCAAAATCCTGTAAGTCTTGACATTGAAGTACCCCAAGGTGATGAAGGAGAGCTACAAATTAAGGGCAAAAATGTTTTTTTAGAATATTGGAATAACCCAGAAATTACTTCATCATCATTTTCAAAAGACGGTTGGTTCAGAACTGGTGATATAGCATCAACTGAAAATGGAATTTATAAAATTTGGGGTCGTGCATCACAAGACATTATTAAAACTGGAGGAGAAAAAGTTTCTGCAAACGAAATTCAATACGTATTACGCACGCATCCAGAAATAAAAGAATGCGCTGTAGTTGGNATNAAAGATAANAAATGGGGNGAAGCNGTTTCTGCNGCANTAGTTNTNGNNAAAGNAAGCANCCTTNATAGAANCAAATTNCGNAANTGGGCNAAAACNAAGCTTATNAACTATAANGTNCCNCAAAANATTTTAATCGTAGAATCTNTACCTCGCAANNCTATGGGNAAAATAATAAAACCTAAAATTAAAGAAATGTTTTCTAAAAAATTTAATTGATCTAAACCACTTGCTTATTATGATTTATTAATATTCCAGAAAAAAATCCTGNAATCAAAACAACAATTCCAATCAATAAAAATTCGCTAAATAATTGTTCTCCAATATGAACCATTACCTCTTTAATTTCCGAAGACCCGGTGCCAGTAGATAACATGGACCCTAAACTGGATAATCCTACCCCTGCATTGGATAACAATTCTCCAAATCGATAACTACCCCATGAACTAATTGCTGATATCCCAACAGTCATCCCAAAAAGTCGAGACGAAGTGACTAAACTAGCAGAAATACCTCGATTTGTAGAACTAGCTAACTCAATTGCAGATACAGAAACTGGAGTTGCAATAACACCAAACCCAAATCCTGTAGTAATTAGCTGGATTGGAATCACTGGATTGATGGAACCCGTAATCCAATAATACATCAAAGCTAAACCTATAGCTGTAAAAAACAATCCCACTAAAACAACCCATTTGTAATGAATTACTCTGCATAACCCTCCTGCTAGGAAAGCACCGAACGGAATTGCAAGAGTTATTTTAAGCAACATTAATCCACCTTCGAAAGAATTTTTTTCCAAGATTGTTGTGGCCATTAAAGGAACTGTAATCATTACTATAATTAATGCAACACCTACAAAAAAATGTGTTAGATTTAACCAAATAAACCCTCTTGTTTTTATTAAATCTATAGGTATTAAAAAATTTGAATCGTTTCTAGCTAACCAAAATAATATTGCTGCCAAAATACACGACACTAACACGCAAAACAAAAAAACGGATGTGCTAATTCCTAATTGAGAAAAAACCAGAGTTGTTGTTATAAGAAATAAAGCCAAAACACCAGAACCAACTTTATCTATCGGTGTTTGTTTTATTTTCTGAGTATACTTAGGCAAAAAATATGATATTGCTATTAAACCAAAACCAATTGGTATATTTGACCAAAACGTCCATCTCCAATTTAAAAACCTCACAAAGATACCTCCCCAAAATGGACCTACTACACCTCCAGCTTCAGCAGCACTTGATAATATCCCCATTGGAAAAGCCCTTTTCGATGAAGTAAACATATCTCCTATAGAAGCAATTCCAATAGGTAAAAGAGCGCCTGCGCCAACAGCTTGTATCACTCTCACAAAAACCAAATAATTTACTGTGATCTTACTAAAATCTGAATCAAAAGAATTTAAACCTATAAAACTCCAATCTAGAGGAGCTATAGCTACAAGAACTGATCCTAAAATAAAAACACCCATAGAAATAACAAAAGATTTTTGTCTGCCAACTACATCAGACACGCTACCCATAAACGGGATAACGCATAAATAACCAAGTAAATATGCTGTAATAATCCATGAAACACTATCAAGTTCCGTGATTTGAGAATGAGTATCTTTCATGATTTCGGGTAAAATTGTAACCATTACAGTTTGGTCGTCTGCGGCAACAAAAACGCCCAAAGCTAAAGGAATTAGACCCAAATACAGATTACTAAATTTGTGCTTGTTGTTCATATTTTTTTACTAAAAACCTTAAATAAAACTTTGGGGCTTTAATCAACTTTTTTTATTTGAAATTTTTTGTTAAAAGAAACAAATTCAATTTTTCTTACTACTTCTGTGCTATCAGATGAAACTATTGGACCAATAATTTTTGCCTCAGTTAAATATTTTGTTTTCAAATCAATCAACAACTCTACGTCTACAAATTCATCCAAAACTAAATTACCAAAAATTGCTAACAATGCATTCGCAGGCATTTCCCCAGACAATAAAGCTTGTTGTGAAGAATCTTCAACTTCATTAACAAAGGTTACATCTTCAATACTAGAAAAAATAGACTGGATTCCAGCTTGAGGTTCAAAAAACTTTAACGGAGAAGATCCTCCCGATAACTCTTCCAGTTTTCCTGAAAAAGGATTAGTTATAAAAGTTTTACCTTCAGAAACTATAATCTCTCCTTTTGTAATTTGATTTGAATTTCCCTTGCCATAAAATTTAACGTGGTACTCATTAGGAAAAACGATAGAAACGTCCATTCTATCGATATATATACTTGGGAAAAGTTCTGTGTCTCCAGATTCATGAACAATTCTAAATCTTAAAGTGTCAAGATTTGACATTACTTCAGAAGAACTTTCAAGAACTTCCATGGGTGTAATTTGTGTTTTATTAACAGAAACATCATCTTTGGAAATGTCATTTTTAATAAAAGTTGAACACCCAATCAAAAAGAAGGCCACCAAGATCAATATACAAAATTGATTAAACTGTTGTTGATGAAACATATTTTCTCAAATTCTTAGGAAGTTTTTAACGCCTTACGGATCAGAACAATCACGAATAAATCCACAAACCAAACATTTTAGCTTGCAATGGACACCTGTCATTGCAGAACCACATAAATCACATTTAAATTCATAAACATTGATATGTTTCATTATAAGATTTTATCCTAAATACGTTTTTAGAGCGTCATTTAAATGATTCACCTCTTTATTAGTATTAAACATAGCTAAAGAAATACGTATTGCAAATTTATCGATATCATACGGAGCAGTCAACCATTGAAACTTTAGTAAAATCTTTTCTCTTTCCATTTCTGCAACTGCATTTTGAATATCCTTTGCGGATCTTCCTTCTACCTTCAAAGAAATTAGCCCTGAAGGGTAACTACTGTTTATTGGAGTGATCATTCGTGTATTTTGCATTTTGGATACAGCTTTAGACAATAAACTCGACAGCGATTGGACATGACTAATAATTTGAGAAAACCCAATTTGATTAATATTGTTTAAAGCTTTACCCAATGCAATGATTTTTGCATGACTATACGTTCCTACTTCAGCCCTTTGCTTTAAATCTAGAGGTGGTAAAGGATCTTCTTTTTGGTGCCACAACTTAACATCAGGAATAAATTCTGGCCTAAAATTTGAAAAACCATATTCGTTATTTACATACAAAAATCCAATTCCCATGGGTCCCAATAGCCATTTATGGCCTGAACCAACTAAAAAATCACATTTTATATCTTTTATATCCACAGGAAATTGACCTATAGACTGAGCTGCATCAACGGCAACGGGAATGCCTTTTTCTTTGGCAATATTAACCACTCTTTCTACCGGCAATAATCTTCCGTCTGGAGAAGCAATTTGACTAACGACCACTAGTTTGGTGGACTCTGACAAAGCATCTTGAAAAGATTCCAAAAATATTGATTCATCGGTATCAGCCTCCACTGTTTTGATTATCACTCCATATCTATCTGACAGCTCTCTGCAAATTGAAAATGTACTTACATGTTCCAAAGAAGACACAACTAATTCAGAATTTTTTTTCCAACTAAAAGAACGAATGATTTTCTGCATAGCTTCTGACGTGTTTCCAGTGATAGAGATTTCTGCGGGAGTAACCCCTAAAAAGGTTGCTAAAGCAGTTCGAGAATCATGTTCTCGATCAATGATTTCTTTTTTATATAATCCTCCCTGTAGACCAAATTCTGCTTCAAATTCCATTTGATTGCGAAATTCATTTAGTACAGAAATTGGCGCAGGACCATGGCTTCCAGTTAAAAAATAATGTGAATCTTTTGCTATTGGGATCTCTTCTCTTAATTTAGATAATGTCATTTGGGATTTCAAATTTATTTCCTCTACTAATTTTGATATTAATATTCACATTTCAAAAAATAATTAACAAGTAATTTCAACTTCATCTCCATCTGAAATTGATAAATAATTGGAACAAACCGTAAGCTCNGCTGCACCTGGTCCACCCGAAGCAATAATTAAAAACCCTTTAGGTTCAGGTAAATTTTGAACTATAACTTTAAGCCCATTGAGATTGTCAATACTTCCAAAACTTGTGCCTAATCCATGTAAATCAGAAAAATATTTCGAAGAAACTTTAGATTCATCGATAAATGTCGATCCTACTTTTCTGCCATCAATAATATTTGGAATTCCATCTCCATCATCATCTTCTAGGTGAAGAAGTTCGATAGCATAAGGCAAAAAACTCAAAAAATAAACTTCCTGTGGAATTGCAGGAAGTGTTTTACCTGGAACCTGTCGGATCCAAAGAGAAACTTCATTTAAATTTACTGTCGCAGTCACTAAGTGATCTTCATAAGCTTGGGCATATATCCACGTCTTTGATTGTTTAGCTTCATTAGAAAAATCGTTAGATACCAAATCAACAGAAGAATCATTTTTGAATTCAATGGTGTACTGTCCTCCGTTAATTTTTTCCCCAGGGACAAACAAAACAGCAGGCCCTTTCGATCCAAAAAACTCTTCAATATGTCCATCATTTGCCCGAGAAACAATTTTTAAATCATCAATAAACAATAGATCATATACCGAGTTCATATCTGTAAAAAATTTGATCCACAATTGAGAGGTCGATTCATAAGAAGATAAATCTATGTCTTCATATCGATAAATCCCGTCATCTTGACCGTATTTCCATTCTTTTATAGTAAAAAAATCTGAGCCATTTTGACTTACTGATAATCCTGCAGATTCCCCNGGCTCAAAATTTAAAAACTTCACCCAAAATTGAATTCTCAAATTACTAGCATTAGAAACATTGAAAGATCTAACTATTTCCGCATCTNCCATAGNTAATTTNAAATGACGATTTCCCTCAACAGGNCCAAANTCNGTTACAACAGATACGTTGTTTTCAGAAGNAGTCCATTCAGNATTCCATCCTGTTCCTCCAAGATAATCNCCNGTTTCAAAATCATCTTTTGCCAANACNGNTGCATTCTGATTAATATCAACNCNGTATCCTTCATACAGCCTAATCCTCCATTTCTTGTTGTTGGGAGTGAAGCTCCANTTCACTCTCAAATCAGANCCTTGNCTGANAGATTCAAGAAAAAAGAAGTAGCTTTGTTGTGACCTNAGAGAGGACAATCCTTTNTCAACACCAGGATCTATATAATAATATGAACTTGTAGGCCCCATTGCATAAAATGGCTTTTCAANNNTTANCNCAATTTCNTNNTCATCCANNNTTANNNNCTCNGTGTAATTTGATGANTNAANNTCTTTTCCTTCTAANATATCNGCNACNACNAAATTTAAACCNGCTTNTGCTANATANCGNTTTTTAACANNATCNANATTTTGTCCTGACNTAATCATAATNGTTGAAAAAANACTNGTAGANACAAANATTAAAATTGCACCAACAAAAATAGCAATTAAAACAATANTCAAAACNGAACCNTTTTCATNNANNATTTTATCTT
>PBID01000003.1:116943-337684 GCA_002719675.1 Chloroflexota bacterium
ANNNTNTATTTNGTTTAATTTTANTTNTATNNAAATCAATCATTTGNCCACTCGCTAANNANCTCNACCTGATCTATNAAAACNCCAATNTTTGATGTCCCNATGTTTGGGGTATATACCTGAANNCNNACTNTNGNNTCATNNNCNAATGNNATTGAAGGCAAACTCCAAACAAAGCNCTGATAAGAACCTACNTCACTNCCTTTAGAAAATGTTGTTAAAGTTGTAAANCTTCCNCCNGATGGACCAACNTGTACATNAACCANATCTCCTGAGTCAAAATTTTCAANCNTNATTACANCTTGNAGCTTTGGGTTNGNATGANCTGATAATTTNAACTTTCTTTCAATGNTAGATATTTGTGNATTTTCTGCTCNAAATATTTTNATNACNTGNNTGCCNGAATCTTCAATTATTGATGCACTTCCATTTCCATTAACAACCCANTCATTTNNCCANCCATCTCCNCCAATGAAATTTTTTGTTTCAAAATCATCCCANGCNANNAAATAANNAGNNGGCAAAGGNGGNTCATCNNCAACNAANACCCTGNNTAANGNTGANCTGNNAGANGTTGACTTAGCATTCTCAAATATACCNTCTACTGNAGATGTAGCTGTTNCCNTNACNAAAGAACCTGTTTTTTCTATNACNACGTCTTCATATAAATCTATTGANNCATANNAANNTGTAGACGNNTGGTCATCGTTTATTTTTTCAATTCTTTTAATTGATTTTGAATCTTCGTCATANGANTAAGTAACNNTATAAGTNATNGANGGNAANGTACTNTGATTTACCCATTCNAATGTNACNTANTCNGGTTTATCTAANATTGTAATNTTCTGAGCTTGCAAAGCATCATCCGTAATTAACTGTACTACTTGANTACTATTATTTGTTGCTGTCATTTCTGCATTCCATTGCAATGGTGATGAAAAAATCTGAGAAATTATACCTATTAACGGAACAGAAATTACTGCCACGATGGCAAGGGTTACTGNCAATTCAAGCAATGAAATTCCATTTTGAAATCTTAAGAATTCTAAATCTAAAAAACTATTTAATCGCTTGTTCTTCAAAAAACATCCCTCCTTATGGGGCAATCATTACGTATATCTCATGATTGCCATCTCTATTAGTCCCAAAAGCAATTTTTGTTCCGTCTGGCGACCACGATGGATAATTATCAACAGCTGCGTTATTAGTCAAATTTCCTACTACAAACACAGGAGGAACAGTGATCGTAGGATAAATTGAATAATAACTTAAAGGAATTCCGTTAGCATCAACTATTCTAAAATAATATTTGGTAGCAGATTGGTTGTTAGTGTTATCTTTTATAGCCCAGTCAAACTCCATTTGTCCCTGAATATTAATTGCCACTGGATTTAGTCCCGATTTTTTTTCTTCTTGATAAGTGCCAGAAAGGGTTGAGGTACTTAACAACAAACTCGGAATTACTACTTCATCTTGAACGGATGAATTATTCACTCCAATCCATGCATCATTGCTTCCAACGTCTCCCAAGTATGTCCATGTACCGGAAATTTCTGTAGCATACTGTAAATTAAAAGCCTGAGTGGTTTTTGACACTAAATTGCCATCAACTTCAAGAGATATCCTTAATCGATATTTTTCTCCATAAACAGTACTAACTCTAGCTGTTCCTTCGCCGGACAAAGCAGTTGCAGGTGTCACAGAATCAGAATTTTCATACCACCTATAATTTTTCTGAATATAAGAAGTTTGAGGCGACGTTCTCAATGTTGCATACCTCATATATCGATCTAAGTGTGTTCCGTTAATTAGAACCATCCTGAAAAAATATACGGTATCTGGATTTGCCCCATTTTCTTTTATGACCCAATCCCATTCTCCTGTTTCTCCAGCACCTATTTGTTGTTTATTTGCAACAGAAGGATTTTGTTCTTCATAAGACTGGGAAATATTGTTCCCTTCTAAAAGAACTGTCGTATCTCCTGCGTCTTCTGATGAAAAATTATTGGACCCTGTCCATACTTTTGAAACAGAACCTATGTCTCCAACCTGAGTCCAGCCATCTTCTGTGTTTGTAGAATATTCTAATTTAAATTGCTGACTATCTTTGTTTAAAACCGCTCCAGCTTTAATAGAAATCCTTAATCTTATAACTTTGCCAGGACTCACTTTGGTTAAAATATCATTTTTCTCAGATAAAGCAGTTGTGGGCGTATAAGAATCGATATTTTCATACCATCTATAGCTATGCTGTGACAAAACAAAAGATTCTGAAGTAGGCTTAAATTTTTTATTAATTAAATATGTTGTGATAGAAGCTTGTTGATTGTTTGAAGAATTAACATTAGATGTTATTTTTTGCAACAACCCTTTCTTAATTACCAAGCTAGAAAGGCCAACTTCCCACCCTTCAGTAGTATCTATATCAACGCTTTGTGGAGGTTCTTTATATTCTTGATTAATAGTAGTATCTATGTTCGATATAGCAACATCCAGAACATCTTTCTGGTCTTTCATCGAGGTATTCATATTCCACCCAACCGCCATTACCTCAAGAAGCGCAACAACAGCAATTCCCAAAATTAATACTGCAATAATTACTTCAATTAAAGTAAATCCACTCTCCTGGGATATATTAAGTTCGTTCGGTTTTATGTTTTTATTTGGAGACACTTCTAAGACACTTATCGGAGATGTTAATTATTGATTGTTTTTTTTGATTCATTAGAAACAAATTTTGTCGAAGATCATTAGATGGCCATTAATACACATCAATGATATTAAATCAACCGAAAAATAACAAACTGATAACTATCAATATTTATTGAATACGCATATCTGAGAATGATAAAATGGTAAATAGTCCTGCTTTCTATTGATTAGGAGATTTGATGCCTCAGGGATTTATAACAGACTGGATGATAGTCCTTATCGTTGCCGGAGTTGGTTTGGCAGCAGTCCTTGGTTTATTTTTAGCATCATACATCCTGGCACCCAAAAGAGAATCTGCTGATAAAGGCCTCCCTTATGAATGTGGAATTCGTCCTTCTAAATACAATTGGTCACAAGTAAACATTCGTTATTATATCTTCGCAATGCTTTTTTTAATTTTTGACGTCGAGGCTGTATTCTTGTTTCCCTGGGCAATAATATTTGTTGATTCAATTGCAGCTGTTTTTTATGAAATGATTATTTTTATTGGAATTTTATTGTTCGGATTACTTTATGCATGGAAAAGAGGGGCTCTTCAATGGAATTAGAAAATTTAGGTAAAGGGTATTCCCCAAATTCAGGTAACACTCCAGCTGACAATATTTTTAACAAAGTTCTGCCAAATGCTGTTACGGCAAAATCTGATCAATTATTCGCCCTAGCCAGAAAGTCTTCTTTATGGACTTTAAGCTTTGGCTTAGCCTGCTGTGCTATAGAGATGATGAGCACTCATATGTCTCACCATGACCTGGATAGATTTGGGGTAGTGACATGGCCTTCTCCCAGACAAGCAGACGTTATGATTGTAGCTGGAACAGTAGTAAAAAAAATGGCAGAGCCTATAAAATTATTATACGAACAAATGCCTGACCCTAAGTGGGTTATCGCAATGGGCGCCTGTGCAACAAATGGCGGGCCTTATTACAAATCATACTCTGTAGTAATGGGAGTCGACCACGTTGTTCCTGTTGACGTATATGTCCCCGGCTGTCCTCCAAGACCTGAAGCTTTAATGTATGGAATCATGCAGCTACAAGAAAAAATTAAAAACGATGCTAACCAAAGCTAAAATATTAGAATGAACGTTGACACCGAAAATTCAAAATCTGAACAACTAGCAAAAAGTATATCGTCACATCTAGATCAATTCACACCAACAGTCTCTATAAACAAAGATGAAGTTGAAATTCTATCTGATTTGAAAAGTTTTTTGAATATATGTAAGTATTTAAAAACAAATGAAGAATTTCTTTTTGATTATTTAAGATGTGTTTCTGTTGTTGATTACATTGATTACCTAGAAGTTAATTATCATATATTTTCAACTAAATACAGATTCAAATCTGTTATTAAACTTCAAATAAGTGCAACGAGTCCTTCTGCCCCCAGCGTGACTAAAATTTGGCCTGCTGCTAATTGGCATGAAAGAGAAGGATATGATTTGTTTGGAGTACTTTTTATCAACCATCCGAATCTCTCAACTTTATTGTTGCCCGAAAATTTTGAAGGCTTCCCTGGAAGAAAAAATTTTCCTTTTAACGATTATGATGAATGGTAAAAAATAATTTGGATATTTTTAGGCTATAAAAATGGAATTTTCAAACAACTATATAGGAATCAATCCACCACTAGAAAATCTTGAAAATAAAGATTCTCTAGATGTTATTGTTAATATGGGGCCTCAACACCCCAGTACTCATGGTGTATTCAGGTTGGTTTTGTGGATTGACGGAGAAGTCATTACAAAAGCCGAGCCACATATAGGATACCTCCACAGAGGATCGGAAAAACTTTGTGAATCTGAACTGTATTCTCAAGTAATTTCATTGTTTGATCGAATCGATTATTTATCAAACTTAAATATGGAACTAGGGTTTTGTGCTGCTGTAGAAAAATTAATGGAAATAGATATTCCTGATAGAGCTTGGTATATAAGAACAATACTTTGTGAATTAAATAGAATCGCAAGTCATCTTTTGTTTTATGGAGTTTTCGGATTAGATGCCGGAGCTATGACCCCTATCCTCTACGGATTTAGAGACAGAGAAAAAATCCAAGCCGTTTTTGAATCGGTAACGGGAGCAAGGATGATGCATAACTTCATCCGAATTGGAGGAATCAAAGAAGACGTAGGTCCCGACTTTAAAAAAGATGTAGAAAAATTACTGTCAACTCTCAAAACAAGTATCGATGAATGCGATGAACTTCTCTCTGGAAATGAAGTTTTTCTTGCCCGAACTAAGGGTGTTGGTGTTATAGAAAAACAGACCGCTTTAGACTTTGGTCTTTCAGGCCCTACCCTAAGAGGAAGTGGAGTAGCCGAAGACATTAGAATATCGGATCCTTATGGAATTTATGACCGTTTCGATTTTAAAATCCCTGTTGGCAGTACTGGTGACTCCTGGGACAGATATTACGTTCGAGTTGAAGAAATGCGACAATCAATAGAAATTATCGAACAAGCCCTAAACCAAATGCCTGAAGGCCCAATATTAGGAAATGTAAGAAGGTTAATTAAACCTCCCAAAGGAGAAACATACGTCCGCACTGAAACACCCAGAGGTGATTTTGGTGTGTTTTTAGTCAGCGATGGTACCGATAAACCCTATAGAGTTAAAGTTCGAGCACCTTCTTTTTCAAATTTACTTGCATTAACAAAGATGCTTGAAAATTCATACGTAGCTGATTCTGTTGTCATATTGGGATCTTTGGATATAGTTTTGGGAGAAGTAGATCGTTGATTCTAGAAATTTTTGATAAATTTTCATATCTGTTTGCCCCTTCTTTTTTGCTATTGTTTTTAACTATCACAGTGCTGTTTCTCACTTGGCTTGAAAGAAAAACTCTTGCCAAAATACAAATGAGAATGGGGCCAATGTTTGTAGGATTCCATGGTACTCTACAACCTATTGCTGATGCAGTTAAATTAGCACTTAAAGAAGATATTATTCCCAGATGGTCAAACAAACAAATTTACTGGTTTGCCCCAATTGCTGTATTTGTTCCGGCATTTATGATTTGGGTAACCTTACCAATTTCTGACGGCTTTGTCGTCCGCAATCTGGAACTGGGCCTATTTTATATTGTCTCTATTTCAGTCTTATCAGTTCTGGGAATGGTTTTAGCCGGATGGAGCTCTGCAAACAAATATGCCTTTCTAGGTGGAGTAAGAGCTGCAGGGCAGCTAATAAGCTATGAAATTCCTTTTATTATGGCTATTTTAAGTATTGCAATGATTTCAAAATCATTAAATTTAGTTACAATCGTTGAAAATCAATCTTCCTTTCCAAACATTCTTGTTCAACCAATTGGCGCTGTAATATTTTTCTTATCTGGGTTGGCCGAAATCGGAAGAACTCCTTTCGATATACATCACGCAGAATCAGAAGTTGCCGGCGGGCCTTTCATAGAATATAGCGGTGCACATTGGTCTGTGTTTTTCCTGGCAGAATATATAAACACATTTACAGTCGCAGCATTGGTTGTTCTCCTGTACTTTGGAGGCTGGAACTGGCCAAAAATGCCATTTGACGGCAACTTACATTCGTTTTTGTCTATTTTATGGTTTTTGTTTAAATGCTATCTAATAGTTTTGTTGATTTTTTGGATTAGGGGCACGTCTCCTCGGCTAAGAATAGATCAATTAATGTCTTTCTGCTGGAAACTTTTGGCGCCGCTATCATTTATTAATATCATCATTACCGGATTTATAATGTACTATAAACTTCCGTGGATAATTTTGAGCCTTTCGTCAGTTTTGCTATTAATAATTGCTCTATACATTATTAGAAAAAAAACTAACGCGGGTCCTCAGAATACAATTAAATTATATTCAGCCAAAGAGCTACGAGAATCAAATGAAAACCAGTAAAAAGGTCAAAAAATATAATGATTAAATTGCTTAAAGGCTTGATGATTACTTTATCTGCTACATTTCGCACCCCAGTTACGGGAGAGTATCCAATTCCAGAGAAAAGAATTCCTGTAAAAAATAAATTTATGGGGTTTCCTGCTCTAACTTATGACTTCGAAATTGATGAACCATATTGTACAGGATGTATGGTGTGTATCAGAAATTGCCCAACTGTATGTATGTCGGCCAACATGAAAGACAACGAAAAATTTACAGAGAACAAAAGTTCAAGAAAAAAAATAATTGAAAACTTTGAAATAAATCTGGGAAGGTGTATTTTATGCGGCATATGCGTTGATGTTTGTAATTTTGACGCAATCGAAATGAGTCACGAACATGAACGTAGTAAATTCGAAAGAAACGGCAACAGAGTAGAGCTTCCTGAGTTAATAGAAATGGGTACTAAATATCAACAAAAAACTAATTGGTCACCAAAGCAAGAAAAAAACCGAGGAACACCTAAAAAACCAAAGGATTCTCCTGAAAAATAATGGATATTAAATTTGATAGAAAACTCTAGTTTAGCTTCAATAATAATTTTTTACTTACTCGCAATAACTGTTATTGCGAGTGCAATAGGTGTTGTTACCTCAAAAAATGTTATGTTAGCCTGCCTGTCACTGCTAGCAGTCCTTTTGGGAATTGCAGGGTTATTCATTTTTTTAGCTGCCGAGTTTATGGCGCTCGTTCAAATACTAATATATGGAGGAACAGTTGTTACCGTCATTGTATTTGCAATTATTTTAACCAACTTAAAAGATTTTTCTAATTTAAAATCTACCAAACAAGCACCATTTGCAATACTTGCATGCATAGCTGCATTAACTTGTTTGATTATTGGAATCGTGAGCTCTCCGGCTCTTCCTGCAAAACTAGAATTAAATTATATCTCTTTAACGTTCCTTGGGCGCTATCTTTTTACAGATTGGGCTATTCCTTTCGAACTGGCATCTTTAGTACTTTTAATTGCATTAATAGGTGCCGTTTTAATGGTGAAAACAAGCAGGGAGGGTGAAAATGATTGACCCTATTCATTATCAAATTTTAAGTGCTATTTTATTTTGCATAGGTCTTTATGGAGCTTTAAGTAGGAAAAGTGCCATACTAATACTGCTCTCTATAGAAATAATGCTAAATGCAGTCAACCTACACTTAATTTCTTTGGCTGCTTTCTCTCAATTCTCACAAACACAAGTTGCACTTGGTCAATCTTTAGTAGTGTTTGTAATAACTATTGCGGCTGCAGAATTAGCTCTAGGTGTAGCAATCATTCTAAGAATTTACAAAAATAAATCTTCAATAGATACGGATAATTTTAATTTATTAAAATGGTAACAAAAAATAATTTCTACAGTTTAAAATACAAGGCTAGTAAATTATGACTAGCTTATTACAAAATGACGGCTTTATCTGGTTAATTCCTTCAATTAGCTTACTCTCTTTTGTACTGTCAGTGCTTAATAAAAATTCTACTTCGAGAATTTATTTATTTAACCTGCTAGCAGGTCTAACTAATATTTTACTTTTTATAGCTATTTTAATTAATTACCTTGATGTTGGAAAAACATCGACCCAAATTACTTGGGCTAAAATTGGAGACACAACTTTAACAATTGGGGCAACTGTTGATGCTCTATCAATTTCTATGATTGGACTAGTATCTGTAGTTACATTCTTAATCAAATTATATTCTCTACAATATATGAAAGGTGATTCAAAATTTGGATGGTATTTTGCGTGTATCTCTTTGTTTAGTGCCGCGATGTATGGTGTAGTCCTTTCTGATAATTTGTTGTTTCTATATGGAGCATGGGAATTGGTTGGGCTAGGATCCTATTTGCTCATAGGTTTTTGGTATGAAAAAAGACCTGCTGCTGAAGCTGCAAAAAAAGCATTTATCACAACCCGAATTGGAGATGTAGGATTATTGGTTGGGTCGTTAATTTTGTTTAAAATTTCTGGAACATTCAATATTTCAGAAATTTTCCATGTCGTAACAAACGGAATTGAAACAGAAATGGTTTCAAAATCTACTGTAAGTATAGCCACTATACTAATAGCTTTAGGTGCAATTGGAAAGTCTGCTCAATTCCCTCTACACGTATGGCTTCCTGATGCAATGGAAGGACCTACTCCTGCAAGCGCACTAATTCATGCTGCAACCATGGTGGCAGCTGGTGTATTTCTAATTGCTAGGCTATTTCCTATCTTCGAAGTTTCCAATTTTACATTAACTTTTATTGCTTTAGTTGGAATTACTACATTCCTGTTTGCAGGAACCTTGGCGCTAGTAATGAAAGACCTTAAACGAATTCTTGCATATTCAACAATCAGTCATCTAGGATTAATGTTTTTATCTCTGGGCTGCGGAAATGTACCGGGAGCAATATTTCATTTATTAATTCATGGGGCCTCAAAAGCTCTGCTTTTCTTGTGCGCAGGTACGTTTACAAATTTAACATCTAAAGCAACCATATTTGAAATGTCAGGACTTGTTAAAAAATTAACATTAACATCTTTCTCGTTTTTTATTGGCGCTGCAACTTTAGCGGGCATGCCACCTTTCGGTGGATTCTGGAGCAAAGACGCTATTTTAGCATCCTCATATTCTTCATTTGGGCTGCCTATGTTAGGGGCTGCCTTGATAGGAACTTTTCTTAGTGCTTTTTATATTACCAGGATGTCAGTTGTTATTTTCTCAACCCAAAAAAACCTTACTAATAAACCAGATCAAACATCCTTTGGGATGTCTCTTCCTCCATTAATTCTTTCTGTATTGTCAATTTTATTAATAGGGTTGTTAGTTAGCTGGGGGGATCGATACATCGGATTTTCTACCTTTATCAATGCATCTGGGGAGGCCGGGAAACATCATGTTGGCATATGGATCCCTGTCATTTCAGCCTTAGTGACTATTTCTTCCGTCATCATTAGCTGGATGGCTTATACAGATAGAATTTCTTTAAAGCCAAATCAAAAAATACACCGTTTGTTAGAAAACAAATACCACATTGACAATTTATACAATTATCTCGTTTCAAAAATCGTTTTACGTACAAGTAAAATTATAGCTACTTTTGACAGAATAGTAATCAACGACACAGGTGTAGACGGGTTAGCTTCATTAATACCATTTTCATCTTTGCGGCTTAAACAAATTCAAACTGGAAAAGTTTCAACTTATTTAATGTCTATGACGCTTGGATTAATTGCCGCATTATTGTACATAATATTTTTTCATTAAAACTCTATACAGGATTATGTTTGTGATTTCTTTAAAAATAAAATTAGGAAACGAAAAATGTTAGATTCTTTTCTAAATTATTCAAGCATTCTTTTTGTTGCAATACCCGCGGCTGGAGCATTAATACTTCTACTCACGCCAAACAATAGCAGGTTAATTAATCCCATCGCACAATTAGTTTCTTTCATCACTATGATTTTATCTATACTTGCATTTATATTTTTTGACCCAGAAAATTCCAACTATCAATTCAGACAAACTTTCGAGTGGCTAAACATAGTCTCTATTAACAAAATAATTTCATTAGATTTAGGCGTTGATGGAATTTCGTCATTTATGGTTATGCTAACTGGAATTGTAATGTTTACTGGGGTTTTGGGTTCAAGTTCAATTACTCATAGAACTAAAGATTTTTTTGTTCTCTATTTTGTTTTGATTTCAGGCGTCTTTGGCGTATTTGTGTCAATAGATTTGTTTTTTCTATTTTTCTTTTATGAGCTTGCTGTGGTTCCAATGTATTTATTAATTTCTGTTTGGGGCTCTTCTTCCGTTTTCAAAAATTTCACCAGAACAAAAGATTACGGAGCGCTCAAATTAACTTTATTCCTTGTTGCTGGAAGTGTTTTGATTTGGGTTGGGCTTTTATCTATATTTATTGAATCTAATGCTACAAATTTCAGCTTTATAGATATCAAAAATCACGGAGATTTAAGCGCAAAATTTCAGATTTTTATATTTCCATTTATCTTAGTCGGGTTTGGTGTTCTCGGAGGATTGTGGCCTTTCCATACTTGGTCACCTGATGGCCATGTAGCTGCCCCTACATCTGTAAGCATGGTACACGCTGGTGTTTTAATGAAACTTGGTGCTTATGGATTTCTAAAAATTGGAATATTTTTACTCCCAGAAGGAGCACAAGAATGGATGCCCCTTTTGTTAACCCTAGGAACAGTGAATGTTTTATATGGCGCCCTTTCAGCTATGGGGCAACAAGACCTCAAATACGTGATTGGATATTCAAGCGTAAGTCATATGGGATATGTTTTTATGGGAATTGGAACCTTACATCATCTTGGCGTTACAGGATCTGTAATGCAAATGTTTTCCCACGGAATTATGACTGCATTGTTTTTTTCAACAGTTGGTATTATTTACGAAAAAACTCACAGCCGAGATATCAACATACTGGAAGGGCTTACCAAAAAAATGCCTTTGGTAACCGTTTTTTTTGTGATAGCTGGATTCGCCTCTCTAGGGTTACCTAGCTTAAGTGGTTTTGTTTCTGAATTGCTGGTGTTTTTAGGTCTCTTCAAAACATATCCAATATTTGGAGTTTTGGGAGTAATTGGAGCTGCCATCACAGCAATTTACATTCTTAGACTTATAGCTAAGGTGTTTTTTGGCTCCTTACAAGATAATCAAATTACTTCAACCTCTGTTGCAATAAAAGATAAAATTTCTTCTGCGATTTTAATAGGTCTTATAATTGCAGTGGGGTCAATTCCATTTCCTTTTATTGCGAAAATAGAAAATAGTGTTCACAGCTTACTTTTGTTAGGACTTGGATCATGAATATAGAAAACCTATTTCTTTTAATTCCAGATTTCTGTGTGATCATATTAGCATTCATTGTTATTTTAATAGATCTTTTCGCCTCAAAAAGAAATGATTTTGTCCTTGCGCTAATATCAGCTGGCGGTTTGATTTTAATAGGCCTTTACATCGCCATTTTTGGATTTAACCAAACAGGGTATTTGTATCAAAACACCTTAGTAGTAGACCAATACTCCACATCACTCAAGCTATTATTTGTGTTCTTAGGGGTTATTGCAATTTTCTCGAGCAAAAATTATCTAACATTAAACTTAAAAAACCCCGGTGAATTTTATGCAATCATACTTTTCACAATCTCTGGCATCATGTTACTTATTTCTTGTAACGACCTATTAACCGGTTTTATTTGTCTCGAATTAATCTCTTTTGGACTGTATGTTTTGGTCGGGTTTGACAGATTCAACCCAAAGTCTAATGAAGGATCTTTAAAATATATTTTGCTAGGCGCATTATCTTCTGCGATTTTAATTTATGGAATCAGTTACATATATGGGCTAACGGGAAGCACAAAATTTGATGTAATCCAGGCGTTTTTTGTAAATAATGAAAATGCGGCAAGCTTAAATAGCGCAATTGGATTAGGATTAATAATTGTTGGATTTTCTTTCAAGGTTGCAGCTGTCCCTTTCCATATGTGGGCTCCTGATATTTATGAAGGGGCACCTCTACCCATCACCGCCTACATTTCTATCGTATCAAAATTAGCAATTTTTGCTTTTCTTTTACGTTTTGCAATTGTTGCAGGATTGCCTGCAGTTGAATTTTGGCAGCCAATGATTATTTCTATATCTATCATGTCTATGATTTTAGGTAACTTCATGGCTACTGTTCAATCAGACCTAAAGCGCCTGTTTGCTTATTCAAGCATAGGGCAAACAGGATATTTACTGGCAGGAGTTTCTTTATTATATAGCCCAGACGGACTTTCTGGCTTTGTGTTAAGCGCCATTGTTTTTCACATGATTAGCTACGCTATATCTGGATACACTGCCTTTTATTCCTTGATTTTAGTCGAAAACAATCTAAAATCTACAAAAATTTCAGATTTTATTGGGCTTTCAAATCAGTCCCCGTTACTAGCAATGATCTTTACCTGCTCTTTATTCTCATTAGCTGGATTACCTATATTTTCAGGATTCATAAGTAAATTTTATTTATTCAGTTCAATTACTCACCAAGGGTTTATATGGCTGGCTTCCATTGCTGTTTTAGCTAGCCTTGTTTCCCTTTACTACTATCTGTTGGTAATAAGAAAATTTTACACCCCAAAAACAGAAATTTCTGATCAAAATTTTAACACCTCATCATCATCATTTTTCCTTCTTTGTCTTTTATTTATTTTAGTAATTCTATTAGGAATTTTCCCTTCATATCTGATAGATTTTTTCCAAACATCACAATTTGTACCTGGAGGAATATAATATTTATACTTGGAAATACTAGATTTATAACTTTTGTCTCTGTTAAAATCGAAGTTTGAATCTATGCTACAAATTATATGTATAGTCAATGACAATATTTTGATCCAAATTAGTTTACGCGTACTAAGGAATTTTTATGAATAAATCTAAAACAACCAAATCTGCGATGGTAGTAGTTGCTCACGCTGATGACGCAGAATATGGATGTTCAGGTTCTGTAGCTAAATTATGTGATGAAGGATACCAAGTTGTATATGTTTTATGTACAGACGGCAGTAAAGGATCCGGAGATCTCACAATTAGCTCTAAGGAATTATCTAAAATCCGTGAACAAGAACAAATAGAAGCCGGTAAAGTATTGGGTTTAAAAGATGTTGTTTTTTTAAATTTTGAAGACAGCGTTTTAGAACCAACTTTAGAATTAAGAAAAGCTATCGCTGCAGAAATTAGAAAGCATAAGCCTGAAATACTAATATGTCCTTATCCCATGAGAAATCTTGAAGGCCGAGGCTGGGGCGTTGGGCACCCTGACCACATAGCAGCAGGAGAAGCTGCCCTTTCAGCAGTATTTCCTACTGCTCGAGACCACCTAAGTTTTCCCGATTTGCTAGAAAAAGGTCTTGAGCCACACAATGTCGCAGAAGTTTGGGTTATGGGACACCCAGATCCGGATTTATGGATAGATGTTACAAATTATATAGATACCTCCATAAATGCCTTGCTCAAACACGACTCTCAAATACCACATTCAAGAGAACAAGTTACTCAATCAATGAAAGAAAGAAGAAGCTTAACGGCTGTTGGAAGCGGATATGATTTCGCTGAATCATTTCGACGTATCCCTTTCAATAGTTAATTATTTATGTTTTAGAAATTTACATCAAGCGCTCTGGAGAAAACTTAATGCCAATCGTAAATGAATTATTGCAACAAGAAATGCAGTATATTACTAAACCTTTCGAATTAAAACATATAGAAGGATTGTTCGAAAATGGCGATGAGCTTATGCAAGAAATAGCAATCAGTTTGATCAAAGGAAACAATTCCCAAGTAGATGTACTTACCAAAAAAGCTCTCTCCGAGAACTATGCGGCTAATACAATTTTAGATGACGGCTTGATTGCGGGAATGGCAGTTGTAGGAATCAAATTTAGAGACAATTTTATATTTGTTCCTGAAGTTTTAATCGCAGCGAGAGCCATGAAAGCGGGAATGGCTCATATTGAGCCCATTCTTTCTGCTTCTGGAGTAGAGCCAATTGGAACAGTTATAATGGGGACTGTAAAAGGAGATCTTCACGATATCGGAAAAAACCTGTGCATCATGATGTTGCGCGGAGCAGGATTCATAGTTCACGACCTTGGAGTTGACACAGCTCCAGACGAATTCATTGATGCAATTGACGAACATCAAGCTGAGGTTCTTGGGATGTCCGCTCTTCTGACAACCACCATGCCTAATATGGGAAGAACCATAGAGGCATTTGAAGATGAAGGAATGAGAGAACAAGTATTTATAATGGTTGGAGGTGCCCCCGTCACCGAAGAATTTGCGGAAGACATGGGGGCAGATGGCTATGGAAAAGACGCTATTTCATGCGTTGATCTTGCAAAGTCTTTTTATGAAAGCAAAAAATAAACTCCTAAACTCTTGGCATTTTGTATTCTAACTGTATTTGGTAAAATATTATTGTATTTGATGTTTTAAACCAAGGATGCTTGCAAATTGAAAGAAAAAATAAACAAAGATAAGTTTAAAAAAAGCATCGATAATTTAATGTCAATTTACCAACAAATATCAGATAGTGCAATTGAGTCTTCAAAATGGAGATGTCCATATAAAAACGCAAACAATTTATGCACTGCTAATTTTGGTTGCAAAAATCAAAAAAAAATCAATCAACAACCTTTACCTGTATGTACAGGTAGCGACAAATTAGACTATCGTTCCGCTTGGGAATTATAGAAAATATAATCCATACACTAAAATTTTTAAAATGAGTCATTTAAAATTTCAAGGTAAAATTTTACCTTTAGAACTTGATAAAACTATATTCGATTATGCAGACGCTCTTAAAGTTAGAGTTCCAACTTCTTGTGGCAGAAGCGGGGAGTGCCATGAATGTATCGTTGAAATTAAAGAAGGACAAAAATCTTTAAATAAAAACACTGATGCAGAAAAATTCTTGCAAAATCCATCATATCGACTTGCATGTCAAGCTAAACTAACAAATACAGATTGTTCCGTCGAGTTCGAGGTTCTACGGCGACAACCAAAAATCCTGACACAATCTTCTGTTAGCAGAAAAATTCCCTTAGACAAAATCATTACAAAAAAAGATAAAAATATAATTAGAAACAACAAGGTTTTAGACAAATTCAAAGGTTGTATTTATGGGCTAGCTATAGACGCCGGGACAACTACAATTGTAATGAACCTTATAGACCTTGAGACCAATGAAACAGTTACTACGGCAAGCTTCGAAAACCCCCAAAGGTTTGGAGGCAGCGACATTATGAACAGAATTTCTTACGATACGGGTAATTTTTCAGGAGAACTCCAGTCTGTTTTATTGTCTGCAATAAATTTTGAAATAGGAGAAATGGCTAAATCTCAATCGTTTCACAGAAGACAGATTTATGATGTCGTTATTGTCGGAAACACCACCATGAGAGATATCTTGTTTGGAATAAATTCTTTTTCAATCGGACAAAGACCATACAAATCGTTAATTCAAACAGAATTTGAAAAAGGTCTCCGTTCAACAACTTCAATTAACATCCTGGCAAAAAACTTAGGGCTCAGAATATTTCCAGAAGCTAATGTCTACAGTGGCCCTTTAATAGGTTGCCATATCGGCACTGATGTTACCGCCGGGCTCCTTGCAACTGGTATGGACCAAAGAGATGAAGTGTCAATGCTAGTGGACATTGGAACAAACACTGAAGTTGTTGTAGGGAACAAAAACAAAATGCTGGCTGCATCATGCCCGGCCGGTCCAGCTTTTGAGGGCGGAGAAATTACGTTCGGAATGCCCGGCTATGACGGAGCAGTTGAAACTTTCAAAATTGAAAAAAATTCTCCTGTGATTAAAACAATTAACAACGAAAATGTTGAAGGAATATGTGGCTCAGGCTTGATAGACCTCCTTGCTGAATTAAAAAAAACTGAAATAATTAATCACCTGGGCGCATTTCAAGGCCCATCAGACAAATATTTTTTTACAAAATCTCCCGACATGTATATTTCTGCACCTGACATAAGTGCTCTAGCTCAAGCAAAATCAGCCAATTATTGTGGACAATGGATCGCATTAAGAGAATATGGTGTTTCGCCCGCCAATCTAGATAATTTGTTTTTGGCCGGTGGCTTCGCAAATTATATTAATGTAGAAAACGCTATTAATATTGGCTTTATTGCAAATTCACCGCTGTCAAAAATTTCCAAAGTTGGAAATACAGCGTTAGAAGGAGCCACATTAATGTTAGTTTCAAAAAAAATGCGAAATATTGCAGAAGATATTGTGAAGAAAATTCAGCATGTGGAGCTTGAAACTGCTCCTGATTTCTTCGAAATATTTGTAGACGGCTGTATGTTTCAACCTATGTCACAAAATCCTTCTACGGCTACAAATTAATCGAGCTTTTTTTCTTCTTCAACCCAATCTTTATATTCTCTTGGCATTTTTTCGGGATAATCAAGATTGTTTTCATATCGCCACCTTGCCAGTGGATGGTCTCTTTTAATTGGAGGTAACGAAATTTGAGCTTTATAAGCCGCAGATTCAAATATTCCAAACATAATCTCCATCACATGTCGCCCTTCTGCTCCGCTAGACTCATGCTCTCGACCCTCATCCAGCGCATTTATATACTCATCGACGAAACAATAGTCATCTGCCGTAGAAAAAGTATCTCCTGTGTTAAATTTAACTGGGTCATAATGTGACGGGTATTTTGGAGAAATAGATTCCCACAAACCAACTTCAGGCTGTTCTTCATGAAGCAAGCTTCTTAAATGTCCATCATTTTCTGTCAGTGGCAAATAATGAGGAGATCTAAGTAGCCAAATTCCAAAATTTCTATGCCAATAAATCCGTCCCTTAGTTCCATAAATCTCCATTACAGATGCAGGCATTTGAACTTCCGAAAATCGATGGTGCAATAAAGTTGCAGTTACTCCTTGGTCAAAAACCATAGTTGCAGTAATTTTTTCTCCCGTGATCAATCCCATTCCGCGAGGAGATTCAAAAACATCTTTTGGTTCGATTTGTCTTCCGTTTCTAGTTGCAGTTGCAACTACAGACCGACAATGCCCGGTTAACCTAAGAATATAAGAAATCAGATGGGTTCCAATGTTTAAAAGGCCATATCCCCCATAATAACCTTTTCCTGAAGCATATATATGTCTAATATCACCAATTTCTCCTTTTTGAATTGTTTCACATATAGCGTCAAGTGCTCCACCGCTTCTACTTTGATGATGAACAGCTATTTTTGTTCCTTGTGTCTTAGCCATAGAAATTAAAATATCTGCCTCTTCTAAGTACATACAAAAAGGCTTTTCGACCTCTATATTCACTCCTTTATCAATTACCCTGCGAGCAATTTGGTAATGAGAATCCGTCATAACGGGTATAGCAACTATGTCTGGAGAAACTTCATCAATCATTTTCTCAAAATCTGTATATCTGTTTTTTACCTTAAGTTTTTCGCCTAAGCTATTCAATGCATTCTGATTAACATCACAAAGGCCTACTAATTCAACCCTAGGATGAAAGTTATATGCTTCTGCTGTATCAGTTCCCCTGTTTCCGCAACCTATCACAGCAACTTTGTATGTTTTTTTCATGATGTTTCCTGTATTACAGTTTTTAAATATATGTAAGTCAAAATTCTATAGCATCAAACATGTTTTTGCATCTCAAAATTATGTTACCCTCTACAACATCAACATTCAATTGGGATATATACATGAACCAAAAGAAAGATTTGTTAGCCCTAGAAATTGAATCTTTAAGATTCAGCTATAAAGTTCATTCCATATTAAATGGTATAAATTTGAACATTTCCAGAGGAGAAATTTTTGGCATTCTGGGGGCCAACGGTGCTGGCAAAACGACCCTGATGAAATTAATCACCGGCCAATTAAGTCCCCAAAAAGGAACAATAAAAATATTTGGAAAGCCTGCCTCTGAATCAAAACATTCAATTGGATATATGCCTCAAAAACACTCTCTATATCAAGAATTATCTCTTGAAGACAATTTAAATTTTTTTATCAGGAATTTTTATTCCAATTAGTGAAATGCCTCAGGTTTTACAACTAATATCTGAAATCTTACCACTAAAGCATGCTGTTTTTTCATTGTCACAAATAATGCTTCATGACAAAAGTCTTAACAATATCTTGCCGCAATTATTTGCATTGCTTGGCTTTGCTGTCGTTTGTTTGGCCGCAGGAACAGCAACTATAAAAAATCGAAGTTGATTCATTTTTGCCTGTCGGCTATTTATAAAAAATTAGCACAGCCCAAAAGAATAATTTATAATTAATCTTAAAATATTAATATTAGGAGATATTAGTGCCAAAACGAATTCTCATCACTGATTATGTGTGGCCAAACGTTGATCCAGAAAAAAGAATTCTGAATCAAATCAACGCAGATGTTATTGTTGCACCCGACCCAAGTGAAAAAACTTTAATAAATCTTTCGAAAGATGTTGATGGAATTTTAACCTGTTTTGCTAAAGTCACCGAGAATGTAGTTGAAGCCGCAAAAAATTGTGTTGTAATTGGACGGTACGGGGTTGGCACTGATAACATTTCGGTAGAAACTGCTACAAACTTAGGGGTCATTGTTACTTACGTACCAGATTATTGTACAGAAGAAGTTTCCGACCATACTATAGGGTTGATTCTATCCTGGAATAGAAAAATCACATTTCACAACAAGGATACAAAAGAGTTTGGGTGGGGTAATGCTGGGCTAGGAATGAGAATTATGCGGCTTTCTGAAAAAACGTTGGGCATTATAGGGTTCGGCAGGATTGGACGATCAGTTGCTCGTAAAGCAAAAGCATTCGGAATGAATGTTGCTGTCTATTCTCCATCATTACAAGACGCCCAGGCTAAAGAAAGCGGGGTTAATAAAGTTTCTTTAGAAACTTTATTAAAAACATCTCATTTTGTTTCACTACACACACCCTTGAATGAAAAAACCCAAGGAATGATAGGTGAAAAAGAAATAAGCCTAATGAGAAGCGACGCGATCCTGATCAACTGTGCAAGAGGCGGACTAATACACGAAGAAAGCCTTTTTAAGGCCCTCACCAAAAACTATATTGCGGGAGCTGCGCTAGATGTCATGGAAGACTTACAACCAGCTATCGACAATAAAATTATTCAGCTGGAAAACACCTTGATCACCCCACACACAGCTTTTTTCTCTCAAGAATCTGTTTTAGAACTACAAGAGAAAGCCGCAACTTCAGTTGCCCAAGTACTTCAAAGGAAAATGCCTGAAAATGTATACAATAAATCCGTTTTACCTCATGCTAGAGTGAAAATATAACTATCCTAAAAGTCCATCTCTAAACGCTTGTAAATATTTCATGCAAAAATCATCTTTGCCTAAAAGCATATCTGCTGCATATTGGACTGCTTGACCTTGTGGCTCAAAATCATTAAATGTATAAATTTTATTTTGAATAGGATCAATTATTCCGCTATCTATTCCGCTATTAATGCTTAAGGCAATAAAAACTTTATTGATTAACTGCCTCTTTGGCAAACCAAAAGAAACATTGCTTAACCCTCCAGTAATATGAACCTCTGGGCCATACTCTTTTCTTATTAAATTTACGGCATCAAAATAATGATTGCCAAAGTTAGGGTCCACAGAAATTGGGAAAACAAGCGCATCAATATAAACATCTTTTAAAGGGATTCCGTTTCTGGAAATAATATCCATGATTTTATTAACATTGGACAGCCTTTCTGGTGCATTTGAAGGCATTCCGTCTTCCCCTGCAGCAGTAGCAATAACTTTAGCATTATGCTCCACAACAATGTCTATGGTCTCTGGGCGTTCAAGTGCTAAGGAATTTATCATTGGGGCGCCCGCTTTGTCTGTATAAACCTCAAGTCCCTCTGAAATTATTTCTGAATTAGAAGAATCAATACTAATGGGAGCCGTTGAAGCTCCCTCTACAACCTGAACTAGCCATTTCATAGCTTGTTTTTGAACATCAAGCTTGTATGAAATCTCATCCACATTCAAATCCAAAAACTTTGAATTTGCTTTTATTTGCTTTTCAACTTCTTTAACAATATACCTCCGCCCAACTTCAGATTCCTCGCTATTTCCATTTATCCCATTACTGACAGCTATCATGAAATGTTTAATCTGCCCCTGTTGGTATGGTTGAGTTTGCGTGTACCATTCAGGAATTTTTAAAAATCGTTGATTGCCTTCAATATCAACAAAAGGAACTCCTTCAACTCCGTCTTGGACTTGAATTCTTTTACCATTTCGTTTAAGGGATCTTGTTGTATGGATATTTTCTCCTATAACAACAAAATCATTTTTGTTCATTCTGAAGTTCCCATTGTTTTACAGCCCGTGGAATTTCAAGTAAATTTTCTAATTTGGTTGCCAGGGGAATTGCACATTCAGGAGCAATCATCTCTATCCCTGCATCCATACACCTAAACACCTCTTCTCGAACTTCTTGTGGGCCTTTACTATATAAAGTTTCAGGATTGTTAATATTTCCTATTAATTTTATTTTTCCATTTACAATTTCTGCTGCTTTTTGTGGGTCGTTTTTTGAATCAAAGTGCATAGCGGCCATTTTTGATTCTGCTATAAAACCCAGTCTATCCAAGGTGTTTCCACATATATGTAATATTATAGGAACTTTTAGCCTTTCAGCCATTTCTTGGTGGATCTCTAACAAAAATCTTTGATAATACTCTCCGCTTACCAAATCTCCTGTAGCATGATCTGGAAATGTCAAAACATCCGCTCCTGAGTCTATTTGAGCCTGGCCATAAAGAACAGAAATTTCTTTTAAAGCATTTAAACAATCCATGGTTGCCGAAGGATCGTCTATCGACATCAAAAGAAATTTTTCAACACCAAAAACGTGATAAGCTAGGGTCCATGGCCCCATTGTTTTACCTATAATTGCAGCTTCTTTCCCGTATTCTTTCTTTAAAATCTCGATAGATTTAGTTATAGCTTTAGTATCTCTATGTTCCAAGAAATTATTTGGTATTTTTACATCTTTAGCAGTATCCCAAATGGGATTAGTCATTCTTACTGTGGGCCAATTGTCTTTTTGCTCCCATTGAATATCACAACCCAAAGCTGCAGACTCCTGTATGATTGAAAAATACGGAGAAATAGAATCAAACCCTAATTCGGTATATCCTGTCGCGGCTAATTCTGCGTTTAAATTCGGATCTTGGCAAGCAGCAGGGAAAGGCGCCCCAACCAAATCCATCAGTTCGACAGTCGCAATATTTGTTGGATTTGCTACCGGAGTTCTATCCACAGGCAAGCCTGCCAGCGCATTTAAGACCCTGTCTCTTGGTTTCATTTCTTTAGTCATAAACATACTCCTAAATTATCATTTTTAAACAGGTGGAGAAAAGCCCAAAGTGCCAGTTGTCATTTGTCCCCTCATAGCATCTGCTTCAAGTTCATCTTCTACCCCTCTGACATTCCTCGCAATAGGTAATAACATTTGAAAAAGCTTATCGTGTCTCGTTTTGCAACTAAAATACATACTTCCATCTGAAGATTGTTCTAAACTACCATATCTCATTAAACCCTTGGTTATTGCCCTAAATCTAGAATTTTGATTTTCTGCTTCTCCTTGTGCGGTTAATTTATACTCCCATCCGTTTGGTCCTTTTTGGCTTATAGCTCCAAGCATTAAGTCGCTTCTTAGGTCCTTGACAGGATATTCAGGATGTTTATATTCTACAGGCTTTTCAACCGCTAATCTCAAAAGAAATTTCAAAAGACTGGTATGTTTTTCTCCACACTCAAAAACTAGCTTGTTTTTATCTGTTGTAGACGTAGATAATTCGCCTAAATCAATCAATCTTTCTTTAATCTGTTGTATTCTAGAAGCAGCTTTTTCCCCCTTGGTAAATGTCCAGACAGTCATCATTTCGTTTTTTTCATATAACCCAACACTGATATCTTCACAAAATTTATCAATTGATATCAAATGTATGCATTTTCCTATCTTTTCTAAAATGGGCAAAACCTTACCTTTTAGCAATCGTGGATCATCAAGTTGATTTTTTTGCTCCATTAGCATTTACTCCAAACCTAATTTTTTATTACTTTTACAATCTCTCGGATGTGTTCAGCCGTTGTACCGCAGCACCCTCCAATAATATCTACACCAACTTCTTGTAATTTTTTAAAGCGAGACTTCATATATTCTGGAGTCTCTGGATAAATTATATTTCCTTTTTCCATTCCCGGAATTCCGGCATTTGAATGTATCAACATTGGCAAATCTGTAGTTTTTCGAATCATTTCAGCAATATGAATCATATTGTCGATTCCATTTCCGCAATTAGCCCCAACAACATTTGCTCCCGTGGCTTCCAGTTCCTTTGTAGCTTGTTCTGGAGTAACCCCTGTCATTGTAAAAAAACCACGGGGGCCTAGGGTAAATGTCATAGTTGCCATAACAAAAACATTCAAGCTTTTTGCTGCTTCAACTGCAACTTGGGCTTCATCTAAAGCAAACATTGTTTCTACTAAAACAGCATCAACTCCACCGGCTTTCATTCCTTCTATTTGTTCAATAAAAACATCTTTCATTTGTTCCCTGCTGACAGAACCCAAGGGCTCTATAAATTCTCCAGTTGGGCCGATAGACCCAATCACATATTTAGAGGAGTCCCCGGCAGTCGCTTTCTTAGCATTTTCTGCAGCAGCTTTGTTTACACCAAAGACGTCTCCTCCTTGATTGTATTTTGTTAACATAAATCGGTTTCCCCCAAACGTATTTGTTAAAACCATGTCAGATCCTGCGTCAAAATATTCTTTTGACATTTGTGTAATAAGCTTAGGCTTAGATAAATTAAATAATTCCGGAGAATCTCCAGGAATTAAACCATGCTCTTGTAGCCACGTTCCTGTTGCACCGTCAGAAACCAATGTTTCTTTCGTTAATATTCTGTCTTCAAATGAAATTTTTGCCATCTCGTTATATTTTTATCCAATCCAGTGGTCCGTTCCCCCAGGGAGAGGGTTTCTGGTGCCATCTTTATTCATTTTAAGTATAAGTTGAGTGAAGTTTTTTGGGTAATTTTCCTCTATAGTTTTTGCCAACTTTTTGGAAACATCGTCTGCGCTTCCCTTAATCTTTTTATAATCTCCCCACTGCCATCCATCAAGATATTGGTCGGTCCCAAAACTTCCGTCTTGCATGGCAATTGAATCTATTCCTTGCTGAAATCTCTCTTGAAGCAAAACAGAAAATTCGTTCCGGCCATCTCTTGCTTGCACTTGTGATGGAACCTCTTTCCAATATAAAATTCTAACTTCAGCCATATTATTTCCCTTCAAACACAAACATTTTGTCTCTACATTATAAACTTCATAAAACTAAAGGTCTAACTTATTTTATAACAATGTTTTTTTGTGTAATATTTTCTAAATTGACCGAAAAAATTTTGAATGCTACACTCAACAGCCAATAGTTTGATTTTTTGAATCTAGAGGAAATAATTATTTGCTTAACACTAACTTAGCTTTTAGCTCAATTTCTGACTTAAAAAAACTTATTCACAACAAGGAGATATCTCCTGTTGAACTAGTAAACATGTTTGTTGAAAGGATTCAAAAATATAACCCAAAACTTAATGCGTTTCTTGCGGTTTCTGCTGAAAAAGCTTTAATTGCGGCAAAAAAAACAGAATCTGCTATTTTGCAAAACCAACCTATAGGCCCCCTGGGAGGAATTCCAATTTCTGTTAAAGACCTAGAGCTAACTGAGGGAATCACAACAACTATGGGTTCCCTAGTGTTTAAAGACAGAATACCTTCTGAAAATTCAATCGTTGTAGAAAGACTACTCGCTGCCGGAGCAATAATTTTGGGAAAAACAAATACTCCCGAATTTGGGTTTCTTGGTCATACAAAAAATCGTCTCGGAGACGATTGCAGAAACCCCTGGAACCCTGAGCTCTCAGCGGGAGGCTCAAGTGGTGGTGCAGCTTCAGCTGTCGCCGCAGGGCTCTGTACTATTTCTACAGGTAGTGACGGAGGGGGATCAACCCGAATTCCAGCAAGTTTTTGTGGAGTTTATGGCATCAAGCCAACCCAAGGCCTAGTTCCTAATTTTTTCGGAGCATCATCAACTCCTGTAGTCAATCTTTTTTCTCAAGCAGGCCCAATAACTAGATCGGTTGATGACGCTGAGGTTATGTTGAAAATAATTTCTGGCTTCGATAAACGAGACCCAAATTCAATCGCAAAAACTCCTAAAGAATATTTTTCGACCGAGTCTTCGCCTATAAAAAATCTTCATTTTGGTTGGGCAACAAGTTTTGATAATTCCCCTGTTTCTAAAGACGTCAAAATTAAAGTCCTCGAAGCTATAAAAATATTTGAAAATTTAGGTGCAGCTGGCGAGGAAGTGGAAATTAATGTGGGGGAGCTCTTTGAAGATTTTTGGGGCATGTTTTCTGCATGTGCATATGCAAGGCTGGGCCTGATTTTAGAAAAAACACCCCATCTTTTAACTGATTATGCAAAAGAATCTCTTGAATATGGAAGAAATTTTTCCGGATCTCAATTTGCTCAAGCTTTAGGAAAAGCAAAAATTGTTAAAAATAAATTTGCTTCTATCTTTGCTAAAAAAGATTTTATTGTAACTCCTACTATGGCGGTTACTGCTTTTCCTGTTAGCAGGCCGCCTAACATCATCAACGGCCAACAGGTTAATAAATTCTGGGGAGCATTCCCGTTTACTTATCCTGTCAACGTAGCTGGTCTCCCGGCAGTTAGTATACCTTGCGGATTTTCTGATGAAGGATTGCCTGTTGGTTTACAAATTATCGGAAATTATGGCTCAGAGACAGACCTCTTAAATATCTCAAGAGCGTTTGAGAATAGCTGTGAATATTTATCTCAACATCCTCCTCGTTTTAAATAATCGCTTTATTGAAAATAATTTCAAGTTTTCCTTGTGTTGATGTCTGGAATATTGTATAAATGTTAGAACAATTTCTTGTCAAAAGGTGACCTAAATGATACCTAAAACCATGTCTGTAATGAGAACTATCGCTCCTCAAAAACTCGGATTGTTTCAAGAAAAAATTCCTGAGATTAAAAATAACCAATGCCTCATAAGGCTAGAAAGGTGGTCTGTGTGCGGTAGTGATATCAAATCTGGGTGGGATCACAAAAAAAACACTCGAGGTTATCCAATCTGCCATGAATTAGCAGGAACAATTATTGAAACTAAATCAGAAAAATTTAACGTTGGGCAACGCGTAATTGCATTGCCATCTCCAATAGATATCGGAGGGTTATGTGAATTTATGGTGGGAATCCCTGAGTACATGGCCAAAATCCCTAACGAAGGAGATTTATCATCATGGGTCACGTGTCAGCCGGCCGGGACTGTTTTATATTCTTGCCAACAAATCGGAACAATCATTGGAAAAAAAGTGTTGATTTTGGGACAAGGAGGAATTGGCCTCTCTTTTGCTGCAATTTTTGCTAGATCGGGTGCTTCGCAAATTATTTGCTCAGATCCTATCGATGACCGATTAAGCTTTTCAAAAAAGGTAGGCGCAACCCACGTCATTAATCCCTCTAAAGCTTCAATTGACGATGCTGTTGCCGAAATCACTGATGGATCTATGGCAGATATCGTAATTGAAGCTGCCGGCTACGAACAAACTTTAAATGATGCTTTTCGCTTGGTGAAACAATACGGCAAAGTAATAATTTTTGGCATGGTTCGTGACGGAAACAATCCTTCCACGTTAACTTCAATTGCAACTCACTATCTTCTACAAAATTGCCCAACAATAATTCCTACTGTTGGGGGGCGAAGTGCGGATCCAATTGCCCACATTCAAGCAATGGTAGACCTTAAAGAAAGAGGATGGTGGGACCCAGGGGAACTAATTACTCACCAATTACCATTTTCTAAAGCACAACAAGCCTACGAAATGTATGCTTCGCGAAAAAATGGCGTCGTGAAAATAGTTTTGCATGATGATTAATGCTGGATTCGAAAATTATTTTTTGAATGATTTAATTAAAAAAGCATCCTTTAAAAGGGGCGTTTAATTCATGTAATTTAGTTCTGTTGTTTTGTACGATCGGTGTTGATGAGGCAAATCCAAAATCCAACAAATCCTTGCCTGTGTCTTTAATTAAATTTTCTTGAAATTTTGATATTTTTATTGCTTGACTCTATTGTCATACAGTGCTCATGAAGTTGTACAATTCACCAGTGATTTCCCACATTGTTTCAAGAAATTTCAGGGAGGTAATTCTTGGCAACAGTTATTGACGCTAGTTCTCTATGGCAATCAGTTCTTGGAGACCTTCAGGTCCGCATAAATAGACCAAGCTATGACACATGGCTTAGCGACACTCATGGTTTACGCCATGGCAACGGTCAGCTAATAGTTGAGACTCCTAATTCTTTTGTTTGCAGCATGCTAGAAAAAAGAATGTATTCAATGATTGCTGAAGCTGTTGAGCGTGTTTTTGGAGAGCCTTTAGAAATTATTTTTAAGATTGCTTCACTGGAAAATAGTGTCGCTATTGATGAAGGCCCTAGTCATATACCTGAAATCATTCCTGGCAATAAAGTTGCTGCCTCTGCTAGTCCATCAAACAATGGTATTATTCGCAGATATACTTTTGATTCTTTTATATTGGGGAAATCCAATGAACTTGCATATGCAGCGTCTCAAGCGGTTTCTTCCAACCCGGGAAACACGTATAATCCTCTTTTCATTTACGCAAAAGTTGGCTTAGGCAAAACACATTTATTACATGCGATTGGAAACGAACTACTTTCTGCTGGAAAAAATATTCACTACACAACTACTGAAGAATTTACGAATGAATATATAGACGCGATAAGAAGTGGAAAAACCGAAAATTTTAGAAACAGATATCGTCACGTTGACACTCTGCTATTAGATGATATTCAATTTCTTATTGGCAAAGAACAAACTCAAGAAGGTTTTTTCCACACTTTTAACACTCTTCATTTATCCGGCCGCCAACTAGTAATCAGTAGCGACAGGCCGCCAAAAGAATTAACGCTTTTGGAAGACCGAATTCAGTCACGACTACAAGGGGGGCTAACAGTTGATATACAACCCCCAGATTACGAAACCAGACTTCTAATATTAAAAGAAAAAGCGTCCAAAACTGGATTTGTTTTTACTGAAGAAATTTTAGAATTTCTTTCAGAGAGGCTGTATAACAACATTAGAGAACTTGAGGGCACTTTAAATCGCGTTGGGGCCTATGCACAACTACTTAACGAAGGCATCTCTCTAGAGCTTGCAAAACGTGTTATTTCTGACACTACAAACAAAAAAACTAACTCCAAAGTATCTGATCAAAAAATACTTCATTCCGTATCAAATTATTTCAATTTAGGTGAATCGGAAATAATTGGCAAAAAAAGAGACAGTAAAACTGCACTTGTAAGACAAATATGTATGTATTTAATGAGAGAAGAAGCTGAGTTATCATATACAAGTATCGGGGCTATTTTAGGAAATAGAGATCATACTACAATTGCTCACGCTTGGAAAAAAATCCGCACCCTTTTAAATGAAGACACCAAGGTAAGAAGAGATATAATTAACATCGTACAATCGATATACTCCTAACACCCCCCTATATCTATCCACTGTGGATAACTCGATTGTTTATGTGGATAACTTGTATAATTTGTGAATAACTTTTTTGAAATATTCTTATCCACTTTTTATTCACATTAAATTCAATATATATCCCTATGTTTTTTGGAAAACCATTTTGTTATTTATGGGCACTCAGAGGTAAATAAAGTTTTTACACATTATTAACACCCTTAATGATATTATTATTATATTAGATATTAGGAATTTAATATGTTATATAAAATTACAATCAGTGTTAGTTCTGGGCATGGTGGTAATGGAATTGTTAATGGAAGGAAAGAAAAGTTTATTCCTTACGGAGGTCCAGATGGTGGTAATGGGGGAGATGGAGGAAGTATTTACTTTTTATTTGATAAAAGAGAAAGTAGTATTTCAAAGTTTATAACATCTAGAAAATATAAGGCTAAAAATGGCGAAAATGGCAGCAAGAGAAATCGTCATGGAAAATCAGGGAAAGATATTATTTTAAAAATACCCCCTGAAACAAAAATCACAAACCTAGATACAAAAACAGTGTTAGTAGAAGAGGGCGTTGATGGCCAAATGGCTTTAGTAGCCAAAGGTGGTCGAGGGGGCAGAGGGAACGCAGAATTTGTATCACCTACCAATCAATTTCCTTTACTTTCAGAATCTGGAGAAAGGGGAGTAAAAGTTCACCTACAGCTTGAATTAAAAATACTTGCAGAGGTGGGCATAATTGGATGCCCAAATGCAGGGAAATCATCATTGTTAACTCAAATTAGCAACGCAAAACCCAAAATTGCTAACTACCCATTTACCACACTGGAACCTCAAGTGGGGGTGGCAACACACCAAGACAATGAAATCACAGCGGTTGAAATACCAGGTTTATTAGAAAATGCTCACAAAGGGACAGGTCTTGGAACTGAGTTTTTGCGACATTTACAAAAAACAAAGATTTTATTACATCTTGTAAACGGAGAATCTGACGATCTTGTAAGCGATTATCAATTAATTAGAAACGAAATAAAAGCATATCAAAAAAACTTGATTAACAAACAAGAAATAGTGGTTGTAACTAAAGGCGATCTACCTCAAACACAGGAGAAAGCTAAAACTTTAGAAACAAATATTGCCGAGGGGTCTATTTGGGGGGGCGTGATATCAACTTTTATTAACATGAGAATAACTGATGTTTTAAATCAAATTTTAATATTAAAAAATCACAACTATAATCAAGAACATCAAAGTTTGAACACGAAGCTAGAAGTAATTTATGCCCCAAAGGTTGGTGAGGCTAACAAAATTGTCAAAGAAAAAGAAGGAACTTATAAGGTTGAGTATGAGGCAGCTAAAAGAGTTGCAAAAATGATAGACAAGAGCGATCTTTTGGCATGGGCTCAGTTTTTAGAATATATTAGAACAATTGGCGCTCAAGCTGCACTTGTGAATTCTGGGGCCAAACAGGGGGATACAATCGTGGCCGGAGAAATTTCGTGGACAATGGAGTAAAAATTGGACTTTTAGGGGGCACTTTTGATCCGATTCATTTAGGGCATATGTACTTGGCAAAACAAGCCAAAAATATATTAGGTTTGGAAAAAGTGCTTTTTATTCCCGCCGGAGATCCCTGGATGAAAAATGATAAAATTTTGAGCGCCCCAAAACACAGGTTAAAAATGACACATTTAGCCTTACAAAACAACAGGGACTTTCATGTTGATGATTTGGAAATCACAAGAAAAGGAACATCGTATACAATAGATACCATAATAGAACTCAAGGATAGATTTGATCCCGGAACTGATTTTTATTTGATTATGGGCGAAGACGCTGTTAATCAAATAAATTTTTGGAAAGACCCGAATAAAATAATGACAATGGTTAAGCTGGTAGTTATGAGGCGTTTTCAAGAAAAATCATTAGCTTTAGAAATCGATAAAAATATAGAATTTATATGGATTAAAAATTCAGAAATGTTTCGAGAGATCAGCAGCTCCAAAATTAGAAAAAAAATCAAAGAAAGAAAGTCTGTTAGAAAATTTGTTCACCGAGATGTTGAAAGATATATTCGCGATAAGGAATTATATAGAAATTTGGATAAAAAAGATGATTGATAAAAAGAAAAGAATTTTGGAAATTGCAGTACAAAAGAAAGCTCTGGAATTTGGAAACTTTACCCTAACCAGTGGAGAAACAAGTTCATACTATTTTGACGGAAGGAAGCTTACACTTGACCCTGAAGCTAGCTACTTGATTTCCGAAATATTTTTACCAGTAGTGGTTGCGTCAGGGGCAAAATTTATTGGAGGTCCAACAGTAGGTGCTGACCCTATTGTGGGGTCAATGATATCTCTTAGCTTTAAAAACAAAACGCCTATTTCGGGTCTGATTATTCGAAAAGAAACTAAGTCTCACGGACAACAAAACTTAATTGAAGGGAGTCCCGTTCGAGGTGAATCTGTGATTATAGTAGATGACACCTGTAGTACGGGGGGCAGTTTAATCCATTCTATTGCTGCCGTTGAAAAACTTGGCTGTTCAGTTAATACGGTTTTATGTATTTTGGACAGGAACATGGGCGGAAGTGACAAAATTAAAGCATCTGGTTACAAATTTTCCTCTATTTTTTCAACAAATTCAAGCGGAGAATTAAATATTAACTAAAAGGAAATAAGATTAAGATGCGTATAATTTTTGTTAGACATGGGGAATCTGAAGGAAATCTGCAGGGTAAAATTCAAGGAAGGGAGGATTATTGTTTATCTCCTTCTGGCGTCAGGCAAGCAAAAAAACTTAAAAATTATTTTTCCAACCAAAAGCTTGTAATTTCTCACTTATATTCTAGCCCTCTCAAAAGGGCTTTTGAAACCGCAAAAATTTTAAGTGAACTTTGGGAAATCGAAATAAAAGCTGAACCAGGGTTGCAAGAGTACGACATGGGGCGATTATCAGGGGCTGATAAAGAGACTCTTGAAGAAAAAATTCCTGAAACAAAGAAATATAGAGTCGAACCAGCAGACGAATATTTTGATAGAATTCAGTCGAAAAATTTATTAGGAGTAGAATCTGCTTTTGAAGCAAGAGAGAGGGCCACTAGAACTCTAGATGCTTTTTTTCAAAAACATGATGATGATAATGTGATTTTGTGTGTTTCCCACGGGGGAATTATGCAACGATTTGTTGAAATAGTTTTAGGAACTAACCGGATGTGGAAAATAGAAATTAGAAACACTGCAATATTTGATTTTGATCTACAAAGCCAGTCTCATAAAGCAATGGAATCAGGGAACTTTAGGGATAATATTATTGTGAATAAAATAAATTCATTTAACGATGATGTGCATCTTATGAAAAGCTGACCAAAAGTTTTTCAAAAACCATATAAATGATTGTTTTAATTTGAGATAAAAATATGTTAATAAACGAACTGATGAAAGAGTTTTCACAACTTCCCGAGTTATTGGATGTAGAGCAAAGCCTTCAATCAGTTAATAAAAAAACCAAAATTCAAGCTTCTACGACGGCGATTCCGTTATTAATCTCTAATATCTGGAAAAAAGAAAAAGAAAGAATGCTTGTGATTGTTCCAGAAGAATCTGAAGCCCGAAACCTTTCAGAGCAGTTGAAGTTTTGGAGCTTAAACACAGAGGATGTTTATCATTATCCATCTAATGATGCCTTGCCATATCAAGAAGGAGATTCTGATATTGAGGCAACCCATCAAAGGGTTAATACATTGTTTAGAAGCCAGGAAGAAAAAAATCAAGTTTTAGTAATTGCTTCTATTGGCGCCGTTTTGCAAAAAACTATTTCTCCAATAATTTTGAAAGATATGAAAAATTATATAGAAATTCAGCAAGAATTTAGGCAAAAAGAACAGATTGGAAAATGGACAAGTAGTGGATATATATTTCAACCGTTTGTTAAAAACCCCGGTGAATTTAGCATTAGAGGAGGAATTATAGATATTTTTCCTGTTGGAAGTTCTGCTCCTTTCAGGATTGAGCTTTGGGGAGATTTTGTTGATAGTATTCGCACATTTGACCCAGAATCTCAACGGTCTGTTGAAGAGAAAAATTGTTTTATAGTTCCTCCGGCACAAGAAATCATTGTTGACCAAATGTTTAAGAAAAAAATTCACGACCTGTTTGATAATTTAAATTTCAAAAATTGTAAAAAAGAAATCGAGGAAAAAATCTTAAAAGGGCTTCAGGATTTATCAGACTTAAACGACAGGCATCTTGAAGAGATGATTTCGGGAAATTTGAAAAACGGAAATATACTAGATTATTTTTCAAAAAATTCAACTGTTATTTCAATTAAGTCATCGCAAATTCAATCAAAAGCTTTTAACAGTGAAAAAAAAGATCAAGGAATTAGAAATTCTCTAGAATCAAGAGGGAAGATTCCAGGTGGAATTTTGTCAAGAATAAGTAGTTGGATAGATATCGAAGAAAAAATTCAATCTGCAAACAAAAGAATTGAGATTGACTCCTATTTAAACCTTGAAGAAGGCTTTAATCCGTATATTAAAATTTTTTCTTCAATGCCCAATTCATACAATGGTGATTTGCAGCGATTTTCTCAAGACATCGTGAATGCAGCTGAAATCAACTCTGAAGTGTATATTTTTACATCTGCCCCAAACAGAATTAAAGAATCGCTAAGTACAAAATTTTTAGGAGAACGCATTCATATTATTGACAACAATTCAAATGTAATTAATAGAGGGGTAGCGTTTCAAAATAGAGACAAACAAATATTTGTTTATTCTGATTTGGAAATTTTTGGAATTTTAAAAAACTCCTCTTTTTCCAAAAAGAATAAATACAAGCAAAAAATTGTTTTAAACTCATTAAGGCCGGGGGATTATGTGGTACACATTGAATATGGGATTGGAAAATTTATTGGTACCCAAATCAAAAAAGACGGAAAGAAGTCTGAGAGGGAGTATCTAATAATCCAATATGCAGGAACTGATCAATTATTAGTTCCCGTGGAACATCTTGAACGATTGACCCCCTATGTTTTTCCATCTGACAGACCCCCAAAACTAACAGGGCTAGGAACTTCGGAGTGGAATCGTAATAAAAAAAGAGCTGAAGCTGCAACAGTTGAGATGGCTGCCGAATTACTTGAAACGCAGGCTTCTAGAGAGCTTGCCGAAAGTGTTCCATGTAAACCAGACGACTCTTGGGAACAAGAGCTTGAGATAGGTTTTCCTTATACACAAACGCCTGACCAAACAGAAGCAATTAAGCAAGTCAAAGAAGATATGCAAAAGACCAGGCCTATGGATAGATTGGTGTGTGGTGATGTAGGATATGGAAAAACAGAAGTTGCCCTAAGAGCGGCTTTTAAGGCCGCTGTTAACCTAAAACAAGTCGCAATCTTAGTTCCAACCACAACTTTAGCCCAGCAGCATTTTAATACGTTTCATCAAAGGCTTAAGCCATATCCAATTGTTGTTGATGTAATCTCAAGGCTCAAGTCATCTTCTGAGCAAGAAAAAACATTGAAGGGATTAAAGGACGGAAAGATTGATATTTGCATTGGGACACATAGGATGCTTCAAAAAGATGTTCAGTTTGAAAATTTGGGGCTTTTGGTAATTGATGAAGAGCAAAAATTTGGTGTTGCTCAAAAAGAAAGGCTAAAACAAGTTAGAAAAGAGATTGATGTTTTAGCACTAACAGCAACGCCAATACCTAGAACCCTTCATATGTCATTGGCTGGCGTGAAAGACATGAGCACAGTCGAGACTCCGCCCGAAGAAAGGCTTCCTATAAAAACATATATAGCTTCTTATGGAAACACGATCATTACTGACGCTATAAAAAACGAAATAGATAGAGGGGGCCAGGTTTTTTATATACATAACAGGATTTCTAGTATTGAAAAAATGGCATTACAGATAAAGGAATCTATTCCTGAAGCAAACGTGTTAGTTGCTCACGGAAGGATGGCCGACACCGAACTTTCTGAAGCTGTTTCTGCGTTTACCGAAGGTGCAGTTGATGTTTTGGTATGTACCACAATTGTTGAATCTGGATTGGATATTCCAAATGCTAATACTATAATTATCAACCGAGCTGATACATTTGGGTTGTCTCAATTATATCAGCTGAGAGGGCGGATTGGACGGAGTTCTAGGAGAGGATACATGTACCTTCTGGTTCCTGAATCAAAGTCTATTTCAGAAATTGCAGACCGAAGATTAGAAACAATGGAGGCTATAACCCAATTGAGTGCAGGGTTTGGGGTGGCAATGAAGGACTTAGAAATTCGAGGAGCAGGGAATGTACTAGGCGCAGAACAAAGCGGGCATATAAGTGCTATAGGCTTTGACTTATATAATAAAATGTTAAAAGAAGCTGTTGAAGGGTTGCGTGCTCAAAGCCAAAAAGCCCAAGTTAATATCTCTGCCCCAGCTCCATTGGTATCTATTGCAATTCCTGCACATATTCCGAGTGATTATATTTCAAATCTTTCTGCAAGGTTAGATTTTTATAAGGAAATTGAAATGGCAGAGACTTTTAAACAATTAAAGAATATTTCGGCAAGTTTAAGGGATCGGTTTGGAGCATTGCCAGAACCTATAAATAATTTAATATATATCAAAAAAGTAAGTTTAATTGGCCAAAAACTTGGAATAGAGAGCATACAAAAGCAACAAGGAATGATTTTGATAATGTTTAATTCTGAAATTGGGACATTAGCCAACAGGTTAAAAAAATATTTACAAAAAAACATTAAGATTGGACACAGACAATTAACAGTATATCTACCACCACGTTCAGGGGGGGATATAAAATTGTTTATAGATAATGTTTTAAATCAGCTAGAACAGTTTAGAAAAAGTATAGAAATAAACATTTAGATTTTCAGGTTTTTTAAAGAAGAAATTTTTTGGCAACGAGTAAAATTTTTGTGAAAATTATTTCTGTCTAATAAAACAGGTCGGATTCCAGAAAATTCAGCGCCGTTAACATCAGAGAATATTTGGTCTCCAACATGAATTGCATTTTCAGGAGAGCTTTGAGATTGTTTTAATGCGTAATGAAATATTCCGGGGTTGGGTTTTTCAAATCCCGCTTCTTTAGATGTCACAGCGACGTCAACCTTTTCTGAAAGCCCCAACGACTGAACTAAAAACCTGCCTGACTCATTGAGGTTTGAGATTAAACCAATTGTAATTTTGAGCTTTTTAATTTTCTCGAAGCAAGGAAGTACATCTTCGTACAATTCTAGTTTTCTGGGAGTATTTCTAACAAGTTTGAAAATTTCTAATGCAATAGAATTTTCAACTTGGATTCCGTTGGCAAGTAATATTTCTTGTTGGTATTTAGTAAAAAATACATCTTGTTGGTTTTGATTCATTTTCCGCAACGGAAAGGTAGCATTTTGTTCAGACATTAAATTGTCTGCCTTCTTATACCCTAAGTTGACGTTTTCATTGATCAAGTTGATTCCAAAATTTTCACAAGCTGCAGATTGAATTTTAAATTTTGATGGAGAGAAATGCGCTATAGTGCCATAAACATCAAAAAAAACAGACTTAATCATAATGGCGATATGATAGCATTTTGGGAAACAAATAAAAATATATCGTATTCAAAGAGAACAACTTATGGGACTAAAAGCAGGAAAACTGCCAATTGAGTTATTAAAAAAAGTACTTAAATCTGCTTCTGTTTCTGATGCAAGCGTAATTTTGGGGCCAAAAGTTGGAGAAGATTCTGCAATTATTGATTTCGGAAATCGATTTTTAGTTATAGCGTCTGACCCAGTCACCTTCACGACAGAAAATGCAGGATGGTACATGGTTCATATAAATGCGAATGACTTGTATGTAACAGGGGCAACCCCCAAGTGGCTTATGGCAACATTATTGTTACCGATAGATAGTACGGAACGTCAGGTTGAAAAAGCTTTTTTTCAGCTTAAAGAAGCCTGCAAAGAAGTTGGAGTTTCTCTAATAGGTGGGCACACTGAAGTTACTGAGGGAATTTCAAAAATCATATTTTCTGGAACAATGATTGGTGAGGTTGATAAAAACAAGGCGATTTTATCTTCTGGTGCATTAGAGGGAGATGGCATTGTATTAACACGAGGAATTGCTATAGAGGGAACTGCTATTTTGGCACATGAAGCAGAGAAACAAATTTTAGCTCGGGGAATTGCCAAAGAAACGATTTCAAAAGCTAAAAAGCTTTTAACTAGTCCGGGAATTAGCGTAAAAGAAGATGTCAAAATAGCTTTGTCTGGTTTTGAGGTGAATTCTATGCACGACCCTACAGAAGGGGGTATCAGTTCAGCTCTGACTGAAATTGCACTGGCCGCGAATGTAGGATTTCAAATTGATCAAAATTTGATTCCAGTTTTACCTGAATGTACAGAGATTACCAAGGCTTTGTCAATTGAACCCATGGGGCTGATTTCTTCGGGAGCCTTAATAGTCACGCTGCCAGATGAGCAAGCAAAACGATTAGTCTTTAAGTATAAATCTCAGGGAATAGACGCAGCTGTTATTGGAAAAATTTTACCCCAGAAAGATGGCTGTAAAATAAAAACAAATTCAGGAGAAACCCAAAGCATGGCTTTGTTTGAAAGAGATGAGCTCGCCAGGTATTTTTCAGAGAATAGCGATGTTTCTTAAAAATTTATCTAAGGATTTTCTATGTTTGATTTCAAGGCTTTAAGTTGGTTTTTATCTTGAAGTCTAATTGCCCAGGCGATTAATGGTTGCCAGATTTTTTTGAAACCGATAACTTGTACCTTGCAAGTTAAAGATATGGTGGTTTTTGAAGATTCTTTTTCAAGTTGATATTCGTACCTACAAAAAGTTCCCGCAGTATTAAAGCCTGTTACAAATAAATTTGGAGCTACCAAGTCCAATATTTCCATTTGAACGTTACCTTCTCCGTTTTTAAACCTTCTTGTTTCAATGTACTTTGACCCTTTAGCTATGGCAACATCAGGGTCTATTTTAATTTCTAAAACACCAGGCATCCAATTTTTGAAATTACTTAGATTTGTTAGGCGGTCAAATACTAATTCTATAGGGCTATTGATTGTTTCTGATGTTGAAAATCCGGACATTAAATTAACTTAATCGCCTAAGGGTTAAAATGAAAAACAAAAAAACTCTACTAGTTTTGGTCCGACCAAATGGTATGATATTTTTCACTTACTATAGCATTTTTAAGTTCAGTTGCTTGTAGTGTTTCAAGTGAGTGAATTGCTGAATCTAGCTCTTGCATAGTATTAGGAAAGCTTCCTTGTGAACACCTTTGTTCGATTTTTTCCCATACACCTGATGATTTTAAGCTTTGAACAAACCCAAACCAAGGAATTAAAGACATTTTCTTTATTTTGGGGAAGCCAGAACGAAATCGACGATAGGATTTTACCAAATGGGCTGACGGCGAGGCAACTGGCAGAAGGCGGATAATAGGTGCTGACGAATCGTTAAAACGAGGGTCCACTACTAGCGCTTTGCCCAGTGTGGGGAAGTGCAAAACAAGTAAATCAGAGTCTTCGATTATTTGCATTAACTCACCAATGTCAGAAACGAAATTCTCGTCCACTTCATTACCTTTCTGCAGATACAGGAAGAATAAATTTCTTGCCAAGTAAAAATTTTACCGTATTAAAACTATAGTCTTCTTAGCATCTTGAAGTCAAAGAAGCAGCGCAGTAATATGAGAAAATTATGACAATTTTTATTTGTTCACAAATAATTTATTAATTCGCATAAAAACAGACACTATTTAAGATCTTGATTATTGTTAACAACTAAAATAATAAGACGTTTATACATAAGGAAGTTCATAATATAGAAATGGCAAAAAAGATCCTGCAAAAAATTATTGTTAAAGGTGCAAGAGAACACAACCTTAATAATATAAATATAGATATTCCTAGAAATCAACTTGTGGTAATTACTGGTGTCTCTGGATCTGGCAAAAGCTCTTTGGCTTTTGACACAATTTATGCGGAAGGTCAGCGGCGATACGTTGAGTCACTGTCTGCTTATGCTCGGCAGTTTTTGGGAAGAGTTGACAAGCCAGATGTTGATTATATTGGAGGATTATCGCCTGCAATATCTGTGGACCAAAAGGGTGTTTCAAGAAATCCTAGATCTACTGTGGGAACAGTTACGGAAATATATGATTATTTGCGATTATTGTATTCTAGAATAGGCAAGCCCCATTGCTATATTTGTGGTGAATTAGTTTCGAAACAAACGGTGCAACAAATAGTCGACTCAGTCATGCAAATCAAAAAAGGCTCAAAAACACAAATATTAGCACCAGTGGTGCGTCATAAAAAAGGAGAACATAAAGATATTTTTTCAAAAATGTCTTCTGCAGGTTTTGTTAGGGCTAGAATTAATGGAAGCGTCATGGAAATTTCAGAGTCAATAAAATTAGAGAAACAGAAATGGCATGACATAGAGATTATTGTAGATAGAATCATTATCAATAAATCAATGGATAAAACTCGCGTTGCCGATTCAGTCGAGACAGCATTAAAAATAGGAAAAGGAGTAGTTATAGTTTCTGAAGAAGGCGGGAGCGATTTGCTTTTTTCTGAAAACCTTTCTTGTACAAAATGTGAAGTTAACCTACAGGAACTTCAGCCCAGGTCATTTAGCTTCAACAGCCCTTCTGGAGCTTGTGAATTGTGCGCAGGCTTGGGAATTAAAACGCAAGTAGATCCAAGTTTGGTTTTGCCAGATTTAAATCTTTCTTTTAGAGAGGGCGCTATTAAGCCATGGTCAGGAAGTGGCATTTCTTGGTATTTTAGGCAAATTAAACGACTATCTTCTAGATATGGATTTTCAGTCGATGTTCCGGTAAGGGAAATTTCAGAAAATTTGGTTGAAATTATTATGTTCGGAGACAGGAAGCAGCTTCAGGCAGATGAAAATGTTATGCAAAGACGTTGGAGAGGAAGGCGCAGGGCAGGGTTTGAGGGAGTTATAACAAATCTTCAAAGAAGGTATAAAGAAACAAGCTCAGGTCGAGTCAGGACTTATATAGAGAAATATATGAGTTCTCAAAAATGTGAAGGATGTAATGGACAAAGACTTAAACCAGAAGCTTTATCTGTGAAAATTAACTCTAACAATATTATTGATATTACAAATAAATCAATATTAGAGTCATTAGAATGGGTTGAAGAAATTGGGTCAACAAAACCCGAAACTAAAGATTCTAAAAAATCATTAAATTCAAGGGATTTGGTTATATCAGATCAAATTATAAAAGAAATTCAAGGAAGGTTAGCTTTTTTAAATAACATAGGCTTAGGTTATCTTTCTTTAGGAAGGCAGGCGTCGACATTGAGTGGAGGCGAAGCACAGAGGATTCGTTTAGCAACCCAAATTGGATCAGGGTTAGTGGGAGTCTTGTATGTTTGCGATGAACCTTCAATAGGCTTGCACTCTGAAGACGGAATCAAATTAATTAAAACGTTAAAAAATTTACGAGATCTTGGCAATACAGTAATTGTTGTTGAACATGATGAAGAAATTATTCGAGCAGCAGATCATATTGTTGATATTGGCCCAGGTGCAGGAATGTATGGAGGAGAGGTTGTTGGGCAAGGCTCGGTGTCTCAGCTAAGTAAATCTAAAAAATCCACGACAGGCCAATATTTAAATGGTTCTTTAAGCATTTCAACTCCTAAATCTAGAAGGAAAGGTAATGGAAATAGCATAATTATTAAGGGAGCCAAAGAAAATAACTTAAAGAACATAGATTTAAAAATTCCCCTTGGAAAGCTTGTGTGTGTTACTGGTGTATCTGGATCTGGGAAAAGCTCTTTAATTAACCAGGTTTTATATCAATCTGTATCAAATAAATTGCTTGGCAATAAAGAAGATTTAACAAATTCTGAAGGCGTTTTTAATCTAGAATATTTAGATAAGGTTATAAAAATTGACCAGTCTCCTATTGGAAGAACACCTCGATCAAATCCGGCGACATACACGGGGGCATTTACTCCCATCAGAGAGCTGTTTGCAGCTGTTCCTGAAGCAAGAATAAGGGGATATAAACCTGGCCGATTTTCATTCAATGTAAAAGGGGGAAGATGCGAGGCGTGTTCGGGAGATGGTCATATCAAAATTGAAATGCAATTTTTGCCAGACGTGAATGTTCCGTGTGAAATATGCGATGGAGCACGATATGGCAGGGAGGCAACTGAGATACTTTGGAAAAACAAAAATATTGTTGATGTGCTTGAAATGACAGTATATGAAGCAGCTGATTTTTTTAGCAATGTTCCAAGAATAAAAACAAAGCTTGAAACGATGAAAGATGTTGGGTTGGGGTATGTTAAATTAGGACAACCGGCTACAACTTTAAGCGGAGGAGAAGCGCAGAGAATCAAACTTTCATCTGAGCTTGCCAAGTCTGCCACTGGTAAAACTTTATATATTTTAGATGAACCTACAACGGGGTTGTCTTTTTCTGATTGTGCAAATTTATTAAAGGTTTTGCATCGATTAGTTGATTCGGGGAATACGGTTGTTTTGATTGAACATCATTTAGACATGATTAGAAATGGTGACTGGGTGATTGATTTAGGCCCAGGCGCAGGAGAAGAGGGGGGAGAAATAGTTGTTCAGGGAACCCCAGAAGACATCATTAAATCAGAGAAATCAATCACAGGTAAGCATATTAAACAAAGCTAATAAGAACAAGGGGTACACCACTTTAAGTATGTGGGGTCTTGTCCACGTATAGCTTTTGAGTAGATACCTTGAATCTGTTTAGTTATTGGGCCTACTGATCCGGACCCAATAGTCCTGTTGTCAACTTCTCCTACTGCCGTCACATGGGCAGCTGTTCCTGTTAAAAACATTTCGTCAGCCAAATATATTTCGCTTCGATTTATATGTCGCTCAATAACTGGAAGGTTTAGATCGTTTTGCGCAATAGTTTTTATAGAGTCACGAGTTATTCCTGTTAAGATGTTGTCTCCAAGTGCAGGGGTGTGAAGTTCGTTATTTATTACTAAAAATAAATTTTCTCCAGACCCTTCAGACACAACCCCGTTTGCGTTTAGTAGAATTGCTTCATCAAAACCTGCAAGGACAGCTTCAGTCTTGGCAAGGATACTATTAACATAATTCCCTGAAACTTTTATTCTAGGGGGTACATTTGTATCTTCCATCCTTCTCCAGGAAGAAGTTGTGCATCGAATTGTGCCTTCAGAATCTAAGTAAGCACCAAAAGGAATAACTATTAAATTGAAATCATCTTCTATTTCATGGAGTTTTAAGTTTGCAACTAATTCTTCACTTTTGTAAGCAATCGGACGGATATAAACATCTTGTTCATGTTTAGTTTCTTTTAGTAAATTGATTGTAATGTCGCAAAGCTCATCTACAGAATAAGGAATCTCCATCATCATAATTTTGCAACCCTGAAGGAGTCTTTGATAATGCTCTCTTAGTTTAAATACGTATAATTTTTGATCAGCATCGTTCCAGTTGCCGCGAACTCCCTCAAATATTGCAGTTCCATAATGTAATGCGTGAGTCATAATACTTATTTTTGCTTCAGAAATAGGTACAATTTTACCTCGAAAATAAGCTAGAGATTTTGGCATTTTTGACTCCCTTAATTAAAATTTATGTGAACATTAGACATGTTACCTATATTGTTTAGGGTAAATCAAGACATATTTTTCTTAATTTACTACAAAAGGGTTTTGCATAACTGCGATTAAATAATGTAAAGTAAAATAACATTTTAAGGAAGTAGATATCATGCCAAAAGGACATGCTCAAAAAAGAGAGCGTAAAAAACCCAAAAAAGGGAATCAGAAAATTTCTGAAGTAATTACTGAGCAACAGGTTATACCCGACGTTCAAGTTATCAAGAAAAAACGTAAAACCGAGGAAGAATTTTAATTTGCCGAACCTTTTCTAGTCTTTTGCCTAGATTTATATTTAGATTTAGGTTCGTCGAAGATGATTCCGTAATCCTTGTCCTCTAATAGAATTTTCTCTATTAGATCGATTGAAATGTCGCGAGGATAAGGGCCAGACTCAAGTGTGTTGGAAAGAAAGTTTTTGATTTCTGTGGCAGATATTGGTTTATTATTGTTTGCAATAATCGACCTAAAAATTGCCTCTTTAATAGGCGTGTCTGGCAATAAGTAATCTGGCATTTGAGAGCAACACTCAATAATTCGGGTTATATGTTCTTGTGCCTCAATCAATCCGCCAGAACCCTCAGGCTCAGACTGCTTGTCTTGATAGCATTTTCTGTTTGCGATTAAAGACTTGATTGATTTGTGAGTAAAGATGTTTTGTTCTACATCAATTTTATATTTTTTAGTTTTAGCCATTTAGAATCTCGTTTAATAGTAATATTAATATGATAACTTTTTAATGAGAGTCTTGCAAACTTTGATCCATTTCAAGTTCATTCCAGTCCAACATCTGAACGTCTATGACTTCTCCTGGATTTTTAGCAGGAATGTTTTCTGGGCAAATTGCTAATCCGTTTGCTACAGACATTGAGGATAAGACATTTGATGCTTGTGAACCCGAAAGCCTTGCATGGAACTCGCCGTTTTTATTAGATACCAATACTCGGGCATAGACTCTCCGGCCATCTGTGTTTTCAATTTTGTTTTCCAAGACGGCTTTAATTATAGGGATGTCCATTGTTTTACGCCCCATCATTTTATATATAGCAGGTCGAACAAATTGATGGAAGGCAACAAGGGAGCTGACAGGGTTTCCCGGAAGCCCGATATGAGGAAGGGGGCTTTGCCCATTTCTTTTCAGAGATCCAAAAGCAAGAGGTTTCCCTGGTTTCATATTCACTGACCAAAGTTTGATTTTTCCGTTTTTGGACAAAAAATCTTTAACTATGTCGTAGTCCCCTTTAGACACTCCTGCAGAAGTGATTAACATATCTGAAGGAAATGCTTCTTGAAGTTTTTCTTCGAGGCTTTCCATCGAATCTTGAGCAATTCCTAATATTAAAGGAATGCCGCCAGCCTGTATGATTGATGAGTAAAGAGAGTAACTGTTGCTATCAAAAATTTTGCCAGGAGAAAATTTTTCACCCGGATGTAATAATTCATTTCCAGTTGAAAGTATTGCAACTTTTGGCCTTCGAAAAACTTCAATGAAATCTAGGCCTATAGAGGCGCACAGCCCGATATCAGCTGGCTTCAAAATTGTTCCTCTTGTTAAAATTTTTGTATTTTTTTTAACATCTTCTCCTTGCGGTCGAATATTGTCGTTGATTGAAGGGGAATCATGAATTTCTATGTTGTAATTTTCCCTTGCGTTTTGGCTTAGGTTTAGCATGTTTTCATTTGTAAGTTCGAAAGGTATTATTGCTGAAGTATTCCAAGGTACTGGAGCTCCAGTCATAATCCTTGCAGAATGTCCGCTCTCAAGTTGAAAGTCAGCCGTTTCACCAGCAAAAACTCGATGTGACACCTTTAGTTTTACAGGAGTGGTTTTTGAGGCAGAAATTACGTCAGAATGGATTACAGCATACCCGTCTACCGAGGAATTAGGAAATGGAGGTATATCAATGGGGCTTTTTATATCTTTTGATAGAACTTGTCCCAATGATTCAATTAAAGGTTTTTTTTCAGGAGTTAACGTGTCAACAGATTGCAAAATAATAGACTTTGTTTCTTCAACACTATGTAGTGGGCCATGTTGGTGTAGATTGTGTTTTTGTTCGATTGAAGACATAGATTTCTCCGGTCAGAAGATGTAAATTATTTGTCGCGAAAATCTACATCTAGGGTTTTTTTCAAGTTCAATAAAATCGTTTTAATTTCATTTGACACTTCGTTTGCGGTCAGAGTTTTAGAAGTAGACTGAAAAACAATTTTATAAGTAATTGATTTTTTTTGATTGTCAGAACCTTGCTTGTAGATATCTATGGGAATGCACTTTGTTGCAAGCTTGGATGCAAGGATAATTGATTCAATTTTTTCTGAAGGTATGTCTGCGCCTGCTAATACCGTTAAATCTCTTTCTGAAGTTGGAAAGGTAGCGAAGGGCTTGAACGCTATTTTGTTCTGGGATCTTGAATATATTGTATTTAAGTCTAACTCAAACAAAAGAGTGTTTGTTTCATTAATTTCAAACGAAGACAATATATGGCCTGAAATTTTACCAACCTTTCCGATCTTTGTTTCCTCAATTAAGATGTCAGCAGATTGACCTTGAATTAATAAGGAATCCTCTGAAGGTATGTATTTGACTTCTAATTTAAGCTTAGAAAGAACACCTTCTAGAATTCCTTTAATATCATAAAAATCTAATTTGCGATTTTTGGTATTTGTCCATCCTTCCGAAGAGCTGTTTCCTGAAATTAACCCAACAGCTACTTCATTTTGAATTGGCAATGAGCCAGGTTTGTTGATAAAAGTTCTTCCAATTTCAAAAATTTTCACAGGCCCTTCTTTAAGAAAATTTTGATTGGATGATAAGGTTTCCAGAATACCCACCATTAAATTTGTTCTAAGAGTTTTCGTTTCAGAATTTAGTGGATTTGCAATATTTACGAAATTTTGGGAGTCTTCTGAAGAAACAGATGAAAGAAGAGATTCATTTTTTAAAGAATATGTAATTACTTCTTGCATTCCGAATTCTACACAGGCATCTCGTACTTGCTCTCTAAGATGAAGAGGTATATTAGGGATGTATTCAGGAATGGAGCCGGAAATATTTGATGTTGGAAATTGATCGTATCCCAAAATCCTTGCAATTTCTTCAATTAAATCTTCTTGAATTTTTATATCAGACCGCCAATTAGGAATAGAAATTTTTGCAGTCCAGTCATTTGAGAAGCTGGGCTGGCTTTTAGGGTTACTTTGAAACCCGAGTTTGTGAAGGACAGAGAGGGCTTCTTCTTGAGAAACTTTCACACCTAGTAGTTTTTCGATTTCGGATCCATCAATTTGCAAAGACATGGAAGCTAATTGAGCTCCAGGAGCATCAATTATTTTTCCGCAGGATACATTTTGGTTTGATATCTTTTGTATTAAATGTATTGCTCTTTTTAGAGCTTTAGAAGCAAGGGCTTCGTTTGGGTTTCGTTCAAAGCGGTAAGATGCGTCTGTCCTCAGCTTGAGGCCGGACGCTGTTTTTCTAATACTAGTAGGGTTGAAATTTGCTGACTCTAATAATATGCGAGTTGTGTTTTGCGTCACAGATGAATTTAATCCTCCAATAATGCCTGCCAACGCTACAGGGTTTTTAGAATCTGCTATAACAAGCATTGATGGATTTAATTCGATGGATTCGTTGTCTAAAGTTAACAATGTTTCTTTGTTTTTTGCTGGCCTAACTTCTATTTTTGAATCTTGGATTTTATTTAAATCAAAAGCGTGTAAAGGCTGCCCTGTTTCATACATAACGTAATTTGTCACATCAACAATATTATTTATTGACCTATGACCCATTTTTGCAAGCGCAGATTTAAGCCAGGTGGGTGATGGTCCTACAGTTACGTTTTCAACAACAGCCCCACAATATCTTTTGCACAAATCCAAAGATTCAATATGTATTTCTACAGGGCTAGATTTTGAAACAGCTGAATTTTCTTTATAACTTATTTCAGGATCAGAAAGCTTTTTGTTTGTAATAGCGGCTACTTCTCTTGCAACACCTATGATTGATAGGCAATCTGGCCTGTTTGGAGTGATGCTTAAATCTAAAATAGTGTCAGAAAAAATGCCCTGAAGTGATGATCCTGGTTCTAGGTTTTTATCAAGGATAAGAATATTTTCGTGGCCTAGTCCTATTCCTAGTTCTAATTCAGAACAAATCATTCCAGGGGAGCTGATTCCTCTAATAACAGAAGCTTTGAGCTTTTGAAATTTTCCTGACTTTTGGTTGAATAGAGTTGCCCCTGGTTTCGCAAATACAATTTTAATTCCTGGCGATAAATTTGTGGCGCCACATACTACGTCCACGGTTTCTGAAGGGCTTAGCCTGATCTTTGGAAGTAATAATCTGTCAGCGTTTGGGTGTTGGTTGATTTCTAATATTTCACCGACCACAATTTGATCTGAATTAAAATTTTCACCGAAACGGTCAATTGACTCAACCTCAAGTCCTACCATTGTTAATAAATGTGCCAAATTTTCAGGTGACACTGTGATGTCGACGTATTTTTGTAGCCAAGAGAGAGGAGTTAGCATACAGAGCAAACCTTTTTGAAATTTGTATTTTGCTTAGTTTTTGTTTTTTTTAAGTAAATCATAAAAATCATCATTAAAATTGTGACAAAAATCTTAAGTCGTTAGCGTAAAAGTTTCGTATATCATCGATTTCATATTTAAGCATTGCAATTCGTTCTACTCCCATTCCAAATGCAAATCCTTTGTATTTGTCAGGGTCGTAATTTACCCCTTTAAACACATTTGGGTGAACCATTCCGGCACCTAATATTTCAATCCAGCCTGTATGGCTGCATATTGAACATCCTTTGCCAGAACATTTAAAGCAATCAATAGACATATCGACACCTGGTTCAACAAAAGGGAAATAATCACAACGAAATCTTACTTGGCGATCTCGGCCAAAAATTCTTTTTGCAAATTCATACAAGGTGCCTTTTAGATCTGCGAACGAAATGTCAGCATCAACTGCAAGGCCTTCAATCTGAGTTAATTGCCATTCATGAGTAGCGTCGGTTGCTTCGTATCGATAACATTTTCCTGGTATGATAACTCGAATTGGAGGACTTGAAGCCTCCATGATCCTTGCCTGCATAGGGGAAGTATGGGTTCTAAGTAAAAGCGGTTCTGAATTAGTATGTTCGTCTTTTTCTACCCATAAAGTGTCCCACATATCTCGTGCTGGATGATCTTGTGGGATATTTAACATGTCAAAGTTATATTTCCCCCATTCTACTTCGGGGCCTTCTTCTATTTGAAAGCCTAGAGAAACAAAGACCGAAGATATTTCTCGGATAGTTTGGGTAATTATATGAAGTTTTCCTCCAGTCGTAGGTCTTCCTGGAAGAGAAATGTCGAGAGAATCATTGGAATTGGAAGAGTCATTTGCCAAAAGCTGTTTTTGTTTAATGCCAAATGCATCTTGAAGTCTGATTTTTCCTTGATTTGCTGCGCTACCAGCAGCCTTGCGTTCTTCTGCGGGTAAGGAGCTGATAGATTTCAAAATCGAAGTTATAACACCTTGCCTTCCAAGTGTGTTCACCCTCCATTCTTCCAGGTTTTCAGCTGTACCTATCTTGTTTAGAGCAGATAACTGTTCAGAAATAATCTTTTCAGTTTCGTTTGTTGCTTTCATGTCGAAAAATAAGCTCCCTCTTAGTGATTCATTATAGATACCATGTTGAAAGAGGGTCAAGGAATTAGAAGTATCTTATTCGTAGGACTTATAAGTATTCGATAGCTACACTAGGGTAGTAGACATGTTTTTAGCAGGAGGGTGCCTTAGATTTAATAAACAGGCACATACCCTCCTGCTAATGTTTAATTCTTAGTCTTAAGTTAGTCTTTTGCTATTTTTAAGCCAACTGACACAGACCAAATTGTAATTAACAAAAAGCCAATGCCTGTAATTTGGTTTCCTGCTTCGATGCTAACAACAGGATTGACAATCAAAATTCCAACTAGGCCGACAATTCCGGTTATGATAGCTAACCATCCAACAGGAATAAAAGAAATTGCACCCTTAAAATCAATGTTTCTATATGCTAGGCCGATCAAAAGCCATCCAGTGAAACATAGAAGGCCTCCAACAATTCCGGCGCCTACGCTAGCAGCCTGAGTGTATCCACCAGCGACTGCAATAGCTCCAGCTGTAGCGGTGTCTCCGCCAGCACCAGCTGCTACAAACTTTTCACCCATAGCAGTTAATGCAGTGCCACCAGCTAGGCTTACTATAAAAATTACAACACCAACAGTTACGCAAAATGTTCCTAAAGTTTCACATGTGCTTTTAGCTTTGCCTTCAAGGCTTCTTAGTCCAGCTACATGGACAGTTAAGCCAACTCCAATCAAAACAATTTGAATTGACTCCATCAATCCAGCACTAGCTGCGCTGTTTGTAAGAATAGTTTTGATGTCATCAACCTCAGTGTTAAAGCCTATGCTAAGTTGCCATAGGATGTATCCTATAAAAGCTGCAACAACACCGATTGATAATGTTAATCCCGTGCCTTTTGAATCCATAATAAAATTCCTTTCGATCAATATACGTATGGATAAGATATATATAGTTTCAGTTGTTGTCAAATGATTTCATATTTCCTAGAAATCAATCGATAAGCTTAGTGTTTTGGATAATAGTGATGGTTTTAATACAAATTTCTGGAAATATGAATGGATATTGTTATACTAATTTATGTCGAAATTATGATGCAACAGTCCTTTAAAAAGGAAAAGAAAAAATGCTTGAAAGATTTAAAGCTGATCAAAATGAAATGGTTTTTGTTGAGAGTAAATCGTTAAAGAAAATCTCAAAAGAGATTTTGGTCAAAGAAGGAATGAGGCCAAGTTTTGCAGCTTCGGTATCAGAAGCTTTGGTAGCTGCCGATATGAGAGGGGCCGACACACACGGAGCATCTAATTTGATTCAGCCATATGTGGATTGGATTAGAAATAAGAAAACAAATCCCGACCCTATATTGAGGAAGGTTCAAGATTTTGCTGCGATCGCGAATTTTGATGCTGATAATGGACTTGTTACCGGCTTTGGTAAAGAAGCAATGAATATTGCTGTCGATAAAGCAAAAAAGTTTGGTGTAGGCGTAGTTACTATCAAGAACGCAGGTCATTCAGGAGCTATTGGAACTCATGCAATGCATGCAGTTGAGAAAGATATGATCGGAATGGTTATGACTGCGGTAAACCCTATAGTTGTTCCTACATTTGGCGCAGAGCAGCGCTTAGGGACTAATCCAATTGCAGTTGCTGCGCCTGCTAAAAACGAAGCTGATTTTTTGTTTGACGTGGCAACTAGTACTATTGCAGGAGGCAAAGCAAAATTAGTTGAATTAGCTGGGAAAAAACTGGGGGCTTATACAATTGCAGAACCAAATGGAGAGCCAATTAAAGATGAGGTTTCCTTGCCTGACATGACATTTGAGGATGTTCTGTTCTTGCCATTTGGCGGCACAAGGGATTCTGGTTCTCACAAAGGCTATGGGTTTGCAATGATAGCTGAAATCATGAGTGGTATTTTGTCTGGGTGTGAGTCATTGATGATCAATAATAGCAGAGATGATCCTAGGGGTGCTTTAAACAGTCATTTTTTTGCTGCTTTTAATATCGCAGCATTTGGGGATGTTGAAAAATTTAAAACTAACATGGATCAAATGCTAATAAAGCTTAAAGAAACAAAGCCAAGCCCAGGGAATAACAGGGTAATATATCCCGGCTTACTTGAGAGAGAAGAAGAGATATTTAGAATAAAAAATGGAATTCCTATACACAAAAATTTAGTTGAATGGCTAGATTCATTATCTAAACAATATGGCATAGAAAAAATACACCGGAGAAGAGGGTAGAGCAAGTAACTTTGGGTTTAGTTTTTCATACAGGATCGGCTGGCTTGATGTAAGAAACTTGTATTGTTTCTTTAGAAGATAATTCGGCTTGAAAGTTTTTTAGGGTAAACAAATCGGTGGATTTTTTTGAAATATATGCCAGGCCGTAGTATGATCCATTGCTAGGGTTTTTTGACAGTGAAGTTAAAACACCAAATGGCTTCCCTTCTATATATAAATTGCTTGGGAGGGCCTTACTAATTTCAGAGGATTTAAATTCAATTAAACATAGTGTATTTTGGACTTTTTTATATGTGTCTAGTCTAGCTATAACTTCTTGGCCAACATAACATCCTTTATTGAAGCTGATGGAGTTAATGAGATTACCTTCAAGAGGGTTATATTTATCAGTGAGTTCTTTTCCAAATTCAGGTATTCCGCTAGAGACTCTAAACGCTTCGATTGTTTCAGGTTTTACAAATTGAAAATCGAAGCTTTCGGCAGTTTTTGTGAAGGAATCATCTAGTATTTTTTTGCTAGTTATATTTCCCATAATGACAAATGCGGGTTGCTTCATAAAATCAGTTCTTATTATCTTGAAGTTATTATTATTAATTGAGGCTTCAAGGACAGTAAACGGAGATATGAAGGAGGGTAGCTTGGTAAATAATTTGCCCAGCAAAACTTGAGATTTAGGTCCTGAAATTTTATACATACATTTATTTTCAGTAACCTTTTTAACCTCTACATCTTCGCTAAATGTAAAAAATTCGATATGCTCCATTACTTTAGATTCATTATTCAGGGATGTAAATGCGATCAAATGATTTTCTGTTCGAAAAATTTGCAACACATCCAAAATCTTTCCTTTGTTGGACGTGATGACAGTTTGAATACCCTGATTTACCTGTAAATCTTCAAGATTATTAGTGGATAGTCTGTTTAACAGATCTAAAGAATCGCTTCCAAAAAACTTTAGTATTCCATATGTGGGAAAATCAATGATTCCCGCGGACTCAGAGAGGGCTATATATTCTTTCAAAGAATAATTTTTTATTTCAGAAATGGTTTTTTGTAAGGACATACCAGAAGACCTTTATACACGGTTTATTAAATAGTAAAAACCGCTATACGCTAAACGAAGTGCCGCAACCACAACTGGTTTTAGCATTTGGGTTATTGAAGACAAAACCCTTGCCGTTTAGTCCCCCTGAATACTCTAATTGAGTTCCTGCGAGAAAAACATAAGATTTTTTATCAACAAAAATAGACATACCGTGTTCATTGATTATTTTATCGTCAGGCATTGGTTCGTCAACTAGGTCGAGAGAATAAGTCAGGCCTGAACAACCGCCACCTTTCACAGAAACCCTGATATGTGCATCAGGTTTACCTGCTTCACTTGCAAACGACCGGACATGTGTAACAGCTTCCTTAGAAATGGAGATTGTTAACGGTTTTGGTTGTTTTTTACTAGATACCAAAGCTTTACCTTAATGTGTTGAAATAAGTGTAAATTATCCAATGTATATAAATTTTATGCAATCATCGAAGTTAATGTCAACATAATGTACGTTGTTTAGGAATGAATTAATTGAATAAAAAATTGTCTTAGTATGTTAGAATTGTTTCCTAACAAAATGGGGACGCGTGGATTCGACAGGAGGATCTTGTACTGGATTGCAAGTCGAGGACCATCTACCTCGTAAAAAGATGGAAAAACTTAAACGGCAACTCACAAGAAGTAGCCCTAGCCGCTTAAATAGCAGCTACGTTCATCTGTTTCTCTCCTCGAAGGAATAGAATGAGCGCCGTAAATCGAGGCGCTGTCTAGTTGATGTCAATTGGACTAGGCTTAAGACTTTATTGACTGGCTGTCACGTACAACTTCGCTGGGAGGTGTGGTGATAGTGAGACTGAAATCCAGATAAGCTTGTAGCATATCTTGATGCAAGACCTTTTGGACGGGGAGTTCGACTCTCCCCCGTCTCCACCAATTTGCTATTTATAAAGAAGAATAAAATCTTTTAAGGTGGACGCTTTGTCTTTAATAAAATTTGCACATGCATCAGATCTTCATTTGGGGGCTCCATTTTCAGGCATATCTAAAACAGAAGATTCTGACATTAAGGATAAGTTAGTCAAGGCTACGTATTTAGCATATGACAATTTAATTTCAAAGTGTATTGATAATGATGTTGACGCATTGATACTTTCTGGTGACATTTTTGATCTTGCTGATCACAATTATTTAGCACAGCAAAAATTTAAACAAGGCGTTGAGAAATTAGATTCATTTAGTATTAAAGTGTTTGCTTGTAGAGGAAATCACGACCCGTTAGACGGATGGGATCCCAAATTGATAATGCCCAAAAACTATAAAGAGTTTGGCCCCAAGGTGGAAAGTTTTCCTGTTTTTGAAGATGAACCTAATAAAGTGGTTGTTCACGGTGTTAGTTATCCCACCCGGGAGGTTTTAGTCAATCTAGTTGAAAAAGAGTTTTCGCAATCAAAGATTAATAAGAAATTTTTCAATATTGGAGTGTTGCATGCTAATGTTGGAAACAATTCGGAGCACGCCCAGTATTCTCCGTGCTCAATATCGGATTTGTCTGATACAGGACATGATTATTGGGCACTAGGCCATATACATAAAAGGCAGATTTTGAAAGAAAGAAATCCTGCAATAGTTTATTCTGGAAACACACAATCAAGACACCGAAATGAACCAGGAGAGAAAGGATTTTATATTATTGATGTTGATGAAAATAAAGAAATTAACATGCAGTTTGAAGCGGTTGATGTAGTTAGATTCGTTGATTTATCAGTTAGTATTCAAGGGGCTCAATCAATTGAAGGTTTATGTAGAAAAATAGATGAATTAATCATGAGTCAATACAGGAAATCTTCATCAATAGATCTGGTATTAAATATTATTATAACTGGCTCAGGTGTTCTTCACGAAGATTTTGCTAAAGGCCGTTATAAAAAAGAAGAGATACTTCAAATAATTAACGAAAACTGGGCAAACAAAACTCCGTTTGTGTGGTGTGGAAATTTGATATTAGAAACCAGTCGTGAAATTAACAGAGAAGAATTGAAAAAAAGAGATGATTTTGTGGGGAACTTTTTGTTAGAAGTTGATATTTGGAAAAATAATCCTCAAAAACAAGAAGACATTTTAGAAATAATCCAAGAAGAATTATATAAAAACAACAAATTTTCGAAATATCTTGCAGGTAGTTTTTTTAAAGATTTGAATATTGAAGAATTAATTAATCATGCAGACAGATTAAGCCTTTCAAAATTGTTAAGAGAGGCCCCTGATGAAGATTAAAACAATATTTATCGATGGATTTGGAGAACAAAACGAAAAACTTTTTTCTTTGGACAAGCCAATATCAATTTTTAAAGGCTCTAATGAAGCGGGAAAAACTACGGTGTTAGAGTTTATTAGGACAATTTTGTTTGGGTTTGATAAAAGAAAGACTAGGAAATCCGAATGGTTTAAACCTTTACGCGGCGGCCGGCATGGAGGCCACATTGTTATTGAAAAAAAAGACGGTTCGGTATTTCGAATACAACGATATCAAGATAGAAAAGAGAATGTTTCAGTTTTAAATGATAGAGGCCAGGATTTGGGGGAAAATATATTACAGCAAATCATTGGCGGAATTGACAGAGAAGCTTTCGAACAAAAATATGCATTTGGGATATATGATTTAGGAAACACGGATGATTTTGATGTTAATCAAAAATTGTATGATGCTGGCCTGGGAGCTGAACTTGGGGCAACTTTGACTGAATTTGAAAAAGACAAAAAGGAGTTGCTTGAATTAGGCAAAGGAACTAGAAACAGATTCTACCAAGCAGCGGAGACTCTTGATGGAATAGAAAATCAAATTAAAGAAATTGTTTTAAAATCTAAAGATTATTCAAAACATCAAGACAGCAAAAAAGATTTGCTTGAGGAAGTAAGTGTAATTAGTAAAAAAATTCAAGAATTGCAACAACTGCAGAAGATAAAGACGAACTTAAAGCAAGCATTTCCTGTTTGGAAGAAATTACAGCTTTCGAAGTATAAAGCCAAAGAACTTGAGGTGTACAAAAATTTCCCACGTGATGGTAAAGAGAAGTTAAGTGAAATAGAAAATCAAATTAAATCTGCTGTCGAAAGCTTTGATGAGGAGAACAAAAAATTTCTTAAACATGAAAAGGTTTATTCTGAATTAATTATTAATCAAGAGCTCTTGGATGACGAAGAAAACATATTAAATTTAAGGAATGATTTAATAGGGTTTTCTTCTTTAGTAGATCAAGAATTACCACAACAACAGAAGGGTAGAGAAAAGGAAGAGAATGAATTACAAGTGAAAATAAAAGAATTGTCAAACGATTGGGTTGAAGACGATTTAATTTCATTTGATACATCTCTTACAATGATCGCAGAAGTTGAAAAATTTGCAAAAGATCGCCAAGAGCTCAGTGATTATACTCAAAAGACAGGGATCAAGAAATATTCAGCTTTGATTCAAGGCATAGCATTAGGTGTTTCAAGCTTGGGGTTGTTTTTTGAAAATATATTTGAAAGATTTATCTCATTATCTATGGGTGCAATTGCGATATTATTATGGAATTTATGGATTTCAAAGGAGCCTTTAGGCGAAAAAAGTAATTTGAAAGAAGTCGAATTTAACTCTAAATGGGAAGAATTCAAAATAAAATATAATTTTCCATCACCAGCATCCCCAGAGGGTGCTTTAAAATTTTTAGAAAAAGTTCAACAAGCTAAGATCATTCAATCTTATTTAAAACTGACTAGAGAGAGGGCGAATGATACTCAATTAAAAATATCACGCTTTAGAGGCCAAGTAGATGTTCTAGCAAAAAAACATTGTTTTACTTTTACCAATAATAACAAACAAGTCCAGGAATATATTGCAATAGCAAAAAGAATTATTGATAAATTTGATGAGGAAAAAGAGAAAATTTTATCTAGAGAAAAACAAGAAGAATTCTTACATGATACTAAACAGCGAAGACAAAAACATGAAAGTGCTTTAAAAAATCTTAATGAAAATTTAAAAAATCTTTTTGAAAACGTAGGATGTGACTCTAAGCTGGAGTTTGAAGTCCACGCAAAAAACGCGGAAGATTTTGAAGATTTTCAGAACGATGTAAAGGGAAAAGAAGAAAATATTTTCGTATTAGCGGTGGCAGTTTCAAAAACATTAGAAAGTTTTCAGACAGAGTTATCAAGATTTGTTCCAGAAGAGATTGATGCTGAATTGAATGACATGTCTGTGGGACTGGCGCAACTTGAGGATAAGAAAGAAGAATTACTACAGGGAATAGGTTCAATCAACGAGATGTTAAAGCAAATTGAAGCCAAAAATAACATTGAGGCTTTGCAACTAGATAGATCTTTTTATATTAAGGAACTTAAAGACCATGCGTTAGGGTGGTGTCAATTAAGAATAGCAGAGAAAATATTGAGAGATGTTCAAACAAAATATCAAGAGGAAAAACAACCTGCTGTACTCAAGTTTGCGGAGAGGTATTTCAAAAAAATTACTTCTGGCAAGTATACAAAAATATATGTAGATACTGCGGAGGCAAATGATTCTCCAGTTAAGGTGTTACAAGAAAATGCTTTAATTAAAACGCCAGATCTATTAAGTGGCGGAACAAAAGATCAACTGTTTTTATCAATGAGGTTGGGGGAAATTATGAACCATGCAAAATCTTCAAACATAGAATCTTTACCTGTAATTTTTGATGACATTTTGGTTAATTCAGATCTCGAAAGATCTAGTAAAATTATTGATACTCTTTCAGAAGTGTCTGAAGAAAACCAAATAATATATTTCACCTTTAACCCTGTTGTAGTTGAAGGTTTTTCTAAACTTGGCAGCCAGTGCGAAATAATAGAATTATAGAATTGTAATTTGATGGTTAATAATTTTAAGAACTTTTTTTCATTTGGCAGTTTAATGTTATTGATTAAAGGGTTTGCTATTGGATCAGCAAATATAATCCCAGGCTTATCAGGGGGAACAATTGCCTTTGTGACGGGGATTTATGAAAGATTATTGTTGTCCATCAATTTACTTTATAGTCGAAAAGTTTTAAGTATGGCATTTCGGCTTCGATTTAAGGAGTTATTTGATGCTATTGATATTAAATTTTTATTTTTGATTTTAGTCGGGACTTTGGGAGGGATTTTTTTAACAGCAAAATATATAGAGCTGTTATTAGAAAAATTCCCTTTATTATTTTTTTCTTTTTTGTTTGGGTTAATGTTGGGGGCGGCTTTACTTCTTGGGAAAGAAGAAAAAGTTTGGGATAGGGAAACTTTTTTTCATTTGATAGCCGGCTGTTTCTTAGGGTTTGCTTTAACTATAGTATTTCCTGAAATTCAATCAGAAAGTATGTTTTTGGTTTTGGGAAGCGGGATTCTTGTTGCTGGTGCTATGATTTTGCCAGGAATTTCAGGGAGTTATATTTTACTAATTACAGGAAATTATGAAAGAATGATTTCTGCGATAAACATATTTGATTTAGAGGTTTTATCAATTTTTGCCCTAGGGTTTGTTGGGGGCATTATATTATTTGCCAGGATTATTAAGCGCTTTATTGAACAATCTAGAAAAAAAACATTTTCTTTACTTGTTGGCGTTGTATTAGGATCATTGAAGAGCCTTTGGCCTGGTTATGTTATTCCTGATATTGTATTGGGCAGCAATGATATATTGGCAATGTCAATTTTGATTCTTGGGGGCTTTGTTGTTGCTTTGGGAATCCCCTTAGTTGCCAGTATTACTAAGAAATAAGGGTAAACTAATGTGCGAGACTGGCCGACCCTGCTCTATAAGGTACTGATTAAGGTTGTTTTGTCCATCAGTCCCTTAAGAGGGGCTGTCTGGGAATATTACTTCTCCTGACAAACGTGCTTTGGGGCCCCATAGACTCTTGGGTTGAGCGGTCTGTACGAGTAATAAATACTCGGCAGGGCGGCCGTCGCTATATCAGTTTACCTCGTGCCATACATTAATTTCAAAATTTGTCCTCTTTTGTGCCATTTTATGTGGCACAATATAAATTATGTGGGTATAATTGTTTTGGCACATATTTTTTTGTGCCATTTAACAAAAGTGGCTTGGTTACTTTAGAAATACAAGGTTTTTGAGGGACTAAATTATGGAAACACCGCCATATATTTCTTTCAACACATTTAAAACTTTACTTTATTGGCTTGAAAAAGAAGGGGTGCCCCTAAGAATTGATAGATCTTTTTGGAAGGAAAAATTTAGTGGCGCAAATGGAAGTAAATTAATGGGAGCCCTAAGGTTTTTGGGCTTACTAGATGGAGATAAACCGACTAAAGAATTAGAGATTTTAGTAAATTCCAGCTTGGGAGATGAAAGAAGTCAAATATTTGTTAATATTTTAACAAAGTCTTATAGAAACATTCCTTTTGAAGAGTTAGCTAGAGCTACACCAAACATGATAAAGGAGTGGTTCAGAGTTTATCCTATTGATGGACATACCTTAAGAAAAGCTACAACTTTTTTTATAAATGCAGCCAGAGAAGCCCAGATTCCAATGTCAAATTCAATAATTAAAATGACAAAATCTAGACGAATTAATTCACAACAACAAATCAAAAGTCTTAATGCAGCCTCCGAAGAAATTGCGACTATCAATAAGAGAATCCCGGCTGTTAATAAGCTTCAAGACGGTGAAACATTAAGGAATAGTACGACAATTCCTTTGTCAAACGGAGGTACAGTTGTGGTTGATGTTGCGGTGAATCTGTTTAGCCTTTCGGAAGAGGACAGGTCTTTTGTTTTTTCTATAGTTGATTTAGCAAAAAGCTACACGTCTTCCAAATAAAATTATAAAATCTAAAAATTAATATTGCTGAGGAGTAAATAATGTCCAAAAAGTATAGAGTTGGAATAATAGGAACAGGAAGGATGGGCGGATTGATCGAAGATGAAATTTCTGCAAATAGTTTTATGAGTCCATATGGTCATTACTCTGCATATTCCAGTATAGAGCAGACTGAAGTTGTTGCAATTGCTAATAGAAGCGAAGGAAGGCTTCAAAAATTTTCTAACAGATTTGGAATTAAAAACACATATCTAGATTATAAAGAAATGATTCAAAAAGAAGATTTAGATATTGTTAGTGTAACAACACCTTCTCATGCTAGGGCTTTGCCTATAATATTTGCTGCAGAAAATGGGGTGAGAGGTATTTATGCCGAAAAAGGTTTATGTTCTTCTCTCGCAGAGGCTGATGATATTTATCGCGCGATAAAAAGTAATAAAGTTGCTTTTAATTGGGGAGCAATGAGACGGCATCACGATGGATATTTGAAATTAAAAAAAGCAATCAGCGAAGGAGAAATTGGTACGCCAATGTATGTAATGGTGTTTGCTTTGACAGATTTAATTAAACACCATCCCCATACCTTAGATACTGTTGCTGCTCTTATTGGAGATCCTAGGCCTTTATGGGTAGAAGGGAGTTTTTTATCTAAAGAGGAATTGATTTCCAAAATGGGAGGCGATGAATCAAAGTTAAGTAAGATCAGCCCAAAAGCGTATCCTAAATATGATCCTCAGAGCAAGAAATTTTTACCCCCTCCTGGAGAAGAAATTGCAGATCCTATGGTTGGGTTTTATAGAGTTGGGTATGAAAATGGAATTGAGGCTGTATTTGTTCCAATTCCAAATATGTTTGATTTTGAAGTGTATGGTTCAGCAGGCAGGGTATATTCTTGGGATAATGGTGAAGCCATGCATATTAGGAAGGCAAGATGGGACAACTCAGTAGATATAGAAAACGTCAAAATTTTCTCTAAAGGTGACGGCCCTACAGTTTCCACAATTAATGAAATCTTGAAAGAGATAGAATTTGGTGAAAAAACAACAGGAAATATAGATGTAACTATGCAAACAGTTGAAATTCAATTTGCTTTAGCTCAATCGCATTTAAATGGAGGGGCTAGAGTTGAAATTCCCTTGCAAGACAGGTCAATTTTGGTTCCCGGAGGTTGATTTATTTGCCACAGAAGTCAATGAAAGATTCAAAAATACGATCAAATTGTCTTGGCAATTCGCCTTTTTTTTCTGGATTGAACTGAACACCCAAGATCCATTTGTGGTTGGGGCTTTCTATAGCTTCAATAAATCCGTCTTCTACAGAGTAGGCAGACTCTAGTAGAGAATTTGCCTTGTTTGCGGGCTTGATTCCTATTTGATGATTGCTATTTACTTTAACAAACCCTCCAGAACCAATAATCGATGTCAATTTACTTCCTACTGTAATATATATTTGATGAAAATTGGATTCTTGATCTAGAGAAAAGTGTTTTTGGTCAACTTTTTGAAAAGATCCCCCGAAGGCTAAATTTAATGCGATCATTCCTTGCCCGATAGCTAAAATAGGGATATTTGATTTTGCTGAAGAGAGAATGAGATCTTGGAGGTTTTGATCTGAAAGCAACTTTATATCCATTGGTCCTAATATTAAGCCACTGTAATCTTTTGTTATTTTTTTGGGGATTGTACCTTTAGCGGAGGTTATGTGGTTAGGGACAGCTCCCATATCGTCAATTTGGCCTGAAATGGACTGTTCTTCATCATTTGATATCACGATTATTTTTATAGGCGTGTTCATTGAAGGAATTTATTTGGATTTTCTATTGATTGTTTTAGCCTTCGAATAAACAATGCAGCGTCAGCGCCATCGATAATTTGATGGTCTACAGTTAAACTAGCTACTAACATTTCTCTAATGACAATTTGGCCTTTAATTACCACGGGTTTTTCTACAGATCTTCCGATCCCTAATATGGCAGATTGGCCTGCATTTAAAATTGGGGTAAATCCGTCAACTACACCAAGTGCACTGATAGTAAAAGTTCCTTCAGAAATTTCGTCAGAAGACAATTTGCCGGTTCTAGCTTTTTCAACCAGTTTATCGGTAGAATTTGAGATTTCTAAAATGGTGAGGCCCTCAACATTTTGTATTACCGGAACAATTAGCCCTTCTTTTAATGCTACAGCAATTCCAATATTTACATTTTCGTGTTTTGTAAGAAGGTTATTTTGGAAAGTTGAGTTTATTTTTGGAACACTTTTTATCGCTAACGAAGATGCTTTGATAAATATATGATTTAAACCAACTTTAATATTATTTTCTTTTGACAAATTTTTTCTAAAAGATTGAGTTTCAGTCACATCTAATTCAATAAAAAAAGATAATTGTGCGGTGTCTGATAGGCTCGATTTCATGTGGCTTGCAATTGATTTTCGAATTCCCGTAAGAGGTTCACCACTAGATTGATCAACAGGAAGGTTTTCTGAAAAAGTTCTAACATCAGATTCAGTTATTCGGCCTCTTGGGCCAGTGCCTTTTATCAATGAAATGTCAACGTTTAAATTTTTTGCAAGTTTGCGTGCTCCTGGAGTTGAAGGAATAATGTCAGATTTCTGGTTGTTTTTTGCAGGAATACTTGGCTGTTGGGATTCTTGTAAGGGGCTATTGTCTTGGTTTTCACTTGTTAAGGAAGGTTGCGTTTCTGGTTCTGGGACAGGTTCATTTTCTGATAATATATATCCTATTACTCCATCTACTTCAACAGAAACACCTGCGTTGTGAACTATATGCAATATACCCGAATTGGTAGCTTCGAGTTCATAGTTTAGTTTTTCAGTTTCAATTTCAGCAATTATCTCTCCGGGATCAATGGAGTCTCCAGAATTTTTTTTCCAAGAATTAATCACACCTTCTGACATAACCATTCCTAATTTTGGCATAACTATTGGTGTTGCCATTGTTAACTCCTATTCCAAAATACTAATTGCAGCTTCTATGACTTTTTCTTTTGATGGAAGATATTCCATTTCTAAAGGAAGGCTATAGGGGACAAGTGTATGAGGGGCAGTAATTCTAATTGGAGGGGAATCTAAGTAATCAAATGCTTCCTCAGCAACCAGAGCAGAAATGTCGCTTGCAATACTACAGCGGGGATAATCTTCGTCTACAATTACGACGTTTCTTGTTTTCATGACAGATTTAATTATTGTTTCATTGTCCATAGGGGATAGGGATAACAGGTCAATTACTTCTACGGAATAACCTTTTTTTTGTAATTCTACTGCTGCTTCTTTGCAGACCAAGGTTGTATAGCTTATCCCAATTAAAGTGATGTCATTCCCTTCTACAGGAACTAATGCTTTTCCTATTGGTATTTCATAAGAATTTTCGGGAACAATTGATCCGAAACCAATTCCTTTGCCCATTTCAGGTTTTACAGTCCTGCCCATTAATAATTTATGATTGAAAACTATTACAGGATCGTCGTCTCGGATTGCGGCTGTCATTAATCCTTTAGCTGTATAGGGGTCAGATGGGCTGACGCATTTCAATCCCGGAAAGTGTGTGAAAACAGAATATAATGTTTCGGAATGTTGTGCCGCAGAAGCAGTTCCTGCACCAGTACTAGTGATAATGGTTATTGGTATTTTTACTTTTCCTCCAAACATGTAATGCATTTTTGCTGCATTATTTACTATTTGATCGCCACACACACCAAAAAAACCTACAAACATTAAGTCAACTATTGGCCGCATACCTGTAGCGGCAGCGCCAACACCGGCACCTATGAAACCAGCTTCGGAAATAGGAGTGTCTCTTACCCTGTCTTCTCCAAATTTGCCTATAAGCCCTTTGGTTAGCCGAAATACTCCGCCCCATGCATCTTGTTTTCCTAAATCAGCCCTTCCTGCGCCTCCTGCGATATCTTCTCCCATTATGAACACATCAGGGTCATTAGCCATTTCATATTCTATTGCTTCGTTAACCGCCTGGACATAAGTTATTTGCCTTGAGTTTTCCTGAGACTGAGTCATTGAACTACCTTCTATTTATTCATATTTTACATAAACTTCAGTATGAAGTTCTTCTAGATTTGGGAACGGGCTTTCATCCGCAAATTTTACGGATTCAGCAACAGCAATGTTAGCTTTTTCATCCATTCCAGAAATTTCTTCTTCGTCTGAAAACCCCATATCTATCAAATATGATTTCATTCTATCGATACAATCTTTTGATTTATAAAGAGCTTCTTCTTCTTCAGTTCTGTATGTTAAAGGAGGGTCAGCACCGAAATGACCTTGGTATCTGTAAGTCATAGCTTCAATTAGCGTAGGGCCTTCCCCGTTTCTGGCTTTTTGAATTGCAACTTTGGAGGCATTATACATCTCTACTACCGATTGCCCGTCAACATTAATTCCTGGCATATCAAATCCGGGGGCTCTTTTAGCCACTGATTGCCCTGCCATTGAATACTCAAAAGGAGTAGCTTCGGCATATCTGTTATTTTCGCAGACAAATATTACAGGGAGTTTCCATATAGAAGCAAGGTTCATTGACTCGTAGAGTACCCCTTGGCCTACAGCTCCATCTCCAAAGAAAACTACGCTAACATTTTGAGAGCCTTTTAGCTTAGATGTTAATGCAGCCCCTACAGCAACAGGAATGTTAGACCCAACAACCCCATTTGCTCCAAGCATTCCTTTATTGATGTCTGCTATGTGCATTGTTCCACCTTTGCCTTTGTTGGTTCCTGTAGATTTACCTAATAATTCTGCCATCATTTCGTTTAAATTCACGCCTTTCGCAATGCAATGGTGGTGGCTTCTGTGGGTTCCTAATATTTGGTCTCCGTCTTTTAGATGTGCGCAAATACCTGTTGGTACAGCTTCTTGCCCAATAGAGGAATGCATTCCTCTCAACTTACCTTGGTCTGCTTGGCGACGGCATTCAGCTTCAAACATTCTGGTTGTTGTCATTGTCTGATACATCCAAAGAGCCGTTTGTTTATCTATTCCTGTTTCTTTAGACTTAGCCATTTAGGTTGTCTCCCATCTTGTATTATCAATGCATTTTACATTAAAGGTATATCAAGCCACGAATATCATACCATAAGGGATTAATCAATAGGAAAAACGATAGTTATATAGTTGCAATCTTTAGCAAAATTACAGCAAAATATTGGAAAGATTCCAAAGGATATTTAAATGGATGTATTGATCAAGGGAGCAAAACTAATTGATGGGACGGGAGATTCGCCGAGCTTAAATTCTTTTGTGCTTGTCAGAGACAAAAAGATTATAGATATAGGGTCGCAAAAAAAACTACCCAAACACCTTGAGAAATTTCGCGTTTTAGATTTCCCAAACGGGACTATTTTGCCAGGATTGATTGAGACTCATTCACATATGCATTGCACTGGAAACAAGGAATCTTTAGAAAGAATGTTGTTAGATTCTGAAGAAACTTTAATTATGCGGTCGGTTAAGGCTATGAGAGAGTCTTTGTTGTCTGGAGTGACTACTATGAGAGATTTGGGAAGCAGAAATCGCGTTGCATTTTCTATCAAAGAAGCAATTGTTAATGGAATTATTGACGGGCCTAGAATTTTAGTAGCTGGAACCCCTATTACCACAACAGCAGGTCATTGTTACTTTTTTGGGACCGAAGCTAATTCTCAAGAGGAAATATTACACGCAGTTAGAAGACAGGTTAAGTTGGGCGCAGATTGCATAAAAATTATGTCTACAGGTGGTAATTTTACACCCAGAAGTAATCCGAGAAGGGCGCAGTTTTCTCTACAACTTCTACAAGATGCTGTAGATGATGCTCATAGATTGGAAGTTCCTGTTGCGTCACATTGCCACGGAACGGAAGGAATTGTAAATTCTGTAAGTGCAGGAGTAGATAATTTAATTCATTGTTCTTGGATTTCATCAAACCCTTCTGAAGGATATGATTATAGAGAAGATGTTGTTGATGAAATTGCTGACAAGGGCATATTCGTTGATCCCACTATTGCCTTGGGACATCTGAGGCAAATAGATGACCCTGAGGCAGATGTTTTTCAACCAGGGGGAGTGTTCTACGATTTAGATGCCAGATATGAAATGTTACGTGATATGTGGGAAAAAGGAGTCAGGTTTATTTCTGGACTTGATGCAGGAATGTATATGGGGGAATTTGGAACCCATTACAATTCTGTTTTGGTGATGATTGAGAAAATGGGTGTTTCGCCGATTGATGCAATCAAGTGTGTCACAAAAAATTCAGCTGAATGTTTGGGAATATTGCAGGAAACAGGTACATTGGAGAAAGGTAAATCCGCAGATTTAATTGTACTAAGTGATGACTTTGAGAAAAATCCAGATTCTTTGCAAAAAGTAGATACAGTTATCAATAAAGGTGAAATTGTTAAAGAAAATCAAATTCCATTAATTTAAAACCAATTTATTTGAATGAAGGAGCTTCTTATGAATGATAGAAATTATAATTTTGGACAGGTGGGATATAGAGGAAGGGGAAAGGGTCTTGCGTCTTTTGTTGAAGACGCAAAGGATGCGAAATTAGTTGCCGTAGCAGATTTAGTAGGTGAGAATTTAGAAGATGCTAAATCTTTGTACAGTAATATTAATGTTTATTCTAGTCATTTAGAAATGATTGAAGCTGAAAATTTAGATGTTTTAATCATTGCAACAGCTCCGAAATTTAGATTGCCTATCGTAACTGATGCAGCTCAAAAAGGAGTTAAGGCAATTTATATGGAAAAGCCTATTGCTAATACTCTTGCAGAAGCAGATAAAATGATTTCTTTGTGCAAGGAAAATGGAGTTGAATTATCAATTGGGCATCAAAGAAGATGGAATCCAAATTATGTAAATATTAAAAATGCTATAAAAAATGGAGATTTAGGTACTGTAACTCACGGAGTGTCCTATTGGACTGCTGGGAGAATTGGTGCAAATGGAACACATTTTTTGGACATGATTAATTTTGTGCTTGACGATGAACCAGTTAGAATAAGCGGAACTGCACAATTTGGGATGAATAAAGAGGCAGATTTTAATGAAAAATTAAATGAATGGATGGAAAAAGATCCAGGAGTCAGTGGATTTATAGATTATTCTAAAGGTACAAGGGTCTGGATACATTGTTTTAATGATGTGATTACACCTCATACACATATGTTTTGCGGGACTAAGGGGAGAATAGATGTTTTTGAAGGAACAGGAAAAATGGACATTTTATATAGAGCTAGCGATAAAAACAGCACTGATATGAGAGGCGTTCATGAAGTTGAGTCTAAAGAATTCCCTATAACCAACACTGAAGGGAAACCTGAAATAATGGTTTCATATGGGTATCAAGAATTAATTGAAGTAATTTCTGAAGGAAAAACAAATTCTTCTACAGGAGAAGATGGACGGAAAGCCCTTGAAATGATTGTTGCGTTTCAGCTTTCTTCTGAAAATGGAGGAAGGCCTGTTACTTTGCCATTACCAGAAAGTTGTTTCAATTATGAGGTTGGTTATCACCCGAATCCATCAGGTAAATAATTCATGACGTTGAATTGTTAAAATTTACTTTAATTCGAATAAAAAATGTTTTTATAATTGAAATCAGTATTGACCTTAGGGTTAACTCAGTGTAGCCTCGTTGAAAATTTTGATTTCAAAAATAGGAGATAATAATGGCAAATGGCAAACTTAGAGCTGGAGTAATTGGATTAGGCTTAGGCTCGAATCATGCGTACGCTTATAATCAGTCATCCCAATATGACTTGGTAGGAGTGAGCGAAATTTCTTCAAATGTAGTAGATAATTTTTGGGACAAAGCAAAAATTTCAAAAGGCTCTGTTCCTGTATATGACGATTATAAAGAAATGATTGAAAAAGAAAATCTTGATGTTGTTAGCGTTACAATTCCCGACCATTTGCACACAGCTCCTGTTTGTGATGCTTCTAACATGGGGGTAAAGGGAATATTTTGTGAAAAACCGCTTTGTATCAATCTTGAAGATGCTGACTTAATAGTAGAAACAGTAGAAAAAAATGGAACTAAAATGGCCGTTGACCATACAAGGAGCTTTGTTCCCAATTATTCCATGTCAAGAAAATCTATTCGCAATGGAGAGATAGGTGGTTTAACTAGAATTATTGCCCATATGGGTGGAACACGTGCGATGTTATTTAGAAATGGGACACATATAGTTGATTTGATTAATTTCTTTGCAGACGCTGATCCAGTGTGGGTTTTAGCTGTTCATGAGCAGGGGTTTGAAGATTATGGGACCGAATATAAGGGCGAAGGCGGCAAAGATCCTGCCCTAGACCCAGGAAGTACTTTAATAATTGAATATGCCAACGGAGTTCGTGCGATACTTAATTCTGCAAAAAAAACGCTTGCTTTGTATGAGATAGACCTTATAGGCCCAAATGGCAGAATTTATTGCACAGACAAAAGTGTCACCAGATGGCTTACGGAAAAGTACGAAGGTACTCCTATACTGGATGAATCTTTTACTAGCCCAGGCTATCCTGAATTTTTTGGAGATTCATTGATTCCTGCTGTTGACGAACTCGCTGATGTTGTGCTGAATGATGTAGAGACTAGTTCCCCTGTTCGCAGGGCACGACATACATTAGAGATCATGCTTGGTGCTTTAAAGTCGCAAGATGGAGGCAATGTGAAGGTTAACTTGCCTCTTCCTAGGTAGGTTTATAGATCAGAATAAAGACATTAGTATGACATATCAGGTGTTTTTTTGCTGATAGAAAACTTATTAATTTTTGTTGATTTTCCAACTTGGAAGTTATTTAGTTTGCTGTTAATTTCTTTTTTTGTTGGATTATTAGGTGGATTTGTGGGATTAGCATTGGGTACAATACGTCTTCCTTTTTTACTCCTTTTTGGTATCCCTCCTGCTACAGCTGCGGGAACAAATATAATCATAAGTGCTTCTAGCTCGCTATCAGGCATGATACGTCATTTTAGAGATGGAAGAATTGATTTCAAAATAGCATTAATGATGGGTGTGCCTTCTGTATTTGCTGCTTTTGTAGGAGGTTTATTCAGTCATCGTTTAAATAGCGATCTTTTGATTTTATTTATTGGTGGATTTGTTGCATGGCAGGGTGTTGAATTTATATTGATGTCGAAAAATAAAAGTAATCAAAAAAATTCAATTCCCAATTCAAATTATACGCACAAAAATATGATTCGAAATTTGTCTGAAGCTGGAATAGGACTAGGAATAGGACTACTTGGAGGATTGGTGGGGCTAATATTGGGAAGCATTAGATTGCCGGCATTAATACGTCTTTTAAAGGTAGAGCCACGCATAGCTGCTGGGACGAATACAATAATTGGATTTTGCATGGGTTTTGTTGGAGGACTTGGGCATTCAATTCATGGAGGGATTGAGTATGAAATAGTTCTGATGATGGGACTTGCTGCTATTTTGGGCAGCTACCAAGGTGCCAGATTAACAGGGAAAGTTAATCTGAATTTATTGCTTGCTTTTATGGGAGGAGTTCTTTCAATTACAGGAATTGTAATGTTTTTGAGAGGGGTAATCAATTTATATTAATTATCTTGCCCATTTTCCTTTTGGGGTTTCAAGTAATACTGTTACTCCCATATCAAGATAAAGTTGCCTGCTTCCAAGGTCATTTCTGAAGCAAACAGCAGTGTTTGTAGATGAAAGTTCATTGGAAGTAAATGCAACACAATCTTCGATGGACTTAAAGTTATGATTTGAAGTATTTTCTAAACTAAATGAAAGGTCTGCAGGTCCAAAAGATAAGCAATCCACCCCAGGTTTAGCAAATTTGCGACAATTTTTTACGGCATCAACTGATTCTAATTGAAGCCACAAAGTGCCATAATTTTCCCACCAGTGGCTATATTCTAACCGAGAGGGTTTTTGTGAAAGACCGACTCTGTCTTGCCCTCCCCAACTGCGAATACCTTTTGGAGGATAATAAAAATTGTTTATAGTTTCAATAACAGTTGATTCAAGTTCAATTTGAGGTATTTCAACTCCAGAAGGTCCAAGATCAATGTAATTACCTGATAAAAATGCTAGATTTGTATGTTTAATTCTAAATTGAACATGAATGTTTAGCTCGTTGGCTATGTAGCAAAAATTAGAAATGCTATCTTCGTTGAGGGGAGCATGTTGCCCGTCTATTAAAACAAAATCATAATTATTGCTTTCGATGAGTTTGGTCAATTCGTCTTTGTTCATGTTTACTGAAGCCATTGTTCCAAACACTGGCATTTTTTTTGAAATTTTGTATTTTACAGAATTGTTTTCAGTCATATTTTAAAATTGCCTTTATCGTTTTTGTCTCTGTGCGTTTTTTGCATCGATTTCTGCTTTTCTTTCTTTTCTTTCTCTGTTTCTGTCACTGCTTGATTGTTCTCTTCTTCCAATACTAGAAAATCTTTCTTCAGTAATTTGTATTGTAGAACTTAAAGCCCATACTTCGTTAAATGTTCCACTGCTTGCGTTTCCGGTGTTATTAAGGGATGGAAAGCGAATTTTAGAAAGGCCTGTTGAAAATGTAGAAGATTCTCCGGTTTCTTCATTGATCATAGTTTGAGAACACGTTGCTTCGTCTAGAATTTCCACTCTAGTTCCCTTTTTTGTAGTAATTTCGCCAGGAGAAGAAACCTGACAAATGTCCGTGCTGCTGTAGTTAAATGTAGTCCAAGCAATCATTGGAATTGTGATAGATTGTTCTGAAGCTTCAATTAATATTCCTCGACCAGATCCACTTTTTTCAGAGCAAGAAATTAAAACTCCAAGTGAAACACATGAAATTAATGTCATTAACAAGAACATTTTTGGATTTAAATCTTTATTTTTTGATAGCATATTCATTCTTCAATCCTGTAATTACTTTTTGGCTTTTTCCTTAGCTTTTTCCTTAGCTTTTTGTTCTGCTTTTTCTTTTTCTCTTTGCTCTAGCCTTTGTTTTACCTTATCTTCGTTTTGTACATTGCTCCTTGCTTGAGTTCTTAATTTTTCTTCAATGATTCTTATGTTTGAAGTTAATGTCCATAATTCCCAGAAGGAACCTATTCCTTCTGCATGGGCTCCAGCGGTAGCGTTTCCTACATTTGTTGGAGATGGAAAGCGAATTTTAGAAAGGCTTGTTGAAAATGTAGAGGATTCTCCAGTTTCTTCGTTAAATATTGTTTGTGAGCATGTGGCTTCATCAATAACTTCAACTCGTGTACCTTTTCTAAGAGCAATAGGGTTAAGTGAGCTCGCTTGATCAACAATACAAGCATTAGTTCCGTTATATTCAAATGTTTGCCATGCAGCGAAAGGAACTTCTACTCCATCTAAAGTAGAGTTTTGTAAAACTCCTCTGATTTTTCCGCCCTTGCCTGAACATGCGGTTAATGTAATAATTGCAAGGCAAAAAAGTAAAAAATAAATTGGAATGAATTTTTTTTTGTAAAAAACAAATCTCATCACAGGATTCCTTTATATAAGAAGGTTGGTATAGGAAGTATACAGAAGATTACAAAGGGATTCTAGATTTGAAGAAAATTTTTCTTTTTTATATTGAATTAATTTTTAAATTTTTTTAGTAAATTCACTATCCAGTTATTTTTCTCATAATCAATTTCTCTACCACGCCAAGTTTTTTTTGTTTTGGCTGGTTTCACAAAAATTATTGAATATCCAAATACAACAAGGGCAAGCCCTAACCAACCAGATATTGAGATAAAAACTGATTCAACGTTTCTTAAAATAATAAATGTTAGAATTAAAGCGATACCTAGGGAAATAATATAACCTGGAGCAATTTTCCATTCTTTGCTAAATAGGATTTTGTTCAATTTCTGATAAAACGAATCAGAATGTTTGGAGGTTTTATTTGCTTTTTGTAGCTCTCCAGCTTTATTTAATATTTCTTCTATCTCATCTTTGTAGTTTTTAGTCATCAAAGTTCCAAATCAAGTAAAATATTATTTTGTTACATAATCGTAAGTTAAATTTTTATTTGATGTCAAATAATTGTTAAAAATTTATACTGGCATTAAGTAGAGGATGAACAAACTTTTTTAAGTGTTTCAGGAAAAGAATTCACAGCAGTTTGTGACCAATTTCCCATTAGGCATACCTGAATCCAGTTGCGTTTAACAAGGTATTCACTGTTGAAGCTTAATTCAAATCCAGATTCTTTCAACTTGTTACCAATATCAACTGAATTTAAAGTTTTTGGTAGATGAATCGTTGTAACTGCAGGAGAAGAATTTTTTAAATCACCTATTACTTCAAACCCCATTTCTTTGATACTGTTTCTTAAAAATTTTGAAGCTTTAACAGTTTCATGGAAAGAAGCAGAAGGGTTCATCAAATTAACAGCTGTTTTAAGAGCATAAACCAGATTCGATGAAATCGTAAAAGGAATACCCTTTTTGTCTTGATATAATCCTAAATCTAAATTTCTTGGAAGGCTTTTAGATGAGGTAGGTTTATAAGATGAAAAAACCAAGGCTAGACCGGGAAAAGAGCCAATTCCTTTGCCACTGACTGCAGAGGCTAAATAAACATTATTTAAATCCACTGGCATATTTCCAATAGTGCTGATGCAATCAAGTATGATTTTCACTTTCCGTTTGTTGCAAATAATTTTTAGCTCAGATAATTTTGTTAGTTTGCCACTAGATGTTTCGCAATGAGTAAGCCATATCCATCGAATGTCAGGATTTTTTTCTAGTGTTTTTTCAATTTCTTTTAGATTAAAACTATTGCCCCATGGTATTTTAAATTCTTCGAATTTTAACTGAGCCCTAGATGCATGATCAACGAGTCTTTCTCCGAATTCTCCACTGTTTAGAACCAGGCCATATTCTTTTAAAAGTTTTAACTGGTAAGCGATGATGTCGTTAGCTAAAGTACCGGATCCTGTAATGATTTGACAAAAATTTGCAGATAATATTTTGCACAAATCAAATCTTAATTCAGATACAGCATCCACAAAGCTGCCTAAGCGGTGGGAAATTGGAAGTTTGCTAAACTCATCGAGGACTTCTTTTCTAATTGTAACTGGCCCTGGGAGTAAGTTAAACAAAAGATTATCCACTATTTTCTTCAGTGATTGCGTCTTTAAGGAATTTTTCAGCCCATTCGTGAGTAAGGTCTTCTAGTTTTTTATACATGGGTTGATAATATACTTGTCCACTTTTGACTGGATTGCCGAAAGGCAAGAAACCTAATCTTAGATATAATTTTTCTTGCTCAACAATTCCGGAAATTAAAGCTATATCGAATCCTTTTTTAATACAAACTAGTGCAAGTTTTGTTAAAAGGCCTTGTAATATTCGTCCACTTCTTCTTTTAGTTTCAATTGACAGGAGTCTAATTTCGCATGGTTTAAAGTTTTTATAAAAAAAAGAATCTAAGTTTTTAACTTTTGCATCTAGAGAAAAAGGTCTGTTTCCTCTCACAGAAACCATTGCAATGACGATCCCATTTTCTAAGCAGATCACATAAGTGTTTTCGGTGTGGAATTTATCTACCAAATATTTTTTAGGATTTTGAGGATGTTGTTGAATTTCTTCTACAAAAGTTTTGTAATTTAGCTTGTTGATTTGGTCAAATTCTTCGGGTGTTTCTGCAATTTTAAATTGCAATTTTGAATCTGCGTTAGACAATTATTTTTACCTACTCTAATCATTACAATAGTTTTGGTTAGATATTGTACTCGCTATTTTTGAATTTTAATATTTCTTTTAAGTTGTTTCTGTGTGCAAAAATTACCAGTATTGCATTGACTGCAACTACTAATGTATCAATTAGATTTTTTGAATACAGAAAAGTTCCAAAGGGAGTTAAAAATACTACGAATAATACTCCAAGCGTTGAGTTTCTAAAAATAATTGATGTAATGGGAATAATTATTAATCCTAAAACAGATATTATCCAATTGGAGATTAGCATTACGCCCAAAAAAGGACCAAGGCCTTTACCTCCTTTAAATTTCATTAATATAGGATAAATATGCCCTAATATAACAAATGTTCCACAAAAACCAGTTAAAACCTCAGAAGAGCTAAGTAATTTTGAAACTAAAAATATTACAATAGATCCTTTCAAAATATCTGATAAAAAAGTTATAAAAAAGCCGGTTTTATTGGTGTTTCTATAAACATTCATAGCGCCTGTGCTGCCTGAGCCAATTGTTCTGATGTCAGTTTTTTGAAAAGTTTTTGCGTATAGAAATCCAGATGGGAAATTTCCCATTAGATATGAAAATATAAGCAAGATAGTTGTTTCAAGTAGCATTTATTAGTTTTTCAGGAAATCATGTGTTAAGTATATTCTATAATTTTTTAGCTGTTCAGTTAAGATGTGTTCAGCTGTTTCTGGTTGTTTTAATAGGCAATATTTGTTAACCTTTAGCTATGAATTTGTATTTATTTAATTTGAAATAAATAACATTAATTCGAATCTTACGTTTTAATTTCTGAAGGGATATCTTGAAATGAAATCAGAAAGGCTCAAAATAAATAAACTTTTAGACAGAGTTTCAAGAATTATGGTGCGTCTTTGACGCAGACTCTAAATTGGAAAAAACAGATAAAATTGAAAAAGAAATTTCTTCAGAAGGTTTTTGGGACAATACTTTGATGGCACAAAAAAAGATGAAAGAGCTATCTCTACTTAAAAATCAAATTGAACCATGGCTTCAATTTAGAATAGAACTAGAGAATTTGATAGATCTTTGTGATTTAGCTGACGTTGAACATGATGAAACTTTGGAGAAAGAAATAATTGCTGAAATAAATCTAATTTTTGACAAGATTAATTCAGAGGAATTTAAAGTTTCATTATCGGGAATCTATGATCACAGAGCAGCTATTTTTGCGATACATTCAGGGGCTGGAGGTCTAGAAGCTCAAGATTGGGCTCAGATGTTATTTAGAATGTATAAAAAATGGTCTGATCAAAGAGATTTTAATATTAATGTTTTAAATGTTTCAGTGGGAGAAGAGGGGGGGATTAAAAGCATAGTTGTAGAACTCAATGGAGATTATGCTTTTGGTTATTTAAAATCAGAAAAAGGGGTACATAGGTTAGTAAGAATATCTCCATTTGATGCAGATCATGCAAGGCACACATCTTTTGCCTTGGTAGAGGTAATGCCTGAGGTAGAAGATGATGTAGAAGTTTCCATAGATCCTTCAGACCTTAAGATAGATGTATTTAAGGCTGGTGGAGCAGGAGGCCAAAGTGTACAGAAAAATTCTACTGCCGTTCGAATTACTCATATTCCTTCAGGCATCAAAGTAAGCTGCCAAAACGAAAGATCTCAATATCAAAATAAAACTATTGCTATGAAAATCCTTTCATCTAGATTGTTACAGCAAAATATAAATGAAAAAAATGAAGAAATTAATAAACTTAAAGGAGAGCATATTTCCGCAGAGTGGGGAAATCAAATTAGAAGTTATGTTTTGCACCCATATACGATGGTAAAAGATCATCGTACGGGATTTAATGTAACCAATGCAGATGCAGTTCTAAATGGAAATATTCAAGGATTTATTGATGAATATTTAAGAAAGAATATTGCTGTTTAATATGTTGATTATTGATTTAATTTTGATGATAATTTTTTGAGGAGAAAGATGAAAAAAATATTATTAACATCGTTGTGTCTTGTTATTTTGATGGTTTTGGGCTGTTCGAATGACGCCCAAGTAAGCCTTGATGTTTCTACTGATGATAGAAAAGAGCAGAGTACTAAATCTGTATCATCGTCTGCTCAAAATACTGAAAAATCTCAAGCCCAATCGACCCAAAAAACAGGAGGAGGTACATTTAGGAGATTGTGGTCAGATCCACCTACTTTGGACCCTCATTTAACAAAAGATACTACTTCTGCTGGAATTGTTGTTGAGATATTTAGTGGATTAGTGGGATTAAGTACTGATTTGGAGCTTGTGGCAGATTTGGCAGAGACTTGGGATATAGACAGTACAGGAACAATTTATACGTTTAAAATTAGAGAGAATGCGAAGTTTCATAACGGAAAAAATGTTACTGCTGATGACGTGAAATGGTCTTTTGAAAGATCAGCCAGTAAAGAAACGGCATCTCCTGTAGCAGAGACATATCTAGGTGATATTGTTGGCCTAAAGGATTATATGGAAGGCAAAGCTGATTCTATCAAAGGTTTAAAAGTTATTGATCAGCAAACTATCCAGATTACTATTGACGCACCTAAACCATACTTTTTAGCGAAATTGTCTTATCCCACTTCTTATGTATTAGATCGTGATGTTGTTACAGCTGGCGGAAGGAATTGGTGGTTGGAAAATCCAGTCGGGACAGGGCCATTTAAACTAACTGAATATAAAATTGGTGAAAGGATAGTTTTAACCAGAAATGATGATTATCATTTAGGCCCAATTGATATTCATAAGATAGAAATGTATTTAGGTGGCGGACAATCAATGGCAATGTATGAAAATGATGAAATTGATATTACAGGAGTTGGTTTATTTGATTTAGAGAGGGTTTTAGATAAACAAGAGCCGCTAAATAAAGATTTAGTAATTGCTCCGCCTGGGTTTAGTATTTCTTATATTGGCTTTAATACTACAATGCCGCCTTTTGATGATAAAAAATTTAGGCAAGCATTAAATCATGCAATTGATAAAAAGATGATTGCTAAAGATGTTTTATCTGATTTAGTTGTTCCGGCGTATAGAATTTTACCTATTGGATTCCCGGGCAGAAGTGAAAACATCGATGGGTTATCATATGACCAAGATTTAGCAAAGCAATTATTAAAGGAATCTAAATATTCTGATTCTTCATCTAGGCCAAGGATTACAATTACTGTACCTGGAACAGGCGGTACGCTAGGGTTAGATTTGGAAGTAATTTTAGAAATGTGGAAACAAACATTAGATATTGAAGTAGAAATACAACAAGTTGAATGGGCAACTTTCTTAGAAGAATTAGATAAAGAGGCATTGCAGGTTTATGCAGGATTGGGTTGGGAGGCTGATTATCCTGATCCACAGGATTTCTTAGATATATTGTTTCATTCACAAAGTGCTCAAAACCATGGGCAACATTCTAACAGCCAATTGGATGATATCCTTGAACGAGCAAGAGTTGAACAAGATATTAATAGTAGAATAGAATTGTATCGCCAGGCGGAACAAATTATCGTTAATGAAGCCTATTGGGTTCCATTGTGGTTCACTGGGGAACAATATGCTTTAATTAAACCAAGAGTTCAAGGGTATGTTTTGACTCCTATGACTGTTCCTAAGTTAAGCAAGTTGAAAATATCTGAATAATTTTAATATTTAATTTTGTTATTATGATCAATTCAGTAGCATGTAATTAAATTGAAGGTTTTTTGAAAAAAAAATGTGGAATTATATTATTCGTAGATTGCTTTGGGTTCCATTTTTACTTTTAGTGGTTTCTTTTATTTCTTTTATGCTTTTTCGTTTAGGCCCTGGTGACCCAGTGCTAGTAATTTTGGGAAATAAATACGATCCTAGCTCTCAATCTGCTCAAAATCTTAGAGAAGAGCTTGGGCTTGATAAGCCTTTGATGGTTCAATTTGCTAATTATTCTGTAAATTTTTTCCAAGGTGATTTTGGGGAAAGTTATCGCTATAGGGGGCAATCAGTACGAAAGTTAATTTCCGCAAAGATGTGGATTTCTGCTCAATTATCTTTGGCTGCATTGGTAATTAGTACTACCATTGGGATACCGCTAGGGTTTTTCATTGCGCATAAGCAAGGAGGGTGGCAAGACCCTGCTATAGTAACCATTTGTTTAGTAGTAATGTCTATACCTGTAATGGTATTTGTTCCAGTGTTATTGTGGTTATTGTGTCTAAAAAACTTGTGGCTACCGTTTTGGGGCGGAATACCTTGCTCAGGGTGGGGCGGATTATTTGATCAAAGGATAATTGTTCCTGCTTTGTCAATGGGGCTGCCGGGAGTTGCAGTTTTTGTTAGATTAATGCGTGCTTCTACCCTAGATGTAATGAAACAGGATTATATTGTGACTGCTCATTCAAAAGGATTAGGGCCATTTGTTATAGACACCAGACATGTTTTTAGAAATGCAGTAATTCCCATAGTCACTATTTTGTCTTTTTCTTTGGCCGGCTTGATTGGAGGGGCAATCATTACTGAAACAATAATGGGAATCCCAGGGATTGGAAGACTGGCAGTTCAGTCGGTATTTGATAGAGATTATCCGGTTATTATGGCAATCACTTTGATTACTGCAGGATTTTTTGCAATTGCTAATTTACTTGCGGATATTACTTATGCTTTGGTTGATCCGAGAATTCGATACAGGTAAATTTTCATGACTCAAAATGTCAAAACAGAACAAGAAATTAAGTCTTTCAAAACTAAAGGGCATATACACAGAGCTTTTGATAGATTAATAAGAAAAAAACTAGCTGTGGGATGTTTAGTGATTTTAGGAATTATTTACCTTTCAGGAATCACTGTTGATTGGATTTCTCCTTATGGGTATACAGACCAAGATTACACACAAATTAGACAAAGTCCAAATTCTTCTCACTGGCTAGGAACAGATCGTGCTGGAAGAGATGTTTTTACACGAGTTCTTTGGGGTATTCAAAATACATTGATTTTAACTTTTGTAGGAATGTTAACGGGGGGATTAATTTTAGGCGTAACAATGGGATTGGTAAGTGGATATTTTGGAGGTTATATTGATGCAATTATCCAAAGGACAGGAGAAATAGTTTCTTCTATTCCTACATTTTTTTTGATTTTAATCATTTCAGCAACTGTTCGGCCGAGGATAATTGAATTTGTAAGGTGGGTTGAAGACAATAGCTTTTTGGAAGGTTTAGTTAGAGGGGGGATTGTTGATTATTTTGTAATTTCGTTATCTTTGGTCAGTTTTGGTTGGATTGGTACTGCTCGGTTGGTAAGAGGTCAAATATTATACTTAAAAGAAACACAATTTATTGATGCAGCTAGATCTATTGGCGTATCAACTCCTAATGTCTTGTTTAGACATTTGTTACCTAATGCAATCAGTCCTTTAATTGTTACAGTGACAATGGGAATGGGTTCAATGATTGGCGCAGAGATATTTTTGAGTTGGATAGGGCTTGGAATTCAACCTCCAAGACCTTCCTTAGGGGTGATGTTGTGGGAAAGCGGAAATATTAGCGTCATAAGAACAGAGCCTTGGTTAATGTTTGCTCCTGGAAGCGTAGCATTTTTAATGGTATTAGCATGGAATTTATTAGGAGATGCCCTGAATGATGTTTTCAATCCTAGAACTTACTAATTTTTTTAGATCTTGAGACTAAAAATATAACCAATATAACAATTGCTGCGGAACTTAAATCTTTGGAATCGGATCCATTTGCTTGACAAGATCCTTTAGTAGATTTTGAAGCATTCTTTTTTTCAGAGTTGTTTTCGTTTGAACCTATTGTTTCAGCACCAGCTTGAGGGGTTAAAGAAAAAAGTTTAAGCTTTTTTTGAGGGATTGCTGTAGGTCGTGCAGATTGATTTTTTTCTTGAGTATACAAAGGGGCTTTGACGGTTGTACGCCATTCGTTTTCTAACTCAATCAGAGACTTGTTGTATGTTTTTTGTATGGCATCAGGAAGGCTTGTTCCTTTTTTCATATTGGCCATTAATTCTCTCATTTTATGTTTTCCATATTTTGAAATAATCATTGAAACTAAAGATCTGCTTTGTCCATAAAATATTATTACGTCTTCTGGAGTAGAAGGATATTTTTGAGATAATGTTATTGGCGTAATTAATCTGTTTGTTCCTATGGCAAATTCTAATGCCAAATCATAAGAATAGCTTGGTTGTATATTGCCGTATTCTGCAAGACCTTCGTCTAGCCATTGGGGTAGTTTATATATTCTTCCTTCTCCAGCTCTATGAGATAAAATATGAGTTGCTTCATGGGAGGCGGTTCCAGAAGTTAATTGGCCTGAACCTAGGACTAATACGGTACCATAAGATGTAAATGCTTGACCTTCTGTAACCAGTTCTCTGCTGACTGTTTTGCTTTTTGCAGGTAAGGCGCTTATCATTTCTTTGTAATTGTTATATAGAGTTACTCGTATTGGAAGATTGATTTTTTCATTATCTGGATTGAAAAGAACAGGGTTCATTTTTTTTACAGTTTGGTCGATTGAATCAAGAACTATTTCAGCTCTTTTTTTAACTGGACCGTGGTAAGCTACGTTTACCAAATCATTTGAGACATATTTCCATTCAAATCTGGGATCTAAATAAATAGATTGTTTGCTCTTAGTGGTTGATTTTTCACCAGTAATATATGTAATTTCGTATTCATAGTTAACAAATGTATTAGGAGGAACATACTTAGCAGGAGTGTCTGTTCTCCAAAAAAAGTTTGCAGTTGTATTTTGGGAAAGATTATTTTGAGTAAAATTCATGTAATTGTAGGCTCCTCGTTCTTGAGTGCCAAATTTAATTTTTAATTTAATTGATTGTATTTTTTTTGAATTTGAAAATTCAGCTTGAAATTTAATTCCATCAGGGAATTCGCTTGTGATTTTTTCAGATACGATTTTGTTTGAATTTTCTTCGGCGTATAGGTGGTTATTTTGTATAGAATGTATTAGAAAAGAAGAAGCGCTTATCATCAATGAAGCGAACAAAATAGATAACCCCATTTTTCTGTTAACTGGGGATTTATTGATTTTTGAATTTAAAATAATATTCATTCATCTAGTATTTTAAGTGTTGATTTTATTAGAGAAATTCTTTGAGAAAACGTGATTATAGAAAGGGATGTAATTAGCAGAAGGCAATAAAAAATTGAATTTGCAAAAAATTCTTCGAATATAATTCCGATTACTAAAATTACAATCCTTTCTGCTCTGGTCATAATACCTATGGTGCATTTGATATTTAAGCTTTCTGCTTTTGATCTTGCATAGCTTACTAAGCTTGAAGATGCTACAGACGTTAGAATAAATAAGTTGTGTATCATGTCGTAATTTTTAGAATGGAAATATACTAGAATTCCAATAAAAATTAATATTTCTCCAATTCTATCGCATATTGAATCTAGAAGCGCACCATATTTACTAGTTTGTTTATTTGTGCGAGCCATTTCGCCATCAAGCAAATCAAAGAATCCGGAAAGAAGTAAAATTAATCCTCCGTATATTAGAAAGTTTTGTGAAATCATAGTTGCTGAAATTGCTGAAATGATTACTCCGGAAATTGTTAGATGGTTAGGAGTAATTTTGGTTTTTCTTAGGAAAACCACAATTGGCTTTGATAGATAATCAGACACTATTTGTTTTGTTTTATTTCTATCCAAAATATTTTTCCGTACAAAAATATAACGTCAATTGTTATGTTGTTTATTTTTTAAATTTTACAATCGCAATCTTTGATTGAGATTACTATGTTTCATTTTATATCTAATTGTTCTTGATTAAAAGCAATTGGAGTTGAATCAAAAAACAAATTTTTTCATTAATGACTGCGTTTATTCAAAATGATATAATTTACCTAGGAAATAATCCCAAAATATTCTAGAGGGGTATATGCTTTTAGCTATTGATATTGGAAATACGAATATAAACATTGGTCTTTTTGATTTGCTGAAATCAAAAGATAGACATGTCCCTATTGTAACTTGGAAAGTTGCAACTGCTCCTTCGCGCATGGTAGACGAGTATGGGATTTTGCTTGTTGACTTGCTTGAAAACAAAAAATTGTCTGTTGATATTATTAGTAATGTAATAATTTCAAGTGTAGTGCCGCCTTTGACGAACGTTTTTTTTGAAGTTTCGGAGAAATATTTATCTATGAAGCCTCTTATTGTTGGCTCAGGAATTAAAACAGGGGTAAAAATTGTTTATGATTCACCAAGAGATGTTGGAGCAGACAGAATAGCTGACGCAGCAGCTATTCTAAAATTATATAGTAATCCAGCTATAGTAGTTGATTTTGGGACTGCAACTGTATTTGATGCAATTTCTGAGGATGGCCAGTATATTGGTGGTGCTATCGTTCCTGGAATATCCGTTTCAGCCGATGCTTTATACCATGGGACATCCCAATTACGTAGAGTTGACTTAAATACTCCAAAAACAGCTGTAGGTAAAAATACGATCCACGCATTACAGTCTGGTTTAATATTTGGTCATATTGCAATGGTTGAAGGGATGATTAAGAGGCTAAAAACAGAGTTGCCAGGAGGTCCTATAGTAGTAGCTACAGGGGGATTTTCAGAGCTTGTAAATAAAAACACACAGATTTTTGATTATGTTGATTTGAATTTAACACTGTCGGGATTATATTGTATATTTGAACTTAATCAACATAAATAATATTATAGTTAAATATATAAAATTGAAACGAATAATGAATTTGTAATTATGATTAAGTATTTTGAAAATAAAAAGATTGTAATAGGTGTAACAGGAAGTATTGCAGCATACAAATCTGTTGATATAGCTAGCCAGTTGACACAAAGAGGTGCAATTGTTGATGTTATTATGACTGAAAAAGCTACTAAGTTTGTTAGTCCGTTGTCTTTTCAGGCAATCACTCATCGTAAAGTAGTAGTTGATTTATATGATCCCGCTTCTGACATGGGCATGGATCATTTAGTTTTAGCAAACCAAGCAGATCTTTTTGTTATAGCACCTGCTACAGCTAATATTGTTTCAAAAACAGCTTTAGGTATTTCGGATAATTCATTAACTGCAACTTTGTTAGCAACTGAGGCTCCGATTTTGATATGCCCAGCTATGGACGGAGATATGTTTCAAAAACCTCAGATTAAAACTAATTTAGATAAATTAATTGAATATGGCTTTCATATGTTGGGCCCAGATGAAGGAAGGTTAGCCTCTGGCAAAGTTGGAAAAGGGAGATTAGTAGAATCATCTGAAATTTTGGATATGTGTAGATATATTTTGGGGATTCATGGAGACTATGAAGGCAAAAATATTGTTGTTACATCCGGAGGAACCCGAGAACATATTGATCCCGTAAGGTATATTTCTAATAATTCTTCTGGGAAGATGGGGAATTTTTTAGCTGAAGCTGCTAGAGATAGAGGCGCCTTCGTTCAATTAGTTTCATCTTCAACGGTTTCAAAACAATCTCCTGGGATAGAGTTAAAAAAGGTTAAAACAGCTGAAGAAATGCTACAGTCTGTTGAGCTTGCATCTACAAGTGCCGATGTTCTAATTATGGCTGCTGCTGTTTCTGATTGGAAACCAAGTGATGTTAGTCAACAAAAAATTAAAAAAGATGGTGTGAAAGAAATTTCCATTGAAATGGTTCAATCTTCAGATATTTTGTCAACTGTATTAAAACCTGGATTAATAAAAATTGGTTTTGCAGCGGAAACTCAGGATGTTATAAAAAATGCTTTAGAAAAATTAAATTCGAAAGGGTTAGATTTAATTGTAGCTAATGATATTTCAGATGAGTCTATTGGGTTTGAAAGTGATTATAATTCTGTGGCCATTATTGATAAAAACGGCAACACAAAACAAGTTGATAGATCATTAAAATATGAAGTGGCAAATTTGATACTTGATGAAGTGCTAAACTTATTCGATTGAGCTATTATACACTTACTGCTACAAGATTGTATTTTGTGTGTTTCGATTGATAATTGACCACTCAAATTTGGTTGTGCTACAATTTCCCCCGATGTTCGAAATTGTTTAGATTTAGGAGTGCATTTTATTGCGTAATGCCCTGAGATTTCTTGGATTGGGCTGGTATGTAGTTTTGTGCTTGTTTGGATGTGGTTATATAGGTTATATTTTCGACAATAATTTAGGAACAAAACCGGTTTTGATTCTTTTGGGACTATTGACTGGTTTGTTTCTTTCAGTTGTAGGGATATACCGTATGGTAAAGACATTAAACAATTAAACGAAAAATGTTTTAAGTATTTGAACGAGGGTTTTTTTGCCAGGCATTTTATTAAATAGAAAATTATTAGTCTTTTTAGCTCTCTTAGTTCTTGTGATAAGTATATTTGGAGGTATTTTAGGGCAAAAGTTTGGAGGGGGATTTTTGGGATCTCCTATGGCTCATATTCAACTTCCGGCTGAATCGATTAGCAGTTCTCCGGTGGGTGAATTAGGATTTTTAGGCAAAATATATATAACAAATACGATGATAGCTACTTGGATTACTATCTTGTTTTTATCTGTTTTTGCATTTCTTGGATCAAGGAAAGCCTCAGAGATACCTAATCGTATTCAAGGATTCTGGGAAATTGTTTTGGAGCTTTTTATTACTACTTGTGAAAGAGTTGCTGGTAAAGAAAAGGGTAGAATATTTTTTCCTCTTGTCATGACGATTTTTTTGTTTATTGTCACAGCAAATTGGTTTGGTATTTTGCCAGGATTTGGAACTATTGGAAGAGTAGAAAGTCCCGAAGAAGTATTTCATCATAGAGGCATAGATATTCATTCAGGCGACCATCATGCTTCTGATGAAGATCTAGAAGGTGTTAGGTTGCAGGTTTTTGATAAATTATCTGACAATGTTTTTGTATTGAATTTAGGATCTGGCCAGAGCGTAACTAATGGAAAAGCATGGATGGATGAACATGAACATGGGCATGAAGAAGGTGGAAAAAAAGCAGGATTGTTGGTTCCTTACTTCAGAAGTGCTAATACAGATATTAACACTCCATTGGCTATTGCGATTGTTGCCACAATAATGATTCACTTTTGGGGATTAAGTACTTTAGGTATATTTGGTCATATTGGAAAGTTTATTAATTTTAAACATGGCCCTATAGGATTTTTCGTTGGGATTTTAGAGGCCCTTAGTGAGGTAGCAAGGTTAGTTAGTTTTACATTTAGGTTGTTTGGAAATATATTTGCCGGAGAAGTTTTATTGATTGCTATGGCGTTTTTGATTCCTCTTGTGGGCCTCATTCCATTTTTGGGTTTGGAGGTCTTTGTTGGTGCAATTCAAGCATTTATTTTTTCAATGCTCACATTAGTTTTTGCAACTGCTGCTACATCACATCATTAGGAGAAAAATATTATTATTATTGATCAGTTTTAGGTGAAAATTACTAGAAAATCATTTTACTATTTAAGAAAATTATTTTATAAAGAAAATATACGTTATTGGTTAAAATTTCAATTACAACATATAAGGAGTAATAGATGGAAGGTATAACAGGAAATGTTAGTGATTTAGCTGCGGCTATAGCTATTGGATTGGGTTCAGTTGGGCCTGCTCTTGCTATTGGTATGTTAGCTTCTAAAGCTATGGAAGCATTAGGAAGAAATCCGGAAGCAGGGCAGCAAATTCAAACTAACATGATTTTAGCAATTGCTTTCGCTGAAGCTATAGCTATTTATGCTTTGGTTGTGGCGGTTATAATAAAGTTTGTTTAAATTCGTTGGTTATTACAATTCTACAGAAAGCTGTTGTTAGATTATGGATGCATTAGGTATTAATTTAGCTACTTTGTTAACACAAGTTGTGAGTTTTTTGGTTTTGTTTTTTATTCTTTCGAAAGTTCTTTATGGCCCATTGGTAAAAATTATTGACCAGAGGGCTTTAAAAATTAAAGAAAGTTTACAGATGGTAGAAAAAGCGAAATCTGATTCTGCAGAACAAAGTCGAATAATGGAAGAAAAATTGTCTGAAGCAACGACAGAAGGACAGGCTATTATTGCTGAATCCAGAAAAATAGCGCAGAAATTTCATGATGATGAATTAGCTAAAGCTAAGGCAGACATAGAGGCTGAACGTTTAAAGGCAGCGACTAATATACAGCGAGAAAAAGATGTGGCTTTAGAGGAAATACGTAAGGAATTTGCTGGCTTGGCAGTTGATGCAGCTGAACGTGTTATTGGAAAATCAATTGATCCTAAAACGCACAAGGATTTGATTGCGCAAGTTTTGAAAGAAGGTACAGAAGTCAAGTGATGAATAATTGACTTAATTTTGATTAAGTACAGGTGTTCGTTTTGGCTTTAGTGGAAGGTTTAATTTTATGTCGATAGAGGGTTTTAATGCCTAAGGTATCATCTCCTAAAAGATATGCTCAGGCGATTTTTGAAATTGCTTTGGAGCAAAATAATATTGATTCTTGGACAGACAGCTTGGAAGCTATTTATGATGTCCTGGATTCTGTTTCTATTGAAATTTTAGATTCTCCACAGTTTTCTAAGTCAAAAAAATATGAATTGATACAGAATTCTTTTAAGAAAATTGATAATAAGATGGCTATTAATCTAGTTTGCTTATTAGCTTCTAGGTGTTTGGTGAATATTTTGGGAGATATTCTCATTGAATTTAACAATGTAAATGATAAGTATAAAAAAGTGTCAAGACCTCTCGTAGTTTCAGCAGTTGAATTAGGAAATAAACAGCTAGATGATATAAAGAACATGTCCAAAGATTTATTTGGAGGAGAGATAGTACTTGAAACGGCAATTGACCCAAGTATTATTGGTGGATTGATATTAAAAGTGGAAGATACGGTTTTGGATGGTAGCGTTGCGAAGAAGCTTAATAATATGAGAAAAGAAATAATAAAAAATAATTAAATTTGTATAAAGGTAATTAACAACGGAGGGAAAAATGGCAGTTAATGGGCAAGAAATAGTATCTGTAATTCGAAAACAGATTAAAGATTTTGGAGCTGATTTATCTGTGGAAAATGTTGGTACAGTAGTTGAGGTAGGCGATGGTATAGCTAGAGTTCATGGTTTATCAAGCGTTGGAGCTAATGAGCTTGTTGAATTTGATGGCGGGATTATTGGCATGGCATTAAATTTAGATGAAGATGGAATTGGTGTTGTTATTTTGGGAGATCCTATTGCCGTTAAAGAAGGTAGCGGGGTAAGAGGTACTGGAAATGTTGTTCAGGTGCCAGTAGGAGACGAGCTTATCGGAAGAGTTATTGATGCGTTAGGTAATCCGATTGATGGAAAAGGCGCAATTAAAAGTACTGAATCTAGGCCAGTGGAAATTATTGCCCCTGACGTAGCTTCTAGGCAATCAGTTGACACTCCTGTGCAAACAGGTGTTAAAGCTATAGATAATATGATTCCTATTGGTAGAGGGCAAAGGGAGTTGATTATTGGAGATCGATCTACAGGTAAAACTGCTCTAGCTATTGATACTATTATTAACCAAAAAGGTGGAGATTTAGTCTGCATATATGTTGCTATCGGACAAAGAGTTGGTAAAGTAGCTCAAACAGTTGCTAAGATTGAAGAATTTGGAGCTTTTGAGCATACTGTTGTTGTTTCTGCTAATGCTGCTGATTCAGCTCCAACGCAATTTCTAGCTCCTTATACCGGCTGTGCTATCAGTGAATATTTTATGAGTCAAGGAAAAGATGCCCTTATAGTTTATGATGATTTATCTAAACATGCTTGGGCATATCGCCAAATGTCTTTGTTATTGCGCAGACCTCCTGGGCGAGAAGCATATCCCGGAGATGTATTTTATTTACATAGTAGATTGTTAGAAAGGGCTGCTAGATTATCTCCTGAGTTAGGTGGAGGTTCATTAACAGCACTTCCTATAATTGAAACTTTAGCTGGGGATGTATCCGCCTATGTGCCTACAAATGTGATATCTATTACTGATGGACAGATTTATTTAGAAACAGAATTGTTTAACTCTGGAACTAGACCTGCGGTTAACGCCGGGCTTTCTGTTTCGAGAGTAGGTGGTTCAGCTCAAACTAAAGCGATTAAAAGTGTAGCAGGTCGTTTAAGATTAGATTTAGCGCAGTTTAAAGAATTGGCCACGTTTGCTCAATTTGGAACTTCTGATTTAGATGAATCTACTAGAGCTCAATTGGAAAGAGGTCAAAGGGCTGTGGAAGTTTTGAAGCAGCCAGAAAATAAACCTCTATCATTAGGACAACAAGTAACTATTTTGTTTGCATTAAATAACGGACATTTGGATGATGTTGATGTGTCAAAAATTTTAGATTTTGAGAATGCATTTCATGAATATATATCTTCTAATCATCAAGATTTGTTAGATGAAATTCAAAAAAAGAAAGATCTAACAAAAGAGATTACAGAATCTTTGGAGTCTGCAATTTCAAAATTCAAAAAGGCAGGACTGTATTGATTTTCACTGATTTTTTGAATCTAAAATAGGAGTATTTTTTGCCTAGCGTAAGAGAAATAAATAGAAGAATTAAAAGCGTTCAGAGTACGGCTAAGGTTACTAAAGCCATGTCTATGATTGCTGCTTCTAAGATGCGAAAAACTCAGGAAGCTGCTTTGTTTAGTCGTCCATATAACCAAATGATAGGAGAATTTGTTAATACAATTGTTCCTAGAATTTCCAACGATGATTCTGTTCATCCTCTTTTGGAAAAAAGAGAAATAAAATCTAATCAGATAATATTAATTACTCCTGATAGAGGATTGACGGGCGGATTAAATAATAATGTAAATAGGTTTGCAAATCAGTTTATGGAAGGTAATAGCTCAGAAAATTTAGTCATTGCAGTTGGGAAAAAAGGTTTTGAATTTTTTGAAAAATCTCAAAATGAAATCTCATCAGTTTTTACAGATGTTGGGGAAAGCCCTGAAATATCTGATGTTTTACCGATCTCTAAGATTGCTATAGATAATTATGTAAAAGGAAAGGTTGATGCGGTGTCTGTAATCTTTTCTGAATATGTTAGTTCTACCGTACAGAAACCTGCTGTTTTGCCTTTGTTGCCTATTGAACAAACTGACTTAAAGAATGTAGATTTTATTGCTGAACCAAACATCAATGATTTGATAAAAATTTTATTGCCTAAGTTCGTAGAGGTTCAGATATTTCATTGTTTACTAGAAAGTATTGCCAGTGAGCAGTCTGCAAGGATGGTAGCTATGCAAAAAGCTACTGATGCAGCTAATGAAATGATCGATGATTTGACTTTAAAAATGAATAAAGCTAGACAAGAGATGATAACTAATGAGTTGTTAGATATTGTGGGCGGAGTTGAGGCACAAACGTCTTAGGTATCAATTTATATTAGGAGTAATTTAATGGCTATAGGAACAATAATACAAGTAATAGGAACTGTTGTTGACGTAGAATTTCCGTCTGAACAGATGCCAGGCATTTATAACGCTTTAGAAACTGAAGTTAATGGTGAACCATTAATATTGGAAGTTGAGCAACATGTCGGAAATAACTGGGTGAGATGTTTGGCAATGGGACCTACTGATGGATTAGCCAGAGGTGTCACTGTAACTGATACTGGCTTACCCATTTCTGTCCCAGTTGGAGAGCCAACTTTGGGGAGATTATTTAATTGTTTAGGCCAGCCTTTGGATAAGCAAGGTAACATTGATAAAGCTGAGAAGTGGCCCATTCATCGTGAAGCACCTAAATTTGCTGATCAAGCTACAACGGTTGAAGTTTTGGAAACGGGAGTTAAAGTGCTAGATTTAATTACTCCGTTTACTAAAGGAGGAAAAGTTGGTGCCTATGGAGGCGCTGGAGTGGGTAAAACAGTTATTATTCAGGAATTAATAAGAAATATTGGTGCAGAACATCAGGGAGTGTCTGTTTTTGCTGGAGTTGGTGAAAGATCCAGAGAGGGTAATGATTTATGGAATGAAATGGAAGAGTCTGGAGTTTTAGATAGTACTGTATTGGTTTTTGGCCAAATGAATGAACCCCCTGGAATCAGGGCAAGGGTAGGTTTAACGGGCTTGACGATGGCTGAATATTTTAAGGAAGAAAAAAATCAAGATGTTCTTCTTTTTGTTGACAACGTATATAGGTATATACTTGCAGGAATGGAAGTGTCTGCATTACTTGGAAGAATGCCTTCCGCTGTTGGATATCAGCCAACATTAGCTAGTGAAATGGGCGCACTTGAAGAACGCATAACTTCAAGCGGAAATGGATCTATAACATCTTTTCAGGCTATTTATGTTCCTGCTGATGATTATACTGACCCAGGTATTGTTACTACGTTTGGGCATCTTGATGCTGTTGTTTCATTAGAAAGAGCTATTGCTGAACAAGGTTTATATCCAGCTGTTGACCCATTAGCATCTTCTTCAAGAATTTTGGAACCTTCTATTGTAGGCCAAGATCACTATGATGTTGCTAGTAATGTAAAGGAAGTTCTTCAAAGATATGGAGATTTACAGGATATTATAGCAATACTGGGTGTAGAAGAATTGTCAGATGATGATAGGTTAGTAGTCTCCAGAGCTAGAAAATTGCAGAGATTTCTATCTCAACCTATGTTCGTAGCAGAACAGTTTACAGGTCAGGCAGGACGTTATGTTCCGATTGCTGAGACCGTACGAGGATTTAAAGAAATCTTAAATGGTGACCACGATGATTTGCCAGAGCAGGCTTTTTATATGGTTGGCACAATAGACGAAGCGGTTGAAAAAGCAAAGGGATCAAATTAGTTTAGAGGATAATAATCTATGTCAATTCATATAGAAATTGCTGTTCCAGAAAAATCAGTTTTCAGCGCTTCTGATGCAACTATGGTTATTGTACCTGGTGCTGATGGTCAGCTTACTATATTGCCTGGGCATGCTCCTTTGGCAAGTCTTTTGTCAAACGGAAAATTAACATACAGATCATCTTCAACAGAGAAAGATTTTTTACTTACTGGCGGCTCAATCAGAGTTGAGAATAATCGAATAATGGTTCTTGCAGACGGGTTAGAATTAGAATAGATTTATTGTTTCAGGTTTGTAAATCCAATTAACTGACATCTGATATTTTAGTGTGGAATTTGTGCTTTTATATTGTAAGATGAGACAATAGTTGAAACTTCTACTTCAATTAATTATTCCTAAACGCGGTTCTTTAATAGCTGTCTTTTGCCTATTTATTGCTTGTGCTTCTTCTTGTTTGGTTAGAGGGTAAAATCTTTCAGCTGAGTTTAGGATTTTGGGTAATACTGTGATTTCTCCAGTGCTAGGAGCTGTATGTATGGGTTGTGATAAAAGCCACCATAGCGAAGCATCAATTTCATCTTGAGTTCTATGTGGATCATACCATGTTGTGCAATCTGGAGTAGAATCTCCCCATCCTCCTCTTGCTAGCATTTTAATACATTGTATTCCAACATTATTAGTTTTTGCATGTTTTAAAAGTTTTTTTGAATCCATTTGATATTTTTCATTTCGCCATATCGATGGACTCATAGGGAACATAATAGTGTCAAAATCAAACCTTCTAAGAGCTTCTAGGTGTACTTTTGGTGCTTCAGGTCCATGGCCTGTAATACCTATCCATTTCGTAATTCCTTTTTGGCGAGATTCGACTATTGCATCTAATGCACCATTTTTCATAGTTACTTCATCTAGTTGAGCCATCGTAGATATACCATGAAGTTGTAAAAGATCAACATTGCTAACTTTTAATCTTTGAAGGCAGCTTTGAATATTTTCCCACGCACCTTTTTGATCTTTGACGGCGGTTTTAGTTCCTAAGAAGATTTTATTTCGTATTTTTGGAATTGATGGAGCTAAGGCTTCCATAGCATTACCATAACCTGGAGCAATATCAATATGATTGATTCCGTATTGATTTATTGCTAAATCAACGATGCCATCTAATTGCTTTTGAGGTAATTCAGATTTTCCTAAAACTATAGCACCAAACGTAACTACAGTACTTGAGTGGCCTGTTCTTCCTAAAAGTCTTTTTTCCATTATTTTAGTGGATAAATTTAGTCGTTAATTGATTGAATATATTTTACCAAATCCCAACGCTCTTTTTCAGATAGTAAGTATCTAAAACTAGGCATTGGGGAAGCTGATTCCCTGTTTCGAATATGTGACGAGAACCCTTGTCTGCCACCATAAGATATGAATGCAAAGACTTCTCCGGGTTTAGCATCTTGAGTTGAAGATTCCAATAAATTGACGGGTAAAGGGCCTTTGTCAATGTACTTTACAATATTTCCGCTACCATCTAAGTTTTGCCCATGACAAACTAAACAATTAACTCTATATATTTCCTTAACCTGTTCTTCATTATAAGTAGAAAGAAAACGTTGTGGAGTTGAAAGTCCTTGGTATTCTTCAAGGGAATTGTATGAGAGTTCTTTGCCTGTAATAGGAACAGAATCTCTTGGAGGTAGTAGCCTGGGGCCTTCTTGGGACCTGTAAGATTGTTGATAATGCATTTCGCTAAATACCATAACCTTATGCGAACCTGTTTTAGGAATTACTGGTAAATCAAATGACCCTACACCTCGAATAGTAGTTACACCACTAATATTATTGTAAGAAACACATCCCGTTGCTGAAAATACAGTTAACAGTGTAAATATAAATAAAATTATATGTGTTTTTTTATTCATCATTAATGAATTATTCCCATCCTCTTTTTACTTCTTCGGCACCATTATTTTTTAATACCTCTTCAGCAGTGGACATTTTTTCTGGAGTTGAAGTAATACATATTCCAATATATCCTTCAGTAATTTTTGTATCATACGCGCCCATGAAAAGCCTTGGCAATCTTGATTCAAAAATAATTCCAAAAACTGTGAATAATATTGCTCCTAGCATGGTACCTTCATACATTATTATTAGCATAGGAGGGATAGACAATAGAGGCTTACCTCCCGTTATTAAAGGAAAAGCTATTTGATTCCCTGCAGTTAATAAAAGACCAACTATAAAACCACACATAGCACCAATAATTGGAAATCTATAAAGTTTATGTTTTGGTTCTTCGTCACCGAATGTTCCGTCTGGGTAAGGAGTACCAGTCAAAATTTCATATTCGGCTGAACTAAATCCTGATTCAGACACTTTGTCCAGCGCGTCTGCAACAGAATCTTCATCTGTAAACAAGCCTATAACACTTCTTTTGTTAAACATAATACAATCCTTACTCTCTTATAGAAGCAGGCACTTTAGCCCTGCCAATTTTAATTTCATCTCGTCCAACCATACCTTCTTTGATATCAAATAGTGGAATTAGAGGAAAAACTCTTGCGAATAAAAGCATTCCCATTAAAACCCAAGCAAACGTCATAGCAACCATAAGTATTTCTACTATACTAGGGGAATAAGTTCCCCAGCTGAACATCAAAGGTTGCTTTCTCATTAAACCAGGAACAATGATTAAGAATCTTTCAAGCCACATACCTATATTTACGGATATAGTTGTAATAAACATCCACAAGAAATTTCTTCTTACTTTTTTAAATAACCACAAAGGTACAGGGAAAAGGTAAGCTGTAATAACAAACACAATAAATAAAGCACTCCATGGCATTTCAAATACCTGCAGTTGCCTCATTGCGAGTTCTGGGCCTTCTAGAGTGTACAATGCATATACCCATTCAAGGAAAAAGAAGAAAAACCATGCAGTTGCTACTATAATCAGTAGTCTTCCTATAGCGTCTAAATGGTCAGATGTAATGTATTTATCCCACTTAAATAGCCAGACCATAACTACCATTACAGTAGCTACAGCAGAAACACCAGAATGGATTGCGCCTATAATAAAATATGGAGCAAAAATTGTAGAATGCCAAGCTTCAGGTCCAATTTGAGCAGCGAAGTCCCAAGAAACTATGCTGTGCACAGACACAAAAACAGGCAAAACTAGAGCTGACAATAATATCCCAGCAACAATTTGTAATTTCCACTGAACAGGTGTTCCTCGCCAGCCTAAAGATAGAAATCCATAAATTTTACTTACGATTCCTTTTGTTCTGTCTCTAATTATTGCTAAATCTGGAATCAAACAAACAAAAACAAATAAAGTACTAGCAGTTAGATATGTCATTACAGCACTTGGGTCCCAAATAAATGGTGATTTTACATTAATCCAAATACCTCTAGAAAAGTCATATGGAAATACCCATAGATCAGCTCTCCAAGGTCTCCCGACGTGAACTAAGGGAGCAGCTTGAAGTGCAGCTATTAGAGAAAAAACTGTTAAAACTTCAGCAGCTCTAGTGATAGGCCTGCGCCATTCAGCTTGAGTTAATCTTAAAATCGCAGATATCATTATTCCGGCATGGCTAATACCTATCCAGAAAACAAAATTCACCATGTAGAATCCCCAAAAAACGGGTCTGTTAAGACCTGTAACGCCAACTCCTTTATTAAGCATATATCCAAATGCTGTCATTCCAGTAAGATATACTATCAGGCAAAGTAAAGTAGCTATTGGCCACCATTTTGGAGTTGCAAATATAGAGCTTAGTAGCTCCTTATTAATTTGTTTGTCTGTACGATGATGATGTTCTTGCATTTTATTTCTTAATAATAATATATATGTTCATTAATTTATTCTGGCTTTCCAAGAACTAAGACTTCAGTTCTATGGAATTTTTTATGGATTTTATATAACGATAATTCTTTTTGTTGCCAAATGCTAATTACTGGAATCAATTTTGTTAATAATGTGTAAGCTAGTATTATCGCGCTAATTCCACCAACAATAATCATGATATCCGGAATGTCAGGCAATATAGTTGCAGGAATATCTGCGAGGTAAATATTATGTTTGTTAGGATGTTCTGTTAATTGGTATGCAGGCACATAAATTCTAAGTCTATCCAAGAAGCTTCCTATTAGTATAAAAAATGCTATGATAGTTGGTCCCCAAATAGACCTTCTGATTTTGTTGAAAGGCATGGTAATTAAGGGCAAAATAAATAACAAAAATGCTGAACCTAGGAAAGGAACAAAATAAGGACCAGTCATTGACAATTCAATAATTGCTTTTTCAGTTGGTTTAGCGCCATACCAAAATATAATAAAGCTAGAGAAGAAAAACCAAATCCACATCAATGAAAGAGCAAACATTAATTTTCCTAATGCCCAGAATTGGTCAAATTCGATAAAATCTTTACAACCACCCCATTTTCTTAATGCGAACATTGCTAAAATTACAGTAGCTACACCTGCTTGAAATGAATTTGCAGCATGTGTTATTGGATATAGCGAATCGATCCATCCGGGAATCAAACTCATTGCGAAATCTGAGCTTATTTGAAAGTTTAGAATTACCAGTGTCATAAAATAAAATGCACCTAATATTCCAATTCTATGCTTTTGGGTGAACCATTGTTTGGAAGTCCCTATCCATCTGTTAGAAAGGATTGAAAAAAGTTTTTTATGATAAGGGTTTTTTGAGTTTTCTCTTAGGATCGCAAAGTCAGGTACCGTAGATACCCACAGCAAAGCTATTCCAAGCAGAACCAAACATATGAAACTAATTGAAGTTATTATGTGAGGCATGTGAGAGTGCATTTTAAGTGATTCAAAGAACCATAATGTTCTTCTACCATCACTAAGACTTGGTAAAACACATAGAACAGGGACGAATAAAATTAGATTAATTAAGCCCAAAGGAGCAAATAATTGAGCAACTTTAGTAATTGATCTATTCCAATGTCCTTTAGCAATAAATGGTGCAATAGCAACCATGGGAGCAGCCTGAACAGTGGTGAGTATAAAAACTACAAAAGTCACATAATATCCCCACTCAGCAGGGTTATCAAATCCATCAGTGCTGATTTTTACTATTAATCCAATTAAACCGATAATGGATAGGATAGAAAGCAAAACCAAAAAAATTCTATTTTTATTATACTTAGAAACATGCAACCCAACTAATTTTTCTGTTAAATCAGTTTGTTTTGAAAATTGTGTTTGTTGATGTGTGTTATGACTAGTGGACATGATTTTCCTGCTTGTTTCCCTTCTCAACTTTTTTAAGATAAATCACATTGGGTTCTGTTCCTAGTTCTTCTAGCATTTTATAACTACGTTTTTCACCTTTTGATCTAGCTTTGGAGACTTTACTTTCAGGATCATTTAAATTTCCAAACACTAACGCATCAGTAGCGCAGGCATTTGTACATGCAGGATTTAAATCTCGTTCGTTTGTTTTTTCTCCAGATTTAGAATTTTTCGATACTCTTCTAATTCTTTGTATGCAAAAAGTACATTTTTCCATAATTCCACGGCTTCTGACTGTTACATCAGGGTTAAGCTGGTTTTTCAAGCTATCAGGCCATTCTGGTTCCCAGAAATTAAAGAATCTAACAGTGTATGGACAGTTATTGGCACAAAACCTAGTTCCAATACATCGATTATAAACTTGCACATTTAAACCTTGGTCGTTGTGGTAAGTTGCTAAAACAGGACAAACTGGTTCGCAAGGAGCTTCATCACAATGTTGGCATAATACGGGAACATATCTAGCTTTCACATTTGGAAATTCACCTTCCCAGTATCTTTCAATTCTGATCCACTCAATAGCTCTTCTTTGATTGAATATGTCCTCTGTGTTAATAGGTATATTGTTTTCAGATTGGCAAGCAACTACACAAGATTGGCACCCTGTACATTTATCTAAATCAACTACCATTCCCCACTTAGTTTCAGCCATTTGATTGTTTCTCCATATAGTTAAGTTTATTGCAGAATAGTGAATTAATGATGCTCATTTTTTTCTCCATCACCATCAATTTTGATTACTTTGCGCTCAGGATCTCGAGGGAAATCTCCTAATTCATTTTCCATCTGAGGTAATTTTTTCCAATCTCCAGTTTTAGCGATTTGGACTTTCGTAGCCGACCAAGCTAAAGATCCAGTATTGTCGTCTTTTGAAGGATCAAGTATAGACAACACATTAGCACCACGGTTTTTAGCATACCTTCCCATAGAAGTATGCCCTTGTCCAACAGGAACACATACAGTATTTGGAGCTGAGGCAGGATTAGGATAGGCTATAGCTTCTATGCTTTTCCCAGATTGGTTAGTAATTTTTATTATATCTCCCTCAGTGATGTCTAATTTGTTAGCATCTTTCAGGTTAATTTCAACCCAAGTAGACCATGTGGCAGTTGAAATGGGGTCAGGAAGAGATTGCATCCATGGCAGGTTAGCTCCTGATCCATCGGATATTCCATTTGAAACAAAAGGAATAAGGTGGAAATCATACTCTGCATTATCATTAAAAACAGGTGTTGGTAAGTTTTTAAATTTTGGAGGTTTGTTTATTTTACCTTTAAACATATTTTTGACATCCCACCAGCCACCTCTTTGTAACACACCCACCCAAAATTCTTTATCATTTTGAGCTCTTACAGAACCCCTATTAAGATCAAATAGTTTTTTGGAATCTTCTTTGACTAAATCTTTGATAGAATCAGAATTAATTTTTATATCTAAATCCATTGTTTTTGAAATCGAAATGAGTGAATCGGAGAAGCTTTTATTACCATAATGCTTTCCTTTAGACTCAAAAAATGGCCTTACAACGGGTTGTTGAAAACCTAAAGTTTGATATCCAGGGCCAGGGTCTGGTATATTTGTACCCCATTCTTCCAAAGGGTCTCCTTGGGGTAAAATAAGGTCTGCCATAGATGTGGTGTCATCCATATGTCCAGAAAAACTGACAATTAGTGGCACAGTATTTTCAGAAGATAAAATTTCTTTGACTTTTAGGCTTCCAGGTAATCCATAAACAGGATCTATATTTGAAGTTAAGAGGATATTAATTTTACCTTCTCTCATATCAGTTGTGACTTTTTCCCATTCAGAGAAACTACCAGGAATTTCATTGTTGATTAATTCAGGCATTGCTGGTTTTGGCTGGTATATTACACCGCCTTTTTTGCCGATGTTATTTACCAAATAATTTAATGAATAAATAGCTGACAAAGAATCAAAACCATTAGTATGAGATCCAACAGAATCTCCCCCAATAGCTAAACTTGGTGAATGTTCTATAAATTCATTAGCAATTTTTACAATTTGATCAGCAGTTAAGTAAGGGCTAATAATATTACATACTTTACCAGGACTATATTCTGACATATCGAATCTGCCATTATTTGTTAGGCTTGCTATGTTAGCTTGGTTGCCTAGTTTACGCCGAATGATCACGTATGCTATAGACATAGCAAGGAGGCCTTCAGTGCCAGGATTTACATAAATCCATTCGTCTGCATTTGCAGCAGTCATGGAATACCTTGAACTAACGTGAATCATTTTGCCACGTACATCACCGCCTTGTCTAAAATGACCAAAATCTCTTGAGTATTTAGTTGGAGAAACCCAGCTTTCAAGAAAATCTGCTCCAAAAGAGAGGAGGAATTTTGAATTCTTTATATCAAAATCAGGAATTTGTGTTTGATTAAATACATGATTGATAGCAGATCTTAAGTTCGTAGATTCTATTGGTTCATATATTAAATTTTTACACCCTAAAGAAGTTGTGAAATTGTTAAGGATCATTTGAGAATGACCACTAAGTCTATTGTTTGCCATTAATATGGAAGATTTATCATCAATATTTGAAATTTGTTCCGAAACTCTTGCTATAGCATCAGTCCAGCTAATTTGCTCCCATTTCCCTGAACCTCTAGGCCCTATACGTACCAGAGGGCTTGAGATACGGTCAGGATTATATAAGGATTGAAGTGTAGCTTCAGCTCGAGGGGAGTGTTTTCCTTGATTAATTGGATGATCAATATTTCCTTCAATTTTTTTTGCTCTTCCTTCCATAACTCTGACTACAACACCATCCGTGGCGGGAGTAGTATTTATAGAAGTAGCATACCAATTATCGATACCTGTCACTAAATCTTCTGGCATCTCGAAGGGAGCTTGAATAATTAATTCTTTTTCAGGTACACCACAAGCTTGAAAAACTACAGCTCCAATTGCTGTACCTCCAAGTAATCCTAAAAATTTTCGTCTTGATGTAGTCAACATTTACCCTTATTGAATATTAAATTGTTTAGTAATGACAGGTTGTGCAATCAGTAGGTCCGTCATTTTTCTTATGGCAATCAACACAATCACCCATTTTTAATTCTCTAGCTTGTCTAACTTTTTCCATTTCAGCAACATTGCCATGACATATTGAACAAGTTTGAGCGGGTTCCACATTATTTTTTTCAGAAAAATGTTTAACATGGGCTTCATGTATGAAATGAGCGTGATCTGGAACTCGATGTACTCTTATCCAGTCGATAGTTCCTTTAGACGCATAAATAGATCGTAATTTTTCAATTTCCTCCAGATCATCCCCCACGCTTTTATGACAGGTCATGCACAGGGTAACCGAAGGCACAGAAGCAGAAGCTTCTGATGTTACAGTTCTATGGCAAAAGGTACAGTCAAGGCCTAATTCCTCGACGTGGGTTTTATGAGGAAATTTAATTGGTTGGTCTGGACCTTCGTTAAGACCAAAAACATCTAGTGGTAACCCGAACCAAGCAGACAGGACAAAAGAAAGTAAAGTTATGGCAACAGTTGCACCAATAAGACCAACAATAGATAGTATTACCAAGTAAATTAGGTTTTTTTTGTTACGTTTTGGTAGTTGAAAATCTCCAGGAATCAAATTGCTTTGACCTCAACTAAATTTTTAACAAAAATTTTCATTAATATTTTATATCCAAATAGCATCATAAATTTCTTTTACTACAGGCAGTGCACTAAAAGCTGTATATAGCAGATAAATTAAAGCCACAAATCCAGCTATACATACTGCATAGCAAGCTTTTTGTATTTTTAGTAGGAAAGAAACAAACTTAGGGTTTTCTAGTTTTGCTCCGTTGATTATAGACAAAGGGCTGTCTTGAGAATCTATAAGAGAGGGAATAAATATATACCCTATAAGCAAATTGGTTGCAATAATAATAACTGCTCCAACAGAATAAAACATAAAATTAACAAATTGACTTATTTGAGCCCAGTGAGTACCGGTAATTGTGATGGGATCCATTAATTTACCTAGATTGCGTTTTCCTTTAAAAAGTATATGGAAGCTATAGCCATTAACTATCCAACCTGAATAATTCTATAAATATTGATTTAATGTGTCAATTGAAATTTTGGTAATTTCAATTGACAAAATTGTATATAAACAAGTATACACTTCTATTATATTGGGTTTTTATAAATAATTGGCCTTTCAAGTAGCATTATTTTGAGTAATTAGCAATGTAAATTTGTTTTCAATGATATGGTACAATTCAAACGAAAATTATTAGGTTAAGACATGAAAGAAGCTGTAATAGTAAGCGGGGCAAGAACTCCGATAGGAAGATTTGGTGGTTCCTTAAAGGATGTTTCTGCTTCAAAACTGGGAGCTACTGCTATCAAGGGAGCTCTAAAATTTTCTGGTATCAACAGCGAGGATGTTGATGAAGTTGTTTTTGGAAATTCTATACAAGGGGCTGAAGCTGGATATGCAGCTAGGCTATCTTCATTGCTTGCTGGGTTGCCTAAAGAAGTTCCATCGGTCGCAATTAATAAACAATGTGCATCAGGCTTGGAAGCAATCAACATAGCGGCTCAGTTAATAATTTCTAATCAAGCAGACATAGTAATAGCAGGAGGTACTGAAAGTATGAGTCAGTCTCCATTTGTTAAGACCTATGAATCTAGATTTGGGAGTGAAAGTACAAATTCAGATGCTTTGATTAATTCAATTTCTTGTCCAGTTAATCAGTATCATATGGGTGTGACTGCTGAGAATTTAGCATCTAAGTACAAGATTTCAAGAAAAGCCCAAGATATTTATTCGTTAGAAAGCCAACGCAGGGCAGTTACAGCCATTACAGATTCAAAATTTAAGAAACAAATAGTTGAAGTAAAAATTTCTTCTGAATCTGAGGCTGCCTTTGTAAATCAAGATGAATGCCCCAGGCCTGATTCTACTTTAAATAAGTTAAGTAAATTGCCTCCAGTTTTTCAAGAAAATGGAACTGTAACAGCTGGAAATTCTTCTGTAATAAGTGACGGTGCAGCAGCAGTGGTAATTATGTCATTGGATAAGTGTAAGAGTTTAGGAATTAAACCTAAGCTTAGGTGGGTTAGTAGAGGAGTTGCAGGTGTTGAACCATCTTTAATGGGGACAGGTCCTGTTCCAGCATTGGGTAAGGCAATTTTGTCAGCTGGGTTAACTTTGGATGATTTAGATTTGATTGAACTAAACGAAGCATTTGCTTCTCAATCTATTTATTGTATTCAAGAACTAGGATTAGACATGCAAAAAACAAATGTAAATGGTAGTGGGATCAGTTTAGGCCATCCAATAGGTGCAACTGGCGCAGTATTAGTAGTTAAATTGATGGAAGAGATGAATTTAAATAATCATTTATTTGGAGGGGTTTCTTTGTGTGTTGGTGGCGGACAAGGTATAGCAAGTATTTTTGAAAATGTTCAAATTTGATAGTTCGGATGTATATTTTGCAAACAATAATATAATAATTTGAAGGTTTGTTATGAAAATTACTAAAGTAAATACAATTTGTATTAAAGGTCAAACTGGCAGACCTCAAATCATTGTAAAAGTAGACACAGATGTTGGTATATATGGTCTTGGCGAAGCTGGAGTCCCGAATTGGGGTAAATCAGTTATTGAAGCGATTAAACATCTTTCTGAATTAGTTATAGGTGAAGACCCTTTTGAGACCGAAAAGTTGTGGCAGAGTATGTTTCGGCGAGGGTTTTTTCCTGCCGATAGAGTTTATTCATCAGCAATTAGTGCGTTAGATATAGCTTTTTGGGATATCAAAGGTAAAGCAACAGGGTTGCCTGTTTACAAATTATTGGGAGGCCCTTTAAGAGACAAAATTGTATGTTACACACATTGTGAAGACGCAAAAAATACAGATAAATTAATTCAAAGTTGTATAAAAAAAGTTGAACAAGGCTGGAAGTTTTTAAGATGGAGCCAGCCAGTCACTGGAGATGAAAATCCTGAAGGTATTCAGGTGCTTGAGCCTTTAGAATCAATTGATTTAGTTGAATCTCAAGCAAATCAAGTTAGAAAAACGGTGGGAAAAGAAATCCAAATTTGCTTAGATGTTCACACTAGGTTAGATATGGCTCATTCTATAACTTTATTTAAGATTTTGGAGCCATACCGTTTGTTTTTTATTGAAGATCCATTAAGATCTGAGAGTTCAGCAAGTTATAGAACTCTTGCTAAGCATGCAACTACGCCTATAGCAGCTGGAGAACAATGGGTTGGAAAGTGGGCATTTAGAGAAGTAATTGAGGAAGAATTGATTCAGTATGCAAGGATTGATTTATGTATTGTTGGAGGATTGACAGAGGCTTTAAAGATTGCCCATTGGTGTGAAACTCATTACATAGATATTGTTCCACATAATCCTTGGGGGCCAATTAGTTCGGCTGTGTGCGCGGCATTGTGTATGGCCTGTACTAATGTAGGGGTATTAGAAATGCCAGAAATTCCAGGAAATTTAGATAAGGATATTTTCCCTGTTCAATTACAATGGGAACGAGGGTATGTAATTCCTCAAGATATACCAGGCTTAGGTGTAGATATAGATATGGATATTGCAGAAAAATATAGAACAGTTCCTAATTCATGGCATCCTCATCTTGTTAGAAATGACGGTTCGTTGACTAATTGGTAGACGAGATATTTCATTTGTAGTAAATTTGTTAATGATAATTTTTCAATCTGAGGAGAAGGTATTGGCAAAAAACATTTCAACATTTGAAATTTTTTGGGTTTTTTCTTCTATAACTTTAATTGCTTCCCTAGGAATTCTTTTTATTTGGGTTCCAACTGATGCAAACCTTGGTATTTCTCAAAAAATATTTTACCTACATGTTCCCTCTGCTATTTTAGGAATGATTAGTATAGCAATAGTAGCATTTTTAAGTATTCTTTATTTATTAAATACTGAAAAGAAAAAATGGGATGATTTAGCATATTCATTTTCAGAAGTTGGTATGGTATTCCTTACCATAGCATTAATAAGTGGTTCTTTGTGGTCAAAACCTGCTTGGGGTGTATGGTGGACATGGGAGCCTAAATTAACTTTGACGTTAGTATTATGGTTTATATATGTTGCTTATTTGATGATGAGATCGTATATGTCAGGGTCTGGAAATGAGGCCAAATTTGGATCAGTAGTTGCTCTAATAGGAGCAATTGACGCGCCGCTGATATATTATGCTACTGAACTTTGGAGATCGGCACATCCAGGGGCTGTGGTGGGGCCTAATGCTGAATCTGGGGCTTTAGATGAAAGAATGTTTTTTGGGTTAATTGCTTCATTTATCGCGTTATCATTTATGTTCATATATTTTGTTTCTAATAGGTATTTTTTAAGAAGTACTGAAACAAGGATGAATTTTATTGTTAGGAAATTAAATTGATGTTTTTTGGTGAAATATTTCAGGAGATTTAAATTGGAATTTTTGGTTGCTGCATATTTGATTGCTTGGGTGATTTTTTTTGGATATTCTTTTATTCTTTCCAGGAAAATTAAAGATTTAAAAAATGATATTAAAGAATTAGAGATTCGTATTAGGGAAGATTCTTAATGGGCAAAACTGATGCATTAGAGCAAAAACCAGATTTTCGCGAACAGGAAATTGGTTTTATTTATGCACATAGGATCAAATTAATCATTGCTATATTGGTTTTGGTTTTAGCTGTAGGATATTTAGCTTTTAATGCATGGGATAGTGCAAAAGTTTACTATTACACAGTTTCAGAAATTAAAGAAATTGGCCCTACCAGTGAAGGACAGTTTGTTAGGGTTAGCGGCAAGTTAATTGATGGTACTTTTGAAAGAGTTGAAAATACTACTTTGGCATCTTTTATACTCACTGATGGAACGGAAACTGTTCAGGCAATACATCAAGGTATAATTCCTGACCTGTTTTTCAATGAACATTCTGAAATAATTTTAGAAGGAAGATATACTCAAGACAAAGTTTTCCAGAGTAAAAATATTATAGTCAAATGTCCTTCAAAATATGTTGCATCTTCAAGTTAAAATATTAGAATCAATTGATTTTTGAGTTTATACTAGATTCAAACTGAGTCATTTCTGAAAGGGTTTCTTCTGGCCAACTTCTCTTCCATTTATCTGCCACAGATACTTTCAATTTTCCTAATCCTGTGATTTCCATTTGAATTTGGTCACCATTTTGTATAGGACCTAGTCCAGTGTGATTGGTTCCTGTTGATACTACATCTCCTGCTTGTAGGGTTGTTACCCAAGAAGCAAATTCTAGTACTTGGTTTACGGACCTTCCCATATCACTAGTATGAACATCTTGTCTTATTTTATTGTTAACCCATAATCTTATTCTCAAGTTTTGAGGGTCTTGAATTTCGTCTTTCGTGACGATATAAGGTCCCATGGGGCCGAAAGTGTCCCATGATTTACCCCAAAAAAAACTATTATTACCGTTTGGTTCAATTCCCCTTGCAGAAATATCCATGAAGTTCACGTATCCAAAAATATGGTCGGAAGCTGAGTTAGGAGAAATATTTTTTGTTGTTTTTCCTATTACAACGCCCAATTCTGCTTCATGATGGAATACTGGAGCAGCACAATCTGGCAATATTACTTCGCCCCCATTTCCTATTACAGAGCTTGGAGATTTTAAGAATGCATCACGATCACCCACTAATGATCGAGATCCATTTTCTAAATAATTTCCAGCCATACATACCAATCGTTTTGGTTCAGGAAGCGGAGCCTTTAATTGAATATCATCAATTTTGAATTTTGGAGAAGTAGTTTTTTCAATTTTATCTCTATAAGAATCAAATTCTTTGATAATTCCAGACATTAAAGTTTGTCCATCAATACGAGGAATATCAGAAACTGCTTCAGAGATATCTATCACATGGTCTCCGTCAATAATTCCAGGTATATCTTGGTTGAATAGAACTAATTTCATTAAAGACTCCGATTATATTCGATTTGTTATTTTCCTGTAGTATTAGTAAGCGTTCCTACGCCTTCTACAGTTCCTTCTATTACATCGCCAGGGTTTAAGTAAATTTCATCATCACTAGCACCTGCAGCAACTCCAGTTGCTATTAAATCACCAGGTACCAAAGTGCATAGGTTGGAAATATACTCAATTTGGCTCTCAATGTTATGAATCATAAGTTTAGTAGTAGAAACTAACCTTTCTTCTCCATTGACCTTTGTAGTTAATTTTAAATTTGTAGTGTCTTTCAAGTCCTCGGCAGGTATAATCCAAGGCCCTACGGCACAGTAGCCATCAAGCCATTTACCGTTTAACCAATCAAACCATCCGCTTCTAGCAGGATTTTTTCTGTCAGGGGAAAAGTCTAAATCTCTTCCTGAAACATCATTAACAACTGTGTATCCAAAAATATGATCGAAGGCATTTTCTCTCTTAATATTTTTACCTGGTTTTCCAATTATTAAACCAAGTTCTATTTCTTCAACTTGGTTTACGACTAACGAGTTATCTGGAATTATGTCACCATCTGCAATTAAAGCTGTAGAAGGCTTACTAAAAAACTCAGGTTCTTCAATGTTTAAATCTTTTTCTAGTTTGCCACCTACTGGAGTATAGTTTGCAGCCAGTAACAATAATTTTTTAGATCCATCAACTGGAGAGAGTAGCCTTACATCTCCTAGGGAGTGGTGAGTCATTGATGCATTTTTTAGTTGACTTAACCCACTTTTGTCAAGTAATGGAATTGTTTCCAAATTTCCTGATGATCCAGGAACTTCAGATATTGTTTCTCCGTCTAAGATTCCAACAGCAGGTCCAGTGGAACTCTTAGCGATATATCTAACTAATTTCATTTATTTCTCCTTGAACGTTTAAATTGTTTGAAAATTATTATAGATGTTTTTTTTAATGGGATAAAGATGTTTTTGATTTTAACCGCAGAATTTTATTGTATTAATGTAAAGTAATTGAATTTCATTGTTGTAATTCGAACCAATAAATATGTAGTATTTGTTCAAAAACTGGAAATCCTGGAGTTTTGAAATGAAGTATACAGCAGCAGTAATAGGGTTAGGGAGAATGGGAAGTACTTTTGATGATGAGATTGATCAGGCCCGTGGTCCTGGTGGAGATAACAGAGGGCCAGGATTAATATTGCCTTATTGTCACGGACCCAGTTATTACTCTTCTGAGAAGATTTCCCTTATAGCTGGTGCAGATCCTGACTCTGGAAAGCGTGAAAAATTTGGCAAACGCTGGGAAATAGAAGATAAAAATTTATTTGAATCTCATCAAGAATTATTAGAAGTTGTTAAGCCTGATATATTGAGTGTCTGTACAACAGCTAAAATTAGAAGTGAAATTGTTATTGATGCAGCTGGTTCTGGAGTGAAAGCAATTTGGGCAGAAAAACCTATTTCAACAACTCTTAAAGAAGCCGATGAAATGATAGAAGTTTGTGAACAAAACGATGTTGTGTTCGCTGTGAATTGTGCCAGAAGATGGAACCCGCATTATTATCAGGCAAAAAAAATGATTGATAAAGGGGACTTTGGAAAGATTTTACAAATTACTGGATATGGATCAGCTCATGCTTCGCACAATGGGAGTCATTTAATTGACACTATGAGGTTTTTAGGTGGAGGAGATGTTTCCTGGGTTTTTGGAGAAGTAGAAAACGAAAGCCTTGATGGGAATAAAGACTTTCGTGCTAATGGGTATCTTGCTTTTACAAACGGTGCGAGAGGTTACTTGAGATCCATGGATTGTGGAGCAGGCAATTGGAATATTGAAGTTTTAGGAGAGAAAGCAAGGTTTTTGTCATCTGGAGACACTGAAGTATTAGAATTTGAAAAAGTTGGGGAAAAAATTTCAGGAGATCTCACAGGTAATGTCAAAATTCCATTCCCCCAGCCTGCAAGATTTCAAGGTATGGGATTGAGTATAATTGATGATTTAATTCATGGTATTGAAACAGGTTCTTCGCCTAGATGCTCAGGTAGAGATGGCTTAGCTGCGCTGGAGATAGCGATTGCATTGAGAGAGTCTCATTTATCTGGTAATAAAAAGATAATGTTACCTGTTAAAGATAGAAATTTAGGGATTATTTCATATGAATCAGAGGGTGGAAGATAGTTATTTAAAGAATACGTTCGAGCTATCAATATCTAAGGTATTTGCTATATTTGATAATTTGGACCATGTTGTTTCTGGAATTGGTATTCCCTCTTTAACTCTGTGAGCTAAAATTAGTTTTTCCGGTTCTCCGGGCATCATAATTTCATTTATTTCATTGTTTTTAGGTAGGCTTTTAATTGATTCAATCAATCGACTAATGTTGTTTTTGTATTCTTCTAAATCAGTAAAGTGAGATATGTTTAATACTGCTATTACGCTGTTTTGGATATGTGTTCTTGGTTTTTTTGCTTCAATGAAGGTTGTGATTAGAGGATTGTTTACCATTAAGCTAGTGATACATTCAAACATTAATGCTAATCCTGATCCTTTGGGGCCCCCTGCAGGCAATAATATTTCTGCGATGTTTGGATCTGTTGTTGGATTTCCTTTAGGATCTAAGGCCCAACCAGAAGGTATTTTGATGCCTTTTTCAGCAGCTAATTGTATTTTTCCTCCTGCAGCAATGCTAGTTGCCATATCTAAACAAATATGGTTTTTTTTAAGACCCGGTACGGCTATAGAAATAGGACTGTTATGAACTCCTGCAGCGATAGATCCTGTTGGTGCCATATTAGGTGGACTGCATACGATTGAAATACCAACCATCCCTGCATCTGCTGCCATTAAAGAATAATACCCCATCGCACCTTGGTGTGTTGTGTTTCTAATATTTGCCCAACTGATTCCAGATTTTGATGCTTTTTCGATCAGCATTTTTGTTATTTTTTTCGTAACAACCGGGCCTGGTGATTTATCAGCTTCAACTAACAATGTAGCAGGTGTATCTTTTTCTATAATTATATTGGGTTTAGGATTCATAATTCCAGCTTCAATCCATTCCAAGTATGTTGGAATTCTTTGGACCCCATGAGAATCTATTCCTCTTAAATTAGCCCATATTAGTAATTCAGCTTGAGTATTTGCGTCTTGTATGGGGACGCCAGATTTGTAAAAAATTTGTTTTGTGAAATCTTTGAGTTTTGGAGGATCACAAAAAATAGTAGGTTTCAATTTTTACTCTATATTTATTAAATTTTTATATCGGATGTTTTTGCTAAGTCTGAAATTAAATTCCATGTTGCATCTTCAATTTCTACACCATTAGCAATTCTTTGATTTCTGGTATTAAATTCAATTTCACCTGGAAAAAGTATTTCATCAACCCCTTCCATTTTAGGAGTATTTTTGATGTATCCAACGATATCGGAAACCTCTTGGCCGAAATGATCGATTGAAGAAAGGGATTTTAGATTGATCACTAGTATAGAAGAACCTACTTTATCTACAGGTCCGTTATTAGGGGAAGTAAGTCCTATACTTCCCATGACTGCTCCCATTAAAGAAACCATCATGGATAGCGCAAAACCTTTGTGTCCTCCAATTGTGCCTCCCACCGGTAGGATTGCCCCACCTTCATAATAAGCATTTGGGTCATCTGTGGGTATTCCATTTTTATCTATTACCCAATTGTCAGGTAGTTTTTTATTTCTTGCTTTATAAACTCTAAGTTTGCCTTCTGCTGCTATTGAAGTAGCAAAATCTAGCAAAATAGGACAATTTTTTTTGTAAGGGAATGCCATTGAGATTGGGTTTGTTCCAAGCCTTCTTGCGCTGCCACCAAATGGGGCAACATTATTTCCAACAGTTCCTCCAACAAATCCTGTAAACATCATTCCTGTCATTCCTGAATTGGCAACTACTTCAGTGTATGTCCCTATTCTTCCCGTATGACCAAGTTTTCCCATACCAACAACTGCAACTCCATGTTTTTTAGCTTTTTCAATTGCTAATTCAGTTGAAAATGATGCGACTACCTGACCAAAAGAGTCATTTCCATTTACTTGTACAGTTGAACCGTTGTCAGAAATAATTTCTGGCGAAGCTTTTGGGTCTAATCTGCCTGTTTCAATATCATTAAAATATTGAGGAATTCTAATAAATCCATGAGAATCATGCCCAGCTAGATTAGCATTAGCAAGATGCCGTGCTACAACATCTGCATTTTCTGTTGTTGCACCTTTGGCACAAAGCATAGTTTTAGAAATTGAATAAATTTTTTCGTGGTCTAAAATTGGCATTCAAAAATCCTTTGGTTTAAATGGTTAAAACTACATTGGCTGCCCGGCCAGGATTTGAACCTGGACTGAGGGATTCAAAGTCCCTTGTGCTACCGTTACACCACCGGGCATTAAAATTTAAAATCTAACAAAAAAATTATTGCTCATTTTAATTAGTATATGCTATCTGAAATCTTTTTTATTTTAAATGATTAATATTACAAATCATATAAATTTTATTATTAAGATTAAATAAGGGATGAAATTATTGTTGAGTTTTAATATTTAGATTTTTAAAACAAATAATCTTCGTAGCTAAATGACTATATATTACAGATACCATAACATATAATTAGTTTACATCAGTTTGTATTGAATTATATTAATTAAATTATTCATAGTTGTTTTAGGAGAGTGCGGAATGTCTGAAATTTCAATTGTTAGTGAAATTGCAAAGAAAATCCGAAGCAGTATTCAGGAAATTATTGTTGGGAAAGATGACCAGATCAACACGGCTATAATAGCTATTTTGTGTAGAGGTCATGTATTAATTGATGATGTTCCGGGAACGGGTAAAACAAGTCTTTCTAAGGCGTTGGCAGATTCTTTGGATTGTAGTTTTAATCGAGTTCAATTTACTCCTGATTTGATGCCATCAGACATTCTTGGAGTTAATATATTTGATCAAAAAAATTCATCGTTTAAATTTGTAGAAGGACCTATATTCAGTCAAATTTTGTTGGCTGATGAGATCAATAGGGCCACACCTAGAACTCAGTCTGCAATGTTAGAAGCTATGCAGGAGCGCAAAGTGACAGTTGATGGTAACACTAGGGATCTACCTGATCCATTTATGGTGATTGCAACTCAAAATCCTATAGAAATGGAAGGAACTTTTCCTTTGCCAGAATCACAGATTGATAGGTTTATGGTTCGTGTTCAGCTTGGGTACCCTGAACATAATGAAGAAACTCAAATTTATCGAAGATTTATGAATGAATCGGAAATTCCAGTATTGAAATCAGTTGTTAATTCTAAACAACTTAACAAAGCAGTGAATTTGATACCAACAGTTAGGGTAGACGATTTTATAGTTAAGTACATTGTTGATTTAATTCATACAACGAGGCAAGGTTCAGGAATAAAAGTAGGTGCTAGTCCTAGAGCGGGCCTTGCACTGTATAAAACTTCTCAAGCATTAGCTGCATTGGAAGGAAGGGATTATGTTATCCCTGATGATGTAAAAAAGATGGCAGTACCTGTTTTGTCACATAGGTTGATTTTAGATTCATCTGCAAAATTGAAAGGTCAAACTGGGGAAAATTTTGTTGAAATTGTTTTATCTAAATTAGAAGTTCCTATATCAAAATGAGAAATTCAAATTACTCAGATAAATCTTCAGCTCCAGTTTCTGGGTTATTAATTACTACTCAATGGTTAGAAGTTTTGTTTCTTGCCTTTTTAGTAGTATTAATTAGTGGCATTGTTGGAAGTAATGGTGGAGTCATAGCTTTTGGTGTTATGGGAATAACAGCAGGGATACTATCATATTTATTTAGCAGAGTTGCTCTAAATCAAGTTTTTTATCAGAAAAAATTTAGTGGAAATAGATTTTTTGTTGACGAAATTGTTGCTATGGAAGTTATGATTTCGAATAAAAAACCAATTCCTGTTCCTTGGATTCGTATTCAAGACGAATTACCTGAAATTTTTGAAGTTGAAAATACAGATATTACAAATTTTATCTACAATTCATATACAAAAACTCAAGTTTTGAGACATTTTACTTCGATGCGTTGGTATGAACGAATCAAATGGGATTATAAATTGAAATGTACCAGAAGAGGAGTTTTCAAAATAGGTCCTAGTAAGATTGAAAGTACTGAGCCATTTGGAATGTTTGGTTCTGTAATCAATTATGATACCTTTGATGAAATTATTGTTTATCCTAAAATATTTTCTCTTGATGAACTTGAATTGCCACCATTAAAGCCATTTGGAGAAAGTTCAGGTGGAATGGAATTGATTCAAGATTTTTCTGGCCCAAGAGGTTTAAGAGAATATATTCCAGGGGATAAACTTAGCACTATTAACTGGAAAGCTTCGGCAAAGTTACAAAAATTACATGTAAATTTATATGATCCGAGTTCTGCCCACACTATTGTAGTAGCGGTAGCTGTTGATTCTTTGGAAAATTATTGGGCGCCCGGAGATGTCGATATTGTTGAAAATATCATGTCTATGGCTGCTTCCATTTCATATCATGCTCTCTCTAACAATTACACAGTAGGTTTATTGTCGAATGATATGCAAACGCAAGAGTCAAAAGCGTTTATTGTTTCTCCCGGAAGAGGTGAATATCAATTAACCAAGGTGTTAGAATCTTTAGCAAATATTAATACATTAGCTTATGCGCCTATGTCAGAACATCTGATAGAAATTTCGAGGAGTTTTCCTATGGGCTCAACAATTACAATTTGTATTTCTTATGTTAACGATAATTTGCTCAATTCTATTCAATATTTAATGGATAGAGGTCATTTAGTTGTTGTTTTATATTTAGGCAAAGGCGATATGCCTGATATTGGATCAGATGTAAAGATTTATGATTTTAGAGAAAAAATGAATAATAATGAATTTGCGATTAAGCCTTAACAATATTAGATGGATTTCAGTTGCTCATGTGATAGCTGAAAGCTCTTGGATGTTTGGAATTATGTTGATGATTGGTGTGGCTTTTGGCAAAACTATTCCTTCTCAACAGCCTATTATTACTTGGTTTGGTGTTCTGTTATTAATGTCATTGGGTTCATATTTAGGGCATTATGATTTTTTTGGATTGAAAATGCGTTTTCGTTCATTGATTACGTTATTAGTAATCTATTTTGTAGTAGCTTTGACTCCAGCTCCTGGCCACAGTTTTGAAATATTTTGGCCTAATTTAATTTTTTCTGATGCTAGTACAGCTGGATACAAATTCCGATTGATTTTATCTATTTTCCTTAGTTCACTTTTATGGTTACGTGGTACGAGAATCGGAGCTTTTAGTTCTCCTGATCAAGGAATGTCAACAACTTTTAAAATAGGAGTTTTGATTCTTAGCTTAACAATAGTTGTAGATTTATTCTCTGTAACAAATCTTAATACATTCATTCTTTCTATAATATTTTTTGCTTCTGGTTTATTTGGTCTTGGATTTGCAAATATTGATGTGAATGATTACGAAGATCAAAGTAATGACAATAACATTAATCCAGTTACCCTGACTGTCGGAGCTTTAGTTGTAATAATTTCTATGATTGGAATTTTTTCTACATTTTTACAAGGTGACATTGCAAATTATATTTCTTTATTTATGTTTTTCTTTTACCAAATGTTTGTATTTGCATTTATTTGGGGTTTTGTTGTGCCTATTGCATGGATATATGGATTAATAGTTGACTTAATCAGGAAGTTATTTATGGGTATGGATTCCTCTGCTGAGGCTCGAGAGGCACCTCCCATGAACTTTTCTGAAGGAGCGATTGAATCAATCCAAAATATCCAACGTGAAGGTGGTGTTAATCCAATTTTCTCAATTGTTTTATGGACTTTATTTACCTTAATACTTATGTTCATTTTATATTTAAGCATGAAGTATTTGATGCGTCCAAAAGATAAAAAAACCATACAATTAACTGGGCAAAGAGAATCTTTAATTGAAGATGCAAATGTATTAGAAGATTTTAAAAATTTATTTTCAAGTTTATTTCAGGGGATTGGGCGCAGAAGTAAAAAATCTTTGTATGACACAGGAGAAGGATCTAAAGGTATTATTGAGATAATATTGCTTTATTATAAATTTTTAGAATTCGCCGAAACTAAAGGTGTATCCAAAAAACCACATCAAACTACTCTTGAATTTAGGAATTCATTACAGTCTATTTTCAATCAGAATTTTGTAAAAGAAATTACCGATAGTTTTAACGATGCTTTTTATGGCGCGAAGTCGTTTGATATTGATACGATTTTAAAACTTGAAAATCAATTTGACCAAATACGTTTTGGAAAAACTAAGTAATTTTCAAGTTGATCTAATTACAATATACTTGCAGACAGCTAAGCAATATTAAATGTTGCATAGTATTTAATGATGTGACAGGATATGCAAATGAATATTAGTGAGTTTATATTAGAGCATCCGGTTCCAGAAATGAACAATACTAGGGTAATTGCTATTTTAAAACCTTGGATTGATGTTGGACGTGTAGGTACTTTAACTTTGGCTAAATTAGAGAAGATGCTAGGAGCTAAAGAGTTTTCCAAATTTCGTAAACCAGGGAAATATTTTGATTTTACGAGAAATAGGCCGTACACTCGACAGGAAAATGGGAACAAGATATTTGATATACCCAATTGTGTTATTAATCATGCAAAAGATATTAAAAAAGATATAGATTATTTGTTTTTACATTTAATGGAGCCTCACAATAATAGTGAAGAATACTGTGAATCAATTGTTGATTTATTGAAAACTTTGAAAGTCAAAGAATATTGTAGGATAGGTGGTTTCTATGATGCAGTTCCGCATTCTAGACCTCTAATTGTTACAGGTAATTTGACAGAGAAACAAATTCAAAAAACTAGTGGTTTGGTTTCTAAAAGTACTAGTGAATATCAAGGGCCTACTAGTATAGTAAATTTAATTTCTCAAGAATTAGAAAAAATTAATGGAGTTAATGTTACTAGTTTGATGGTACATCTGCCTCAATATGTTCAATTTGAACAAGATCATTTGGGCACATTCAGGCTGTCTCAAGCTATCTGTAAAATGTTTGATTTGGACTATGATCTTTCTGATGAGTCTAAAGGACAAGAGCAGTATAAATATATTGAACAACTTATAGAGAATAATCCAAATGCTAGTAAAGACATCATCTCTAAATTAGAAAAACAATATGATGGCAAATATGATGGAGATCTTGATGCAGATATCACGATTAATGATTTACCATTGATGCCTGATGTGGAAAAATTTCTTAGAGAAGTTGGAAACCGTTTAGACGAAAATTCTTCTGAAGATAAATAAATTTAGGGAGAATTAGAAATGCCTAGAACTAATAAAATGATTCATGTTCTAGAGCAAGACGAAATAGTTATTTTCACCACCACAGAAGAATTAGACTATCAGTCTGGTGTTGAAATGAGCAAAACTTGGGCAGATGCGATATTGGTTGATTTTGAACATGATCCTTTTGACACTATTGGCTTAAAGAGTTTCATGAAGGGCATATCTGATGGTTTTATTACAAATAATTTAGATTTTATGCCTAGTGTTATCACCACATTGCCTTCAAATTGTATGACTCAAGAGGAAGTTCTATATAATTCGTGGCAAGTGCGTCATGTTTTGGGAGTAGGTGTACATGGAGTATTACATACGCATGCTAGGACTCCAGAAGCTGTTAAAACTTTTATTTCTACAACTAGATATCCGTTTAATAATTTGGGATTGAATCAAGGTTTAAATGAAGGGTTGAGAGGTAGTGGAGGGCAAGACTTTGCATCTAAAATTTGGCAGATGAATACTGATGAATATTTAAGCAAAGCTGATCCGTGGCCTTTAAATCCAGATGGCGAATTAATTTTAGGACTTAAGATAGAAGATAAATTTTGTTTAGAAATGGCACCAGAAATTACAAAAATTCCAGGAATAGCGTTTGCTGAGTGGGGGCCTGGAGATATGGGGATGTCCTTTGGATTTCCAGATGCCCATGATCCTCCTTATCCAAAAGAAATGGATATGGCAAGAGATTTAATTAAACTTGAATGTGATAAAAACGGGATGGCTTTTTATAGTTCATGGCGTGATCCGTCTATGAGTGAAAAAGATCAAATTAAATATGCAATCCAAGTTGTTGGTGCTAGAATTGTTATGGTTGAATCAATGGAATTAGCAACATTTGCAAGATCTTTAAAGGAGTGAATTTTGGCAAATTATGATATTTCGAAATATATAGCATACTTTAATGGAGACTGGGTTCCGTACTCTGAAGTAAAAATTGATCCATTAGATAGGGGATTTTTTTTAGGAGATAGTGTTTTTGAGGTTGAGAGAACATTTAACGGTAAAAGTTTTAAGATGCGCGAACACATAGAACGTTTATATCGTTCTTTGTCATTTGCAAGAATTGATCCAAAAATTGATGCTGAAGAAATGATCAATATTAGTGAAGAAACTATTAATAAAAATTTATATTTGTTAGACGATGTTGGAGATTTTTTAATTCACCAGTTTATTACAAGAGGATTTGGCAGGAGGGCCGCAGCGGCTGTAGACCCAACAGTATGTGTGAGAATTAACCCTATAGATTTTGAAAGATATCCCATAGAAAAATATTATTCGGGAGGACATTGTGCTATTACAAGTATTTTAAGTTATCCGAATGAATCTATTGATCCAAAAGTTAAAAATTATAGCAGGATGAATTTTAATTTAGCTGAATTAGAAGCTAACGATATTGATGAAGGATCTTTTCCAATTTTAAAAGATCAATTTGGAAATATTACGGAAGGAATTGGTTATAATGTTTTTATTGTCACTGATGGTGTTTTAAGGACACCTTCGGATAAGGCTATTTTGCAAGGTGTATCTAGATCAATGGTGTTTGATTTGGCAGAGCGACTGAATATAAAAGTATTACAAGAAGATTTACAGCCTTATGATGTGTATACAGCAGATGAGGTGTTTATGACATCTACTCCATTTTGTGTTTTGCCAATAACTGTAGTGGATAACCGGAAAATAAAAGATGGAAACCCTGGTCCGATTGCCAATCAACTTTTGGCAGCATGGAGTGAAGTTGTTGGTTTAGATATTGTAGATCAAGTAGCTAAATTTAGCCGAAAGTAAATTTGACATTAATTATTTAGCTGTTTAAATAGATCGTCAGTTTTTGCAGCCATTATGAAGTCATTTTTGTGTAATCCATTAATCTTATGAGTCCACCAAAGAACTTCAATGTTGCTAAATTCTACGATAATTTTTGGATGATGACCTTCTTCTTCAGAAATTTCAAAAATTAAATTTGCAAAATTCATTGATTGTTTGAAATTTTTAGTCTTGAATTTTTTTGCTAAATACGTGGATTGTTCATGTTGTACATCCCAAGTAGGGATATTTACTATGAGTCCTGCTATTGATTTATCATCTAATGGTGGAATTCCTCCTCTGCAGGGAACACATTTTTCGAATTTAATATCCATAATTAAATAGTTTTTTCTCCACAGCTAGCACAAAAAATTGCTTCTTCATCAGCTTGGCTTTCTGTACCACAACTAGTGCAAAAACTTGAATTAGATGATGGTCTAGCATATAAATAAATGAGATAAATTGCTGGAATTATCAAAAAGGAAGCTATCAAAAGTAATTGCCACCAACCTGATTTGTTTATGTCGTGTAGCCGTCTTGCACCAACAGCTAAACCAGGTAATAGCAAACCAAGAGTTACTAAGCTTTGAATTATTCCTGTAGAACCTACTTCTTCTCCAAGTAAAATTATATCAGCTATTGATCCTACAGCGCCCATCAAAATATTGAATAAAAAGAACCACCAATATTCAGATCTAGAAGCTCTGCCACTAAAGTCGGCATATTTTTTTAAACACGTTTCAACTGATTGTACAAATGACATACTAGAAACTCCTCAACATAGAATTGTTTTATCAAAGTATAGATGGAGCCAAAAAAGTTAGCAATTTGATTTAGGGTTTTAAATTTATAAATTATTAAGGCTATGTTTAAGAAAATGTATCAAATATAATGAATATTATGTAGATACTTTATAAAATTTTAAATCATTTTGGTTAGGTGACAAGATGTCTATAAAAACTGCAGTTATTCCTGTTGCTGGATACGGGACACGATTTTTCCCAGCTTCTAGAGTAATTCCAAAAGCTTTATTGCCAATTTTTGATACTCCTGGGATTCAATTTATAGTAGAAGAGGCCGTAAATTCCGGCATTCAAAAGTTGATATTTGTGATTTCTAGTGATCAAGACTTAATTAGACAGTATTTTTCAGAATCCAATAAAATTGATGAGGTTTTAAAGAAAAAAGGAATGTCTGAAAAAGTAGAAAATTTTTCACATAGTTTTAAAAACCTAGAAATTAAATATGTTAATCAAGAAGAACAAAATGGGCTCGGCGATGCTATTTTGCAAGTGAAAAATATTGTAAATGAAGATTTTTTTACTGTTATGTTACCTGATGATATTATCTTTAACCCGAAGCCATTTTTAAAAGATATGATCAATTCATTTGAGGGATCTACAGGTTGTTATATAGCGCTTAAAAAAGTTTCAGATCAAATGATACCTAATTTAGGGATTGTTGATGCAAAAAGGATAAAGTCTAATCTGTACTCTGTAAATTCTTTGATTGAGAAACCTTCTTTAGAACAAGCTCCATCTAATTTGTCGATAATGGGTAGATATATTTTGCCAAATGAAATTTTTCATAATTTAGAAAATATTGATTTTGGGGCTAATGGCGAAAAACAATTGACGGATGCTTTAAATTTGATTCTACCTAATTCTAATTTGTTTGGATTTGAATTTTTTGGTAATCATTTTGATATTGGTACTCCTCAAGGTTTATTAGATGCATCAAATTATTATTTATTAAATCATTGATTAGTTGGTGTTATATTTATTGCTAGTTAAGGTTGCTATAGTATTTGGTAGAAATTAGAATAAACCATAATTATGGTTATAATGTAAGTAATATTTTTAACAAACAGAAAGGTAAATAAATGGTTGCACGAATAGGTATTAATGGTTTCGGAAGAATAGGTAGACAAGTACTCAGAGCCACTATTGAGAGGCACCCTGATGATTTACAGGTTGTTGCTGTAAATGATTTAGGTGATACATCTACAAATGCCCATTTATTTAAATATGATAGTAATTATGGTATTTATCCAGGTGATGTTGAGGCGGGGGAAGATTCAGTCATAATTGATGGATCTCCTGTAAAGATATTGTCAGAAAGAGAACCTTCTAAAATCGATTGGGGACAGCATGGAGTAGATATTGTCGTTGAGTCAACAGGATTTTTCACAGATGGTTCAGCTGCTGCGGGACATATACAAGGAGGGGCAAAAAAAGTAATTATTTCAGCTCCTGCTAAAGGTGAAGACATTACTGTTGTGTTAGGAGTTAATGAAGGTTCATATATTGCAGATAAACATCATGTAGTGTCAAACGCATCATGTACAACAAACTGTATCGCAACTATGGCTAAGGTGATTCATGATGCATTTGAGGTTGAGGAAGGATTTATGACCACTATTCATTCTTATACTGGAGATCAACAGATTTTAGATAAAATTCATGAAGATCTTAGGCGTGCGAGAGCAGCAGCAACTAATATTATTCCAACTACAACAGGTGCCGCAAAAGCAGTTGGTTTAGTTCTGCCTGATTTGAATGGTAAAATTGATGGGATGTCGTTTAGAGTCCCTACAGCTACCGTTTCGGTCACTGACTTTGTAGCTAAGCTAAAGAAGTCCGCTTCAGTAGATGAAATTAATGATTCTTATAAAGAAGCTGCTAATAATAATCTTAATGGAATTTTAGATTACACAGATATTCCATTAGTTAGTTCAGATTTCAGGAAAAATTATCACAGTAGTGTAATTGACGGCCAATCCACAATGGCAATAGGCAGTCAATTTGTGAAGGTTGTAGGATGGTATGATAACGAATGGGGTTATAGTTGCAGAACTTCTGATCTTGCTAGGTTCATATCAGAACAGGGATTAAGTTAATATTACTTTAGGAAAATGATGAAAATATTTGACGGTAAAATAGTATTTGTTACAGGTGGTTCTCGAGGGATTGGTAAAACTATAGCATTAGAGTTTGCAAATTTAGGCGCTGATATTGCATTTAATTATTTCAGGAGTGATAAATCAGCTTCAGAAACCCAAAATGAGATAGAAAAAAAAGGTGTTAGGTGTTTAAAAATACGCTCAAATTTGTCAGAGACTACTAAAGTAAAGCAAATGTTTAAAGAAATAAAAAATTATTATGGTAAATTAGATGTTCTTATTAATAATGCTGCTTCAGGTATTCAGAAATCTGCTTCTGAATTAGAAGAAAAACATTGGGATTGGACAATGAACATCAATGCTAAAGCACCTTGGGTTTGCTCTATTGAAGCTTCAAAATTAATGGATAATGGGGGCAATATTGTTAACATAACCAGTGAAGGTTCAAGGCATGTTTTGCCGTACTATTTTTCTGTAGGCACCTCAAAGGCTGCACTAGAGTCTGCAACAAGATATTTGGCTGTTGAATTATCTCAGAAAAATATTTCAGTGAACGCGGTTTCAGGTGGATATATTGAAACAGATGCTTTGGATTCTTTTCCAAATAAAGATTCAATGTTAGAATCTGGTCAAAAGACGTTGATTGATAGACCTGTAAGTAAAAAAGATGTTGCTGATGCAGTAGTTTTTTTATGCTCTAAACAGGGGAATGCTATTAGGGGTCAAGTTATAGTTGTTGATGGAGGAGCATCTCTAAAAGTTATTTGACAGATATTTGTGTGAATAATAGTAGTATTATTTTAATTTAGATTTTAAGGCTGATCTCATTTCTTTAACTCTACCCAAGTCAGGATGTTTGTCATCTTCTTGGCTTTTATCGTAAATGACATCACCATCAGCTATAACTTTTAAAACACCACTTTCACCAGGTGTTAATGTTAAAGCAATTCCATTACCACATTCAGCAAAAAATTCATTAGCCATCCAGGCTGCTTCAGCATGGTAGCTTCAGGGTACGCAATAGATTATTTCCACATGTAGTTTGTTTTCTAAGGACATAATCAACTCCATTAATATTTGAGAGATTTAATTTGTAAAATGAGATTAGCATTGGTGGATATGTATGTCAATCAAATAAGTATTGTGAGATGTTTTGAAATTAGGTGTAAAATAGGGACAATGTGAAAAAAACATTTTAAAATTATGGGTACACAAAATATGAAACAAGTAAAGATAGATATATTTGCTGATTATGCATGTCCGTTTGTTTTTAATGCTTATATGTGGTTGAGTAAAATTAAGAATCACTATGGAGACAATTTAAATATAAAATGGAAAAGTTTTTTGCTGGATACCAAAGATGTAAACTTTGATTGGAAGAATCCTGAAACCTTGAGTTCAAATAGATCTTTGATGTCTTTAATTGCAGCTAAAGCTGCAAAGAGGCAAGGAGAAGATTTGTTTCAAAGATATCATGATAAATTGTTGATCTCTCGCAATAGCCAAATAAAGAGGATTCGTTTAAATGACAAGCCAACTTTAATTAGATTAGCTAATGAATGTGATTTAGATTTAAATCAATTCGAAGTTGATTTAAACAGTGAACAAATAATTGATGAAGTTTCTAGTGATCATAATGAAGCCGTCAATAAATTTGGTATTTTTGGAACTCCAACTTTTGTATTTGAAAATGGAAATTCAATTTATTTAAAAACATTTATTCCTACAGAACAAAATGCCACAAAAAGCTTTGAACATTTTTTGTCTATTTCGAAAGACTGCTCATTTATAGGAGAGATGAAAAGACCTCAACCTCCTTGGCCAAGTGGTTATGATGTTTGATTTAAAACGAATTAAGAAATTTCAAGATAGTTTTGGGATTCATTTTAATAATCAAGACTTGTTAATTACAGCGTTAACGCATTCATCATTTATTAATGATTTTTATCAAGGCAATGATGTTGATTTGGAATCTAATGAAACACTTGAATTTTTAGGCGATGCTGTAATTGGAATGATTGTTTCCAAACTTTTATATGATATGTTTCCAAAATGGAATGAAGGTTCTTTAACCAAAGCTAAGGCCTCAATTGTTAGTGGTTCTAATTTGGCGAAATTATCAAATCAATTTGAATTAGCTCAGTACATTTATATGGGAAAAGGGGAAGAAAATAGTGGAGGAAGGACACGAACCAGTAACCTGGCAAATGCTTTCGAATCTTTGATTGGGGCTTTGTTTATTGATAAAGGATATGATAGTTGTTTTGATGTTATTCAGAAGTCTATTAATGAAGATATAAAATTGCTTAAAAATAATTCAGAATCCGATGAAATTTTCGGTAATTACAAAGGAACTTTGCAGGAAAAGTTGTTGTCTGAAAAATCAAATTTGCCTATTTACAAAGTAGTAAGTATTCAAGGTCCGGATCATAATCCTTCTTTCACAGTGGAGGTTTATATTAACGGAAAGTGTTTAGGTTTAGGGGTAGAAAAAACCAAGCTATTAGCTGAGCAACGGGCAGCATTCAATGCATTAAACAATCCAAAAACTTTTTCTAACTAGATAGGAAATAATCTTCAATATAATTTATATCTAATTCAGGGTATAGTGGAAATTGTTCTAATAACTTTGTGACATTAGATTTAGACTGGTTAAGTGAATCTTGATTTAGATTAAATCTTGCTTTTGATAATTCACCTGCCTTAGATCCTTTACTAATTGTCTCAGGGGTAGTATTTGCCAAGACAATTTTTAAAGTTTCAGCAATTGTTTTCATTTCTTGAGTACCCATTCCAAGAGAAGTAATTGCTGGAGTCCCCAATCTTAATCCACTTGTGTACCATGGACCATTTTTGTCGAAAGGAAGTGAATTTCTGTTCAGTGTAATTTTTGCACTTCTTATTGCTGATTCAGCTTGTCGTCCAGTGAGGTTGAATTTTGACACATTGATTAAAAGTAGATGATTATCTGTGCCTCCAGTTAAGACATCTAGTCCTTCTTTTATACAGTTTTGAGCAAGTGAAGATGCATTTTTAATAACATTTTTTGTATAAATTTGGAATTCTTCAGATTGAGCTTCTTGAAATGCTAAAGCTTTAGATAACATGATTTGAGGCAGAGGACCTCCAATAACCATAGGGCATCCTTTGTTAACTTGGTCTGAAAATTCTGATGTAGATAAAATCATACCTCCCCTAGGGCCTCTTAATGTTTTATGGGTAGTAGATGTGATGATATCTGCAAATGGAACAGGATTAAAATCTCCGGAGAAAGCTTTCCCTGCAACTAAGCCAGAAAAATGAGCCATATCAACCATCAGTACGGCGCCAATTTCGTCAGCTATTTCTCTGAAAATTTTGAAGTTAATTTTTCTTGGATAAGCACTGTATCCAGCTAGCAAAATTAATGGTTGAAATTTTTTTGCTTTATCTCTAATGACATCGTAATCAATTAGCATAGTTTTTTTATCTACATCATAAGATTCAACATTGAACATTCTTGAAGATACATTATGTCTATAACCATGTGTTAAATGTCCACCTGAGTAGTAGTTCATGCCTAATAGTTTTTGTTCACCAAAAGATTTTCGTAATTCAGCCCATTCATTTTCTGATAGTTGAGAGACATCCTTTTTATCCATTTTAGATAAAAATGGATCTTGTACTTTCTGGTTTAGAATAGACCAAAAAGCAATTAAGTTTGCATCTGCACCTGAGTGAGGTTGGACATAGGCATTTTCTGAATTAAAAAGTTGGCAAGCTGCTTGAACTGCCATATCTTCAATCTCATCAACATTATCACACCCTGCGTAGAATCTATGATAAGGAAATCCTTCAGCATATTTATCGGTAAACAGGTTTCCCATAGCTAATTGCACAGCTAGAGAAGAAAAATTTTCACTTGCTATCATTTTTAAGTTGTTTTTTTGATCTGAAAGTTCTTTAAGTATAGATTTAGCAATTTCTGGAGATACGGAATTGATATGATCTAGCATTGCTAGATATGCTATTGCTCCAGAATTAATTTTTTGGTTTTTTGCAGAAGATTTTTCTAAATAATTTATGATTAAAGAATTTTGATTCATAATTAATGTGACATCAACTTTTTATAAAACAGTTTTGTGATTTTGCTACTTACTATTGTAAGTAATTAAATAAGATATGTAAGCAATTATGCATGGTTATATTCTAAATATTGTAATATTTAGTTATAATTGATTTGTAGATTTAAATTTGGAGATTCACCAATTGATTGATAAAGAAAAAATCAGGGAATCATTTAGAGAGATTATTATTTCTATTGGCGAAAATCCAGATAGAGATGGGTTGTTAGATACTCCTAAAAGGCTAGCTGTTTTATATGAAGAATTATTTTCAGGATTAAAATTAAATCCTGATGATGTTTTAAGTCAATCTTTTCAAGAACCTAAAAATAGCGATATGATAGGCATTGTGGGGATTCCGTTTTATTCTGTATGTGAGCACCATTTTTTACCATTTTGGGGGAATGTTGATGTAGCGTATATTCCTGTTGATAAAATCGTAGGAATTAGCAAAGTAGTTAAGGTTGTAGAAGTTTTATCTAAACGCCCACAGTTACAAGAAAGATTGGGGACTCAACTTGCTAATTGCATTTTAGATACTTTATCACCTTCAGGTGTAGGGGTTAGGATTGAGGCTGAACATATGTGTATGTCGATGCGTAATATCAAAAAACCTGGAACAAAAGTAATCACTTTCAATAAGTTAGGTTTGATTGATGAACAGGAATCTTCCCAATTAGAATTTTATGAAATATTGAGGAAAAAATAGTTTGAGAATTTCTGTTTTTGATCGTTTTGATTCTGTTTATAACGATTGGGAAAAATTAATTGAAAACTCACAGAGTTCACCATTCATTTCTGCTTTTTGGCAAAATTTATGGTGGGATAACTTTGGCGAAGGCGACTTAGTCCTGATAAAGATTTTTGATGATCAAGAAGTTATTGGAATAGTTCCTCTATATTTAAATGGGGATATAGCTAGATTTATTGGTGGTACAGATCTTTTTGATTACCAGGATTTTATATTTAAAAAAGGTTTTGAAGAGAAAGCAATTAAAACATTTTTAAGTCATGTAGTTTCATTAAATTGGAATGAAATTGAATTGTTATCAATTCCAGAAGATTCATTAAATATTGAATTACTGGAACGTTTAAGTAAGGATTATGGATTTTTATTTGAAATTTCTGTCATAGAAACTTCTCCGGTAAAATATTTGCCTGAAACTTGGGATGAATATATTGCCGGACTTTCAAAGAAAAACCGACATGAACTTAGGCGAAAATTTAAAAGAATACAAAATGAAGGATATGAATTTTATATTTGTGAAGAATCGGATTTGCAAAATTCTTTATCTGATTTTTTTAGACTTCATAAATTGAGTAGTGTTGATAAATCAGATTTCATGAGTGCTGAAAGGGAGACATTTTTTACTGAGATCGCAATCAATCATATGAAAAACAATCAACTAAGTCTTTCTTTTGTGGAGATGAATGGTGTCCGAGTTGCTTCAAGTTTTTGTTTTGATTATGGTGACTCTACATTTTTATATAATAGTGGATATGATAAAGATTTTTCGTCATTTAGTGTTGGTTTTATATGTAACGCATTGGCGATTAAATCATCAATTGATAAAGGGAAAAAAACATTTGATTTTTTAAGGGGAGATGAAAGATACAAGTATCATCTTGGCGGTATAGATAAATCTGTTTATAAAATTACTTTGTCTAAAAAATAAAGATGAAAATGAAACGAGTTGCAATTATTAGCTTTCATTCTTGTCCATGCGGAAAACTTGGCGATAAGGATGTAGGAGGAATGAATGTATACGTTTTAATGCTTTCAAAATATCTTGGACATCTTGGATTTGATGTAGATATTTTTACTAGAAATCACGACGATTGTATTTATCCACAGATAGGTAATATTGAACCACGAGTTAGAGTAATTCATATAGAAGTTGCCCACCCAAATACTAGCAAGATTGAGCTATATAATTACGTAGATCAATTTGTGTTAAACGTTAAAAATTTTTCTGATAACAATATGATTAGTTATAATTTAATTCATTCGCATTATTGGTTGTCAGGATGTGTTGGAGAAAAATTAAGCGATGCTTGGGGAATAAATCATTTATTAAATTTTCATACTACATCAAAGGCTAAATCAGATGTAGATATTGTTGAAGAAAATGAAACAGTTAGAAATCTAATGGAAGAAAAACTTTTTTTCTCTTCAGATGCGATAGTTACGTCAACTTCACAAGAAATTAACGAGCTACAAGAATATTATAGAGGAAGTCCTAAAAAAAGTTATGTAATAATTCCTGGCGTGGATTTGTCAACTTTTTATCCTGTTGAAAAGTCTTTTGCAAAAAATCAGCTTTCTATAGAAGAAGATTTTGTTATTTTATTTGTAGGCAGATTGGATCCAATAAAGGGAATTGATTTATTGATAGAATCTTTTTCTCAGATTCAACATCTCAAATTTTCAAGACTATTAATCGTAGGGGGTACCAAAAATGAAGATGATAATTCGTATTTTACAAAAATGAAGAATTTGACTAAACATTTTGGGATTGAAGAAAAAGTTAGTTTTGAAGGTAGTGTCAATCAGAATGATTTATATTTGTACTATAACGCTGCTGATGTTTGTGTTGTTACGTCTCATTACGAGAGTTTTGGGTTAACGATTTTAGAATCTATGGCGTGTAAAACACCAGTTATATCAACTCCGGTTGGAGCCTCCAAAAACTTGATTGAAGATGGTGAAACTGGATTTTTGGTTAATGTGAGGTCTGCTAATGAGCTGTCAAAAAAAATTGAACATCTTCTGAAAGATTCAGTTTTAGGTTCGAAAATAGGGTTAAATTCGTATGGTTTGGTTAAGAAAATGAGTTGGTCAGAAATGGCATTAAAATTTTCAGAGGTGTATGAATCTTTTTTGAAGAAGTGATTTTCGGAAGAATTAAGGCAGTCTTATAAGTGCCATTATCTTAATATCTGTTAAATTTTTGAATGAAATATATCTAAAGAAATTTAATACATATTGGTTTAGGGGTTTTAATCATTTCTCCTGTTTCAGTTAAATTGCCTGTAGTTTTATCTACTGAATACACAATTATTGAATTAGAATCTTGATTTGCAGCAAAGAGAAAATCATCATCTGGGGTTAAAGCAAAATTTCTTGGAATTTCGCCTTTAGTAGAAAATGTATTCATTCCTTCTATTGCTCCGGTTAATTGATCAATTTTTGCTAAGAAAATGCTATGATGTCCTCTATTTGAGCCATATAAAAATTTTCCATTTTTTTGAACATGAATATCAGCAGTTGTATTAATTCCTGAGAATGATGCCGGAACTGTAGAAATGGTATTAATTGGAGTTAAAGTACCATTTGATTTATAAGAAAGTGAGGTAATAGTCGAATTTAATTCATTAATGACATATGCAAATTTATGGTTAGGGTGAAAATCAAAATGTCGTGGTCCTGCGCCAGGTTGTAGAGAAACAGATGATTTTGAAAGAAAAGAAATTTTGCCAGTTAGATGTTCTATTTTATATACTAAAAGTTTATCAATGCCAAGGTCTGCTGCTATAGCATATTTGTTTTCTGGTGATATCGTGAAAGAATGTGCATGAGGACCTTTTTGTCTTTCAAGATTAATCCCTTGTCCTTGATGTTGAGCAAAATCTGTCATATTTCCTAAAGAACCATCAGAATCAAGAGTGAAGACGCAAACGCTTCCGCTATTATAATTAGCTACGAAACAATGTTTTCCTGTTTGGTCGATGCTTATATGGCATGGAGATGAGCCATTAGTAGATTTAGTATTCATTGAAGTTAATTTTTTTGAGATAGGATCAATTTTAAATGAAGTAATAGTTCCATTGTCAATTTCATTGATTGAATATAAAGATTTTTTAGATGGATGTATTGTTAAAAATGAGGGATTTATACCAGCACTAAAATCATTTATAAATTTTGTTGAATTTGTTTTTCTACTAAATTCAAATAATGTAATTCCGTTTTTTCTAGGTTCTACTGTAGTAAATGAAGTAGATTCCGTATAACTTCCAACATAGAAATAGTAATTTTCTTTCATTAAATTTTCCTTTAAGTGGTTGTTTGGGGAAATAATAGATCCATTTTTTCTCTTAAAGTATTTTTTCAAACCAAATTGTAGAAAAATATTTTTTGAATTCTAAGGCAGTATAAAGTTTTATAGCACGGAGATTAGCTTCGTCAACTTCCAACGTAATTGTTTTAATCTTATTGGATTTAAGATAGTTCATTCCTGCTAATACTGTAATTTTACCTATCCCTAGATTTTGAAATTTTGGATGCACTCCTATCATACCTATTTTGCCAATATTTTTATTGAATATTTGTGTCCAATTGAAGCTGATAAATTCATTATTTTTTTTAAGTATTACAATATCATTGAGGTTATGATTCGATGAATAAATTGAATGGATAATTTCTTCTACTGTATTTGGACAAAATCCCCATTCTTTTTCGAATGATTTATTTAAAATATCAGTAAATTTTTTTTCATCACCTATTTGTAGTGATCCTAATTGGATACTATCGGGTATTTCAACAGATTGTAAAATTTTTGAATCATGGATTAAATTAGAGTATTTTCTTATTTTTTTAAATCCTAATTGAATTAATATTTTTTGTATTTGGGTATCAAATTCCTCGGTTTGAATATTCATAGTTTGAATATTCATTTTCTTTAAATAATTTATGTTTGTCTGAATTAATTTAATTGAATCAGGTTTTGAAAATTGTTGTCTATCGATTCCAATGAATGTTACAGCCCTAGAAATTTTTTGCTCAATATTTGTTGCAGAAATTCCAGTTAAAGCATTGTTATTCTTCATTGAAAAGAATTTTTTTGGTCTTAAAGAACTAGTTTGATATAAGTTGTCTAAAATGGGATGGGGTAGTTTTTCAGGCCATTGAGATCTATAAAGATTTTTTAAAAAAGAATCCCAAATCTTTGGATTAATTGGGGCTAAGTTTGTAACTTCCAAATCATTTTTTTCGTTTGTCATTAACTTTTACCTGAGGTTAAGCAATATTTTCGCCGAAGATAATTTTTGGAGTAATTTCAATTATAATGAAGTCTATCTTTTTAAGAGCTTCTTTTGAATATTGTTGGCCATCTTCTTTGCCTCTGTATGAGATAGACATTGTCTCAACAATTTCTTTAATATTTTGGGAATGTAATTTTGCAATACCGGAAATTTGTACGTATTTGTGAGAAGAATCAGATTGACATACGCAGATTCCAACATTTGGATTTTGCTTAATGTTTTTGATTTTTACAGATGTTTTTTCTGATGCGACGATAATTTTATTTGAGTCATATAAATGCCAAACAGGAGTCATGTGAGTCGTGCCATCTGGCCTTATAGTAGTAATAATTGCTATTAGCGGTTTCTTAAGAAAGGAATCTATTTCTTTTTTAGTCATTTTGCTCAATTGATTAAGTTCCTTTTTTAGTTTTCAATTAAATATTTTTCAATTTTGATTCAATTGTTTCCCAAATTATTTTACTAATTTTTGTTTTGGTTAAATCTGCATTAATTATTTTCCATCTTTCAGGGTCATTTTTTGCCAGTTCAAGGTATCCGTTTCGGACTCTGTTAAGGAATTCATTTGATTCAGTTTCAAATCTTACTCCTTCTGTTTCCCTTTGATTGGACGATTCATTCAGGCTAAATTCCATTTGATAAGAGCCTAATCTTTCAATTCCAGTGGAAGGATTGAAGTCTAGTAAAAATGTAATATCTGGCATAATATTTTGAGTTGCTAAATTGTTAATTAATTTTATTTTATTTAAATCAAGCTGCCTACCATATCCTTGATAAGCTGTAGTTGAATCTACATATCTGTCACAAATAACAACTTTATTTGACTTCATTAGTTTTTGTAATTTGTTGGTTATCAAGTCTGCTCTAGCAGCAGAAAACATAAACAATTCAGTAATTTCAGATAAATGTTCAGAGTCATCTAAGCTGCCTTTTAAAAGTTTTCTGATTTTTAAGCCTAATTTTGTTGTGCCTGGTTCTTGTATAGACACAACATCAAAAGAATTTTTCTCTAGTGTGTTTTTTAATATTTCGATTTGAGTTGTTTTGCCAGTGCCTTCACAACCTTCAAAAGATATGAAAAACAAATTTTACTCCCAATCAGGTAATCTATATTATTTTTTATATAGGTATTAAGGATTATATATTATTACTTTTCTGTTAGGCTCGTTTCCAGCACTTGCCGATAATAATCCCTGTTTTTTTATTAGTTCGTGTTGTAATTTTCTGATATGTGATCCTTGGGGATTTAATTCAACTTTTGAGAATCCGTTTTCTATTTTAGAGACGCCATTTTTAGCATCCGCCATTGCTATATTAGATTCGTGTTCGTGAGAATTTTGTTGAATATTTTTGTTTCTAAGAATAGCCGTGAGAAATTGTTGAATTTGTATCGCTGTATTTTTTCTTAAAACATATACTGGTTTTTCTTTTTTTTCTGCTTCTGAAAGAGCCTTAGTTCGTCTTTTATAGAAATGTTTTGTTGTTACAATTAAATCAGATTCTTCCATTGTGGAGACTATTTTGAAAGGGCCGTAAGAGTTTATTATGCATTGTTCTAGTTTCCCTTTGTTAACCCCGTAGGGTAATATTTTTATATTTTTTAAGGCAAGACTTTCTGTTTCGGAAGTATTTGAAAGTTTAGGAAAAGATTCATTTGATTTGGTGAGCATTTTTTGAGATGTTTCAACTTGGAGGGTGGGTTTTGTTGTTTGAATTTCTCCAGATTCGTTAATCTTTCGGACTTCAGGGGTATATTTATTTCCTCTGAGCAGGGTGTCTACTACATCTGATACATTTTCGTGGATTATTAATTCATTCCATCCTTGTATTTCAACTAGGATTTCAAAAGTTGGAGGAGAAGTGCGCTCTAATACTGTTTTTTGAGATCCACGCCTTCTAGCTTCTATATCTCCAAGGGTAACAGTTTCAATACCACCTATTAGGTCTGATAATGTTGGGTTAAGTATTAGATTATGTAATGTATTTCCGTGAGCTGTTGCAACTAACTGAACTCCTCTTTCAGCAATTGTTCTTGAAGCTTCAGCTTCAAGTTCTGTTCCTATTTCGTCAATTACGATTACTTCTGGCATATGGTTTTCAACAGCTTCAATCATTACTGAATGTTGTTTTTCAGGTGTTTTAACTTGCATCCTTCTAGATCTTCCAATAGATGGGTGAGGTATATCTCCATCTCCTGCTATTTCATTAGAGGTGTCAACTATCACTACTCTTTTATTTCCAGTATCAGATAGGACGCGAGCAATTTCTCTTAACATGGTGGTTTTTCCAACGCCTGGAGGTCCTAACAAAAGTATACTTTTACCTGTCATTATCAAATCTTCGATGATGTTGATTGTTCCAAATACAGCTCGTCCAATTCTAATGGTTAGACCAACTATTTTTTCATTTCTATTTTTGATCGCAGAAATTCTATGAAGAGTTCTTTCTATTCCTGCTCTATTGTCGTTGCCAAATTGACTGATATTTTCTATAACATGATCTATATCATTACTGGTAATTTCTTTTTCACCTAATTGATAACTTGAACCTAAAAATCGTGCTTCTGGAGGCCTTCCCAAGTCCATCACAATTTCTAAAAGTTCATCAATGTTTTCGTGTTTGGGTATTGAGCTGATTATCCAATCCGGAAGCCTTGTTTGTATTGCTTTTAAATCGTTAAATGTTTGCTTCTGCATTAGTTATTGTCGTTTGAAATTTGATTTTTGACCATTTTAATAAAATATTCGTGGATTCTGGTGTCAGGTGTTAATTCTGGATGAAATGAACTTGCGAGTAAGTTTTTTTCTCTTACTAGAACAGGGTTGTCATCATTAAGTTTACCTAAAACTTCTACACCTTCACCTATTTGAATAAACATGGGAGCCCTGATGAAGATTCCTCTGTATTTTGGATGACCTATTGCTTTGATTTCGATGTTTTCTTCAAAGCTGTCTATTTGCCTGCCAAAAGCATTTCGGCTTACAACAGTATTCATTAATTTTAACGGAGTAGGTCTTTTATCTGTGAGAGAATTTGCAAGCATAATCATACCGGCACAAGTGCCCCAGATTGGCATGCCAGATTTAGCTTTTGTAATGATAGAATTTTTGATATCAAAAATATTTAGTAATTGTGCGATAGTAGTAGATTCACCGCCTGGTATTATTAAACCGTCAATGTCCTCTAACTGCTCAGGCAGTCTGATTTCAACTGCATCGATGTCGAGATTGGTTAACATTAGCTTATGTTCGGCAAAATCACCTTGAACAGCTAATATGCCAATTTTTAGCAAATTATTACCATCCTCTTACTGATAGCTGTTCTTCTTCTGGCATTGTTCTGACGTCTAAGCCTGGCATAGCATCTCCAAGTCCCTTTGAGATTTCTGCAATTATTTTTGGGTCATTGTAATGAGTTGTAGCTTTGACGATTGCATTTGCCATTTTCTGAGGATCTGATGATTTGAATATACCAGAACCTACGAATACACCTTCGACACCTATTTGCATCATTAAAGCAGCATCTGCAGGACTGGCTATTCCACCTGCTGCAAAATTGACAACTGGTAATTTTCCTGTTTCATGAACATTTTTTACTAATTCGAATGGTGTTTGCAAATCTCTTGCACAAGCCATTAATTCAACTTCATCCATATTTTGGATTCTTTTGATTTCTCCTAAAACAGATCTAGCGTGTCTTACAGCTTCTACGATGTTTCCAGTTCCAGCTTCACCTTTGGTTCTAATCATGGAAGCACCTTCGCCAATTCTTCTTAGTGCTTCTCCAAGGTTTCTGGCGCCACATACAAAAGGAACTTTGAAATCATTTTTGTTGACATGGTTGTTTTCGTCAGCAGGAGTTAATACTTCAGATTCATCTATATAATCTACACCCAATGATTCAAGTATTTGAGCTTCAACAAAATGACCTATGCGACATTTTGCCATAACTGGTATAGTAACAGCTTCGGTGATTTCAACTATTTTTGTGGGATCTGACATTCTGGCAACGCCACCATCTTTTCTAATATCTGAAGGTACCCTTTCTAAAGCCATTACCGAACACGCTCCAGCGTCTTCAGCTATCTTTGCTTGGTCTGCCGTGACAACATCCATTATCACTCCGCCTTTTAGCATTTGAGCTAACCCAGACTTTACTTCCCACGTACCTTTAGAATTGTTATTAGCCATTTTTTCCTCCTAAGAAAACATTAGTGAACATCTTATTATATTTTTAGATTTAGTTAAAGTATATTTTAAATAGCTAAGCCACCATCCACACTTATTACTTGTCCGGTAATGTAATTAGAATCTTGGCCGGCAAGAAATCCAGCTAAAGTAGCAACATTTTCAACATCACCAAATTTGTTTTGAGGGATTCTTTCTAGCCAGAATTTTTTCATTTCAGGTGTAAGTATGGAAGTGGTTTCTGTTTCATAATATCCTGGGGTAATTACATTGGCGGTAATGTTTTTTGTTGCTACTTCTTTTGCCAGGGCCTTCGTGAAACCAATAACTGCAGCCTTAGATGCAGTGTAATTTGTTTGTGTAGGATTACCTCTTATACCTACGATGGAGCTGATATTGATTATTCTTCCCCATTTATTACTTATCATTTTACGTAAAACAGCTCTTGTGCAATAAAATGTACCATTTAAGTTAGTGTTAATTACATTATGCCAAGAATCATCAGACATTCTGATTAAATGTTTGTCGTCTATAATTCCAGCATTGTTAACAAGGATATCAATGCTGCCAAGTTTATTTTCTATTTCTTTTATCATAGAGGTAACAGATTGATTTTCAGAAACATCTGCTTGGAATGCTGATGATTGTGTACCTATTGAATTGATGTTTTTACAAACTTCTAATGCTTCTGCTTCTGAAGATTTATAATTTATAGCAACATTAACTCCTTTTCTTGCTAATTCTAAGGCGATTGCTTTGCCAATTCCTTTGGCGGCTCCAGTCACTAAAGCTGTTTTCCCATGTATTGATGATTTGTTCATGTTACTCCTGTGTTTATAATTACTCGTTTTTCAATGTATTATGAATTTGTGAAAGCTCTTGATTAAGTTTTTCAATGTAGTTTATTTCTACAGTTTGTTTAGCAGATTTTATTGCATTAAAAACAGATTTGGAATTTCCGCGACCATGGCCTACTACACTAACTCCTTTGACGCCTAATATTGGCCCCCCTCCATTAACTTCCACTACATTATTTAATTCATATATTTGATTTTTTAAGTGGTTTAACTCTTCATCGGGTAATTTGCCTTTAAGGTTTTCAGACAAATATTCTGCAATTCTTTTTCCTAATCCTTCAGTTAGTTTCATAACTATATTTCCAACAAATCCATCACATACGACAACATCAGCAATATTATTTGTCAAATCATTTGCTTCGATATTTCCTATAAAATTCAAAGGGCTGTCATTTAATAGATTTTTTGATTCTTGTATAAGTTTGTTGCCTTTATTTTCTTCTGCACCAACGCTGAGCAAGGCAATTCTTGGTTTTGATAAATTCCAAAATACTTTAGCGTAAACATGTCCTATGATGGCAAAACTTAATATTTGAGATGGTTTACAATCAATATTAGTTCCTACATCTATAATAGTTGTTTTCGGGGCTAAGCCTAATATAGGTCCTCCAAGAGAAGGTCTTTCTACATTTTCTATTACTCCAAGAATGACAGCTGCAGATGCCATAGCGGCACCAGTTGAGCCCATAGTGACTGATGCATTTGCAAGACCTTTTTTAACCAATGATGTTGCAACTAAAATTGATGCTTTTGGCTTTTGTCTTAAAGCTAATGCTGGCTTGTCACTTTCTAATATCACATCTTCTGATGGAATTATGCTTATTTTATCATTGGAGTAGGTATGTTTTTTTAGTTCAGTTATTAATTTTTCAGGATCTCCAACCAATAAGATTTCTACATCTAGTGTTGTTGAAGCTTCAACTGCTCCTGAAACTATTTCATGTGGAGCGTTATCTCCTCCCATTGCATCTACAGCAATTTTTATTTTAGAGTTCATTTTTAACCTCGTTTTTTTTAGGGATTGATGCTTCTCCAGTTATTGCCACCTGATTATTATTTTTAGTTACTTTGACTGAAAAAGTGTTTAAGGAATTCTTTTTTAATTCTCCAGTTGTAGTAATTTGTTCCCCAGGGAACACGGGAGATTTGAATCGTATTTTTAAGTGCCCTTTAGAAATCCAATTAATTCCGAATTGAGCTGTTAATGCTTCAGAAATTGATGCAGCAACCATCATTCCATGTGCAATACATTTCCCAAATTGTGTGGTTTTTGCAAAGCTTTCGTCAAGATGTATTGGATTAAAATCTCCAGCTGCACTCGCATACTTTTCTATGTCAGTTTTATTAATTGTTTTGGATGTTGAAATTATTTTAGTCATGATTTATTCCCTGATGATCTGGTGTTATTACAGGCATTGTAATAGTACTCTTTGTAGTCATAACAATATTTTTTTCTGTGGTTTTTGAAATTATTTCAATAGTTACAAACCTCCAATTATTTCTTACAGAGTTTGTAGCAATTGATGCTTCGTAATCTATCAATTCACCTATTATTAATGGAGATTCTATTACTAACTCTTGTCCCACATGGAGGGTTCCATGGGGAATTTTTAAATAATCTATAACTATTTGTAATCCGAATGCAGCAATTGCCATGGGTGGAATATATTCGTTCCCATCTAAATCAGATATCATTTCTGAAGAATCTTGGGTAGATTCCAGATAATTTTTCACCAAGTTGGAATTGATTTCAATTGATTTTTTACAAAGTAATTGTCCAACAGATAGTTTTGAATAATCTATGAAGTTTTCCATTTTATTATTTATATCAATTTTAGTTAGAACCAGTAATTTGGAACGTTATTTTCTTCTTTGGTAATCATTTCTAGAACAGCTGGCTGCCCTTGATCATTTGCTTTAACTGCTAAATTAATGGCTTCAGAAATTTTATCCGGAGTTTCAATACGTTTGGCGAAGGCACCAAGACCCTCTGCAACTTTTGAATAATTTCCAGAAAATCTATTCGACTCCCATTTTTCTGTAGCAACAGGCATATGATCTGAATAGTGAGTCATTACTCCATTATTAAGTATAACCGTTAAGGTTCCTACTTTGGACCTTGTAGCTGTTTCAATATCCATTCCGGCCATTCCAAAAGAAGCATCTCCCATTACATTGACAACATGTTTTTCAGGAGCTGCCATCTTTGCTCCGATTGCTAATCCTAATCCATAACCTAGTTGGGTTGATTTTCCCCAACCTATATAACCTCGGGGATTTGTGGCCTGCCAAAACGGAGACAACTGGTCTCTAGGGTATCCTGAGTCATGAGTGATAATAACATTTGAAGATCCTAAAGTTTTTGCCAATTCGTGAAATACTCTATAGGGACTCATAGGTAATTCATTTGAAGTAAAATGAGGTAACCATTCGGCAATAAATTCATCTTTAAGCTTTCTAATTTTGTCTATTACATGATTGTTATCTTTTCTACCTTCAGGTCCGAGTTGTGATTTCACTTCTTCAATCATTTGTTTAATAACTAATTTAGAATCACCTATAGCTCCAAAATCTATTCTATAATCTTTATTTATATCGTCAGTACAATTTGTAGATTGTGCGATTGGTACATTTGTTGGCATAGGAGCTTGAAAATTACTTTGAGTGAAACTTGTGCCTAGTCCTAGTATAAAATCAGTATTTTTCAAGAAATCGTCACACATTTTTGTTCCGGTTCTAGCTGCAGTACCTAATGATAGTGGATGATTTTCAGGGAAAGCACTTTTTCCTGCCAATGTGGTCATAACTGGGATATTGGTCAATTCTGAAAATTCAATCAATTCTTTGGTTGCTTCTGCATATAAAATGCCTTGTCCGGCATTAATTACAGGATTTTTTGATTTTATCAGAGCTTTAATTATATCTTTAATTGCATCAGGATCTGCACTAGAAAGGTGAGTTGATACCGGGGTGTATTTTGTTGAACCATTAAATTCTTGTAGTGCGACGTCTTGAGGAATTTCAAGCAAAACGGGTCCTGGCCTGCCATTTTTTAGCAAAGAAAAAGCTTTACCCATTAATTCAGGAATTCGTTCTACCATATTGATATTTGCAGACCATTTTGTGATTCCCTTGAAATGTTCTACAGAATCAAATTCAGGAGATCTTTGAGTTTTAGTTCTTTCATGGCCTCCTGGAAGTAGTAGAATTGGGACTGCATCTGAAAAAGCTTGAGCTACACCTCCAAAAGCGTTTTCAGCTCCTGGTCCACGTTGCATTATGAAAACACCAATTTTGTTTCCATTGTTAATTCTGCTAAATCCATCTGCCATATTGACCCCAGCTCGTTCTTGTCTAGGAATTATGGGCTTGATATTTATTTTGGCAGCTTCATCAATTAATGAGTGATAAGGATATGCTCCTATCCAGTCTACATTTTCTTGTTTAAGTATTTGTGCGATTAATGCATCACCAATCATTTGAATCTCCATTTATTTTTTGAAATATTTGTTTTTATTATGATTGATTTTTTGAATTAATAAATGTTTTTTATGTTGATACACACGATAAATTGATTAAATTAAGTTTCTTAGTTAAAAAAAATCAATTTTCATAAGTCATTTATAGATATAATTCTTAGGATTAATTAATTTTTCAAGGTGTAATTTATTGAAAATTATTGTTAATTTTTAAGTTTCAGTATAGATTTTTTGAGATGAGGAAAGTCATGTTAGATTTAGTTGGTAAAAGTGGCAAAGATGTTCTTGAGGTTGCGAAAGAGGTCGCCCTAGAGGCCGGAGATTTGTTAATGCGAAGATTTCGTTCTGTTTTAGAGATTAACTATAAAGGAAGAGGAAATATTGTTACAGATGTTGATAAAGAAGCTCAAGATTTAATCCAAAGATCTTTGTTTGCGGAATTTCCAGAAATACGTTTTGTAGGAGAAGAATCTGAGAATCCCAATATTTCAAACGGACTTTGCTGGATAGTTGATCCTATAGATGGGACTAGGAACTTTGCTTCAGGAATTCCTATTTTTTCAATTGTTATTGGATTAATTTCTGATTCTAATACAATTGTTGGTGTTAATTATGATCCGATAAGAAATGATATGTTTGAAGCAAAATTAGGTTCAGGGACTCGTTTGAACGGAAAATTGATGCAAGTTTCTGCTCAAACCAAAATTTCTGAATGTATTATTGGAATGGATATGAGCTACAGCAACCAAGGAGGCGCAAACTCATTGGATGTTGTGAAGTCTATATGGCCAGGAATGCAGACATTGAGAATTATGGGGTCCTCTGCCTTGGGATTGTCTTATGTTTCTTCTGGAATGATTGATTTATATTTTAATCACCAGCTTTCTGCCTGGGATCAGGTAGCAGGAATTTTGCTAGTTAATGAGGCAGGAGGTTATGTTATAGATCGTAACAATCAACAGGCACAGGTAAAGTCTGACGGTATAATAGCTTCTAATAGAGAGTTGTTATCAGAATTTATTGAGTTAACAAAAGGTATGAATTGGCGCAAACAAAGTAAGTAAAGTTACTTTTACCAATCTTTTCTTCTTTTTCCACAATTATCGCAGAATACATCTCTAGTGGGTGGGTTTGTGTGGTTACAGTGTTCACAATTCCAAGACATTATTCAATCCTCTTTGTTTTTTCAACAGGTTAACTTAGAGTTCATTTTGAGTCAATATCCTTAAAGTCTTTTAATTCGTTATATATAATACATATCCAATTGTAACGAATACACAGGAGTAAGATTTTTATGAAAATAGGATTTATTGGAGGAACAGGTTCTGAAGGGATAGGCTTAGTAAGTAGATTTGCAATAAGAAATATGGAAGTTGGAATTGGGTCTCGAAATATTGAAAAAAGTTTTAATGCTGCAAAGGAAATTTCTGAAAACATTTCTAGCTCGGGGAAAATTTTTTCCGGATTAAATTCTGAAGTTGCTAGTGAGTCTGATATTGTTTTTGTGTGTGTACCTTATGGTGCTCAAAAAAATATAATGAAGGATTTAGTACAATTTTTAGTTGGTAAAATTGTAGTAACAGTTGTGGTACCAGTTGTGTTTAAAAAAGGAATGATAGAAGTTTCTAAAACACAAAGTAGTTCTGCTGCAATTGAATTACAAGATCTATTGATAGAATCAAGGGTGGTTTCAGCTTTTCAAACAATTAGTGCTAGAGATTTGAAAGCAATTAACAATCCTATTAATTCTGATGTTGTTGTTTGCTCAGATGATAAATCGGCTTTAAATGTTGTGATGGACTTAGCTGAAAATATTGATGGTATCAGGGCGATTAATGGAGGGAAATTATCAAATTCTGTCTATGTTGAAAATATTACACCCTTATTACTTAACATCAATATGATTTACAAAAAACACACTGCAATAAGGATCACAGGAGTTTAATTGATTTTTTGCAATAAAATGTCTGTTTTAGCTAGGTATAACTTTTTGCTACTTTATTTGATGTTTTTTTTGTTTGTAACTTCTAGTTGCTTTTTTGTTGATGATGATAGAGATTCGCAAAATTTTGTCTCTAAATCTTCTGGGCATAAGAATTTTTTCCCTGAGAAACTGGTTATTTTCAACTCATTTAATTCTGAAATTCCAATAGAAAAAATCAAGATATTTTATTCAATTTCTGGTTCTGAAGTTACTAATTACGGATACCCAGTTTTCACCCCTTCTACAGAGGTTGCAACGGAATATATTATCAATACATCGGGGAATGATTTTTTGCCTGCAGGAGTGGTGATAGATTATTATTACGAGATTACTGACATAGAAAATAATGTTATTGTTTCACAATCAAATGAACTGGAATATTTAGACGATGATTTTGACTGGAAAAGAGTTACCGGTAAAGGTTTGGAGATTGTCCATCATGGTTTGTCTCAGGATCAAGCAATTAATTTACATGATAAGGTGTCAAAAAGAATTTCTCCAATTAAGAAAACGTTTTTGGATGACCAAAATTCATTTGATATTAAAGGAGTTCTCTTTGATAGTCGTAAAGAATCTAGTAAAGCATTTCAGTATTTAAGTGATAGCGCAACAAAAAATCATCTTTTTGGCGGATTTGCTTACCCTGATTATGATCTTTTTTTGGTTAGCGGTTATAACCCAGATGTGATAGTTCATGAAATTACTCACTTAATTATAGGAGAAGCAATGGGTAGTAGGAGGGCAGTATTGCCTAAGTGGTTAAATGAAGGTTTAGCAATGTATTATCAGAATAATGGAAATAGTTGGAGTAAGGAGTCTAAGAATTTTGTCAAAAGAGCTAAAATCATGACTTTAAATAAAATGAATTCTTTACCAGGTAAAGCCTCTGATGTTGGTTTGTTTTATAGAAAATCTGAAAGTGTTGTAGGATATCTTATATCGAAATATGGAATTGAAAAGATAGGAGTTTTGATAAAATATTTGAAGACTCAGGGAGATTTCGACTCAAATTTTTATAAGACATATGGAATTACTATTGATGAATTGGAAAAAAACTGGTCAGAGTTAATTTTACTTGAATAGATTCTATTTTTGAGAGTTAGTTATATATCAATTGCCATTAATTCGTTTGATAAAATAACTTCCCCGTCGTAAACTTTTTTGATGTCTTCTATAGCTTTTTTGTTTTCTGAATCTTTGGATAGATTTGGGCCAACGTGCACCAATGCTAACTTTTTTACGTTAGCAGCTTGAGCTAGTTTAGCTGCATCTAATGTTCCACATTGACCTCGGGCTTCATTATTTTTTTCTATTTCAGTTTGTTCATCCCAACACATACAGAACATGATATCGGCATTTTTTGCTAGATTTTCTACGGATTCACACGGTTCTGTATCTCCAGTAAATACCATACTTCCGTCGGGGCCATCTATTCTATAAGCTAATGAGTCTAAATATGGTTGTGCGTGTACTGCTGTTGCAGCTGTGACCTTCCAGTTTTTTGTTGAGAATATTTCTCCTTCTCCTATATTTTTAGCTATAAATTTTGGACCTTTTCTTGGTAATTTACCACCTCTATTTACATAGACTTGTTTGCTACCTGAAAAATTCATTCTTGCTATCAAATCATGCTTAAATAAACCGTCTTTTCCAATAATACCTTCGGTAAATTCTTCTGTTAATTTTGGTCCGAATATTTGTAAAACATTTTCTTTTCCTATGCTTTGGTCCCATCGAGTAAGAAGAAAACAAGGGAAGTCTACATCATGGTCAAAATGATGATGTGTAAAGAATACATAGTCAATTTTTGTTGGCCATAATCCTGCTTTAACTAATTTATATGTTGCTGCTGGACCACAATCAACCATTATTTGATCACTTCCAATTTCTATAACAAAGGAAGAGCCAAATCTTGTAGGCGTTGGAGTAGGAGTACCCGCACCAAGAATATGTATTCGTGTCATAAGTTTTTACTCCCAAAGAGGTTTATATTTTTAAAATATTAACTGAAGCGTTGTTCTTGCCAAGGGTCACCATGCATATGATAGCCTCTACTTTCCCAGAATCCAGGTTTATTGTCATTAATTAATTCGATTTCTTTAATCCATTTTGCGCTTTTCCATCCATATCTTTTTGGAACTACCAGACGCAAGGGACCTCCGTGGTCTTTGTGAAGGGGTTTATTATCATGCATATATGCTAGAATTACGTCATCATCCAACAGACATTTTGTAGAAAGATTTGTAGTGTAATCTCCAAAGCAATGAATTAACGCAAAATGTGCTTTAGGAAGTGGATTTGCTATTTTTAACAAATCATTTAGCGCAACACCTTCCCAGATGTTTTTCATTCGACTCCATTTTGTGACGCAATGAAATTCAGAAGTGACTTTGGATTTTGGAAGTTGTACGAATTGATCCCAATTAAGTTTGATTTTGTTTTTCACTAATCCAGATATTGTGAAGCTCCATTGACTTAATTCAATGTGCGGAGTTTCCCCAAAAGTGAGTACAGGGAATTTTTCAGTTACAATTTGACCTGGAGGATGATTTGTATTTTGTTTTTTTATGTTAATAAGTTTTTTAAACATAATTAACTACTTGTAGGATTGATTTTAGATTTTTTATTTTTTAATTCTTCCAAAAAATCAGAATAACTCGATATTTGTGAAATTTCTTTAACAAAATCACCTGTTGTCGGAACTAGAGATCTAAATTCTCTAAGTTGTTCTCCTATAGGACTTACAGAGCCTGCGCTTTCAGCATATATTCCATAAAGTGCAAAATATGCCTGATTAATTTTTCTTAAATTGTAACCTGCTAAAGATAGTTCCCACCATCGTTTTTTCATATATTTTTCTGCTTCTTCAATATTATTATTTTTTAACATTTTTTCAACTTCTATTCTTGTTTCTCTCATATGTTTTGTGAATTGAGGATATTTCTTTGCAGTACTAGGATTTGATTTAACAGAGGTGTCAGATTTTATATTTAGATTAATGTAAGTTTGCAAACCTAATTCTCTGCCCGCAATGTCTGCTGCTGTTTCATTTAGTGTTCTCATTTCGTTTGATTTGAAAATGTTTTGACCAAATGGCCTGAAGAACCAATATAAATGTAACCATTCATGTGCCGTTGTAGAGAATATTTCCAGAGAATTATATTCATTTGAGATTAATGTTGGATATGTACTTAAGCCAGATAAGTTTGATATATAAGCTGATTTATTATTTTTTTGCAATATTTCATTTTCTATAGAATTTTTTTTTGCATTTAATAAATCAGGAGATAAAAAAACAGATTTTTCAATCTGAATTTTGTCTCTTGGGGAAATTACTAATATTAATGGAGGAGGTTCTAGGCTTATATCAACAGGCGGAAATATTGTATTTAATTTTGTTTTTATACCATTCAGTTTGATAGTTTTTGTCATAGCTCTTTCACAAAGTTCTTCTACGATAGGTTTTAAATTTTGCATTTCATCAATTGTGATTTTTAAATTATTTTTCACAACATTTTTTTGAACTTGTGGTAAATTTTCAAGTTGCAATTGTTTTTGGTATAGATTTTTTTCTTTCGTAAGGGTCAAATATTTTTGTAATAGGTTTATTGTTTCCGAGGAATCAGTTTTGTCATTTTGAATGTATTTTTTTGATATATATATCCATTTTGGGAAAATATTTTTTATTTCCCAGTTTATTAAAGAAAACGAGTGATCCAATGTAATTTTTTCTATTGGGTCTAATGGTAATTTTGAGGAAGGAATTAAAAAAAGTATTATTACCAAAGAAAACAAAAATATTTTTCGTAATGTTATTCCCATTGTTTTGACATTACTCGTCTAGTGAAGTAAGTAGATGATGAAGTTTTTAGGTTTGAATTAAATTTTTAAATTCTACCATTGCACAAACATTGGCATTACTACATGTATATAATTTTCTTGCCCAAGAGGTTTGATTACACCAGGACTTGAAGGACTAGTTGTTTCTATAACAACTTTTTCTTCTTTAATAACGGAGAGTACATCAGTAAGATATTTACTGTTAAATGCAATCTTTGAATCTTCTCCTTCAACTTTTGCTTCTATTTGACTTTCGTTTTCACCCACTTCTTCTGACCTAGAAAGAATTGATAGTTTTTCAGGGTTTTCATTTCCGGGTGAATTAATATGTAGCCTCAATATACCGCTTCCATCTCTTGCAAATACCGATGCAGTTTTCGCAGCTCTCTGAAATTCTTCAACAGGAACTTCGGTTCTTGTTTGAAATGATTCTGGGATCAACTGGGAATAATTTGGAAATGTTCCTTGAACTAATTGAGTGACTATTTCTACATTAGAAAGTTTAAACATTGCTTGATTTTTTGAGGGAGTTACAGAGAAAGTAATTGGTTCATCTTGGTCAACTATAATTCTATTGATTTCTTGAAGAGATCTTGAAGGCAAAATAAAATCATATTTTTCAGATATTTTTTCTAGTAGTTTTCCCTTGAATACAGCTAACCGAAATCCATCAGCACCAGCAAGAGTGAAATTATCTCCGTCTAGTTCCATTTTAATTCCAGTTAAAACAGGCCTGGATTCGTCTGTAGCTGCAGCCACAGATACCCGGGTAATAGCATCTTGAAAAACTTTACTATCAATAGTAGCTACTACATCAGCGTTGACAGTTGGTATGGGAGGAAAATCATCAGGATTTGTTCCATTAACTTGAGAGTTAAATTTATCGCAGTTGATTTCGATTCCAGTAGAATTATTAGAATTTGAAATACTTATTTGTTCAGAAGGCAAAGAACTAACCAGTTCGGATAATAATTTTGCAGGAACAGCAACTGATCCTCCGTCTTCAATTTGTGCACCTACCCAAGTACTTATTGCAATTTCTAGATTTGTAGTAACTAGTTTAATTTTTCCATTATCAGTAGTAATTAACACGTTTTGTGTGACAGGCAGAGTTGTACGAGCTGGCACAGCTCTACTAACAATACTAAGACCTTTATTTAAATTTTCTTGAAGGCATAATAGTCTCATGAAAAAACCCTTTCAATATGTCTAAGGTAGTATAATTTGGTGCAGAAATGTCGTCAATAGTTAATGAGCGATGGTAAATCCACTAAACTGACAAGTTTTCATTTAGAAATGTTTGTTTCAATCTAATTACAATTATATATGATTTTTTAAGGGTGGTAAATTACCATTTTTAATTCTGTCATTTCTTCAACTGCATATTTTGGACCTTCTTTGCCCATTCCACTATCTTTAAGGCCTCCATATGGCATCATGTCAGCTCTCCATTGGGGCCCAGAATTTATCATCAAGTTTCCAGAATCTACTTGTTTAGCAAATTTCATAGCGTTATCAATATTTTGAGTAAATATTGCAGCACTTAATCCATAATTACTGTCATTTGCCATTTTTATGGCGTCATCTAGATCTTCGAATGGAGTAACAGCTACAGCAGGACCGAAGAGTTCTTCACAAGAAATTCTCATTTCTGCTTTAACGTCAGCTAAAACTGTTGGTTGGTGCATTGCTCCCTCATATTCTCCTCCAACCAAATTTCTGGCACCCGAGTTAATTGCTTCTGTAATCCATTCGTTTACCCTTGTGGCATCATTATTTCTGACCATGGGACCCATTTTTACAGATTCATCTAATGGATTACCTGTTTTAATTGCCTTAACTCCATCAGTCAAAGCATCAAGATAGTCGCCATATAAAGATTTATTTGCAATTATTCTTTGAGCTGAAATACAAACCTGTCCTGAATTTGAAAAACCACTACTGATAGTTGCTTGAACAACTTTGTCTATATCTGCATCCGGCATAATGATCAAAGGGGAATTTGAACCCAACTCCATAGTGACCTTTTTTAACCCAGCTGCTTTGCATATTTGCTCTCCCACATCTTTACTTCCTGTGAATGTAACCTTCCTTACTCTAGGATCTGAGACTATTCGGTTTCCAATTTCTCCACCTGGACCAGTTATACATTGTATTGCTTCTTCTGGGGCTCCTGCTTCAAGTAATATTTTTGTTAATTTAAGAGCTGAAAGTGGTGTGTCAGTTGCTGGTTTAATTATTACAGAATTTCCAGCAGCTAATGCTGGACCAACTTTATGACAAACAAGGTTTAGTGGAAAATTAAACGGACTTATTGCTGCTACAACTCCACAGGGTACTCTCATTGTGAATCCAAATTGACCTGTCCAGTGTGGAGCACTGTCTAGAGGTATTGTTTCTCCATACAACCTTTTTGCTTCTTCGGCTGAACTGGTCATTGTTTGAATTGCTCTTTCAACTTCTGCTTTAGCTTCTGTAATAACTTTTCCTTCTTCTAAAGTAATAGTTTCTGCAAGATCTTTTAGATTTTTTTGCATCAAATTAGCTGTTTTTAGCAATATTTCATATCTTTTATAAGCTGGAATATTTTCCATTACTTTTGCACCATTGACAGAGCTGTTAATTGCATTTTCTACATCTTGTACATTTCCTTTTGGAACAGTATCTATAATGGTTCCGTCAAATGGATTAGTTACATTAATTTTTTCATTACGGTCAACCCATTCACCTGAGATATAAAATTTCATAATTTTCCCTTTTTTAGTTTTCTATATTATTTTAAATAAATATTTTGAAGTAAGTCTAAACCATTTAATCAGATTACATGAAGTAAATTTCTTACAATAAGTTGGATTTTGTCGGAATATTTATTTTTCTTGATTTTTTACTTTGATTTGTACGGATATTCAGTATTAGTAAAAAGTATTGTAAATTAATTAAAATAAGTTTGAATCAATTTTTAAAAAATGTTAAAATAATTCCTATAAAAAGTTTAGTAATTTATTTAAATTATTACGATTTCGTATCTGAATTTTCATCACAGGAGTTAATCTAGATGGCAACTTTGAAAAATCAAGAGCAGTCTTATTCAGCTAGTGATATACAGGTCCTTGAAGGTATGGAGGCTGTACGACGTCGCCCTGGAATGTATATTGGTTCCACTGATCAAAGGGGTATTCATCAGCTTATTTATGAAGCAGTGGACAACTCTGTGGATGAATTTATGGCGGGATATTGTACTAGTGTACAAGTAGATATTGATAGCGATGGAGTTGTTATTGTTGAAGATAATGGTAGAGGTATTCCTGTTGATGTACATAAAAGAACCAAAGTATCAGGTGTAGAAACTGTTATGACAACTTTGCATGCTGGAGGTAAGTTTGACAGTAAAGCTTATCAGGTGTCCGGAGGTTTGCATGGTGTTGGAATTTCTGTTGTAAATGCACTTTCCTCATTTTTAAATGTTGATGTTTATCGAGATGCTAAACACTATGAGCAAAAATTTTCCAGAGGTAAAACAACCTCAGATCTTTCTAGTGAAGATATTCCCAAAGAAGACAAAAAAGCTACAGGAACGAGAGTTTCGTTTAAGCCAGATGCAGAAATATTTCCAGATATAGATTATGATTTCTCAATTTTGTCTCAACGATTCAAAGAAATTGCTTACTTAAATAAGGGTTTAAAAATAAGTTTTAAGAGTGGTTGGGGAGTTAGTAATTTAACTGAAGATGAAATATTGGATGATGATGATGAAACTGAAGATCAGCAAATGGATTTATTTGCTGATCAAGAGCCCAAGAAAGGTGAAATTCGAGAAGTTGAATATTTCTTTGAGGGAGGTATTAGTCAATTCGTATCTGATATGAATTCTAGCAGAATAGCATTGCATGAAGATCCCATATATGTGGAAAAAGAAATTGAAGGTACAATCGTTGAAGTTGCATTACAGTATAATGATGGATTTTCTGAGTCTGTTTATGCATTTGCAAATTGCGTAAATAATGCTGACGGAGGTACTCATGTCACTGGTTTTAGGGCTGCATTGACAAGGGTTATGAATGATTCTGGACGTAAATATGGTTTGCTTAAAGCAAGTGATCCTAATCTTTCTGGAGAAGATGTTAGAGAAGGTCTAGCTGCAGTGATTTCTGTGAAATTAACAGAACCTCAATTTGAAGGTCAAACTAAGAGAAAATTGGGGAATCCTGAAGTAAGAGCTCAGGTGGAAGGTGTATTGGGAGAATCACTTCAAATATTTTTGGAAGATAATCCAATAGATGCTAAAAGGATTTTAGATAAGTGTTTGACTGCGCAACGCGCTAGAGATGCAGCTAGGAAAGCAAGAGAGCTAATCATTAGGAAAAATGCAATGGATGGCGGCGCTTTGCCTGGTAAATTAGCAGATTGCTCTGATAAAAATCCTGAAAATTGTGAAATATATATCGTTGAGGGTGATTCTGCTGGAGGAACAGCAAAAATGGGAAGAGAAAGGTCTAATCAAGCTATATTGCCTTTGCGGGGTAAAGTGTTAAATGTGGAAAAAGCTCGAGAAGATAAAATGCTTGCTCATCAGGAGATAAGGGCATTGATTATTGCATTGGGTGCTGGGTTAGGGGATGAATTTGATTGTTCAAAATTAAGATACAATAGGGTCATTATAATGACAGATGCTGATGTAGATGGATCTCATATCAGGACTTTATTGTTAACTTTCTTTTTCCGTCATATGTATCCTCTTATTTCTGAAGGACATCTTTACATAGCACAACCTCCTTTGTATAGAATTGCAAAAGGCAGGAAACAAGAATGGGCATATAGTGATTCTCATAAAGATGAATTGATTTCAAAATTTAATGATGATTCAAAAGTAAATGTTCAGAGATATAAGGGATTGGGTGAAATGAGTGCTGAACAACTTTGGGAAACTACAATGAATCCTGCTGATAGATCTTTGTTACAAGTTAATCAAGAGGATGCTCTCGAAGCGGATAATGTTTTTTCTATGCTTATGGGTGATGTAGTTGAACCTAGAAGGAATTTTATTCAGCAAAATGCTTTAGAAGTTAAAAATTTGGACGTATAAATCATTCCCATATTCCGGTACTAAAATATCTTTCTCCGATATCGTTCAATATAGTTACTACTCGGCTGTTATTTTGATGTTTTCTGCAAATCTCCATGGCAGCAGTGATATATGCTCCTGAAGATTGGCCTACAAATAAACCTTTTGATGCTAATAGTTTAGAAATCCTAGCTGCATTTTCGATATCAACATGGATTTCAGAATCAACAATATTTTGGTCAAAAGTATCAGGTATATAATGTCCTTCTCCTATAGATTTTAAGCCTTCAATACCTGGCCATTCATCAAAATTGATTAAAACAATTTCTATTTTGGAATTATGTTGTTTTAGTTTTTTACCTATTCCTGAAATTGTTCCTCCGGTACCTACTCCAGCTACAAAATGAGTGATGCCGTTTACTTGATTTAAAAGTTCTTCTGCAGTAGTTTCAAAGTGAGCTAATGGATTCATTACGTTTGAATATTGATCGCACCAAAAATATTTTTCTGGGTCATTATTATATAATCTTTTTACTTCTCTGATAGTTTCGTCATATCCTAAAAGAGGATCAGTGAAAGTTAGCTTAGCTCCATGTGCAATCAAACGTTTTTTTCGTTCTTCGCTAGCATTTTCAGGCATTACAAGTTCAACTTGACGGTTAAGTGTTGTTCCAATCATTGCGTAAGCAATTCCTGCATTACCTGAAGTAGCATCAAGAATAGTTTTATTTTTATCTAATTTATTGTTTAAGATTGCATCAACTAACATTCTTAGAATAGGTCTGTCTTTTATCGATCCTCCGGGGTTTAGAAATTCATATTTTGCAAATAACTTAGATTGTCCCAGATTTAATTCTGGGAAATTAATTTCAGCTGTAGGGGTATTTCCAATTGTTGATAGAGTTGGATATTTTTCAATAAATTCTAGAATGTTTTTTGGGAAAGGCAATGTTTTACTTCCTGTAAATATTAATAATTTGTATTAAAAATATTGTTTATTAAGTTTAAGACTGACAGTGATTTCTTGTCTAGTCAAGTATATCTAGAAATTTTCTTTTTTTCTATCTAATATGTATAGTGTGAATTAAGGATTTATTTTCAATGTAAATGTATTATTATTTGAAAAATCAGTAGATATTTATGAAACTTAATGACATAGAACAAAAAATTAAATCTATAAGAGATCAAATCAATAGACATAATCATTTGTACTATATTTCAAATTCACCAGAAATTTCAGATATTGAATATGACATTTTATTTAGATCACTTTTATCTCTGGAAGAAAAATTTCCGGAATTTATTACTTCTGATTCTCCTTCTCAAAGAATATCAAGTGCTGTAAGTTCAGAATTTAAACAATTTGAACATATGTCTCCTATGTATAGTTTGGCAAATTGTTTTAGTGAAAAAGAATTTTTAGATTGGTATAAGAGAACTTTAGATTTGTCAGGTTATGGTCAACTTGATTTGGTTTCTGAAGTCAAATTTGACGGTTTAGCTGTTTCAATGATTTATGAAAAAGGAATTTTTGTTAGAGGATCTACTCGTGGGAACGGAATAATAGGTGAAGACGTCACAAATAATTTACGTACGATTAAGACTATCCCCATGGTTTTGATGGGAAATGTTCCTGAAACTTTAGAGGTTAGAGGGGAGGTAATTTTTCCTAAATCAAAATTTGATCAATTTAATGAATCTAGAAAAACTGAAGGTTTATCTTTATATTCAAATCCTAGAAATTTAGCTGCCGGATCATTGCGGCAATTAGATTCAAAAGTTACTGCTGAAAGAAGTTTGGACATCTTTGTTTATGGTGTAGGGTATTCAATTGGGAATGATTTGAAGACACAATGGAATGTTTTGAATTATTTGAAATCTTTAGGATTTAAGGTGAGTAATTTATCTTCTTTGTTTGTTAAACCACAAGAGGTAATAGATTTTTACAACACTCTGGTAGACAGTATTTCAAATGAAGATTTTTCAGCCGATGGTGTCGTTGTTAAAGTTAATAATTTAGAAGTGCAACAGCAGTTAGGTGTTGTGGGTAAAGATCCTAGATGGGCTATAGCTTACAAATTTCCTTCAATTAAGTCAGTTACAAAATTAAAAAATATTGAATTGAGTGTTGGTAGGACAGGAAGAATTAGCCCTGTTGCTATTCTTGAACCTGTGAATATCGGAGGAGCTATAGTTAGACAAGCTAGCTTACATAATTTCGATTATATAGTTAACAATGATTTGAAGATTAATGATTTAGTAGTTGTTGAAAGGGCTGGTGATGTGATACCTAAGGTTGTTTCTTTTGTTCCTGAAGGTAGAAAAGGAGTGGAATTTGAATGGATATTCCCTGAAGAATGCCCTTCTTGTGGAAGTAAGATAATCAGATTAGAGGGAGAGTCTGCACATCTATGTATCAGTTCATCTTGTCCAGCTCAACTCAAAAGATTAATTGAACATTTCGTTAGTAAACCAGCTATGAATATTGAAGGAATAGGAATCAAACAAATTTCTATACTTATTGATAATCATATTATTTATAATCAAGCAGATTTATTTGATTTAGATTCTAAGAAAGATGAAATAATTAATTTAAATGGTTTTGGAGAAAAAAGGTTTAATAATTGGCAAAAATCTATAGAAGAAAGTAAAAAGGTTGCATTTTCTAGAGTACTTGTAGCTTTAGGTATACCTCATGTTGGATTAGAAACCGCTGAAATAATTTCAAGAAATTTTAAAAGCATCAATAATTTAATTGCTGCCAGTGAGTTAGATTTAGTTTCTTTACCTTCTATTGGGCCAAAAGTTGCATATTCTATTCAAAATTATTTTTCTAATGAAGATAACAAATATTTAGTGAATCAATTAATTTCTACAGGCGTAAGATTTGATAATTCTACAGACAATATGGTTGTTGATAGTAAATTACATGGTCTGAAATTTGCAATTACTGGGAGTTTTGATAATTATAACAGGGCAGATTTAGTTTCTATAATTAAGGATTTGGGAGGAATAGTGAGTAGTAGTGTTTCTAAGACAACAAATTATCTTATTACAGGAGATAATCCTGGATCAAAATTGGATTTTGCAAAATCCAACGAGGTAAAGATTATAAGTATTAAAGAATTTATAGAATTGACTTTATAAAATATAGAGCCACAAGGAGATAGATATATATCTTTCGCAAATTAACTTAATTAACGTACGAAATTATTCTCGTTTGAATATGGATCTGCCTGAGGGGATTGTTCTTATTAATGGAAATAACGGACATGGAAAAAGTAATTTACTGGAAGCTATCCATATTTTAGTGGCTGGCAAATCTCAGAGAGCTATAAATGATTCAGAAATTGTTTTGAGGAGTGACAATATAGTTAAAGATCATGCACAAATTTCTGTCAATGTAGTAAGAAAAGATCAAAATATAAGCAAAGTCGAAATGGATTTAATTAGTAAAAACATATCATCTTATAGTAATGAATTTGTTGATCGGGAAAATGAGAAACTAATTAAATTCAATAAAGTTTTTAAGGTGAATGGAAATATAATCAAGGTCTCTGATTTTATTGGAAGAATTAATGCAGTGATTTTTACAGCTAAAGATCTAGATTTAGTATATGGAGGACCAAATCTTCGCAGAAAATATTTAGATCTTTTTATATCTCAGATGGATAAAAAATATATTAAATGCTTACAAAATTTTAATAGGATTGTTTCTCAAAGAAATCATTTGCTTAAGGCTATTCGTTCAAAAAAATCATCAGAAGATCAACTGGAACAATGGGATGATTTTTTAGTAGATTCTGCTCAGTATTTGATTAGATCTAGAAGTAAAGTAATTCAATCTTTAACGGAAAAAGCTAAACCTTTACATAGTGAACTTTCAAAAAATGATTCTGTTTTAGATATTAAATATCAACCAAGTATCAAAATTGACACAGATTCTTCAGTTGAAGAAAATTCTGATTTTATAAAAAATCTCTTTGCTTCTATTAGAAGCAAAGAGTTACATGAAGGAGTTACATTATTTGGCCCTCATAGGGATGATTTTTTGATGACATTAGATGAGGGAGGTATTGCAAGTTATTCTTCAAGGGGTCAAAGTAGAACTTTTTTGTTAGCTTTAAAACTTGCTGAAGCAGAATTATTGACAAAAATGTCAGGTGAAGAACCTATATTACTTTTAGATGATATCATGTCCGAATTAGATAAATTTAGACAGTCTTATATTATGGATAGGCTAACACATTATCAGCAGTGTATTGTTACTTCTGCTGAATCTGAGATTTTGAATCAAAATGTTCTGCCTATTATGAATAGTTTTAATGTAGAGAATGGTTCAATTACGAAAAAATTTTAAATTAAGAGGTGTTCTATGAAAAGTATTGATGAAAAAGCTATAGAAACATTTAGTAATTGGAACATTGCTTTTAATTCTAGAGATGTTGAGAAACAAATATTTTATATGCATTTCCCTCACCTAAGATTAGCTAATAATAAATTTGAGCTGTGGGAAAAGGCTAATGATTTTAGAGAATCTCACGAAGAAATGACTACAAAACTTATTTCAGAAAATTGGAGTTCTACAGAAACTATTTCAATTGAGCCTGTTCAATTTAATGAAGATAAAGTTCATTTAGCAATTACTCAAGCTAGGAAAAATATAGATGGCTTTAAATATAATGTTTTTGATACATTATGGATTTTTACAATTATAGATGGTGATTTGAAAGTTCAGTTTAGGTCTTCGTTTTTAAAAAATACGATTGCGAATGGAGTCGGAGGGATTGAGGTGTTTTCTAAACTTTGAATACATTTTTTCGTTGTTTTACTTTTAGTATTTTAATGTAGCATGTTTATAAACTTGCAGGATTTTTTTAGTTACATTTTGCCATGAATATTCATTTGCAACTTTGAATGCGTTATTCGAAATTTTTGTTTTTAACTTTTTGTTATTTATCAAGATTTCTAAAGTATTTGCTATAGATTCAGGATTCTTAGGTTCAGTTAAAATTCCATTGTAGTTATCTTTGATTAAACTGGAATAACCTTCAATATTTGATGCTACAATAGGTTTTTGAGCAGACATTGCTTCAAGTATCACATACCCAAAGCTTTCATTACCAATTGCAGGAGAACAAAATATATCAGCTGTGTGGAGATATCTAATTTTGTCTTTTTCTGATACTTCTCCGATAAAATGAATGTCTTTTAAATTTTGAGCGCTAATTATATCGTTGAATTGCGTACTATTGCTGACAGGGCCAACAATTAGTAAACGTAAATCAGTATATTTCCATTTAAGTTTTCCAAATGCGCTGATAATATACTTTAATCCTTTCCTTTTATCAGATCTTCCAATGAATAGTATATTTGTTTTAGAATCTTTAAATTTTGTGATTTGATGTTTGTGATTTTGATATAGATCGATATGAATTCCATTAGGAATTATTTGATATTTTCCAGGGAAATATTTGCTGATAAATTCTTCAGCTGGTTTTGATACTGCTATTGAAGAATGAATTTTTTCAAAATATGGTTTAAAAAAATTTGCAAAACCGAATTTATAGATTGATGTACCTTCAAAAGAGTGAAAAGTTGCTATATTGATAGAATTAGAATTTTTTATTATTGAAGGTTGAATAATTCCAGCAAATGGTTCATGAAGATGAATAATTTCAAAATTTTCTTTTTCAATTTTCCTTTTTGTTTTTGAAATTTCAAAAGGATTTACAGAAATATGAGCAATTGAGCCTCCACTAGGTAATGGAAAAGGCTTGCCTGTTGATAAAAAATTATTTTCTTTAAAATTTTGGCTTGATGGTCCAATTATTTTGACTTGGTGTTTTAATTTCAGAAGTTCCTTAGCTAACCCAAGTATGTGGTTATTCACACCGCTTGGTCTAGAAAAATCGTATGGAGACGTTAGGGCTATTTTCATTATTAAGAACGAGATATATACTTAGTAGTTTTTAGAAATAGTTTTTTAACGTATGTCTTCTTTAATAAATTCTTCAAGCATTTTTTTTGCTTCAGCGTCAGTAAATTGTTTAGGGGGTGATTTCATGAAGTATGCTGAAGGAGCTAATACTGGACCACTTATGCCTCTATCTAAAGCAATTTTGATACATCTAATTGCATCTATAACAACTCCAGCGGAATTAGCAGAATCCCACACCTCTAACTTAAGTTCTAGGTTTAAAGGCATATCCCCAAAACTTTTCCCTTCTATTCTTATATATGCCCATTTTCTATCTTCTAACCATGGAACATGATCACTGGGGCCTATATGAATATTTTCACCGCCAATATCATAATCAATTTGAGATGTAACAGAGCCAGTTTTAGAAATTTTCTTAGAAGTTAATCTATCTTGATCTAACATATTCAAAAAATCGGTATTTCCGCCAAAATTTAATTGATATGCTCTTTCTATATGCGCTCCTCTGTCTCTGAATAAACGTGTTAAAACTCTGTGAACAATGGTTGCTCCAACTTGAGATTTAATATCATCACCAATAATGGGGACACCAGCTTTTCTAAATTGATTTTGCCAATAATCTCCCTTGCCGCTAGCAATGAAAACAGGCATGCAATTGATAAAACCACATTTTGCTTTTAAAACTTGTTCAACATACCATTTAGTAGCTTCTTCAGATCCTACAGGTAAATAATTTATGACCACATCAACTTTATTTTCTACTAAAATTTTTACAATATCAGAAGTACTGCCATCTGCTTTTTTAATGATTCCAGATGTAAATTTTCCTATTCCGTCGTGGGTCATTCCTCTTTGAACGATCACTCCAGTTTTTGGCACTTCAGCAAATTTTAATAGATTATTGGGTTTCGCAAAGATTGCTTTTGATAAATCGAGACCAACTTTATTAGAATCAACGTCAAAAGCAGCCACTACTTTAATGTTAGAAATTCCATATTTGCCTAATACAGGATGCATTAATCCAGGTATGGAATCCTTATTAGTAGCATCTTTATATTTTTCAATTCCTTGAATCAATGCGGAGGCACAGTTACCTACACCGATAATTGCAACGTTTATATTTTCCAATAGCGCACCCAGTTAAGTTATTATGTTTAAGTAAAATTTCAAAATTAATATAGCACAAATACAAATTTTATCATTTCAGTGGATTTGTCTCAATGTTTTATTCTGATTGCTGAGTTTAAAGTTATTATAGGTTACTTCTGCAACCACCTATCTATATTGATTCCAGGAGCTTCAGATTTCATGTCTTTGGGTTTGTTGCCGCCAAAAAAATCACCTTTACGGATATTTTTATCCTTAAAAAGTTTTTTGATTTCATTTGGTAAATGTTCCACTTTTTCATTAGGGAAATTGGGTACGTCTCGAACAGGCCCACCCCATGCAGGTCGATAAGCGATAGCCAACATTTCTCGTGTGTAATTTCCGGTATTTGGGAAATTTCCATGGAATGTTTTATGATTTAACAGAACTGCAGAACCGGCTTTGACTGGAACTTTTATTTCGTCTGGATGACTTTCATATCTGAGATATGGATTTCCGTCGGAATGTAAACTTAAATGAGATTTAGGAACTACCCTGAATGGTGAAACATCTACTGTCAAATCTTCTAGGTAATTTAAAACTCTGATGAGTACGGGAACACTTCCTTCATATCCAAAAATTTCAGAACCCCAAGGTTGGCCATCTGTGTGTAAAGAAATACCAGGATGTCCAGGTTCAGATCGAGCGTATGCGTAGCTCATAACAACTAATTCATCACCAAAAAGTTTTTCTAGAAAAGATATAGTTGGAGGATTAGCAATTAATTTAGTTGTTTCTCCTCCCAGGAAGGCAATATCGCTGGATGTTCGTTGTTTTTCAGAATAATCAGCACCTTTCGTTTCTACTTTTGCAATTTCATCTTTTAAAGTCTGAATTTGAGACTCGTTTAATACATTAGGTAAAACCACATATCCATCAACTTCAAGCATTTTTACTTGTTCGCCAAATGTTAATTTAGTCCAGTCTCGATCATCTACGGGAATATTTTTAGAATTTGTTGTCATATATACAATCTCCATAAAATTTTATTTATAAAGAATTTTAACATTTAAGTTGTTTCTACTCAATTAATATGTTTTAAGTTGAGAAGACCTACCTGGCAGAATAAGGTTGCCATGTTTTCAAATTTGAATTTTCTAGAATTTGAGGATTTACACATCCAGTTGGCCATCTACCGGATAATACAAGTGAGACCTCAACCCCCATTCTTCTTCGCCTTGCGGGGTCAAATCGACTAGATGCAGATGCGACATGAGGTGTTAAAATCACGTTTTCAAGATTAAGTAATGGATTTTTTGGGTCAGGAGGTTCTTGCTCAAGAACGTCCAAAGCGGCTCCAGCAATCCATTTGTTTTTAATAGCTTCAATCAAATATTTTTCATCTACAGTTGAACCTCTACCATTATTAACGAATAGAGAGGTGTTTTTCATTAATTCAAAATGTTTTTTTGTAATCATTTTGAATGTTTGCTGTCCTCCTGGAGCGTGCATAGATATTATATCTGATTGTGTAAGTAATTCTTCCAAAGATACTGGGGATACATCATGGTCAATCATCACTGTTTCAGAAACATAGGGATCGTAAGAGATTATATTTACTCCAAAAGGTTTAGCTCTTTTAGCTACGGCTCTAGCCACATTGCCAAAAGAAATTAGGCCTAATGTTTGTCCTCTTAATCTAGGGAATTGATACAAAAATTCTCTACCTTGGCTCCATTCATTTGATCTCGCCATTTTATCTAATTTGCAAATCCGTCTATAGCTAGCTAAAATCAGACAAATAGTATGCTCAGCAACTTCATCTATAAATGTATCTGGTATATTTGTTACAGGGATGCCATTTTTTGTTGCAGCACCTACATCCATTGTATCGGTACCAACACTTCCAAGGGCGATTATTTTACAATTTTCAAGAGAGTTAATGATTTTTGCGGTGAATTTTCCATTTCCGAAAATGGCATCTGCATCTTTCGCGATTGAAATAAATTCATCTTCTGAGTTATCAGGTGCGATGACGATTTCATGATTGAATTGAGAAATTGATTCCAATTCGATTTTAAAATTGTCAGCTATCGCATTACTTTTTTCTGCAGAAGATTGAGGGGTAACTATTTTAAATTTTTTCAATGAACATCTCCAACAATTTAATTATATTGCTAAAGATATTAGCATATTTTGATAAATATATTGTTTTGATAACTGTGGTTTTGATGATATAAATATAATTTATCTATTAGTGAGGAGTGTTTTAATTTTTTATGAGATCTGCATCTTTTGTTATATTGGCAGCTGGATTAGGAACCAGGATGAAGAACAACATTCCAAAGGTATTGACCCCGTTTTTTGGTAAAGAAATGATAATGCATATTTTTGAAATGGTTCAATTACTTGATCCTAAGGAAATTATCCTTGTAGTTCCTGAAGAGCACCAAATGTTTAAATCGTTATTTGGAAGAGAAGTCAAATATTGTATTCAAAAAGAACCACTTGGAACAGGGCATGCTGCTTGGCAAGCAACAAAAAATATCGATCATTCTAATGATATCTTTGTGATTAACGGGGATATGCCCAACATCAATGAATCTGTTATTAGATCTTTATATTTTGAACATACCCAGAAGTCAAATACATTAACTATTACAACTTCATTTGTTCAAAATCCATTTGGATATGGTAGGGTTTTGAGAAATTCCGAAGATGAAATTCAAGAAATTATTGAAGAATCTGATTTAGATGAAAAAAATTACCAAATAAATGAAATTAATGCGGGATTGTATGTATTTAATTGCGTTTGGTTAAAAAAGTATTTGCTGGAGTTGAATCAGCAAGATTTAGTGGAATATAAATTAACTGATTTGGTGAAATTAGCGCATAGTAATGGATTCCAAATTGGTAATATTGAAGCGAACGAAAAAATTATTTATGGTGTGAACACATTAAATCAGTTAAAAAAGTTAGAATATTTAATGTCTGATGATTTGGAAACAAAAAGTTAGTCTTTATATCTAATTTCAATAGTTCAAAATTTTTGTGGAAATTATTTGATTAAAATGTTATATAATTATAATTAGTTATTGTTTTTAAAAGGAATTATATGGAAATTGATAGTACGATTGCCTGGTTGGTGGTTATTTTATCATTGATTGGGCATTTATCACTCCTGTTAATTGGTAATAGTTTCACTTTTGCAGATCCTGATTCTTTGGATCAATCCTCCTCTAAAGATTCTTTTGATTCTGGCTTATATGTTTCTGCATTTTTATTTTTCAGAGTTATATTAATATCTATTGCTGCATTTGTTTTGTTAAAAGGTTTCGAATCTCCAGTTTTTGGGAACGATTTTATAGCTATTTTAGTTCTTATAGTTTATATTTGGATTTCAAATTTACTTGTGGATATTATTTTAATTTTCAATGGAAATGTTATCGCTAAAAGGAGCTTTAGCTTCTCAAAATTTATATTAAATTTTTTCAATTTAACGGCTAATTTGAACAGGTATATTTTGAAAAAAATTTTTAGGAATAAAAAATTCCTAAATGATGATAATTTAGATGATACTTTGAGCGAAGTAAGCGTTTCTGTTGATACTGAAGATAGTAGTATAGCTGAACATGAAATTGAAATGATTCGTGGTGTTGTTAGTTTAGATCGCATAATGGCTAGAGAAATAATGGTTCCTAGGGTTGATATGCAGGCTCTATCACTGGATACTCCATTAAAAGAAATTGCAAAAAAAATGGTTGAATTTGGGCATAGCAGAATTCCTGTTTTTGACCCTGACTTGGATCATGTTAAAGGTGTTGTTTATGCTAGAGATGTATTATTACAATTTAACAATGGAGATCAGATAGATAAAAAAATCAGTGAAAAAAATATTCGTCCAGCGCTTTTTATTCCTGAAACTAAACCATTATCTGAGCTTTTATCTGAGTTTAAAGATTTGAGAGTTCATATTGCTATAGTTGTTGATGAATATGGAGGAGTTTCTGGTTTAGTGACAATTGATGATCTGTTAGAAGAAATTGTTGGTGATATACAGGACGAATTTGATTTAGATGATCCTGATTTTGAAGTGATAAGTAATAAAGAATTTTTTATAGATGCACAAATGACTTTAGAAAAATTAGAAGAGATTTCTGGAGTAGCAATAGATGGTGATGGTTTTGATACTGTGGCAGGGTTTGTATATTCTAAATTGGGTAGGATCCCTAGCGGGGGCGATTTTGTTGATTTAGACGGGATTACTGTTGAAGTTGTTGAAACTGTTGGAAGAAGAATTAAAAGATTAAAACTCACAGGAAATTTCCCTCAAATCCGTACTAAGAAGTGAAATATTTAACTTCATTTTTGGAAATTGAGTATTATTAATGGCAAACCTTCATGGTAAAGATAAGGCTAAGCACGTAGTAAGACTATTTCGACGTATTGCAAATAGTTATGATTTATTGAATACATTGATGTCAGGTGGAAGACATCGTGACTGGCGAAAACAAGCTATTCAAATGTTCAATTTGTCAAAGAATGGTATCGCTATAGATGTTGCTACTGGAACTGGTGATTTTTCTATTGAAATATCCCAATTTACCAATGTAGAAAAAGTATTTGGTGTTGATTTTGCAAAGGAAATGGTTGCTTTAGCTCAAAAAAAATCCTTGAATTTAAAGACAAATAATAAGATTTTTTATATAGAAGCAGATGCGTCATTTTTGCCTTTTAAGAATAGTATTTTTCAATATGCAACTATAGGATTTGGAATAAGAAATTTTTATGATTTATCTAAAGGATTAAGTGAAGTTCGAAGAGTTTTGAAAGAAAATGGTGAATTGATTATTTTGGAAATAGTTAGACATGAGAAAAACATTTTTTCGAAGATATTTTTTAGATGTTTTGATTTAGTGGCACCTATTTTAGGTTATGTTTTTGCTCGAGATAGAGGTGCATATAAATATTTAACCAAATCTGCAGAGATGTTTTTTACTGCAGAAGAGCTTTCTAGTTTTTTGAAGGATCAAGGATTCAACATAGTTTCAAAAAAATCTATTGCCTTTGGAAATGTTTCGATTTTGTTGTGCAGTAAGAAATAGATTTTATATTAAGATCTTAGTTGGGGAAAAAGGACTACTTCTCTGATTGATTTTTGATTTGTTAACAACATAACTAATCTATCAATCCCTAGACCTAATCCACCAGTTGGAGGCATTCCATATTCGATAGCTTGTAAGAAATCTTCATCTAGCCTATCAGCTTCTTCGTCGTTGAAATTGATTCTCATGGATTCTTGTTCTTCGAATCTTTCTCTTTGATCTATAGGATCATTAAGTTCTGAGAAAGCGTTACATATTTCCATTCCTGCCACAAATCCTTCAAATCTTTCAACTATTTTAGGATTATCTTCTTTCTTTTTAGCTAGAGGAGACATTTCAATTGGGTAATCTACAAGGAATGAAGGTTGGATTAGTTTTGGTTCGACAGAATCAGATAGTAATTTATCGATTAACCCTCCAAATGTTGTTTGGTTACCTATTTCAAGATTTTTGGAGAGCATTTCATTTTTTAGAGAATCAATATTGGAGTGATTTAGAATATCAATTTTAGTTTGTTTGAATATTTCTTCAGGTAAATTAAGTTTTTTCCAGGGTGGAGTGAAATCAATTTTATGTTTTCCAAAATCTATTTGGTATGATCCAAGAATTTCCATAGCTACTGTAGAAATTAAATTTTCAACCATAGTCATGATTTCTTGATAATCAGTGAAAGCGGAATAACTTTCCATCATCGTGAATTCTGGATTATGGTAGTAATCTATTCCTTCATTTCTGAATACTCTTCCAATTTCAAAAACTTTGTCTAGTCCACCTACAATTAGTTTTTTTAAATATAATTCGGTAGCAATTCTAAGATATAAGTCTCTATTTAATGAATTATGATGGGTTACAAAGGGTTTAGCCATGGCTCCTGCAGCAACTGGAACTAAAACAGGGGTTTCTACTTCTAAAAATCCATTATGTTCCATGTAGCGTCTGATTGCTGTAACAGTTTTGCTTCTTGTAACAGCAATTTTTTTGGAATCTTCATTTGAAATAAGATCTAGATATCGTTGTCTATATCGCGTTTCTGTGTCAGTTAATCCATGCCATTTTTCTGGCAGGGTGTGCATTGATTTTGAAAGCAGTGATATTTCAGAGCATTCACAAGTAATTTCTCCTGTACGTGTTTTGAACATTTCACCAGAGATCCCAGCCCAATCACCAATATCTAAGGTTTCAAGGATGTTGTATTTTTCATTTAGAACATTTTTTCGAAGAAGTGTTTGGAGTTTTCCAAAACCATCTTGTATGTCAATGAATGAAGCATTTCCCATTTTTCTAATTGCCATTATTCGTCCTGCAGTAGAAATTTTAGTGGTGCGATTGTGTTCTACATCGGGATTTTCTTTTTCTATTTTTTTGAATAAATCAATACATTCTAGTGTGTTATGGGATCTAATATATCTGGCAGGATAAGGATTGATTCCTTGTTGCTTAAGTAAATTTAATTTATCTAATCTGGGGTTATTATTCATGTAGGATTATGTTTGTTTAATTTTTACGATGTTAAATTTTGATTCACCTGATGGTGTGTTTACAGTAATTTCATCTCCAACCATTTTACCCAAAGCAGCTTTCCCGACTGGTGATTCTACAGAAATTAATCCTTGAGCAGGGTTAGCCTCTGCACTACTTACTAATTGATAGGTTTTACGTGAGTTTTTATTTGATTGAGGTTTTAAAGTAATTGTTGATCCAAATTCTACACTTTTTCTATCTTTTTTATTTGATTGGTTTACAGGAACAGCTGAAAGGGTTGAAAGGATTTGTTTGATTTCAGAAATTCTTCCTTCTAGGAAAGATTGCTCATTTTTTGCAGATTCGTATTCTGCATTTTCTAATATTCCTCCAGTTTCACTAGCGTTACTTATTGCTTCAGCAACCATTTTTCGCATGTTGTTTTCTAAGAGAAACAATTCATCCTCTAGATTTTTTCGACCTTCTTGAGTCATATATTTGTTTGAATTATTTAACAAAAAATTCTCCGTAAAAAATTATTTAATTATGATTTATGGTTTTGAAATCATATATATAAGTTTTATAGATTGCCAAATTTTATAGATTATTCTTACAGTTGTAAATTATGTTTATAGTAACTTTTTTATAAATGTGACGATTTACTCCGTTTTTATAATATTTTTATAATTAGTTTAATTGTTTTTTTAAATTTTGAACAAAAACACCCTTCAACTTTATGATTTGACGTGCTACATTCACAATCTGTTGTGATTTGGAAATTGCAATTTTATTGATTTGGAAAATTTATGAGCGTGAGATTAACAGGAGGAGAAAAGAAGGGATTTCGTCTGAGTATAGATAAAAAATCTTCTATCAGGCCTACTTCTGAGAAAGTTAGATCTGCTGTTTTTTCGGTGTTGGGTTCAAGTGTAATTGATGCTAAAGTTCTTGATTTATATGCAGGAACAGGTGCTTTTGGATTTGAATCTCTTAGCAGAGGTGCTAAGTTGGTTGATTTTGTTGAATTAGATGGTGCTAAGTGTTTTCAGATACGAAATTTTGCTGAAAAACTAGGATTTAAGGAAGTAACCAAAGTATACCGAGGAAAAGCAGAAAAAAGAATTAAAAATTTTGATCAATATCAATTAATTTTTGCTGACCCTCCGTATGATCATAATCCTTGGGGACAGTTAATGTTGACGATAGGTTCAAATTGTATAGTAAAAAAAGACGGAATAGTCGTTGCAGAACATTCTAAAATGACTACGATGCTAGATCAATATGGGATATTAAAGAAAAAAATCAGCAAGAAATATGGAGATACAATGATTTCTATATATCAAACAGGGTTGGAATTATGTTAACAGGTATTTATCCAGGGAGCTTTGATCCAGTTCATAATGGGCATTTGGATATAGCTTTAAGAGCGTCAAAATTATTTGATAAATTGATAATTGGAGTTTACGACAAGCCTAATAAAAACAATAGGTTTACTGGTGCACAAAGAACTGAAATGTTTCGGGATGCAACTGGTCCTATAGACAATATTGAAGTTGTACAGTTTTCAGGATTGGTAACTTCTTTCGCTAAAGAAATGGGTGCGAAAGTTGTTGTTAGAGGTTTGAGAGCCGGATTTGACTTTGAGACGGAATTTGAAATGGCCTTAATGTGGAGAAATCTTGATCCTGAATTAGATATTATTTGTTTGATGAGTTCTTTAAAATATCAATTTATTTATTCCAGCAGAATTAAAGAAGTTGCTGACTTGGGAGGAGATATTTCTAATTTAGTTCCTCAAAATGTTTTAAAATCTTTAAGCTAAACGTAATAGTGAAATAAATCAACAAAAATGGAGAAAGTTTATGAATTCTGTAGAAATGATTGAACAATTGAAGGCTATGATAATGGGGACAACTCGTGTTCCAGGCCTTAAGAATCGTGGAATGATTGATTTAGATTCTTTAATGGATTTAATTGACGAATTGCAAAACAATTTACCAATTGAAATACAGGAATCTAATGAAATTCTAAAACAGAAAGAAAGTATTGTTAAAAGTGCTATGATGGAATCTTCTCGTATTAAAGATGAAGTTCAGAAAGAAATGAATTCTAAAAGAGAAGATGCTCAAAAAGTAGTAGATGAAATGATGGATAAAGCTAATGAAGAATATGAGTTGAAAATTTCTCATTCTGAAGTTATGACTGAAGCTACAAAAAGAGCAGAAGAGTTAAAAGAAGAAGCACAAAATGAAAGTAATAAATTAAAGCTTGATGCTGAAAGTGATGCTAAGAAAACTACTGAAGAAGCACAGAAAAAAGAGGATCAAATTTTAATGGCAGCAGAGAAATCATCTAGAGAGAAGAAAGATGGAGCTGATCAGTATGCCAGAGAAGTATTATTTAATTTAGAAGAAAAACTTTCATCTCAGTTGAATCAAATTCGTTTAGGAATTGATTCATTAACTGAAGTCAAAGAAATGAAGATTTCTTAGTATAGATTTTCAATAACTTTTTTTGTTTCTAATCGTAGTTATATATAGGTGATTATTTTATAGTTAAATTTATAAAATAACAATTTTTTATTTGGAGGTTTTTTATTTTGAGATTTTTAAATATATTTTTATTTTCGTTCATAACTTTTTTAGTTGTTTTTTGTACTTCGGGCAGTTCTGAAGTCAATTTTGTGGAGATACCAGTAGTTATATCTAATGGGAAAATAGACGCTGATATCTCTGTTTCACATAGAGATAAAGTTAAGCTTATAGTGACTTCTGATCAAGATGGAGTTTTGCATATACATGGTTATGATATTGAAGTTGAAATATTTGAAAATAAATCTTCTTCTGTAGAGTTTGTTGCGGAAGCAACGGGTTTATTTAAATTAGCTCTACATACAATGTCTGATGGTGATCATAATCATAATCATGGAGATAAGAAATCACATGATGACCATGGAGATAAGAAATCACATGGAGGAAATGATTATAATGAGCATGGATCTGTATTTAGTTCTAAAGTTTTAAATCCAAATGATAGCTTTTCTTTCAAAATTATTGAAAAATTTAAAGGATCTACAATACCTTTTCATGATCACATGCAGCATTCTGTAAAACCAGGCAAAATTATTGTGACGAATGATTCTGTTGAAGCTAGAAATGTCATAATTCAAATTAATGATGGTAGTTTTACTCCAAATGAAGTTATTGTTAACGTTGGAGAAATAGTAATTTGGGAAAATAATACAGGCAAAAAAGCTGCAATTACAAGTGGGTTGATGGGAGGATCTGACGAACATGAAGGTGATGAAAAAGAAGTTATAATTGGTAATATGAAAGTTTTACCAAAGTAAAAGTATTATGAATAGGTTTGGAATAGCTATATTAATTCCTGTTTTCGCAACAGTTTTATTGTTCGAAGACTCTTATGCACATGGCTTTGGAGAGAGGTATGATTTACCACTTCCTTTGTATATGTTTATTATTGGAGGATCTGTTGTAGTAGCTGTATCCTTTTTGTTGGTTTCATTTTTTATGAAATTTGAATCTTCAATAAATAGAAGCTTTACAATAACCTTTTTAGATTTATCTAGGCATAATATATTAAAATTTTTCATTTTTTTAGCAAAAATTTTAAGTGTTTTGACTTTTTGTTTAGTTATATTAACCGGTATTTTTGGTGTTCAAAAACCATTAGAAAATTTTTCTGTTGTTTTTGTTTGGATTATTTGGTGGGTAGGCTTGGGATATTTAGTAGCCTTTATTTTTAACATTTGGAATATTTTGAATCCTTGGGCGATAATTTTTGATTGGATTTTTAAGCCAATTTTAAATTTTTTAAATATGACTTCTACTGGATTTTACTCTTATGATTTTCGGCGATATGATGTTCTGCCTGCTTTATTAATGTTTATATTATTTTGTTGGGTTGAGAATGTATATCCTAATACAGATTCTCCATCTTTTATTGGATATTTAATTTTAGGATATTCTTTTGTGACTTTTTTGGGAATGTTTTTGTATGGTAAAGAAAATTGGTTAAATTTTGGAGAAATATTTTCAGTATTATTTGGATATTATTCAAGATTTTCACCTTTGGATATAGATGAAAGTATCTCAGGTAAACGAAGAGTGATTTTAAGACCATATGGATTTGGTTTGATTGAATTTAAATCAAGATCTTTTTATACAACATTGCTGGTCATGTTTGTTTTATCGATGGTTACATTTGATGGTCTTTCTGAAACTCCACTTTGGGTTGGAATATTAAATTTTTTCTATTCTTCTTTTTCGCCAGTTTTAGGAGAATATACAATTTTAACTTTAACTACAATTGGAATGTTTTTCGTCCCTTTTTTATTCATGTCGTTATACTATTTAACATGTTTTTTTATGGTAAAGTTTTCTGGAGTAAATGAAGTTAAATCTAGCAATTGGCATAGAAAAGACTTCATACAAATTGGTCAAATTTTTATATTTACTCTTATCCCTATAGCACTTGCTTATAATCTAGCTCATTATTTTTCATTTTTACTAATCCAGGGACAGTTGATAATTCCGTTGATATCTGATCCTTTTGGATTTGGGTGGGATATTTTTTCAACCTCGAATTATAAAGTGAATATTGCTATTATAAATGCAAAATTTGCTTGGTTTCTTTCTTTATTTGCTATAGTAATAGGACATATTTTATCAATATTAATTGCGCATAAAGTAGCATTTAATCAACTAAAAAATATTAATTTAGTATTGAAAAGCCAGTATCCAATGTTAGTTTTGATGGTAATTTATACAGCTACTAGTTTGTGGATTATTGCTCAGCCTATAGTTGAAATATCATAGAGCAAACATATTATTACTTGTATGATATAGAATAAATTTGTATTCTATATTTACAAAGATATTTGAGGACAGTGTTGAGCTATTTTTTACCTAGATTAATATTATTTTTATCTTTTATAGATTTATTTTTTCATTTTACAACAATTGCAAGATTTGCAGAATTGTTAAAATCATCTTCATATATGATAGGTGTTATTGTAGCAATTTATTCTATCTCAAATTTTGCTGGAAATTTAATATCAGGAATCATATTAGACCGTTGGGGTAGGATTTTACCAGTTAAATTCGGATTATTTTTATCCAGTGTTACTGTGGGATCATACTATTTTGTTAATTCAGTTATGCAATTATTTATTCTTAGGTTATTACATGGTATTTCATCTTCTGTTTTGGTCCCTGGTGCTTATGCAATTATTGGGGATATCTTGAAAAATAAGAATCATGGATCGGTAATGGGAATTACGGGTGCAATAATTGCATTTTCTGCTATTTTGGGATCCTTGTCAGCAGGATTGATATCTGAATTCATCAGTGTTAGATTTGTATTTATTGTCGATGCATTGATGTTATTGTTAGGTTTTTGCTTTTTATTAATATATTCTCGTAACTTAGAGCAATATAATGTTTTAGCGTATGATAAGGAATCTTTTGCAAAATCTAGCAGCTCTTTATTTGATGCTTTAAAAAAGAAATTGATAATTAGTTATATATCGATTTTTTTAATGTCTATCGGTGTGGGTTTGTTAGTTGGTAGATTGCCGTTATTATTTGAAGATAACGATATGTACAGAGGCATTAGTTTTACTATATATGCTATTGTAGCTTTATTTGTGATGATTTCACCAATAGTTAAGAAATTAAATAAAATCAATTTAATTGTTTTTGGTTTATTCTCCTTATCTTTAAGTTTTTTGATTATTGGTTTTAACACCAATGATTTTATATGGATTTTTATTGGAATGGTAATATTTGGGCTAGGATATGGTAGTTTGTTCCCTAGTGTAACCAGTATAGTCAGTGAAAATACTGATAAATTTATCAGAGGCAAAAGTTATGGAATATTATATGCTTGTTACTCTGGAGGCGTCGTAGTTGGGTCAAATTATCCTGCATTATTAGAATATTTATTTGGGAATAATTCTTTAAATATTGGTTTTGAGTTTTATTTAGCCTTTGCGATCCTTTTGTTTTCTGGCTTATTAATTTATCGTTTCTCAAAAACAAATAATTATGTATAATCTTGTTCATAGAGGTAATCTGATTTATGCCTAATTCAAAAAGATCTATGGCTCCAAAATTTCAAGAAGTTGAAATAGTTGATAGAAAAGATATTACAGATGATTTAATGAAACTTTGGATTGAAAAACCTGATGGCTTTCAATTTAAACCTGGACAATACTGTACGATTGGGATGAATGGAATTGAAAGAGCTTATTCTATTGTTTCAGCTCCACATGAGGAAAATTTAGAACTTTTTCTTGAACTTGTTCATCCTCCAGAGGGTGTTTTTACTCCAATTATCTGGGGTGCTTCTGTTGGTGACAAGGTAACTTGTAGATTCAAACCCAAAGGTATTTTTCTTTTAAATGATAAAGTTTCGAATCATTTTTTAATTGCTACGGTTACTGGGATTGTTCCTTATGTAAGTATGATCAGAGATTATTTACATAAGGGTGAAGATAAAGATTTTAAATTTTTTGTAGCTCATGGTGCTAGCTACACTGACGAATTTGTTTATGATTCTGAACTTCGTAGTTATGCAGAAAAATATCCTGAAATTATTCGTTATTTTCCTACTATTAGTAGGCCAAGTGAATCAAAAAATCATAGTTGGGAAGGTATGAAGGGCAGGGTAAATGATTCCACGGAAGCAATGATTCGTGATTTGAATTTAAAAAATGATGATACTATAGTTTACGTATGTGGTCATCCTGGAATGATTGAAGACGTTAAAGAAAAATTGAATCCACAGAATTTCGAAGTCATTGAAGAAAGATTTTGGAAATAACACTATTAATTTTTAATTTTATTTATTGATTCTTTTTGTATAGAAAATAGTTGATTAATAGCTTCTGAGCTTTTATCAAGCATTGTATCTAATTCAGATTTTGAGAAAGCTGCTTTTTCAGCAGTACCTTGAAGTTCAACAAATTGAAAATCATCAGTCATTACTATGTTAAAATCTACATCAGCATTTGAATCCTCTTGATAATTAAGATCTACAATGATTTCATGATCAATTATTCCAACGCTGGTAGCAGCAATTGCTTGTTTTAATGGGTTCTGTATTAAAGATTTTGATCTTATTTGTTTAATAATTGCTTCATATAGAGCTACATATGCTCCAGTAATCGATGCAGTTCGGGTTCCTCCGTCAGCTTGCAGTACATCACAATCTATAGTAATTGTTTTTTCTCCAATAATTGTTAAGTCTATAATTTGTCTTAATGATCTTCCTATTAATCTTTGAATTTCACTTGTCCTACCTTTAATTTTACCTAAACTTGATTCTCTTGGGGTTCTTGTTGTAGTGGATCTAGGTAACATAGAATATTCAGCTGTTAGCCACCCTTGACCTGAATTTTTTAGAAATCTAGGTACTCCATTTTCAATTGTTGCAGTACATAAAACACGAGTTTTTCCAGTCTGAATTAATGCAGATCCTTCTGCAAATTGTTGGACACCAGATTCTATTGTAGTTTTTCTAATTGTTGAATTATTTCTTCCTTCTGATCTAATCAAAGTATTAATTCCTTTCGATAATTCCATTTAAAAATACAGTAAGTACTCCCTTGTTGGCAACGTTTCGGATTTCGCGTATAACTTCACCATCTTTGTTAAGTATGAAAGTTGTTGGTAATTGTAAAACATTATATGCTCTTGTTACTTTTCCCTCGGAATCTGAAGCTAAAATATATGAAACATTGGTATTTTCAGCAAAGTTTTTTGCAGAAGGTATTGGATCGGAAACGGATATTCCAATTACTGTAACATTTTTGTTTTTAAATTCTTGATGAATTTCTTCGAAGAATGGCATCTCCCATCTACATGGACCGCACCAAGATGCCCAAAAATTAAGTAGTACGAACGAATTTTCAAAATCACTGATTTTAATCTTTCCTGAATTTAAAAGAGGTAGAGCTATATCATTAGCTTCACTACGTGAGCCAAGCAATCCAGATTTTTTTAATATTTTGAATTTATTCTCATTGCTTTTTTGAGGTGAGGTTTTTAGTTTTTCAGGAGGGTTATTTTTGATTGGTAAAGAAATTTTTTCGCTTGGTATATTTGATTGATTAATCTTAGAGGAAGAATTACATGCAACGAAACCCATAGTAAAAAATATCGAAACTATTATAGTAAAATAAATATGATATTTTTGATTCATTTGAATACTTCAAAATAGGTTATTTGTATTTTGAAAAAACTTCTTTCAATCTTTTAAGAATTATTTCCATTTCATGATCATCTACGTTAAATGGATCTATACCTGTTTCTTCAGGTCCTGCTAAGGCTCTGATATAAATTCTAGGATGTTTTTCAATTAAAATATCTTGTAACTCATCTCTATATGGACCTTTCCAGTCAGGCTGGAATTTAATGATTGCCATAGGGTTTAGATAGTCAAATTCGTCTTCTTCTACGGTAACTTTAATGCCTGGAATGTCATGTAGTAGATCTACTACCATTTGTGACATTTTACGGAATCTGTCGAATTGGATTTTTTCATCTTCAGACACAAATATTTCTAATGCAGTTGTTAAACCTATGATTTCTTCTTTTGCAACTTTCATGCTTCTTCCAAGAAATGGGTTAGGAGCAGCGTTTGCTGAACAGGATTGAATCAAATCTTTTCTTCCAACTAATATTCCAGTTCCTTGTGGTCCACGTATGCCTTTACCTCCGCTAATGATAACAAGATCTGCTCCTAGATCACTAAATTTTTTCAAATTTGCTCTTGGCGGGACAGTTGTAGCTGCATCTACAATTACAGGCAAATTATTTTCGTGTGCAATTTTTTTTACTTGTTCAAATGTTAATGCAGTACGAGAATTATGAGCAGCTGATAAATATACTATAGCTACAGTTTGGTCGTTAATTGCTGCTTCTAGTTGCCAAGGAAGACAGGTTCTTGCATGTCCTACGGATATTAATTTTGCTCCTGCTAGAGTATAGGCTTGATCATAAGAAAATCGATGTGCCGTTTGAATAATAATTTCATTCTTCATTCCTTCTGTGTTAGGAAGCTTAGACATTTTTTTCGGATCATCTCCAGCTATGCATGCAGCTGCTTGTAGAACCAATCCAGCGGCAGAACCTCCACAAACAAAACCTGCCTCTGAGTTAGTTGCTTTGGCTAAAATTTCTCCAGCTTTTTGATTTAGTTCAGCCATATCAACCATTACATTACTAGCCTGATTCATAGCTTCCATAATTTCTGGCCGTAGTTTTGATCCCCCCCATTTAGTTGTGGTTCCAGATGCATTAATTATTGGTTCAATTCCAATTTTTTCATATACACTTGAAGTTTTATCCCTTTTAGGCATTACTTATATTTCCTCATTGAATAATTATTAGTAATTAGTTTTTTGATTATATCATTTGGTTTAATTTTTTTGGGATTATATTTAATTAAATAATTAACATTGAATCTCCGAAAGAATAAAATCTATAATTATTTTCAATTGCATTTTTGTAAGCAGATAAAATATTTTCTTTTCCAGCCATTGCTGAAACCATCATTAATAATGTAGATTTGGGTAAATGAAAATTAGTAATTATTCCATCAACAACTTTGAATTTATATCCTGGTAGAATAAAATTTCTTGCGAGCCCATTTCCAGGCTCTAATATTTGTCCAGACTCCTGGATTGAATTTTCTAGTAATCTAGTTGTAGTCGTTCCAACAGCTATCACTCGTTGACCATTTTGCTTTGCAGTATTAATTTTGTTTGCAGCTGATTGATCTATTTGCCATCTTTCAGGATGCATTTGATGTTTGGTAGGATTTCTTGAATATACAGGACGGAAAGTTCCTATACCAATATGAAGAGTTACAAAAGCAAATTTTACTCCAATAGAACTTATTTGTTTTAAAATGTTTTCAGTAAAATGTAATCCAGCAGTGGGTGCTGCTATGCTTCCATCATGTTTTGCATATATTGTTTGATATCTTTGTGGGTTTTCCAGATGTGTTTTAATGTACGGAGGGATCGGAACCTCACCAATTTCATTAAGATTTACTTCGTCAAAGAATTCAATTATTACAGATCCGTCTTGAAGTTTTTTTTTAATTTTCAAATCAATTGAAATCTTACCAGAATGGAGTACGATTTTTATTTCTGAGTTTTCAGGGATTTTTTTACTGTTTTTTATTAAACATTTCCAATTTTTAGAATCAATTTTTTCTGTTAGAAGAATTTCTATATTTTTTTTATTATTTGCGGAATAACCTTTTAATTTTGCTTGGATTACTTTACTATCGTTAAAAACTAATAAATCGTTCTTTTTGAGAAATTTTGTTATGTCGTTAAATTTTGAGTGTTGAATTTCCCCAGTACTTTTATTTAAAAGCATTAATCTGGAGCGATCTCTTTTTTCTAAAGGATTTTGAGCTATTAATTCTTCTGGTAAATCGTAGTTAAAGTCTGAGGTTTGCATGTTAATCTTTTATCTTATTAAATCAATATAGGTTAAAGTTATGTTTTACTACCGAAGTAAGAATTAATCAAATCGGGGTAGCCCATTAGGAATTCTTCTACTGATAAAACTTTTTTCCCTTCTAGTTGTATTTTTTTTAATTCAAGAAAATTGGTTGCAGTTGCTACGACAATTGATTGATTTGGCAATTGTAATATTGCTCCAGGAGTTGATTTTAAATTGACATTTTTTTGATACTCATTGCCGTCGTGAATGATAATCCTTTTGCCTTGCCAATATGTATAAGTCCCAGGCCACGGAGTAAAAGCTTTAATTTGATTTTTTATGTATTCAGATGTACTTGTCCATTTTATTAAACCGTCAGTTTTTTTAATTTTTAGTGTTATAGTTGCTTCTTTGTCATTTTGTGGTGTGACTTGAATATTGCCGGAAGCATAATCAGGCAGGATTTTTGCAAGAAGTTTACCCCCGAGTGAAAAAAGTATTTTTGTTAAATCGGATGTGTTATGTCTAGAATTAATCAAGAATTCTTCTTGTGCAATAATTGGTCCGGTATCCATTCCTGTATCTAGTTTCATTAAAGTTACTCCGGAATTGTCATCTCCGTTGAGTATAGTAGATGGTATTGGAGAAGGACCTCTGTATTTTGGTAGCATCGAAGGATGGATGTTGATGCATCCTAGTGGCGGAATTTCCAAAACTTTCTTAGGAAGAATGACACCGTATGATGCAATAATTATTACATCAGGTTTCATTTTAAAGACTTCTTCAAAAATTTTTTCATTATTATTTTTGGCAAATTGAAATATCGGAATATTTAATTTTTTGCAGTATTGCTTGATAGGGTTTTCTAGGACTATTTTATTTCTTTGAATTAACTTATCTGGTTCTGTAAATACTGATTGAACTAAGTGGTTAGAAGTTAATAGTTCTTTCAATATAGGTAATGTGTATCCAGGGCTACCCATGAAAATTAATTTTAAAGCTTTAGGATTTATGTTCATATATAAATAATAATTGATTTATCTCAACTCTTCTATATTTAGAAATCTTTATTATAGATTCTACGGAGATGAGTATGATGATCCTTTATTTTTTATTAATGGTTTCAGCATATTATAGAGGTATGTCTTGTAACTTGAGATTATTATTGTTATACATGATAGAAATAATTTTTTTAAAAAACATGTGGAGGATATTCATGCCTATTGTTATTCATTCCGAAGTTGAAGAAACTCCATGGAGAGAAGGTTATAGATGGTGGACTATAGCAAATTCTTCTAATTGCAAATCATCATATATGTCAATTAGTTTGATTGAGGAAAATTCTGGGACTCCGTTACATAGCCATGTCAGTGAAGAATTCATAATTGTTCTAGAAGGATGTGTTGAAGTTAATTTGAAAGGAAATAAAAGTTTAGTTTTTCAAGATCAAACTATTATTGTTCCTATAAATACTCCTCATAGTTTAAAGAATTTGAATTCTGAACCAGCTAAACTACTGACGTTTTTTCCAATATCAGATCCGTTTTCTCAGACTAAATATATTGATGGACAATCTCCAAAGAATTTTTTATCTGAATTTCATCATTAGCTTTCTGCCTACTCTAATGATGTTCCCGCTTTTTATTGCGGAAGGTTTGAAGCCAGAATCTAAAGTCGATTCGTCTAATTTAACAGCATTTTGTGAGATTAGTCGTTTTGCTTCACTAGAACTATTAGACATTTTGATTTCTACTAAGAATTTTTGCAAAGATATTGATGAAATATTTTTTACATTAGATAAATCGTATACCTGAATATTATTGGGTATTATTCTATCTTGAACTATACTTTGAAAATTTTTCTCTGCAATTGTTGCTTGATTCTCATCATGGATTTCAGTAATGATTTTTTTTGCTAATAATTTTTTGATTTCTATAGGATTTATTGCTTTAGATTTAATTGATCTATTAAATTCTAATAGGTCCTTTTGAGGGGTATCAGTTAATAATTCTAAATATAAGAGGATCATAGATTTTTGACCATCTATGTAGATGGAATCATTGTGGATTTCTCTTGTAGTATCTTTTTCTTCTTTGGCAAAATCAGGGATACGCATAATTTTTTTAAACATTTCTGTAGGAGTTTCAGATAATGCTATATGATTATTTAGGCTTTTACTCATTTTTTTAATTCCGTCAGTTCCAGGTAATATAGGTACTAATAAACATTGCTGTTGTTTATAGCCCATCATTCCCTGAAGTTCTCTTCCAACTAAAAGATTGAATTTTTGATCAGTACCTCCAAATTCTATATCTGAATTAATTTCTACTGAGTCATAAGCTTGTAATAGAGGGTAAAGTAATTCTGTAATTGCTATAGGTTGGTTTTCACTAAAACGTTTTGAAAAATCATCTCTTGCCAGAAACTGCGCTACTGTAAATTTGCTTGTCAATTTAATTACATCTGCTAATGTAAATTTTCCAAACCAATCACTTTGTAGTCTAACTTCTGTTTGATCTTCATTAACTATTTTAAAAAATTGTGAAAGATATGTTTCTGCGTTATTTTTTACTTGTTCTTCTGTTAGCATTGGTCTAGTAGCAGATCTTCCGCTAGGATCACCAATTTGAGCAGTCCAATCTCCTACAATTACGATGACTTTGTGTCCCATATTTTGTAGTTGCCTTAATTTTCTTAGACCTACAGCATGCCCTAGGTGTAAATCAGGGGCACTAGGATCGAAACCCATTTTGAGGCGTAAAGGCGCTTTATTTTTGTCTTCCAGTAATTGCAAGAATTCTTTTTTTACTATTACTTCGGCCACTCCTCGCTCTAAGAAGTTTTTCGTAGTTGTAATGTTTTTTTGATCTGCCATTTCAATATTTTATCCCAGTTATCTAAGTATTTGTTTATTTAAAATATTTTTTGTTTTTTGAATATCCAATTGGATTTGATATTTTAGAGTTTCAATATTTTCAAATTTGATTTCATTTCTTAATTTTTCTATAAATTCTATAGTAATGTTTTGTGAATAAATACTTTTTTCAAAATCTATTATATATGTTTCAATTGAATATTTTTGTTCTTTGAAGGTAGGTGCTATTCCAATTGTAGTGGCAGAAAAGTATATTTTTTTGTTGATTGTTGTAAATGTTGCATATATTCCATTACTAGGTTTAATAATGTTGGGTTCTATTTCAATATTTGCTGTTGGATAACCTAATTTTTTACCTCTTGAAAATCCTTTGATAACTTTCCCGGAAATTTCGAAATTTCTACCCAATGATTTTGAAACATTATTAACTTCTCCGTTTAAAATCATTTTTTTAATCATAGATGTACTCACTATGGTATCTTTTTGTTTATAAGGAGGCACATTAGCTGTCAAAAAATTATATTTTGAACCGATGTTGACAATTTCATTTTTTGTGCCTTGTCGATCTTTGCCCATTGCGAAGTCATGTCCTAAGACTATGGTATGGATATTTATTTTCCTTTTTAGAATTTCAATGAATTCTACAGCAGTTAAACTAGCAATAGAGTTATTAAATGTAATTGGAATTACAGAGTTTACATTCAAATCTTTTATCAATTGAATTTTTTTTTCTGCATTATAAAGATAACTTGGTAAAAAATTTGAAGTTAATATAGTGTTGGGGTGATTGATGAAAGTTATTACCGTAGAATGCTTAGTAGTTTTAGAGGCAATATCATTTAATTTTTTGAATAAATGTTGGTGACCTTTGTGTACTCCATCAAACACACCAATTGTAAGTATAGTTTCTTGGTTATTAGTAAATTTTGATATTTGTTTTTCTAATTCTAGTGAAGAATATTTTGAAGTCATTTTATTGGAGGATTTGTTGGTTTTTAATAGTTAAGAAAACACCAAATAGCTATTTCTTTACAGTTTAACAGAATTTATAAGTGACAGTGAATTTTAATTATTTATTACAAAAATATTTAACAAATGTATTTAACGAATGTATACTTGTAACCCAAAGGACTTTTGATATGCTAAATTTAAAGCAAATAGATTTTTATAATTTAAATGGATATTTGAGTATTGATAATGTTTATAGTGATTCTCAGATTAAGTTACTTTCTGATATCACAAATGAATTTGTTGAGAAATCTCGTTTAGTTACTGAAGAAAATGATATGTTTTCATTTGAATCTGATCATTCAGCAAATAATCCTAGGTTAACCAGGATAAAATCTCCACACAAACTCCATACCATATATGAGCAGACTATGAGAGATGAAAAAATGTTGGATATTTTGGAACAGTTAATTGGGAAAAACATTAGGCTACAGGGCAGCAAGCTTAATATGAAAATGCCTGGAGGTGGCAGGCAGGTAGAATGGCATACAGATTGGGGTCATTATCCTCACACTAATGACGATTTATTAGCAGTTGGAGTTCCTTTAGATGATTCAACTGAAGAAAATGGTTGCTTAATGGTTATTCCCGGTTCTCACAAGTGGACTGCTACTAACCACCACGAAGATGGTTTTTTTGTTGGAGCTGTTGATATAGATAGTTTTGATATCAAAAAAGCTGCACATGTCACTTCAAATGTAGGAGGGGTTTCCATTCATCATGTAAGAACATTACATGGATCAGCTCCTAATATGTCAGATAAACCTAGAAGGCTCTTACTATTAGAATTTTGCGCAGCTGATGCATTTCCATTAAAAGGTTTAAGTACTTCTTGGGATGAATGGAATAAACAAATGGTTAGAGGGGAACCAACTATCCAGCCAAGATTAGAAAAAGTTCCCGTGTTTTTCCCGCAACCTTTAAGAGTTGAACACGGAAGTATATTTGGAGTTCAGTCAAATTTGAAGAAATCACACTTTTCTAAATCCAAGTAGCATACTTATCAGTTGAATTGATATTGATTGTATGTTTGTTTTCAAGAATATTATAATGGTAATAATTTAAATTAATATATTTTTAGAGTATTGATTGTTCTTGGAGCTTTGGATGAGTAAAAAAATTGTTGTGAAAACACCAGCAACTTCAGCAAATTTAGGTTCAGGATTTGATTGTTTGGCCATTGCATTGGATATTTTCAACACTGTTTCAGTTGAAATTGGAAATAAAAGTATTCGAGTGGTAGGCGAAGGTGAAAATGAATTACCCGTTGATGAAAACAATTTAATTTATAAGATGATTAAATTAATAATGGATCAGCAGGGCTATAATGTTCCAGAATTAAATATTACATGTGATAATAATATTCCTATTTCTAGAGGCTTGGGAAGCAGTGCCGCTGCTATTGTAACTGGATTATTAATTGGGAATGAATTAAGTGGAAATCAACTTAGTACAAAAGATTTATTTGTTTTGGGATCAGAAATAGAAGGTCATTCTGATAATGTTGCAGCAGCTTTATTTGGAGGATGTCAAATAGTTGTGCAAGATAAAAACATTAATTCGAATGTTTCGATTCCAAAAAATCTGAACGTAGTTTTGTATATTCCTAAAGAATCTGTTTCAACTGATCAAGCTAGATCAGTGTTACCGAGTTCAATTGCATATTCTGATGCAACACATAATCTTGGAAGAGTTGCTTTGTTAATAAATTCTCTAAATTCAGGTAATTTAAATTATTTAAAAATTTCAACAGAGGATAAGCTACATCAGCAATATAGACAGAGTATTTTGCCTTTTATGCGAGTTATTATTAATTCTGCAATTAGTGCTGGTGCATATGGTGCATTTTTGTCAGGATCTGGTTCAACTATTTTAGCATTGTCCGCTGGAAAAGAAATGACTATAGCTTATGAAATGATGGATGCGGCTTCTAAAGCTGGTGTTGAAGGAGAAACATTAATTACTAAGCCGTCTTTTCATGGTGCCGAAATTAACATATTATAAATTTTTTTAGAGGTAGTTTTGTGTCTTTAATTGTTCAAAAATATGGTGGAAGTTCTTTGAAAACACCTAATGATATTCAAAGAGTTGCCAATAGAATTTTAAAGAAAAAAAATGAAGGAAATGATCTAGTTGTCACAGTTTCAGCTATGGGTGACACTACAGATGATTTGTTGGATTTAGCAAATAAAATTTCTCAACAGCCGAATCTTAGAGATTTAGATGTTTTGTTGTCTACAGGGGAATTGGTGAGTTGCTCTTTGCTATCGATAGCACTGAATAATTTAGGTGTAGATGCTATTAGTTTGAGTGGTTTTCAGGCTGGAGTTATGACAGATGATACTCACGGAAGAGCACGAATTACCAATGTAGTATCTGATAGGATTGAAAAAGAGATACACAAAGGCAGGGTAGTTGTAATAGCAGGATTTCAAGGTATCACTGAAAATTTTGATATTACAACTTTAGGTAGGCAGTCATCTGATATCACAGCAGTTGCTATGGCAGCAAGTCTGAGAGCATCAGTTTGTGAAATTTATTCAGATGTTGATGGGATTTACACAGCTGATCCTAGACTTGTTTCTAGTGCTGTAAAATTGGATAATATAGGATACGATGAAATGCTTGAGTTGGCTAGCTATGGTGCAAAAATGGCTCCTAGATCTATAGAAATGGGAATGAATCATGAGGTCAGCATAGTTGTTGCTTCTACATTTAATGAAAATAAAGGAACTTTGATAACAAAGGAATCTGAATTGGAAAATAATATAGGTGAAATTCAAAATAAAGTACGAGGAATTGCCTCTGATACTAACGTAGCCAAAGTTTCTGTTTTAGGTTTGCAACCTGGATTTACCACGTCAGCTGAACTTTTTGAGAAATTGGCAAATGCTGATATTAGTGTTGATGTTATTGTTCAAAATATTGGAAGTGCCGGCAAGTCAGATATAACTTTTACTGTGAAAAGGACAGATCTTTACAAATCTTTGGATATTGTTAATCAACTTAAAGAAAGTATTGGTGCTGATAAAGTGCTTAGCTCTAGCAATGTGGCAAAAGTTACCATAGTTGGATCTGGAATGCAGGATGCTCCAGGGTATGCTGCAAAAATGTTTAGAGCAATTTCTGATCAAGGAATTAATATTGAAACAATTACCACTTCTGAGATCAGGATTACCTGTATTATAGATGAAGCTAGATTAAAAGATGCTGTTCAATCTTTACATTCTGCATTTGAGTTAGAAAAATAGTTTTCAGGGTATTTGTAATAGTCCAGAACCTTTTCCTATAATCCAATAATGTATTAAGTATGCTCCAGCAAAGATCATTCCTAATTTGCCAATAATTTCTATGTATTTCATGAATTTATTGATTGAAGTAGAAATGGCTTTTTTAAAAAATATTGTTCCTAAGCTAGTTAGGATTAATACTACTCCCATCCCCATTCCGTAAAAAATGCATCCAATAACTGTTTCTATTATTTTTCCTGAACTTAAAGATGTACCAGCTATTAACCCTACAGCAACTAAAAATAACGGTAGAGCACAGCTTAAAGATGCAATTCCATATCCAATGCCAAATATGTACATATTCCATATACCTTGTGTATTTCCAAAATTGACTTTGCTTGCACCTTGAATTGAGATATTAGAATTTGTGAGGAGTAACCAAATTCCAACTCCACTGATTAATAACCCAGTCATCAGGCCAAAAATTGGCAAGAATTTTCCGATGAAATATCCACCCGTAATCAATATTATTCCAACTAGTGAAAAAAGAGTTATAAATCCAAGAGTAGACAATAATCCAAAAGATATCCCATGGAATATCAAAGAAATCAAATTTTTACCAGATTGATATGTACCTAATTGGAAACCTATATACGCTGGCAACATAGCTGCTCCACAAGGGTTAAAAGCAGCAGCTATTCCTGCGAAAAATGCAAATATTATGGGGATATCCATTTTTTTAAACCTATTNAAAGTAACTTTGATATTACGTATTTGGAATTTCANTATTCAGTTATAATATATTACTATAGAATAATGGATATTATCTTCATATTTATTACAAATTATTTTTGGAGTTGAAAACTAATGAGTCAAAATCATCTGAATTTAAAAAAGAAAAGTAACGTTATTTCAGAAGGTCCAAGTAGAGCTCCGGCGAGGTCAATGCTTAGGGCCGTTGGTCTTAAAGATGAAGATATGAGTAAACCTTTTGTTGCTGTTGCTAATCTTTCTAGCGATGTAACTCCTTGTAACGTTCATCTAAATAGATTAGCTGAAAAAGTTAAATTAGGATTGANAGATGAAAATTCTGTACCTTTTTTGTTTGGGACAATTACTATAAGTGATGGAATTTCAATGGGTACTGAAGGTATGAAAGCTTCTTTGGTAAGTAGAGAAGTTATAGCTGATTCTATAGAAACCGTTTGTTTTGGAGAAAGTATGGATGGTGTAGTAGTAGTTGCAGCTTGTGATAAGAATATGCCTGCCGCGGTAATGGCGATGGCAAGATTAAATATACCTTCAGTTTTTGTTTATGGTGGAGCTATATTGCCAGGAAATTTTAAAGGTAAAGATATTAATATTCAAGATATGTATGAGGCTGTAGGTGCATATTCTCAAGGAAGCCTATCTATAGATGATTTAATTGGTATGGAGAAAGTTGCTTGTCCTGGTGAAGGGGCATGTTCAGGAATGTTTACAGCTAATACTATGTCNACAGCTATAGAAGCTTTAGGAATGTCTTTACCTGGGGCAGCTTCTATTCCTGCTGTGGATCCTCGCAATGAAGAAGTTGCATATAATATAGGTAAAACTATGTATCATTTGCTTGAAGAAGATATCAAGCCTAGAGATATTATGACTAAAGATTCTTTTGAAAATGCAATTAAGGTTGTTCTTTCTATGGGAGGTTCTACTAATTCAGTTTTACATTTGTTAGCTATTGCCCATGAGGCAAAAGTTAAAATTTCAATTGATGATTTTGATAGATTGAGTAGAAGTACTCCGTATATTACTGATTTGAGACCTGGCGGGAAATATGTCATGTCGGATGTTGATAGAATTGGTGGAGTTAAAGNTTTAATGAAAGAGTTACTCAGTGCAGGGATACTCAAAGGCGACACTATGACTGTTACAGGTAAAACTTTAGAGGAAAATCTTAGTGATGTAGAAATAAAACCTGATGGAAAAGTGATCTATAATGTTTCTTCCCCTCGTAGTAATACAGGAGGACTTGTAATTTTGAAAGGTAACTTAGCTCCAGAAGGTGCTGTGATGAAGGTAGCTGGCACAAAGCATCTCAGTCATTCAGGTCCTGCTAAAGTATTTGACGGAGAAAGGCAAGCATTTGAAGCTGTTACTTCAGGCAAAATTAAATCTGGAGATGTTTTAGTTCTACGTAATGAAGGNCCAAAAGGCGGGCCTGGAATGCAAGAAATGCTTGCTGTAACTGGTGCAATTATGGGNCAAGGATTAGGCGATAGTGTGTTATTAATGACAGATGGAAGATTTTCCGGNGCAACATATGGACCAATGATTGGTCACGTTGCGCCTGAATCAGCCGTAGGTGGGCCGATTGGTTTAGTTAAGGATGGAGATATCATCAACATGAATGTTGATGATAGATCTTTAGATGTTGAAGTTTCTGAAGAAGAAATGGAAGTGAGGAGGAAGTCTTGGCAACCTCCTGTATCTAGGTATCAAAGGGGCGTGTTGGCAAAATATGCTAAATTAGTTGGTTCTGCTTCAACAGGTGCAGTTACAAGTTAATTTTTTAATATATATCCAGGGTAAATCCCTTGCCTTGGGGAGTTTCCTTAAAGTCGAAGGTTGATTTTTGTAGTTCTTTTGCAAGTTCTTTATCGACTAGGAGATTGCAAATATTTTCTCCGAAAACAATATCGCTAGTTAATTTTTTATCTTTTACAATTCCAAAGTCTCCAGCACCACTCCATATGGGCTTAATTGCAAGTCTATAATATAAATCATCATCTAGAGGTGATTTTTTAAGCATTTTTGTAAGCTCGTTTAAAGCATTTTGACTTATTTTAAACATCTAGGGGAACCTTCTAATCTTGTAAAATATATAGCTGTTTAACTATTTAATTGTCTTTCAACTGCATTTGCTTGTCAACATACAAACATGATAATTGAGAATCATTCTCAATTATGTTATTATCATGATAATTGAGAATCATTCTTATTATTCTCTCGGGATGTTCATTGGAGGTAACATGGAAAATTATGATGTTGTAATTGTAGGTGCAGGTGCCGCGGGAGTAGGTATTGCTTCTATGCTTAAAGATTTTGGAGTAGAAAAAATGGTTGTTCTTGAAAGAGATGAAGTAGGAGCAACTTTCGATAAATGGCCAAAAGAAATGCGGTTTATAACTCCCTCATTTACAACTAANTTTTGGGGTCAGATTGATCTNAATTCTGTTGTTTCTGGTACTTCTCCTGCATTTTCGCTTGAAACAGAGCATCCTACTGGTAAAGAATATGCAAAATATTTAAGGTTAATATCAGAACATTTGGAATTACCCGTTAAAGAGCATACAGATGTAGAAAAGGTAATACATTCTCAAGATAGTTTTACTATTTATATTAAAGCGGGAGGCATAATTGAGTCTCGTTTTTTGATTTGGGCGGCTGGAGAATTTCAATATCCAAATACAAATTCATTTTCAGTACCCCAGCAATGTTTACATAACAGCCAAGTAGAAAGCTGGGAACAAATTAAAGGTGATGAAGTTTATATTATCGGTGGAAATGAGAGCGGTATTGATGCAGCAATTCATTTAAGTCGATTGGGTAAAAAGGTGGCTGTGTTAGAAGGAAATACAGATTGGGATCCAAAAAGAACAACTGATCCAAGTGAAAATCTATCTCCTTATACCGTTGATAGGTTGAGAGAAGAAATACTGAATGAAAGGATTAGTTTTTTTGGTAAATCTAAAGTTAAAGATATAAAGTTAGAAGATGATAAATACTTCATTTATGTGAAAGGTCAAAAGTCATATAAATATCAAAGTGATACACCGCCTATTTTGGCAACAGGGTTTGAGAGTAGTTTGATGATGGTTAAAGACTTGTTTGATTGGGACAAAAGCAATTCTTACGTATTATTAAATGAACATGATGAATCAAGAAAAACTCCTGGTTTATTTCTTGTTGGCCCGCAAGTTCGTCATGAAGACCTTATATTATGTTTTATCTATAAGTATAGACAGAGATTTGGTGTTGTAGCTAATGCAATTGGTAATAAATTAGGAATGGACACGTTATTTCTAGAACAATATCGCAACGAAGGTCTCTATTTAGATGATCTAGGTGCTTGTGGTCAGGAGTGTCCATGCTGATTAGAAATTATAGAAAATTTAAATTCAATTTTAGTATACTCTGGTTATGCCAAATTGTTGCTAGTACTTCTTGGATAGCTTCAGTTTTTGTTTATGGATCATTTACTTTAGGTGATTATTTACAATTGATAGCTGCATCTTCATGGACTGTGTCAAATATTATTAGTTTTTTTAAAGTTGAACCAATCAGTTAATAATATTTAGTTGCTTATTTAATTGGCAACGAGATTGATCCTGTCTTGTTTGGAATCGTCCTGAAGATAATATATTTATATCTAATAGCATTTAATTTATTAGCCCTTTAGCAATTTTAGTACCATTTACAAGAGCTTCTAATTTAAGTTTTGTAATCCATCTGGGTAATTGAGAAAATCCACAATCTGGATTTAGTAAAAGTTTTTCTGCAGGACCAAATTTTAATATTTCATCTATTTTACTTGCAATAACTTCCGGAGTTTCAACATAGAATGATTTGACATCTACTACTCCTGCACTCAATTCCATTTGGTTTGCAAATTCTTTCCAAATTTCTATTTCTTTCATTTCTCTATTTGCAAATTCTAAAACCAATTGATCAGTATTTGCATTAGTTAATTCTGGGAACATCCATTTATAAGTTCTATTCCCTCTTGGTCTACTAGTAAGATTTCCAAAACATATATGAAGTGCTATTTTTGCTTGAACATCTTTAACTGTTTCATTGAATAATTTGATCCATTCGTTTAATTCTCCGGGAACTATAGCAAATGAAGGTTCATCTATTTGTATGAAATCAGCTCCATTATGTACCAATTTTTTTAACTCTGAATTAATAATTTTTGAAAATTCCCAAGCTAAATCAAGTCTACTTTTGTAGGGTTTTTCAGGTTTGATATGTATGGTTAGTGTTAGTGGCCCTGGACAGGTAACTTTAATTTGTTTTTTTGTATGTGCTTTTGTATACAAGAATTCTTCATTGATACCTAATCCATTTGGTAAAGTGATTTTTTCTTTGCATATATATCTAATATGAGAATCATATGAGGCCAGCCCTGTTTTTCTTAATGGTTCACGAATCTCAAGTCCGGTCATTTTTTTATAAAAACTTTGGATAAAATTGCTTCTACGCATTTCTCCATCAGTGATGATATCTATTCCAGCTTTGGTTTGGTCAAGGATTGCTATGTCAACCGCATCATCATATGTTTCTNTTATGTCAGTTATTCCGTAATTGCCAGCATTTATTTNATCAATAGCTGACCACATCCAACTAGGATTTGCATGGCTACCAATCACGGTGGTGGGCATAATGGGATTAGTTTTTTTCATAATGTACCTTCAGTGATTATTGATTATAACAATTGGTATCATCACATACAAATTAATTATCTTAAGTGAAATTTAGTATGGTTTNTGAAAAACTTAGTATAATTTAGGAGGAGATTTATATGTTTTCAAATCATAAGATTTAAAGTATTTTTGTTTTGGNTCATTTGTATAGGCATCAAAATGACAGGAGTAGGTTCGTGAAAACAACAGAATATATTTTATCTATAGATCAAGGTACAACTGGCACTAGAGCAGGACTTGTAAATCATGAGGGCAACTTGGTGGGNTCAAAATATCAAGAGATAAAACAATATTATCCATTTCCTGGTTGGGTAGAGCAANATCCATTTGAGATTCTTGAAAGTGTTTATATAACAATCAAATTATTGATGGAAGAATTTCAAATTAAACCACAATCAATAATTTCTATGGGTATCGCCAATCAAAGAGAATCAACTGTTATTTGGGATAAGAATTCTGGTAAACCCATATATAATGCAATTGTTTGGCAATGTCGAAGAACTACGGAGGCCTGCAAACAAATCAAAAATAAAGGGTTATCAGAAAAAATTAAAAGGATAACAGGCCTGACTGTAGATCCGTATTTTTCTGCTACAAAGATTTGTTGGATTCTTGACAATGTATCGGGAGCACGTGAATTAGCTGATAAAGGATCTTTGGCCTTTGGAACTATAGATTCTTGGTTAGTTTGGAATTTAACAAAGAATACGCAACATTTGATGGATGTTAGCAATGCGAGCCGTACAATGCTTTTTGATATCAATCAATTAAAATGGTCTCATGATATTTTAGATATTTTGCGCATTCCTTCATCAATGATGCCAGAAATTGTTCCTTCAAATGGCAAATTGGCAACAATTTCTGGTATACCTTTTAATATTCCTTCTCTTAGTCTTAATGGAATAGCAGGGGATCAACAGAGTGCATTATTTGGTCAGTGCTGTTTTGNTGCAGGAACTGTTAAGGTAACATATGGTACAGGTGCTTTTATTTTGATTAATACANGCAAAAAATTAGTCCATTCAGAAGGTCTTTTAACAACAGTTGCCTGGAGTTTAGACGGAGAAATTTCATACGCTCTTGAAGGTGGAGTATTTTCTGCTGGATCAACCATACAATGGTTAAGAGATGAGCTTAAGATTATTGAAACTTCAAACGAAATAGAAGAATTATCCTCAACGGTTGAAGATAATGGAGGAGTTTATTTTGTTCCGGCATTNAATGGTTTAGGGACTCCTTATTGGGATCCAGAAGCTCGAGGGACAATTCAAGGTTTAACTAGGGGAAGTAATGGAGGACACATTGCAAAGGCAGCTATAGAATCTATAGCATTTCAATGTGATGAAGTAATAAATTTAATGGTAAATGAATCCAAAATTTCAATCAAGGATCTTAAGGCAGACGGAGGTGCGTCTGTAAATAATTCGTTAATGCAGTTTCAATCAGATATTTCTGGTTTCAAAATTCAGCGCTCATATACTCCAGAAACAACACTATTAGGGGCTGCATATTTATCAGGAATTGGTATTGGATTTTGGAAAAATATTGATGAATTGATTGGGAAATGGAAAAGTAGTGGTGATTTTTATCCTTTAATGAAACAAGATAAAAGAGACAGATTAAGGTTAAATTGGAAAAAAGCAGTGGAACGTTCTTTACGATGGGTAACATAAGTATCAATTTGGGATAAATTTTAACTATTTTAGTGCTTTTGGATTCAATTGGTGTTTCCATTTGTATTCAAACTCAAATTCAGAATATTTAATTAAATATATTTTTTAAGAGAAAATATAATTTGTTTCTTATAGATAAAATGTTAAAATTTGATTAAATAATATTTGGAGATTTAGATGTTAAAAGATTTTCGGCCGAATGAATCGCAAACTCGAAGGGCATTCTTTAAAACTATTGTATTGAGTTTTGCTGGTGTTTTGTTTTTTGCTTCAGCTGCAAAGCGTTTATTGAAAACTGGTTCTACTAGNACTGCTTTTTCGAAAGATTCAATTTTTAANCCAGCTTCCAAAAAATAAATTTAACTTGATAGATATTTTTCTATTTCAGTATAGTATTTTTTGAAGGTCTGAAAGAATTTCTTGCTTTGTAACAAAACCTTCGTATTTTGCTACCACTTTTTTTTCAATTATTATAAATGTCCATTCTGCAGAAGGAAGGTTCCATTCAATTGCAGCTTGAGACAATTTTTTGTTCACAGGGTTNCCTAATATTTTTTCGGGATTTTCATACAGTTCAACGTGAATGAAAAATAATTTTGAATTATCTGATTTTTGCATTTGATTTAGGACGTCGGTCTGAGGGCCACATGATCGTTCAATGCAATACCCAGGGCTAGCAAATGAAACTATTACCGGTTTGTTTAAATTAACTGCATGCTCAAGTGAAGTTTGATATAAATTTGGATAAATTTTTGATCCTGTAGATAATTCATTTAAGGAATCAACATCGTTAATCGTTTTAGTTTTTGAAGATTTAGCAGATTTGCCAATTTTTGTAGTATATGAAGTTTTTTTGACTTCGAATTTTATATCAGTGCTTTTGGTTACGTTATTATTTTCATTTAAAACTTCAATCAATGCCTCCCAAGTACCAGATTTATTAAAATTGAAATTTGCTACATAAGTGCCTTTAGCTAGATTTTCCCATTGATAAAAAATAGCTGTTTTTTTTTGTAACTGCTGGCTGTTTTGGTTTTTTTGAACTAATGAAGTTGTAATATTCACGGTTTCATTAGTAACAAATCCAGTTTTAGAAATTAAAAGTACGGCGAATCTCTGGTTGCCAGTACCAAAATCTCTAGTAGATAAGATTGCTTTTAATCCATTTTTAGAGTAATCACTTTCGATTTGTGGAGATAAATCAAGTCTGTAAGGAACTGCAGGTGATTTGGAATCATATAAACCACATGAAATCAAAGAAACATAAAGTATTGAAATTAATATTAAGTTGATAATATATCGGATTGAATTCATTAATTAATTTCTGTATTTATATATGCACCAAAAGTAAAAGCAAAGACGGAGAATTTTTCGAGGGATGTGATTTTTAATTCTCCAGACTTAATTTCAGGCAAACTGATGATATTGTATAGATTTGGTTTATCAACAACTAAATAAGAAGATCCATTCTCTGAAAATTTTATATCTTTCCCAGCTTCTGATTTAGTTAGGTATTTGTTATTTAGCATGATTTCTATAACTACTGCTTCTTTGTTTGACAATGGTTTTGAAACCATATTAACACTTCTTGCAAAGAATGGTACCGCTATATAGCTATCGTCAGCTGATTGAGAATTATTTGCTTTAGTAATGTTTTGGGGCTCATTTAACCAATCTCCATGAATATACATAAATTGATTTAAATGATTTCCAGGATCTTTGAAATTAATGACAGTGTCTTTTTGAGAATAATATTCAGTATTGTATATGTATGGGGGAGTTCTACCTTGATTAGATAAAGAATAATTTCTTACATATCCTGCATAAAGTTCTCTAGTTTGACTTTTTAAATAATGATTTGAAAATGCTCTGTGGTCAACTGCGTTCGCTGGATAATTTCCAAGCGGGATATTACTAATATTTTTTTCAGTAATTGACAATAACTCTCGAATTTTTTTTTCAGTTTGATTGTAATTTCCTTCTCCAAAATGTTGATATTTTATTTCTCCTGTTTGATCAATTAAATATTTCGCTGGCCAGTATATATTATTGAATGATCTCCATGTGGAATATTCATTATCAAGGCCAACAGCATATTCAATTTGATTTTCTACGACAAATGTTTCAACATTATTAATGTTTTTTTCAAACTCAAATTCTGGAGTATGTATCCCAATGATTACTAGCCCTGAATCGTTATATTTAGAATGCCAGTCTTTGAGATAATCTAAAGTTCTAATACAATTAATGCAAGTATATGTCCAGAAATCTATCAGAACAACTTTCCCTTTCAAAGAATTTAAAGTTAGAGGAGNTGTATTGATCCAATGTGAAATATCTTCTATTTTTTGGGATGTATTTTCTTCTTGGTAGGGATCTGATATTTTTGTTGAATGTTGTGTGTTTTGACATCCGTTAAGTAAGAAAAAAATGGTTACATAGATGAATATTGAAATCAAATATTTCATGAAGGCATACCAACCTTACTTGTGATGTGATTATATTAAANNCATAGTAAATTCAGGTTTATTTGATTTGTTGAACATTATTTATTTTTTTGTTAATCGAACCAAATTCCATGCAGTAGGGAGTGCTATAGATGCAGCTACAAGTTTAACAGCATCACCTGCAATAAATGGCCAAAGACCCCACTCTAATGTTTTAGATAATCCTATTCCTAGATTAATCGAAAGCCAAGGTAATCCAAAAAGATAAATGACTATATTACCCAAAAAAAGTGAAAGTAATAGNCTAGATTTTCTATCCCAACCTTTTTCAGCTAATTTTCCAATTAAATAAGCAGCAGCAATAAATCCTACAATATAACCACCTGATGCCATACTCCACAAAAGATTTTGTGTGCCTNCCCATGGGNATATAAAATGAAATACGCCACTATCTCCTAAAGATGCTTTAATAGCATCTGAACCAGGNGCAAATACTGGAAATAAAAACATGCCTATTAATGAATAAGCTANCATNCTTAANGCACCTTTTCTGCTACCAAGTGCTCCGCCAGCAAGTAAAACTCCAAATGTTTGNCCAGTGATAGGGACAACGGTGTATGGGATTCGAATGGCTATTTGTGCACANANGGACATCAAAACAGCAAATCCTAAAATTAAAATTGCTTCTCGTATGTAGATTCCATATTTTGAATTTAATCCAANATTTGGGAAAAGTGNATCTACTAATACTTGCTGTTTAATTCCAGCTTGCATAATTNTTACCTCCAAGTTTTAAACATTGTATTCCAATATCCATGAAATTTTAGTTTATGTCAACAATTTGATGGGCTTCACGTGATGTTAATATATGTNNTGTTGAGGTGAAATTAAGAGTTTTTGATGNTAAATTATCAATATCATTTTTAGAAAGTTTAGGTGTTNTATGAAAATCGTAGATGTAATAATGGAATCTTATGAATGGAAACGTNAAAATCCAATTAGAAACGGNATGTATGTATATGATACNGGTGGNATAGATTTAATTAAANTTTTAACAGATGANGGGATTACTGGAATTGGTTTGTCTCTTGGAGTTATGGGTAATGTAAATATTGGTCAAACAATATTGAGTCATTTNAAAAAAGTGCTTATAGGTGAAAATCCATTAAATTCAGAAAAGATTTGGGACAATATGTGGCAGCCTAAACTTGTTGGACGTAGAGGTATTACTACTAGAATAATTAGCGGTATCGATATTGCTTTATGGGATTTAAAGGGTAAAATTTCAGGATTACCATTAAGTAAACTACTTGGAGGATTTACAGATAAGATTCCTGTTTATATAGCTGGAGGATATTATCAGGAAGGTAAAGGATTATCTGATTTAGCATCTGAAATGGAAGAAGCTNTTCAGTTAGGTGCTAATGCNGTNAAAATGAAAATTGGTGGAGTTTCAATTAAAGATGATGTTGANAGGGTACGTGTAGTNCGAGAAACACTNGGAGANAAAATTGATTTGATGGTTGATGCAAATTGNGCNTATAAACGTTATGANGCNATAAAAATAGCAAAAGAGATTGAAAAATATGANATCTTTTGGTTTGAAGAACCTATTAATCCTGATGATTACAAAGGNCATAAGATTATNAGTCAATCTACAAGTATTCCAATTGCNACAGGAGANAATGAATATACNAAGTTTGGNTTTCGAGATNTNATTGAACAAGGNAATGTTTCNATTTTGCAACCAGATGNATTNATTATGGGNGGNGTNACAGAGTTNATGAAAGTTGCNGCNATGTCTCAAGCGCATGAAATTCCTATAGCNCCTCATGGTAGCCAAGANGTACATATTCATTTGGTAACNGCNATTCCTAATGGGTTGATTTTAGAATATTATGCTGGNGCNACTGATCCAATGTANGGNAAAACTTTTAAATATAATTTAGANGTCAGAGANGGNTATGTACANGTTCCTGANAGNAGTGGNTTNGGTATTGAGATTNATGAGGAAATATTATTGCCNTTTAGNGTTGCCTGAAATTAATTAAATCTATTAAGAGAAAATGGTTTGGTATTGATTGTAGTTGGGTTTTCAGTAANTATTTCAGCAACTGTTAATCCCGTGATGGGACCTAATGTCATTCCTAATACTCCGTGCCCTGATGCAAATGTTAAATTTTTAACTTTTGAAGATTTTTCGATNATTGGTAATCCGTCTGGAGTAAGCGGTCGAAACCCATACCAAATTTTTGATTTTGAGATATGTTTGAAATATTCTTTTCGCAAATAATCTTGACCTGAATCNATAATTTTTTGAACCCTTTTTTTGTTGACAGAAAAATTTAATCCACTAAGTTCTAATGTACCTGCTAATCTAAAAGATTTGTCAGATAATGGATTTGCTCCAACCCTTGCTTCAGCTAACATCATGGGTGTATCAATTTTATTTTCATCTTGAGGTATGGTTATGCTATATCCTTTTGCGGGTTGTATAGGNAGTTCNNTTCCAATTATCTTGGAAAGTATAGGGCTCCATGCACCAGCCGCTATTANTATNTGGTCAGCAGAAAAATCTTTGAATTCAGTTTGTATTTTTACGATTTCATCAGATTNAATTTCAAANCCTGTAACTTTAGTATTTTCCAGAATTTCTCCACCATTAGATGTCACTATTTTTGATAATTCTTTTACAAATTTTTGAGGATTAATGTGAGCGTCACCTTTTTTAAAGAGTCCACCTGCAATATCAGGTTTAACATGAGGATATGTGTCACAGATTTCTTTTGTTGACATTTTTTTGACTGATATTCCATTTTCCTCTAATAATTTGTATTTTTTNAAATATTGATTAAACATTTCTTTAGATGCAAANAAAGATAAGGTACCGTTTTGAANGAAGTTACAATTTAAATTTTCTTCGTTAATTAATTTACTGTATTCATTAGCACTAGCAAGAGAAAAATCTATGCAAGTTTTTGTTACTTTTTTGATATTTTTTGCATTGCAATTTTTTGCAAAATTAAATAACCATCTAAATAATTTTAAATCAAATTTTGGTTGAATATATAGTGGNCTTTGTTTTTCAAATATGGATTTTAATCCCATTTTAAGTGCGTCTGGGCTAGGTAAAGGNATNCTATGNGATGGAACTATCAGTCCNGNATTTCCNNATGAAGCACCACTNCTGATTTNATTTTGTTCAAGNACAGTTACTCNAACACCAAATTTTTGNAGNTAGTATGCTGAACAAATTCCTATAACACCTGCACCAATAATTATNACNTGAGGNTTGCTATTTTCCATCNATTATTCTCCNGGTTCAGAAAGNGANAGATGTTGATTNACATCTATATTTTTGTATTCTGAAATTTTNCCGTTTGGCCAAACNANNNNTAGTGATTTGATTGNTTTTGANTNTCCAAGACCAAAGTGTATTTTTGNAGAACTTTGACTAGATTGNCCTACGTTNTTATTGANGTTTTTNATNTNTTTAGAATNTTCGGTTTCTATANNGACTTGCGCTCCTATAGCATTTTTNTTAGNTGACGTTCCTTCAAGTTTTAATATGAACCAATTNTTTTTTGATTTNCANCTATTGTGNAAGATTTTTAANGGAGNATTGTATGGAGAAACTACTATNTCTANGCAACCATCTAGNTCAAAATCAAAATANGAAACTGCATTAATTTGNNCATTATTTAAAGGGATATTTTCTGTTAATATTGGGCTNAATTTGTCAANANCTTCATTNATAGANAGTTGAATNGGTAATTGATTAGAATTNTTTGATTCTTGATTGTAATCANGNGGATTTTTTGAAATAAAAATATCATCATANCCATCNTTGTTATAGTCAAAACTNATNGCNCCCCATCCNATTTTNAAGTGNCTAAAAAATGTTGNNGGNATAGAANTTTTNATTAAATCNACTTCNCCAGTTTCTGATATAACAATATCATTTCCAAAGTGGATTTTTTGAACCCTTGTTTCATGACTATTTTCATGAGGAGAGATTGATTTTTTTGTGAGGTTAAATTTTAAAATTGTTTCATTGTTTAAAGTTTTCATTGAGTTAAGCCAAATTAATTGACCTAATTTACCAGTTTCAAGATTTTTATAGATTATGACAATATCTAATTTTCTATCGTTATTTATATCTATCAATGTTGGTTGAAGTATTTCTTGATTGCTCCTGATTTGAGTTTTAAAATCGTTTTGAATTGAATCAATTTTTTTAAATTCATTGTTTTTGGAATTGATGTATAGTTTGATCGAATTGTTAATATCTTCAGTTATGTTTGTATAAATTAAATCTAAGAAACCATCATTGTTCAAATCTCCCCATGAACATCCAGAAGAAATAGAATCATCTTTTTGAATATTTGTTTCGATTTTGGAGAATGTTCCATTTCCATTGTTTTTGAATAGAGTATTAGTACCTTTGTTGGTTATAAAAATGTCTTCATTTCCGTCATTATTATAATCTGCTGCACACCCGCCCATTCCTAAATTATTGTTGTCAGAAACATTTGCTGATTCTGTGACGTCTGAGAAAGATTTGTCACCGTTGTTGTGGAATAATTTATTTGATCCCTTGCTATTAACAACATAAATGTCTTCGAAACTATCGTTATTAAAATCAAGTATGATAATGCCTGAGCTACTGTAGTTTGTCAGATTTAAATTAGGATTAAAGATTACCCCTGAAGTTTCTGTAACGTCAGAGTATGTATTTATTTGAGATTGATTATTTTGTATTTTTAATGGTTGTGAATCTTCCCATAAAAACGAACCAACTCCAAGTACGATTAGTCCTCCTAAAAATCCAATGGCCCAAGTAGAAATTGCAAATGATGCAATTGCTTTTTTTGGGAGTATACTAGATAGTCCCCAAAATGTAACAGGTCCCGCAGCTGCAGCAGTAAAAAGTAATGTGGCTGCTGGAGCTGTACCCATTCCTAATAGTAATAAAAGTGCAACTAGAGGGATTTCGAATAATAGAGGTACATTTATTAATATTCCGAAAGTTGCTGCGATCGATAATCCTAGTAAATTATTTCCTAAATATGTGTTGACAATACCAGGGTTAAGCCATTGGATTGCAAGGCCACTTGCAAATCCTGCAACTATCATAATTGGACCCATTCTAGTTAAGTATCCCAATGTGATTTTTGACCATTCTCTAATAGTCTCAATGAAAATTGTTTTCCAAGGTAATGGCAATTCTATGACTGTATTTTCTGGGACAATATTAATTAACTCATTCTCTTTTGGTTCTTTTTTGACAGTTAAAGCAACCAAAGGAGGTATTATTAATGCTCCAAGTATTGCTAATACTACTCTACTTAGCCCAAGCAGTGGATTAAATACAAAAAATACCATTGATAGTGCGGGAATGTTCATCGTTGCGGATCCTTGAACCATTCCAAGGGCTCCTTCAATGCCAACCCTTCTATGAAACGCTGATGAAACAGGTACAATACATGCTGAACACAGATTCATTACGGGTCCTGCAGCCGCACCTTTTAAAGTTCTTGAAAACCAGCTACCTGATTCGAATCCCCGAGTTGAGTTTCGGGGAAAAATAAAAGATTCAGAAAGGCCTGCTATTACAAAAGCGAAGGTCATGCCCACTGTCACTAGTCTTAAATATGTTGTTGAAAATGTTACCCATTTAGAAACGAAAGAAGTTCCCTCTTCTCTTTCTATACAAAAACCTTGAAAACACTGTTGTCCTGGTGATGTGACTGCTGTTAAATCTTCACCAACAATATCTAATTTTGGGAGTCTGTTAAATGAAAAAAACAATGCCAAAATAATTAGGAACAAAACAATACCAAGGACTCTTTTTCTTCCGTCATCTGTATTAGTTTTTAATTTTTCTTTGAAATAATTTTGCATTAATAATAATTTTTATTTTTTTATCAAATTAATAATCCACGATCTTATTTTACTGGCGAAATCACTTTCGTTATTTTTTGGAGGTATAACTATCCAAAGAATTAACATTAACCCAAAAACTGTACTGGGTAAAACTACCTCTAACCACCATTCAGGCATGTAAATTTACCTTTCGTTTTTTAATGAATTGATTTAGAAATTGGTCAATATTTGTTTTTATCAATTAAACGACAAATTACTTTGTCCCACAAAATCTGGATCAGATTGAAGTGATTCTTCTATTCTGAGGAGTCGGTTATATTTTGCTGTACGTTCTCCTCTTGCTGGGGCACCTGATTTGATCAACTTTGAATTTGTTCCTATTGCAAGATCAGCAATAAAAGTGTCTTCAGTTTCTCCTGATCTGTGACTAATTATTGTGGTTAAGTTTGAATTGTGAGCTACTTTGATAGCTTCGAATGTTTCTTTCAGTGTTCCAATTTGATTTGGTTTTATCAGAACGGCATTACTTGTTTTTTGTGAAATTCCATGCTCTATAGTTTTAGGATTTGTTGCATACAAATCATCACCCACTAGAAGTATTTTTTTTCCTAATTTTTTTGTCATAATTTTCCAACCTTCCCAATCATCTTCTGCGAGCCCATCTTCAATACTTACTATTGGATATTTGTTTATCCATTTGTCAAATTGTTCGATCATCTCTAAATTTGAAAGGATAAGATTTTCTTTTTCAAGGAAGTAATTTTTGTCCTTATTAATGAATTCAGATGCCGCAGCATCTATACCAATTACGCAATCTTTTCCTGGAATATAACCAGATTTTTCTATAGATTCACATATCAGATCAATAGCATCGGAATTTTTTGTGATATTAGGTGCGAATCCACCTTCATCACCGACGGTAGTTTGGAATCCCTTTTTCAAGATAATTGATTTGATTTTTTGATAGATTTCAGAACCAATACGTATAGATTGTTTAAATCCTTGTGAGTTAATAGGTATTAACATGAATTCTTGAAAATCAGTTGAGTTGAATGCATGTCTTCCACCATTAAGAATGTTAAACATTGGAATTGGTATTGTAAGTTGATTTAATTGCATTAGTTTAGAGATATATTTATACAGAGGGATTGAATAATTTTGAGCTCCTGCTTGAGCAACTGCCATTGAGATACAAATCATTGTATTACCTCCCAAGTTGGTTTTGTTTGCAGTAGCATCAATTTCCAGTAGTTTTTCATCTATCTCAATTTGATTTGAAACGGACATTCCTTGTATTTGAGGTACAACTTCTGATCTGATTTTTTCAATAACTTTTAACAACCCAAGTCCATTATATCTTCCTAGGTCGTTGTCTCTGAGTTCAAAAGCTTCTCTAGAGCCTTTGCTAGCACCAGATGGTACGGCTGCTCTTCCAAGCAAGCCATTAGATAAAATGACATCAACCTCCAATGTTGGATTTCCTCTAGAATCTAATATTTCCCTTGTTTTTATTTCTGAAATGTGACTCAAATTTTATTCCTAAGTTAATTGAATTAGTTATATTATCAATTATTGTAGAATGAGCAAGGGTCTTTTTAACAGTATTATTAGGTTCAGTAAGTTTGGGATTTTTAGCTTGATAATAGACTAAAAGGTTAAAGTAAATTATATATTTGAAGAAATTAAATCACCCATATCTGATGTAGATATAATGTCTTTTTGGTTTGTTGCTATATCAGATGTTCTAAATCCTTGGGAGAGGATATTATTGACAGATTTTTCGATAGATTGTGATTCATGATATAGCCCGAAGGATAAATTAAGCATCATAGCTAAGCTTAATATCGAGCCTATTGGATTAGCTTTGTTTTGACCAGCTATGTCAGGAGCACTTCCATGGATAGGTTCATATAAAAAAGGTAATTGTGATTTGTTGGATTTAGAAGTTTTGTTTGTTTTGAGACCAGAGATACTTGCGGATGGCAACATTCCTAACGAACTAGATATTATTGCTGCTTCATCTGAAATTATATCCCCGAAAGTATTTTCAGATACAATCACATCAAAAGATTTTGGTTGGGAAATTAATTTCATAGCCATGTTATCTACAAGTATATGTTCAAGTTCAACATCAGGGTAATTTCTTCCAACGTTAATAGCTATTTCTCTCCATAATCTTGAAGATTCTAGTACATTAAATTTATCTACAGAAGTTAGTTTTTTTTGTCTTTGTTGAGCTAATTTGAAACCAACATCCAAAATTCTTTCGATTTCTTTTTCTGTATATTTGAGAGTATCAATTCCTCTTTTTCCTCTAGCAGTATTCCATCGTTTTTTTGGCTTTGCAAAATATAGACCACCTGTAAGCTCTCGAACAATCATTATGTCTACACCCCTGATGTATTTTGGTTTAATAGGACTTGAATTAATTAATGAAGGAAAAACTTTTACAGGTCTTAAGTTTGCAAATGCTTTTAGTTTTTTTCGAATTGCTAGAATTCCTCCTTCAGGTCTAATATTAAAATTTTTGTTGTCCCATTTTGGTCCACCTACAGCACCAAAAAGTATTGCATCTGATTTTTCACATAAAATTTCTGTTTCTTTAGGTAAAGGGTTTCCTGATTTGTCTATAGCGATGCCTCCAATTAGACCAAATTCAATATCAAAAACATGGTTGAATTTTTTACTAACAGCTTCGAGACATTTAATAGATTCTGAAGTTACTTCAGGGCCAACTCCATCACCTTGTAGGATAGCAATTTTATACTTCATTATTGAAATTTCCTTACGGGCAATATTGGTGGGGAAGGGGGGACTCGAACCCCCACGCCATAATGACACATGATCCTAAATCATGCTCGTCTACCAATTCCGACACTTCCCCCATAATTAATATCAATTGTGATATTATACCTTAAGCTAAGGGCTTTGATTGATAAAATTAATCAGAGATTACTTCTTTCAACTAATTATTATGGAGGTATTTGATATTAATACAAACCTATTGCTAAAAGACGTTTTATCTTATAGATGTATTGGGCCATTTCGAGGAGGTAGAGTCGTGGCAGTGGCTGGGGATCCAATGGATTCAAATGTATTTTATTTTGGAGCATGTGCTGGTGGTGTATGGAAAACATATGATGGAGGTCTTTTTTGGGAAAATATTTCAGATAATTTTTTTAATTCAGCTTCTGTTGGTGCTTTAGCAATTTCAGATTCAAATCCTAATGTGATTTATGTAGGTACTGGTGAAGCCTGCATTAGGAGTAATGTTACTCCTGGAGATGGGGTTTATAAATCAACAGATGCTGGATTGACTTGGAATCATATTGGGTTAACTCAAACTCGTCATATTTCAAGAATACGTATTCATCCTACAAATCCTGATTTAGTTTATGTAGCAGCTCTTGGGGATGCTTTTGGTCCTAATGAAGATAGAGGTATATTTAGATCTTCTGACGGAGGTAATAATTGGGAAAAAGTTTTATATGAGTTCCCTGATAGCGGAGCATCAGATCTTTCAATGGATTTAAATGACCCAAATATTTTATTTGCTTGCTTATGGGAAGGTAGACGTAGCTTTTGGGAAATTCAAAGTGGCGGAAAACATAGTGGATTGTATAAATCTACTGATGGTGGTGATACATGGTTAGAAATCTCTGATAATTCGGGTTTGCCTGAAGGTGTGAAAGGAAGAATGGGTGTCGCAACTTCTCCTGCAAAATTAGGTAGAGTTTGGGCTCTAATAGAGTCCGAATTTGGTGGATTATTTCGATCTGATGATTATGGAGAGAGCTGGGAGAAGATTAACCAAGATAAAGGTGTTAGAGACAGGCCCTGGTACTATACCCATGTTTTTGCTGATCCGAGTAATTCAGAGATAGTTTGGGTTTTAGCAAATAAAGTTTGGAAATCTACTGATGGTGGAAAAAATTTTATAGAAGTAGTTACCCCACATGTAGATAACCATGATATTTGGATAGATCCCAATAATTCTGACAGGATAATTGAAGGTAACGATGGAGGGGCTTGTATTTCGTATAATGGAGGAAATTCTTGGTCTTCAATATATAATCAACCAACATCTCAGATTTATTTTCTTGATACGGACAATCAGTTTCCTTACAGGGTTTATGGTACTCAACAGGATAATAGCGCAGTAAGTGTTCCAAGTATGTCTATGAAAGGTTCAATTCGCTGGGATGATTGCTTCACTGTTGGTTTATCTGAGAGTGGCAAAATTGCTGTTAATCCAAATGATCCTAATATTGTTTATTCTGCTTACCCTGGAGGAAGTTTACAGAGATATGATCATAAAACAGATCAAGTTAGACTAATTTCTGTTTGGCCAGAATACGAACAAAATACTCCGCCAGAAAAATTTAAATATAGGTTTGCCTGGGAATTTCCAATAATTATATCTAGACATGATTCAGACACAATTTATGTTTCTTCAAATTTTGTTTTTAAATCAACAAATGAAGGAGAAAGTTGGGAAGTAATTAGCCCCGATTTGACTAGAAATGATGTTGCCAAGCAACAATTATCAGGACCTATAACATCAGAAGGTGTTTGGGCGGAAGTTTATTGCACAGTTTACGCGTTGACCGAATCAAAATTTGATTCGAAGGTGCTTTGGGCTGGCTCTGATGATGGGATAATTCAAATCACATTTGATGGAGGGAGCTCTTGGAAAAATATTACTCCTAAAGATTTGCCTGAATATTCTATGGTTTCGTGTATTGAAACTTCTTTACATGAACCAGGAACTGCATATGTTACTGCATCTAGATATAAACTTGCAGATAATATTTCAATTTTATATAAAACGGATGATTATGGGGAAACTTGGAAAAAATTGTGTCAAGGGGTTCCTGATGATGAAGTAACTAGGGTTATCAGGGAAGATCCTGAGGATTCAAAAATATTATATTTAGGTACTGAAAAAGGAGTGTATGTTTCTTTTAACCGAGGAGATCTGTTTGAGCCCTTAAGGTTAAATTTACCCGTTGTACCCATATATGATATTCAAATCAAAAATGATGAATTGATTTTAGCAACACATGGTAGGTCATTTTGGATTTTAGATGGGATTAATTTGTTAAGAGAATTAAGGAGTGGTATTGATACAGAGAAACCATTTTTATTTAAACCATCTGATAAAGTTAGGGTAATAGATCAGCTAGCTGGAGGTTTGTCTGATCTTACAGAAGAAAATATAGGTAAAAGATATTCCTCTAAAATTTTTGGAGAACCTGCTACATATATAGAAAAAAAATCTAATTTGGGAGAAATCACCCAAGTTTACTTAGATGCTGGTCAAAACCCAGAGGAAGGTTTATCTATAATTTATTATCTTCCTGAAAATTTTAATTCACAATTTTCCATATCTATAATTGATTCTTCTGATAAAGTTGTTCGGGTTTTTAACCAAGAAAATACAAAAATCTTAGATGGAAAATATGGATTGAATAGATTAATCTGGGATTTAAGAGATGAAGAAATTCCTGAATTGCCAGATGTTTCAGGTGGGCAAAGCCCTTTTATTGCTAAGAAAACTTCAGTTTTATCTCTTCCAGGTAAGTATACTATTCGTTTAATCATTGGTAGCAAATCTATTTCTGAGCAAAATTTTGATTTTGTCAAAGATCCTAGATCAGAGGCTTCTTTAGATGATTTAGTTTTACAGTATGATCTTCAAAAAGACATACAAAAAAAATCTTTAGAAATTTTTAATAAAGTAAAATATTTTAGAAAAATCCGTGATGAAGTTAAACAAGTTGTTACTAGATCTAAAGGATTAGATGAAGAAAATAATTTGCAAAAATCTGTGGATTTGATGTTGTCAAAATTGTCAGAAATTGAGAATGAAATAGTTCCTTTTAAATCTTATGACAAAATTCCTCCTGTAGGTATTCCAGTTGGGATATATGGAAAATATAAAGAGCTTAAGGGTGGAGTTGCTGGAGGAGATTATAGACCAACCAAGCAAGCATATGAATTATTTGAGGACTTAAATTTAAGATTAGAAAGAAAATTTTTCGAGATTGATCAGATTATTAAAAATGATCAATTTGGGGTATTTCAATTAGTTAAAGAATTAGATATTCCTGATTTTTCTTTGTGAAAATTAGGAATCTATTTTTTAATAGCTACAATTTCTAGCCAATTCCGAGGTACTGTCTCTATAGCTAAATCTTTAAATGTTTCTCTGACGGCAGTTTGTAATGCCATGCTAGCTTCTTTTAGTGGAACCCCAGGCATTGCTCCTTCGATGAAGTCTTTGAATTCACTTATATCAAGCCATCCACTTATTGGTACCATAACACGTGCTACATTTTGTTTTTGAAGTATGAATCCTTTTCGTTCTAGAATTTCTTGGTATTCTTCAGGAGTTAAATGGATTCTGGATTCTACCTTATTTTCTTTTTTAGGAAACATGCCGTAATTTCTTTTAAGGATTTTAGCGGCTTTAAACATCCATTTTTTATAAAAAAGTAAACTATCTTGGGGATGAGAGCCTTCGTAGAATGATGTGTTAAAGGCTAATTTTCCACCTGGTTTTAAAGTTTTAGAGATATTATCAATTAGAGTATCTTTGTCATTAATATAATGAATTGCATTACAGAAGAATACAGCATCAACATTTTCTTTAACAGAGTCAGAAACATTTTCAACTTGGCTTTGAATAAAATTTATAGCCGAAGTTTTGATTGAATTTAAATCTTCTTTCGCAATTTTGAGAGCAGAAGCAGAATGATCAATAGCAAAAATGATTGATTTTTTTGCACCAGTCATTTTTTGTGCAATGATCTTCGTAACTCCACCAGTAGCACATGCTAAGTCTATTACTTTTGTTCCATTTGTTAAATCTGCAAGATCAACCAAATTTTCATTTTGCTTTTTGTAAAAATCATTATTTGCAAATTTTGAGAAACTAAAATCTTCTGACATTTTTGTTAGATCCTTTAAACTTTATGATTCCAGTTTATATTATTTATATTAATAAATCATTTATTAAACTTCTCATTTTCTCTTTTTCGTTATTACTTAAAGTTTCAAATGGGTTAGTCATTTTATCAGATTCTATGATTCTTAAATGTTTTAAGCCAGCTTTAATACACGCAATGCCATTAACTGATTCATTTTTACCAAAATTCATAATTGTGGTTGCTTTAACAATTTCATCTTGATATTTTTTTACGGGAGCATATTCTTGAGATAATCCATTTTCCCAAGCTTTTACAAAACTTTTTGGAATTAAATTGCCTAAACCTGGAATAACTCCGTCAACTAGAATTCCCTCAGTCAGGGATGTCATAAATGTACTTCCTATAAATAAGTTCATTTTTACATTATTTCTTTTAACAGATATTGATAAATTTGCAATATTTTCAAGACTTCCGCTACTGTCTTTTATTCCAATTATAGTTTGTTCCTTAGCTAGCCTGAGGGTAGTGCCAGGAAGGATTTCGTTTTTGACTGTAGATGGTATGTTGTATACCCAAAGTTGGGTATTTAATTTGTCTGATATATATTGATAATGATTAAAAATTTCACTCTGATTATTTAAATAGTAGAAAGGAGGGGTACACGCTATACCTGCGGGATTTAGACCAACTATTTTTTTTCCAAAATCAATTGATTCTTGAGTGCCAGAGCATGCAATATTTGCAATTACTGGAATTTTGTTATTTGAATATTCAATTACTTTTTCAATTGATTGTAATCTTTGTTCTTGTGTGAGATTTGCAAATTCCCCAGTAGTTCCTGAAGCCCAAATACCATGCACACCGGCTTGAATAAAGTAATCAACAAGTTTCTTTAGTGATTTGGTATCTAAATCTCCAGATGGTGACAATGGAGTAATTATAGGTACTATTATTCCCTTAATTTTTGAGGATGACATGATAATATTTTCTTTCTTTAGATTTCTATTTGTAACCGCCACCTACAGCAGGGATAAAGTGTACTTCGCTATTTGGTTCAACTTTTTCCAATATACCAAGAGGTGAGATTTCTCCGTCGACAGCTACAGAAATATTTGGTTTGATCTTGTGGTTTTCAACTAGCCTGTCTTTGACACCTGGAAACAATTCATCCAAAGAAATGACAATTTCTCTGACATTAGATCCAGTAACTTCGACTCTTTGTTTCCCTGAAGTCATATCAATCATTAAGCTGGGAATAAAAACTGTTGCCATATTTTTTGCTTTTGGTATTATTTTTTTATAGATTCCAGTAACAAATTGGGTTTGATAGGTAGTTGATTCACACGCACTCCAGTAATTCTATAAATTGCGTTAGCTATTGCTGCTGGAGGCGAAGTGATTGAAGCTTCTCCAACTCCTCTAACTCCAAAAGGATGAGCAGGATTTGGAACTTCAATAATTTCTGTATCAATCATCGGTAGGTCTAATGCCAGTGGCATTCTATAGTCTAAGAAGGTTGGATTAGCCATTTCATAAGAATCTTCATTGTAAAAATATTCTTCGTTTAATGCCCATCCAATACCTTGGACAGTACCACCTTGCATTTGACCTTCAACATAACTTGGATGAATTGCTCTACCAACATCTTGAAAAATGGTACATTTAACAACATCAATTTTACCTGTTTCTGGATCAACTTTTACATCGATAATATGTCCTGAAATTGATGGTGCTGCACCTGATGGATTAATAGCTCCATTTGAAATAATAGGACCGCCAGTATCGTTTAGATCTTTTGCTAAATCTTTAAGTGTAATACTTAGAGATTTATCTTTTGTACTAAATAGTATTCCATTTTCCATAGAAACTGTGTCTGAAGGGACTCCCCATATTGAGGAAGCTCTTTCAATTAATGATTGCTTCAAATTTGTAGCAGCAATGTGGCCGGCAACACCAGCTTTATATGTGACACTACTTCCTCCAGTTCCAGATGTAAATCCAATTTTATCTGTATCTACGACGGAAGGCTTGATATCTTCAGCTTGAACCCCTAATACCTCGGCAACCATCATAGAAATAGAAGCCCTTGAACCTCCAATATCGGTAGATCCTTCAATAAGATTTATTCTACCATCAGGATGGACACTTAGGTTAATAGAAGAAGGTCCAGCGCCATTCATCCAAAATCCAATAGCAATACCTCTGTTTATGTTGGCAGATTCAGGTAAAGGTTCATTATAATGAGGATGGTTTTTCATAGCATTAAGTACTTCAATAACACCTATACTTGGGTGTTTAGGACCATCAGCTCTTCGTACTCCTTCTTTGGATGCATTTAGCAGTCTGAATTCAATTGGGTCCATTTCAAGTTTTTCAGCTATTTCATCTATAACAGTTTCTGTGCCAACGTTAGAATTTGTTGCTCCGGGGGCACGATAAGCTGCGGTTGCTGGTTTATTAACCAGAACATCGTAACCATTAATTAATACATTTTCTATATCATAGGTTGCGAATGCGCATAGGGCTCCAGCTGAAACTACTCCTCCAGGGAAAGCTCCATCTTCATAAGCTAGTGTTGCTTCTGCAGCTAATATTTTACCTTCTTTAGTAGCACCAATTTTAACTTTTACATTAGAACCTGGTGTAGGACCAGTTGATTCGAATTCTTCTTTTCTTGTGTGTACAATTTTAACAGGACGTCCTGTCTTTTTAGATAATAGGGCAGCAATAGGACATGCATAAGGATCAAATTTAGCTCCAAATCCACCACCAATTTCCATTGGCGTGGTTTTGACATCTGAAGGATTTAGATCTAAAATTTCTGCAGTTCTACCCCTGATGTCAAATGCACTTTGGGTACTAACCCAAATATTAATTTTTTTATCTTGATTCCAATCTACAGTTGCATTATGGGGTTCAATATAGCCTTGATGAACTGTTGCAGTATCAAATGTTCTTTCTACAATGATATCAGATTTCTTGAATCCTTCTTCTATATTACCTAATTCATGTTTTACATGATTAGAAATATTATTTTTTTTAGTTTCGTCAATTAAAGGGGCAGAAGAATCTAAACCTTCTGGAGCAGTTAAAACAGCTGGAAGAATTTCATAATCAACTTTGATTAATTTCAATGCTTCTTCAGCAATATGATGATTTATTGCAGCAACTCCGGCAATTGGATGGCCCTTGTACAATACTTTATCTTTGGCCATAATTGCATCTTTTTCTTTAGTCCAATTTTTTTGTGATAAATCTTTTGAAGTAACTACAGCTTTGACACCTTCTAAATTTTCAACAGCAGATGTGTCAATGTTTATGATTTTGGCATGTGCATGAGGGCTTCTAAGGATTTTTCCAAAAAGTAAACCAGACATGGAAAAATCGGCACCATACAAAGCCTTTCCTGTGACTTTATCATATCCATCATGACGTATAGGCCTTGTGCCTATTACTTTATATCCGTTATTAGATCTTGAACCGTTAGTCATTAATCAATCTCCAGAGATTCTCAAAATAATGTTTTATTTTTTTGTTATTCCCCATTAATTTTTTTCAGAACAGCTTGTGGATTCATTGGTAGAACTTCCATTCGAATATTTGCAGCTTGGTAAATTGCATTAGCTATAGCTGCTGGCGGAGCTACAATATTAACTTCTCCAACACCTCGAACGCCAAATGGATGTCCAGGATTAGGTACTTCAACAATTTCTGTGTCGATCATAGGAAGATCTAGTGATGTTGGCATCCTATAATCTAGTAATGAGTTATTTGACATTCCGGATTGATTATCCATGTAATATTCTTCGTTAAGAGCCCAGCCAATACCTTGAACCGTGCCACCTTGCATTTGTCCTTCAACATAACTTGGGTGAATTGCTTTACCTACATCTTGAATGCAAGTGACTTTTATAATTTGTGTTTTACCAGTTTCTTTATCAATTTCAACATCAACAATTAAACCAGCAAAAGATTGCCCAACACCTTTTGGATCAACAGTACCTTTACCCATTATAGGTCCACCAGAACTGTTCATTTCCAAGGCTAATTCTTTAAATGACATGGATAGATTTTTTGATCCGTTTGTACTTACAACTCCATCATTCATTGAAACCAAATTAGAATCAATATCCCATATAAGAGCTGCGCGTTCAACCATTTGATTTTTTAAATCCTTAGCAGCTTCAATTGCTGCCCAGCCTGTAGCAAAAGTAGTTCTGCTTCCTCCAGTTCCAAATGTGTAACCAATAGAATCAGTATCTACAACTGATGGATGAATCTCTTCAGCTTTTATTCCAAGAACCTCAGCAGCCTGCATAGATATAGAAGTTCTTGAGCCTCCTATATCAGGAGAACCTTCAGTGAGGTTAACTGTACCATCTTGATTCAATGCTAAATTAACTGAAGATTGAAGGCCTGCATTCATCCAGAATCCTACTGCAACTCCTCTACCACGAACGCTACCCTTTTTAGGTTCACCTAAATCAGAAGTGTTATGAGGATGTTTTTCCATTGTTTTTAGAACTTCAATTAATCCTATGTTATGAAATTGAGTACCATCGGTCCTACGAGTACCTTCTTGTGAAGCATTCATCAATCTAAATTTAATAGGGTCAATGTCTAGTTTTACAGCTAATTCGTCAATAATAGTTTCGCTTGCAAATTCTGCATTTGTGGCACCTGGCGCTCTATATGCAGCTGTTTTGGTTTTGTTAACAATTACATCATAACCATCAACAGATTGATTAGGAATATTATATGGAGCAAAGACACATTCTGCAGCTGCGCTAACAGGAGATCCTGGGAAAGCTCCAGCTTCATATTTTAATATTGCTTCAGCAGCAATGATTTTTCCGTCATTTTTTGCTCCAATTTTCACCGTAATATTAGATCCAGGAGTTGGTCCAGTTGCCTCAAGTTCTTCAGAACGTGTCATAACCATTTTAATTGGACGTCCAGATTTTTTAGAAAGAATAGCTGCAACTGGTTCTAAATAAGGTTCAAATTTACCTCCAAATCCACCTCCGATTTCAAGGGGAGTGAGTTTAACATCGCTTAAAGAAACACCTAAAACTTCAGCTGTGGCGTCTCTGACATTGAAAGGTCCTTGTGTAGTGTTCCAGACGTGAATTCTTCCATCATCTCTCCAGTGAACAACACAATTGTGAGGTTCAATATATCCTTGGTGTACGGTAGATGTATTGAATTCTCTTTCTATAACGATGTCAGATTCTTTAAATCCTTTAGAGATGTCACCAATTTTATGTTGAAAATGCTCTGCTATATTGGTTTGGGAATCAAGTTTTTCTCCCAACTCAGTTGTTCTTAAATCTTCTTGAATAATCGGAGCATTTGATTTCATTGCATCTGGGGCAGTAATCACAGAATCGAGGACTTCATAAGAAATTTCTATTGCTTTACAAGCTTCTTCAGCTATATGTACGTTTGTTGCTGCAACAGCTGCAACAGGGTGTCCTTTAAATAGGGCTTTTTCGGTAGCCATTACTCCTTCGCGGAGGTATTTTAGGTCAGTTGATAGTTCGCCTAATGTAACTTTTCTGTCTCCTTCGTCAGTATTTTTTGTTTCAGATATATCTTTTCCTGTCATAATTGATAGTACGCCATCTATTTTTTCGGCTTTTGATGTATCAATTTTCTTAATCCTTGCATGTGCATGCGGGCTTCTTAATATTTTTCCATATAAAACCCTAGGGATAGTAAAATCAGCACCGTATTGAGCTCTGCCAGTAACCTTGTCAGTTCCATCATGTCTGATAGGGCGTGTACCTATTACCTTAAATTTATTATTAGTTGTAGACATCAGCTCACTCTCATTTTTTCAGCAGCATCTAAAACTGCTCTAACAATTTTGTCATACCCTGTGCATCTACATAAATTTCCAGCTAGCCAAAAACGTACATCTTTTTCAGTTGGATTAGGGTTTTTTTCCAAAAGGGCTTTACTTGCTACTATGAAGCCAGGGGTACAAATCCCACACTGCAGGGCTGCGTTTTCAAGGAAAGCTTTTTGTATTGGATGGAGTTCGTCTTTATAAGCTACTCCTTCTATGGTGTTAACATCTTTACCGTTTACTTCTACACCAAAAACTAAGCAGGAATCTACAATTCTACCATCTAAGTTAATTGTACATGCCCCACAATTACCATCATTACATCCTTCTTTTGATCCAGTCAGGCCAACTATATCTCGCAAACATTCTAGAAGGCTTTGCCTTGGCTCGCATAAAAATTCAACTTCTTCACCGTTTATTGTTGTTTTAACGTGAACTTTTGTAGACATTGGTTTAATTACCTCCTGCTCTTTCTTTTGCGATTTTCAATGTTCTTCTAGTTAGAACATCACATAGATGTTTTCTGAATTCGATAGTGCCTCTCATGTCAGTAATTGGAGTTGCAGCATTTTTTGAAGCTTCTCCAGCAATTTTAAGAGTTTCTTCGTCTTCAATTGATTTGCCGATAATTTTTTCAGCATCTGTAACTAGAATTGGTGTGGGACCTACTGAAGCTAAAGCAATTTTAACTGATTTAACGATGTCTCCATCTAGAGAAATAGATGTGCCAACTCCTACAACAGCTATATCCATTTCGTTTCTAGGAATAAACCTTAGGTAAGAGTTTCCAGATTGTTTGCCTGGCGCTGGTATATGAATAGATACTAAAATTTCTCCATTTTCAAGTACGGTTTTACCAGGCCCAGTACAAAAATCCTCTGCTTTTATATTTCTTGATCCATTTGGCCCGTCGATTTTACAGGTTGAATTAAGAGATATAAGCGTTGGAATTGTATCTCCACTAGGTGCTGAATTACAAATATTTCCACCTACCGAAGCTCGACCTTGAATTTGTATTCCACCAACTAAAGAAGTTGAATCTTGTAATGCAGGGAACAAATTCGTAATTGATGTATCGTTGTAAATTTTATACATTGGAACAGCAGATCCTAAAGTCAATCCTTTAGAATTTAGGGTAACCTCATTCAGTTCAGGAATGTTTTTGATATCTACTACAAGATCAGGGTTGCCAATCCTTTCAGGGGCTGCTCTGAGCTGTACTATTAAATCAGTACCTCCAGCCATGGCTCTAGAAACAGTGTTTTTGCTAGAAAGCAGAGAAACAGCTTCTTTAATTGAATTCGGGCTTGCGTAATCTATCCATTTCAATGGCCCACTCCTTTAATTCCTAGTAATTAATATCACTTGTAGCGATGTTCGTTATTTTATAAAAACAAATGCATTCGGTTACAAAGACATTTTATTGATTTAGTTAACGTTCAAAGTATATATTAAAATATAAATTTTTCAATATACAAATCATTGTTTCAATAGTTTTTATGTTTTATTAGTTTGTGTGTGTTGTTTAAGGTTTGTATTTGACTGAATTTTTAGAGGTATGTATTTTATAGAGTTACAGGGTTTTAGTTTATGAAAATTAGTAGAAGAGAATTATTGTTAATTAAGCAACATGCAGAATTTGAAACTCCAAATGAGTGTTGTGGAATTTTGGGTGGTAAAAATAATCAGGTAAAAAATGTTTATCAAATTGATAATGTAGTGGCAAGTCCTACTAGATATTTAATGGACCCTGAGCAACAACTTAAAGCTACTTTAGATTTGGAAAACAGAGGTTTAGAAATTATAGGTTTTTATCATTCACATACCAATTCAGAAGCTTATCCTTCTAGTACTGATGTTAGGATGGCTGTTCAAAGTGGTTGGTTAGATATTTTATATATATTAATTTCAGTGAAAGATTCAGAAGTTAAAGCTTATAAAATTGAATCAAATGGAGAGATAATCGAGCAAGATGTGATAATCTGTGATGATTAAATCTCAATAGTTTTAGGAGAAATATATGGCTTTTAATAATTCTATATTCCCAATCGCTTCCGAAGTAAATTCATCTGATCATTTAGTGATTGGAGGATGTGATGTAATTAATTTGGTAGAAGAGTTTGGATCACCGCTTTACATATATGATGAAGTTACTTTAAGAAGTATGTGTAGAGAATTTGTTACAGAATTTTCTGATTTATATTCAGATTCCGGAGTGTTATATGCTGCTAAAGCTTTTCTCAACCCAGCAATTGCTAATATTGTAAATGAAGAAGGCTTGGGGATGGATGTTGTTTCTGGAGGCGAGTTGGCTGTTGCGATAAATTCAGGTTTTCCTGCTGGATCAATATATTTTCATGGAAATAACAAAACTAGAGAAGAACTTGAATATGCTATTGAAGTGGGGGTGTCTAGAATAGTAATAGATAGCTTTCATGAGATTAGCCTGTTAGAAGATTTATTAGTTTCAGAAAAATATCCTCAAGATGTCATGATAAGGATATCTCCAAATGTTGATCCGCATACACATATCGCAACAACTACTGGTATTTTAGATAGTAAATTTGGATTCGCTATTGAGACCGGAGATGCTGCTAAAGCTATAAGGCATTTGTTAAAATCTGAAAAATTAGATTTGGTAGGAATTCATTTTCATCTTGGTTCTCCAATTTTTGAATTGGAACCATATGAATCTGGAGTAGAAACAATTTTAAGATTTTTACAACCTTTCATTAAGGAGGGATTGGATCTTAGAGAATTTAGCCCAGGGGGAGGTTTTGCTATTGGTTATTTAAGTAACAAATTACCACCTTCAGTTAAGTCTTATGCTCAAGTAATTACAGAATCAACGAAGAAATATTTATCTGAATTAGGTTTCGGTTCTCCTAGATTAATAGTTGAGCCTGGCAGGTCAATTGTAGGTAGGGCTGGTGTTGCAATTTATACAGTTGGGGCGATTAAAGATATTCCGGGTGTTCGAAAATATGTATCGTTAGATGGAGGTATGGGAGATAATATTAGACCTGCTTTATATGACGCACAATATGAGGCTGTGATAGCCAATAAAACTTCTTTAGACAACGAGGAAATTGTTACTCTTGCAGGTAAATATTGTGAGTCTGGAGATATTTTGATTAGAGATATAAAATTGCCTAAATTGGATTCTGGAGATATTGTTGCTATTCCTGCTTCAGGTGCATATGCACCTTCTATGGCTAGTAATTATAACTTGAATCCTCGTCCTCCAATTGCTTTGGTGAATGAAGGTTCATCTAGGCTTATTCGTGAAAGAGAAACATATCAAGATATGATGAAAACAGACATAACATAAAGTAGATATTGTTTGAGTTGGGAATTTTAAATATGTGGAATACTGTTACTCATGATTCTATAGTTGAAAATATTGGTAATAGCTTTCAAATTGGTAATACCGGGCATTCTTATTTAATAAGTGGTGAAATCAGTGTTGGTAAAACCACTTTAGCTTTTGATATGGCTAGAATGTTTAATTGCGAATCTAATGATAAGCCGTGTAGTAGTTGTACGCAATGTGTAAGGATAGACAGGAATGTTCATTCTGACGTTAGGTATCTTGTTCCAAATTCTAGTACAGATTTTATTGGAATTAACCATGTTAAAGAATTAAAGTCTGAAGTTTATTTAAAGCCTTATGAGGGTAAAAATCGTATTATAATTATTGATCAAATTCATAGATTAACCAAGGAAGCTTCAAATTCGTTATTAAAAATTTTAGAAGAGCCACCAGAAAATGTGATTTTTATTTTGTTAACAAATAAATTTAAATCTGTTTTGCCAACAATTGTATCTAGATGTAGAATATTTCAATTAAAGCCTACTAGCAGGGATGTGATTTCACTCCATGTTACAAATAATTTTTCTATAAATAATGAGATGGTTAAGGAGATTTCAGCTATTTCCGAAGGAAGACTTGGATGGGCTATCAAAGCTTCAAACGATTTTCAAATTGTGGAGAATTTGAAAAAGGAAATCATAGAGATTAATGATATCTTTAATTCTGGAATTGATGAAAAGTTTAAGTATATTGATAATTTAGCCTCTGAATTTAGTAGTGATAGGAATTCATTGCCGATGAAATTGCAATTATGGATAGATTTTTTGAGGGATTTGATTTTTTATAAATCTGGATTTAAAGAAAGATTGAAATTTTCAATTATGCAAAAAAATTATCAAATAATTGATTCGCAAATTTCTTATTCAGAAATAGTCAAATTAATAGTGAATTTAGATTCAATTATTCAGTATTTTGACAACAACATAAATCCAAAATTATTACTGGAAAGATTTGTTTTAGATTTACCTGAAATTAGAAAAAGCTTTAATGGAATTTAGAGATTTACAAATCACTCAACTGAATAAAATTTTTTGAATCTACAGGTGTGTTAATTTCTTTTATTGTTTCGTGAAAGTAGTTTAATAAATCACTTGCAATCATTGTTTGCTTTGTTAGCTTTTGTGAAGTGATCATTCCAATTTTTCCATGTAGATATGTTGCTAGCTTGGCTGATTCAAATATTGGTATTTTTTGAGCAACCAAACCTGCTAATATGCCTGATAAAATATCTCCAGTGCCAGCTTTTGCGAGACCAGAATTTGCAAAGGGGCTTATTGAAATTTCATTTTTTGAATGAGAAGCAATTACTGAATGTGCACCTTTAAGTAGAATTAAAGCTTCCCACTTGTCAGCTAAGTTTTTGGCTATTGTAAATTTTTCTGAATTGATCTTTTCAATAGGTTCTTTTGCTAATCTAGACATTTCTCCAATATGGGGAGTTAGGATTGGGGTATTTTTGATGTTTTTCCACCAAGAATTTTTTAATGTTGATAGAAAATTTAATCCGTCAGCATCAATTATTGTAGGAGGTAAATCTTTTTGATTAAGTAAAATATTTTCCAACATTTTTTGAGTTTCATTCGCTTGCCCTAAACCGCATCCAATTAAAAAGGAGTCATATTCAGGTATTATATTTAGTATTTCTTTTGATGCTGTACTGGAATGTACTCCATTTGAATCTTCACTAAGAGGCAGTAATGTTGATTCTATTGAATTAATGGAGATTGAGTTAATTATACTTTTTGGAGCACAAATTGTTACTAACCCTGCGCCAGATCGATATGCTGCATTTGCTGCTAAAGATGCTGCACCTAAATATTGTTTTGATCCAGCTAGGATTAAAACTTTTCCAAAATTTCCTTTGTGACTAACATTGGATCTTTTCGGTAAATTATTACAAACCCAATTTTTACTAATTAGTTCAGTTTTGATATCTTGAGTATAATTTTTTGGAATACCAATATCTGCTATATATATTTGTCCTGAAAAATCTATACTGTTGGGAAATATTGTACCAATTTTAGGAAGCCCAAAGCTTACAGTGAAATCTGAATTTATAGTGGACGGATCCACTGACCCTGTATCTGCATTTAATCCTGAAGGTAAATCCGCTGAGATGATGATAGGTTTTTTATCTTTTGATGATATTTTTTCTAGGATTTTATCAAGGATTGATTTCATAGGTCCAGATATGTATTTATTATTACCTGTACCTATGAATGCATCTACAATGACATCTGTATCATCAATAAGCTTATCGAGCATAGAGTGGGCTTCATTTTTTTTTGCAATATTGGCTTTTATTTGTGATAGCAAGATAATGTTACATTTTGCACCCCAAGATGTCAGATGTTTTGATGCTTCTATTCCGTCAGCCCCATTATTTCCCGAACCAATTAAAAAAATTATGTTTGAATTTTTTATATCTTTTATTTGTTGTTTTACTATTTTAGCTAGAATTAATCCTGCACGTTCAATCAAATTTTTCTGGTGCATTCCGTCATTTATGACAGAAGATTCAATTTCTTTCATTTGATTAGAAGTGACAATTTTCATTTGATTTAAATATTGTTAAATAGTTTTCTCTGCTACAGCAAAAGCTATAGCATAATCTTTAGAGTGTGAGATTGAAATAGAAATATTTTTGATTCCTAGTTTTTTTGATTTTGCTAAAGCTCTATTGTGTAGTTTAATTAAAGGTCTTTGTCCCGGTTTTCTTATAGTTTCAATATCTTTCCATCCTACTCCTTTTATTCCGGTTCCAAGAGCTTTCATTACCGCTTCTTTTACTGCAAATCTAGCAGCTAGACGATTGGGTTTGTTTTTGCAATAATCCAATTCGTTTTTTGTGTAAATTCTTTTTAGGAATTTGTCAGGGTATTTTTCAAGTACTGATTTGATTCTATTTATTTCTATTATGTCAATTCCATTTAAAATCAAATGTGATTCTCCATGTTAATATTCTTTAAGTTTGAATTAATTAAAACTAGATATTACTTTTTATTTTTAATAGGAATGTTATCTTAACAAGGGATACATTTAAAGTAATCAATTATCAATAATTGAATTCAACTAATAGTATAATATTTAAATAGTATTTATTTATTTATAAAAGTCTGGGATTTTGATGGATACTCAAGTAATAAATGGAGTTGAACTTGCGGCTGAAATTCGTTTGCAAATTTTGGACAAAGTAAAAATTCTTAAAAAAACGACAGGGATTATTCCCGGACTGTCTGTTATTTTGGTTGGTAATGATCCTGCGTCAAATGTTTATGTAAAATCTAAACAAAAAGCTGCAATGGAGATAGGGATGAATGCAGTTGATTACTTGTTACCTGAAACGGTTAAAGATTCTGATGTAATTCAATTGATTAAGAATTTGAATAGTGATGAATCAGTACATGGAATTTTAGTTCAGTTACCCTTGCCTGAGAATTTGTCGAAGACAAAAATTATTGATTCAATTGATCCAAACAAAGATGTCGATGGATTACATACACTTAATATGGGTAAATTAATGACAGGAAGACAAATTTTTCCTCCAGCGACTCCATACGGAATTCAAAAAATTCTCCTAAGTGCAGGAGTTTCTGTTAGTTCAAAACATGTGGTGGTTTTAGGTCGAAGCGAAATTGTTGGAAAACCTATTTCTTTGCTAATGTCACAAAAAGGTGTAATGGGGGATGCTACAGTAACAGTTTGTCATAGTAAAACCAGAAATATTGAAAGCATTACTAATCAGGCAGATATCTTGATTGCAGCTATAGGCATGCCAAATTTTGTTACTGGTTCAATGGTAAAAGATGGAGTGGTTGTTATAGATGTTGGAATCAATAGAGTTGTGGATGCGCAAAATAGAAGAGGATATAAACTGGTGGGAGATGTTTTTTTTGAAGAAGTAAGTAAAAAGGCATCTGTTATAACTCCAGTTCCTGGTGGTGTGGGGCCTATGACAATAGCAATGTTGTTAGAAAATACTTTTAAATCTGCATCAATTAGTAGCTTATAAAAGTTCTTGGGAATAATTAATTCAATTTGTTTAATTGAATTAATTGATGTTATACTGTATCTAATTGAGTATTATACGGAATGAGTTATTACAACTAGGAGGATTTTGTGGGGAACGATCAATGGCCTCAGTGTCAATCATGCGAGACTGGTAGTCTCTTGCCTTTATCTGATTTTGGAGGACAAGGTGCTGCAATACATTATAAGGCTTGGGTTTGCAGTAAACCTGAATGTGGTTTTAATATTAAGATCAGAAATGGTGATGTTTATTTGAACGAACCTATCGGAAGTGGTTCCTCTCATTCACCTAGAATCAGGTAAGGTTTTCCTAATACTTATTTCATACTGAAATCAGAAAAGGCTTCCATTCTTTTACTGTTTTCCCTTTAATCATATAGTTTGAATCTGTATTTGGCTTTTTTGCTTTATTGATAAGTTTCATTTTGGCTTCTTGTGGAGTAGAGCCAGCTTTTTTATGATTACATTTTATACATGCTGCAACTACATTTTCCCAAGTATGTTTTCCACCTCTAGATTTTGGTATTATGTGATCTAATGTGAGTGATTCAGATGACATTCCACAGTACTGACAAGTATTTTTATCTCGGGATAATACTCCTTGCCTAGAGATTTTTTTTGGATGTATTGGTTTATGTATATATGACATTAATCTAATAACAATTGGAATATTAAAAGACTGAGTAGGGGACTTAATCAATTCCTGTCCGTCTACAGTTGATTCTGCTTTCTCTAAAAGTATAAGAGCTAGAGCCCTTTTAACATTGCATATGTTCAAAGGCTGGTAGTTTTGATTTAGTACTAGAACTGGATTTTGTGTGATCAAACTACTAAACCTTCAATTGTTTTATTCATTATTATTTGAAAAAAGTTGTATTGATGTTTTGAAGTCATTGGGGATTAGCCCAAAAGTGCTAGCGGGAATTTTTTGAACTATTTTTAGGATATTTGTTGAAAGCACTGAATCAGCAATGTTATTTTCAATATTTTTATTAACTTTCAGAAATTGAATTTCTTTAGTATATTCTTCCATGTTAAAAGATTTAGTCATGGAGTTTTCGGGAATTTCAAAATCATAAGTAAATCTTGTGATTCCTACTATAATTATTGAAGCAATTAAAGTTCCGATCAGAAGGCCCAAAATAATTCCTCCAATTTTGTCAATTAGATTTGAAAAACCTAATGTAGCTATACTAAGTACTGGTTTAACAATTTTGTAGCTATAATTAAAAACCATCATGGTGGCTATAATTATTAGAGCGTATGATATTACAGTAATGATGGTATCATTTCGAATTGATTGTGAAATAATTTCTCCCAAGTGCGGGCTAAATTGGCCAGCGAAAAGCCAACCTAAAAATATTCCGCCTACAGAAAACCCTGTCTTAAGGATTCCAATCTTCATACCACTGTATGCTGATAAAAGTATTATTACTAAAAGGACATAGTCAATTGAATTCATTATATCGTCCTAAATTATTTTATAAAAGAAATTAGATATTGTTTAGGAAAGTTTATCATAATACAATTCAAACTCGAACAATTGATATATTAAAAACAAACTAAAGCAAAAGAAATTAAAGAGTTATTATTGACGAATTTTTTTAAAAACAATTATGTTGATCACAAAATACATAGAAAAATTTTGTTGATAGCAATTCCTTTAATCTTATCTAACCTCACTGTTCCTTTACTTACATTTGTAGATACCGCAATGATAGGGCATTTAGGAAATGTTGCTTATCTTGGAGGGATCACTGCCGGGGCCACTTTATTTACTTTGATTTATGGTAATTTTATTTTTCTTAGAATGGGAACAACGGGTTTATCTGCACAGGCATTTGGAGCCAAGAAAAATAATGAATTGGTCAATGTGTTTGCCAGATCAATTATTTTAGGTTTATTAATTGGGTTTTTAATAATTATATTTAGAGATTCAATATTTACTTTATTTCTTCCAGTATTAAGTTTAAGTGGTGAAGTTGGGGAATCTTCGTCAAATTATATGTCCATAAGAATTTTTAGCGCCCCGGCAGTTTTAATGAATTTTGGAATAATAGGTTGTTTGATTGGAATTCAAAAAACAAAAGTTGTTTTGGCAATTGCGTTTTTGGTTAACGGTTTAAATATTGTTTTAGATTATGTATTTGTAGTTTATTGGGGAATGGATGTTTCAGGTGTTGCATTAGGAACTTTAATTTCGGAATGGACAGCTTGTATTTTTGGATTGGTTATTTTGGGAATGATTCTAAAAAGATTGCAGGTAAATTTATTTAGGGTAAATATCTTTTCAAAAGAAGAATTTTTAAGATTATTTAATTTAAATATCGATATTTTTATTAGGACATTTTGCTTGGTTGCTACACATATTTGGTTTATCAATCGAAGTTCAAATTTGGGGGATTTAGAATTAGCTGCGAATGGAATTTTGTTGAACTTTGTATATATTTCTGCATTTTTTGTTGATGGATTTGCATTTACAACTGAAAGTTTGGTTGGTCAAGCAAAAGGAAGAAAAGATGCAATATTGTTTAAGCAATATGTAATCAATTCAACTATTTGGTGTGTTATTTCAGGAATAGTGTGCGTGATGTTTTTTGGATTTTTGGGAGAAAAATTAATTCAATTACTGACTGATATGTTAACGGTAAGAGAAATGTCTTCTAAATTTCTTATTTGGGTGGTTTTACTTCCTGTGATATCTTCATTTAGCTACCAACTGGATGGTATATTTACAGGTGCAACTAAGACAAGAGACATGCGAAATGGCGCAATAATTTCATTGTTTATTTTTATTATAGCAACAATTGTTTTAGTTCCTGTTTCAGGTAATCATGGGTTATGGGTGTCTTATATTTTGTTTATTTTGCTTAGGGCCATTACTTTATCGTTAAAATTTTCAGGTTTACAAAGAGAAATTACTTTGCTTAAATGATCTCTAAATAGTCTGGTTTAAATTTTAAAGGAGTCAACAATGTGGTTTTTAGTTAGAAAAGTTTTTTCTTTTCTAGCTGATTTAGCAAATTATTTGGTTTCATTTTCTATAGTTTTTGCAATTGTTACATATATTTTGGTGGGATTTTTCTTTGGGATATGGGGATTGTTTGTGCTCGCTGATTCTAGTTTGGATACAGGTTACAAAATTTTAATCTTTTCTGTTGTAGTGATATTTTTTGTGATTTTTGGATGGGTAGTTTGGAAACAAATTCAAATAAAAAATAATGAAGATAAAAATATTAAGGAGATAGAATATTGATTATTGTAACTACTAATAAAGTTGAAGGTAGAGAAATAAAAAATGTTTTAGGACTTGTTCAAGCCAGTAGCGTAAGAGCTAGGGCAATAGGTCGGGATATAACTGCTTTGTTTAAATTGATGGCTGGTGGCGAAATCACTGAATATACCAAATTATTAGCTCAAACTAGAGAACAAGCAATGTCCAGGTTAATTTTAGAAGCTGAATCAAAAGGAGCAAATGCAGTAGTTGGAGTTAGATTTGTTACTTCTACAGTAGCTCAGGGTGCTTCAGAAATTTTAATTTATGGCACTGCGGTAGAGTTGGGGTAAAAATTATTTTTTTGGTTTACACCAAATAATCAGAAGTTTCAGTTTTTTATTGCCAGTGTTCCAGTGTTTTTAAATATATGATCAATATTTTGTGGAATCTTTTTTGTCTTTTTGGCAATTTTTACATTCGGTTATTATCCCCATTAATAGATAATACATATCATAATCATCGATACATTTATTACATTTTGGACATTTGTTTTTCATTTATATATTTTTGGAAATTATGGTTTTATCACGGTTCCGTCAGCTCTTCGTGTTGGACCCCAGGAGCCACCGTATACTCTTTCTTTATATGGGAATTTTGAGGCCATTTTTTCATCAATGTCTATACCTAGTCCAGGCTTTTGATTCGGCCACATATATCCATTTTTAACTTCTGGAAAACCTGGGAACATTTCCAGTGTATTTTGACCTGGAATTGCATATTCTTGGATTCCAAAATTGTGATTATTGATGTCTAACATTAAATTTGCTGCATGTCCTACAGGGGATGTGTCTCCAGGTCCGTGCCATGCAGTTCTTATATTAAAAAGTTCAGACATTGCAGATATTTTTTTTGCTGGAGTAATGCCTCCTATTTGAGACATATGGAATCTAATGAAATCGATAAGTTGATTTTTAATTAACGGTATATATTCATGCTGGTTATTCCATAATTCACCCATAGCAAGTGGAGTTGAACATTGATTTCGAACTATTTTGAAATATTCTGAATCTTCAGGGCTAAAAAGATCTTCTAAAAAAAAGAGTTCGTATTTTTCTACTTCTTTTGCAAACCATACACCCATAATTGGAGGTATTCTTTCATGAACATCATGAAGCATTTCAAAATTCCATCCGATGGTATTTCTTAAATGTTCAAAAAGATTTAATGCTGACCTAACGTAAGGTCTAGGTTCAAAAATGCCAGATGGAGCTGCTTCAATCAAACCAGGATTTTTTGATTTTTGAGACTTTAAATTTTCTTTTTGTTTTGTTACCCAAGAGGTTATCCATTTTGGTCCTTTAAAATTTTTTTTATTTAAATCCTCACTTTGTTTTGATCCATAATTTGAAGTTAAACCTGGCGTAGCTACCTGAACTCTAATATAGTGGAATCCTTTTTCTATAAATGATCTGGCATTATCTTCAACTTCTTTAGGGTCTGAACCATTTGCGTGAACATATACAGCTGCAGCTTCTCTTGATCGTCCACCTAATAAATCATAAACAGGCATTTGTGCAATTTTCCCTTTGATGTCCCATAACGCTTGATCAATTCCAGAAATTGCATTGTTTAATACGGGTCCATTCCTCCAGTATGCGGAAACATTACTGGTTTGCCAGACATCTTCTATATCATGAACACTTTTACCTAATAAAAAAGGTTTTAAATAATCATTAATCGCTGAATATACTGCAGTAGGTCTTTGTGTAAATGTTGCATCTCCTACGCCATATAGTTCAGGCTCGGATGTTTCAATTTTCACTGTAACTAGTCTGGTGTTGTTTGGTTCAGTCAAAAAAGTTTTAATGTTTCTAATAGTTATTTCATTTTTCATTGTATCTTTATTTGTCATATTCAACAGATTTTGACCAAGTCCAACCTTCTTCTCCAGTAGATATGACACGAATTTTTATTAACCCAATTGGATATCTTCTAAATGGAGAACCATCACCTCTATCATATTGAGTGTTCAAACATCTGGCTTCATCAATAATCTCAACTTTTTCGCCAGCTTTTAATTGAGATCCAGTAGATGAAATTACACAGAATTCTTCTTTGGAAGCAGCCCAACTTCCTCTTGATACAGAGAATTTCTTCATTTCAAAAGAAGTCCATAATTCAAAAGGTAAATTTGTTTGAATATCAAGGGCTTTACTCGCAGACCCACCTCCAAATTTTGCTCCAGAATCTGAGTTCATTGTCACCGTTGGTTCAATTAGTGTGCCTGTTTGAGTTGATGAATTAGTTCCACCACATCCAACGATTATTGCTGCAGATAAAATTAGTAATCCTGATAATATTTTCATTTATACTCCTTTGAATGGAATTTAATATAGAAGATTTATTCTTCAGAAAAATTTATTGATTTCGTCCAAGTCCAGCCTTCCATTCCAGAATCAATTACTCTTACTTTTATTAGTCCAATAATATAGTGCCTGGGTAAGCCATCTGAACCATTGATTCTAGAGTATAAGCAAGTACTTTCGTCAATAATTTCCACTTTGGAATTTATTTGCAATTCTTTTCCTGAAATTTCATCTATCACACAAAACTTTGCTTTTGCGGAAATTCCAGTCCCAATAGCTCTTTGGCTTATCATTTCAGTTCTATAAGAATCCCATAGTAGTGATGGTAATTGAATTTTTATTTGTTGTTTTTTATTGACGGTTGTCCCACCAAATTTTCTGTCTGCAGGAGAGACTATTACTTCTGGTTGCTTGATTGTTCCTGTTTTTGGACTTGATTGTTTTTCAGATGTTGAGCATGCTAAAATCAGAAAAACACTGGAGATAATTAAAATTTTGGTTATTTGATTTGTCATTTTTATCAATTCTTTTTTGTAAATTGCAAATAATTGAATTATTTTTACTAGAAGTTTAAACTTTTTCTTTTGAGTTTGTAAACATTAAAAAACATTTGAAGGGTATTCACACTATTGATTAATAAATTTTTTATCGTACTGATCATTTTGATTAGTTTGGGGTGTACTAGTGGTGTAGCAACTTCTAAGACAGCTGTATTAGTTGAAGCTACTATTATTACAAATCCAACCAGGGGTGCTGGAGCAGTTGCAGACAGAGGTTCAGGGCCTAGAAAAGAGTTGGATAGAGAAGTTAATTTACCTAATATAATTTGGTCTGATTTTGAATATAGAAGAATTGCCGCGGGTAGGGGTTTTGCTCAGACTCAAGCAGAATTTTGTGTCGTTGAAGGTGACGGTGTTGCTGATTTTAAAGAAGGAACTAAGGTTGAAATTCTTGAGGAAGCTAGATGTATGAATGTATTACATCAAAACGAAGGGAAATCTCCGTCAAAATATGTTATTGGTTTAACTAAGGTTAAAATCTTGGATTCTGGAGCAATAGGTTGGACTTGGAGTAAATCTGTTTCATCTTCAAGTCAATAGTATTTTAAAAAATCTTGGAATTATTAATTATGGTTTCAAATTCAAAAACCAGTTGGATTATTTGTTTTACATTATTGGCTAGTATGTTGATTAGTTGTAGCGTAATTTCAAAAATTTATTCTTCAGAAAAACCTACTAATTCCGAATTTACTGAGAAATCGCTTCCTGGAAATACATTTAGTAGTCAAGAGGAAGCTTTGGCAAAACATCTGACTAAAACTGGAGCTGTAATGTATGGCGCATATTGGTGTCCTTATTGTAGCCAACAAAAAAAAATATTTGGCGAAAATTTTTTATATGTTAAATATGTAGAATGTGATCCAAAAGGAGAGAATTCAAATCCTAGATTATGTCAATATAAGAGAATTAGTAAGTATCCTACATGGGAAATTGAAGGGAAGATGTTTGAAGGAGTTTATACTTTAAAAGAATTGCAAAAAATTTCTGGGTTTGAAGTTTTTAGACCTTCGTATTAATTATGATTTTTGATAAACATTCTTTCTAAAATTTTTTCTATTGTTTTTGAATGTTTTTCCCAACGGTTTGGCAAAGTTTCTACCCAAACCAAGAAGATTTTTTTGTCAGTAAAAGTGATAGTTAGATTACCTCTTTTTTGTTCAGAATTTAAAGTTTGTTTAGATTCGTAATTAATTTGATAACTTGGATTTGTTCTGTAAGAAAAAATTGGTTTTTTATCTAAAATATTTGCATTGATAAGATTTATTTTGGTTGAATAATTTTCTAAGGATAAATCTTGTGCAGAGCTAATATCTTCCACTTCAACACTGATCGTCAATTCACCGTTTGGCTCGTAAACAAAAAGGTCCATATTGTCTATTTCTCCAATCATGTAATTTGATGGTACGGAAATTGAATATTGGTTATGTTTATCCTGAAATTTATAAAATGTGAAAGAAGATTGCATATATTTCAAAATTTTTTCATGTGTAGAATTTTTCCCGTAAATTTCTGTTGGCATAAATATTGCCGTTTGAATTAAGTTTTTCCCAGACAAATACCATACTATTTGTGAATAAATTTTTACTCCATTTTGTTCATATTCCATAGAGAAACAAATATAAGGATTTAATCTTTTGGCTTCGTTGATAAAAAAGTTATCCTGTGATTTGATTTCACACTTGCTACTATTTTCTGGACAGTTAGGTTGCCAGTCTTGATTGTAAGATTCAATCGAGGGGTATTTTTCAACATTGACGTCGAATGTTGAAATACTCATGCCAATATTAGATTCTTGATTTTGAGATTGTATTGTGTCTGGATGGAACCAGATAAATTCATTATCTGAGAAGTCACTTTTCCAACCTTTAGGATAATTAACGTTGTACCAAAATTCGGGATTATTAAATGAGGAATAATTTGTGATGTTGTTTGTTTCTTTTGAGATGATTTCTATATCTTCGTTAAATCTAAAATTTTGAAGTATTGAATCAATTTCAGTAGATATTAAATTCCATTCTGAATTTTCACTTTCGGTGTGTATTTTATATCCATAATTATTATGTATAAAAAAATAGTCAGTTAATATGAAAGATTCAGTTGAATTTTGGTAGTTTTTTCTTTTGGTGATCGCCCATGTTTCTAATCCATTAGCTACAGTATAATTGTATGAAGACAGAAACTCATAAAAAATATTTTGATTGTTAGGGTTTAGCTCTGTGTTAATACTAGCGTACTGATATTTTGTTAAATTAGCTGGGACAGGTTCTGTTTTAATTGATATTTCTCCAGAATGTTCGTTATTGATTATCACAGCGTATTTGTCAGAAATTTTATGTAGAGTCCAATTATCAGGAATAAAAATAGAATATGGAAATGATTGATTGATATATTTAGTTTGTATTTTTCCAGAGTCTGGGTCTTTAATTGAAGTTAATGTGCTTCCTAACATAAATTTTTCAATTTTTGGTAATGCGGAATCAATTGATATAGCATAATTTATTCCAACTGCATTTTTTGATCTAGATGTATTGATTCCAATTACTTCGCCTCTTAAATTTATAAGTGGTCCACCACTATTACCTGGATTAATTGCAGCGTCAGTTTGTATTGCATCTAAGCTTCCGATTGAATTATTTCTAATTCCAGAGACAAGACCTCTAGTGATACTTGGAGACCCGCGTAGATTAAGTGCGTAGCCAATAGCCAAAACTTGTTCTCCAATTTGCAATTGTTTTGAAGACCCAAATTTTACAGGCTTTAAGTTTGGTTTATTGATTTTTAATAGAGCTATATCATCAGTCAAATCTTTAGCTAGTACGTGAGCTAAATATGTAGTTGAATCTTGTAGTGTAATAGAAGCAGTAGACTTATCTGATACAACATGGGCGTTTGTGACAATAAAACCATTTGAGGAAATTATAAATCCAGTTCCTGATCCTGTGCGAGTATTTATTCTAACAATTGATTTATTTAAGTCATTAAATATTTCAGGTATTGTAGGTGCAATTATTTTGTTCGCAGGACCAGAAATAGGACCAGAAATAGGAGTAGGAGTAGGAGTAGGAATAGGAGTAGGAGTAGGAGTAGGAGTAGGAGTAGGAGCAGGAGTAGGAGTAGGAGTAGGAGTAGGAGTAGG
>PBID01000004.1 GCA_002719675.1 Chloroflexota bacterium
ACGAATCAGATCCTTTTCGTTCAACTTGCATGCATTAAGCGCACCGCCAGCGTTCGTTCTGAGCCAAGATCAAACTCTAAAAAACGAAACTTCCTTCCACTATCCAAATGTTAAAGAACGCAGACAAAAAAATGTCCGAACGACCATCTTATCTGCAACTATACCTATAGTCAAGTAACAATAAAAGCAATTTAAGGTACAAGAATGTATAATAGAAAAATTCACCCAAGAACATCTACAAACGGAGTATGTCAGCATGAAGGCCATGGTATATTATGGAAATCAAGATATTAGATTCGAAAATATTCCTGAACCGAAGTTAAAACAATCAGAATTAAAAATTAAAGTAGACTACTGTGGTATATGCGCGACTGATATAGAAGAATATCAATATGGACCAAATTTTATTTCTCACGAAAAACCTAATAATCTAACTGGGAAACAATTACCTTTGGTAACTGGGCATGAAATCACAGGCACAGTTGTAGAAACCTTTAATAATGAGAACCCTGAAATAATTGGGCAAAAAGTAGTTTTATTTGGAACAATTACTTGTGAAAAATGTTCTTATTGCAAATCNGGAATGACCAATCAATGTCCNGATATGGCNACTNTAGGNTTTTGCNAAAATGGAGGNTTTGCAGAATACTTATCATGGCCTATAAAAAACACTGTNNNAATACCAAAAAATCTAAATAGTAAAATAGCTGCTTTTAGTGAACCNACTTCAGTNGCTCACCATGCTGTTATGAAATCAAANCCAAAACCAGATGATATTGTCTCAGTAATCGGAGCGGGAACAATAGGAATTATTATCATTCAAATTTTAAAATCAATGAATCTGAAAGTTATTTCGATTGATAAAGATAAAAATAAATTAAATCTAGCAAAAAAAATGGGNGCAGANTGGNTACTNNNATCCGACGAAGAAATCTCNAANAAAATTNATNAAATTACTAATTATAAAGGTTGTGACATTGCTATAGATTGTGCAGGCGCACAAAGTACTCCAAAGCTATGTGTTGAAACAGTGAAAACATCTGGGAAAGTAATTCTTGTAGCAATATATGGGGAGAAATTTGACTTTGATTTCAATNCCATTGTATCTCGAGAAATAAAAATAGTTGGATCTTTGGGATATAACAAAATCGATGTAGAATCTGCAATTGAATTATTATCCTCAAAGTCTGTAAAAGTTGAAGAAATGATCTCTGAAATAATTCAACTTGAGCAAATGATAGATGTAGGCTTCAAAAAAATGATGCAAGCTGAAAAAGATATTTACAGAATTCTTGTATCTCCATAAAAAGTAATTTAACTGTTTCTAAAAATTAAGTTCCCTTCATTATCAATATTTTGAACTCCATTATTTGACTCGAAAGAAATAATTTTTAAACAAGCTGAAATTTTTTGACCTGGAAAAATTAATAAAGAAGTACCATTTTCAACTGCTTGAGCTAAGCCTTGGTTTGTAAAACTAGTAAATGGCTCCAAGCCAACATTATATGTTCTTCCATACCATGGATATCCATCTGCAGCAAATGATTGCCAATACCATAAAAATGGAAATACATCTTTTGGAAATACCACACCAATTCCGACACCAATTCTCCTGTTTGTAACTGAATACCAACCATCATTTAAATCAGTAAAATAAGCCATGTCGATAGATTTAACTGATTTATCTGGCAAATATCTCAAATCAACGTCTTCACCATTAATACCTTTAGAAACTGGCCAATTACCTTCAAATCCTNGAGCTAATCTGTTATTTGGAGGAAAACTATCTGGGTGGTTGATAATCAACCCTCCTGGAAGGTCAATAATGCAATCAGAATCTAAAAATGGTTCTCCAATTGCAATATGTTCTCCCCAAACACAATCCATGGGTTCACTTCCTTCATTCAAAATAAATTCCTGTATGTCCAAAATATTCGAACCACTTGATAATGTCAAAATCTTTTCAAANTAAAATGGCGTTCGAGCTGTTCTAATAGAAAATCTCACACTAACTTTATCTCTTGAATCTTCAAGGATTTCTGTATCCCAAGGAGATAAATTAGCCTCAGCATGCAATCCTAAATCCACACCATTATAAGTTGAAGGATATCCTCCGCCCGGAAAAACAGTTTGCCAACCACCTTCATATGAATCTAACCACATGGATTCAGGCGACCCTGTAGTTGGAACAAATTTAGATGTATCCCTAACACCCCAAGGAGATTTCCATAAATAATCAACATCAGATTTTTTATTCACTATTCTGTATATATCTGCACCTTTATCTGCGAGAACCATTATCTGAAGAAATTCATTNTCAATAATCACTGTTTTCAATCCNTTAAATGTCCATTCATCGGAAATNCTACATCCTAAAGTTCNATCCAANCTATATTTCATNAAAANATCTCCTAATTTTTCTTNNTTAAGTCATCCANGGAAANTGATANGTTANATNATTAACTGANCTGAAAATATCTAATTCAATTTTTATCTGAGTTTCAGGTTTCATAGAAACCTTTAAATATCTATTATTAATTACTCCCTCATGAAATTGCGAANTTTCAGAAATTTGATACCTAATGGTTCCAAAGGAATGTTCCCCCATAGAACCTGCCTGAATAATTATATTTTTGATATTATTTTCATTCAAATTAACTAATGTTAAAGAAATTTTTTCCTCTTGTGAATTGGTTACTAAAGCAGAGATATCTTCAGGCAATCCAGGTTTTTTTTCATCAAAATCAAAATACCTAATTGAAGAAAATAAAAAACCTCCATTATAGATAATTTGAGGGGCTCCTAAAGTTAACTGAACCAAAGCTTCTGTAGTAACTGGATTATGTTCCTGCCAATGATGAATATTTACATCCTTCAAATCAGACTCATCATTTTCAATCTTTCGGACTCTATGATTAACTTGTTCTAAAGCTTGGAGAAGAATTTTTTCTGGATATTTTGAATTTTCACCACATATGTATCTTAACCAAGGTTGTTCATGCCCAGAGTCTTCTTTAGTTCTAAAATTAATAACATTACGCCAATCATATCCTGATTTTTGTCTCAAAACTTCTATATCTATAAAATATTCTTTTTTCATACAAATATTCCAAATTGCGCAATAAAATATTGGACTTAAAGGATGATATTCAAACCATCCTTTTTCAGCATACTTGAAAGGCACAACAAATGTTTCTGATAATACATCAAATAGTCTAAAGGCTTCATCAGACGGAACTGAGCTTTCAGGAATATCAACAGTTTTAACCATTTCACCTTTGTTAACGACTAGATCTATCTGACTTTTTGCAAAATCTAAATATTTATAATTNTTNGTTANAACAAAAGCATTTTGNCAAGCTACAATCACCGAATATGCAACGTTATAAAATCCATGGGGCCAACTCCAACCATAACAACCTCCATACCATTTCCCATTAAATTTTTCTCCAANCAAACCAGATAAGCCAACATTATCTGGAATTATACCTTCNTTGTTTTCAGCTCTTTCAATCCAACCATCAACATATTTCAAGATCCATTCTTTGAATTCAATATTNCCTGTCATAAGAAAAGCATTCAACATTAATCCTGAAATAGATAAATTCGAAACTACATCACCTTCACCAAGTCTATCGTTCATTATGTCNCCCATTCGTTTAGCTAAAACAGGNTCNCTTAAATCTTCAAATGATTCTATTTNTTCAACATCATAGTAAGGTAATCCATATCTTTTCATTCCTTCATTTTCNGGGAGACCATAATATGGATAATCATTATGCCAACCAAAACCCCATCTAGGTCCACCACTGCCATTATGAGGTGCTCTAACAATATTTTTTTCAGAATCATAATTTCCTGGGCTTTTGGGTTTATCTAAATACATTTCTCCAAATTTTTCTGAAAGTTGAATTAAATCAGAATTTACAGGATTAGCCCAACACAAATAATAAAAAAATATATTAGATTCAGATTGATGAAACCAATCATAACCTAATTCATAATCATTAAAAGTNACTCCTAAATGATTCAATTGTTTTGTTATTGCTTTCCATTGTTTAAAGGCAATCACACCTAAATCACTTCTTCCTCCCAAGATATAAAATAAAGACCAATTACTAAACGCTTCGTAAAAATCATCTCCTCCATCTCTTCCAGAAATTTTTGAATCCCAAATCAAAGATCCATCTTCAGACGTATATTTATTCAAAAAGATGTCTATAGATTGATTTAAAGTTTGAAACAATTCACGTTCCAACTTTGCCCATTCTGGAATCTGAGCACAAACCACAGATGATTCTATTTGATAAAAAGATTTAGGCATTAACCACCCCATGCTCCTTTGGCCATCAAACCACCATCAACACAAATGTACTCTCCTGTAATAAAACTAGCTTTTCCACTAGATAAAAATAAAATTACATTAGCAATTTCAGATGGATCACCAATCCGGCCTAATGGATGTTTATTACCTATTTCATCAATCCCTTCATCTACTTTATCAAAAGATAAAGAAACTGCATCCTTTAATAGTGGTGTGTCAATTGATCCTGGACAAACTGCAACTACCCTTATATTTTCTTTCGCATAATCTAAAGACATTTGCCTAGTTAAGGAGAGAACTCCTCCTTTACTCGCAGCATAAGCTGGAACCAATTTGTCAGATTGTAATCCTTGAACACTAGCTGTGTTAACAATAACACCTTCTCCTCTATTTCTAATATGAGGTATAGAATATTTAGACATAAAAAAGTAACTTTTTAAATTAACATTTATTATTGAATCCCAGATTTCTTCAGTAGTATCTTCAATGTTTTTATAAGAATTCAATGGTTGAATTCCTACATTATTTANAAGAACATCAATTCCTCCAAATTCNTTTACNGTTTCATCNACAATTTTCTTACAGTCTTTACNCTTAGTTACATCTGATTTCACAAATATGGATCTACCNCCAAATTGTTTAATTTTTTCAACAAGATNTTCNCCNGCTTGCTCATTTATATCAGCTATACAAACTGATGCACCTTCCAGTGCAAATGCATGTGAAGTTGCTTGACCTATACCGAGTCCACCACCTGTAACAATTACTACCTTATTTTCAAAAGATTTCATATAATCACCTATAAAAATTGATTTTTTTTCAAAGAAATAAGCGGGAGTATAGAACTACTTATAGAATCAGTCAAGNTTAGATAAACANAAATTGACCAAAAACTTTCATTGACACTAATCTATGATAAACATACACTCGTATATTAACAAAGCTTAAGAGGAAAAAATGAATACTAATTTCACTCCCATATGGGCTGCAGAGCCTGACTATGAAAAATTCATTCAAAAATGTAAAGCTAACGGAGTTTCAAGAATTATAACAACTATTCCTCCAAAAGAATTAGCTGATATAGCNAACAAAAANAATATAGATGTAATTGCTTATTCTGCANTAAATGTATCTGGAGACATGAAAAAATCTTATATTTGGTCTCTANAATATATGAANGGANATCCAAAAACTGAANNNGGAAGAAAAATATTAGATAANCATAAACCTATNTGGTCTAATATGACAACAGAATTAACTTTCTCTGGNGATAGAGATGATTTTGCAAAAAATAATCCTCAATTCTGGNCAAAATCTCNNAANTTNNTNTCNGAACTTNATCCTGGNAAAAGAATACAACTAAGNCCNGGATTTGANGAAGTNAGNTCNTATGAAGCTAATAGNTTTCAAAAAGCATACAAAANTTCTCAATCTCAAGGCGTACAACTAGAATTTGTATTACCCAATATAGATGAAAACGGAAATGCTGATCTTGGTTATGAAGACCCTATAAGAAATGCCTTTATTCGAGAATATAATCAAGACCCTATCAATCTGAAAAATTCTGACCTGAATTGGTTAAATTTCAGAGCAAATTATTATTCAGAACTTGTGGGAGATATTTATAAGAAGATTAAAAATGAAGATCCCAAAGCTCTAGTTAGCACCACAATTGTTGCAGGTGAAGTAAACGACTATGTCAAAGTTTTACAGGATTGGCCAACTTGGATAGAAAATCAATATATCGATGAATTCTATCTATGGTTCAGGACAAATTCAAACATTAAAGACGTAGAAAAACAAACTCAATATGTAAGTAATATCATTCAAAATAGATGCCCTCTGATAGTAGAATTATCCTGTTACCACCCAGGTAGTTTCCAAACGAAACAACAAATTACTGATGCTGCAAATGCGGCGCTTAATAATGGTGCAAATTGTGTCGGTGTATACCAAAGTTTTGCAATTACTCAACTAAATCTTTGGCATGCAATTTCTGAAGTATCAAAATTAAATGAAAAATTTAAATAATCTCACATAAAAATGATTATTTTACTAACCTTGAAGATAAACAAGAAATAATCGTATCAACATGAACAACAAATTCAGCTGTTAAATGTATTTTGCCAGATTCAGAATCTGGCTCCTTCTTTCCAAGCTTATTCATGCTCCAGCTACCATCTTCTAATTGGTGTTCAATAAACCATTGTGCTAATTTTTTAGTCCAATCTAAATAGATTTCTTCACCAGTTACTAAATATAATAGTGATGAACCCCATCCAGATTTACAAGCTGAAGCATATTTAAATTGTGCTTCAGTACTGTTCATTGAAAAATTCATATATTTGACAGCTAAATCCAAATATTTTTTTTCACGATCAACTAAGTATAATCTACATAAAAAAGCAGCAGCAATTCCACCCACAGTCCATCTTTGATAGGAGTCTTGCTGTGAAACAACAACATCCCAAAAAGTATCTCTTTCTACTGAAGATTTAATAATCTTTTGAGTTTTTCTTGAGAAATTATAATACAATTCCGATGGCAAATTAGGTTGTTGTTTCCAAATCAAATCTAGATAATTAAAAACTTTTCTTGCTTGATCAAAATATCCAGTAGCAATACATGCTAAACCACAACCAACAGAATAAGGAATATCCATATCATCGCTTGGACCGTTTTGATTCATATTATTAGCAAAACCTCCTGAAAGAGGATCTTGCAATGAAAGTAAAAAAGGCATACCAGAATGACTAATATCATACCTTCTAAGCATATGCGCACCATAAATCAAAGTAGCATTACGATAAGCATAAGCATCTTGAACCTTACGGAATCCATTATCAAAATCACCTTCGGCAGTCATCATATTATTCAAAATCCATGAACAAACAATGTTAGCTGATTTAGTTTCCCCTGCTATTGATAAAGACCAAGGCAACCGATAAAAATAAAATCCATCTTCTTTTACAGGACCAACAGTTCCATCATGATTAAATTTAGAAAGCAAAAAATCTACAGCTTTTGTCTTGGAATTTTCACAATGATTAATAAGATCTGAAGTCAAATGATCCAAATAAAAAACTCCTACAGGAATAAAAAAACCAATCGAAAACAGAGGAAATTAATAAAAATTCTATCTCTTTGAATACTGTTCAGCTTTTCTAGCTCGCTTTAATCCGTATTTCTTTCTTTCTTTTTCTCTAGGATCTCTTGTTAAAAGACCAGCTTTTTTCAATGGTTTTCTAAGTTCAGGGTCAAACAAAGTTAAGGCACGAGCAATTCCATGTCTAATAGCTTCTGATTGGCTAGAAAAACCACCCCCAGAAACTTTAGCCATAACTCTAAATTTTCCAGCTGTTTTAGTGATATCGAATGGTTCAGTAACCACTTTGGAAATAAAAGTTCCCTCAGAAATCTCTTCAAGAGGTCTTCCATTTACAACTACAGTACCTGCTTCAGTATATAATTTCACACGAGCAACAGCAGTCTTGCGTCTGCCAGTACTATAATAATATTTTTCTTTTACCAATTGATGACTCCCTAAATTTAATTTTTAAAAGATACTAAGAATCTATCTGACCAATCTGGGCTGAATGTGGGTGTTCATTACCAGAATAAACTTTTAATTTTTTAATAATTTTGCGACCTAATTTGTTTTTTGGCAACATACCTTTAACAGCAGAAGTAATAACACGATCAGGATAAAGTCTCATCAAATCATCAAATGTTTGCTCTCTCAATCCACCATGATATCCACTATGATGATAATACTTCTTTTGAAGACGTTTATTCCCAGAAATCTCAACTTCAGACGCATTAATAACAATTACATAATCACCAGAGTCAAGATTTTTATTATAACTAGCTTTATTTTTACCCATCAAGATTACTGCAATTTCTGCAGCAAGTCGACCAACATTTTTTTTCTTAGCATCAATTATCTTCCACTGTACTGAAGAAGAATCTCCAGAATTATCAACTTTAGATTTAACAACCATATTTTTCACCAACTTCATGAGAAAATTCTTTATATTTAACTTCAACCAAACACAAACCTTGTGGAGGCAAAGTAGAAACAGAATACTTTCGCTCAGTCTTTAATTTTAACATATTTCTCAGATCTGATTCAAAGAGTTTTCCTTGTCCAATCTGAACCAAAACAGCAACCATCCTACGTACTTGACTAGTAAGAAATGCATTCCCAACTATATCGACGTCTATTATTTTATCATTTAAATGAATATTTATACTAAAAATTGTTCTTATTGTATTAAAAAATTGATCTTTAGATGCTGTACTAAAAAACTTAAAATCATGAGTGCCTACCATAATTTCAGAAGCACTCCTCATGTAATCTATATCAACAGCATCAGTAATTCTATGAAAATATCTTCTTGTTAAAGGTGATCTAGACGTATCCAATAATAAGGAATACCTATAATGCCTGCTAACAGCTCGCCTTCTAGGATCAAAATCATCTGACACTTTGTGGCAACATTTAACCGAAATATCATCAGGAAGATAATGATTCATACCATTAACGTAAGTATGTATTTGAGCGCTATCATCAACATCAAAAGCAACTACCTGACCTAACGCATGCACACCTGAATCAGTGCGCCCCGCAAATTCCAGTCGAATCTTTTTGTCAACAATTTTATTTAAAGCTTTTTCTAATTCCTCCTGTATAGTGACGTCATTAGGCTGCACCTGAAAACCATGATAACTTGTGCCTTCATATTCAATGACCAAAGCTAACCTAATAAAAATACCATCCTATCGAATTAACTCAATTAATGACATTTCAGACCCATCGCCTTTTCTAGTCCCGACTTTAAGAATTCTGACATAACCACCCTGTCTTTCAGCATATCTTGAAGCTAATTCATCAAAAACTTTAGCAACCATAGATTTATCACTCAAAAATGCAGATGTTCTACGTCTCTGGTCAAGAGTACCTTTTTTGCCTCTTGTAATTACTTTTTCAACCAAAGGTCTGATTGATTTTGCTTTAGCATGGGTAGTTATCAATCTTTCATTTCTAATTAGATCAGTGACTGCCGTTTTAAGCATCGACATCCTATGTGCAGTAGGTCTTCCTAATTTACCTTTAGCTACTCTATGCCTCATTTTAATATCCTTTAATCTGAATCATCGTCTGAATCATCTGGTTTTTCAGCTGATCCTTGATCGGGAGGCGACAAGCCCAACTCAGACAATTTGTCATAAATTTCGTTCAAGGATTTCTCACCAAAATTCCTAATCTTTAATAAATCTTCCTTCTTTAATTCAAGAACTTCTCCAACTCGATGAAGGTTCGCCCTTTTTAAACAATTTAACGTTCTAGAAGACAAATCTAATGTCTCAACAGCAATATCATATTGATCTGGTGAAATTTGTAATTCCGTAGAAGGTGAATATGCACTTCCATCTTCATTAACTCTTGCCTTAGCAAACAAGAAAAAATGTTCCAACAAAACATTTCCAGCATATTTAATGGCATCTATAGGAGTGATCGTTCCATCAGTCCAAATTTCTACTATTAATTTTTCAAAATTGGTTTTTTTGCCAACCCTAATTTGTTCAATATCATAACTAACTTTTTTAATTGGAGAAAATAAAGCATCTACAGGTAATACTCCAACAGGAGCACCATCATTTATAACACTCTCGGCAAATCCTGTACCCCTCTCAACATTGAATTCTATTTCAAGACTAGAATCATCTGAATCTAAAGTAGCTAAATGATGTTCAGGATTGACAACTTCAAAATCTGAAGAGGCCATAATATCACCCGCACAAATAGAACCTTGACCACCTGCATTTAATCTCAGTTTCCCAGGTCTATCAACTTCAGATTTAATGCGTATACCTTTTACATTTAATAAAAACTCAGTGACTTCCTCTTTCACATTGGGGATAGCAGTATATTCATGTAAAACACCATCAATTTTGACCCATGTAACAGCAGTTCCAGGAACAGAACTAAATAGAACTCTTCGCAATGGATTTGCCAAAGTAACTCCAAAACCAGGAGGTAAAGGTTCAATAATAAATTTTCCATATAAATTCTCATTTATATCAACTGAGATAGACGGCGTTGAATCAATTTCAGGTTGTTTTTCTAAATCATCATCCTGAGCTATATCGTCCGATACATCTACTTCTGTAAAATCAAACATTTCTATGAAACTCCCAAATTTATAGTTCTAATTATCTTGAATAAAATTCGACAATCAGCCTGGAATCAATTCCAGTATCAACATCGCTTACAATTGGCAATTGGTTTACTTTACCTTTCAAATCGTCTATAGATAAACTCAACCAATCTGGAACAGGTCTCTTTGGAATACCTTTTGTGATTTCCTGAATAAATGGAGTATCTTTAGGATTTTTCTTCCATTCTATAGTATCTGATTCAGAGACTTGAAAAGAAGGTATGTCTACCCTAGAACCATTGACTAAAATATGACCATGAGTAACAAACTGCCTAGCTTGCTCTCGTGAATCTGCAAAACCAATCCTATATACTACGTTATCTAATCTAGATTCCAAAAATTGTAAAAGTAAATCTCCAGTAACTCCATCAAGCTTACTAGCTTTCATATAATAATTTCTAAACTGTCTCTCAAGAATTCCATAAATAGCACGAGCTTTTTGTTTTTCTCGTAACTGAATCCCGTACTCAGTAGTACGCCTTCTCCTAGTAGATTGAACTCCCGGAGGGCTTTTACGTCTTTCCCATGCACACTTCGTTGCTGGCTTAGAGCATAATTTCATTCCAAATCTACGACAGTTTCTACATTTGGGTCCTATATATCTAGCCATTTAATTCCATTCCATTAAAAAATTTATACATTTATAATCAAACTCTTCTTCTCTTTGGAGGCCTACATCCATTGTGAGGTAATGGTGTAACATCTTTTATACTAGTAACAGCAAGGCCAGTAGAAACCAAAGTCCTAACAGCTGCTTCTCGACCAGCACCTGGCCCTTTTACAAAAACATCAACTTGTCTTAATCCCATATCCATACTTGTCTTAGCTGCAGTCTCAGCAGCTTTTTGTGCTGCAAATGCAGTTGACTTTCTTGAACCTTTGAATCCAGACCCACCTCCACTAGCCCAACTTAATACGTTACCTTGTCGATCAGTCAAAGTAATAATCGTATTATTAAAAGTCGATTGAATGTATGCATTTCCACTAGGCACTACTTTTTTTTGTCTTCTACTTCTACTTTTGGGTGGCATTATTTAATTTCCTAACCTATTCTGAACTATTTTCTTTCAATTCTTTTGCCAGCTACAGCTTGCCTCTTACCTCTTTTAGTCCGAGAATTAGTTTTAGTTCTCTGACCTCTAACGGGAAGATTTTTCCTATGTCTATTACCTCTATATGTACCAATATCAATTAATCTTCTAATATTGAGATTTACTTCTTGGCGCAAATCTCCTTCTACAACAACATTCTTATCTATAATTTCTCTTATCTTCGTTAATTGTTCTTCAGTTAAATCTTTAACTCTAGGATTTCCATCAATACCTGCATCTGATATTATTTCTTTTGCTTTTGTAGGACCTATTCCAAAAACATGAGTCAAAGAAACTTCTGCACGTTTATCATCTGGAATATTAACACCCGAAATTAAAGCCATAAATCACCAATTTAACCTTGTCTCTGTTTGTGTCTTTTAACATCACAAACAACAAAGAGAACACCTTTCCTCTTAACAATACTACATTTATTACATCTTTTTTTAACTGACGCTGAAACTTTCATCTTTGCATTCACTCAAAATAGTTAGTCAAATATATAACTAACGAAATCTATAAGTTATCCTTCCTCTAGTTAGATCATATGGAGACAACTCAACTAAAACCCTGTCTCCAGGTAATATTCGAATATAATTCATCCTCATTTTCCCACCAACATAAGCAAGAACATCATGACCATTAGCCAACGCAACTCTAAAACTAGCATCTCTTAAAGCTACAGTAACCGTACCTTCTACTTCTATTGATTCCTTTTTAGCCATAACTAATCTATTATATCCATATTTTCAAATAAAAGCACTACTTTTTGTTAAGTTAATATTTCTGAACCGTTTTCAGTAATGACTATGGTTTCTTCAAAATGAGCAGATAAACTTCCATCCGCAGTCACAACTGTCCAGCCATCTGGTTTTAATTCAGTATCCCAATGTCCTAAATTAAGCATCGGTTCAATAGCAATTGCCATACCTGCTTTAAGAATTGGGCCTCTACCAGAAGGTCCATAATTAGGTATCTGAGGTTCTTCATGAAGTTCTCTCCCTATACCATGGCCCACATATTGTCTTACAACTCCATATCCTAATTCTTCAGCATAGCTTTGTATAGCAAATGAAATATCCCCAACCCTAACACCAGATTTCACTTGTTCAATTCCTAGATCAAGTGATTTTCTAGTATCTTCAATTAACCCTGTTACTTCTTTACCTATAGTTCCAACTCCCATAGTAAAAGCTGAATCAGCATTCATGCCGTCAACTATTGCTCCAATATCTACGCTTAAAATATCTCCTTCAGATATCACTCTATCAGAAGGAATGCCATGAACAATCTCTTCATTAATCGAAGCACATATCGTAGCTGGAAAACCATATAATCCTTTAAATCCAGGAATTCCTCCTAATTTTCTAATAGTACTTTCAGCAATCTGATCTAACTCAATTGTAGTAATTCCAGGTTCAACAATATCAAATAAAATTTTTTTTGTATCTTTAAGAATTTGGCCAGCATTTCTCATGCTAGTTATTTCTGCTGTAGACTTAATAGTAATTCCTGACATTCGATTCAACCCAACTTAGTAAAGTTAATTCACATTTAACCGATCTAAAGATTCAATAATATCCAAAGAAACTTGATCAATTGTTTTATTACCGTTTATTTCAATTAAGACATTTTTCTTGAAATAATAATCCACCAAAGGTTCAGTATTATGTTTATAAGCATCTAATCTTGCTCGAACAGCATCAAAATTATCATCTTCCCTTTGAGTCAATGTAGCTGAACATTTATCGCATTTACCCTCATGAATCGGAGGATTAGAATGAATGTGAAATGACAACTGACAGTCCATACAAACCCTTCGGCCAGTTAATCTTATGATCAATTGATCTTGATCAACGTTAATATAAATTGATGGTCCTACAGAATTTTTGTCTCCAAGGGCTTTTTCAAGAGCAGTAGCTTGATCAACAGTTCTAGGGAAACCATCTAATAAAAATCCTGAATTATTTCCATTATTTTTAGCTAACCAATCCATAACCATATTTATAGTTACCTGATCTGGAACTAATTGACCACTATTCATATATTTTTCAGCAAGAAGGCCTAGTTCAGTTCCTAATTTTCTATGATCTCTAAACAAATCCCCCGAAGAAACAAAAGGAATATCATATTTGTTTGCAATCAAGGAAGCTTGAGTACCTTTACCCGCACCTGGTGGGCCTATCAAAATTATATTCAACCCAATAACATCCTTATCGAATAAAGCCTTCATAATTACGCATTAACAATTGAGACTCTAACTGACGCATAGTATCCAAAGCAACTCCAACCATAATTAACAAACTCGTGCTACTAACAGTTAAAGCTCTGATTTCTGTTGCTTGAGTAATGAAAAATGGAATGATAGCAATTATCCCAAGAAATATAGCCCCCCCCCAAGTAATCCTAATTATCAATTTATTTAAATATTCTTGAGTAGGAGTACCAGGTCGTATCCCCGGTATAAATCCTCCATTTCTCTGAAGAGTCTCAGCTAAGTTTTGCTGTTGAAACACAATCATAGTATAGAAAAACGTAAAAAGCACAACAAGAAAAAATACTGCAATCCAATACGGTAAACGCAAAGGGTCTAAGGACTCAGCAAAAAATCTAGCTAAATTATTTCCAAAGCTATCACTCATCGGATTAATAAAATAACTAGCTACAGTAGCAGGCAAAATTATAATAGAAAAAGCAAAAATAAGAGGAATCATACCTGCTGAATTTACCCTTAACGGCAAAAAACTAGCTCCAGATTGCCTTTCCATTCTACCTCCTTTAAATACACTTCTACCATATTGAACAGGCACTCTACGTACAGCTTCATTAAATAATACAATTATAAAAATCAATCCAAATCCAAAAACAGCTAATAATAATAATCCCCCCATTTGACCTTGATCTAAGAAACCTCTTCCTACCATAGCAGGAAAACCAGCAACTATCCCTCCAAATATAATCAGTGATATCCCATTCCCCAAACCTCTTTCAGTCATTAATTCCCCCAACCAAACTAAAAACATAGTCCCTGCAACCATAGATAATAAAATAGCTATAGTCTCAACATTCAACCCAAATTCTACAAGAGGTAGTACCCCAGATTGCCTCAACAAAGTTAATTGCCCCCAAGCTTGAAAATAAGCTATAGGAACTGTTAAATAATGTGTTATTTGGTTAATACGTTGCCTACCAAATTCACCTTCTTGAGAAATTTGTTTTAATTGCGGAACTGCGGGGACAAGAATTTGCATAACAATAGATGCCGTAATATAAGGATATACGCCTAAAGCAGCTACACTTAAATTAGATAAAGCTCCTCCACTGAACAAGTCTAAAAATCCAAGCAACGCTTGTTGTTGAAAAGCTTGAGACAGAGCCTGTGTATCTACACCAGGTACAGGAACATGTGCAACAAATCGAAAAACAACTAACATAGCAATCGTAAATAAAATCCTAGCACGTAAATCTGGCACTTTCATAGCATCCAGCATAGACTGGATCAATTGAGGACGGGAACTATTTTGATTAGCAGCGGCTTGGTTTTGGCGAAGCACTATAAGATCTCCTTAACTTTTCCACCAGCAGATTCAATTTTTTTAATTGCTGAAGAAGAAAAACGATGTGCCTCTACATTTATTGGCCCATTAACATCTCCATCACCAAGAATTTTAACAGGATGATCTAAATCATTTACAAGGCCTACATTCAGCATGAATTCAAGATCAATAATATGAGAATCATCCAAAGATTTTAAGGATTTTATATTCTGCAAATCCCTAATATTGACTAAATAATAATTTTTTTTCCATCTATTTTTAAAACCTCTAAGCTTAGGCATAGACTTAGATTTAGGTAATTGACCACCTTCAAAATTTGGTCTTACACCACCTCCACTTCTGGAATTTTGTCCTTTTATTCCTCTGCCGGAATAAGTACCAGAACCACTTGAGTCACCCCTGCCAACTCTTTTTCTTGACTTTTTTTTATCGAAAGGACTATTCAATTCATGTTGTTTCATATCAAACTCACTCTAAATAATTACTATATTTCTTCTACTTCCACTAGATGTCTAACCTTAAACAGCATCCCTCTTATAGCAGGAGAATCTTCGTGAATAACTTCTTGATTTAATTTCCTCAAACCCAAACTCTCAATTGTAGCCCTTTGAGTAGCAGACTTACCAATAGTACTTTTTTTCCATTTAACATTTAACTTAGCCATTTATATCTCCTTATGAATTATCATCATCAGATAATGTGTTAGAAGAATTATCTACTTGATTGCCTCGAGCTATCATCATTCGTTGCTGTTTAACTAACTTAGGATCTCTCAATTGAGATAAAGCTTGAAAAGTAGCTTTCGCTGCATTAACAGGATTTGTACTCTTTCTGGCTTTGGTTAAAATATCTTTAATTCCAGCTAATTCTAAAACAGCCCTAACGGAACCTCCAGCCACTATACCGGTACCTTCACTAGCAGGTTTTAACATTACTTCAGATGCTCTGAATTTTGTTGTAATTTCATGAGGAATAGTTGTCCCATCTAAAATTACATCCAATAAATTTTTATGTGCTTTTGTAACAGCTTTTCTTACAGCATCAGGAACTGCGCTTGCCTTACCCATCCCTACTCCAACCTTACCTTCAGAATTACCCACTACTACCACTGCGCTAAAACTCAAATTACGTCCACCCTTCACAACTTTAGCAACACGTGAAATCTTAACAACTTTTTCAGTAAAACCTTGATTCTTTGGATCTGAAGATCCGAAATTTTCATTATTTGAAACCATTAGAATTTCAAGCCTCCTTCACGAGCACCTTCAGCAAGGGCTTTGACTCTACCATGATATTTAAAACCTGAACGATCAAAAACCACTTGAGAAATACCATCTTTAGAAGCTTTTTCAGCAAGTGCCTTACCAACTACATTCGAAACTTCTGACTTATCTTTATCATTTAAAGTAGACTTCAAATTAACATCTAAACTAGAAGACGATGCTAAAGTAATACCTTTAGTATCATCTATTATTTGTGCATAAATATGTTTTAAACTTCTAAAAACACTTAACCTAGGGCGATCAGAAAAACCAAATACTTTTTTCCGAACACGTATTTTTCTATTTACTCTAAAATGAAATTTATTTCTAATTTTTGTCATTAAACTATACTCCTAGCACTCTTACCAGGCTTAATCTTTACTTGTTCGCCTCGATATCTTATACCCTTGCCAGTATATGCATTTGGCGGTCTTACTTTGCGTATTTGAGCAGCAATGTGTCCAACTAATTGTTTATCAATTCCAGAAACAGTAAGAGAATTGTTACCCTCAACTTTGAATTCTATTCCATCTGGCGCAGGGAATTTAACAGGATGACTATACATAACGTGTAAAGTTACATCTTTACCTGTTTGTTCTGCCCTATAACCAACTCCTACAATTTCCAAATTTTTTGAAAAGCCTTTAACAACGCCAATTATCATATTATTCAACATTGAGCGAGTAGCTCCATGTAAAGATTTATGTGTTTTGCTATCACTGGGTCTTTCAAAAATTAATTCACCATCAACATCTTTAAGTTTTATTTGTGAATTAGTTAGACAAGATAAAGTCCCTTTGGGCCCTTTAACAGTCGCATCTTCAGGTCCAATTTTGACTTCGACTCCATCAGGTATTTTTATTGGCATTTCGCCTACTCTAGACATAAATTAATCCTGTTTTACTCTTACTTTATTAATAGACATACAATAATATTTCTCCACCTATACCATCAATCCAAGCTTGTTTACCAGTCATCAAACCCTTAGAAGTAGATATTATGGAAGTACCTAAACCACCATAGTACGTAGGAATTTCACCTTTGTTAACATAAACACGTAGACCAGGTTTACTTACTCGCTTTAATCCTTTTATCAGTGGCTCCCCTTCATCAGAATAACTAAGATATATTTTAACTTCCTTTTTAGGTCCATTAGAATCAATTGATTCGTAATCACGAATGAAGCCTTCCTTACGTAGTATACGTGCAATACCTATTTTCATCTTGGAAGACGGTACAAGCACGTGATCATACCGAACCATTAATGCATTTCGCATTCTAGTTAACATATCTGAAATTGGATCTGTAATTGACATAACCTTACCTAAAAATAATCACTTTAATTTACCAACTGGACTTTTTAATACCTGGCAAAAGTCCTTTGAAAGCCATTTCTCTGAAACAAATACGACACAAACCGACATATCTAATATAGCCTCTAGGCCTTCCACATTTTTCACATCTATTATATTCTCTCACCTTATACTTTTGAGGCTTAGACCATCTTGCAATCTTAGATTTTTTTGCCAAACTAATTTTCTCCTAAACTATATTAATACTTTAACTATTAGGTTTATTTCGAGTATCTTGAATTAAAGGCATTCCAAGGCCTTCAAGCAATCGAATCCCTTCGTTATTATTTCTAGCAGTAGTAGTTATTACAACCTGTAATCCTCTAACTTTATCAATTGAATTATAATCGATTTCAGGGAAAATAGACTGCTCTCTAATTCCCAATGAATAATTTCCATTCCCATCAACAGATTTTCTGGAAAGTCCTCTAAAATCCCTAATTCGAGGTAAAGATGAACTTACTAATCTATCAAAGAATTCATACATACGACGTCCGCGCAATGTAACTGACACACCCACAGCTTGACCTTCACGTAATTTGAAATTAGCGATAGATTTCCTAGCATTATTTACGATAGGTTTTTGACCTGTAATTAGAGACAAATCACGAGTAGCATTTTCAACAGCTTTTCCGTTTACCAATGCTTCTCCTAATCCGATATTTACAACAATCTTTTCTAATCTAGGTACTTCCATAACACTTTTATAACCAAATTCATTAAAAAGGGATGGCAAAACTTCATTATCAAATTTAATTTTCAATCTAGGTGAATCAACTTTTTTAGCTTTAGCAGGGGATGTTGATACCTTTTTTTCACTAGCAACAACTTTTTTAGCTTTAGCAGGGGATGTTGATACCTTTTTTTCACTAGCAACAACTTTTTTAGCTTTAGCAGAAGATTTAGTAGTAGATTTTGATGATGATGAACTTCTAGTTTTTTTTACAGGCTTTTCTTTATCATCATTTTCTTTATTGTTTTTCTTTGAAACCATTCCCTATATCCGTATTAATTAAATAACTTGATTACATTTCTTACAAAGACGAGATTTTGTTTTGTCAGGATTTACTTTGATAGAAATTCTAGACTTTTTTTCACAATTAGGACATATTATTGCTAAATTAGAAATACTAACAGGCATTTCTTTTTGAATAATACCTGCCTGTCTAACCGTACCTGAAGCTTTGGTATGTCGAGAAACTAAATTGACACCTTCCAGCAAAACAGTATTGTTCTTTTTTATCAATTTTTGAACTCGAGACACCTTACCTCTATCTTTACCTTTTAAAATTAAAACATTATCGTTGTTCTTTATTTTCATATCACAAAACCTCTGGAGCCAATGACATTACTCGCATAAAATCTTTATCTCTCAACTCTCTAGCTACAGGTCCAAAAACCCTAGTACCTCTGGGCATACGTGCGTCATCTACTAAAACTGCAGCATTTTCATCAAATTTAATGTGCGACCCATCGGGTCTGCGATAACCCTTAGCAGTTCTCACAATAACAGCTTTAACGACTTCACCGGATTTTACCCCCGAAGCTGGAGTAGCTTCTTTAACACTGGCAACAATAATATCACCTAGTCCCGCATATTTTTTACGAGTCCCACCAGGAACACCAATACAGCTAATAATTTTAGCTCCTGAATTATCTGCTACTTTTAATCTAGTATATATTTGAATCATTTGATTTCCTTAATTACCGGAATACTCTCAAGATTTGTTACTGGAGTCATCAGTTTTTTCTGGCTTTGGAGCTTCCTCTGCTGGAGCTTCCTCTGCTGGAGCTTCCTCTGCTGGAGCTTCCTCTGCTGGAGCTTCCTCTGCTGAAGCTTCCTCTGCTGGAGCTTCCTCTGC
>PBID01000005.1 GCA_002719675.1 Chloroflexota bacterium
TTGGAACGGATCTACAGATTTATCTAAGATATCAGGTAGACCAGTCAGAGTACGATTTGTAATGAACGATGCTGACATATATTCATTAAGATTTAAAAGTTAGGAGTTTGTTTTGTCTGAAGTTTTACATTTAGAGAATAAAAGAGAATTATTTGTAGATTATTATTTGACTGATGATTTTGATGGGACAGCATTGAAATTACATCATCCTGCCCCTGCTGATATTGCAATTAAATATGATCAACCTTGGGAGACAGAATCAACATGTGCTTCTTTTTACACAACTGTTTTTCAAGACGGTGATATTTTTCGAATGTATTATAGAGCTGATTCTAGATATGTTTGTTACGCAGAAAGTAAAGATGGAATTAATTGGGATAAACCTAATGTTTCTTTAATTAAGCATGATAAATCAAAAAATAATAATATTATTTTGCCAGATTGTCAGATAGTATTTTCTCCGTTTTTGGATACAAAGCCTGGAGTTTCTCAAGAACAAAAATATAAAGCTAATATGGAAAGGGCTGGTTTTAAACTAGATCCTTTGAAGAAAGGCCTTAATTTTTATTCATCAGCTGATGGGAAACAATTCATTCGAATTCAAGGTGATCCTGCTATTCCATGGACAATTCCTAATCATTTTGATTCTCAAAATGTCATATTTTGGTCTGAAGTTGAATCACAATATGTAATGTATGCCAGATATATGGTTGGACCAGATGGAAAAACTATTGATAATGATCAATATATGTACAAGCTTGATTTATTGTCTAATTCTAAAGATAAATATAAAGCTTCTGATTTTCCTACATATATCAGATCAACTGTAAGGTCTACGTCACCAGATTTTGAAAACTGGTCAGAGTTTACACCAATGGAATACAGTGATACTGATTCCATCACACCATCTGCACAACTTTATACTAATTCCACAATTCCATATTTTAGAGCTAACCATATTTACTTATCGTTACCTGGTAGAATATTTTTTGGGAAAATTAAGGATCCAAAGATTATGTCCCGTGATACTGACAGCGAGGATTATGGAGATTGTTCTGACGGAGTGTTGATGACAACTCGTGCAGGAAGTAATCGGTATGATTTTATATTCAGAGAAAGCTTATTTAGGCCTGGAATAGGGGATGAAAACTGGACTACAAGAAATAATTATCCAACACTTGGGATAATTCAGACAAGTAAGACAGAGATATCGATATTTGTACAACGTCGTTATGCACAACCAACCGCATATTTAGAGAGGATGACGTTGAGGTTAGATGGATTTGCATCATTGAATGCAGGTTATGACGAAGGTCAGATGATTACTAAGGCACTAGATTTCACAGGTAATAAGTTAGAGTTAAATTATTCTACGAGTGCAGCAGGTAGAATAAAGGTAGAGATATTGGATGAGTCGGGGACACCGTTAGAAGGATATGGAATAGATGATTGTGATGACTTAATAGGAGATGAGATATCAGGATATGTATCATGGCGAGGATCTACAGATTTATCTAAGATATCAGGTAGACCAGTCAGAGTAAGATTTGTAATGAATGATGCTGACATATATTCATTAAGATTTGAAAATTAATTTTCCAGGGGTTTTTTGATGGGATCAATAACGATTGGTAATTTCAGGCAACTTTTTTTTGATGATTATTTTATTAAAGATATGCAGAATGTAAGCAGAAAATTACATTCTCCTGTTTTTCGTGAAATTGTTCTTTCTTCAGATTCACCTGCTGATAAAGCTAGTGCAATGTTTATGGTCGTGTTAAAAGATGATGGAAAATATAAAGCTTGGTATCGTTGTGATCATATTGGATCTCCGGAAGTTAGAAATCCAAGACATGCCGCTTATGCAGAAAGTAAAGATGGGATTCATTGGGAAAAACCATCGTTAGGATTGTTTGAGATTAACGGATCAAAAGATAATAATCTAGTTTGGATGGGACCTGGTTCGAATCTTGCACCATTTATAGATTCAAATCCAAATGTTAGAGAAGATCAAAGATATAAGGCAATAATAAGGACGTCTAAAGCTGATCAACATCATCCAATAATTGGAACTTCAGGAGGTCTTGATGCAGCAGTGTACGGTCTTGTTTCCCCAGATGGTATACACTGGAATTTAATTCAAGATACTCCAATTTTAACAGAAGGTCCATTTGATTCTTTTAATATTCCTTTTTGGGATCCACTTATTCAAGAATATGTTATTTATACTAGGGGGATAGGTGGTGTAAAAGACTCGAATAGCCAAGAGGAAAATATTGATATTAAGTCTATTGAATATGGCAAAACAACGTGGGATTTTTTTGGAGGTGTTCGTTGGATTAGAAGATCAACTTCGAAAGATTTTATAAATTGGACTCCATTGCAAGATATTAATACAGGTGATACTCCATTTGAACATCTATATACCAATTCTTGTACTCCTTATCATAGAGCTCCAAATATTTATTTGATGTTTCCGTCCAGATATGTAATTGAACATACCCCAGACAATGATTGGATTCATGGAGAGGGAGTGAACGATATAGTTTTGATGTCTAGCAGAGATGGAATTAATTTTGACAGAACTTTTATGGAAGGTTTTATTAGGCCAGGTTTGGATATTGAGAATTGGCATGAACGGGGTATTTATATGGAAAAAGGTATCCTTCAGACTTCTGATAATGAAATGAGTATGTATTTAAGTGAACATATTAGATATCCTTCTTCAAGAATACGTAGATTAACTATTCGTACTGATGGATTTGTTTCTGTAAATTCTGGATTCTCAGGTGGTGAATTTATTAGTCATGATTTCATTTTAGAAGGAGATCAATTAGAGTTAAATTATTCAACTTCTGCTTCAGGATATTTGAAAGCAGAATTACAAGATCTTGAAGGGACACCTATCCCAGGATTTTCTATCCAAGAATGTCCTGAAAAGTTTGGTGATGAAATAGATGGAATTATTAAATGGAATAACAAAGAAAATCTTAGGGAATTATTGGGTAAATCAGTCAGACTTAGGGTAGCTTTGAAAGATGCTGATTTGTTTTCCTTAAAATTTTTAAAATAATTTATATACTTAAAATAGATTTTTATTCCTTGATGGAATTTGTATTTTTAAAGAATTTTCTACTTGGATGTGTTATTTGGATTGAATCTTCCAAAATCCAATGCCAGATAAAATACCGATAATCCCTGAGAATGTCATTGGAATGCCAACATCTCCACCAAAGTCTGGTAACCCCAAACCTAAACTAGCCAACCCAACTACTATCAACAAAATTGGAATAATCTTACTCATCATAATCTCCTGAAAATTATTTTGAGGGAAATTTTATATGATTAGATGGAATATTTAAAGTAAATTAACAGGAAGTGGTACGAAGGTAGCTCAGCAATTACTTGAAGCCTACTTCCTTGCGGATTAACATATTTCAGTTAAAAATTCAGCAAAAGTAATAACTGTCCAGCAGTCATAAGAGAACTACCAACGCACCATAGATATATTATCATGCCCTTTTTGTTTTTCATGTCAGACATACTTAATGACACACTTCACTAAAACGTTAACAACAATCCTATACGATGGTAAACTATTAGACTGAAAACGCTCACATATACGTCAGCCTACTACAGTTAATGGTAGTTGTTGAGATGATAAGTAAAATAGGTTTTTATACACTTTCATCGTAATATATTAGGTGAGTTATTTTAAAGAACGGAGATTAAAATATTGTCTAAGTTGAATATTCTACCTAAAGCTGTCATCCCCAATCATTATGATATTAGTTTAGATGTAGATTTTGATTCTTTTAAATTTGAAGGGTCTGAAGATATACAGATTGAAATTTTAAAGCCTGTGTCTGAGATTGTATTGAATAGTGTTGATTTAGAAATTATTAATGTTAGTTTTTTATCTAATCAAGACTTGGATTTATCTAAACCTAAAATCACTTTAAATAATGAGTATTTGAAAATAGATTTTGGTCAACAAATTCCTGCTTGTACAGGTGTTTTGAAAATTGATTTTTGTGGAACTTTAAGTGATGATTTAAAAGGATTCTATAAGGCCTCTTATAAAGACGAAGATGATTCAGTAAAATATTTGGCGACAACTCAATTTGAAGCTACTGACGCTAGAAGAGCTTTCCCCTGTTGGGATGAACCAGCATTTAAAGCAACATTTAATTTATCTCTTTCTGTACCTAATGAATTTTCTGCAGTTTCGAATATGCAAATTGTTTCCGAAATAAAATCTCCTAAACCTAATACAAAAATAGTAAAATTTGAGAAAACACCTCCTATGTCTACATATTATTTAGCATTCATAATTGGTGATCTTGGTTCAATTGAACGTGAAACAGAATTTGGTACTTTGATTAGAGTTTGGACAACTGCTGGTAAAGAGAAACAAGGAGAATATGCACTTGATGTTGCAGAAAAGTTATTGAAATTCTTCAACCAATATTTTGGAATAAAATATCCACTTCAGAAGTTAGACCATTTGGCAATACCAGATTTTGCTGCGGGAGCTATGGAAAATTGGGGAGCTATTACTTATCGAGAAAATGCTCTTCTTGTTGATCCTGAAAATAGTTCTGTAGCTACAAAACAGATTGTCGCATCAATTATTTCACACGAAATGGCCCATATGTGGTTCGGTGATTTAGTAACTATGTCATGGTGGAACGATTTATGGCTAAATGAAAGTTTTGCTTCATGGATGGGTGATAAGGCTGTGGATAGCATTTTCCCTGAATGGAAAGTTTGGTCACAATTTGTATCTCAAGATACTAATCAAGCATTACAACTTGATGGTTTGAAGAATTCTCATCCCATTAATCAAGAAGTAAATGACCCTTCTGAAATTGGCCAGCTTTTTGATGCTATTAGTTATAGTAAAGGTGGTTCAGTACTGAGAATGTTGGAGACATTTTTAGGTGAAGAAACGTTTAGATTAGGTATAGTTGATTACTTAAATGAACATCAGTATTCAAATGCAGAAGGAAAAGATTTATGGAGATCTTTGGACAAAGTTTCAGGTAAACCTGTATCAGAAATGATGGATAAATGGATTAATCAAACAGGTTATCCCGTTGTTGAAGTTGATGTTTCTAAGGCAGATAAAAATATAATTTCAATGAATCAAGAGAGATTTTTATATGAAAAAATCCTTGGAGGTGAAGATTCTGAGAATACAACTTGGGATATACCTATTTCAATAATCTCTTCAAAACAATCTTCACCAGAAACAGTTTTAATGAGAGAAAAAAGTTTAGATTTTAATTTTAAAAATTTTTCAAATTCTAACTGGTTTAAGTTAAATTCTGACCAAGCTTCGTTTATTCGTGTTAATTATCCAGAAGACGCTTTAAAACAGATTGAATCTGGGATTCTTTCTGGTAATTTGTCTGATATAGATCGTTTAGGAATACAAAATGATTGTTTTGCATTATCAGTTGCTGGCTATTTCCCAGGGTCTAGGTATTTGTCGTTGTTAAAGGCATATACTGATGAAACTGATGCTATAGTATGGTCTGATTTGGCTAGTAATTTAAATTCTATAAATTCCTTGTTAGAAGATACTGCTATTAATGAAGTATTTAATAAATATGCTTGTGATTTGTTTCAGAAAATAGGTGCTCATGTAGGCTGGGAACCAAAATCCACGGATGATCATTTGGATATTTTATTAAGAAGTATTGTTTTGGGACAACTTGGTGATTATGGCGATAAAAAAACAATTGAAAAAGGAATTACTTTATACGAAGATTTTAAAAATGATTTATCTTCTATTGATCCAAATATACGTAAAGTTGTATTAACACTTGCTGCTAAATCTGGTTCTAAGGATACATTCGATGAAATGTGGGATCTTTATGATAAAGAACTATTTGAAGAAGAAAAAACTAGAATTCTTTCTGCATTGACCTGTTTTAATCAGACAGATTTATTGTTAGATTTATTAGATCGTTCTTTAGATAAAGATAAAGTTAGATTACATAATTGTATTGGAGTCGTTACTGGTGTATCTTTTAACCGGACAGGTAAAAAATTGGCTTGGGAATTTCTTAAGGATAATTGGAGTGAGTTTGATAAAAGATATGGTAAGGGTGGATTTGGTTTAATGAGATTAGTTAGTATAACCAAGAGATTTTCAACCCAAAATGAATATGACGATGTTATGCAATTTTTTAAAAACAATCCTGTACCTGCAGCTGAAAGAACTGTTCGTCAGTCACTAGAAAAGATTAAAATTAACGTTGCATGGTTAGATAAAAATATTAAAGAAATCAAAAAACTTTTAGGTGACTAATTGTTTATTTTTGTAAGTAGTAAAGAGTATGAGTATTAAAGTTGTTATAGCTCCTCAAGAATTTAAAGGCAGTGTTTCTGCTGTTAAAGTTTCACAAGCAATGTCTGAAGGAGTTAAAAAAGTATTCCCTGATGCAGATATTACTATGATTCCTGTTGCTGATGGAGGTGATGGTACATTAAATACACTTGTTGAATCAACAGGAGGCAAGAAAATTTCTTCTGACGTAACTGGCCCTTTAGGACAGGTGATTTCATCTGAATGGGGAGCATTAGGTGATGGAGATACTGCTGTAATTGAAATGGCAAAAATTGCTGGATTGACATTAGTACCTGAAATTGATCGAAATCCTCTGTTAACTACTACTTTTGGTTTGGGTGAGATAGTAAAAGATGCTTTGGATAAAAATTTCAGAAAATTTATTATAGGTATTGGAGGAAGTGTCACCAATGATGCTGGTGCTGGAATGGCTCAAGCTTTAGGGGTTAGATTACTTGATTCTTTTGGGAATAATATTTCTTTTGGTGGTTCTGGATTAATAGATTTACAAAAAATAGAAATATCTGATAGAGATCCTAGAGTGAATGAATCCCAATTTTTAGTTGCTTGTGATGTCAATAATCCCTTGACAGGAGAAGAGGGAGCTTCTGCTGTATATGGTCCTCAAAAAGGTGCTACTCCTGAAATGGTAAAAACATTAGATGACGCGTTATTTAATTTTTCTCAAGTTGTGTCTAGAGATGTTGGAAAAGAAATCAATGATATTCCTGGTTCTGGTGCTGCTGGTGGTTTAGGAGGAGGGATTGTAGCATTATTAGATGGTCAATTAATTCCTGGTTCTAAAATAATATTGGATATGCTAGGAATTGAGAAAAAAATTATTGATTCTGATTTGGTGATTACTGGAGAAGGCCAAACTGATTTTCAAACTATTTTTGACAAAGCTCCAATAAGTGTTTCTAAAATTGCAAAATCTTTAAGTATTCCTTGTATAGCTATTAGTGGTTCATTAGGTGAAGGTTTTGAATCTGTATATGCTGAGGGAATAGTATCAATTTCTTCAATTTTAAACAAACCAATGAATTTTGACGAAGCAATAATTCATTCTGAAGATTTAATTACTACCGCTACTGAACAAGCAATGAAATATTTAAAAATCGGGAAAAAATTAAATCTTGATTAATTTTTTATAAAGGTTATCTAACTACATCTACGAAGTAGTTGCCTTCAATATATGGGAATTTTTCTGTAAGGTTGTCAGCTAGATTTACACCTAAACCAGGCCCTTCAATTGATATTGAGCCTGATTTTATAGGATATTCTTTGAGAATGTCCCATTGTAATGGACCTTGTACCATGCACATTTCAACAAATTGAGGATTTAAAAGTGAAGATGCAAAATGAGCACTTGCAACAACCATTAGGCCGTTATGCCAACTATGAGGTATAACTTTAATTCCATTATTCTCAGCATATTTTGATATTCTTAAACATTCTGTAATACCAGCTTCGCCAACATCAGGTTGGATGATGTCATATGCTTTTTTATCAATGTATGGCACAAATTGTGCGAGTGTAGTTAATTGTTCGCCTCCAGATATTGGCATCTCAACAGAAGCATTTAGTTTAATATATCCTTCAATATCATCTTTGTTAATTGGTTCTTCGAACCATAGAAAGCCTAGTTTTTCAAGCTCTTTAGCTATTTTGGAGGCTTGTTCAATATTTAAGTTGCAGTTTCCATCAACCATTAGATTCATTTTTTTACCGACCTCACTAGAAAGGTCTTTCATTAATCCGATAAATTTATCTGTTGTAACATTATCCCATGTCCATTTTGTACCAATTCTAACTTTTGTTGCTGAAAATCCCAAATCAATATAACTTTTTGTTTCTTCTATAAGTTGATTAGGATCTTCTCTCCAATCATATCTAACTCCACTAGAAGCATATACTTTCATAGAATCTTTAGATTTTGGTGAAATTAATTTTGACACGGAGGTTTTATTGATTTTTGCTTTAAGGTCCCATATTGCACAATCTAAACCACCAACGGCAGAATCATGACCTCTTAGAAATGAATTATTTTTATAATTAAAATGTTCGTGGGTAAAACCTACTGGATGTGGAAGGAATTCAATTTCACGGGGGTCTTTTCCAATTATTTCGGGAGCAAATTTATCAATCCATATTTTAATAAACGATGGATTCCCATAAGCGCATGCTTCACCAATTCCTACCAAATCTGAATCTGTTGAAACAACTACTATAGCAACGTCAGCTTTTAATGTTTTTACGTTAAATGTTTTCCATTGATTTTCAATTTCATGAATTCTACTTAAACATATTGTTTCTATATTTGTGATTTTCACTTAAGGCTCCTGGTGTTAAGAATTTTGTTTTTTCCATATTTCGTATTCTTTTTCCCCTTCGTCATTTAAAGGATAATATTTAGAAATTTCTCCGCCATCTTCTAATTTTAATTTAGAAAAAATCTCCCATCCTTCATGTTTCTCAGTTTCTTCCAAAACTTTTTCCACCATAGATGTGGGTATGACAATAGGGCCGTCATCGTCAGCTACAATAAAATCTCCTGGTAAAACTAAAGTTTCTCCGCATGCGATTGGGACATTGAAATCCCAAGGAAATAAATTTGTTTGTGATGCGAAATTCGGTGTAACTCCTTTCGACCATACTGGGACTCCTGTTTTTTCTATTTCTTTGGAGTCTCTAACACAGCCATCGACAATGATCCCAATTCCTCCTTTAGCTTTGAAGTAAGTGCTTAGCATCTCTCCAATACATCCAGTTTTCATACTTCCTCTAGCGTCTACCACTAAGACATCACCAGGTTGAATCATATCTAATACTTTCCACAATGCTGAAGTATTTTCAGAATATTCTTGAGCTACACTTTTCTCATTATTTTGATTTGAGATATCCTTATTATTAGCAGAAGGTAACATATCTTCTCTTTTTGGCATAAATCTTAGAGTTACAGCTTTACCCGCAATTTTACTTCCAGGATTTCTAGATTTTGGACCTACTATAAAAGTACTTGTGATTCCAAATTGGTGTAATACTCCTGAGATAGTTGCTGTAGAGACAGCCTCAAGACGCTCGAAGATGTTTTTTGAGATGTTCATTTTTTATTCCATATTATTTTTTTGTATATTATACATATGAAAATAAAATAGTTGAATATACTTATTACTTCAACATCTTTAGTGGGGAAAATTTATTAGTTAGGCAGGATCACTTAAAATTAATTCTTACAAAAGGATATCTTTAATGATGAAGCCAATTATCCAACCTACAATTATTATTGGTCCTGTAGCAAAAATCCAACCTTCAGTTTTGTTTCTAGGATTTCCTCTTAAAGAAACATAAATCATAAAAGAAAACAGTGCAATACTGATAATCCAAGTAGATAAAGATGTAACTCCTAGAAGCATTCCTACTAATATCGAACCGATTCCAAATCCAGTAAAAATTGTAGGAATATATCTTGAAATATAGATCTCGCAAATCCCAAAAACGCCTTCATCTAATTCAATTAAAGTGTAACCAGTATCGTCCCACCTTTTTTGGAAGGACAAGTTATTTTTTTTACACTCCTGTTGGCAAATTTCATCAGTCTCTTTACCATATTGTTCTGGTAATTCATTTACTTTTTTATTGCCTAGGATTTCAACTGGTTTCCCAAGGGATTTAGGGTATAAATTTTTAATTTGTTCTAATGTAGACTCAGAAATCTTTCCGGTTTTTGATAAGATGTAAATGTATTGCATGAGAGTTTTAGCCTAAAGGGTTAAGATTTTTTTAATAGAATAGCTTACCATATTTTTTCAGATTTGTTATTAAATTCCAACTGTTATTATCCTAAGGAAACATTCGGAGCTGATTTAGGATCAGTCATAGATTCTGGATTTAATATTTTATCTAATTCTTGAGAAGAGAAATTTGTTTCTTTTAATGCAATTTCTTTGATTGTCACATTTTCTAATTGAGCTTGTTTTGCAATGTAAGCAGATTTGTCATATCCAATATGAGGTACAAGTGTTGTTACAATAGCTAGGCCATTTGTTACCATTTTAGGGCCGTTTTCTGTTGCTTTAATTCCATCAATACATTGATCAACCAAATTTTCACAAGAACTTGAAGCTAGCTCAATTGATTGCAGTAGATTATAGGCAACAACGGGCATCATCACATTAATTTCAAAATTTCCAGATTGTCCTGCAATAGATATAGTAGTATCGTTTCCAATTATTTGAGCTGCAACTTGGCATACGGATTCGGGTATAACTGGGTTGATTTTACCTGGCATAATTGAACTTCCTGGTTGCACCGCTGGTAACTCTATTTCATTTAATCCTGATCTAGGTCCTGAACTTAACCATCTAATATCGTTAGAAATTTTCATCAACGCAACCGCTAAATTTTTTAAATTTCCACTACATGCCACAGCAGTATCTAGAGTGCTTTGAGCTTGGAAATGGTTATCAGTTTCAGAGATATTAATTTTTATCAATTTTGAAAGAAATTCACAAACATTTTTTGAAAAATCAGGATGAGTATTTACACCAGTGCCTACAGCAGTACCGCCCAGAGCAATTTCAGACAACTCATTAACTGAATTAGAAATTCGTGAAGATGCACGTTGGATTTGTCCTGCATATCCAAGAAATTCCTGCCCCAGTCTTATTGGAGTTGCATCTTGTAAATGTGTGCGACCGGTTTTTACTACATCCATAAATTTTTCAGATTTTTTTAATAGTGATTTATTAAGTTTTTCTAGGTTTGGTAAAAGATTATTAGTAATTGTAGATATTGCAGATAAATGGATTGCACTTGGGATAACGTCATTAGATGATTGCCCCATGTTCACATGATCGTTAGGATGAATTGGTTTCTTAGAACCTATTTCTCCATTTAATAACTCGATAGCTCTGTTAGAAATTACTTCATTCATATTCATGTTAGAAGAGGTGCCGGAGCCAGTTTGGAAAATATCTAAGATAAATTGATCGTTCATTTTTCCTTCAATAATGTCTTCACAAGCAGAAACAATTGCATTCTTATGTTTTTCTTCTAATAGATCTAGTTTGAAATTTGCTTCAGCTGCTGACAATTTTATTTGAGCTAGAGCTTTTATAAATGAATCTTGAAATTTTAGATCACTAATAGGAAAATTTTGAATTGCTCGCATAGTTTGTGCACCATAATATGAAGACGAAGGTACTTTTAATTCTCCCATAGAGTCGTTTTCAATTCGGTATTCTTTCATATTGGTTTCTAACCCCTTATTGATATATAAAGTTATTCTCTAGAGTATCTATTGTTCATCTTTATTACTCATAATACAAGTGTTTTATAAAATCTATTTAAAGTGTTGACACTTAAAATTTATAGATTCATAATCAATTAATTATTCGAATTCCTTCTTGGAGGTAAAATTAATGCGTTTTGTTGATTTACGTAGCGATACTAAAACTCTACCGACACCAGAAATGAGAGATGCTATTTTCAGTGCGGATTTAGGAGATGATTGTGCTGGTGAAGACGAGACAGTCAATCAATTAGAAAATCTTGCGGCAAAAACCTTAGGTAAAGAAGCTGGAGTTTTGGTTTCTAGTGGGACACAGGGGAATTTAACTGCTCTTCTTTCACATTGCAATAGAGGAGATGAAGTGTTGCTAGGTCGTCAATCTCATATTTTTAGAGCTGAAGCTATGGGAGCATCAGTTTTAGGTGGAATTGCTTTGATGCCTCTGAATGATGATGAAGGATACATCCCTTTAACAGAAATAGAGAAATCAATTCGGGTTAATGATTCGAGATATCCAAATACAACATTACTAGCATTAGAAAACACACATAATGGCTCTGGAGGGACACCACTTTCTAAATCATTTATTGATGATTGTGCTGATTTAGCACATTCTAAAGGTGTTTCACTTCATGTTGATGGTGCTCGTTTATTTAATGCATCAGTGGCTTTGAAAATTAGCCCTTCAGAATTGGTTGATTCTGTAGATTCAGTTACTTTTTGTTTGTCAAAAGGATTATCAGCACCTGTAGGATCTGTTTTGGTAGGTAATCAAGACTTTATATATAAAGCTCGAAGATGGAGAAAGATGTTAGGTTCTGCAATGAGACAAGCAGGGATTATCGCTGCTGCTGGAATTGTATCTTTGAATATGATGGTAGAGAGGTTAGAGCAAGACCATTTAAATGCAAAAAAACTTGCTGAAGGATTAAACAATATTAATGGAATTTCTATTAATCCTGAAAATTATAAAACTAATATGGTTTTTTGTACGGTAGATTATGGTAAGGGGGAGATATTAACTGAATCATTATCTAAAAGAGGTGTACTTGTTGGGCATGTTGGGGATTCAGTATTGAGATTGGTGACACATCATGGTGTTGATGAAGATGATATAGATTATACTCTTAAAACAATTAAGAGTATTATGTTTGATTTATAATAATTTTTAGTCGTTAGTATTTTCTTCCGTAAAAAAAATTGTATCTTTTAGATTCTCAGGGAAATTGGAAATTTCATTTTTAAAATTTTTTTCGTTATGTGGGTAAATATAATTTTTTCCATAACCCATAGATTTTTCTAAATTTGTACCCGCATTTCTTAGATGTAAGGGAACAGGTTGGTTACCAGAAAACTTAACTTCTTTTAAGGCTGCATTTATGGATGATTTAGCTGAGTTATTTTTAGGTGCTTTTGATAGATATATTGTTGCGTGAGATAATGTATATTGGCTTTCAGGCATTCCAATTAATTGAACTGATTGCATTGCAGAAATAGCAATTAATAATGCATTTGAGTCAGCTATTCCAATATCTTCAGAAGCAAATATCACCATTCGTCTTGCGATAAATATAGGATCCTCTCCAGAATAGATCATTCTTGCTAACCAATATAAAGAGGCATTTGTATCAGATGCTCGAAGTGATTTGATGTAAGCTGAAATAGTTTGATAATGTTGATCACCAGTTTTATCATATCTTATTGTAGTGTTTTGTATAGAATTTTCTATTAGTTTTTTATTAATTGCTATAGGAGAATTTTGTTTCTGTTTTTCTAAAGAATTTATTGTCATTTCTAAAGTGTTTAATGCAATTCTAGCGTCTCCTGAAGATACTTGAATTAAAAAATTAACAGATTCATTATCGATACTAATATTGTATTTACCAAGTCCGTTTTCATTTTGAATAGATGAACGAATAATTGATTTTAAATCTTCGTTTGTTAAGCTTTTCAATACAATTACTGTTACACGAGACAGCAATTGAGATACAATTTCAAATGATGGATTTTCAGTTGTTGCCCCAATTAAAATAACAGTTCCATCTTCAACGTGAGATAAAATTTCTTGTTGCTGTGATTTATTAAATCTATGTATTTCATCAATAAAAATGATACTTCTTTGATTTCTCATTCCTAAATTTGTTTTTGCTTTAGAAATTATCTCTCTAATTTCTGATACTCCAGATCCAATAGCATTAAGTTTATAAAAAGATGCCTCTATTTCATTTGCAATTAAGTTTGCTAAGGTAGTTTTTCCAGTGCCTGGAGGTCCCCAAAGTATCATTGAAGGTATTTTCCCTGATTGAATTGATTTACGTAATGAAGAAGATTCACCTACAATATTTTGATGTCCAATGAATTCTTTGAAATTTTTTGGACGCATCCTTGCAGCTAATGGAGCTATTGTTTTCAATTGTTCTTTACGATTATTGTCAAATAATGTCATATTATAAATATCTATTTTGAATGTGATGGAATTAAATTATTGAATTTAAAGCGGATAAAATTATTTTGTCTTGTTTTGGAAATACAGTTCGTGCATCTAGAAGAACTTTTCTATTTTCTATTCTAGAAATGATTGGTATTTGATTTTTTCGTAATTTTCTTGAGATTTTATCGGCAGTTAAATTTTTTGTTTCCGGAATCGATAAACAGAATGAAGGAATTAATTGACCAGGTAAACTTCCACCACCAATTGTTGATTGAGTTTCATGTATTTCAGTTTTAATTTTACATGTACTTTGCCATTTTTTTACTCGATTTAGAATTGAAGATTGTTTTTGTGAAATCATAATCCATATCGGTATTTTTTTGGTAACTTCATTTTTAATATAGTGAGTAAGTGTTGTTTGTAAAGATGACATTGTAAATTTGTCTATTCTCACAGCTCTTGCCATAGGGTTTTTTGAAATTTTATTTAACAGGTTCAAATTTCCAATAATTATTCCAGCTTGGGGACCTCCTAATAATTTATCTGCAGAAAATAAAACTAACGAGGCACCGTTTTTTATGCTTTCTTCGGGTGTAGGCTCATGTACTAATCCAAATGGCTCTGTGTCAATTAAACAGCCACTTCCAATATCATGAATTAACGGAATTTTATATGACTCAGCCAAAGAACAAATTTCATTTAGTGTAGGTTTATGAGTAAATCCAGTAATTTCAAAATTACTGGCGTGTACACTAATTATTGCTGCTGTGTTTTTGTTGATTGCTTTTTCATAATCTTTCAAATATGTTCTGTTTGTTGTGCCAATTTCTATCAATGAAGCACCTGTGCTTGATAAAATATCAGGGATTCTGAATCCTCCTCCAATTTCTACAGATTCACTACGTGAAATAATTACTTCTTTTCCTTCAGCTAAAGTAGAAAGAGTCAATATTAATGCAGCAGCATTATTATTCACTGTCAATGCTGATTCTGCACCCGTTATATTACATAAAAGAGACGACAAATGTTTTTGTCTTGATCCTCTTTCTCCTTTAGATAAGTTATATTCTAGGGAGCTATAGTTATTTGCAATATCAACCATAGAATTTATAGCTTCTTTACTAAGAGTTGATCTTCCTAAATTAGTATGAAGAATGACACCTGTTGCATTGATAACATTTTGTGGGCCAAAATTTGTTTCTAGTTTAAGTTGCTCTTTTATTAGTTCAATTATATCCTCGAAATTTTTATTTAGGGGTAGATTTTTTTCAAGTGATTCAGATTTCAATTTAACGAGTTCTTTTTGGATCACTTTAGTTACATAGTCTCTAGACAGATCATCAGTGATTTTAACTATTTGGTTGTTTGACAGAATTCGTTCTACACTTGGTACTTTTCTGAATTCATTGTTCAATTTTATTTGTTTTTTTGATTTTTTATTCATTCTAATTTTGTAATTACAATTTATTTATTTTATGATTGTATTTTCCATTTTTTATTTTCTGTTGTCTATCCCTTGTGTAAGAAGATGATAGTACCCTTTGTGCATTCGTTGTATTATAAGTATGACGTTTAAGTTTCTACAATAAAAGATATGTACTTTCATAGTTAATTCTGTTTTTACTAGCTAATAATTAAGAAATTTTTGGAGCGTAAAATGAAAATATTACTTACAGTAGATAAAAGAGTTTCTGGTTTTGAACAAGATCTGGAATTTTTTGAAAAATTAAATTTGATGTTTCCAGAAATTCAGTTTGATGTTGCAGAGAGTATCGATCAAGAAAAAAGATCAATTGTTGATACTGATATTTACTATGGTTCTATTTCAAATGAAGTTTTTTTAGAATCTAGAAAATTAAAATGGATTCATTTACCAGGAACTGGGGTAGATAAAATTATTAAATCCATTCCAAGTTTAGGAGATTCTGATGTTGTTTTAACCAATTGTAGGGGACCTCATGCTGGACCAATGGCGAATCATGTTATGGGCATGATCTTATCTATAAGTCATAGATTAAATGAACAATGGGATGATCAAAAAGAACATTTTTGGGATACAAATAAGTATATAGATTCATTTGAAGACCTTTCTGGAAAATCTATGGGAATTTTGGCTTTTGGAGATATCGGTAAAGCTGTTGCTAAAAGAGCTCATGCGTTTGGCATGAAAATTTATGCCGTTGATCTTCAGAGTATGGAAAAAATTCCTGAAGTCATAGATGTTTGGGGGTTAGATCAACTTGATAAGATGATCTCAATGGTGGATTGGTTTGTTGTGACTGCTCCATTTACTAAAGATACAAAAAATTTAATTGATAAAAAAAAGATTGGATTATTAAAGAAAACTTCAAATTTGGTTGTCATTTCTAGAGGTGGAATTGTAAATGAAGACGCATTAATTAATGCTTTAGAGAGTGAATCAATAGCTGGTGCTGCTATCGATACGTTTTATGAAGAACCTCTGCCTAAGGATAGCCCTTTTTGGGATTTGAAAAATTGCTTAATTTCTCCACATGTTTCTGCGTCAGCGAAAGGAATGATTGAAGCAAGAAGGAATATATTTTTAGAAAATTTGAAAAGATACATAAATAAAGAATCTTTTTTATATGTCTGTGATATAAAAGCTGGGTTTTAATTTTTACTGTAGATGAGTTATATATAATCTGATACTAATATACCGTATTCAATGTCAATTTCTTTAAGTATTTTTACAGAAATTTTATTATTGAATCTGTATTGCTTTAAATTGTAAACATTTCGATATAAAATAATTTATCGGCTTTATTTATATTTGATTCAGTTAAAGTTGATTATTGATCAAAAGGCATCATACTATGATTACAATAGGAATTTCCGGATTCATTGGCACAGGAAAAAGTACAGTTTGTTCTTATTTAGTTGATATGGGTGCTGAATTAATAGACGCTGATTCAATAGGTCATTCAATATATATCAATGGTTCAGAACCTTGGAAAGAAATTATCACCCACTTTGGACATGAAATTTTAGATAAAGATAAGCAGATTGATAGACAAAAATTATCAGAACTTGTGTTTAATAATTTTGATTCTTTGAAAAAACTAAATTCCATTGTTCATCCGCATTTAAAAAAAAATATATTGAATCAAATAAATAATTTTAGATCTAACAAATCTAAAGTTGTAGTTTTAGAGGCTGCAATGTTAATACAGGCAGGGTGGAGAAATTTAGTAGATGAAGTGTGGACAGTAACAAGTTTAAAAGATATAGTTTTAAGTAGAATAATTAATAGAGGTAATATGGATTTAAATCTTTATGAATCAATTCTTAAATCCCAAAATTATTATATTAATGAAAAATCTGGTCAAGATACAATTTTTGATGTAATTATAGAAAATAATGACTCTATGGAAATTCTCAGAAGACAGGTTGTTTCTTTATGGGAAACTAGAGTTTCAAAATCGAGGTAAGTATGGCAAGAGCAACACAAACACTTTATAACAGTTATATTATTGAAGAATATTTTTTAAAAGAGGAACCATTTTATGTTCCAGTTGGTGATGAAATAGAGTTATTTACAGCTGCATATCATCAAAGGATTCCAATACTTTTTAAAGGTCCTACTGGTTGTGGTAAAACTAGGTTTGTAGAATTTATGTCGTGGAAGTTAGGGACTAACTTGACCAAAGTAAATAAATCTGCAGATGACTCTTCGCAACAAAACATTCCTCTAGTTACGATTGCTTGTCACGAAGATTTGACTGCTAGTGATCTGGTAGGTAGATATTTGCTTAAAGGTGATAGTACTGAATGGATTGATGGCCCTTTGACGAGAGCTGTAAAATCTGGGGGTATTTGTTATTTAGATGAAATAGTGGAAGCTCGAAAAGATACCACTGTATTGATTCATCCATTGACTGACCATCGTAGAGTTTTGCCTGTTGAAAAAAAAGGTGAAATCATAGAAGCTTCTGATAATTTTTTATTAGTCATGTCATATAATCCAGGATACCAGAGTGCTTTAAAAGATTTAAAACATAGTACTAGACAACGATTTGTTTCTATTGAATTTAATCCTCCTGAACCTGAAATTGAGAAACAGATTATTCAGCATGAATCAGGAGTTGATTCTGGCATAGCTGAAAGCTTAGCTAAACTTGGAGAAAAGATCAGAAACCTTAAAGAGCAAGGATTAGAAGAAGGTGCTAGTACTCGTTTATTGATATATGCGGGGAAAATGATTGCTCAAGGTATATCACCTAGAAGAGCTTGTCAAATTTCAGTTAACTGGGCAGTTACTGATGATTATCAACTTCAAAAAGCTATAGAAGAAGTCATTTGCTCAATTTTTGAATAATTATTTTTTGACAGTAGATTAAATATTGTTTCCAAAATAAGAATAGAGTATTAGTTTTATGGAAAAGTCTAAAGTTATCCAGCAAAATGTTTCATATTTAGATAAATTATTTGAAAATTTAGACCAGAATTTTAAAGATCAAGATGATTTCCCAAAGTTAATTCCTGCTGCTGTACTTATTCTTTTATATGAAAAAAATAGTGAAATTTATGTAGTATTGACTAAACGATCAATGGATTTAAAAATTCACAAAGGAGAATTTTGTTTTCCAGGTGGAACACAAGAAAAAACAGATCAAAATTTGTGTGCCGCTGCTGTTCGTGAAGCAAAAGAAGAAATCGGGATAGATTTTGTTGACATGGACATTTTGGGCAGAATTCCTGGCTATGTAGCTACATCTAATCATTATATCGTAGGTTTTGTAGGTAAAGTACAAGACGATTATGAATATGAATTGAATCAAAAAGAAGTTAATTCTATTATTCAAATTCCAATAAAATCTTTGGTCAGTTCATCTAGTCATAGATATGAATATATTCTCGACAAAAGTGATAAAATCAAAAAGATGTGTTGTTATGGATTTAGGGGAAATTATATTTTTGGAGCAACTGCTCTTTTATTATCTAATTTACTTAAAATAGTTCGGGTCACAGAGGGAAAAAGTTTTGAGTAGTAATTTAAGATTAGCAGAACAAATCAAAGAGAAATTAATTAACCAACCCGAAATATTGAATCAAGAATATTCGATTGCTTTTATGTTTATAAATCGATTAAACGATGAGGAAGTATTAAATTGTTGGTTACAAACTTCGTTAAAAATTTTGGATGGTTCTGGGCGCCAATGGGACTCAGCATTACAATTATTTAAATCTACTGAACCAGTGTATGAAATCATTGAAAGAGAACAATTTTTCAAATGGTTGAATTTTGGATTAGAATTGTCTGCAAAATCATCAAATATTTCAGCTACATATTTTTCATCTAGTGTCGAGTTTTTGACAAAATTTCGAGGTCAATTTCTTGAAGATTGGCAGGAATCAGGATCTAATTTGTTTAAAGGTTCTTTAGAGTCTGCTGATTTAACATCTACCTATTATCAAAAAAGTTTCAAATTATTTGAAGTATTAACTATAGGTGAATTTAATATATTAATAGGTTTAATCGACAAAATTTCAATTAAATCTGAAGATCTTGCTAGGGATTGTTTATTAAAGATTTTTGAAATATTTAAATTGCTACCATCTTCCAGAAAAAAATTCTTAGATTTAATGATAGCTTTGGATTCAAATAATTTTAGATTTTTACATTCTCTTTTTTCAAATTCTAGATCTGTTTTTTTGAATATTAATGAAAATGACAGGGAACAATTTTTAGACTTTTTAATATCTGTTTCAGATAGAGAAGATTTTAATTTCGAAACTTGCATGGAAGATTTTTCTAAATCACTGTATGAGATTCCACAACATTTTCATAGAATGATCATTCAACTTTCATCCAAGTTGATTTCTAATGATCAATCTTTATTGCAAAATTTTTTATCTTCATCCCCATCGGTCTTAAATCTTATTTCGGAGATCCAATTTTCAGATTGGTTTAATAAAGGATTTTCAATTTTTAAGGAAAATCCTGAAGCAGGAATTGCTTTTTTTGGTTTAGAATCAGCATCTTCAAAGAAATTTCTCGATGAAATTTCTTCTAATGTTGATTTGAAAAATGTTTTAGATTTATTAAAAATGTATTGCCAAGCTTTGGGAGGCGAAGATGTTTCTGTTGAATCTTCTGATAATTCCAATCAAGATAACATAGGTTGGGTTTCAACTGAAACCTCGTCTTCGTATGGTAATATGGTCTTTTTGCCATCTAGAATAGATACATTTCAATCTAAAATTGAAAATTTTTCTATGTTCAAAGTAGTAGCTACGCATCAAGTTGCTCATATAGAATATGGAAGTTTTAAGTTTGATTATTCTAAATCATCTAATATTTTTTCAAATTTGAGAGATCAAATTAAAATTGCAAATGACACAAAAAATGAACAAATTATTACAGATATGGAAAAATTCTTCAGCTTATTTTCAGAAAGACAACTTGCTTTAGATATTTTTACAATCGTAGAAGATTTTAGATTAGATAATAGAGTTTTGATTGAATATAAAGGGATTTCTAATTCATATAAAAATGTTCAATTGGATGCTCTGAAAAACAGACCAGAAATACGCTCTTTACCTCCTAGAGAATCGCTCGTTGAATTATTGCTAAGATATAGCTTGAATCAAAAGAATAAACTCTATTCTTTGATTAAAAATGTTAGTGAAGCAAAAAATATAATAAGTATTTTGGATCAAATTAAGAACCCTAATGCAATTGTAGAAGATTCTTCAGAAGCTACTTTGAGAATTTATTCTGTAATTGCTTCTATTGATCAAAATGATAATGCAAGTCAGTGGCAGGATATATCTGATCAGCTTAATGAAGAACTTACATCCATTGACGACTCTGAAGTTTTTAAACAACTAAGTTCAGATCAAAACGATACGAGTGAAGAAAATGACTATGAAAAAATGCAAGATGTGGAATATAGAGGTGATTTTAAACCAGAAATTGGTCAATTAATTACAGATATTCAATCACAACTTGAGAATCCCCAAGAAGAAGATTCGGACAAAATTACCCAGGAAATGCTCCAGTCTGCTTTAGATAGAAATGCTGATATTCAAGGAGATGATTCTAATGATTTGTCTGAAGGATTGCAGACAATGATACAAAAATTGTCCATGGAAATGATGAATCAAGAACAATTCGATAGTGATCCAAGCAAAAAATTCTCAGATCAATCTTCAAATCCTGATTTATCTGACAATGATCAATCTTTAGAAATTAAAGAAGAAGGATCTTTTTTATACGACGAATGGGATTTCAAAGTCGGAGATTTTCGAGTTGATTGGTGTCTAGTAAAAGAAAAATTAATATCAGAAGGAGACTCAGAATATTATGATCAAATATTGCATGAATATTCTTCAATGGTAACTAAGATTAAACGTCAATTTGAACAAATTACTCCTGAAATGTATCGTAAAGTTCGAAAATTAGATGATGGAGAAGAAATTGATATTGATGATGTAATTGAAGCGATGATTGATATTAAATCTGGAGTTGGGCCAAGCGAAAAATTATATTGGAAAAGGAATAAAGTTCAAAGAGACGTTGCTGTGTTGTTTCTTTTAGATACAAGTGCTTCAACAGCTGAAGCAATTTCTGATATTTCTACTTCTTATGCAGTATCCGGTGGCACTGATGTTAATGTTTCAAGAAGTTCTTATAAACGAATCATAGATGTTGAAAAAGAAGCAGTAGTTTTATTGATTAATGCCATTGAATCTTTAGGTGATATTTATGGTATTTATGGGTTTTCTGGTTACGGTAGAGAAAATGTTGAATTTTATACAGTTAAAGATATTGATGAACCTTTTTCAGAAAAAATTAAAGGTAGAGTTGAAAGTATTTCTCCTTTGCATGCAACTAGGATGGGGCCTGCAATCCGTCACGCAACTACTAAATTAGATAAAGTTGATGCAAGAACCAAATTACTTTTTTTGATTAGTGATGGTCGGCCACAAGATAGAGGATATAGTAGGGAAGGAGTTGAAAAAGAATATGGTGTACATGATACAAAAATGGCTTTGGATGAAGCAAAAAATAAAAATATCAATGCTTTTTGTTTAACTGTTGATAAAACTGGACATGATTATTTGAAAACAATGTGTCAAGATATGGCCTATGAAGTTTTAGATGATATACATATATTGCCTGAGAGGTTGTTATATCTGTATAGACGATTGACAACATAGAGCATAAATTATTTAAATTTTGAGGTTTTTAATGAAGGTTGCATATATACAGCCTATAGGTGGAGTTAGTGGAGATATGCTTTTAGCTTCTTTAATGCACCTTGGCTTGAATATTAGCCAGTTAAATGATGATTTGAATAAATTAGATTTAGGTGCGATTAAGATTAGCTCTACGCAAAATGTAGATTCAGGTTTTTCTGGTCTATTAGCTAAAGTTGAATATGAGAATAAAAATTGGAGAGCTCAGAATTTTCAAGATTTCATTTCGATTGTTAAAAAATCTGTTTTAGATGAATCAGTTAAACAAAAAGCAATTGAAATATTCAACAAATTTGATAAAGCAGAAAACATTGCACACCATGGACAAGAATCTACTCAAAATCTACATGAATTAGGTACTTTAGATACTTTGATAGATGTCGTCGGTGTTGTTTTATGCTTAGAGCAATTAGAAGTTGAACAGATTTTTTCCTCAGCTTTGCCTATAAATATAGGTACTATATCAACTAGACATGGATTGATTCCAGCTACTTCCCCAGCTTCTTCTGCTTTGTTCACTGAATCAAATGTGCCAGTATTTCAGCCTAATATCTCTTCTGATATAAGAAGTGATGTAGGTGAAATTGTTACTCCTACTGGAGCTGCAATATTAACCACTTTAGCTACTTTTGAGCAACCTACAATTAAAGTTAATGCTTTTGGGTATGGTTTTGGTCAAAAAAAAATAGATGGATATTTGAATGTTCTTACGACTTGGATTGGAACTATTGATATTGAAAAAAGCAAAAAAAATCAGTTAATTTTGATTGAAACAAATATAGATGATATGCCTTCTGAAGTTTTTGGATTTATTCAGGAAGGTTTATTTTCAATTGGAGTTAAAGATGTATGGACCAGTCCTATTTATATGAAAAAAAATCGTCCAGGAATTACTTTAAGTGTTTTGTTATCTAAAGACTTGGAGTCCCAAGTAATTGAAATGATATATAATGAGACAACTACTTTAGGATTAAGAATACAAACAGTTTTACGAGATCAATTAGAGAGAGAAATAGTTTTAATTGAATCGAAATTTGGAAATATCAATGTGAAAGTAAAGTATATTGATGGTGTAGTAAAAAGTTTCCATCCTGAGTATGAAGATTGTAAATTAGCTGCTCAAAAATTTAATATTCCTTATCAAGAGGTATTTGATTCTGTAGTAAACCAAGCAAAAAAAAATTTTTAAATGTATATCTAATTTATTTTAATTTTAGATTAAGTAATGGAAAAATGGAAAATAATCAATACATATATATGGACCATGCCGCTACTACTTCAGTACATCCTGAAGTAGTAGAAGTAATGCAACCATATTTTTCAGAATATTACGGGAACCCTTCTGGCCTTTATAGTATGGCCCAAGAAGCTAGAAGTTCTATAGATCAATCCAGAAAAATAGTTTCTAATTTTCTAGGATGTAGACCAAGTGAAGTGATTTTTACTAGTGGAGGAACAGAATCAGATAATTTGGCGATTAAAGGCTCTGTTTTTGGGAATACATTTAATGGAAAACATATTTTAACAACTTCTATAGAGCATCATGCAGTTTTAAATTCATGTTACCAATTGGAACAGATGGGATTCGAGGTTGAATATGTTAATCCTAATTCAGATGGATTGATTAATCCACAGGACATAGCTGATCGTATTAATGAAAAGACAGTTTTGGTTACTATTATGTTAGTTAATAATGAGATTGGAACTATACAACCTATTTCAAAGATTTCTGAAATAATCAAACAAAAATCAAATGAATATGGACATGATGTAATTTTTCATACCGATGCTGTTCAAGCAATTGAATTTGAAGAAGTAGATGTTAAAAAACTTGGTGTGGATCTTTTAAGTATTTCAGCACATAAATTTGGTGGTCCCAAAGGTGTTGGAGTTTTATATGTACGTAGAAATATACCATTTGAAGCTCTTCAAGTAGGTGGTGGTCAAGAAAGAGAAAGACGATCTGGCACAGAAAATGTTCCAGGCATTGTTGGTTTAGCTAAGGCAATTTCTTTACTTGATTATCGGAAACAATCAAGTAAAAAGCATTGTCGTTTTCTTAGAGACCGTTTGATTCAAGGGATAAGTAATAAAATTCCTGACACAATACTAAATGGACATCCTACTATTAGAGTTGATAACAATGTGAATTTTTGTTTTGAAGGTATCGAAGGAGAGCCATTATTAGTTGGGCTTGATTTTTCTGGCATATTTGCTTCAAGTGGAAGCGCTTGTTCTTCAGGTTCTTTGGAACCTTCTCATGTTTTAACATCTATAGGGAGGTCTCCGCAACTCGCACAGAGTAGTTTACGCCTAACCATAGGGCACAATAATACTGAAAAAGAAGTGGATTTTGTGTTGGATAAATTGGTTGAACTGGTGTCTAAATTACGTAGTATGCCTACATTATGATTTTTATAATCACATGTTTTGATATTTTTTGATGACAGTTTTTTGTATCTCGTTTACAATTTAAAACTAAACAAAAAATAATTAGGAGATATCAATGGCTAATACTATTCCTGTTACTGACCAGACTTTTGAAGAGGAAGTTTTAAAATCTGACATTCCCGTGTTAGTCGATTTTTGGGCTGAATGGTGTGGTCCATGTAAAATGATAGCTCCTATATTAGAGGAATTATCTACAGAATATGAAGGCAAGATCAAGATAGCCAAAGTAGATGTTGATTCTAATGCTGAAAAAGCTGGTCAATATGGTGTTAGAGGTATTCCTACTTTATTAATATTTAAATCAGGTGAACCTGAACCAGCTGATCAGATTGTTGGTGCAGTAGCAAAGGCAACATTAAAAGCACGGATTGACAAAGTTCTATCTTGATTTTAAACATGTCTAAAATTTTGGGAGCGGATGAATTCCGGTGGGTTCTGCGGACTTCAAATCCGTTTGTGGCAGTCCTTCGACTGGCACGGTGGGTTCGACTCCCATGCGCTCCCGCCAACTAAACTATGGTGAAAAATGAAGTTAGAAACTGCATTTTCTATTGATACTTCAAGTATAAAATATGGTCCTGGTGTTAGTGAAGAAGCTGGATATGAATTAAATCGATTAGGCAGCAAAAGAGTTATGGTTTTGACAGACCATAATGTTTCAAAAACTGAAATTTTCCAAAACATTATTGAATGTATTAAGAATAGTAAAATAGATATTTTTTTGTACGATAGTGTTCGTGTAGAACCTACGGATGAATCCTTTAAGAATGCAATTAAATGTGCAGTAGAAGGTAGCTTTGATGGTTTCGTTGCGATTGGTGGTGGTTCAACTATAGATACTGCTAAAGCAGCTAACCTATATTCTACTTATCAGGATGATTTTTTAACATATGTTAATGCTCCTATAGGGGATGGTAAAAATATTCCAGGTCCACTTAAGCCACTTGTGGCAATCCCAACAACTACAGGAACTGGTAGTGAAACGACTGGAATTTCGATATTCGACTTTTTAGAAATTAATGCAAAAACCGGTATTGCGCATAGATATCTTAGGCCAAATGTTGGTTTAATTGATCCGAATGTTACTATGTCTTTGCCAAGTATGGTTGTAGCTTGCAGCGGATTAGATGTTTTGTGTCACGGACTAGAATCATATACTGCATTGCCTTATAACAATCGAATAGCTCCTGAAGAACCGGGTTCTAGACCAAGTTATCAAGGTTCCAATCCAATTAGTGACGTATGGGCTACTAAAGCTTTAGAGATTGTAGGGGAAAACATAATCTCTGCTGTGAATGATCCTTTAAATATAGAAGCTCGTTCGAATATGTTATTGGCATCTACATATGCAGGCGTTGGCTTTGGAAATGCTGGATGTCATTTACCTCATGGGATGTCATATCCAGTTTCTGGTATGGTTAATAAATTCACACCTCAAGGCTATTTAACTGATGGTCCTATCATTCCTCATGGAATGTCCGTAGCTTTGAATGCACCTGCTGTGTTTAAATTCACAGCATCTTCTAACCCAGATAGGCATCTAAACGCAGCTAGACTTCTTGGAGAAAAAGTCACTAAATTAGACAAAGATTATTCTGGAGAAATTTTAGCAAATACTGTAATAAACATTATGAGGAAAATAGGAATGCCTAACGGACTTAGGGCTGTTGGATATTCGGAGAAAGATGTTGATAAATTAGTTGAAGGTACATTACCTCAACATAGAGTGACAAAATTATGTCCAAATCCTTTTAATAAGGATGACTTGAACAGGATGTTTTTAGATGCTATGGATTTGTGGTAATTTGTTTTATTTTTTGGTTTATTAAATTAGCTTTTCTCGAATCTTATTTAATAAACTGTTACAATTATGAAGTTTTTATAGGACTCAAAACGGAGGCTACACTTGACCTATCTTAGTTCATTCATATGGATCAATATAATTTTTGGTTTTTTGGTTTTACTTTCTTATATCGTTGGGATTTCACAATTCCCTGAATATCGTGAAGCTTTGTGGGGAGGTGTACAGGGTGGTTTAAGACAAAAATTTATTATTTCGATGCTTTTTGCAGCTTTAGGATATCTAATATTTTTTTTATTTATAGTTTATTTTTATATTTCAAATCAAGGTTGTTTCAAAGAATTTAATTTCATTACAACATTTAATATTTCTCAAGGTTTAAATTTTTCTGTATTTATATTTTTGGTTTTTGCTGCAATTTGGATGCCAACATTGATATTGTATCTGCAGTCCTCAAATTCCATTTTTTTATATGTATCTAATGCTTCTTTGTGGATTACAGCATTTGCTTCTATCTTGATGTTATTTTTCACTAGTTATGGATTTGTAAACATCACCTCTGATTTAAAAGAGTCAATTTTTTCATACTTAACTTTATTAGGTCTAATTCAGATTGTTTCTCATTGTCTTATTTTAGATGGAATTATTTTTGTAATAAAATTTACAAGATAACTAAATAAATTTGATTATGCTATATTTATTCAGTCATTGATAAAATTTCTACCCACTCTTTTTCAGTTACTGGTTGTACTGAAAGTCGAGAATTTTTAACTAGAATCATTTCATTCAAATCTTTATTATTTTTTATTTCTTTAAGAGGAATTGGTTTTTTTAATAATTTTTCTGCTTTTAAATCTACCATGAACCATTTTGGATTTTCAGGAGTACTTTTTGGATCATAATGTTTAGATTTTGGATCCCAGGCGGTAAAATCTGGATATCCTTCTTTGACAACTACGGCTGTGCCTACTATTTGAGAAGGATTAGAATTTGAATGATAGTATAAAACTTTGTCACCAATTTTCATTTCACTTTTAAGTATGTTTCTAGCTTGATAATTTCTTACCCCGTCCCATTCTGCTGTTTGGTTGGTTTCTGAAAGTAAATCAGAGAAGGAATAGTCGGATGGTTCTGATTTTACTAACCAATAATTAATTTTTTTCATATTATCTTTCTTAGGTAATGATATATAATTTTAACAATACAATTATGTGAGTTAGATTATGCATGTTAGATTACGTGTTGGAAATACAAAAAATGGATATTTATGGCCATCTTTAGATTTTGGTTCTTCTCAAATTGTTTCTGCAGAGGATCAAATATTTTTATTAGGACAAACTGGATTGACATTAGATGCCAAAGGTTTTGTTGGTGAAAATGATATTCAATCTCAAGTAAATACTGCAATACAAAATGTATCAATTCTACTAGAAGAAATTGGTAGTAGTTTTAATGATGTTTGTATGATACATATTTATACGACTGATGCAAAATATTTCAATACTATTTATGAAGTTATCGGTCAAGTTTTCAATGAAATTTCTCCTGCAGTTAGTAATCTTGTAGTGAAACTTGCTGAACCTTATATTGATTTTGAAATTGATGTTTGGGCAGTTTTGCCGGATGAAGTTGAAAAAAATCATCAAAGAAATTTTATGATAAATTCTGGTAGATTTATTCCTGATGAAGGAACTTGTGCTACCTCTAACATAGTTAAAGCAAATAATCATATTTTTTTATCTGGACAATCAGGTATTTCTTTAGATGGCAAAAGTTTTGTTGGTGAAAATGATATTGAATCTCAGGTAGAAAATGCTATGAAAAATACTGAAGAATTGTTGACTTCAGTTGGAAGTAGCTTTAATGATATTTGTAAAATTACTCCTTATATTAGGGATCTGAAAACTAGACATTTAGTTTACCCATCTATATTTAAATTCCTTAAAAATACGTTGCCTGTATCAACAGGTATAATTGTTGAAGATTTTCCTTTGCCACAGATGGATTTTTCTATAGATATTTTTGCTAATACTCTTAACGATACATATCAAAAACATGAAAGAGTTTTCCCGTCAGATCCTAATTTTATTTCGGATCCTAATTATAAATTAAGTAAAATTGTAGTAGCTGGAAAATTTATTTTTCTTCAAGGACAGACAGGCTTGAAGCTTGATGGAAGTGGTTTAGAAGGTATAGGTGATCCTGTTAGACAAGCTGAAGTAGCTATGCAAAATGTCATTGAATTATTAAATCAAGTAGGTTCAGATGTGAATGATATTTGTAAAATCACACCTATTGTAACTGATATAAATCATAGGGAACTTGTTTATCCAGTGATTTCAAAATATTTAAAAGGTGTTAATCCGACATCAACTGGATTGGTTGTTAAATCCTTAGCTAGTCCTGAAATTGATTTTGAAATTGATGTTTTTGCTGTAAAATCAGATAGAAAGTAGGAAATATATGAAAAATAATTTTGGAACCAAAAGACCAATTTCTTTACAGGCAAAAGCTGGTGAAAGACTAATTAAGCAATTTGAATTTGGTTCAGAATCTTCTTTGGCTGACGTTGAGCATCTTGATTCTTTAAAAAATTTAAAATATTTATTAACTAGTGCTCATGCGCCACAGGATTTAGGGGAGTTAAGATTGAATATTGCTTCTGAAGAAGATGATTACAGAGATTTTTCAATCTCAACAATGAATAATTTTATTGATTCAATTTCTGATTTTCCTAATGTAAGAAAAATTAATATGCATTTTCCTCCTAAGAGATGGCAAAAAATAACACAAACTAAAGGTCGTGTAGGCAATTATTCAATAATGATTGATTCTATAATTAAAATTGCATCTTATGCAGCTAAACATGACATTTTATTGGTATTGGAAAATTTAAATTCATATTGGTGGGACAATCAACTTTCTGATGGAGTTGATTTAAATGAAGTAGATTGGGAAACCAAAGATGAAGCATTTGGAATGTCACCTGAAGAATGGATAAAAATTTGTGAAGATGTTTCTAGTGATAATGTAAAATTATGCTTAGACTCAAGTCATGTTTGTACTTATGCACATAGATTTCCTCCTGAACAACGTGAAGAAAGAGTGATGTCTTTTTTAAAAAAATCTGAATTGATTGATCATGTTCATTGGAGTGATAATTATTTATTTGATTTAAGAGGTAGAAAAGATTCGCATTTATTGGTTGGAGATGGCTCTTTACCACTACAATTTCACAAAAAAATTAAAAATCTTGACGCAACATTGTTGTTAGAACACTATTATGATGAAGCTGGACTTTTGAAAGAGTTGGATTATATAAAAAAAATATAGTTGGCAATTTATTTTCAGGGAGAGCAATTTGAATAATCAAACATCTCTATGGGCATATGCTTGGGATCTAGAGAGTGATGGTGTTGAAAATGTGTTAGAAAAATCAAAAGATTTGGGAGTAAATGCTATTAGTTTAGCAAGCTCTTATCATAGTGGTTTTTTTATACATTCCCACAATACAAAACACAAAATGTATTTTGCTGAAGATGGAGTTGTATATTTCCATCCAGATATGAAATATTTTGAAGATACTAATATTAAACCAAAGATAGCTAAAATTTCAAAAATGAATGATTGGTTTGATATTGTTAGTGAAAAAATTTCAAAATATGACTTAGATTTATGGGCTTGGACTGTTTGTAATCATAATACTCGTTTGGGTCTACTTCATCCTGAAGCTGTTATAACAAATGTCTTTGGTGACAAATATTACCATATGTTATGTCCTAGTAATCAAGAGGTACGCTCTTATGTAATTGGTTTAGCAAAAAATTTGTCAGAAAAATATTCCATTTCTGCTATACAGTTTGAAGCTTTGGGCTTTTGGGACCCTAGTGGAGATCTTTTAGGTTTAAACCATGGCCATCATCATGAAAGATATGGGACAGTTTTACGAGATGTAGAGACAATGTTAATGTCTCTATGTTTTTGTATATCATGTGCAAGACGTTCAGAAGCATTTGGTTTAGATTTAAACAAATTAAAAGAACAAATTTTGGAACATCTTAATAAATTTTTTATTAGTGCCCCAATTGTAAATACATCTCTTCCTAGTTCTCTAAGAGAATTATATTCTGAAATTCCATTGCTAATAGAATTTGAAACTGTTCGCAGAAATATTGTTTCTAGTTTATGTGAAGAGATCAAAAATAAGTTATCTTCAAGTTCTAAATCTAAATTATTTCTGTTAGAGAAATTTGATCCTGAAGTAGCTAGATTTGTGGATGCTTTTTTCATTTCAGTTTATGGAAAAAATGCTACTGAAGCGTATGAGATTGTATTTGACGAAAAAAAACTCATTAATGGCCAATCAAATTTGTATGCTGGTGTTAATTTAGGGTTCAATTCGATTTTTGGTCCCGGTGAATTAGCTGATATTACAAATTCAGTAATTTCCGCTGGTGCTGATGGTGTTAATTATTATAATTATTCTGAATCTCCAAGACGTGCTTTGAATTGGCTTAAACCAGCAATAGATTCTTTAAAAAATAATTTTGGTGTTTAATTAAATGGCAAATGAATTGCTAAAAAATAATCATAATTTCCAAGAATTTATGAATGCTCGCAATAAGGGAGCTAAATTCTTACTGGGAAAACAAAATCTTGATGGTAGTTATCCTGATCATCAAAAAGGAGCTGGAACTTATTGGGGTATACCATTGGCATTAATGAGCACAGGATATAATTTGCAAGCAAAAAAATTATTTGATTGGATTCGAAAAAATTCTGTCTTTTCGAATGGAGATATAGGAAAAACTCCTGAAAGTGATCGAGGATATAATTATCCATATGAAAAAGCTTGGTTGATCGAAAGTGCTCATAGATTTGGACAATTTGACATTTCTAATATAGGAATGAATTTTTTAAGAAAATTTTGGGATAAAGAGACTGGAGGATTTTTTTCAGCTACTGATCCTGAAATCCTTCACAATAAATCAGATGTAAAAATGGATTTGTGGGTAACAAGTGGTTGTGCTAGAGCAGCTTTGTATATGGGACAATTAGATATTGCTATAGGTGCAGCAAATTGGATGGAAAATTTGATGAAATTACAACCTAATTATCCTGATCAATTATATACAGTTTTTACTAAGTCTAAAGGTCTAATTACAAATTCTGATGACTTAGTGGATGATGTAGACGATAAATTTAAATTCGGTGAAAATTTTAGATATATATTGAACAAAAATTCTAAAGTAGATCAGAGTTTTTTTCATCCAGGAATTGCTGGAGGATTTTTATCTCTTTTGTATATGGCAACTTCTGAAGTTAAATGGTTGAATCTATCTAAAAAATATATGTTGCTAGCAGAAACAGCTAATGATTTCTTATTCAGTACACTTAGAGCTGGTAAAACAGGTTGGTGTGCTGCTTTATTATATTCAATTTCTGGCGAAGAAAAATATTATAAAATGGCATTTAGGATTGCTCAAAATATAATTAAATTACAGTCGAAAAATGGAAGTTGGAGTGGCGTTATCAAAAAGGAAAAAGAATCATCGTTAAATCTAACCGCTGAGATGGTAATTTGGTTGAACGAGATATATCAAATTATGAAAAAGAGATGAGAGATTCTTAGTTTTTTAGGAGTCTAAAAAAGTCTACCAAAAAATATTATTACTACGAAATATACGCAGATAAGTATTCCGATGCCAGGCAACAAAATCCCTAAAGCTCTTCCTAAGTATTTTTTTATTTGATTTAAAGTGTTATTCATTTTGTATAGATATAAAAATTTGATTTAACAATAAAATGATACGGTAAAATTTTAATAAAATAAAGGTTAAATTTTGTAATAATTTTGTACCTTTTTGTAAATTGATATATTTTTATTTATTTTGCCGAGATTATTAATAGCTAATAAATTTATGCTATACTGATTTGTATTGGGGATTAGTATAGTGGTAATACGTCAGATTCTGGTTCTGAAATCCGGGGTTCAAATCCTCGATCCCCAGCCAATTATTACATGCATGGCGCGTTCGTCTAGCGGCCAAGGACACGGCCCTCTCAAGGCCGAGATCACGGGTTCGAATCCCGTACGCGCTACCAACTCTAGTTGACTATTCTTCTAAATGGTTCTTTCTTTGTGTCAGCGAGTAAGTATTTGTCTAAATCACCTTCTAAAGCTTTCATGATTACTCTAAAAGATTCTGCAGCAGCTATGCCAGTGATTTCTATGTCTTTTTCAGTATGATCAAGTGTTGCATTTAGTGAAGTTGGAGTAAATATACCTCTTTTTGCCATTTCTTGAATAAATAAAGTGTTAATATTTTGGGAAAGTTCTTGGTCATCAATCATAAACTGCAAAGTTGGATATGTATAAACTCCTTCAACCTTTGCAGCTATGCCAACTTCATCAATTGCATTGTTAATTGTTTTGATCAAACTTTCACCAATTTGTTTAAATTTTTCTTTAGAATTTCTGTTAATTAACTCATTAATAGTAGTTATTGAAGCAATAAGTCCAATGTTGTCACTCCAGTATGAACTAGAGATAAACATGTGGTTTGCAGGTTCCATTGCAGCAACAGATCCAACTACAGCTCCCATCGCGTAACCATTGGAGATTCCTTTAGCTAAGACAGTCATATCTGGAGTAACACCAATATATTCCTGAGCTCCGCCTACAGCAATTCTCCACCCACAAGAAACTTCATCAAAAATTAATATGCATCCATGTTCTCTAGCTAATTTTTTTAGTTGAACTAAATATTCTTTGTCAGGTTCCTGTGACATCATAGGCTCTACAAAAATAGCAGCTATTTCATTTTTGTGTTGATTCAGTAGGTTTTTTACCATAGAAATATCTTCGTGAGCAAACGGAATAGCAGTACCTTTCAAAGATTTTGGGACTCCAATAGGCTCTACACCTGTTACGGGATATCCACCAGTAATAGGATCTGCTAAATAGTTAGCAGCTTGATACCAATCATGCCAGCCGTGATAACCACTAAATAAGATTTTATCCCTTCCTGTTGTTCCTCTAGCAATTCTTGCGGCTAGTGCACAGGCTTCTCCGCCTCCTTTTGTATATCTCACCATTTCAGCACTAGGGATATTTTCTATCAAAAGTTCTGCCAGCGCTACTTCCAAATCGCTATTAATAGTGAATAAACTTCCCTGATCTATTTGGGTTTTTACAGCTTGGTTAACTACGGGGTTTGAATGCCCAAGAATTATTGCTCCGTATGCATTTTTCCAATCTAAAAATGTATTGCCATCAATATCTATAAATCTAGCTCCACTAGAACTTTTTGCGTAGACAGGACTTACTCCTGATGCGTAAGAGCTAGCTCTTCTACTAGCAAGTTGCGTTTTTCCAGGAATTATTTCAGATGCCCTAGCATAAGTTTCCATGGATTTTTTAACTTTTGGATCAATGTACATATTTTAGTCTCTCAATATTCTGGACTATGTGTTCCATTTAAATATAACTCCAAGCATATTTTTGTTTCTCTCGAATGCCATATCATATGCTTGAGATATATCAGTATAATCTAATCTATGAGTGATTAATTTTTTTGGTTCTAAATTACCATCTGACATAAGTGCTAAAACATAGTCACATAAATTATTCCAAGAGAATCTATCTCCTTTATCCTCATGACGTTCAGTTCTGCCGTGTGGATATAAATACGCGGATTCTCCATTTACTGCTACTAAATGGATTCCTTTTCCATAAAATGTATCTAATTCTAAAGGATTAAAATCAAGTTTTTTTTCACCTCTACCTAATAAACTCACAATCGAAACTCTACCACCAGGTCGAACAATATCTACTGAAGTTTTATATGCTGGCCAAGGGTTTGCTGTTAATATTACAAGATCGACACCTTGTCTATTTGTGAATTCTTCTAATTTTAGATTTAAGTCTTTATCATCAGATAAGAATCCAGCATGAGCGCCCATTTTTTTTGCCATTTCAAGTCTGATTTCACTATTTGCTATAGCAATAGTTCTCGCTCCAAAAAGGGGACCAAGTGCAATAGCACCTAAACCTAAAACACCCACTCCTATAATTGCAACATTTTCACCTGGAGTAAAGTTTGCTTTTCTATAACATTGTGCACTCAAAGTATATAAGTGGCAGAACACAGCATCTTCAGAATCTACGTTCTCTGGTACTTTTACAATAGAAGCATTTTGGTTGTAAATATATTCACTTTGGTGTTCAGCGCGAGTAACAACCCTATCACCAATTTTTAAATTTTTTACATTTGAACCAATTTTTTCTATTCTACCTAAATTACTATCTCCAACTCCTCTTGGGTAGTGGTTCGCACCTGGTACAACTTCAGCACCTTCATAATTGCCTCTGTCAGTGCCAATTTTAAAAGCTGAAATTTCAGTTTTAATATACAAATCATCTGGGTTGAGATTCATATTGGGAGATTCAAGTGTTTCAATTCTTAAATCTTTTGGTCCACGTAGAATAGCTTTTTTCATATTAATTTCCCCGATAAGATGTATTTGATTTAGTATTGTTAAACATCATACTTTATCAAAGAAATCTGAACAAATAATTCATATATCAGTTTACCTTCTTATTTAAGGACATCTATCGCTGCTCAGCTATCTGAATCGTATTTGGACATCATTTGCGTGGAAAAGATCTCCATACTTGTCGGGGTCTAGTGATTTTCGTTAAAATCTTCCTTAAAACTATATTGGAATGGTAAATGATTATATCTTAATCTGTAATTAAATAAGGATTTTTTAATTATAACTAATTAATTAGTTTAAGATTTCTCTAAAAGATCAAGACGTATTTCAAAATTGAATATAAACTAATTGATATTTTTATATCAAGATTGTTTGGAGCAAAAATATGAACTCTATTGCACTACTAATATTAATTTTTATTTCTCTTGAATTTATATTTAACACTTTTGCAGCTATAATGAATTTAAAAAATTTACACTTAGTTGCTCCTGAACCTGTACGGGATGTTTTCACTAAATCTGAGTATAAGAAATCTCAAGAATATCTAAGACATAATACAATTTTTGAATTGTTTACCGAATCTGTAAAATTTTTCATATTATTATTATTTTGGCTCACTGGTGGTTTCCAAGTTTTGGATAAATACGTTACAACTTTTGGAATGCCTGATATTTTGTCTGGATTGATATACATTGGACTGATACTTTCTGCATATATTTTGTTGGGCTTACTTTCATCAATCTATTCAGTTTTTGTAATAGAGGAAAAGTTTGGTTTTAATAAGACTAAACCACTTTTATTTGTTTCTGATTTTTTAAAGACGATAATTTTATTTTTATTAATTGGAATGCCTATAATTTTTCTGATTTTATGGTTTTTTGAATATATGGGTAATTTAGCTTGGGTTTATTGTTGGGGATTAGTTGTCGTTACTTCAATATTTATTCAAATTGTTGCGCCAATCTGGATTATGCCTTTATTTAATAAATTTACAAATTTACCTGATGGATCACTAAAAAATAAAATTTTTGAATATGCTAAAGAAGTTGGTTTTGAATTTAAGAATATTCAAATTATGGATGGCTCAAAAAGATCTTCAAAATCTAATGCTTTTTTTACAGGATTTGGTAAAAACAAAAAAATTGCTTTTTTCGATACCATGATGAAAGATCATCCTGAAGATGAAATAATTGCAGTTTTGGCGCATGAAATTGGTCATTATAAATTGAAGCATATTTTTAAAGCTACTCTATTAAGTATTGTTAATTCAGGGATCATTTTTTTGATGATGTCTTTAGTGATAAAAAGCCAGGTAATATTCGATGCATTTTACATAGAAAATATATCAATTTATGCAGGTTTCATAATTTTTGGAATTTTGTATTCTCCAATTTCATTGCTTACATCAATTTTTTCAAATTATTATTCTAGAAAAAACGAAATAAATGCTGATAAATGGAGTATTGAAACAACAGGATTAGTAGTTGAGTTATCTGAAGCACTCAAAAGATTAGCTAGAAATAATTTAGTTAATTTATCTCCTCACCCTCTGTATGTTTTTTTAAATTACACACACCCGCCATTGATCCGGAGATTAGAGATAATTAAAAAAAATAGGTAAAAATATTTATAATTTCACTATCATTTGAAGCTCATCGGTAGGGTTTTTTAAATTTTCAAATACCTTGGGGATTTCTTCTAATTGGATGTAACTTTTTTTAGGGAGCAGAATATCTAAATCAACTTTTTTTGTTTCAATTAGTTTCATTGCAATTTTCCAATCTTCCGGGTGCGCCCCAAATGTAGATTGAATATTGATTTCTCTTGCTTGCCAGTCTATTGGTTTAAAAAACATATTATTCCAGGGCACTCCTACTAACATTACTTGACCGTTTCTTTTTGCTAAATTTAATGAGTCATTGAATGTTTCACCAATACATGCACAATCATATACAATGTCTGGTCCCAAGCCATCACAAATTGACACCATTTCTTCGATAATGTTTGATTCATTTGGATCCAGAGTTTTAGTTGCTCCTAGGAGTTTTGCGGTTTTACGCCTGATTTTTGCTGGTTCTGAAACAATTATTTCTAAAGCTCCCGAAATTTTAGATACTTGAGTTACAAATAGTCCTATTGGTCCTGCACCAATTATCCCAATTTTATTTCCAATAGATAATTTTGATAATCTAATTGCTCTTACAGCAACCGCTAATGGTTCACATAGTGCAGCATGTTGATCAGAAACTGAATCAGGGATTTTCATTGGTTCCCATTCTTCCATGACGACGTATTCCGCATACGCTCTTAAGGGTTTTCCTTTGAAGCCATCTGTTCTAAAATTAAATCGAGGCAAAATAGCAAATCCAGCACCTTTACCTGGAGGTGGTGTACCTCCACCACCAACTACTCTGTCTTTGACTTTAAGTTTTGTAACATCTTTACCGATTTCAACAATGGAGCCACAATATTCGTGCCCCATTACTGTTCCAATTGGTAATGCATCATACATATATGCATGTACATCAGTTCCACAGATTGCACTGAAATTGACTTTAATTAAAACTTGTTTTGGGCCAGGTTTAGGTATGTCGATTTCTTCGATCAGTATTGTTTGATTACCTTTATAAACTGCTGCTTTCATATTAGTTTTCCGTTTCAATGGATTATTTTTTAATTCCTGATCTACTTTTGTTTCTATAATCTGGGGCACGTATTTTGATGATTTGACTGACAGCAGGGTCTTGAACTCTTGAAGTAATTGGATCTAGTATGTCTTCAAATTCGAGCATCGATGTGATTATAGTAGGTAATTGTGCATTATGTCGGTAAACAATTATTTGATAAAGTTTTTCGACAGCCCATTGACTACTTCTTTCTTTGCCTAAATCATCAAGTATCAACAAAGGTGTTTTTTTTACTGAGTCGAAACGATCTTCGTAGTTTATTTCACTTTTGGGATCAAATGCTTGTCTCAAATAATCTAATAATTCAGGTACAAATGTGAAAAACGGAGAGTCTCCTAATTCTATTCTTCTATTTGCGATAGAAATTGCTAAATGTGTTTTTCCTACACCTGTTTCTCCGTATAAAGTCAACCATCCTTCAGGATTTTCAGCATAAATTTTACAAGCTTTAAAGGCAGATTCGATCGTGTATCTTTGTTGTTTTGTTGCAAAATTTCCTTTTGAATTAAATTTTTCAAAAGTCATATTTTTTAGTAATTTTGGCTCTATATAACCCAAATCGAATTGGTTTTCTTGATTGTCGGTTTTGAAGGAGTAAATTTCACTAATATTATTTGATTGGAGACGAGAAAGAATTTGTTCATCAATATTGTTTAAACCGCCATTGATAGTAAATATTGTTGGTAATTCAGCATTGAATCGATGTCCAATTACTTGTCTTAGTTTTTCTTCAGCCCAAGGGGAAGTATTATGGCTGCCAAGTTCGTCCAAAATTAGTATTTCTGCAGAATTAATTTGTTCAAAAATTTCACTGTATCCTAAATTGCTATTTGGATTAAAAGTTGACCTTAGGTGGTCTAAAAGATCAGGTACTCTCGTAAAAAAAACGATTTTACCATCTTCAATACACTTGTTTCCAATTGCTGCTGCAAGATGAGTTTTCCCACTTCCAGAAGGTCCTGTAAATACTAACCAACCATTTGGGCTTTCTGTAAACTTGAGTGAATCTTTGAATGCTTTATCAAAGTCTATAGAATTTTCTTTACTATTGTTGATTCCTTTAGGATTTGTATTATTGAAATTAGCTTTATGCAAATAACCTAGGTTACTGTATTTAAGTAATCGTTTTGTTCTTTCCAAGTTAATTTGAGCTTGTTGACAGTCACAAATAAATGGTTTCCCAAAGTTAGGGTGATCTATTGGTAAATCAATAGTTACCCAACCCTTACCACTGCAGTTTTCACATATATTTTCAGGTGTAATGTTATTGTTAATATTTGAAATTTTATTTTCTTTTGAAGTATTCCCCGTATCCAGTTTTTTCAGAATTTCCGAGAGTTCTTCCATTGTTTTTTCCTTCTCTATACCATGTTTCTAAAATGGTGTGAATATATTTCCAATTTCTTTTATTTCGGGTTGCAGATTCTTTTACGGCGTCTACGATCCAATTGAATGGGAATTTATTTTCAGCCTGTATCAATTCGTCCACAATCATTGGATTTAGCATTCCTACGTTATCTTCATAAAGTTCAAAAATATTTTTTGGATTATTTTCAGATATAACTGGATCATTAGTTTTTTCAAAAGTTTCCATATGAAAAACGGTTTTTGTTATTCCTGTTACTTTGTTAGTGTATATTTTTTGATTTATGAAGTCTTTCATAATGAGAACATCACAAATTTCTTTAAGTTTTTTAGTTGTTTGATCTTTTGTTAAAGAATTAGGTCCTAATAATTTTAAGGTTACTGGGTCATTCGAAATTTCATCGAATGAAAGTTCAAAAGTCTCTGTATTTAAGTTTTTTTTCTGATATATCAAATGGATAATTCTTAAAAAAATTTTTATTTCATTAATATTATTTAAATTTTTAATAGATTTTTCTAGTACTCCACTGGAAATAGAAATTGTAAATTCATGTTTTTTCATGGATACTAAGTGATGCTTTCTGGCCGAGCATCTAAGCTTTCAAAAGTAACTACATCGTTTCTGAAATACAATGGAATAGTACCTGTTGGTCCATTTCTATGTTTTGCTACTATAATTTCTGCAATATTGGCGGGATATTGGTCATTTGGATTTTTTCTTTCCCATTCAGATTCAGTAGTATATACGTCTTCTCTATATATAAAAGAAACAATATCAGCGTCTTGCTCGATACTTCCACTTTCTCTTAGATCTGATAGTATTGGACGATGAGATGGACGTTGTTCGACTGCTCTGCTTAATTGTGAGCATGCCAAAACAGGTACATTTAAATCTCTAGCCATTCCTTTAAGTGATCTAGATATTTCTCCCATTTCTTGTACTCGATTTTCAGATTGTCGTGAATTTGCTCTTCCTCCCGTAATTAATTGAAGGTAATCAACAATAATCAAATCTATTCCAGATTCTGATTGCATCCTTTTAGCCTTGCCAATCATTTCACTGACAGATTGTATTGGTGTGTCATCAATATAAATTGGTAATTCTGATAATTGTCCTATGGTGTCTATTACTTTAGTTTCTTCGTCACTACTTATAAGGTTTATTCTTAAACGATGACTATCTACACCAGATTGGCTGGATAGTAATCGCATAGCAATTTGTTCAGCACTCATTTCCAAACTGAATATCGCTACTTTTAGCCCTTTAAATGAAGCATTTTGGGCAATATTAAATGCTAAAGTACTTTTACCTAGGCTAGGCCTTGCCGCAACAACTATCATATCTGATGGTTGTAAACCACCTCCAAAAATTTTATCTATGTCTGGGAATCCAGTTGGTATCGTAGACGAGATTTTTGAAGGATCAGAATCAAGTGAAGCTGTTTCTTCCATATACGCATCAAGTACAGATCTGATATGTACAAAATCACCCACAGCACGCTCTGACCTAATGCTAAAAAGAAGTTTTTCAGCTTTATTTAATGATGATTCAACATCGGAAACTCCATTATATCCGATGTCTGCTATTTCAGTTGCAGTAGTGATTAATCTTCTCATAGTAGAAGTTTTTTGGACTATTTGTGCGTAGTGTTCAATATGAATTGAAGTAGGTACAGATTCAACTAAATATGCTAGATATTCTGTTCCTCCTATATCATCTAGAAGGTCATTAGAAGATAATTCATGAGATAATGTTACTTGGTTTATTGGTTCACTTTTTTCAAAGAGTGAAAGACATGAAAAATAACAAGATTTATTTTTTGAAATATAAAAATCTTCTGGTTTGACATAAGACGTGATTTTACTCAAAGAATCTGAGTCAATTAATATTGAACCTATAACAGCCTCTTCTGCTTCAGTATCAAAAGGCAATAATCGTTCTGCGTACATTTTTCTTCCTTAAGCATTTTTATACAATCAGATACTAAATTTTATTGTAAAAGTTATAAATTGAGTAATTTTATAGCATTTAGACCTAATATCTTTTTTTTGTCATCACGGGAAATATCTGCTGTGATAACTTTAGCAATTTGATTTCTATAATCCATAATGGGCATATCAGAACCAAATAAGAGTCTGTCTGAAAGTCCGTGATTAACTGCGTATGAGACTGCATTTAAGGGATTGCCAGACCCGCATGTTTCTAACCAGATATTTGGAAGTTCTTTAGCAGTTTTAACAGAATCAAGTTCTGTTCCTCCACCAGCATGAGCTATAACCCATTTGATTTTAGGATAATCTTTAGTAAATTTTTCATATCTTTTTAACTGAGTTGTTCCAGGAGCATCAGTACCATATCTCCCATGACACATAATTGGAATTTCTTTTTGATTTGCCCATTCAAAAATTGGTTTATATCCATCAGCATCGCTAGATTGACCATAATAATCAGGGTAAAGTTTTAAAAATTTAAAGTTTAGTTCGTCAAATGATCTATCAAGTTCATATATACATTCCTCTGGGTAGTGAGGTGTAACAAAAGCTACTCCAATAAATCTGTCAGGATATGCTGAGACAAACCTATTATGAACCAAATTATTCGCCCAATTTGCATCACCAAACCATATGCAATTCATACAAGTTCTATCTACTCCAGTTATATCCATCTGTTTGATATAAACCTCAGGGTTATCCGGGAAAGCCCTGTTTGTCCAATTTCCAGCGTGAGCATGGAAGTCAATTATTGGAGTAGATTCGATCATGATACCTTGACTCCTGTTAATCTTTCAGTATTTCCAGCACAAATATCTTTTAGGGAGGAATCACTTAAATCATTGTGATGTAAATTATAAAGTTGTGGGGACATTGGAGAATCAGGGAATCTTGATCCAAAAAGTATCCTTTGATCACCTATGGCATTTATTAATCTTTGAATTCCGTCAATTATTACCCATCGTGAAATTTCTACACTTATATTTGGTAACGAACGAATTAATGGCATGATCCAAGGGAAATCTGCATATTTTATTTCTGAAATGATTACGTTTACATTTGGACGATTTTTTAGAGTGTCATGTAATTGTGTGGGGTCAATATCTAGGGCGCCATGCCAATTTGTTTCATAATTTACTGGAATCCAAACAGCAATGTTTTCACTTTCAGCCCAGTCTAGCCATTCGCCAACAACCCATTCAGCGAAAGGGTAGTTATGAAGAGGAGGGAATATTCTGATTGTTTTTACATTAGCTGAATTTACGGATTTAGAGAAATCATCTATTTTGTCAAAAGTTGGGTTGGCACAAAATTGAGGAATAAGCCTGTCGTTATTACCGATTGTTTCGAGCAAGATTTGGTTTCCTTCAGTTGAATCATATGCTGCCCCATGAGGAGCATATACCAATGCTTTCGTAACTCCGGTTCTATCCATTTCAGCGATTGTACCTTCTACAGTATCTACATTTACTCTTTTGTCATGCCTTCTTCCAAGTGCTGCATTCGCATCGAACACAGGAACATTTGGCATGAAATTAAGGTCTACTTTGCCCATTGTTTTGCCCCCAATAATAGTATTCGTGTTTTTGTCAATTTCATGGTGAGTTTAGCAATGGGATTGGTCTATGTCAACAGTAATATGATATAAATTAATTCGTAATATTCTGGGATTAAAATCCAACTAAATCGTTACGAATTTAATTGATTTCACTAATGTTATAATAGCTAAATTTTTAAAAATTTATTGATCAATTTTTAAAGCTTCGAATTCAATTTCAAGTTGAATTAAATCTTTCACACTGACAACTACAAATACTTTAGGAATTTTAATTTCAAAAAAATCGAATTTAAATTCTGTTTTTGCGATTCCTGTAAGCTTGTTGCCATCAAATTCGCTAGAAACATTCCAAGTAACTTCTTTCGAAATATTTTTTATGGTTAATATTCCAATTAGTTCAAAATCAATTTTTTCATTAAGAGGTGCAGGAAAAGGAAGATTATTTATTTTTGTGATCTGGAAGGATGCAGTAGGGTAGGTGTTAGATTCAAGGGAATTTCTTTTTAAGTAATTATCTCTTCTATTTGAGTCACTTTTTAAAGAAAGCATATTTACTTCAAAATATGAATTTTGTTCAGTAGATATTTGGCCATTTTCAGATAATATAATTTTACCTTTAACATCCCTTGTAGAACCTATAGCATCATTTGGAGAGGGTAAGTTAACTAACTGTTCATTAACAACATATCTAGCTATTGAGTTTTCATTACTTTTAATTACAAATTCAACAAATGTTAGTGGTTCATTGTTTTTTGAGGGTTTGATTTTTGTAGTTTTACTTGGGGGAATGTTAGTTTCTATTTCTGTTGTTTGGGGAGTATTTGATTTGCAAGAAAAAATTAATAAAGCCAAGAGAGTAAAAAATATAAAACCTAATTTAGGGTTCATCAATAATCCTGCTTTATTTATAATAAAAAAACAACCAGTACTATAGATCCAATGGCCCTCGATGACAGGCACCGAGGGCAGCTCAAGGAGGAACCAGTGTTGAAAGATCACCAATCATAAATGGAGCCAAATCATCCACTGGAGCCTGAAATATACCATATAATGATGTTGTGTGCAATAAAAAGGCTATATATTGCGTATAATACTTGGTTATTACATAAATAATTCATTAGTTGACTCATTTCATATTCTGTTGAGACAATTAATATTCGAATAAAATATTTTGGAGGATTTTGTGGTTTTAAATTTTTTGAAAGTGTATCAGGCCAACATACAGCAATTCACATATAAATTTTTATTAATTTTATCTATTGTGATTTCTCTGATTTTTATTTCATCATGCCAAAAAAAATCTGAAGTAACAACCTCAGATCTTGGTAACACATCAAAACAGGAAATGAACTCATCATCCGAGCAACTTTCAAGGAAAGTAAATGTAGTTATTGCTACTGTTGATATTGCTATTGGAAGAAATAGATTGACTTTTGGACTAATTGATTCAGACAAGTCACCACTACGTGTCGAAAGTGTTAATGCAGATTACCTTTTTATGGACGCTCCCAAAATTGAAGTTTTAGTTGAAGATGAAGCTAAATATATTCAATGGCCAGTAAGTAAATCAGGCGTATATGTTTCTAGGGTTAATTTTCAAAATCCTGGTATTTGGATGATTAGAATTAAAGGCGTGGATGATCAAGGGAATCAATTTTTTGGAGAAAGCAGATTTAATGTTAAACCTAAAAGTTTTACACCAGCAATTGAGTCAAAAGTTCCTAAGAGTATAAATAAAACATTGAATGATGTTAAAAACATTGCAGAAATTTCTTCTTCAATTGATCCTGATTTGAATTTATATAAATTGACTGTTTTAGATGCAATAAATAATGATTTTCCAACTTTAGTAGTTTTTGCAACCCCAAAATTTTGTATGACTCAGACTTGTGGCCCTCAGGTATCTATTGTTTCAAGTTTACGCGAAAAATATGCAGATAAAGTTAATTTTATTCATATAGAAATTTATGAAAATATTAATGAAATTGGTGGTGACATAGAAAAAGCAAAAATTTCTCCCATAGTTATGGAATGGGGGATAGTTAGCGAGCCATATACTTTTATAATAAAACGCAACGGACTGTTACATTCTAAGTTTGAGGGATATACTTCTGAACTTGAATTATCTGATGCCATATCTAGAGTTTTAAATTTTAGACAATGATTATTTTACAAAAATCTCTTGTGACATTTCTTTTTTGCTTATTTACGTTTCCTGTTTTAATTTTAAATAGTCAAGAGCCTTCTAGTTTAATAGTAAATTATAAGACTGATGATTTTGTACTTTTAGTGAGGACGTTGCCTCCTAAACCTATAGTAGGGACTAGTTATTTCAAATTAGAATTATTTGATTCTGTTAATTACGCACCAATTCCCTCAGGAAAAATTAAGATATTAACCTCTAAAACAGAAGATTCGAATGAAAAATATCAAGTTTTAGCAATCAAAGAAGCATCTGAATCAAAAGAGTATCATGCAAATGTTACGTTTGAAACTTTTGGTGACTGGAATCTTAGCTTTATTGTGGAGATAGATGGAGTTCAATATCCGGAGATAGGTTCAGAGATATATATTTCTCAGAAAGGTGTATCTAATATATCTTACGGAAATTATGTGTTTTTTGGAGTTTTGTTGACTATAATCTCAATCATATATATTTTGATAAAAACATCTAAAAAAAGACAAAATAATTAGAAAGTTAATCATTCATAGAAATGATTGTTAATATTCCGTTGTTGATGGTATACCTAATTGTCAATGGTTGGCTTGTTATTTGGTGATGACGTAGATGTGACGGAGTGAATCCTTTATAAATTTGTGGTTTAAGAATAATGATTTCTTCGTTTTCTTTTTGTATTTGTAATTCAGAAACATTTTTCAATGAATTTGATTCAAGGTAAATTACATGTCCACGAATTTCTTGGACTGATTGTTTAGGAATACAAAATGTTAAGGCAATTATGGACAAAAATATTGCTAAAGGGATTTTTATTGTTGAATTTTTTTTTGCAACTAAAATCAAAAAATCTCCATTTATCTAATTTAAATATCCCGTAAAAAATGACGTTTATATAAATTGTAACTCAATTATTTGGTTTACATCATTATATCCGTTAAAAGTAGTCCTACAGATCAATTGACTTATTGTTCGATGTAAATATAAATTATTTCTTATAAAGGTTTTATATTAGTATGAAAATTTTCCGAACAATAAGTTTGTTTTTGCTCCTATTTGTTTCAAGTAGTTTTTTTATTTTCAATGAACAAGATGCTTATGCCGAGCAAAATTCTTTGCAAGGTTCTATATTTTTGTATAGTGGTCGTTTGGATATTGAGAATGAATCTTTTGTTGAATTGTTAGATTCAGTAATTTTATATCTTTCCCTAACTGACTCATTAGACTTTATTGCTTTCGTCAATGGAGCTAATGCTAATGATTTCATTGGGCCACATGCAAATTCATATGAAGAATTGGTTAAGTTTCACCAAATTGTATATGCAAGTTTAACTGATAATTCTGATTTAAATTCTAATGGATTGTTGAATTCTCTGGAGTCTTTAAATTCTATTTATCCAACACTTAATGAAATCAAAGGATCTAAAATATATCTATTGGATAGTAATTCTTTGTATACAGAAGAAGACCTTTCACAAATATATAAGTCAGATATTTATACAGATTTATTAGATAATCAAATACAAATTAATTTCATTAATTTTGGTGTTGATAACAACAGCAGCCAAGTTGTTGATGTTATTACAAAAGATTCTGGAGGAGAATATTTTCATCTTAAAGATTCAGATTCTATCTCAGTTTTTTTTCAAAGAATTTATGCTGAATCTTCACTCATTTTCAAGCAAAATGTTTTAGATAAGGATTTATCTTCTGATCAAGTAATGACAGCTGAATTCCACATTTTACCGGAAACTACAAATTTTTCAGTTGTTATATCAAATAGTAATATATCTGAGACATCTATTTTAATTGAAGATCCACTAGGTAAAAAAATTGTGATTTCACCGGGCCAATCAAATGAAAGTATTGATTTTTTATGGACCGATAGAGTCAAATTACTAAATTTAAAAAATCCTAAATCAGGTATATGGAATCTAAAAGTTTCTGGTGCTAATGGATATTTGTCTATTTTAGATAAATTTGACCATAAATATTCTTTAATTTTAAGTTCAAATGATGTGATTCAATTGAACAAAGCTTCTTTAATAGTTGGAACTATTTTTGATGATGAGATTCAAGTTGTTTCGCCAGAAGATTTTTCAGACACCAAAATGTTTTTAACTATTATTACACCTGATAATGTAGAGATTGTTGTTGAAATGCTTGATGATGGATTAGCTAGAGATGAATCTAAATTGGATGGAAAATTCACTGCTTTATTGCCTCCATTTTCTTCACCTGGTCAATATAGATTGATTGGTGAAATTAAATTTTCTGGATTGAATAATGTAATAAAATCTCAAAAAACTTTCAAAGTAACTACTTTTCCTAAGATTGATTTTAATAAAATTCTTTTACCACAAAATTTTGAATTAAATAATAAATATAAAATTGCAGATGTATTCATAAATGTTTCAGGAGAGCCATATCCTATCTCAGAAAAATTATTGTCAGTTGAAAGCTCATCTGATTTAAATATAGATCGAAGTCAAATAGAAATTATTTCTAAACCTGTCTATCATGGTGGTCCTGCTTGGGAATATGAACTATTTTTTACACCTAAAGATTTTGGAATTATTACATTAAGTTTAAACATTGAAATGGTTTATTCAGATGTTCCAATGGTGTTTTCATCACCTGCTTTGATAGTTGAATTTTCTGAACCTATTAAAATCACAAACGCTCCTGAATCTAGCAGTAACAATATTCCTAAAACAAAAGCTATCTCTTCTAAAGTAGATCAAACTTCAAACACAAATGTATTAGATTCAAAAAGGATTTTAGAAACCGAAAAAGTTGATGGCCAAATCAGTCAAATCAATATCGTTTTATATATTTTGATTGCGATTATTTCACTATTGATTTTTTATTTTATAATTATAAATAGGCTAAGATCTCCTTTCGGATATTTGGTTGATAATGATGATTCTCCACTTGTTGATTTTAGATATATTCAACGCAGTTTGTTTAATAAAATCTTTTATAAAAATGTGGTTCATGGAAAAGATCTAGGCATTTCTGAAATAAATAATATTGTATTTAAATTTTCTAATAAAGGTGTCTTAATTTCTCCAGCTTCTGAAGATGCTCAAATCAGAGTAAATAATCAACCGATAATTGATAAGGTACTTATATCAGAGAATAGTTGGATAGGTATTGGTGGAAATTTATATTCTTTTAAGTTTAGTCTCTAATATTTAGGAGTCTTATGGATATTACTTCACTTATTAATGCTTATTTTTTTATAGTTTTTGTTTTGCTTTTTGTTTTAGCATTTTGTCTAATTTTTGTAATACTTAACTTACTACCTGAAATATTAAAGAAAAAGATTCGTAGTTGAAATTATAGAAGTGTAAATTAATATAATTTGTTTCAAATATTTAATGCATCTAAACATGCATCTACTATTGTTTGAGTATCCAGCATATATTCTTCGTATAGTTGTTCTACTTCACCAGACTGTCCAAAATCATTAATTCCTAACGAGTATGTTTGTGAACCTAAGGCAGCACCTATCCATACTAAAGAATGTGGATGTGAATCAGTGATTGTAATCGATGGAACTTTGGTATTTATACCATCAAGTAATTTCAGTAATGGATTTGGAGAATCATCTGAATTTTGAAATTTGCTATGAACCCAATTTTGATATTTTTGGAATAGTACCCCTGGGCCAGTGACATTAATGACATTTACATTAACTTTCCATTCTTCAAGAATTTTAGAAGCTTCTAGTACTTCAGGAATTATTGCACCACAACAAAAAATATTTATTAAGTTGTCATTTGTTTCAGATCCGTTTTGAATAGAAGAATTTTTTAAAACATAAGCACCATCTATTACTTTTGAACGAAGTTTATCTTTTTCTGATGGGGCTTCAGGGAGAATGAATGTAGACTGATCGATAGCTTTTTTACTCAATCTAAGATATGTGGAACCTTGTCGCAGTTTAATTTTATTAAGTGAGTCTAATAAGATCCATTCTAATTCTTTCGCAAAACACGGTTCATACATTGAAATTCCTGGCAACTCAATTCCTATAGATGAAGATAAAATTGATTGGTGGGCGCCACCTTCACCACTTAATGAAATTCCGGATGGGGTTCCAACAAAAATGAATTGTGAATCAGAATATGTACCATAGAATAAGGCATCTAGACCTCTTCTAATAAAACAATCATAGATTGTTCCAATTGGGAATAAAATTTCGTTATGTCGTTCATACGAGAGGCCTAACTGTCCTAAAAGCATGAATAAATTATTTTCTGAAATACCTAATTCAATGTGTTTCCCTTTAGGGGAAGCTATCCATTGTAAAGGATCATTGTATTGGTCCTGAAATTGAGTTAAATCAGTGGCAGGAGATGTTTGATTTGTTTCTTCAGATTTGTCCTGATTGTCATCCCATAATAATCCGTTTTTATTTGCAATCCAACCAGCGAGACTTGTAGAAGTAGCTACATCAGGACTTGTAGTAACAATTCTTTCTGAGAGTTCATGATTTGATCTTAGGATTTCTGTTAGTATCATTTGTAAATAATCTTGTGTGGAAATATCAAATTTTGGAAGAGGTCTATTTAATTCAGAGGGAATATCGATTGAATTGATCTGTGAGTTATTTTGAGGTTTTGTTTTTGTAAAAATTTTTGCTTTTTTATTACAGTGTGTACCAGCATCGGATGATTCATTAAATTTTGCCCAAATGTCGTCCTCTGGTATATTTAGTTTAATTCTTAGTTGTTCGATTTGTTCGGGGTTTAGTAGTGTTGAGTGGTTTCTTGGTAAACCTAAAATTGGTAAATTCCAGCCTTTGAATGTATAAGCAAATATTACTGTTGGTGAAGAAGTTTTTGTTGATTGGTCAAATGCCTCTCTTAATTTATCAAAATCATGGCCACCTAAATTACGAAACATTGAATATAGATCAAGGTCATCATATGAATCAAGAAATTTTGTTAAATCTTTAGAATGTTTGAAACCATATGTTAACTCTTTTCTTAAATCGTTTTGGTCTAATCTAAGTAGGTATTGATATCTTTGGTTAGGCATTTCATCAATCCAGAGCTTCAGTAAATCTCCATTTCCGGATGCAAATGCACGCTCTAGTTGTGCCCCATACTTAGCATCAATAACATCCCATCCATTAGCAATGAACATATTTTTCCAATCATTTGCTCGTACACCGGGGATTACTCTGTCTAGACTTTGTCTATTGAGGTCTACTATCCAAAGTACATCATTTAATGAAGCTATAGCAGGCTCCATGATAGCCTCCCAAACTGAACCTTCATCTAATTCAGCATCTCCAAGTAAGCTTATGTATTTTGAATCTTTTGATTCGTATTCAAAATGACTTTCAAGGTATTTTTCAACTAGTGAAGCAAAATTAGGAGTTATAGGGCCAAGACCCACAGATCCTGTAGAAAAATCAACATTGTCAGGATCTTTTGTAACACTAGGGTAGGCTTGTAGTCCACCAAATGCTCTGAGTTGAGTTAGATATTTTTCATCTAGTTGATTGAGTAGATATTGTACCGCGTGAAAGACAGGAGCGGCATGAGGTTTAATAGAAATTTTGTCGTGAGGTCCCATGAATTCAAAAAATAAATAAGTCATGATTGTAGTGACTGAAGCAGAAGAAGCTTGATGTCCTCCTAATTTTGGAGAACCTTTTTGGTATCTACCACGATTAGAATGATCAACCATTTTTATAGCTAACCATAATATGCGGTCTTGAATTTCTTCTAGTATTGAGTTATTTACAGGGGTAGTATTCACAACATAATTAAATAATAAGAATTTTATACATTATTCTTTAAATGAATAAATTTGTATAGATAAAACTTAGAGATTTAAATGTATAAAATATTTATTTATAAAAATATTTATATCTTAGTTACGGTTATTGTTAGCTGTGTTAAGTAAAGCGTGATCAGCAATTACAATAGCTACCATAGCCTCCACAATAGGTACAGCCCTAGGTAAGACACATGGGTCATGTCTGCCTTTACCTTTGAGTTCTACTATATTATGTTCGGAATCTACTGTTTTTTGGGAACGAATAATTGTAGCCGTTGGTTTGAATGCTGCCCTCAAAATTATATCTTCTCCATTTGAGATTCCGCCTTGAACTCCACCCGAATGATTAGTTTTTGTTTTAATTTTATTATCATCATTTACAAAAAATTCGTCATTATGTTCTGATCCAGTCATTTCTATTCCTGAAAAACCAGAACCAATTTCAAATCCCTTACATGCAGGAATTGAAAGAATAGCTTTTGCTAAATCTGCATCTAATTTGTCAAAAACAGGTTCCCCTAAACCTACAGGGACATTTTTTGCTACACATTCGATTATGCCACCAAGAGAATCTCCATTTTTTCTTGCCTCTTTGATTTTTTCAATCATTTTGTTAGCAATTTTATTATCAGGGCATCTAACAATATTAGACTCTATAGATTCGTGATTGATAGATGAATTTGATATTTGTGCTTTTAAATCAGAAATTTGTTTAACAAATCCTAAAATTTCGGTATTGAATTTGGATGCTAACCATTGCTTGGCAATTGCACCGCTAGCTACTCTAGCAATTGTTTCTCTTGCAGAAGCTCGTCCTCCACCTTTCCAATCTCTAATTCCATATTTTGCTTGGTATGTAAAATCAGCATGTGAAGGTCGGAAAACATTTTTTAGATGATTATAGTCTTTTGAACGTTGATCTTTATTCCATATAAGCATTGAAATTGGCGCGCCAGTGGTTTTGCCGTCGAACAAACCAGACAAAATTTCTATGGAATCTTCTTCTTTTCTTTGAGTTGATATTTCACTTTGGCCTGGTTTACGTCGTTGTAGTTCAGATTGGATATGTTCCACGTCAATCTTAAATAATGATGGAAAGCCATCTAATGTAACACCAATTGCTGGGCCATGTGATTCTCCCCAAGATGTAATTTTGAATTGTTTTCCAAATGTATTACCCATTTAAAATGCTTTCCAAATATTTTATGATTATATAATTTCATGTTTGAAAACCAGAAATTATTATGTGATAATTAAGTGAGATTTTCTAGGACTTTTCGGGTCTGGATGAACACCTTTAGGTTCCTTTTTGTAAAAAAAATGAGTGCGACCTAAAATTCAGACCCATTAATTATTTCGATGTTTATTGATTTAAATATGTTTTTTTCATTAAGTATACTTATTGTACACTAACTGATATGCTTAATCGATTCGTGTAATAGAGTGGTTTGTTTTGCCAATCATAATGCGTAGAAAAGAAATTATATTGGATAAAAACAAGCCATTAAATTCAAATACTACTACTTCAAATAATTCTTTTAAAAAAATTTTATCTCGAAGTTTAGAATCATTTTCACACAAGAATTATTTAATTTTATGGTTAAGTAAATTGTTTCTGATGTTTGGGGTTCAAATGCAAATGCTTGCGAGGGGATACCTTACTTATGATTTGACTGAAAATCCTGGTTTGGTAGGTATAGTCATAGGTGGATCTGCAGTTCCGATGATGATTTTTTCATTGTTTGGTGGTGTCTTGTCCGATAGAATCAACAAAAAGATATTGATTCAAGTTGGGCAAATTTCTTCAACATTTATAGCTATTGCAGTTGCAATTTTAATCATTAATGAAATGATCATNTGGCAACATTTGTTCATAGCAGCCTCACTACAAGGTGTTGGTTGGGCTTTTTTAGCACCTTCTAGACAAACTATCATTCCACAAATTTTGCCACATAGATTGATTAGTAACGGAATAGCTCTTGACGGCGCCTTAATGGGAGTAACTTCCTTATTAGCTCCTGCAGTTGCTGGGATTTTGTACGGACTTATAGGACCAGGAGGGGTATATGTTTCTATTAGTGTTATAACTTCTTTTTCTGTAATTACAACTGTTTTTATCAAATATAGCGATTCTAATGATTCTCCAAGAATTGAAAACGATCAAATTGACTCTAAACCCTTCACTGGCAGTCGTTTGAATTTATATTTTATTAAATTTAAAGAAATTTTATTTGATATTAAAGTTGGTTTGATTTATACAAAAAGTAATAAAATTGTTAGTACTTTATTGATCTTAGCGTTAACATATGTTGTTTTAGTGATGCCATTTAGGTTTTTGTTGCCGGTTGTAATAAGAGAAGTTTATTTTAAAGAATCTGAAGCATTAGGATTATTATTAAGCATGATAGGGGTTGGTTCCTTACTAAGTTCTATTTCTATAGCAGTGATGGGGCCTCGTAAACGAGGGTTTCTACAATTTTTTGGGATATTTATAGCTGGCTGCATTTTAGTACTTGTTTCACTGTTTCCATATTACGTTGTTGGTCTAATTTTAATGGTGTTTTTAGGAGTTGGTGAGGCAGCTCGAATGGTATTAGCTAATGCATTATTACTTGAAAATTGTGATAAAAATTTTCAAGGAAGAGTAATGTCTCTTAGAATGTTGATTTTTGGTTTGCAACCCATCGGAACATTACCTTCAGGATTTGCCATGGATTATTTTGGTCCAAGAAAAGTAGTTGCTTTCCTTGGACTTGTAATGATGATTTTAACTATATTTTTTGCATTTAAATCTAAAAAACTTTTGTCAATGGATTAGTTTTTAGAATCACTTACATTTTCTTCATTGATATTTGTAGCTGAAAATTTTTCTCTCATCTCTACGATATATTTTTCACGCCATTTTTTGAATTTATCTACTGAAGGAGGAGATACATAAAATACTTGAATGTCATCAGCNAATTGTACTTTATGTTCTTCATTTATTAGGAGTATACCCGGATTGTCAATTTTAAGATTTTGATCAATTTGTTTTGAGATAAAAGTATATCTTTCAGTGATTGATGTTTGGAATTTTGACATTATTTCTGAATATACCTTTGAATTAACTAATCCAACAGACAAACATCTTTGCCAGTCTATTGTTTCTTCNAGTAATTCTTTTTTTTCAGTCGGGATTAATTTAGCATCGTTTTTCAATAGAGATTGAATAAAAGGGGAACCTTTTTCATTCATTTGTTTTAACATATCTAATTCTTTTTGGTCACCTTCAGAGATACCTTCATGGAATATGTTTTTTATTTTTCCTAGCTTTTGTTCGAATGAAGTAATCTGTTCAGAAACTTCTATCCAATATTCCGTTAAAATTTTTTGCCCTTCTTCTGCATTTTCTTTNGGNGCCATATATACAGGCACTAAAAATAATTTACGTTTATCAGCATAAGAATCTATTCTAGGTTTGGGGATTTTAGTAATTGGATCAGACATCTTGGTAACCTTATGTATTTTTAATAAATGCCACTAAGAAGATTGAATCTTAGTGGCATTATCTATGTGAAAGGACATAGGATTACAGTATAACAAATTTAAACAGTATTGTTGTATAATTTCATATATGTATAAAAATAAACTATTCAACATTTTCAAGATCATTTTAATTCAAACTTTCGTTTATTTATCGATTTTTAGTTGTTTGTCTAATACTGACGATAAAAATTCTGTTTCTATAGATACAACATCTATTCCTGCCAAATCAGAAGCTACGCCTACAGCTATTCCGCCTACAGCTATTCCGCCTACAGCTACAGTTGTACCTCCTACAGCTACCCCTAACGCTAAAAAACTTCAGGAAATTGATCCTAAGGCTTTGGATTTAGTTATTAATTATGCAAAAAACCAATGTTCTTATTTTGAAAGTATTGTTGAAGGAAATCAGGTAATTTATGTTCAAGAGTATAAGGTTACAGATAATATTAAGCCAAAATTAATTAATCAAAATTCCAATAAATTTTGGATTTTTATTGATTATATTCCTACTAAATCTTCAAATTTAGATTCAGATAGAATAGGTGAAATTACAGAATATTTCACAAAAAATAATGGTAAAAATTTACCAAAACATACAACTTATCATTATGATGCTTCTTCATATTCACGTGAGGCAGAATTTCTTGTTGATTTAAGTGATAGTAGTGTTCGTTTAAATAATGGTTTTTGTTACATTAATCCAATTGATTTTACTAAAGTAAAAATCAATGATTGAGACTCTCTATTGGATTGTATTGGGTATATCTCTATTGATTTCTTATTTTTTGTGGGTAGATTATGTTAGGAAAAAACATGATCAACTTAAAAATAATAAGTTTAGAATGTTAATAGAGATAGGTTATTTAATTGTGTTTTTTATTTGGATCTGTTTATTAGCATATAGTTTTAATTATATTTATTCATTTTTCTTCACATTATAATTTTTTTGAAGTGTATTATAGTAACGGAGATTTATCTTTTATAGGGAAATTATATGAAATTAAAACAGAAAATTGTTTTGGTGACTGGGGCTGGTTCTGGTATTGGTCGTGAAACTTCTATTTTATTTGCTAAAGAAGGTGCTTCAGTAATTTCTCTAGATTCAAATTATTTTTCTGCTGTTGAAACTGTGGAAGCACTAAAAAAATATAACAAAAATTCTATAGCATTTGAATGTGATGTGAGTAGAAACAAAGATATTCAAGAAGTTTTACAAAATGTTAAGAAAAATTATGGAACAATTGATATAATTTTTAATGGAGCTGGCATTCATTCTAGAAATTTATCATTAGAGAATGCTTCTGATGAACAAATTTGGGATCGTGTTATTGAAGTTAATCTTAAAGGAACCTATTTGGTAAATTATTATTTTGCTCCATTGATGAAGAAGAAAAAATCAGGATCTATAATCAATGTTTCTTCAATAATGGGTTTAGTTGGGTATTCTAAAGGTTTTGGGGTTGGATTTGATGCGTACCCACCTTCTAAAGGTGCCATAATACAATTAACTCGAAACTTATCCTTGGATTTGGCTAAATATAATGTCAGAGTGAATTGTATATGCCCTGGATATGTAAAAACTAATTTAACAAAAGCTTTACATGAAGATAATGATAGATTAAAAGAATTAGAAGCTAAACACCCAATGGGGAGATTAGGTACACCTTTAGAAATTGCAAAAACTGCTTTATTTCTTGCATCAAATGATGCATCATTTATTACAGGTTCATCTATTGTTGTGGATGGTGGATATACTGCGCAATAATAGAAAAAAATTTTATTGGAGTTTAAAGTGAGAATTTGTTTTTCTGCAGACCATAATGGATTAGAATTAAAAAATCGTTTAGTGGATTATTTTTCCTCATACGAACACGAAATAATCGATTTAGGTCCAAAAAAATTAGATCCAAATGATGATTATCCTGATTCTGCTATCCTTGTTGCTAATGGTATTTCATCATCTGATTTTGATAAGGGAATAATCATATGCGGGAGTGGAGTTGGCGCAAGTATAGCTGCTAATAAAGTTAAAGGTGTTAGAGCGGCAGTTTGTCATGATCTATACTCTGCTGTTCAAGGTGTTGAACATGATGATATGAATGTTCTATGCTTAGGGTCTAAAATTATTGATTTTGACCTTGCTATTGAATTAGTTAAAAAATTCATTTCAGCTCAATTTTCAAATGAAGATAGATTTCATAGAAGACTTAGAAAAGTTATCAAAATTGAGAATGATTTTAAAAAATAATATCAAATGATGAATATAATAATAAGAATATTTCTAGGTCTATAAAATTGCAAAAAGATCCCACAATTGCTTTTAATCAAGTTACTCATACATATGAAGGCAAATATTCTAAGAAATTTGCGATATCTAATTTAGATTTTAAGATTTTTTCTGGTGAATTTGTAACAATTATCGGTCCCAGTGGTTGTGGGAAAACTACTATATTAAATTTAATAGCCGGTTTATTATCTCCTACTAATGGAGATATATATGTTGATAATGTACCACCAAATAATTTACTGTCTAAAAAATCTATTGGAATGGTATTTCAATCTCCCGCTATATTACCTTGGCTAAATGTTTTTCAGAATTTATTGTTACCTCTTCAAATTAATCCTTCGAATGATAATGGCAGTGATAATGAATCCTTAGCAGGGGATATTTTATCTATAATTCAAATGGAAGATTATGCAGATTTTTATCCACATCAACTATCAGGTGGAATGAAACAACGCGTTGGAGTAGGAATGTCTTTGATATTTGATCCTAAAATTCTTTTACTTGATGAACCTTTAGGTTCTTTGGATGAAATTACGAGAAGTTATATGAGATTTGATTTGATTAATATGTTAAGGAATCGGAATAAAACAATTGTAATGGTTACACACAGTATTGAAGATGCAGTATTAATGAGTGATAGGATCATTATTTTATCCAAAAGCCCAGGCACATTTTCCACCGAAATAAAGCTTGATTTTTCTTCAAAAAGAACACATGACTTGGAGTACCAATCAGAGTTTCTATCTTACGTAAACCAGGTAAAAAAATCATTGTCAATTGCATATGATTTTAAGTTTAGATGAATTAGAAGTACACAAATGTTTGATAAAGTAAAATATAAATTTTTTTCGGATAAATTAAATCCTTTTTTATATCGTGTTATTCCACCTATTATATTGATTATTTTTGTTTTATTAATTTGGGAAATTGTTGTCAGGGCTTTTGGAATCCCTGATTACGTAGTCCCATCTTGGGGGCAAGTGATTTCTGTTTTATTTCAGGACCCAATATTTTTTTTACAAAATACAGTCATCACATTAGCTGAAGCATTTTCTGGGTTTGTTCTAGGAATGACTTTTTCAATTTTCCTAGCTTTTTTAATGGTACATAATGATCTATTAGAAAGGTCTATATATCCAATAGCTTTAATGGTTAAAGTAACACCTATTGTTGCAATTGCACCATTAATAGTGATTTGGTTAGGATTTGGATATTCTCCTAAAATTTTTATTACTTTTTTAATTACATTTTTCCCAGTATTAGTTAATGCACTTACTGGCTTTAAATCCATTGATAATAATATTCATAGATTTTTTATAATATTAAATGCTTCAAAATGGGAAGTTTTCATAAAATTAAGATGGCAAACTTCAATACCATATCTCTTTTCCGCTTTTAAAATATCTATACCATTATCAGTTATTGGTGCTGTTGTAGCAGAGTGGTTTACAGGTAATTCTGGATTAGGTAGTATAATTTTAGTTTCAAACAATGAGCTGCAAACTCCAACATTATTTGCTGCTATATTACTATTGGCACTTATAGGTTGTTTTTTGACATTTTTAACAAATTTCCTAGAGAAAAAGATCATTTTCTGGAAAGACTATTCTTCAATAAAGTGAGAAAATCAAATGCTTAAAAAAATAAAATTTCTATCTATTCTTCAATAAAGTGAGAAAATCAAATGCTTAAAAAAATAAAATTTCTATCTATTTTAATTACTTCACTTATTTTTTTGCTATCATGCTCAAATGAACCTACTGAAGTGACAAAAATAAAATTTATGGCAGGTTATAAACCACAAGCTAATCTACCTTTTGTTGCTGCATATGTAGCAAAAGAGAAAGGTTATTTTTTAGAAGAAGGATTAGATGTAGAGATACTACATTCTACAGGTAGTCATTTAAAATTATTATTGGCTGGAGAAGTTGATATAACTACAGCTGCAGCTGCATCTGTAATTAAACGTAGATCTAATCCTGGGGTTCCAATTTCTTCGATTATGTTATTTGGCCAAAAAGGACAACAAGCTTTTATCAGTCTAAAAGATTCAAATGTCAAAACAATTTCTGATTGGGAAGGTAGCATTTTTGGTTATAAGATATCTTTACCTCCTGAATATTTAGCTATGTTAAATACAAATAATTTAGATAGAACTAAAATACAGGAAGTTAAAGTTGGTTTTGATCCAAGAATCTTAACTGAAGGAAAAGTAGATATTTTGTCTGTATTTAAATCTAACGAGCCTAATTTGATTAAAAAATTAGGATATGATTTGAATATTTGGGATCCTGGTGAATATGGAGTTCCATCGTTAGGTTTAACGTATATCACCTTGGATGACACTATTACAAAACGTTCTGATATATTAGAACGTTTTAATATAGCTATTCTTAAATCTATAGATTTCATTTTAAATAATAGAGATGAGGCTATAGAAATTGTAATGTTGTATGCACCCAAATCCGATAAAGAACACCAAATATTTATGCTAGATAAAGAGATTGAACAATCAACTTCTCCAGCAGTAGAGCTAAATGGATTTGGATGGTCTGAAAAAGAAAAATGGCAATCTTTACATGATTTTCTTTTAGAATACCGATCAATAGATAAAGCAATTGATATAAATTTAGTTTATACAAATCAATTTTTAGGGAAATCGATTGAATCTGATAAGAAAACTATTCTAGATAGAATAGGATTGGGTAAAAATTAGTGATTTTTGACAATAGGTATTGTCATTGGTCCCTCTGGTAAAGCGCAGATTTTTTCATTACCTTTGAATTCGCTAGTTATTTTATTAATTGTTTTTTGTAAATCTGATATTGGTTCTAAATGACATAGTCTTAATTTATTATTACTGACACCAGTTGTTTTGATCATAACTTTTGCTTTGCTTAATATTTTACATAGAATTTGGGTTTGCCATTGATCTTGGGTGTTAGTTTTTGAATTCTTAATATTTTCTAATATTTGTGTAGGTTTGATAGGTTGAGATAATGTTTCAAAAAAATACCCATGATCTGGTATTCCATCCCGACACTCTGCAATACAAATTATTGTTCCATTATCTTTCACTATTTCAGATGCTGCAGAAATACCTTTGACACATTGATATAAATTTTGATCTAGAGGATAACCACTATTTGTTGTGATTACTATATCGAATTGATTCTTTACATATTGTATCGAAGTTGCTTCAGATGATTTGATCGATGCAAGATGTGACTTGTGAGGATCACCTGCATATATTGAAGTAATTTCATTATTTTTATTGATATTTACTTCTATAGAAAAATTACTAGGAGCTTTATTAGAAACATTAAGAATCTCATTTTGTATAGGATTTGAATCAAAAGAAGCCCAAGTTGACAAATCTGAAGCAATTAATTTNTAGCTATGTAAACCCAAGATAGTCTCTATTCCAGCAAGNCCAGGAGCTATCATTTTGTTTCCTCCACTATATCCAGCAAAGAAATGAGGTTCAGTAAAGCCTAACGAAATTTTATAATCTGAGTTGACCCAAATATTGTTAAGATATATCGGGATTCCATTTTTTGAATCACCTAAATAGGTTAATTCATTTTTCTTAAAAGCATTATGGTTAATTACTTTGTATTGTTCGTATATTTCTTTTCCAACTAAATGTATTAATTCTTCNTTACTTGAAGCCCTATGACTTCCTGTAGCTACTAGAATAGATATATTGTTTTTTGGTATATGACGTATTTCTGATAGAAGAATAGGTAAAATAGTTGAAGTAGGTATTGCACGCGTAATATCACATATCGAAATTGAAACAGTTTGATGAGGTTTAATTTCTCGCCTCAATGGTTTTGACTCAATAGGATTTCTAATGTTATTTTTTATAGCTCCTTCAATATCGGGCAATGGCGGTAAAAAAGTAGGTCTGATTAATGTTGTTTTATCTTCAGGTAAAGACAAAGAAACATTTGTTGACCCAAAAGGGAAATCAATATTCATAAAACAATCACTCTATTTTTTAATCAAAATTTCACAAAGCTTAGCGGCTGAAATTAATTCAGATATAGTGACATATTCTGACAATGTATGCATGTTATGATCTGCCATACCTACAACAACAGAGTTGATTCCTTTTTCTCTGAATATATTTGCATCAGAGCCACCACCAGAATATTTTGTTTTTGGCTTTAAACCTAGTGATTTGATAGCTGAAGCTATACGGATTGCAAGCGGGTTATCATTTTCTATTTTATATGCATGAAAATTTGTGTAAATTTCATTATCTACATTGGCTTCTTTGTATTTAGTTTTGACTTGATTTACAGCATCTGTTACTTGCATTTTTAATCCATCAAGAGTTTCGATATTTGGGCTACGAAATTCTCCATTAATTATCGTGTCTTTTGGTACAGAATTTCTAACATTTCCACCTTGAATAGTGCCAATGTTAAATGTAGTTTCATGATCTAGTCTGCCTTGTGGTAATTTGGAAATTAATTCAGCGGCGATATGAATTGATGAAATTCCATTTTCTGGATCTACTCCAGCATGAGCAGCCCTACCTTCTATTGTTATATCGAAACTAAAATATGTTGGACTAATTGTGATAATTTCATTTGGGGCACCTTCGCCATCAAAAACTATCGCTTCTTTTGAATGTATTTTTGAAAAATCTAGGTTAGCTGCACCTTGAAGGCCAAGTTCTTCTTCACGCGTAAAGACTACTTCTATAGGAATTCGGTCAGCTGAATCTTCTTTTAATGATTCTAATGCCTCTAATATTGCTGAAATTCCTGCTTTACAATCTCCACCTAAGATTGTTTTAGAAGTGGAAATAATTTTGTCTGATTCTATTTTAGGTATAATTCCAGTACCAGGTTCTACTGTATCCATATGTGCTGAAAGCATGAAAGGGTTGTCTCCGCCTTCACTAGCTATCAAATTTCCATATGAGTCTAATGAAACTTGAAATCCTAATTTTGTTAATCTATTGGTTAGATCTTTAGAAATTTCTTCTTCCTGCCCAGAAGGGCTATCAATTTGTACTAGATCACAAAATGTTTGTATTAATCTATCTTGATTTATCATGAATTTATTAAGCCTCCAAATATATATATGAGTTATATTATACACATAGATTCTTAGTTTCAGATACAAATTTAACATCTTTTGTTACGTTTGACACAGTAGTTGATACAGAAGAATTTTATTCATTGTAATTATTAGGACACGAAGCTACTATAGGATACCTTTAAAGTGTAGTTATCCTATGTGCTTAGTAATCTTACAGACTGTGTTATGAGCAATTATCTGAAGAAGTTTTGGAGACTTATTATATAGCTTCTTGAGTAATATTCTTATAGTATTCATAATCGAAAATTATACACAACTAAAGTAGAAATAGATAATTGACACACTTAATCACACAATTTTGAAAGAAATAAGAACTACGCTATAGATCGTAAACTATTAGAGCAAAAATGATTCAGATAGTTAAGCTACTATAGTTAATAGTAGTTTGGAGAAAAGTCAGAGACACATAGTATATTATTTATATGAATTATTTTTGCTCTACCCAAAGAATGAAATTAAAATTTTTTATATAATATATTTTGGAGGATTTTTATGAAAATATTAATTATGGGTTCTGGTGGAGTGGGTGGTTATTATGGTTCGGTATTATTTAGAAATGGACATGATGTTAAATTTATTGCTAGAGCTGAACATTTAGAAAAAATTAATTCAAACGGATTAATAATAAAAAGTGTTACTTCTGGGAATTATACAGTGAAATCTGATGCTTATGATTCAGTACCCATTAATTTTAGTCCTGAAATAATATTATTTACAGTCAAAGCATATGATAATTCCGATGCTATTGAAATCATCTCATCAGCGATGTCTAAAACAACATCTTTAATTACGTTACAAAATGGTGTCGGAAGTTCTGATTTGTTAAAAAATAGATTTCCATCGAATAATATTATTAGTGGTGTTACTTATGTAGATTCATTTGTTACTTCTCCAGGAAAAATCGTTGAGCAAGGTGGTCCCTGTAATATAATCATAGGTAATCAATTTCAACCTAACGATCCAACAGTATCTCTTATCAGAGATATTTTTGCTAAATCTAAAATCAACATTGCTATTTCTTCAAGTATAGAATCAGAGATTTGGAGTAAATTAATATATATTTGTGCTCTAAGTGGAATGATGTGTATTACGAGGTCTTCTATGCATTCTATAATGAATTATAAAGAAACTTATGAAATGACTCGTGAAATTGTACAAGAAGTTTATCAAGTTTCGACTGCAATGAAAATTGCTTTAAAACCAAATATAGTTGATCTTACAATGGAGCAATTAAAAACAAATTCCCGAAGCATACAATCTTCTATGCAAACTGATTTATTTAAAGGTAAAAATATAGAAGTTGACTATTTAAATGGTGCAGTATCAAAATTTGGTAAAAAATATGGAGTTAAAACACCGATAAATGAATATATTTTTCGCACCTTATCATTACACAATGCTTAATTACTCATTTTTTAGTGTTTGTAGTTTTCAATATAGTTGATCCTTTTGTCATCTTAAAGTAATCTGGAATTAAAAATTTTTAAGGGGTTAATTATGAAATTTAAGAATCATTTATATAATTTATTAGGAATTAGGACGGCGTTTGCTCATTGTGACATTCCATGTGGCATTTATGATCCAATTTCTGCAAAAATTGCAGCTCAAACAGTGCTGAAAGCCTCAATGAGGCTAGAAGCTGTTGATTTCTCTAATGGAGTTACCTCTGTTTCTCAGCCCAATGGTGTTGCTAGATTAATTCATGTTAAAGAAGAGCATGCTCAACAGGTTAAAAACGAATTAAACATCATTTGGTCTGATTATTTCAAATCTGAGCACTTAGAAAAGTATCCTGATTTACACAATTTGTTCTGGAATGCCAATAAATTAGCTGGTACTACCAAGCAAAATGTAGATTCAGCTTCTGCCAGAAAGTTAGTTGAAATCGTTGATGAAATTTCTCAAATTTTTTGGGCAACTAAAGGCGTAGATTACAAAGATAACGTTTCTGATGTTAGATTTGGGGCAATATAAAGTCCATAATTCTAACTAAAATGAATAAATTATTGCCATTTATTAATCAATTCAGGTTGTTTAATATCTCTGGTCGAAGCATGTTGCCTGTTTTGTCAGATGGTGATGTTGTTATAACAACATCTAGGATAGATTTCTATCAAAGAGGTTCAATAATTGTATTTACTCATAATGTTAATAAAGAAATTTTGTTTGTTAAACGCATAATTGGATTGCCGACGGAAATATTTAATTATAACGGATCCTTTAAGAATATCAGAATTCACCCAGATGAAATTTTTGTATTAGGGGATAACCAACTTGATAGTTTTGATAGCAGGAAATATGGCCCAATAAAAATGGACCAAGTTTTGGCTAAGATTATCTTTCGTGTTTGGCCATTGCATAAATTTGGATTAATAAAATAGATTTGGAATATTGATTTCTTAAACTTCAATAACATGAATAACTGTCAAAATATATGGAAATTTATTCCGGGAATAATGTTTTGTTTCCTTCTGGGGTCAATTTTGTTCATCAGCACAAAAAACATATCTTATATATTTTTAGATCCCTTATTAATATCTTTGATTTTGGGTATTTTATATAAAAACTTAAGACCTAATGATTTGTTTTTTGAATCTGGTTCAAAATTTATTGCTAAGCATATTCTTGAATTTTCTGTAATGTTATTAGGTTCTACAATCAATAGTTTCACTTTATTTAATTCCAATTTATCATTGATGTATCTTGTAATAATTGGTGTGTTTGGGAGTATGATTATAGCTTATCTTGTTGGACATATGATTTTTAAATTGGATACAAAAATTTCAACATTAATTGGTGTTGGTAATGGGATATGTGGAAATTCTGCTATTGCTGTTATGGCTCCAATAATTGGAGCTACCTCCACACAGATAGGTTCAGTGATTGGTATTAGTGCTATATTAGGTGCTACACAAATTTTATTATTTCCAATTGTATATAATATTTTTAATTTATCTGAATCTCATTACGGGATACTTGTAGGAATGTCTGTTTATGCTGTTGCACAAGTTTATGCTGCTTCAGCAACAATTAGTTTAAGTGCTGCTTCAGTTGCTACGGTTGTAAAAATTTCTAGAGTAGTTTTACTAGGTCCATTAGTCTTATTAATTCAAATAATCAAAGCTACATTTTTTTTTACTAGCCAATATAAAGAATCTGAATCGAATATAAAATTTTCTATATTTAATTATCTTCCTTGGTTTGTAATTGGTTTTTTTATACTATCAATTTTAAATTCTATAGGTATTATTACTTCTGAAGTATCTGATTTGGCAGATGATATTTCTAAATATCTTTTTATAACTTCAATGATATCTATCGGCCTTTCAGTTTATATTAAAGATCTTTTCAAAGTTGGTTATAAAGTTGGTATTACAATTTTCTCAGTGATCACTTTTATGGTTTTGATTTCACTTATTTTTGGGAAAATTTATTTTAATTAATGGTAAAATTAAATAAATATTATAAACAGAGGTATTATGAATAATTTTGATGTTGTAATAGGACTTGAAGTACATGCTCAACTTTTAACTAAAAGTAAGATGTTTTGTTCCTGTAGCGCATATTATCAAGAAGCTAAACCTAATACATTAACTTGTCCAGTTTGTTTAGGATTACCTGGATCTTTACCCAAAATTAATCACCAAGCAATTAATTTAGGTATCAAAGCTGGTATAGCAACAAATTGTACCATTGCCCAAAAAACTAAATTTGATAGAAAAAATTATTATTACCCAGATCTTATGAAAGGCTATCAGATATCTCAGTATGATTTGCCTTTAGCAAGTGATGGAGGCTTGGAGATTACATCTGGTGATACTACTAAATTCGTTAGAATTCAACGTATCCATTTAGAAGAAGACGTAGCTAAGCTTATTCATGAAGAAGATGTACTTAATAAATCTAGCTATATTGATGTGAATAGATCAGGTGTTCCTTTGATGGAAATCGTTTCACATCCGGATTTTTCTACACCTGAGGAAGTTATTAATTATTTGAGTGAATTAAAATCCATTTTACAATTTTGTAAAGTCAGTGACGCTAATATGGAGGAAGGTAATTTTAGATGTGACGCAAATATAAGTTTAAAGCCTATTGGTTCTGAAGCTCTTGGCACAAAGGTTGAGATCAAAAATATGAATAGTTTTAGGTCTATTTATTCTGCCATCAATTATGAAACTCACAGGCAAAGTCAAATCATATCTAATGGGGAAAAAGTTGTACAGGAAACCAGAGGTTGGGATGATACTAATCAAGTAACGTTAAACCAAAGGTTAAAAGAAGGGGAATCAGATTATATGTATTTTCCAGAACCTGATTTACCTCCTATTTTTATAAATTCCGATATTATAAAAAATTTTGAGAAACAAATTCCTTCTTTACCAACTGAAAGAAAAAAGTTGTATGTCAATAAATATAAATTATCTGATAAAGATGCTAATCAATTACTTAGTGATATTAATTATTCAGATTATTTTGATTCAGTTATATCCACAGCTTCTATTTCTAAGTTTCCAAACATTCCAAAAACAATCTGTAACTTAATGAATGGTGAACTTACCAGACTTCTTAAAGTTGAATCAATTGATATTACTAAAATAATTATCAATCCTGAAGATTTTTTAGCACTTTGTTTTCTTATAGAAAATAATTCTGTGAGTTCAAATATGGCTAAAAAAGTTTTAAAAGAAATGTTTGAGACTGGTGAATCTCCTGATAAAATTGCTAAAAAAAATAATATATCTCAAATAACGGATGAAAATTATATTTCTGATAATGTTAGAAACGTATTAAATCAAAATCAAGATGCAGTTAAAGATTTTGTAGAAGGTAAATCTGCTGCTAAACAATTTCTATTTGGCCAAATTATGAAATCAACTTCTGGAAAAGCTGATCCTAAACTGATAAATAAATTGCTACTAGAATTTTTAGACAAATTATCTAATTAATATACTAACTACTTTTTGTAGACTAGATTATATTTTATAGCTAGTGTAATATAAATCTTATATATTTTAGATTAAGGTATCTTTTTGGATTCTACAGAGTTTTTAAAAATTGTACAAATTGTAATTGCTGTGCTATTAGTTGTACTTGTTTTGTTACAGGTTAGAGGGCAGGGTGGTGGCTTGTTTGGTGCTTCTGAGGGATCTTTTCGTACTAGAAGAGGTATTGAACGCTTGATGTTTCAAGGGACTATATTTTTAGTTGTTGCATTTTTGGTAATTTCAATTTTAAATGCCAGGTACACTTGATATTTATTCTTTATTTGATGCATCTTCAATTTTAATTCCGTTTTCTGTAAGAAAATCCCTAATATAATCTGATGCTTCAAAGTTTTTATCAGACCTCAAATTATTTCTGAGTTCAGTGATGTTTTCTAATGAATTAATTGAACTTTTTGAGTTGTTATTAATATATTTTTCAATATCAATTTTATAATCTTTTCGCAAAGATTCAAATACCTTCTTGATTTTATCTAAATTGACATCATTTTTTTCTTGAGACTGAAGCTCAAGTTTGAATCCAAGAATAGTACACATATTAGATAAGGAATTTCTTGCTACAAAAATATCTTTACCATCTGAAATTCCTTTATTTATTTCATGTAACAATTCAAATATTGCAGAAAGAGATTTGGGGGTATTTAAATCATCATCTAAAGAATTAAAAAACATATTTTCGAAGTATGTAGGATCAATTTTTTCAGATGATTTAGGTGTATATATTTTAGATAGTGTTTGTATTATTCTAGAAATTGCTTTTTCATTTCCACTAATAACGTCTTCTGAATATGTGAGTGGACTTCTATAATGTGAACTTAAGAAAAATAATCTTAATGCGTTTGGGTTAAAGCTTTGAAGTACTTTTGAGAGTGTAATAAAATTTCCTGTAGATTTGCTCATAGTATCATCACCCAGCCTCAGCAGGCCATTGTGAATCCATGTTTTTGCCATTGGAGCATTTCCAGAAAATGCTTCTGATTGAGCGATTTCATTTTCATGATGTGGGAAAATTAAGTCTTGACCACCCCCATGAATATCAATAGATTCTCCTAAATGTTTTGTAGCCATTGCACTACATTCTATATGCCATCCTGGTCTACCTAGCCCCCACGGACTATCCCATGCTGGCTCATTTGGTTTTTGTTTTTTCCATAAAGCGAAATCCATTGGGTTAATTTTGTTTGGATCTGTATCAACTCTACTACCAGCTATTAGTTCGTCTAATTTACGGCCGCTGAGATCACCATATCTGGTGAATTTGTCTACTTTATAATAGACATTACCATTTACGTTATAAGCATATGATTTTGTGATAAGAGTTTCTATGATATTAATTATGGTAGGAATTTCATCAGTTGCTTTAGGGTATTTTAATGCAGGTAAAACATTAAGTTTTTTTAAGCCGTAAAAATAATCAGACATGTTGGAATCAGTTAATTGTTGCATAGGAATATTTTCAGCATTAGACTTATCAATCATTTTGTCGTCAATGTCAGTTATATTTTCTATGTGATTTACATATATTCCAAGATGTTCTAAATATCTTCTAAGTACATCAAAAACTATTGACCTAAATGCATGGCCTACATGTGCAGGAGCGTAAGGCGTCAAACCACAAACGTACATTGTCAATTCGTTATTATGTGGGGATAATTCTTTTATTTTTCTTGTTTTACTATCAAATAATTTGATCATTACATTTCGATCTTTGCAGTTGAAATTGCTATAGCACCAATTCCTTTTTCTTTGCCAACAAAACCTAATCCGTTAGTGCTTGTTGCTTTAATACTGATATCATCAATTTCTAATTTCAACCTTGATGAGAGTATTTTTTTCATATTTTTTAAGTGATTAGTCATCTTAGGTGATTCTGCTATAATTGTAGCGTCTAAAAATGTTAAATACCATCCTTTATTATTTACCATATTTATGACTTCAGATAATAAATCGATACTGTATTTAAGATGGTACTCAGGCTTTGAATCTGGGAAAAAAGTCCCGATATCGCCAAGTGCTGCTATGCCAAGTATTGAATCAATTATTGCATGCGTAAGGGCATCTCCATCACTGTGTCCATCAAGTCCTTTTGTGTATGGGATTTCTATACCTCCTAGAGTTAATTTTTTGTCCATGGTTAATGGATGGAAATCAACTCCTATTGCGGAACGATATTTAGTATTATTATCCATTGTTAATAATCCCTGATTTTAGAATTGTTTCCGCAAGAATTAAATCATCTTGAGTAGTAATTTTAATATTTGTATTTGAACCTTCAAAAATTTTTGTTTGGTATCCTTGTGATTCAACTAAACTAGTATCGTCTGTAAATATTTCTTTTGTATTTAAAGTTTTTTGATGTGATTCTTGCAATATTTTTTGGATAAAAAATTGTGGTGTTTGAATATTCCATATTTTAGTTCTGTCTAAAGATTTGATCGAGAAATTTTCTGATGAAACAATTTTCATTGAGTCTGTTGTTTTTATTGCTACGGTAGAGCATCCGGTTTTTTTTACTTCATTAAGTCCTTGAATTAACATCTTATTTGTTATGAAGGGTCTTGCTGCATCGTGTATAACTATGATATCTGAATCACTTAAAGATTCTATTCCGATTCTAACAGAATCTTGACGAAATTTTCCTCCAACAAAAACATGTATAGTTTTGGGGAAATTCCAATTTTCTAAATATTGTTTAATTTTGGAAATATTTGTCTCTGAAGCTATAATAGAAATTTGATCAATTACGTGTGAATCTATTAGTGTTTTTAAGGGATACCAAAAAGCAGGGAGCCCATTTATGGGTGCAATTATTTTATCTGTACCGGACATTCTAGTACTTATGCCTGCAGCTAATAAAATAACTCCTACCTTGTCTATAGATGAATTCATTTGCCCTAGTTATTCTGATGAAATATTTGTAAAATGATTTTAGTAGTATAATACATTATCTTCCAACTAAAAATATTATTTATAATAATGCTAATTTATCATCAGTTTCATTATGAAAATTAAATATGGTTTGATAATAAAAGTTATTTTTTTAATTTGTATATTGTTTATGGTTTCAATTTTTTATAATCAAATAAGTAATTTTTTTAAAACTACTGCTTTAGTAACCCAATTATTACCATCAGTTCCTGTAAAGCCTTTAAAATATTTTTCTGATCCTCCTGTATGGGAAAAAATCGAATATACTGCTGGTGATTCAATTGTTAAAGCTGACTTGATTCTTCCTGCAACTATACATAAAAATGGCAACCCAGCAATTTTGCTTTCATTGGGTGTTGCTGTAAATGAGCCTACTAATGATGTAAGACTAATTAATTTAGCTGAAGCTCTTTCTAGATTAGGTATCATAGTTTTGATTCCCTGGACTGAAACTCAAAAAACTCATTATTTATCTAGCGAATATGAAGTGGATGCTTTAGTTAATGGATTTAAATATTTAGAGTCTTTGCCCGAAACTAAAAGTGATAGTGTTGGAATAATGGGATATTGTACAGGTGCTTCTATGGGACTAATTGCTGCTGCTGATAAAAGAATTAGAAATGATGTTCGTTATGTTGTTTCTTTTGCAGGATACCATGATTTAAAAAATTTCTCGAAAAGCATTTTGTCTAACACAGCATACTTAGATTCAACCACTCGTGAATGGCAGCCTGATCCTTTTGCTGTTAATCTTGTTAAAAGGCAAATTATTAATTCCGCTTTACCAGAAAAAGAATCTGAAATTTTTTCAAATATCGATTTTTCAAAAACTACTTTGTCAGATTTAAAATCTTTTGAACTTTCTCCTAGTTCAGATTCTGTGATAAATTTATTGTTTGAAACTGATTATTCGAATGTTTCAAGAGGTATAGAAAAGTTTCCTCAAAAAACTCAAAAATGGTTAGAATATAATTCTCCAAGTTATCATAATATTCACCTACTAGCTCCTGTCTTCATAATGCATGATAGAGCTGACAATATTGTTCCTTTTGAAGAATCTAAACGTATGTATAATCAAATTTCAATGTATGTCCCAACAGAAATAACAATTTTTGACCTTTTTTCTAATGAAATTCAATTACATGAAGATGAATCTGTAAAAAACAATCGAATTGATTTATTATCTAATGCATTGAAATTATTTTCTCAACTTAATTCAATTATCAGAGTAATTTTCAGTAATTAATCAAAAGGTTTTAAATTGAATAACTTAAAAAATTTTTGGTTGGTATCACAAAATTCAAATGAATATGAAAAATATAAATCCACGAATTTTTTGGTTTGTGGTTGGCCACAAAGATTTCGAAAACGAGTCCAGAGGATGGAAGTAGGTGATAATATTATTTTATACAATTATATATTACGAAAGTTCATTGGAACCATTACAATTATGTCAAATTATTATATTAAAAATGAACCCTATATTGAATTAAATGATTCAGAATTAAATCCTTATAATTATTATATTAAAACTAAACCAGATGTAGTTTTGACAGATAAAGATGCAATTCCTGCAGATGATATAGCACCGAGGCTGGAATACTTAAAAAAATGGTCTCCTGAGCGATGGCCGTTAGCCTTTTTTGATTCGTTACATTTACTTCCACAACAAGATTATAGGTTGCTAGAGAGCATTATAAATTCAAAGTCTTAGCATTCTAATAAATTAGATGAAACATTATTCAATATATTTTGCTTAACATTTTGTAAGAATTTTCATAAGTCATTTTTTGTATCTCATGTAAATCTTGATTTAATATTTCGGATAATTTTTTTGAAATATTATATAAGTGTCTTGGCTCAGTCCATTTTTCTCTATTCTTCTTAAATGGTTGAGGTGCTGCATCTGTTTCTAAAACAATATTATTTAATGGTATTTGTTTCACAGTTTCTTGAAGGACAGTGTTATTTAGAAGAGGTTTAGCAATTGAAATGTTGAATCCTAAATCTATTACTTTATTAGCGATATCGATATCACTTTGGAAGTAATGCATTGCTCCACCGACTTTATAAGCTTGTTCTTCTTTCAATATTCTTAAAGTTTCTATATCCGCATTTCTGCTATGAAAAATAATCGGTAAATTTAGACGTACACTCAGTTTGATTTGTTCGCGAAAAGCATCATATTGAATTTTTCTGTCGGGCATGTTTTCTAAAAAATCCAAACCGATTTCACTTATAGTTACTACTTTGTTAGATGTTTTACAAAAGCTTTCTAATTTAGTTAAAATTTTTTCATTAATTGGATTAGTAAGATCCATAGGATGTAAGCCAATTCCAGAATATATAATGTCGTATTGTTTCGATAAAAGGAGTGATTTTTCACAAGAATTGATTGTTGTACTTGCTGAAATTATATTTTTGACACCTGCGGACTGAGCTCGTTTTATTATTTGAATAATTTCTGTTTCTTCATATTCTGAAATATGTGTATGTATATCAATCATATTTCTATCGGATTTAATGGTTTAATATTTTCAATTGATTTCCATATTAATAAAGAACATTTTTTTCTAATTTGTATTTGAGATAGAGGTTGAAAATAGATCAAATCACCTAATAACATAATTTCAGTATCGGTTATATTTTGATTATCTAACATTTTTTCAAAAATTTGGCGTGTTAAATTAATTTTTTCGGAGCTTAAACCAATGATTAAAGTTGAAACTATAGAAGAGCTAGCTATACTTATCGAACATCCTTTAGCAATAAGTTGAAGGTCTGAAATATTAAAATTATTTTGATTGTATTTTAAATTTAATTGTACTTCATCTCCACAAAATTTATTAATTGCGATCGCTTGATGTGTAATTAAATTAATAGGAGATTGATTTTGTGGCGCGCGCGAATGATTTTGAATAATTGAGTTATAGAGTGTTAATATTTTTTCATCGTACATTGTCAAAAAACCGTAAAGATTTACTGTAACATTCAAAAAATTTAGTTATTTCTTCTTCAGTGTTGTATATATAAAAACTAGCACGTAATGTTGCAGGTACACCTAAAGATTTCATTAATGGCATAGTACAGTGATGGCCAGTTCTTACTGCAATACCTTCGTTATCTAGCAAAGTACCTAAATCATGAGGGTGAGCAATATCTGAGTGAAACGTTAAAACACCAGATCTATTTAAAATGTTTTTGGGGCCAAAAAGAGTCGAATTGTTTTTGAGATATTTATTTTCATCAAGGATATTTAATGCAAATGCGGTTAATTCAGATTCATGTTCCCTTATTTTTGACATTCCAATATCATTAAGATAGTCAATAGCAGAGCCGAAGGCAATAACGTCTGCAATATTAGGGGTTCCAGCTTCAAATTTCATTGGTATATCATTCCATGTGGCAGATTCATATGAGACATCTAAAACCATTTCTCCACCTAAGAAATGTGGTTCTAAATTTTGTAGGATATCTTTTTTTACATACAAAATTCCTAATCCAGTGGGCCCCAACATTTTGTGAGCTGAAAAAACTAAAAAGTCACAATCTAGATCAGTCACATCTACTGGCATATGAGGTACACTTTGAGCTCCGTCTATTAGAACTTTTGCATTGACCGATTTAGCTTTTTTTATCAAAGTTTTGATAGGGTTTATTGTTCCCATAGAATTAGATGAATGAACTATTGAAACTAGCTTAGTATTAGAATTAATATATTCGTCTAAATATTTCAGATCTAACTCTTGATTATTGTTGATAGGAAATATTTTTAACTTAGCTTTTTTTCTTTTACAAAGTCGTTGCCAGGGTATCAGGTTACTGTGGTGTTCCATAGCTGTAACAACAATTTCATCATTTTCTTCTAAATTATCATTAGCCCAAGTCATAGAAATGATATTGATAGATTCTGTGGTGTTACGAGTCCAAATAATGGGATTCATTTGTTTATAGTTTGGAGCATTAATGAATTTTGCAACTTTTAAACGAACATCTTCGAATTCATCTGTCGCTTTTCCGCTGAGAGTATGTACTCCTCTATGAACATTGGAATTGGTATTTTTATAATAATCAGTTAATTTATTAATTACTTGAATAGGTTTTTGGCTAGTTGCTGCATTATCTAAATACACAAGTTGTTTTTCGTTGACTATTGTAGAAAGTATTGGGAAATCTTTTCTGATTTGTGAAATATTAGGATTCAATTAGGATATCTCCATTATCTGACATTTTTATGTTGAAAGTATCAATTGGTAATAGGGCAGGACCTTCAGTTGCTTCACCGGTTTTTAAATTGAATCTAGCTCCATGTCTGGGACATTCTATTTCATTTTCTATTACTGCACCCTCACATAATTGCTCTTCAGCATGAGAGCAAATATTATCGACTGCAAATATTTCATCTTGAATTTTGACTGTAAGAATTTCTCTGTCATCATAAAAATAAGTTACTATTTGATTATTTTTGAAGTCATTCAAATGACCAATTTTTTGATACATTTTTTCCCTAGTTCTGTTTAATTAAATCTTCAATGGTGGTTGAATCTAAAATTTGATTCACAGCTTGTTCAACTTCAGACCATACATTTTTTTGAGTGCATTTAGCCGATTTGTTACATTTTGATTGACTTTCTAAGCAACAGACTGGATGAGTATTATTACCTAAAGTTCTCATAACATATCCCATTGTAATATTCGATGGTTTAATAGCGAGACGATGTCCGCCATTTGGTCCTCTTCTACTTGTGGTTACGCCAAACTTATTTAATTTATGTAAAACTTGAGCTAAAAATTGTTCAGGAATTTCTTGTCTTTTTGCAATGTCAGAAGCTTGTATATCACCTTGAAGTGAATTTTCTGCTAAATCAATTAAAGCGCGAACACCATAGTCCACTTGTATTGGAACATGCATTGGAATCTCCTATATTTCTAAGTATTTAAATCAATGATCGATTCTTTGGCAGCGTGCCAACACATTGTGGCACATTTTATTCGATTGGGATATTTAGAAAGATTTGATAAAGCTACAGAATCCCCCAAAAGATCTTCATCATAATCATTTTCTTCGTTTTGAGTAATCATTTTATGGAATTCTTGAATAGTTTTAGTAGCTGAATCAGTATCTAGATTCAGTAATAATTCAGTCATTAAAGATGCAGAAGCTTTTGATATTGCACAACCTTGGCTTTCAAATTTTAAATCTTTAATTTTATTATCTTCAAATATGAAGTAGACTGTTATTGAATCTCCGCAAAGTGGATTGAAAGCTTCATTAAATACATCAGGGTTATTAATAGTTCCAAAATTTTTTGGATTTCTATTATGTTCCATAATGATTTCTTGATATAAATCGTCCAAAATATACCTCTAAAATTTCAAATAGATCGATGAATGAGGATGTCTGAGAAAAATTTTCTAATAGAAAGGGATGGAATTTGTTCTACAATTTCTTCAGCAAAACCCAGAATAAGAAGTTGCTCTGATGTTTTTTTATCTATTCCTCTACTTTGCATATAGAACATAGCTTCATCTCCGAAATAGCTAGCAGTTGCACCATGTCCACATTGAACGTCATCAGCGTATATTTCTAAACTAGGTTTTGTGTTAATCCTGACATTTGGTGAGAGTAATAGATTTTTATCACTTTGTGTAGCTTGAGTTTTTTGTGCATTTCTTTCGACCAATACTCTTCCACTGAATACAGCTTTAGATGAATCTTTCAAAATACCTTTGTAGAAAATATTACTTTTTGTGTGTGTATTTTTATGATTTATATTAATATGATTGTCGATATGGTTCTTATCTGATGTTATGTATAGGCCATTTAAATTGCAATAAGAATATTTTTCATTCATATTTATTTCGAGTTCATTCCGTGTAATTTTTGAACCGGTTGAAAAAGAGAAAGAATTGTAGTGCGATTTTTCATTTACAGAAACTTTAGTATTAGCAATATGATAGCCTTTGGGATTATCAATCATATATCTATAATGATTCAAAGAAGCACGATTATTCAAATTTATTTCAACAACAGGTACATTTAGAGATGGTTGATCAGAATATGAAACATGTCCTTCAATTATAGAAGATTCAGAGCCTTCCTCACATACTATAAGGACTCTGGGGAAAGTTGCTATTTTTTTGTCCCGGTTTGTAGTAATAAATAGAAGAGAAATTGGTCCGGTTATTTTTGTGTTTTTCTTGATATTGATCAATAAACCATCATTAATGAATGCAGAATTAATTGCAGAGAAAATGTCGTTTTCTATGTTAATAAGATTCCCTAGATTATTATTGATTATTTTATTCGACTTTGAATCAGAATTGTTGAATGTTGAGATTAAGCAATCGTCTGATATTGATCCGATATCTGTATTATTTTTATCTAATTGCCCATCAATAAAAACCAATCGATTTGTATTAGCATTATGATTAATTAAAGAATTATCTAATGAAGTTGTAGTATATTTATCTATTTCAGATACCAGTGAAAATTTTTCTCTAGCTATAGGATTTATATTCGAGAATTTCCATTTTTCACTATTTGAAATTTCAGCAGGGAAACCGGAATTAATAAATGAATCCATTCCATTACTTCTAAGTTCGTTTATTCTAGAAATTCCACTTAGCTTATTTAAGTATTTTATCTGCTGTATATTTTCAAAATGATTTTTAATTTTATTCATGTTGTTATGTTAATGATTTTATCCAATCATAACCTCTGAGTTCTAAGTCTTTGGCCAGTTGAGCATCTCCTGATTTAGAAATTTTCCCGTCAATGAGAACATGTACTTTTGTAGGTGTAATGTAATTCAGTAAACGTTGATAATGCGTAACTATAAGTGTTGCATTTTCTTCAGTACTGAGTTTATTAACAGATTGACCAACTGTTTTTAAAGCATCGATATCTAAACCTGAATCAGTTTCATCTAAAATTGATAATTCGGGTTTCAAAAGTGCCATTTGTAGCATTTCATTTCTTTTCTTTTCACCACCTGAAAATCCTTCATTGACAGATCTTTTAATTAATTTTGTGTCAATTCCAATATTTTCTGATTCAACTTTAAGGATTTCATTGAATTCTCTTATGGTAGTTTCTTTCATGTTTTTAGATTTTAATTTTGCATCTAAAGATGTCTTTATGAATTGTTTCATTGGAATACCAGGTAGTTCAACAGGGTATTGAAAAGCTAGAAAAATCCCAAGATTAGCCCTTTCATCAGGCGTCAAGTTATCAATCGAGGTATTGTTAAAACTTATATTTCCTTCATCAATGATGTATTCAGGTTTTCCAGCAATAACGTTTGCTAATGTAGATTTTCCACTACCATTAGGGCCCATTATTGCATGAATTTCACCAGAGTTTACGGATAGATTTATACCTTTAAGTATTTTGATATTACCTATCGAGACGTGTAAATTTTCTATTTGTAACATAAAATCTCCAATAAAATATAAAAGTGATTACCAAAAAGGAAATATTTAACCTACAGCACCTTCAAGACTAACTCTTAATAATTGATTTGCTTCCATAGCAAATTCAAATGGTAATTCTTTGAATATACCACGGCAAAAACCATTAATTATCATATAATGTGCTTCTTCTTCAGAAATACCTCTTTGCATACAATAAAATAATTGATCATCACTTACTTTAGATGTAGAAGCTTCGTGTTCCATTTTAGCTGAATTATTCCTTACTTCTATATATGGGACAGTATGTGCACCACATTGATCACCTATGAGTAAAGAATCACATTGTGTAAAATTTGTCGAATTGGCTGCAGTAGGTAAAATTTGAACTAAACCTCTATAAGTATTATTTGAATTACCAGCAGAGATACCTTTAGCTACTATTGTAGATTTAGTATTTTTACCGATATGTATCATTTTTGTACCAGTATCTGCTTGTTGTTTATTATTGGTTAGAGCTACTGAGTAGAATTCACCTGACGAATTATCACCTTGTAGGATTACACTAGGATATTTCCAAGTAATAGCAGAACCTGTTTCGACTTGCGTCCACGAAATTTTTGAATTATTACCTAAAGCTTTAGCCCTTTTTGTAACAAAATTATATACCCCACCTTTACCTTCGCTGTCACCAGGATACCAATTTTGTAATGTAGAATATTTTATTTCAGCATTGTCTAATGCTACTAATTCGACGACGGCAGCATGCAATTGATGGGTTTTTCGCATAGGTGCTGTGCAACCTTCTAAGTAACTAACGTAGGAACCTTCGTCTGCAATAATTAATGTCCGTTCAAATTGGCCAGTTTCTTCAGCGTTGATACGAAAATAAGTCATTAGTTCCATAGGGCATTTGGTATTTTTAGGTACGTAAACAAATGAACCATCACTAAAAACAGCAGAATTTAATGATGCGAAAAAATTATCACTATAAGGAACAACTGAACCATAATATTTTTCAAGCAATTCAGGGTGTTTTTGTGCAGCTTCACTGATGGAACAAAATATAACTCCAGCATCTTCGAGTGTTTTTTTGTAAGTTGTAGCAACAGAGACACTGTCAAAAATAGCATCAACAGCAACTCCAGCCAATTTTTTTTGTTCTTCGAGCGGTATTCCTAACTTATTGAAAGTTTCTATCAATTCTGGATCAGCATCTTCAAGACTATCTAATTTAGGTTGTTTAATAGGGGCTGCATAATAATGAATATCATTATAATCTATAGATTCGTAATCAATCATAGCCCAATCGGGCTCTTCATCTTTTTGTTTTTTCCAATATTCATAAGCTTTAAGCCTAGAGTTTAATAAGAATTCAGGTTCATTTTTTTTCTTAGATATCATGCGTATAATATCTTCACTTAGACCTTTAGGGGCAATTTCAGAATTAACATCAGAAACGAATCCCCATTTATAATCGGATGAAATATTAGATTTACGTGAGATAGTTTTTTGCGACATAACAATACCTAGTATTTATGAGTGCTTTAGTCATAAATATCCTAACATTAACGTCAGGGCTTTTCAATAAATAAAAAAATGTAAATTTTAATCAGAATTAAACAATTGATAATATGAATAAGTAAAATAATATTTCAACATAAAAATTATTTTTTCTTTTTGAGAAAGTTTGATTCTAGTAGAAGTTAAATCATAATTATTTTTTTCGATCAAATCTAATAATTTGCTATAAATTTCTATTAAAGCGGATATACATAACCTAGATCTTTTTGGTATCAATGGCAATAATTTTTGGCTTTCTAAAAAGAATTCCCGAGCTCTAATAATTTGTAATTTCATCATCTTTGTATAATTTTCATTGTTAGAATAATTTTTAAGTTCATTGATAGAATAATTGCATGAAGAAAAATCTTCTTTAGGGATGTATATTCGCCCTATCTTAATATCTTCAAAAACATCTCTAGTAATGTTAGTGATTTGCATTGCGTAACCTAATTGGATAGCATAGAAATTTGCTTTTTTGGACTTATATCCGAATACTTCTATGCACATTAAACCTACAATTGAAGAAACTTTATAACAATACTTCAATAGATCGTTAATAGATTTGTATTCCGGAAAGTCAGATTTCATTTTTATATCCATTTCCAGTCCTTCTATTAGAGTAAAGAAATATTTTATAGGTATAGAAAATTTTTCAATGGAATCAAATAAAGCGGGATATATATCTTCTTGATTAGAAGAAGTATTTAAGTGTTTTTTTACCAGATTTAAGGATTTAATTTTATTCGCTTTAGAGGTGTTGCCATCAGCTATATCATCACAGTATCTACAAAATGCATATAGTGCGTATATAGATTTTTTCAGATCATTTGGTAAAACTTGAAAACAATAATAAAAATTTTTTGCTTTTGCTTTTGTTATATCTCTACAAATTTTATAGCTAAGTGCTAGACCAATAGTACTGGAGATTTCCTTCTTAGAAAAGAAATTTTTAAACATCTAGAATACCTGCAAAGATTGTTTAAATGGATTAGATCTAATTCCCAATTAATTGTACAATAATTTCACGTTCATCGTTAAAATCAGCATCTAGCTCAACTAAGAAAATTCTTTGCCATTGACCTAAAGCTAGACAGTTATCTATCACGGGAATGGTTTCGCTAGTTCCAATCAAAATATGTTGGCAGTGTGAATGACCATTAGGACATTCATCCTCATGCATGTGAACGGTTCTAATCTCAAAGTTATTATGGTTATATTCTTTATCAATTGGCGCAACTGAACCAAGTAAAGTGGAAAAATCATCAAGAAGCAATGGTTCATTTTCCTGGATAATTATTCCAGCTGTTGTATGTTTAGAAAATACTACCACCACACCCGAAATAAAATTTGTTTTATCAATAATTGATTCAATTTCGTTGGTGACATCATAAAACTTAGGTGCTTCGCCAGTTTGAATTTTCAAGCAATGATTTTTCGTATCCAATTTTCTATTTTCGTTGAAATTATTTAATCTAAACGACTAAATTATGACTATAATTTTTTTTATGGTCAAGTATTTTTAATTACTTTTCTCTTGAAACTAGATTTTCAACAATAAACTTTAAAGGTGTAATTTTTTCTTCATTTAAAGAAGTTTCATCTAAATATTCTATACAGGATTCATAATATTTTATTGTAAGCTGATTCAAGTATGACTTAGTATTAGTTGAGTTAAGAAAATATAGAATTTTTTCAACATCATCACTTTCAGTTTTATCAGAAGAATATATTTTTTCAAATTTAATCAAATCGTTATGATTGAGTTGATTTTTGCAATGAATTATTGGCAAAGATTTTTTCCGATTGATAATATCTGAACCTACCGGTTTTCCAGTTTTAGATGAATTTCCCCAGATTCCTAAAATATCGTCAGTAATTTGGAATAAATATCCTAATGATTCACTAAATTTATTTAATATATGCATATCTTTAGTTTTGTAATTCCCAATTATAGAACCTATGTTTACAGAAGCACTTAACAATGCTCCTGTTTTTTTTGAGATCATATTCAAATATTGATTTTCAGTGATATTCTTTTCAGTCTCGAAATGAATATCTAAATATTGCCCTTCTATCATTTCTAAAGTTGCAGAATTTAATATTTGAGAAATTTTTATAACTTGTTCTTTTGATAATTGCGTTTGTTCTCTACTTAATTTTAGATATGCAAGATTATGTAATATATTTCCAAAGGTTAGTGCCTTAGGTTTACCCCATACCTTCCAAACAGTTGGTTTATTATGTCGAAATTCATCATTATCTTGGATGTCATCATGTATCAATGAAAAATTATGAATGTATTCCAAAGACAAAGAAGGCTGGATAAATTTGGAATTATGAATTTTAGAAGCAGAATAAGTAGTAATACATAGGAGTGGTCGAATTGATTTACCAGGTTTAATTATAGTTTTAGATTTATCTAAATTAATAATTCCTAATGCATATTTAATTGGGAAATAAAAATTTTCCTTGTTTTTGTTCATACACTTACGTATAGATAAGTCAATTAATTTCGTTAATTCGTCTAGCAATAAATTTCCATTTCTAAATTTTATTGAGAATTAAGTTTATATGATTGCAAATTTATGTTATCAGGATTTAGAAAATTTTTAAATTTGTTTAATTTTTGAGTAATTTATCATTGATTCGATTTATAAAAATGCTATTCTATAATTAAATTTCATTAAATAGGATATTATGTTCGACCAATATTTTTCCCAATATGGCTTAATAGCTGTATTTGCTTGTGTTGCACTTCTTATACCATTAGGTATGTATGTAGCTTCTTGGTTTGCTGGCTTTTTTGGTGTTCGCCCTTCTAACCCGAGTACCGTTAAATTATCTATTTATGAATGTGGATTTGAATCCGTACCAGGTTCATGGAATCAATTTAATTTCCGTTACTATGCAATTGCTTTAATATTCCTTATTTTTGATGTTGAAGTAATTTTTATGATTCCCTGGGCTGCAAATTACGGAGTAATGTCTAAAGAGTTTGGATTTTTTGTCTTAGCTGAAATGATTGTATTTGTGGGTATATTAATGATCGGTTGGATTTATGCAGTTAAGAAAGGTGCTTTTTCAAAAATTTATTAACCTTAATTTTTAAGAATTATTTTACGATGTCTAACAAAAAACAAGATGATATGACAATTGAACAAACAGAAGGTCAGTATATTAATTTGCTTAAAGCAAATAATATAAAACCGCTAAATGCAACAGATCCATTTGAAGTTCCGTCTGATTTACAGCGTAATCTGGCTATTACTTCAGTTGATACTCTTCTTAACTGGGCAAGAAAATCTTCTGTTTTTCCATTAGCTTTTGGATTAGCATGCTGTGCTTTTGAAATGATGGCTACAGCTATGTCTAGATTCGACATCTCTAGATTTGGAATGGAAGTTTTTAGAGCCTCTCCAAGACAAGCTGATTTGATGATTGTAGCTGGCACAGTTACTTGGAAGATGGCTCCAGCAATCGAAAGGATTTATGAACAGATGCCTGATCCAAAATGGGTGATATCCATGGGAGTCTGTGCTACAAGTGGTGGTCCATATTATGAATCATATAGCGTTGTACCAGGTGTTGATAAAATTGTTCCTGTAGACGTTTATGTACCTGGATGTCCTCCTAGGCCTGATGCCTTGTTGTATGGCATCATGCAATTACATGAAAAAATCAAAAGAGATTCTATTCGAAAAAATAATAGGTAAAAAATGTCTACGATATTATACCCTGAAAATTTACTTGAAATTCTGCCTGATGATTTAAAAAATTCTATTAACGATACCAATTCGGATTCTATATCTATTTCTCCATCAGAAGTTCTTAAATTTGCAAAATTTTTTAGAAACGATCCAAGACTTCAGATGGAAACTATCATTAGTTTAACTGGTGTTGATTATATAGAGTTCTTTGAAATTGTATACCACCTCAGGTCTATGAAGCGAAACACTTCCATGATCTTTTGTACACAAATTTTCGATAGATCTGATCCAAATTTACCGAGTGTATCTTCAATTTGGCGTGGTGCTGATCTCCAAGAAAGGGAAGTTTTTGATCTTATGGGTATAAGATTTACAAATCATCCAAATATGTCTCGGATTCTGCTTTGGGAAGGCTTTAATGGTCATCCTCTTCGAAAAGATTTTGAATACATTGATTTAACGGATAAAAATAATGCCTCTTAAAACTGAACCAGTAACTATAAATTTAGGCCCGCAACATCCGAGTACTCACGGTGTTTTCCGTTTAAAAGTTACTTTTGATGGTGAACAAATTGTTGACGCTGAACCAGTTATGGGATACATGCATCGTGGTACTGAAAAATTAGCTGAAGAACGTAGCTATGTTCAGATAGTAACACTTACAGACAGGCTTGATTGGGTTTCAAGCATGACCAACAATTTATCCTACGTTAGAACAGTAGAAAAATTAGCCAACATAGATGTTCCCATTAGAGCACAGTATTTGCGTGTAATTTGCTCTGAACTTCAACGCATAGCAAGCCATCTTATTGCTACTGGTTTTTTGATGCAAGAGTTAGGTACTTTTGGTGGGACACCTTTGATGTATTGTTTTCGTGAACGCGAGAAAATTTTAGATATGTTTGAAATGCTTTGTGGTGCAAGAGTAACTTTAAGTTATATGCGCCCAGGAGGATTGATTCAAGATGCTCCACCTGAATTCTGGGAACGTTTGAAAATTTTTACATCAGAAATGCCTGGATATGTTGATGAATTAGAATCTTTGATTTCTGATAATGAAGTAGTTCTTGCTCGGACAAAAAATGTTGGGATTTTATCCGATAGAGTAGCTGTAGATGCATCAATAACTGGACCTATGTTACGTGCTACTGGTGTTAGATGGGATTTAAGAAAAGCCCACCCGTATGAAATTTATAATTCTTTACATTTTGAAGTTCCTATAGGATCAAATGGAGATACTTTCGATAGATATTTTGTTCGTATCAATGAAATACGTGAAAGCATAAAACTTATTAATCAAGCAGTAGAACAAATACCTTCTGGTCCAATTCGCACAGAAATTCCATATTTCTTTAAACCACCTGTTGGTACTGCATTTTCATCAGTTGAAGCACCTAAAGGTGAACTTGGTTTCTACATTGTTAGTGATGGCGGCATCTCGCCATATCGTTGTCATATCAGATCTCCTTCTTTTATCAACTTGACTGTATTAAAAGATTTATTAGTTGGAGCTTCTATGGCTGACTTAATAGTTATTTTTGGTAGTATCGATGTTGTAATGGGTGAAGTTGATCGATGAATTTTAATAATATACAAAATTTAATAAACACATTAATTCCAAGTTTACCCTCTTGGATTGTTTTTATGTCTGCAGCAATTTTTATTTCATTTTTTGTAATAAATGCTGTAGTAATGACAGGAGCTTTAACTGTTTGGCTAGAACGTCGTTTACTTGCACGAATACAATCCAGGTTAGGGCCAAATCGTTGGGGACCTTTTGGTTTATTTACACCTATAGCTGATATTATTAAAATGATCGGAAAAGAGGATATAGTTCCTTCTACGGCAGATAAAAAAATTTTTAATCTTGCACCTATAGTCCTTTTAGTTCCAGTACTTCTTGTTTTCGCAGTTATTCCAATGTCTTCTAATAGTTTCTTAGGTCAATTAAATATAGGCATATTATTTATTGTTGGTGTTACTGGTTTTAATACATTGGCTGTTTTTATGGCTGCTTGGTCTTCCAGAAATAAATACGCCTTGTTTGGTGCAATGCGTGGTGTTGCAATGTTGCTAAGTTATGAAGTCCCTATGGCATTATCCATAGTTTCTGTTGTATTGACTACAAATTTTATACTAAATATTGAAGGATCTTCTTTAAGCGCGTTATCTTTAGTTGGAATTGTTGAAGCCCAAAGAATTCCATTTTTTATATTACAACCATTAGGTTGCTTAATTTTTGTGACTGCTGCATCAGCTGAAATGAGTCGTGCACCTTTCGACATGATTGAATCTGAGTCCGAGCTGGGTGCCGGTTATCATACTGAATATAGTGGAATTAAGTTTGCTATTTTTCAATTAACAGAATTTTTAGCTCCTGTAGCAACAGCTGCAATAATATCTGTAATGTTTGCAGGTGGAATTAGAGGTTTGAGTATTATACCTGGTTCTATTTCACTCATTGCTAAAATATTCATTATCGTTTTAATATTTATTTGGATTCGTGCTACATGGCCACGCTTACGAGTTGATCAAATAATGAATTTTGCTTGGAAATTTTTATTGCCTCTTTCATTAATAAATATATTTTCACAAGCAGTTTTATTGCAAATATTTTTGTCTTCTTCTTCTATATCAAATACTGAATTATGGATTATCGCTGGAATCAATTGGATTATTGCAGCCGTATCTATATTCATTCTTGCTAAAGTTTTTGGCCATAAAGGTAGAGCTAAAAATATTCCAATCCCCTCACCATTAGCTAATATGGAATTTAAATCGGAGTAACTATTATGTTTGGTTTTGGATTATTCAAAGGATTATTAATTACTCTAAAAAATTTGATTCTTCCTAGTCGATTGTTCACTACACATCAATATCCTGACAGGAAAGTTGGGCCAATTGAATTGGCAAAATTTCATCAAGACTGGCAAAATACAAGTTTCTTGCAATTTTTATTTAATAATCCCATTAAAATAATCCAATCTTTACTAGGTTTAATTAGTATCAAAGATAGATATCCACAACATTCACGTTTTAGAGGACAAGAGTTCGGTTGGTATGAAAATCGTTGCACAGGTTGTGCCTCTTGCGCAAAATATTGCCCTCTTGGAATAATTAAAATTGAAACTAGCAGAAGTGGAATTGATTTAGATGAAGGTCAAAAATATAAAGTAGATGTTTTTGATATAGATATGGGTAGATGTATGTTTTGTGGTTTATGTGTTGAAGCGTGTCCGTATGATGCTCTTTTTATGGGTAGTGGTTTTGAAGAAAGCAAATACTTTAGACAAGAATTGAATATTGATATAGATAATCTTAAAAATAATGATACAAAACCTAGTAATTGGTTTAGACCTCAATTAGAGGGTAAAAATTATGATCCAAGAGGAAGTGGGCCTCTTGAATGGAATCAAGTTGGACGACATGAAAAACCTTCTGACACTGAACAAGCTAGTAAATGGGGTAAAAGATAATTGTTTTCTGATATTGAACTTAAATTAACAATGGACTTCATTTTTTGGATTATTGCAATACCTATGATTATTTCTTCTTTAATGGTTGTTTTATCAACTAATTTATTCCGTTCTGCATTGTTTCTGATTTTTTCGTTTATAACAGTTGCTCTTATATTCATTTTATTACGAGCTGAATTTCTAGCTATAATAGAAATTCTTGTATATGTTGGTGCTATTTCAGTACTAATAATATTCGCTATTTTGATGACCAAAAATATTGATACCGGTAGCCCGTCTAATTCTTTTAACAAATCTAGTATAATTTTCTCTATTTTAATATTTGTCGTATTGTTCTTTGTCTTTTCTGTAACCGAATGGAATACTATCGAAAATATTGATTCAACAAATTCTATTTCTCCAAGTAATCTTGAAAATATTAAAGATATTTATTCAAACTCTATTCCTTATTTAGCTAAACTTCTGTTAACTGATTTTATGTTGGCGTTTGAATTAGCATCTGTATTATTAATGGCTGCTTTGATAGGTGGCTTATACCTGATCAAAGGAGATGATTCTGATAATGAATAATTACGAACAAAAGGATATACAAAATGCTTCATAATTATTTATTTTTATCTGCAATTATATTTTCTATAGGTTTATATGGTGTTTTATCTAAGAAAAACGCTATCACTATTCTAATGTGCGTTGAATTAATGTTAAATTCTATTAATATTTCAGCTGTTGCTTTCTCCAGATATGTATTTAATCCTTATTATTTGACTGATGGAAATTTACAATCATTACTTACAGGACAAATTTTATCAATGTTTGTAATTGCGGTTGCTGCTGCTGAAGTTGCTATTGGTGTTGCTATATTAGTAGCTGTCTATCAAAATCGTCAAACTGCTTATGTAACAGATGGAAACAAATTAAAATATTAATTTAGGTGATTACCTTGTGGACAAAATACAAAATATCAAATAATTTAATTACTGCTGAAATGTGGAAAGATGCCTTAGAAGGTGAAGGTTTACCAACTAAGATTTTACCTGTAGATAACATCTTGGAATGGAGTGAGTTTTCTCGTTTTTTTGTTATGGTCCCTAAAGGCAGGGAACATGTTGCTGATGAAATCTTAAGGAAATTATAACCATGATAATTTACGGAATTCAAATATGATCACTGAATTATTTGTATGGCTAATAATATTTTTGCCAATGGCTGCATTTGCTGCCATCAGTTTATTCATACGACCTTTTCTAAATAAACAAGATATTATTTCTTCATATGTAAGTATTTCATCTATATCATTATCATTTATTCTATCAATTTGGGCATTGATATCTGTGTTATCTTCACAGGAAAAAATAATTTTCAATTCATTTTCCTGGTTAGAAATAGGTTCCATCAACATTACTATGGGTCTCTTACTTGATCCTTTATCCTCAATAATGCTTGTTGTTGTAACTTCAGTTAGTTTATTAGTACAAATATATTCTGTTGGTTATATGCATGATGATAAAAGTTATTCAAGATATTTTGCCTATTTGTCACTTTTTACTGCTTCTATGCTAGGGCTTGTTTTAGCTATCAATATAATTCAATTATTTCTTTTTTGGGAATTAGTTGGATTGTGCTCTTATTTGTTAATTGGATTTTGGACAACTCGACCCTCTGCAGCTGCTGCATCTAAAAAAGCTTTCCTAATGACTCGTGTTGGAGATGTTGGTTTTCTAATTGCAATATTATATTTATCAAAATTTACTGATGTTTTTTCAGTACAATCTTTAAATCCATTTTTAATTACTGATTTAACTAATGAATTAGCAATTTCTATTCTCTCTGTAAACTCAATAACAATTGTCACAATCGGTATTTTCTTAGGTGCTATAGGGAAATCTGGACAGTTTCCATTACATACCTGGTTGCCAGATGCGATGGAAGGCCCAACTCCAGTAAGTGCTTTAATTCATGCTGCAACAATGGTAGCTGCTGGAGTCTTTTTGGTAGCTCGCTTTTTCCCTTTATTTGAATCCTCTTCTTTCTCTATGAATTTCATAGCTATTATTGGAATTATAACTATTTTATTATCTGCAACATTGGGTTTGATTATGACAGATATAAAACGTGTTCTAGCATATTCTACTGTAAGCCAACTTGGATATATGATGCTTGCATTAGGTGTAGGAGCTTATGTTCCAGCAATTTTCCACCTATTCACTCACGCTTATTTTAAAGCATTGTTATTTCTAGGTTCTGGTAATGTAAGTCATGCTGCTGGTGGTACTTTTGACATGAGATTCTTTGGTGGATTAAGAAAATATATGCCTCTAACATTCTTCGCTTTTTTAATCGGAGCATTAAGTCTATCTGGTATATTCCCATTTGCAGGATTTTGGAGCAAAGATGAAATACTTACAAATTTATATTCTAGTAACCACATACTGCATAACTATATATTTTATTTAGCTTTGTTTGGCACTTTCTTAACTTCTTTATATATGTTTCGAGTAATATTTCTAACTTTTTATGGTGAATTTAGAGGTGGTTCTGATAAAGATAAAGATACTGTTCATCGCATACCGATACATCTCTCTGATCCTCATAAATTAATGGTTTTGCCAATTATTTTTCTTGCTATATCTACGATCATTTTTGGATACCTTTTAAATCCAACTATAGATATTCTATTTTTAGAAGCTCATTGGTTATCTAATTTTCTTGAATTAGAACATACTAATCATCATCATGTGAGCTTTAGCATGATAATTGCTATTATTTCTACTCTATTTGCTTCAGCAGGAATTTTTTCTGCCTATATTCTTTACTATAAAAATAACAATTTGATTTCACAAATTAAAAATCGTCTCAAATATTTCGGGACAATCCTTGAAAATAAATATTTCATTGATTATTTATACGAAAGAATCATTGTTACAAATTTTATATATAAATATTTATCAAAGTTTTTATATTGGTTCGACCAAAATGTTGTTGATGGAGTCGTTCAAATGGTCGATTTATTCTCCAAGAAAATTGCATATCAATTTGGTAGATTACAAACAGGACAACTACAAAATTATGCGTTAGCAATTACTATAGGTGTGGTATTAATTTTTATTTTTTATGGGGTCAATAATAAAATTTGGAACCTCGTTAATCTAAGTATATAAAGGATTTGAATTGGATTTTAATGGATCTGGGCTATTAACTTTATTAATATTTTTACCTTTACTAGGTGCTGTAATCATTTCTTCGATTATACGTAAAGACAATATAGTTAGATATTTTGCTCTATCTATAGTAACTATTGAATTAATAATTTCTCTATTTATTTTCTTTTCATTTGATAAAAATTCTACTCAAAAATTTCAACTCATCGATTCTATCAATAACTGGATCTCCGTAAATTCATTTAATGTACAATATCTTGTAGGTATAGATGGTTTAAGCTTACCATTACTTTTACTTTGCTCTATCCTAATGTTTGTAGCTGTTTTAGCGTCATGGTCTATTTCATCCAGAGTTTCAGAATATTTCACTTGGTTACTTGTCCTTCAAACCGCCGTTTTAGGTGTATTTTGCTCTTTAGATCTCATAATGTTTTTCCTGTTTTGGGAACTAGAGCTTGTCCCCATGTTTTTCTTGATTTCAATATGGGGTGCTGGACGAAAAGAATACTCTGCTATGAAATTCCTTCTATACACTTTGTTTGGTAGTGCATTTTTATTAATCGGTATTCTAGCCATATATTTTTCTACGGATACCTTCGATATGACAGTTTTACCTACATTAATGAAATCTTCTATATTAATTCTTCCTAGTACACTCATATTTTTCATGTTCCTATTAGGATTCTCAATTAAATTACCTGTATTCCCATTCCATACATGGCTTCCTGATGCGCATACAGATGCTCCTACAGCAGTGAGTGTCATTTTAGCTGGTGTTTTACTTAAAATGGGTGGATACGGAATTATTCGAATAGTTATAACTTTATTTGAAGAACCATCTATTGCGTTTGCTTATATCTTCGCTTTATTGGGTGTTGTAAATATTATTTATGGTGCCTTAATAACTATTCAGCAAAAGGATCTTAAACGTTTAATTGCATATAGTAGTATCAGTCATATGGGTTATGTACTTCTTGGAATTTCTTCTATCGCTGCAACAAATACAGACCAGGTACTTTTAGGTTTAACAGGTGCTTCTATGCAAATGTTTACACACGGAACTATTACAGGATTATTGTTTTTATGTGTAGGTATTCTATATGATAAAACTCACACTAGATATATACCTGATTTAGGTGGTTTGTCTCAAAAGATGCCACTATTGACCATAGCAATTATTGTAGGAGGATTAGCTTCCTTAGGATTACCTTCTACTAGTGGTTTTATATCTGAGCTATTAATATTTTTGTCAGCATTTAATGTATTTCCAATTTATACCATTATTGGTGTATCTGGTATAGTACTTACAGCCGGATATATTCTATGGATGATTCAACGTACTTTCTTTGGACCAATTAATCAACGATTCGAAACATTATCTGGTGTAAATTCTTTACAAGCATTAGCAATGTATTTGTTAGTTTTATCTATACTTATAGTTGGGATTTACCCAAATATTATTACATCAGTATTTGAATCTGGTATATCAAATATAATTTCAATACCAAGTTCTTAAGTAGGAGAAATATGTCTATCAATGATCTATTAATATTATTTCCAGAAATCATGGTTATTGTAACTGGGTTATCTATACTTATTATCGATTTATTTATTTCAAATAAACGTATCTTACCTTTAGTTACAGTTTTAGGATTATTTACTGCATTACTGTTCCTGATATATCAAATGTCATCAGGTTTAACGATTGATGAATCTTCTTTGTTAAATTCAGCTATTGTATTTGACCAATTTGGTATATTATACAAATTCATCATAACATTTTGCTCCTTATCAATCATTATTGGGTCTACAGGATTTACAAAATCTTTCAATAAATTCAGTTCTGAATTTTACGCTCTAATGTTATTTTCAACTTCAGGAATGATGTTTCTTTCATCAGCATCTGAACTCATCTTTTTATACCTTTCAATTGAATTAACAACACTTCCTTTAATTGCACTGTCTGCGATACATAAAACAAGCAAATCCACTGAATCTTCATTAAAATTCTTGATTTTAGCAGCAGTAAGCTCAGCTATATTATTGTATGGAATTGTACTTTTATATGGTTTAACAGGAACAACAGATATTCAACTCATTAGTTCTACATTAACAGATCTTTTTAAAAATGGTGAAACCAAATATATCCCAATTGCTTTAATAATTATTACTTTGATTGTCACTGGATTTGGATTCAAGATTTCTGCAGTACCATTTCAAATGTGGACTCCCGATGTCTATGAAGGAGCACCTATTCCTATTACTACTTTCTTATCTGTAGCAAGTAAAACTGCTGCATTCGCTGCTTTAATTAGGATTTCCACTCTAATTTTCCCAAATTTATCACAGGATATTTCTTGGGGGCAAGTTATTGCTATTATATCTGCTCTTTCTATGACTGTAGGAAACTTTTCAGCGATACTTCAAAATAGCTTTAAAAGAATGATGGCTTATAGCACTATAGCCCATGCAGGATATCTCTTAATTGGAATTTCTGCTATTTCTGTTGGAGTTAGTGATCTAATCACTAATTCAATCTCTACAATGACATTTTATTTAATTGGTTATTGCTTAATAAATATGACAGCATTTATATCTGTAATGTGTATTTTAAATACTATAGAAAATGATTCAATTAAAAAATTGTCTGGATTAGGTAAATCTTCACCAATGATTGCTTTCTGTTTAGCTATTTCAATGGTTGCTTTAACAGGATTACCACCAACAATTGGTTTTATTGGTAAATTGTATTTATTTAGTGTTGGATTTGATTCTGGATTTGATTGGTTAGTTTTAATAGCTTTATTGAATAGCGTAATTGCTGCTTATTATTATTTACGTGTTGTTAAAGTTATGTATTTAGAGACTTCATCTAAATCAAAAGTTTTTAGTGTTTCATTAATGCCAAAAATAACAATACTTTCATTAACAATTTTTATAATTTTGTTCGGTGTAATTCCTGGACCAATCGTTGATATTACTATTAATGCTGCAGAATCTATCTCAATATTCAGATAGTATCAAGTAATTTGAAAGCAACACTTATCAGTGATAGACTCATATAAGAAATAATTTATCACAGGCAGAATCTATGGACAAAAAAACTTTCATAGGATTTATATTTAATGAATCAATTCCAAAATCTGAGGAACTAGTTAATCAACTTAAGTCTCTCTTATCTAATGATTATTGTATTTGGACATCTCCAGGCGACCAAATAAACATTAAATCAACTGTTTTATCTGATACTAAAATTGTTGTCACCGCTGGTGGTGATGGAACTATTCTAAAGGCAAGTAGAATTTGTTCGCGTTATGGAATCCCTATACTTGGTATTAACCTTGGTAGGGTAGGTTTCATGACGGAACTACGACCTGAAGAAGCATCTCAACAGATATTTACATATTTAAATAGAAATTCTATAAAATTTGATTCAAGATTGATGTTGCAATGCGAAATATTTGATAATTCTAAATCCAAACCAATCCAAATAATTGACGCTTTAAATGATGTTGTAATTTCTAGAGGTTCTGATCCAAAATTACTTGATATAAAAACAAAAATTGATTCAGCTGATATGCATAGTTACCGTGCTGACGGATTAATTATTTCATCGCCTACTGGGACGACAGGTTATAGCCTAGCAGCTGGAGGGCCAATTATTGCACCTGATTCACAAGTAATGTTATTACAACCTCTGGCAGCCCATATGAATTTTTCAAAAAGCTTAGTTATAGCAGAAAAATCTATCCTCGAAATATCATTGATTTCAAAGCAACCAGCTTCACTGATTATTGATGGAATCAAAGAAACTGATTTTTCCAATAACCACTTAATACGTATTACAAAAAGCCCCAATACTACTGTGTTTTTACGTAAAGATTCTATGAATAACTTTTACGCAACATTAACAAATAAACTACTCTCATAATATTATGGATATAGAAAATACAATTAAATCAGAGTTAATATATTCAGGTCAATTATTAGAACTTCGTAGAGATATTATTTCTACTACTTCAGGTAAATCATTTCGTGAAGTAATACGACATCCAGGTGCCTCTGTAATAATTCCGTACACATCTAACAACAAAATAATATTTGTGAAACAATTCCGTTATGCAATAAGCAATTTTTTAATTGAATTACCAGCAGGATTGATAGAAAAAAACGAATCCCATAAAGATACAGCTCAAAGAGAACTTCGAGAAGAAACCGGATACAGTGCTAAAAAATTAAGCAACATAGGTAAATTTTGGACTGCTCCGGGATTTTGTGATGAATTGATACATGTCTATTTAGCAGAAGATTTAAGTTATGATCCATTACCTAGTGATTTAGATGAAGATATCGAAACAATAGAAATAGAATTAAATCAAGCGAACGAAGAAATTATTGCTGGAAAGATAACTGATTCCAAAACAATATCTGCATTAAATATGTTCTCATTACTTTTAAAAAATTAATTGAAAGAAAAAACTTTTTGATCTAATTGTGTTTCAAACGAAAGATAACTAGAATCCTTATCGTCATTACTTTCTTCAGTATTTATATTTTTTGATGTAGCTAATGCCGTAATAGATATCTCTTTTTTCCATTTTTTATTTTCTATCAATCCAAATATTATATTCGAATTTTCATTTGTTTTTTTACGTAGAGTTTCAACTATATATTCAACGTTATCAAAATTTATATCATTTCCTCCATGTATATTTATTAATAACTTTGAATATTCATTGAAAGGATTTTGAATCATTGGATGTGTAGTTAAATCAAGAATAGCATCTTCTAAAAAATTATTACCTTTACCTATACCTTTAGACATAAATGATTCACCACCATCGCGTAATAAACTCAATAAATCACTGAAATCAACATTAATTGTACCGGTAGTATTAATAATTTCATATATTCCAGAAATAGACTGATCTATAACAGAATCTGCCAATAAAAAAGCTTCATGAATTGAGATATTTCTATTTTGTTTATTGAGCAGGGAATTATTATCAATTATTATGAAAGTATCGACATATTTTTTAATATTTTCAATAGCTATATTTGCTAAATTGGCTCTATTTGAACCTTCGAAAGTAAATGGCATTGTGAAAACCCCGATTGTTGGAATTTTATTTTTCCGACAGATTTCTGAAATTAATGGAGTCGCACCAGATCCAGTACCACCTCCTAAACCAGCTGTAATAAATAGTAAATCAGTATCTAATAATAATTCTTGTATTTGTTTTTTACTTTCTTGAATAGCTTTTTTAGCGATTAGAGGATCACCACCAGCACCTTGACCGTTTGTTAACTTTGGACCTATAGCAAATGTATGTGTATCATCTAACAATGATAATGCATTAACATCAGTATTTATAGCTATAGATTTCATTTGAGAATTGGATTTGATTCGAGATATAGTGTTACCACCACATCCACCTACACCAATTAATTTTATATTGTGTTTAAGTAAATTTGACATCTGATCCTCTTTCTAATCAATATATTAGAACAGACGTTCTACTAAATGTCAATGTTAATTGATTCGACGAAAATCTTTTTCAAGTTTATTGTATGTAAAATTTAATATAGTAGGTCTACCATGAGGGCATGAAAAGGGACTTGTAGTCATTCTTAATTGTTCCAATATTTCTATCATTTCTTTATTAACTAAATTATCTCCCGCTTTCACACTACTATGGCAAGCAATTGTTGCGAAATGTTTATGTTCTTTACTATTAAGTCCCTCTTCTTCATCAATTTGTCCTATCAAATCATTCAAATAATTAACTGGATCATTTTTAGAAAAAATTTTGGGTATAGAGCGTATGATTATTGCTGATTCTCCAAATTTTTCGATTTCATATCCCAGCTGATTTAACATAACAATTTTTCTGTTTAATGAATCACTTTGAATCATTCCTGTATCTATTGTAAGAGATTCAAGTAATTTTTGACTTTGTATTTCACCAGAATAATAAGATTCATTCAGGGAGTCATAAATTATCCTTTCATGAGCAGCATGTTGATCAATAATATATAATCCATTTTTACCTTCTGCCAAAATATATGTTTTTTTTAATTGACCTAAAACATTTAAACTAGTTAATATTTCCTTAAATGGTAGATTAGGATAACTAGTATTTTGATTCCCGTAATCTGAAATATTTAATTCAGATTGTTTAAAATAATTTTTATTACTTATATATGAAGAAGCTTTGTGATTTTGACGGGTTTCTTTTTCAAAATTATAATTTTGATCACTAGATAAAATTTGAAAATTTGATCCTGAGGAATTAACAGTTGATTTTGTTAAAATTGTTTTTCGAATTAACCGTTCTAAATTTGAAAAAATCAATTGATGATTAATGAATTTAATTTCATTTTTAGATGGATGGATATTTACATCTATTTCTAATGGATCTATTTCTAAATTAATTATTGCAGTAGGAAATTTTCTTTCGTTTAGATATGATTTATATCCACTTTCTATTGCATATGTTAATAATTTATCCTCAATATTTCTTCCATTAACGAATAGCTTTATTTTTTTTCTATTACTATTTTGTATTATGTTATTTGAAATATAACCCTGGAACATATCATTCGATTTATCAGAAATTAATTCAAACAAATTGTCAGCAATTTCAAGGTTATATACCTCAGAAACTGCATCTAAGATTTTCCCGTTCCCACTTGTAGATAATATTTTTTTTGTATTGTGGAACAATTGAAATTGGATATTTGGAAAACCTAATGCTAAATTAACCACTACATTTTTGATGTGTTGAAATTCTGTAGATGCAGATTTTAAAAATTTTTTTCGTGCTGGCAAATTATCAAATAAATTTTTTACAGTGATAGATGTTCCAGTTTTAATTCCATGTTCTTTTATACCAGTATCTTTACCATAATTAGATTCAAGGAATGTCCCTCTATTTTCTGAAATAAATTTTGTTTCTATTGAAAACAAAGATACAGATGAAATTGCGTGTAATGCTTCGCCTCTGAATCCAAGAGTATTTATATTTGATAAATCAGATTCATTACTAATTTTACTGGTAGCAAATCTCATTAAAGATGTTTTTACTTGATTTTTGGGAATTCCAATTCCATTGTCAGTGATATTGATTGTATCTAATCCTCCATTCACTAAGTAAATAATTATTTGAGAGGATTCAGCGTCAATAGAATTTTCAATCAATTCTTTAACTACAGAGGAAGGACGATCAACAATTTCACCTGCAGCTATTTTTGAAGAAATATGATTTGGTAATATTTGTATCTTTTTTTTATTAGTCATTTTTCATCAAATCTACGAAATTATTTACGTCGTGGTGTTGTAATTTTTTTAATAGATATTTATTAATTTTATTTGGGATCGTAATGCCAGAGTATATTAAAGAAGTATATAATTGAACAGTTGTTGCACCACAGTTAATTAAATCCCAAGCTTGTGAACCATTGGTAATTCCGCCACAGGCATTTATCACTGGATCTTTTCCTATAAATAATCTTAAATCCTGCACCATTTCTAGGGTACCTTCATATAGAACTTTACCGGTGATTCCACCTTTACCTGCTTCTAATCTTTTAGTTGGAATTGGTCTTGAATTAGATATAGTAAAACCGTCTACTTTTGAATTTAAACATTGCTCAATCAAAGTTAGAATATTTTCTTTTTCATCAAGTAAATGAGAAGAATCATTTATCTGTGATGTAAGATAGGGAGGTAACTTGATTATTATAGGAGTTGTTTTATATTTATTAACTTCATTAAGCAAATTTAATAATTGTTTTTTATCATGAAATATTTTTAATTGATTCGTATTTGGCGAACTGATATTAATTTCTATAGCATCACAATAAGGATTTAACAATTTATATGAATCTACTATTTGTTCTATTGATACACCTGTGATGCTAATTGTCAAAAATGTAGTTTTTGCATATTCTTTATATTTCTTCAAATTTATTATGAAATCATCTATTCCAATACTTGGGAATCCTAATGAGTTAATTAAAGAAGAATCCTTTCGAAGTCTATATAATCTAGGTTTTTCATTTCCTGATTGTTTTTTCAGGGTAACTGTACCTACAGTAATATAACCAAATCCAAAATTAGTAGTAGCAGGTAAATAATCAGAGTCTTTATCAAATCCTGCAGCTAGCCCAACTGGATTAGCTATATAGAAATCAAAGTATGGTGTGAATAATTTACCATCTTCTACATTTAGCAAATATCCTACTGATTTCCATGGAATAAAGGGAAGATTTAATGATCTACCAATAATTTTCTGTGCAAATTCAGGATCAAAAAGGAATAATATTTGTTTAATAAATATATGATAAGCTAAATCTATGATGATTAAAGAGATATTTTTAAACAACAATTAAATATCCATTAGTATTATGTTTAATAGTTTGTATTTTTAAAGTAGATAACTTATTTATATCATTATGCCATTTACTAAATTCTTAGTCTCATGATATGTATAATATATAAAGTAATTTGGAGTGAATATGGATTTAAATTTTGAGATAGGTTCTGCTGAATCCCCAAAAGGTCATTCATTTGTCTATTTCACAGACATGAATAATCAATCTATAATTTTTGTTACTTATATCGTTGTTTTACCCATTTCTGCGGATATCGGTAAATACGTTCCTCCTTTCTTAATGAACCAATTCTCACAACTAGACTCAAACGATTTTTCTGCATTTGCATTTCCTCCAATTCCCGAGCAATTTACTAGCTTAGAGAAATTAAAAAAATTAGCTTCATTACGTTCTGATGATTTAATTTATGCAGGATTCAACAACTCATCTGATTCAACTAATATGCTTAATATAGTTCAATCGATTACAGAAAAATACTCAAAATCATACACATCTCTTTCATCTACTAATGAAATTTCCAGTACAAATTTTTCAGAACATGAACTACCCACTATCAACGATGTAATGTATGAAATGATGAACGAAAAAGACAAATTGAATGAGTTAAGCCAATTAGTAAGTAAATTAAGATTTGCATGTGAAACTTCTAATCAAGATTCTATTACTGAATCTGAACAAGATATATTACTGTTATCCAGATATCTTCCAGATAGATATGATCTCAATCGTGTAGTTGAAGTATTAAAACAAAATGATGCTAAAAGTGCAAAATTAGCAGATTTATATATACAAAGATGTTTTCATTTAGCTCAAGAAGAATACTCAGAAGTTGCAAAACTAGAAAATATCATCAAAGATTTAGAATAAAATTATGATTTAAATTTTGAAGCCTGGTCGGATCCTTCAGTAGTATTTCCAGCACTGTAAGAATGAGCTCCTGTACCTGCAAGCGAACCACTTTGGACAATCAAATATTCTTCACGGATAGGCCTGTTTTCAAACCAACATTCCAATATTTCTCGAACACCGGCAGCATATCTTGCTTGAGCAGATAAAGAAGTACCTGATGTATGAGGTGTTAGAGCATGATTTGGTGCAGTTCTCCAAGTATGATCATTAGGTGCAGGTTGAGGGAACCATACATCACCAGCATATCCAGCTAATTGTCCATTTTCGAGAGCCCTAGTTATAGCGTCTTTGTCACAAATTTTCCCTCTAGCTGTGTTAACTATATAAGAACCTTTTCTCATTTTAGAAATCAAAGTATCATTAAACAAGTGTTCAGTTTCCGGATGTAAAGGGCAATGTATACTGACAACATCACAATTCTGAACTAATGAATCAACATCTTTATGATAGGTCAGATTTAAATCGTTTTCTATAGATTCAGGTAACCTATGACGATCTGTATAATGAAGATTAACATCAAATGGTTTCATACGCTTAAGAACAGCAGTCCCAATTCTTCCTGCGGCTACTACTCCAACATCCATACCTTCAATATCATATGATCTTGAAACGGAATCAGATATGTTCCAACCACCAGAAACAACCCATTTGTATTGAGGGATATAATTTCTAACTAAAGCTAAAATTTGCATTACAGCATGTTCTGCAACACTAATACTATTACAATAAGTAACTTCACATACAGTTAAATTGTTTTCTATAGCAGATTGCAAGTCCACGTGATCAGATCCAATCCCTGCAGTGATTGCTAATTTAAGATTTGGAGATTTGTCGATTCTGTCTTTTGTTAGATATGCTGGCCAAAATGGTTGTGAGATTACTATAGATGCATCTGATAAATGTTGATCGAAAACAGAATCTTTAGAATCTTTATCTGATGTTACTATAAGTTCATGTCCAGCATTCTCAATAAATTTACGAAGACCCAGTTCACCAGATATAGATCCTAATAACTCACCTGGCGTGAAATCAATATTTTTAGGAGAAGGCATAGATTGTCCATCAGGATATTGATCTAATTTAGGGATGCTATTTCTAGCATATGAAGTAGGATATCCATCTATAGGATCATCATATAAAACACATAATATTTTCTCTTTATTACTCATAGTATAACCATCGTTTATTTAAAAGTTTTATTGATGTAATAGTACCAGAACATGAATTATAGGTAAAGAAGGAAATTTGGTGGTAATAAAATTGTTATTTTCCTAAAAGATCTTGATCGATTAATCTCTTGAGATATTTTGATGGACCGTTATGTTCTATAGAGTCACAATGATCTAATTTATTTGGACGTAAATTTATATTTTTATCCTTTACAATTACTCCATTTCCTGACCACTCTAACATTGATAAATCTTCATTACTATTACCAAAAGATAATATTTGTTTCCTATCTATATTTAATAAAGAAGCAAGCTTCTGTAATCCATGTTTTTTACCCGCTTTCGGATGCAAAATTTCACAGAAATTTTGTAATGAAGCAGTTACGTACAATTTTCCTTCAGTTTTAGAATCTATTAAATTTGCAAATTCTTCTGCACCAGATGGACATATTACAGTAATTCGAATTATTTCCTTTTCATAGAGTTCATAAATATTATTTAATAAAATCAGATTAGAATTATTTCTACGACTATAATTATTATTCCAATCAGAAATTTTGTTTGTAAAAATTTCGGTTTCTGTATAAAAAAGGATTTCATTATCGATATTCTGAAATATTTCTATCAATTCATCTAATAAAAAATCATCTATAATTTTTTTCCAAAAAACGTTTCCTGTAAATGAATCAGCAATATGTGCACCTTGGAATGTAACTATAGGTGCCGATAGTCCTAAATTTGAAATAACATCTTTAGCTGAAAGATACGATCTACCAGTTATTACAGTTACTTTTGTACCTAATTGTTTAGCTTGTGATATTGACGATATTATCTCTGAAGATACTTCTTGATCAGTTTTTTTTATAGTCCCATCAATATCGAAAGCGATTAATTTATATTTTTCTTTCATTTGGGAGATTTAATTTAATTTTTGAATATATGCTATCAATTTATAAATCAAAATTACATGATTTTGTATTACAATACTTGTACATTTTTCATTAAATAATATATTTTTATGGACATACTATTTCAATAAAATAATTATATGGAGTTTTCATTATCACTGATAATTCAAATAAAACTTTCTTTACAATTGGCAATCGCCCAATCAGGCATGATGGTGTAGACAAAGTAACTGGAAAAGCAAAATATGGGGCTGATATAGAATTCTCAGGAATGCTTTATGGAAAAATTTTAAGAAGTCCTCATGCACATGCTATTATTGAAAACATAGATTACTCTAAAGCTATTGAACACCCTGAATTCAAAGCATTAGTTACTCATAAAGACTTACTAATAACACAATCTAGTCACAAAACTAACAATTCTACACAAGTTTCTACAAAATTATTAGATGAAAATATTTTAGCTAAAAATAAAGTCTTTTATGTTGGACATCCTATTTTAGCTGTAGCTAGCTCTAATACACATTATGCTCAGGAAATTTTAGATTTAATTCAAATTAAATACACTGTTTTGCAACCTATTACTAATATAAAAGAATCTCTAGATAAAAATGCACCTAAATTACATGATGGTTTTATACCACCTGTTAATTTAAATTCAAAAATCTCTTCTCAGAATATAACTAATCATATGCAATTTAATTTGGGAGATTTTTCTTCTTCTATAAAAGAATGTGATAATGTTTTTTCAGATTCTTATTCAACTAGTACTGTTCATCAAGGTTATATAGAACCTCAAAATGCCACTGCCATATGGAATGATGACGATAAATTAACTATCTGGTGTAGCAGCCAGGGGCATTTCGGAATACGAGAACAAGTTTCTAAAATTTTAAATATACCCGTTTCATCAATTAAAATTGTACCAATGGAAATTGGGGGAGGTTTTGGCGGAAAATTAAGAGCATATCTTGAACCTGTTGCAGCTCTTTTATCTAAAAAAACTAATAAACCAATAAAACTTACTATGTCACGAGCCGAAGTTTTAGAAGCAACTGGACCTACTTCTGCCGCTAAATTAGACGTTACTATTGGATTAAAAGGTGACAAAATACTAGCAGCTAAAGTTAATTTTTTTATGGAAGGAGGTGCTTTTCAAGGTGCTCCAATTGGTGGTGCTGCTGCCTCATCTTTTGTTCCTTATGATATTCCTAATTTATTCGTTCAAGGATTTGATGTTGCTGTGAATAAAGCTACATCTTCAGCCTATAGAGCTCCTGGTGCTCCTATAGTCACATTTGCTATAGAGTCTCTTATTGATGACATTGCAAATAAAATTAAAATTGATCCTTTATTATTACGTCTTAAAAATGTTGCTAAAGAGGGGACACGCCGGGGGAATGGATTAGTGAATCCACCTATAGGTGCTGAAGAAATACTTCTTGCAATTAAAAATAGTGATCATTACAAGTCTAAAAAACAGAAAAATATAGGTCGAGGTATATCAATTGGTTTTTGGGGTAATGGTAGTGGCCCCGCTTGTGCCATAGCTAATGTAATGCCAGATGGTAAAATTAGTTTAATTGAAGGTTCTGTTGATATTGGTGGTTCTAGAACAGTTGTTTCACAACAAATGTCTGAAATATTAGGAATACCTGTTGAAAACATCAATCCACAAATTGGAGATACGGATTCTATTGGCTATACTTCTAACACTGGTGGAAGTGGTGTAGCATTTAAATCTGGATGGGCTGCTATTGAAGCTGCTAAACACATACAAACCCAGATGCTAAATAGGGCTTCTATATTATTAGAAGTTGATATAAAAAATTTGATATATACTAACGGTTCAGTAGTTAATCAATCTGCTCCTAACCAAACAATATCTTTTAAAGAAATAGCTTCTTCCTCAAATGATACTGGTGGACCTATAGTTGGTTCGTCTAATTTAAATCCTTCAGGCGCAGGTGGTTCTTTTGCTGCACATATTGTAGATCTTAGTATTGATAAAGATACTGGTAAGATCAATATATCCAGAATTACAGTTTTACAAGATGCAGGGAAAGCAATACATCCAAGTTACGTAGAAGGCCAAATGCAAGGCGGTACCGCCCAAGGAGTTGGTTGGGCGGTAAATGAAGAATATTTCAATAGTAATGAAGGAAAAATGATCAATGCAACCTTACTTGATTATAGAATGCCTATTTCTTTAGATTTACCCAATATCGATACTATTATTATTGAAAAATTTAATCCAGGCCATCCCTTTGGTGTTCGTGGTGTAGGTGAATCAAGTATAATTACTCCTATGTCTGCCATAACTAATGCTGTTAGAGATATTATTGGTGTAAGATTCAATCATCTACCTATAAATCCTACTTCAATTTTCACAAAAACCTCAAAAATAGGTGACTAAACATATTTTCTGTATTATATTTATATGATGTCTAATTCATTACCAGCAATACAAGTTAAAAATATTAATAAGTCTTTTGGTATTAACAAAGCTGTTAATAATGTTTCTTTCGATGTCCCACAAGGAAAAGTAATAGGATTTCTAGGACCTAACGGTAGTGGCAAGACTACTACAAATCGAATCATTACATCCTTTTACACTCCTGACTCTGGCAATATTCTTGTAAATGGAATAGATAATCAAGAAAATGATTTGGAAACTCGTAAGCAAATTGGATATCTTCCAGAAAATAATCCTATATATGGAGAATTTTTAGTTCGAGAATATTTATTTTTTATAGCTAAATTACGTGGTTTAGACTCTAAAACCTTCAAGTCCAATATAGATCGTACTATTCAAGAAGCGGGATTGGAAGCGGTATACAATAGACCTATTAATCAATGTTCTAAAGGTTATCGTCAACGTGTTGGACTCGCACAAGCTATTTTACATAAACCGCCTATATTGATACTTGACGAACCAACTGAAGGTTTAGATCCTAATCAAAGAATAGTTATAAGAAATCTTATTAAATCTTTAGGAACAGAACGTACTGTTTTGATAAGTACACATGTCCTACCTGAAGTTGAGGCAATGTGTGACGAAATCGTCCTAATTTCTAAAGGTAATCTAGTAGCTAATGGCACTGTCGAAGAATTAAAAAATCAATCAATTGAAGCAGATATAGAAATTCAGATAGAAGGTGATTCTGCAGATAACATCCAAAAATCAATTATTGATTTAGGAAACATTAAAGATGTTCAGTTAACTAACGAAAATAATAATATAAAAACATTCTCTATCAAATGTGAAACTGGAATTGATTTACGTGACAAATTGTTTACTCTTGCAGTAAATAAAAAATGGATATTATGGGATTTGCATAAAAATCCAGGACGTCTGGAGGATCTTTTCCGACGTGCAACATTAGAATATGCTGAACCTGTATTAACAGAGTGATATATGTCATTAAACCTCATCCTACAAATCGCTAAAAAAGATCTTAAAGGTTATTTCGATCAACCTACAGGTTATATATTATTAGTAATATTCTGTTCTTCATTATCTTTTTCATTTTTTGGTACTATCCAAACTACTCAAGAAGCATCTTTACGTGCTATGTTTACTATCTTACCTTGGGTTTTAGCTATATTCATTTCAGCTGCAAGTATGCGTTTAATTTCTGAAGAACTACGAGATGGAACTTTAGAAATATTGCTTACTCAACCAATTAAATCTTGGGTAGTGATAGTCGGCAAATTTTTTGCCGCTTTTTCTTTTGTTTCTATTGCTATTTTACTTACTGCTACCATACCAATCTCATTGCAGTTTTTTGGTGACTTAGACGAAGGAGCAATTTTCGCACAATATCTTGGAACATTGTTCCTAACATCTTCTTTTATCGCAATTGGATTATTTGCTTCTAGCTTAACTAGAAATCAAATTGTTTCATTCATTATTTCATTAGTTGTAATATCTGCGTTAATGGTATCTGGTTTACCTTTTGTTACATATGCAATGCCTACTGATATAGCACTTCTATTGCAAACACTCAGTCCACTAATTCATTTTGCTGGAATTAGCAGAGGCATAATTGAATTAAGAGATATTTTATATTTCACAGCGCTCATATTGACATTTTTAAGCGCCTCCTATTTAGTTATTAAAAGCAAAATAGTTAGCAGTAAATCTCGTTCATATCAAATACTTCAAATATCAGTTGCTGTATTCGTTTTTTTGATAATTTTAGTTGGTTGGTTTGGTAATTCTATAAGAGGCAAAATAGATTTGACTGAAAATCAATTATATACTCTCAGTCCGGCTTCTGTTAGGTTACTCTCTGAACTAGATGACGTTGTAACTATTAACTACTTCTCATCAAAAGAACCATCTGCTCAAAATGCGATTGTATCTAGAGATGTAAACGATTTCTTGGACGGTGTTGTTGCATCCTCTAATGGAAATGTAAAAATCATCAAAAGATATCCAGATGTTAACGATGACGAAAGAGTTATAGCTAATAATTTTTTTATTCCTCCTGTTCAATTTAGTGATATGAGTGAAGGTGAATTAAAAGTTAAAATTGGATGGCTGGGATTAGCATTAACTTATTCTAATAACCTAGAATATATTCCATTAATTCAAACTGTTGATGGTCTTGAATATCAGCTCATGAGTAAAATATATAAACTCACTAAAAAAGAACGTACCAAAGTTTCATTCTTGCTGAGGATGCAAGATCCTAATCCAACTGTTGCTCCTTTTAGAAATTTTAGATTGGCTTTAACTGAAATTTATAGAATTCGTGAAGTTCCTGAAAATCAAGCTGGAGTTCCTGATTTATCAGATGTTGAAATGTTAGTAGTTCCCGGACATGCTCAATTTGTTTCTAATGAGATGCGTTTTGCTTTAGATGAATATTTTGCTAATGGAGGCAAAGCTTTATTTCTAATTGATTCCGTCAGTATTGAGACATCTTCATTATCAGGCTTGCCAAATTATTTTAGTTTATCAGAGTATCTTACTAAATATGGAGTTACTGTTGAAGATAACATTGTTTTCGATCCGAAAGCTAACGAAATTTTACCTTTCCCAACCCAGCAAGGCACGGTCAGTTTGCCATATCAATATTGGCCTAGAGTTAATTCAGTTGAAACGAAAATTTCAGGTGGAATCACTACTGCAGTCTTACCCTGGGCAAGTTCTATATCTACTAATAATGTTAATTCCAATAACATCAAGGTTGAACATATAGAATTATTAAAAACAACTGATAATGCAGCTGTTGATTCAATGTATGTTGATCTTTCGCCTAACTCTGACCGTTTAAAAACTGTTTCAGATATAGAGCGATCTGAACGTTTAATGGCTGTTGCAATATCTGGTAAACGTTGTCCACCTGGTGTAGATAGTTGTGATTTAGATTCCCAAAATCAGTTCAGAATGATCGTGATTGGTGATTCTCAATTGATTGATGATGGAATCATACAGAATTATCCCCAACACTTAGCCTTATCAGTTAACTGGCTAGACTGGTTAGGACAAAAAGATTCTTTAGTTTCTATTCGTTCAAAAGGTGCATCAATACGAAAACTACTTTATGAAAGTAAATCTGAAGAACAACTAACTAAGTACTCTAATATCATTGGCGTTCCAGCAATAATAATAATTATTGGTCTAATACGATTGATTTATCGTAGGATTTCTACTCAAAGGACATATAAACGTGATGATTAAAAGATATGCACTAATTATTTTTGCTATTGTTCTTGTTTCTATTTTGGGCTTTCTTTCTACCTACGATCCTCAAGATTCAACTAACTTATTTAATTCTAATTCTGAAATCAATTCAGAAAGTATAGATAAAATTTCTTTTTCTGGATTTTCTACAGAAGCTGTACTACATAAAAAAGGTGAATCTTGGACAATAAATTCTTATCCAGTTTATGAACCAATGCTTAAGAGTCTCTGGGATTCAGTAGAATTATTTAATTCTGCTAATTTAAATTCTATAAACCCAACCAATCATCCTCAAATGGGTGTTACTGAACAAAATGGGACAGTCGTAAAATTTTTCTCAAAAGATACTTTAGTTGAAGAGTTAATTGTTGGTGATACTAAATATGCTCCAATTGGTGAAAACATTTATGCTCCTTATTCAGACAGAGTAAAAAGATGTTATTTCAGACGACCTAACGATGATAATGTATTTAGTATTTATTGCCCAACATCTGATAGATTTACATCAGATGTTGGCTCATGGATAGATCCTACAATATGTACTGTACCTTCTGACCAAATTTCCTCCATAACTATAATGCATCCAGATAATACTTTTTCTTTAATTGAAGTAGGTCAATCTCAATATCAAGTTACTGATGGATCACAAACTTTTGAAGCCAACTTAGCTTTAGCTATAAATTACCAATTCATATTTCAAAATTTCTTAGCTGAGGGATTCATTTCTGAATCTGAAATATCTGGCGTGATTACCAAAGATCCTAATGTAGTAATAAGAATAGACACAAAATCTGGTTCAGGTATACTACCTATTATTTTACTTTTTTATGAATACGTTGATGGAATTTATTACGTAAGAAATAGTGTTCATGATTATGCTTTTGCAATCAGTTCCCAAACTGCATCTCAAATTTTATTACAAATTGAGGATTTTAAAAATAAGCCTGAATAGATTCAGTGTTGATTTTTATAATGCTCAAATAAGGAATTTACTCCAAAATCATCATCAATAAATCTCATCACTGAATGTATGTGATTCGCTTCATCTTGTGTATTATCATATTCTATATAGATTGATGGAGTTGAAATTCTATAATAGTTTCCTTTTCCTAATTCAGGACTTCCTGCCCAAGCAAAAAATATTCTTTCTTTTCCAAATTTCTTAATTTGTTCTGATAATTTTTGTGAAAAAGAAATAGGATTTCTATTAATATAAATATCTATCAAATCATATAATTTCTTTATTTGAGCATTAGACATTAGATCTGCAGATAGACCAACTTCTTTATCTACAAGTACCTGGAAATCTGCTTTAGTAATCAAATCATCAGGTGCTTCATCATAAATAATTGCACGAGACAATTGATCTTTCTTTAAACTCAAGAATATTTCATTCGACAAATCTTCTTCTTTATCTAATATTCTCAATCCTTGATTTTGTCCCAATTTAACCAATGCAGGATTTGCTCCAAAAAAATTAGGAGTAACAGAGATTAGCTTATTTTTTTCTACAGTAACATTAATTGATAAGTGATGGCCTTCGACTCTAATACCTAAAATGTCAAAATTGGTGCTAGATACAAATATACTAAAATAATACAACATAGGATCTCGAATAAATCTAGATATCTTTTTAGAGGCTTCAATTTCCTTCAATATAGTCTCATGTTGTATTATTTTTTCAGCTGTAACATAACCTGATGGACTCAACAAAACTTGAAGTATTTTTTTTGCATTTGATTTTTCTTGTTCTGCCATATCTAAGATACTTAAACCTTTACGAGCTTTAGGAATATAGTGCCAATTAAATCTTTCTCTAGAATCAAAATCTATTATCGCTAACATCTTAGATTCCTTTGAAAGAGAATCAATAAAACTGTTAACAGCATTTAAAATCATGTTTGATTCATTTGATTTAATTCTCGTCATTTAGATATTTACCCAACTCTTCATCAAGATATGTTTTTATTCGCACAACATTATATTGCATCTAACAAGCTATATGTGAATAATTATATTAAATTAAATAATTTGGAGTGACAATTGATAAACAATAATGATAATGAATCTTCTAAACCTGAATTCGTACAAACTGTTTTAGGAAAAATAAATCCATCAGATGTTGGACCTACAACTACTCACGAACATATTTTGATTGATTTTCTTTGTATGTTCAATCCACCTTCAGAAGCGTCAGAAAGATTCAAAGCTTTCCAACCTGTGACAATGGAAAATTTGGGCTGGGTACGTTACGATCACTTTAGAAATCAAGATAATCTTTTATTAGCTGATGAAGATGTAGCTGTTCAAGAATTGTTACTATTTAAAGGTCATGGTGGAAATACTATCATTGATGCCACTACAATAGGAATCGGCAGGGATCCTTTTGCTTTATCTCGTATTGCAAGACTCACTGGGATCAATATAGTGATGGGAGCTGGTTATTATACTGGCCCCGTACATCCCGATAATATGGATAAAAAAACTGTAGACCAAATTGCTGAAGAAATAACAAACGAAATTAAAATTGGCGTAGGTGATTCTGGAATTAAATGCGGAATTATTGGTGAAATTGGATGCAGTTGGCCATTAACATCAAATGAAGAAAAAGTCCTTAAAGCCTCTGCTATTGCTCAATCACAAACTGGTGCTAGTATCTTAATTCATCCTGGAAGAAACGAACAATCTCCTTTTGAAATTCTAAATATTCTATCTAAGTCAGGTGCTGATTTATCCCGAGTAGTTATGGGACATATCGAACGAACAATTCAAGATAGTAAGACGTTACTTGATTTAGCAAAACTTGGGACATATTTAGAATACGACCTATTCGGTTGGGAATCCTCATATTATCCTCTATCTCATTTAGATATGGTTTCAGATGGTGCTAGAATAGATTTTATACAGTATCTCATAGAAAATGGACTTTCTAAAAGAATTGTTACAGGGCAAGATGTATTTTGTAAAAGTAGGCTCACTAAATACGGTGGCCACGGGTATCATCATATAATGGAAAATATAATACCAAGAATGATCGAAAAAAATATTTCAAAAACCGATATACAAGATATAATTGTTAATAATCCAACTGAAATACTTACAATAAAAAATAATTAAAATGATTCCCCCTGAAGATAAAATTAAACAATTGAATATAAAACTTCCAAATGCACCTAACCCTGTGGCTAATTATGTACCTATTGTACAAACCGGCAATTTATTATTCGTATCAGGTAATGGACCTGGATTAAAACATGATAGGACTGCATTTTCTGGTAAACCAGGATTCTCTATATCCGAGGAAGATGCTATAGCAGCGTCATACTCAGTTGGTATAAATATTTTGTCTCAAGTAAAAAAACATACTGGTAGCTTAAATAATGTTTCTGGAGTAATTCGAGTTTTTGGTATGATTAATAGTACTCATGATTTCAAAAATCATTCAAAAATTATTGATGCTTGTTCAAATTTATTTACCGAAATTTTTGCAGAAGATGGAATCCACTCAAGAACATCAATTGGAATGGGAAGTCTGCCATTTCAAATACCAGTTGAAATAGAAACTATATTCGAATTAAAAAGTGAATAAGGAATAATAATGAGTACGATAGAAAATAAAATAACTAAATTAGGTTATGAACTACCTAATGAGTCAGCTCCACTTGCGAACTATGTACCTGTAGTATTAGCTGAACAATCCAAATTAATTTTCACAGCTGGTCATTTACCAAAAAATAAAAATGGCGAAATAATAGTAGGGAAGTTAGGAGATTCTATATCCAACGAAGAGGGTTACGAAGCAGCAAAAAAAGCAGCATTGGCAACATTAGGTTCAATTAAATCAAAAATTGGTTCGTTAGATAATATAAAAAGAATCGTAAAATTATTAGTAATGGTTAATTCAACAGCAGATTTCAAAGATCACCCTGCAATAGCTAACGGTGCATCTGATTTGTTTGTAGAAATATTTGATGAAAAAGGATTCCATGCAAGATCAGCAGTTGGAGTAGCATCATTGCCGCTAGGTGCAGCAGTAGAAATAGATCTAGTTGCAGAAATAGATTAAAATTAGTGGCCTCCGCAACCACCACCACCACCAGATCCACAAGCACATCCTCCACCACCGCTACCACAACCACCTCCAGAACTACCGCAACCACCTCCACCAGATGAAGCTGGCAAATTAGGATTGGAAATAACAAAACCACTTCTCATTAAACCATCAACATAATCAACCTCAGTACCTTTGATTAATTCAACAGCATTAGAATCTATCAAAACCTTTATATCACCAGTACCATCAACTAATAAATCTCCATCTCCTTCAGTTTCTTCAATGCCAAGAGCATATTGATAGCCGCCTTGTGAATTAGGCATAATCATCATTCTAAGATATGATCCTTGATCTGAATGTTCATTAAGCAACTCTTTTAATTTTAAATTAGCAGAATCAGAAATTGTTACTAATTGATCGGTAGCCATTGTATAACTCCTAACAGTATTATTATCTGTGAGATATTGAAATAAATAGTAATGTCGATAGTATCATCGTGCTTTAATTAGGTCAAGATTGATGGATATTATTGCCATATATCAAGTTATAAAATATAATAGTAATCCCTTGGTGGTTTTAGCAAGACTGTACCACCCGTTCCCATCTCGAACACGGCAGTGAAACGTTTTAGCGCCTTCGATACTGCTCCCGCAAGGGTGTGGGAAAAGAGGTCACCGCCAGGGGATTTTTTTATTCCCTAGCTTTTTATTCCTAACTATAAAGCCTCTATAAATACCAACATAACTTCAAAACTCCCATAATTACATAGCTGAATTGGTTCCTTAATCTTACGACTGATGCTAAAATATCCATTAAATCTTGGTTGTAATACAATTATTATGTGATTGTTTACAACCTAAAAGTAGGTATAAATAACATTGTATGAATTAGACAATTTTAATGATGATCAAAGTGAAGATTCTCTCGATAATTTTACTATGGAGCAACTGCTCGATTCAGTTGAATCACTGAAAACTATCAATCGAGGCGATATAGTTGAAGGAGTTGTTGTTAGCTCTGATTCTGACGGATTAATAGTAAATATCGGTCAAAAATCTGAAGCATTAATACCTCTCAACGAAATGCGTACTCTACCACAGAACGAATTAGAAGTTCCTAATGTAGGTGATTCAGTTACTGCAATTGTAGTAAAAAATGAATCCTCTAAATCACCGACTATTTTATCAATCGATAAAAGTTTAGGAGAAAAGGGCTGGCAAGATTTACAAGATAATATGGATCAAAATTTGTCAGTTGAAGGTACTATAACTGGGTTTAATAAAGGTGGATTGGTTGTAGAAGTACTTGGTATACAAGGGTTTGTACCTGTTTCTCAACTTGTTACTGTCCCTAGAGATATTTGTAAATCTTTCGATAATCAAGATGACGAAAATGATCAAATTGATCCCATTGAAATCGAAAAAAAGAAGAAAGAATTCTTGGGTAAAAAAATCACTTTAAAACCTATAGAAGTAACTCGGCCAAAAAACCGTGCTATCTTATCAGAAAGAGAAGCTGCCAAGATTCAAAGAGAGAAACAAAAATCCGAAATTATTAGCCAACTAAGCATAGGTGAAGTAAGACAAGGAAACATAATAGGAATCAGCAGCTTCGGTGCTTTTGTAGATTTAGGCGGCGCTGATGGTCTTGTACATATTTCTGAATTATCTTGGAACACTGTAAAACACCCTGAAGATGTTGTCAAAATTGGTGAAGAGGTTGATGTTTATATTTTAAATGTCGACCAAGAGAACAATAAAATAGCGCTTAGTATTAAACGCCTAACACCCGAACCCTGGGAAACTGTATCTCAAAATTATCAATCTGGCGATATTGTGCAAGCTACTGTAACTAAGATCACCAATTTTGGTGCTTTTGCTAAAATTGAAGATACTGTAGAAGGTTTGATACATATTTCTGAATTAACCAACGATCAAATATCACACCCCAATGAAGTTGTAGAAGAAGGACAAGTTATCAACGTTAAAATTCTTCGAATAGAAGCTGATCGTAAAAGAATTGGACTAAGTGTCAGTAAAGTAGATGATCCAGATGCTCCAGAAGAAACAGAGTCTTCTTCTGATGAATCTGCTGAATCTATAGAAGAAACAGAGTCTTCTTCTGATGAACCTGCTGAATCTACGGAAGAAACAGAATCTTCTTCTGATGGATAACATTTTTTAATAATACCGGAGATTAAATGACTAGTAGTAGTAGTAAATTTGAAAAATTTTCTGAACGAGCTAGACGTGTATTGTCCCATGCTCAACAAGAAGCTTTAAGATTCAACCAAAAACATATTGGTACTGAACATATTTTATTAGGCATTACTAAAGAATCTGAAGGTATTGCAGCTAAAGTACTTGTTAATTTAAATATAGATTTATCCAAAATACAATCTGCCATAGAATTTATCATTGAAAAAGGTGATAGAAAAACTACTGATGAATTAACATTAACCCCAAGAGCTAAAAAACTTATCGAGTTATCTGTTGATGAAGCAAGACGTTTGAATCACCATTATATTGGTACTGAACATCTTCTCATTGGTACAATGCGTGAAGGAGAAGGTATCGCTGCTGGTGTGCTCGAAAGCCTAGGTGTTAATTTGGACTCCTTACGTGCTGAAATTTCAAAAGTTTTGTCTGAATCATCACCTCCAGAAACTCAGTCTCAAGAAAAAAATCAACCAAAAGCTAAAAACAATAAAACTCCCACTCTAGATCAACTAGCAGTTGATTTAACAGCTGCTGCTCGAAATGGAAAATTAGATCCAACTGTTGGTAGAAATGATGAAATACAACGCGTCACACAAATACTCAGCAGAAGAACTAAAAATAACCCCGTTCTTATAGGGGAACCAGGAGTTGGAAAAACTGCAATTGTTGAAGCCTTAGCTCAAAGGATACAACAAAACAATGTTCCTGGAACTTTAAAAAACAAACGTCTTGTTTCTTTAGACATGGGGTCATTAGTTGCCGGAACCAAATACAGAGGCGAATTTGAGGAACGTCTTAAAAAAATTATCGCTGAAATTAAGAGTTCAGGTAACTGCATAATTTTTATCGATGAAATACATACAATGGTTGGTGCTGGTGCAGCTGAAGGAGCTGTTGATGCTGCTAATATGCTCAAACCTTCATTATCTAGAGGCGAACTTCAATGCATTGGAGCTACAACTTTAGATGAATATAGAAAATATATCGAACGTGATCCTGCCTTAGAACGACGATTCCAGCCTATTACGGTTGACGAACCTTCAGTTTCAGAAACTATAGATATTTTAAAAGGTATCAAACATAAATACGAAGAATTTCATCAACTTGAGATATCTGATGATGCAATACCAGCTGCTGCCAATTTGGCATCTCGTTTTATATCCGATAGATTTTTACCTGATAAAGCGATAGATTTAATCGATGAAGCATCTTCAAAAGTTAAAATTAAATTATCTACACCTCCAAACAATATATTAGAGTTAAGCAAAGAAATCGAAAAAATTAAATTCGAAAAAGAATCTGCTATTTCTCAAAAAAATTATGAATATGCGGCAGACCTCAGAGATGAAGAATCTAAAAAAACAGCTGAACTTGAAAAATCAGATAAACTATGGCGTGAAAATTTATCATCTCAATCAAATTCTGTAACTGAAGAAGAAATTTCTGAAGTCGTGTCTATGTGGACTGGCATTCCTGTTACTCGCTTATCTACTACTGAATCTGAAAAATTGATCCATATGGAATCTGCATTACAAGAACATGTAATAGGTCAATCCGAAGCCATCTCTATTATTTCAAAATCTGTTAGACGTGCTCGCTCTGGTCTGAAAAATCCTAAAAAACCTGTTGGTACATTTATTTTTTCTGGCCCAACTGGAGTAGGAAAAACATATCTTGTACAAAAACTTAGTGAATTTATGTTTGGATCTGAAGATTCTGTTATCAGAGTGGATATGTCTGAATTTATGGAACGACATTCTGTTGCCCGTCTAGTTGGAGCACCTCCTGGTTATATCGGTTATGATGAAGGTGGACAGCTTACTGAGGCTGTTAGAAGAAAAGGTTATTGTGTAATTTTATTAGATGAGATTGAAAAAGCTCATCCTGAAGTATTTAATATATTATTACAAATTTTTGACGATGGTCATCTTACTGACGCTAAAGGAAGAAAAGTTGATTTTAGAAATGCTATTATCGTTATGACCAGTAATATTGGATCAGATCTTATTCGCCAAGATAAAGAACTAGGCTTTCCTACTTCTGGAAAATCTCCTTCCAACGATCAAAAATATCAAAAGATGAAAAATAACATTCTGGATGAAATCAAGAAGTTCTTTAAACCAGAATTTTTAAACCGAATAGATGGCACTGTTGTTTTCCATCCATTGGATCAATCTCAAGTTAAGCAAATTGTAGACTTGGAATTAAAAACAGTAGCTAATAGTCTACTGGAAAAAGGTATCAGCTTAGATGTTACACAGAGAGCAAAATCTTGGTTAGCTAAAAAAGGTTATGATCCTAATTTTGGTGCTCGACCCTTAAAACGAGTAATTCAAGATCATCTCGAAGATAAACTATCGGATTCTATTTTAGCAGGTAAATTTAATCCTGGTGACGTAGTTGTTATCAAAATCAAATCTGATGAACTTGTAATTGAATCTCAGCCTCCTATTAAAGTATCTTCTAAAAAGAATTAACCTCTTTATAATTCAAAAGAAATTATTTTGATGTATCTTATCAAAGTAAAATGTTAATTCCTGAAGCTAAAGATCAAGACCCCAGTAATCTTGGTTTAGGTTGATTGATTATTTTGTTAATAGAATCTATATATAGTCGCTTCTCTTGAAATTTGACTTTTTCTTCCAAAGTATCAATTGAATCAGATGAAGATACAGGTATTTTAATTTGTTGAATAATTTGACCTGAGTCATAATTGGATTCAACATAATGTATAGTGGCACCAGTTGTTATATCGCCAGATTCTAGAACCTTTTTATGAATTTCTCTTCCATACATTCCTATTCCACCGTGTTTAGGTAAAAGTGATGGATGAGAATTAAGAATTCTGTTCTTAAAATTATCTAAAGTATAAGAGCCTATTTTTTTCATATATCCTGTTAATAGTACTAAATCAACAGAATATTTTTTCAATGTATTCGTGATTGCTTTATCTAAATCTTCGAAATTTGGATGAGTTCCAGAACTCAAATGGTAAAAAGGAATGTTCATTTGTCTAGCTCTAGTAATTGCGCCAGATGAAGAATTATTACTAATCAATACAACAGGGTCAGCTTTAATTAAATTGCTTATACAAGCATCAACTATAGCTTGCATAGTAGAACCATTGTGTGATGCCAGGAAACCTAATCTAATATTGCGATCGTTTACCATATTAATATTATATTACATAATAAAATTTGATATTCATTTTACCATCTAGATATTTGATAAATTCTCTAATTTACAGCATTGAAAATATTCGCCCTAATATAAATTGAACACCCGCAACCACTAATGTACAATTATATACATAGGTGAAATCATTGAAATTTAATCAAATCAATAATCTTCCCGGAATGTCAGATAACTGGGGAGATTGCGCGACTCAAACATATAAAGTTAGAGATGATCTAAACAAACTATATACTCAACATGGATATGAGTTAATAGAAACACCTATTCTTGAAGAATCTGAACTATTTATAAGAAAATCTGGAGCAGAATTAACCACCAAATTATTTTCATTTGTAGATCCATATGGAAATAAAATTTGTCTTCGACCAGAAATTACTCCTTCTATAATTCGCCATTACATACAAAACGACCAAAGCAAAGATTTACCTTTAAAAATCCAATATCACGGTCCAATTTTCAGACATGATCAATCAATAAGGCAAAGCACTCAATTTGGTCTGGAAGTAATTGGCGGATCTAAGATTAAATTCGAATCAGAATTGATTTACTTATCATTCGAAGGCTTAAATAAACTTGGTATACAAAATACTTTTATCAGGTTAGGTAATGTTGGATTAATCAAAGAAATTCTATCAAATTTTAACTTGTCTAATACTTTAAAATTATTCACTATAAACAATATTTCTGAATTCATCAATTCCAAAATTTCTGTAAATACTTTGGCTAAAAAAGCTAAAGAATTGGGTCTATTAGATGATTCAAATTCAAAAGAAGTTAACCAAGTTAAAGATACTGACATTTTCCTATCTAAATTTTCTGAAGAAAATTCTCAAAATTATTTGGGTCGCAGAAGCTCTCAAGAAATTTTAGACAGATTACAATTAAAATCTAAAAGAGGAAACGAAAAAAATAATTTTGTTTCTGCTTTAAATTTTTTACTCGAATTTTTCTCATTGAACACTCAAGATATAAACCAGCTTCAAAATATACAAAAATTAATTGATTCTTCAAATATATCTACAAATGCAATTGATGATACAAAACGTTTAATTGAGCATGTTATTAATAAAGGTGTCCCTGAAAAATATATAAAAATAGACTTGAGCTTAGCTCGGGGAATATCCTATTACACAGGTATTGTTTTTGATATTTATCAAACTGTAGGTGCCAAACCACTTGTCATAGGAGGTGGAGGTAGATACGATAGTCTTGTAAAAGCATTTGGTGGCAAGGATGTACCTGCTATAGGTTTTGCCTACAACCTTGACTCTATTAATATAAATTAACAAAATTATAGGAGATCACAATTGTTACGTCTTGCTGTATCTAGTAGCGGTGCACTTCACGAACCAACTCTATCATTCTTAGACAAATGTGGACTTTCAGTTTCCCGAACTGATGTTAGAAAATATACTGCTGAAATACCTAACTTACCTGATATAACAATTCACTTCCAACGAGGATCTGATATCCCAATGAATGTAGAATCAGGAAATTCTGACATGGGTATAGTTGGAGAAGATCGTTTCATTGAATCTTCTAATGAGAATTCAAACACTGAGATTGTAATTCAAGATCTTGGCTTTGGACACGCAGAACTCTTACTTGGTATTCCTGACTCATGGATTGATATTTCAACTATAGCTGACCTTGCTGATCTCTCAATAGATTTTCGTGAGAAAAAAACTGACTTGAGAATAGCTACTAAATATCCTAAATCAGTCGAAAATTTTCTTTTGAAATCTGGAATTAATCATTTCAATATCATCCCTTCCAGCGGTACATTAGAAATAGCTCCTACTATGGGATATGCAGACTTAATTGCTGATATATCTTCTACAGGAAATACTCTACGTTCTAATCGATTAAAAACTATACAAGGTGGGACTATATTGAAATCATCCTCATGTTTGATTTCAAATTCCTCTATAATTAGATCCGACAAAAAGAAATTGAACGCAGCAATCGGATTAATTGAAACTATAGAAGCTAATTTAAATGCCTCTTCCTATTTAAGTGTTACTGCAAATTTGAAGGGAGATTCTCCAGATTCAGTCTCAAAACTTGTTTTATCTGAAAAATTAACTTCTGGAATACAAGGTCCTACTATTTCTCAAGTGTATTCTAAAGATTCATCTTGTTGGTATGCAGTCACAGTAATAGTAAAAAAGAAAGAACTAATATCTGCCTTACAACGCTTTAGAAAATTAAACGCAAGTAGTCTAAGTGTTTCTAAACCTTATTATATTTTCGAAAATAAATCTAAAGCTGTCGAAAAGTTATTAGGAAATTCTAAATAAAGAATTTTCATCGACAAACAAAAGGATAGTTGATTGCGAATAATAAATAATTTAGACCATGCTCAAAAGCTATTTTTAGGTAAAAATCGTAGATCCCAAAACGAACACAAAGATAAATCTATATCTGAAACTGTACAAACTATATTAAATCAAGTCTTTACCCAAGGTGATAATGCCTTGATTAATTTATCTAAAAAATATGATGGTATCTCACTTGAACAAATCAATATTCCTCAATCATTAATAGATGAATCAATAAAATCTCTAAGCCATGAAATTAAAAATGCGATAAAATTTTCTTTTGATCGTATATCAGAATTCCATGAACAAAACACCTATAAATCCTGGTTCAATAAAGAAGAAGGATATGGTGAAAATTTTACAGCTATAGAAAAAGTAGGGATTTATATTCCTACAAATTTAGTCTCTACAGTTTTGATGACTGTAATACCAGCAAAAATCGCTGGAGTAAAAGATATTTATATAACTACACCTCCAAATGATTCTGGAATTCCTAACTCAGAAATTCTCTACGCATCTAAACTCACTGACGTCACCAATGTTTTTCCAATTGGAGGTAGTCAGGCTATTGCAGCTTTAGCTTTTGGAACTGAAACTATTCCTAAAGTTGATCTAATATGTGGACCAGGAAATACATATGTTACAGAAGCAAAAAGACAAGTCTTTGGTACTGTTGGAATCGATGGCATATATGGCCCTACAGAAACTTTGATTATAGCCGACCATTCAGCTAACCCCACTCTATGTGCAGCTGATTTAATTGCACAAGCTGAACATGATTATGAAGCAAGACCTATCCTAATTACAACATCTCCTAAATTAGCTGAAAATATTAAAAAAGAAATTTATATTCGATTATCTAACTTACCCAGAGAGGAAATTGCAAAAAAATCTATTGAAAATAATGGTGCAATAATTATAGTTGATGATAATGAACAAATGATCAATTTCTCTAATTCATTTGCTCCCGAACACGTATCTTTGGTAACCCAAAACCCTGAAGACATATTAGATAAAATACAAAATGCTGGCGCAATTTTTATGGGAGAATTCTCTCACGAAGTACTTGGTGATTACATCGCTGGCCCAAGCCATGTAATGCCAACTGGAGGTGCTGCAAGGTTTAGTTCAGGGATAAGCACAAGAACTTTCATGAAAAGCTCTCCTGTGATCAATTTAAGTCAATCTACTGTTAATCAAATTTCTCATTCAGCATCCGTGCTCAGTAAATCTGAAGGATTACATGGCCATTCAAATGCTGCTGAAATTAGATTAGATATAGAAAAATTTTAATATATGGAACATCAAATGGATATAATTGAATCTATGGTACGTGACAATTTAAAAAATATTTTGACTTATGAGCCTGTTGAGCCAATTAGCTTAATATCAAGAAAATTTGGAATACCAGAAAATCAAATCATTAAACTTAATGGAAATGAAAATCCTTATGGACCTTCTCCTAAAGTCTTGCCGGCACTTACTTCATCTGAGATTAGTATCTACCCTGATCCCTTACAAAGAAATCTTCGTGATGCTTTAGAAAAATATTTAAACATTGATTCTGATTTCTTAATAGGTGCTGCTGGTAGTGATGAATTAATAGACTTGCTATTTAAATTATATATATATCCTGATGATTCAGTGATTGACTGTGATCCAACATTTGGAATGTATTCTTTTTGCGCAAGAGTTGCTGGTGCTAATGTAGAAAAAATACCCAGAAAATCTAATTTTGACTTAGATCTTGACGCTATTACATATGCTATCACTAAAAAAACAAAAATTATTTTCATTAGCTCCCCAAACAATCCTACAGGAAATATCTGTACTCTTGATGAAATTAAAACTTTATTAAATTTAAATTTATTAGTTGTAGTTGATGAAGCTTATTACGAATTCAATGGATTTTCTGTAGCTAATTTGGTAAATGATTATGAAAATCTCGTAGTCCTTAGAACCTTTAGCAAATGGGCAGGCCTAGCTGGTTTAAGAATTGGATATGGAATTATGCCAAAAAATATTATTTCTCATCTATTAGATATAAAATCACCTTATAATGTTAGTACCACTGCTGAATCTGCATGTATAGCATCATTAAAAGACAGCAAATTTTTATTCGAAAATGTGCAAAAAATTATCAAAGGCAAGGAATTTTTGTTTAATCAATTAAGTTCAATTTCTGGAATAAAACCTTATCCATCTGGAGCAAATTTTATTTTATTTGATCTGCCTAACTCATCAAAAGCTGCTGAAGTATATGATAAATTGCGCTCTAAAGGGATTCTCATACGTAAATTTAATAATTCAAGACTTGAAAAATCCTTAAGAGTTTCGGTAGGAACTGATCCTGATAACACTTCTTTTATAAATGCATTAATGGATATAATGTAAAAACAATTTTAAATGGAGCTGGAATTGAAAACTAGAAAATCATCTGTCGAGAGAAAAACTGAAGAGACCAGTGTTTCTATAAAAATTAATATCGATGGCACTGGAAAATCTGAAATATCAACAGCCAACGGAATGTTTAATCATCTATTGTCACAACTTTCAAAACATAGTTTGATAGATATCACAATTTCCGTTACAGGTGATGATGAAGTAGGATGGCATCATATTGTTGAAGATACTGCAATATCTCTTGGAAAAGCGTTAGCTGAAACTATTGGCAATGCCAAAGGTATTGTTAGGATGGGACATGCTATTGTTCCATTAGACGAATCTCTAGCCATGGTAGCTGTAGATGTTGGCGGTCGTGGATTCACTGTACTTAATACTAATTTAGGTGATTCTGATCTTGGTGGTTTATCTGGAACTTTAATTGAACATTTCCTGGATAGTTTAGCTCGAGAATCTGGAATCAATATTCATGTAAATTTGATGTATGGTTCAAATAATCATCATAAAGCAGAATGTATTTTTAAAGCTCTTGCAAAATCTTTACGTGCTGCTATGAATCTTGATTCAAGAATTTCTGATCAGATACCTAGTACAAAAGGCGTCATCGGTTAGTTATATCTTCTCTATTACAAAACTATAATCTTCTATAAGAGGATTAGTAAGTATTTGATCACACATTTTCTTGATATCTTCAGATGCAGTCAATTCATTATCAGTGTCTAATTTTATTTCCAAATACTTACCCATATTCACATTTTCAATATTTAGAAAACCCAAATCTTTCAAACTAGACTGAATTATATTTCCTTGCGGGTCTTTTACAGTAGACTTTGGCTTAATATATATTTTAGCTAAAAGCAATAATCACATTCCTCGTGGTTCAGGTGCATTTGATGAATTAACATGTTCCTGTAAAAATTTTAATATTCTTGCTTCTTCAAAAACATCAAATTTATCTAAGTAATTCCATGCAACTAAAGCAATTTTCCTGTCCATTTCAGAGTAGGGAGCAATAATCACTTTTTCAAATAACACCCCAG
>PBID01000006.1 GCA_002719675.1 Chloroflexota bacterium
ATGCAGGTTATGACGAAGGTCAGATGATTACTAAGGCGCTAGATTTCACAGGTAATAAGTTAGAGTTAAATTATTCTACGAGTGCAGCAGGTAGAATAAAGGTAGAGATGCTTGATGAGTCGGGGACGCCAATAGAAGGATATGGCATAGATGATTGTGATGGCTTGATAGGAGATGAGATATCAGGATATGTGTCTTGGAACGGATCTACAGATTTATCTAAGATATCTGGACAACCTACCAGAGTACGGTTTGTAATGAATGATGCTGACATATATTCATTAAGATTTGAAAATTGAATAGTAGTTTGGTAGTGACTTTTGGTAAATAATTTAAATTTTAAAGAACATTTGATTGATGATACTTTTATGTATGTTTACGGGATTTCTTCTGTAGATTTAACTGGTAATGGGTTTTTAGATTTAATTGCTGTTGATACAAATATTGGGTTGTATTGGTATGAAAATGACGGTAATGGAAATTTTTCTAAACATGTGATTCATGAAAAACCAGGTGAGTGGCTTGAAAGACACACTATTGCAGACATAAACAATGATGGTAAACCTGAAATAATATTTGTTGATAATATTGGAGGAAGTTTACTTTGGTTTGAGTTTGATGGAGACCCTAGAGATAAGAAATCCTGGAAGTATCATTATGTTTCTGAACGTGAGTTTCCTAGTGCATATGACGTGACTGCTGGAGATATAAATAATGATGGACAGCTTGAACTAGCTGCTTCTGCTTATGTACATGGAGGAAATAGGTTTTCGTGGTTTGAAAGATCTCAAGGATCATGGACTCAACATTTGATTGAAGAAAATATACCGGAAACCAGGACAGTTGAGCTTGCAGATTTTACAAATAATGGTTTTCTTGATTTGCTTGGTTGTTCTACCAGTAACGGTCAAATAATTATTTATGAGAATCTTGGAAATTCAGTGAAAAACCGCTGGTTGAAGCACGTAATTGATATTTTTAATGGTCCCAAACATGGTCATGCTGTTGATTTGAATAATAATGGGAATATGGACATTTTGATGACAGGTGGTTTGCCTTTGAATGCAAATAGTTCTGTAACAGGATTTGATTCAAATGATATGTCTACACGAGATTTGATGTTACAAGAAAAAATTGTTTGGTATGAAAACCCTGGTGGTTCGGATTTTTCAAAATCTTGGAAGAAACATTCAATTTTTGACGGTTTTGATGGTTTTGAAGTTATTGCAGCTGATTTGGATAATGATGGTCAATTGGAAGTGATTGCTGCAGCTTTAGGTCCTTCTTTAACTATGCCATCCGGCGGTATTGCTGTATTTAAACATCGAGGTGATCCTAAAGGTAAGTGGGATATGAAAATCATAAAAGAAAACTGGAATGAAACTCATCAAATTTTATCAGTTGATATTAATTCTAATGGTTTGAAAGATATTGTGGGTGTAGCAAATTGTGCTAAGCCTCATTCTGGTAAAAATGAACTGAGATGGTGGGAAAATTTAGGTTAGAAGCAATGTTAAGGGAGAATGATGTATATACATAGTTTTTCAAATAGTTCTGATTTGTTATGGACAAAGGCATCCGATTATGTAATTACACAAAAAAAAATTACATCGGAAACAATTGACTTTATTCAACCTTCTAAAGACTCAAAGTTAATTAAATACTCCCCTGTTTTTGATAGTGGGTCTAAAAATAATAACTTTGAGAATCCATTATCAATAGATTTAGATGACTTGTTTAAAATTGATTTAGAAGATGAAGTTTCTATATTAAATTTTTATCAAAAATATGGTGATATAGGTTTGTTGAGCCATAAACTTAAAGGATATACATCTGCAGCTAGATGGTTGCCAACTCATGAATTAAGTTCAAAATCTACAGTGCTAAGTATTACTCCATACCAAGCTGAGTATTTTTTTGACACATCTTGGAAAAAAAGATTAAAAGCTGTGGGAGAACCGTTAGCTATTGATAAGAAAAGATTTCCAGATGTAGGAAAAAGTCAGGATAGTGGAGAAGGTGAATACAGTAACAAAATGAAAAAATTATTGGGGACTTTAGTAAGGGATGAAAATGCAGGATTGGTTGGTGAAGTACCTGAATTAATTTTTGAAGACAATGTACGATTTTCTCAGCTTAAATTCGAGGAAGATTTTGGAACTTTTATGGGTACATATTTCCCAGATTTAGTTTTAGATTTGAATGATGTAGATATTCAATTAGTTGATTTTCCTCTTCCTTATTCTATTGATTATTTCAAAACTTCCGCTGAACCTTTATCTGAAGTTAAAAAAGTATTAAAGGAATTGATAGATAGTTTTGAATTTTCTCATAATGTAGAAGGCATAAGAATTTTACCTCAACGACCTTCTTTTTACATGGATGAAAATGCTGCTAAATCTTATTACGGGAGAGACAATATATTATCCTATTTACCAAAATCATCTATTTCTCCTGTAAAAAAACTAGATTCAATTGGTTATAGATGGCACAAGTCATGGATTTTTAAATCACTTTTATCTATGTTTGCACTCAAGATGAGACAAGAGTTAGTCAAATAGATTTTTTATCTATTTGATTCTAATATGATTGGAGAAATTATTCATGGAACTTGGAATTATTGGTTTAGGCAAAATGGGATTGAATATTTGTAGGAGGCTGATACAAGGTGGCCATAGTGTAGTAGTTTTTGATTCAGACAGTGAAGTATTAAAAGTTGCTCAAAAAGAAAATATTTCGACTGGAAATTCTTTAGAAGATTTAGTAAAAAAATTAACAAAACCAAGAATTCTTTGGATGATGGTGCCTTCAGGGGAAATAACACATTCCACTATATTAAATTTATCAGATCTTCTAGATAGAGGAGATATTATTATTGATGGAGGAAATTCTTATTACAAAGATACTCAATCAATGGCTGACAAATTATCTGAAAAAGGTATTGATTTTCTAGACGTTGGTACTAGTGGTGGTATTTGGGGTTTAGAGAATGGTTATAGTTTGATGGTAGGTGGGGATTCAGTTACATATTCAAAGTTGGTTCCATTATTTGAAACCTTGGCTCCTAGTAAAGGCTTTGGACATGTGGGCCCTTCTGGTGCTGGACATTTTGTAAAAATGATACATAACGGAATTGAATACGGGATGATGCAAGCATATGCAGAAGGATTTGATTTGTTAAAATCCAAAGAAGATTTCAATTTAGATATTCAATCTATTTCAGAAATTTGGAGCCATGGCAGCGTGGTAAGATCATGGATTTTAGAATTAATTTCAGACCTTTTGCGTGAAGATTCTTCTTTGAAAGATGTTGCTCCATTTGTACAAGACTCGGGTGAAGGTAGGTGGACCGTACATGAATCTTTGAATGCAGAAGTTCCAATTCCTGTAATTAGTTCAGCGTTATATGCTAGGTTTTATTCAAGAAACAAAGATAAGTCTTTTTCTGCAAAGTTATTATCTGCATTAAGGAATCAATTTGGAGGACATGAGGTTTTTAAATCTAAGTGAATTAGTATTTGGTTGAAGAATGGGTGGGGTGAGCGATGGGGTTCGAACCCACGATCTCCAGGGCCACAACCTGGCGCCTTAACCAACTTGGCCACGCTCACCACAAGTTTTTTGATTTTAGCATTCGATTATATTTAGGTCAAAAAATCTTTGCTTGCAAATTTAATTATAGGTGATTTTAAAAATGAAAAAAACTATTTATAGAGTTGGTGTAATTGGTAAAACTGGACAAGGTAATTATGGACATCATTTGGACACCGCTTTTCATGGTATTCCTAATGCAGAAATAGTTTCCATTGCTGATTCAGATGAATCTGGATTAAGAGAAGCTGGTATTCGTACGGGGGCAGAAAAACTTTATCTTGATTATACAGATATGTTGGAATTTGAAGATCTGGATTTGGTTGTTATTGGACCAAGGTGGGTTGATTGCCATTTAGAAATGGCATTAAATGCTTCAAAAGCAAATATATTAGGTATTTTGATGGAGAAGCCTATGTCTAAGACATTATCTGAAGCAGATATGATTATTGATTCTTGCGAAAAAAATGGAGTGAGATTAGCTGTAGCACATAGAAGAGCCAATCTATATGAAAAGTATGCAAAAAAAATCATTTCTGATGGTGCTGTTGGTGAATTAATGACTATCAGAGGTGCAGGTAAATCAGATCATAGATCAGGCCCCGAAGATTTAGTGGTTTTAGGAACGCATATACTTGATAGTATGAGATATTTTGCTGGAGCAGATGTTTCATGGTCTCAATCTAGTGTAACTTCAAACGGGAGAGATGTTTCTAAGAACGATCTTTTTGAGGGTGGAGATCAAATTGGGTTAATAGCTGGAGATAGGTTAGATTGTTTTTATATGTTTAATAATGGTGTAACTGGTCATTTTGAATCATATAAAAGAAACATATCTAATGGCATGTCTCCTTTTGGAATTGATTTGTATGGAACTGAAGGAATTATTTCATTAAGAAGTTCCCCTAACACTGAGATGTATATATATCCTAATGCTACTTGGTTCCCAGATAAAAACAAGGGAGATTGGGAAAAAGTTTCGATTCAGGATTGGGAAATTAACTCGAGTACAGGGGATCCTTTCACTTCAGAAGAAAAAATGAAATTAAGTAATAAGATGATTGCATCAGAATTAATATTAGCTATTGAAGAAGATAGGGATGTTGTAGACTCTTCCAGTGGATATGATGGTAGAGCTGCATTAGAGATGGTTATGTCAGTTTATGAATCTCAAAGACTTAGAAAGAGGGTTGATTTTCCTATGGAAAACAGAGAGAATCCTTATTCATTATTTACTGATTGATTGCTTTAGGAGGTAAAAATGATTAAGGCTGGATTTATAGGTGCTGGTAAAAGAGCAAAATCTGGACATTATCCTTCTGTATACAATAATCCTGATGTTTCAATCGAAGCAGTTTCAGAACTAGATCCAGAAAAAATTTCCGAAGTAGTAGATATGTACAATATCCCTAATTCATATTTAAATTATTCAGAAATGCTTGAGAATCACGATTTAGATGCTGTTTATTTAATTACAGATGAATTGCATGTGACCAAAATTGCTATAGATTGTATGAATCAAGGGAAACATATTTTAATTGAAAAACCTCCTGGCTCTAGCCCTGAGGATATTAAACTTCTTCACGATAGTGCTATTTCTAATAATGTGATTTGTATGGTTGGTTTTCAAAGAAGATATGCTCCTGTTGTTCAAAAAGCTGTACAGATCGTAAAAGAATTTGGGCAACCAACTTTAGCAATATCTAGGTATCACAAATGGTTGGTTAGCAGTTCAGATTTTAACAAGGAACCTCGAAGTACTATGTGGTCAGATGTTTGCCATGTTGTAGATTTAACTAGATTTATGCTGGGTGGAAAATTTTTAGAAATTAATGCTTATCAAGATAATCATGGAGCAAAACGAAAAGTGGATTATAATTCGATGATAAGATTTGAGAATGATGCTGTTGGAATTATTTCTGCCAATCGTTCTGCTGGCGGGAGGATACTTCGAACAGAATTACATGGTTTTGGAGTAAGTTGTTATATGGAAATTCCAGATAGATTGGAGATAATTATTCAAGGTAAGGAACCTGAAAAAATCAATGGATTAGATTTAGTTGATGATGGTAACATTTTTGGTAATAGTGCATATGATGGGACTTATCAGATGCATAAAAATTTTACTGATTGTATTAAGAATAAAGAGATACCTATCACAGATATACGTGATGTAATATCTTCTTTTAAATTGATATCAATTCTTGAAGGAAAATAATTGCAAAAATCAAATTTCCTATATTAAATAGTTTGTGGAGAGTCTAAATAAGTTATATTTGAAAGAGAGTAAATAAATGACTGTGTCAAAAGATAAAATTGGTTTTATAGGTTTAGGCATTATGGGGGCACCCATGGCAGATAACTTGATTAAAGCTGGTTATAATTTAGTTGTATACAATAGAACAAAATCTAAAGCTGATGATTTGATAAAATTGGGAGCTGAGCTAGGAGATAGCCCTTCTGATGTAGCAAAAAAATGTAAATATGTTATTACTATGCTTACAGATTCTCCTGATGTTCAGCAAGTAATTTTAGGTGAGTCAGGTGTTCTGGAAGGAATTCAGACTGGTTCAATAGTTATTGATATGAGTACTATATCTCCTACTGTTACAAGAGAAATCAATCAGAGATTGTCTGAAAAAAGTTCATCTTTGTTAGATGCACCAGTAAGCGGAGGTTCCTGGGGAGCAATTGAAGGGACGCTTTCTATTATGGTTGGTGGATCAAAAAGCGATTTTGAAAGTTGTGCTCATTTATTCGAAGCTATGGGTAAAAATATTATTCACACAGGATCGTCAGGAATGGGGCAAACCACAAAATTGGTTAATCAAATCTTGGTAGCAGGTACGATGAATGCAGTTGCTGAAGCTTTAGTTTTTGCTGCAAAATCCGGAGCTGACTTAGAAAAAACTATTCAAGCAGTTGGAGGAGGAGCAGGAGCTTCTTGGCAATTGAATACATTAGGTCCCAAGTTGATTAACGGTGATTTTGATCCTGGATTTATGATTAAATTACAACAAAAAGATCTTCGTCTTGTTATTCAATCAGCTCAAGAATTAAACGTTTCGATTCCGGGAACTTCTTTGGTTTCACAATTATTTGCTTCCTTGTTAGCTCAAGGATTAGGTGATGAAGGAACTCAAGCTTTAGTTAAAGCTCATGAGCAACTATCAAATAAACAAGCTAGAATTTAATTTTAGATTTTCAATAATAGTAACTTTTTTATAAAAAGTCCGTTATTATTAATAGACGTTTTAATATTTCAAATTCTACTTAAATTCTTTAATTTTATTTGAAATAAATGTACGATTATTTTGTTAAATTTTCTTTATTAGGTGATGTCATGCCCCAAGATATTATAGTAGAAACAAATGGATTACATAAAATATATGGTTCTGAATCATTAAGAGTACATGCTCTTAAAGGAATTGATTTAAAGATTGAAACTGGTGAGATGGTTGCAGTTATGGGACCATCTGGCTGTGGAAAAACAACTTTGTTAAATTGTTTGTCAGGTTTGGATAGTATTAATGAAGGAGATGTCGTTATTGATAATCGTCCAATTAGTTCTTTAAATGATAATCAAATGAGTGAGTTTCGTGCTAAATTTATGGGATTTATATTTCAGACATACAATTTGTTATCTGTTTTGACCGCTCAAGAAAATGTAGAAATGCCCCTTTTAGTTTCTGGAGTCAAATCTGGATTAGCTGCAGAAATGGCTAAGAATCAACTTGAAGAGGTTGGTTTATTAGATTGGATTGACCATAAACCAGATCAATTATCTGGAGGGCAACGTCAGAGGGTTGCTATTGCTAGAGCTTTAGTTAATCAACCAGCTATTATATGGGCAGATGAACCAACAGGTAATTTAGATAGTTCAAATGAAAAAGAAATAATGGATTTGATGGCTAGATTAAATTCAGAGCATAACCAGACTGTAGTATTAGTTACTCATAGTGATTTAGTAGCTTCATATGCGCATAGAATTATTACAATGAATGATGGAGTGGTAGTTAGTTCGGAGAATACTGCAAAATAATGGAAAAGTTGTTCGGCATTCAAACAGATTCTTTGGCTTATGGTTCAGGTATTTTAGCTTCTTTAATGTTTTTGATTTTGATATTTGTGGCTATTAGAGCAATAGTAATGTTTAAAATCGGTGCTAGAAATTTGCCTAGAAATCCGAATCAGACAGTTCTAATAATTCTCGGTTTAATGTTAAGTACTACAATTATTGGAGCTTCATTAGGTGTGGGAGACACAGTTACTCATTCGATTAGAAAAGTAGTTTTTGATGGGTTAGGCCATACAGATGAAACTATTAGACCTACAGGATCTAGATTTTTTGGAGAAGAATTTATTTCTCGAGACCAACTTGACCGAATTAAACAAGTAATCAAGTCAAAAACAAACAATGTTGATGGAGTTATGTCACTTGTTGAGATTGTGTTGCCTGCTGAGAACTTATCCAACGACAGGGCTGAAGCACGGATGACCCTTCGAGGGTTTAATCATTCTGAGACGACTGCATTTGGAAAATTATTTTTATTAGATGGTACTGAGGTTAATATTAGCTCTCTAGGTAAAAATGAGTTATTTCTAACGGGCTCTTCTTCATCAACCCTTTCAGCATCTTCAGGAGACCAGCTCAGATTTTATTCAACTGAAGGGGTACATGATTTTGTTGTAAAAGGCATATTGAAAGATGGAGGTTTAGCTAGTGGAGGAAGTATTAAGTTAGCTATTTTGAATCAATCAGATATGCAAAACGAATTTGCTCTGATTGATAAATTTAATGAGGTTCTTTTATCTAATAAAGGTGGCATAGAAGGAGGCCTGAAATATTCTGAAGAAATTACTAAGAATTTAAGATTAGCTTTTTCTAATGCTGAAGTTTCTAATCAAATGTTTGATTTACTAAATTCTGACAAAATTTTAGATTTAATAGAGAAGAAAATTGAGATTAATTCGGAAAATAGGTCTGTTTCTGAAACTGATCGGGAAACTTTTGGAGATTTCTTAACGGAAATTCGTAAGGGTAGTATTTCTGATGAATTTATCAATCTGATAAACGATTCTAGAAAACGATTTTTGCTTTTTTCACTTGTTAAGGAATTAGAAGATAGTTCATTGTTAGATCAGTTAGTGTTTTTGTCTTTAGACTTAGGCGAATTTCAGGTTGAAGAATCTAAAAAAAGTGCAATAGAATTTGCTGAATTGATAGGATCATCAACTACAACATTTTTGGGACTTTTTGGTTCATTTAGTATTATTGTAGGAATTTTATTGATTTTTTTGGTGATGGTTTTACTGTCAGCATCTAGGCAAACTGAAATGGGGATGGCTAGGGCTATAGGGTTTAAGAGATATCATTTAATTCAGATTTTTACCTTAGAAGGTTGGTTATATGCTATTTTGTCATCCTTAGTTGGCACTTTATTTGGAGTCGCAGTTAGCTTTACCTTAGTTTATTTACTTCAAAATGCTATAGGTTCAGATGATTTTAATATTTCGCCAAAATATACGTTAACATCTTTGGTAATTACGTTTAGTTCGGGAATGATTTTAACGTTGATTACTGTGATTATTTCATCGTATAGGATTTCCAAGCTTAATATTATTGTTGCTATCAGAGGCCTTACTGAAGAAATGGTAAAGCCGCCTGAGATAATTTGGAAGGATCGTTTTAAAACTCTTTTGATTGCGATTTTTTGGCCAGTAAAAGTTTTTAAAGATTTGCGCAAATCAAGCATTTCGTTTTTTAAGAAAACATTTAGAGTGATTTTTTCCATTTTACCTCCGATTTGGTTATGGCAAATATTAAAAAGCATCTTTTCCATCCTTTCTCCATTATTGAGACAAGGATGGCCGATAATAATTTTAGGAATTATTGCAACATATTACGGTCTTGATCTTTTGAAAGGTACTTATTTTTCAGTAGGAATCAGTTTGGTTATTTTAGGGATTGGTACTTTATTAAGATATGTTTTCTCAAAAAAGATATTTATTGTTAAAAGGATCAATAGATTTGCTGCATCTCTTGAAGGGGCTTTGTTGTTAGCATTTTGGGGAGCACCATTCGATACTTTCGAAGGTTTGACTGGAGAATTAGAATTTGGCGTAGAGGTATTCATTTTGAGTGGAGTTGCTATGGTTGCTTCATCTGTTTGGTTGATAATGAATAATACTCAAATTATTTTATGGGTTTTCAATTTTATTACAGGAAAAGCATTTTCAAGCCTACAGGCTGTTTTTAAAACAGCTGTAGCATATCCAATTAATGCTAAATTTAGAACTGGTTTGACAGTGTCAATGTTTGCTTTAATTATTTTTACTTTGGTTATTAATACAGTTTTAAGTGGATTGGATAATGTTGGATTGAATCAGCCTGACCGCCTTACTGGAGGGTATGATATTCAAGCTAGACTTCCTAAAGGATTTGATATAGGAGATTTGAAGAAAAATATAGAAGATAAAGGTTTTTCTGACAGAATTTCTATAGATGTTGTTGCAAAATCTGTAGATGTTCCGTCTTTGGCTAAAGATGCGTCAAGCGAAGAAAGTCAGTTTGATGAATTAGGTTTAAAAATAGTTAATGATTCTTATTTTAGTTCTAATAAATTTGAATTTTCTCATTATGATCCAAAGTATGGTAGTACCCCTATGGAACTGTGGTTGGCCTTAAAAAATGATTCTAATTTAGCTGTTTTAAGTAATGATGTTTTTGAGTCTGGAGATCCATTTGGTCCTCCTCAGGAAGGATTTCTAATAAAAGATTTTCCATCTGATAGTGAAGCTGACAAATGGGTTGAACGCCAGATATTATTTAAACCGAATACTACAGCTGTTGAAGATAAAGTAGTTACAAGAACAGTTATAGGTATTTTAGATCCACTAGCAGGGAATTACCAAGGTGGTCCTGGTAGAGGACCTTATATGATTACATCTGATGATGTAATGGTTGATTATTTAGGTCAACAAATCCCATTTGATACCATTTATATTTCTTTGAAAGATGGTGATGCTAAGGAAGTTGTTCCTATATTAGAAAAGATTTTTATTGTTTTTGGAATGGACGCAGTTGATACTATTGGACAGATTGAATCTGAGGCTGAGACTGGAGAATCTTTTAATAGGCTATTTCAAGGATTTGTTGGATTAGGTTTGCTAGTAGGTGTTGCAGCAATTGGTGTTTTGTCAGTTAGGGCAGTAGTGGAGAGACGAAAAATTATTGGTACATTAAGAGCAATCGGATATACTTCCAATATGATTCAGGTTCAATTTCTTTTAGAAGCTATTTTTGTTACAGTTTTGGGTGTTTTAATCGGAGTTGGCTTAGGTATTTTAACTTCTTGGAACATATTTAATTCAATTTCACAAGAAGTCGAAGGATTAACTTATGTTGTCCCATGGGTTAATATAATTGTACTAGTTTCAATTACTGTTGTATTTGCTTTGATTACGGCGTTTTTGCCAGCAAGACAAGCTGCAAAAATTTTCCCTGCTGAAGTTTTGAGAAATGAATAAATTAGAAAATTCCAATTCATTAGACCTTTCTAGAAGAATAGTAGATATTGCTTCAGATCAGAAAGCAGATGACATTTTATTGTTAGATGTTAGATCTCAAATATATTACACAGATTTTCTAGTGTTTTTTTCAATGGATACTGATCGACAAATCAATGCTGTTGTTCGAGATATTGAATCGCAATTAAAGGCTAATGGAAATACCTTATATACAAAAGAAGGTCTTGCTGAAAATGGATGGGTGGTAATGGATTTTTTTGACGTAATTGTACATATTTTTAAGCCTGAAGTAAGAGAAATATATCAATTAGAGAAATTTTTTGAATTTGGTACTGAATTAGTTAGAATGATTTAATCGTGAATCCAATTTTCTATTGTTAGATTATAATTAATTATTTCTTCTTTTTTAAAGAATAATGATATTTCTTTTTCAGCTGATTCTAAAGAATCTGAACCATGTATAAGGTTGTGAGAGATAGATAAAGCTAAGTCACCTCTAATTGTACCGGGATTAGCAGATGCAGGATTTGTTTCTCCCATCATATTTCGTGTTATAGAAACAGAATTTTCACCTTCTAATACCATAGCTAATATTGGACCAGATGTAATGAAACTTACTAAATCATCGAAGAATGGTTTCCCTATATGTTCACCGTAGTGTTGGTTGGCAGTTTTTTCATTTAAAACAGTTAACTTTGTAGCTACTATTTTTAAGCCTTTTGATTCAAGTCTAGATATTATTTCACCGATAAGTAGACGTTGTATCGCGTCTGGTTTTAAAAGTACTAATGTTTTTTCCAATTTCAAAATCTCCTTATTGTGATGTAAATTTAGTTGATGATATTTTAATTTTTTTGACCTGCAGATGCATGTTGACTTCCACCTATATATATTGGTTCGAGTGAATGAGGATTATCAATCTTATTATTCAATAGTTTTTCGATTCCTATTTTGGATAATATTTCAGGTTTTCTAGTAGGCATTTGAATTTGTGGAATAATTGATGAATCGGGAGCATTAATTTTAAACTGATTTAAGTTTGTTACAACTCCTTCTCCACATATTATTTCATTACCATTTAGATACGTATAAAATTTTTCAGTAGAAATTAATTCACAGGCGTTTTCAAAATTATTAGTATATTTTTTCACATATATTTTATTAAATCCAGCATTTATTACTGCCCAAACAGTTTTGTAGTTTTTTATAAATTCATAAGCTTCAATGTCTAATGAACATACTCCTATGATTGGTATTTTTGATCCAATTGCGAATGATTTTGCTATGCTAATTCCAACTCTTAAAGCACTAAATCCACCGGGCCCTATTGAGACAAATACAGCGTCAATATCTGATGCTTTTGAATTTGTTTTTTCTAGAAGATTGATAATTTTTGGGAAACATTCTTTTGAATGATTTTGTTCAGATTTCCAGGAGTTTTTTGCAATAATATCACCATTTAAGGATAATCCTATTGAAGCTTGTCTTGTTGATGTGTCTATTGATAATTCCATTTTATATTCGTTCTTTTATTTTTGATGAAAATTTTGCAAGCAATGATTGGAACCTTTTTTGATTTGTTGAGAATTTAAGTAACCTTTTGTTATTTTCTATTTTGTCAATTTGAATTTTGATGTGAGGTAGATCATACAAAGCAGGATAACGACTTGGCCACTCAATTACACAAATACTGTCTTCAGAAATACAGTCATCTAATCCTATATCATAAATACTATCCTCAGCTGTAACCCTATATAAGTCTACATGAAATAAATTTATATCGGCTGGATATTGAGCAATAATTATGAAGGTAGGGCTTCTGGCAATTTCTTTTGAACCTATACCATTCAAAAGCCCTTGTACTAATGTTGTTTTTCCTGAACCCATTTCACCATTAAGTAGAATTAAAAGTCCTGAATGTGAAAGTTGTCCAAGTATTTTGCCTGCCAACTTAGTTTTTTTGGGTGATTTAGATGAAATAGAGATATTATCTGAGTTCATGTGAACAATCTGTTTCTTCAAAGTTGATTATTCATCAAAATCTTCAAAATAATCATCATTTAATTCATCTTCATTACTTTCTTGTAACCCAGGTGATATTGCTGAGTAATTTTTTTCATTAGATTTTTGGAGAGGTAAATTATTAATATTTTGAATTAATCTATCAAAATCAGTTTCAGGTTTTATTGAAGAAATTATTCCTCTGACACCTATATTTCTAATTGTTTCTAAATCTGAGATTTCTATAGATGTTTCACAGGAAATTATAGAAGGTATTTCAATTGAATTAGTAATTTTTTGGATTTCTATTATAGGTTCAAATTTGATTGGAGATTTTCCAATTGAGTAATCAATATATATTGCGTCAACAGGAAGTTCTGTAAGAGCACGATTTTGTTCTTCTGAATTAGTATTTTTAACAATTGGAATTTTACCTATATTGGGTTCATTTAAAATAGATGCTTCTGATACAGTTGGATCAAAAATCACAAAGTCAATTCCTAACTTTTGAATTCTTTGGATTTCATTTTTTGTCAGTGCATTAATTTGCATGCCGCAAATTATATTTTTGGGAATTTTAAATGAAAGATTAGATGAAGTTGTTTCGCTTAATAGAAATACATTTGGTTGATTTTTAACTTTTTTTGAAAAATATTTTTTTTCAGAAATTTGACCTATTGAAACAACATCAGATTTATTATTGTTTTCTGTATCAGGTCTGAATCCTAAGATGGGAACTGATTGAGTGCCTGCTTTTTCTAGTAAATCAATTAATTTGCTCATTAAAACCTCATTTTATTATCTTATTTATATTTTATGTGTATGTTTTGATCGTGTCGAGTGATTTAATACTTAGTTGTCAGATGTCAGAAATTTATTTTTGTAATTGAAACCTATTTGAAACAGAATGGAGAATATGAAGTTAAAAGAATTTTCTGGTGAATCATTAAAATATATTGTTTCAGAGCCAGATGAATACATAGAAGGAAAAATTTATCCGATTGTAATTTTATTACATGGATTCGGAGCAAGCATGCGTGATTTAATTGGTATGGTTTCGTATTTAAATTGCCAACCTTGTATTTATATTTTTCCGAATGCTCCTATAGATCTTAAGATTTCGTATTCTTTTGATGGATATGCCTGGATCAATCCTCCTGATCAACCAACTGATGAAGGATTGAAATTACTTTCAAACTCTTTAGATATTTTGATCGATGAAATTATTGAAAAATATAATGTTAAGGAAAATCATGTTGTGATTGGTGGTTTTTCTCAAGGGGGAATGCTCTCATATTGGTATGGACTTCAGCATCCACAAAAATTTAAGGGTATAATCTGTTTAAGTGGCAAATTGATTTTTGAGGATAAATTTTTTCAAAATTTAAAACACAAAATAACAGACCAGAGAATTTATATTGAACATGGCACTCAAGACAATATAATTAGCATTTTTGATGCACGTAAAGCTAGGGATTTGTTAAGAAAAAATGGTTTTGAAAATTTAGAATATTATGAATCTGAAATTGCACATTCAATAAGTGATTCTACATATCCTAGGCTTTCACGATGGTTAAATAATATTTTTGAATCTAAATAAATTCAAGGAGATAAAGTTGAAAATTATTTCTGAAATAGCTGCAAAAATGGGATTAAGTGATCAACATGTCGTTCCTTATGGTAAATATAAGGCTAAAATTGATTTGTCTGCAATCAAAAATAATCGGCAAGGTAAAATGATTTTAGTTACTGGTATGACACCTACTAAAGCTGGTGAAGGTAAGACGACTACTTCAGTTGGATTGACACAAGCGTTGGGGAAACTTGGGCACAGTGTTTCAGCTACATTAAGGGAGCCTTCCTTAGGTCCAATTTTTGGGATCAAAGGAGGTGGGACTGGTGGAGGTAAATCAACAGTGTTTCCTGATGATGAGATAAATGTTCATTTTACGGGTGATGCTCATGCGGTTTCTTCTGCTCATAATTTACTTTCTGCTTTAACAGATAATGTTGTTTATAGAGGATTGATAGAAGGTTTCAATCCAGAAAATATTACTTGGAGACGTGTAGTAGATATGGAAGATAGGGCATTGAGGTCGATAGTTACTGGTTTAGGTGATGCACAAAACTCTCCTGTTAGAGAAACTGGTTTTGATATAGTTACAGCATCTGAAATCATGGCTATTCTATCTTTGTCGTTAGATTTAAATGACCTTAGGGATCGTTTAGGAAGAATTATCGTTGGTTTTACTCGTGACGGTGTACCTGTAACTGCTAAAGATGTAAATGCTGTAGGTTCATTGATGGCATTATTAAGATACGCAATTCAACCCAATCTTGTTCAAACAATTGAAGGCCAACCCGTAGTGATTCACACTGGACCATTTGGAAATATTGCTCATGGATGTAGTTCTGTGGTAGGTGATAAATTGGCTTTGTCATATTCTGATTATGTAGTTACTGAGGCCGGATTTGGTGCTGACCTTGGATTTGAAAAATTTATGCATATTAAAGCAAGATTTAACAACTTAGAACCTTCTGTAGTTGTTTTGGTTACAACTGTCAGGGCAGTGAAATCGCATGGAGGTATAAAAACTAAAGACCTGGATGCTGAAAATTTAAGTGCTCTTGAAGATGGTTGTTCAAATGTCGAACATTTAATTAATGTTATTAATTCATTTGGATTAAAAGTTATAGTTAGTATTAATAAATTTCCTACTGATACTCCAGCGGAAGTAGATATTCTAAAGAAGAAAGCTATTCAATCAGGTGCATTTGATGCAATTGAATGTGATGTTTTTGCAAAGGGTGGGGAAGGTGCATTAGAATTGGCGGAATCAGTTGTGGAAGTTGCAAATCAATCACCTTCTGAAATCAAATATCTTTATGACATTAATGATTCTATACGTGATAAAGTTGATTCTTTGGCTAATAAAGTTTACGGTGCGAAAGATGTTAAATGGAGTTTGGCTGCAAGGCGAAACTTAAGGAAGTTTACAGAATTAGGTTTCGATAAACTGCCAGTTTGCATGGCAAAAACCAGTTTTTCTATATCTCATGATCCGAAGCTTTTAGGTAAACCCGAAGGCTACACATTTGAAATTAACGACCTTAGAATTTCTGCTGGAGCTGGTTTTACTTATGCAGTTGCAGGTAAAATTGTTACTATGCCTGGGTTACCTTCAAAACCAAGATCTTTAGACGTAGATTCAGAGAGTAATATAATTAATCTCAGTTGATTATTTATTCATTTTGAACCAGTCAAGGGATTTTTCAGAATTTGAGAATGGATAATATTCTGCACCTACCCAACCTTTATATCCTATTTGGTCTAGTTGACTGAAAATATAAGGAAAATTTAATTCTCCAGTTCCTGGTTCATGCCTACCTGGGTTATCAGCAAACTGAATGTGTTTAATTAAATTCAAATTTGATTTAATTGTTTCAATTATATTGCCTTCCATAATTTGCATATGGTAAATGTCATATTGAAGAAATAAATTTTTTGACCTGACAGAGCTTATGACAGTTTTTGCTTGAGAAGAATTATTCAGGAAAAATCCAGGCATATCATAATGGTTAATAGGTTCAATAAGTAATTTAATTTTTTCTTGTTCTAGTTTATCTGCAGCAAATTGAAGATTTGATATTAAAGTTTCTAAGGTAATGTTTTTTTGATTGTTATTTTCTGGGATTCCACTTAGGCAATTTAATTGTTTGCAATTAAGATATTTTGCGTATTCAATTGCTATCCCCACACTATCTTGGAATTCGTTTTTTCTATTTGGATTGCAAGCTATACCTTTATCTTTTTGATTATTACCACTTGGAAGATTGTGGAGAACTAATTTGAGGTTATTTTCTTCTAATTTTTCTAAAATTAGGGATTTGTCGAACATATAAGGAAATTGTATTTCCACTGCTTCAAAACCATTTTCTGCTGCCTTTTTAAATCTGTGAAAGAATACTTCCTCATTGAATAACATAGAAATATTTGCGGAAAATTTTGGCATAATATTTTTGATTTAGTGTTCCATTACTGTGCCGCCATCAATATTTATTGATTGGCCTGTAATCCAAGAAGTATCCTCCGTACAAAGGTAAGCTATGAAATTCCCCACTTCTTCTGCTGTTCCGTTCCTGCCAATTGCACTTCTTGAAGCTAATTCTTCCCATTGTGTATCTCTTCCAAATGAGTCCATTCTTGAAGTGTCAACAGGCCCAGGGCAAACTGCGTTTACGTTAATTCCGTATGGGCCTAATTCTTTTGCCATTGATTGTGTCATCCCTATTACTGCAAAATTTGCAGCATTGTAAGCTAATGTGTTTGGCATCCCTCGTTTTCCCATTACTGAAGAAATGTTAACTATTTTACCGCCTTTATTTTGAGTGATCATGTGAGGAATAATAGCTTTTGAACATAGAAATGTTCCAGTAACTTTTATATCTAATACTTTTTGGAAAATTTTTGGATCTACTTCGGTAATTGGTTGGCGATCTTCTCCAAGTCCGAATGCTGCATTGTTAATTAAAATATCTATAGAATTAAATTTTTTCAATGTTTGGTCGATCAAATTTTTTATATCTTTTTCATTTGTGACATCTGTAACCAAATCTAAGCATTGGCCACCAATTTTTTCTATTTCAATTCTGGTGCTTTCTATATCTTTCCAGCCTACATTTTTCTCGTCTTCTGGGAATTTACTGGGATCTTTTCCTGTACCAGTAACTACAACATTGGCTCCTAGTTTTGCTAGTGCTAGAGCACATGAAAATCCAATTCCTCTTAATCTACCTGCTCCTGTAACTATTGCTACTTTTCCGGTTAGGTTGCCCATTTGCTGTTCCTTTAATATGTATAATAATCTAATGGCTACTTTAGCATATTTTTTTAATATATTTAATATATTGTGGAGTGAAAAATAGTTTTAAATAATATAATTTATAAATGTTAATATTTTAAAATTTTCTTGGAGAATATTATGTCTGAAATTGAATTGAACAAATCTATATCTTCAGTGCTAGATAGATTTGAGGGAAAATATGAATTGATCAAAATAGATCCTGAGTTTGCTGACACTATAGATTTTTGTGAAAAGTATGAATTTCCTTTGGAAAACTCTGGTAATACAATCATTGTTGCTTCTAAGAAAATTTCTCCAGTGAAATTTTGTGCTTGTTTAGTTAGGGCTTCAACTAGATTAGATGTTAATGGAATGGTAAAGAAGCTAATGGACGTCCGTAGATTATCTTTTGCAACTCCTGATCAAACGACTGAATTAACAGGTATGATGGTTGGAGGTGTTACACCTTTTGGACTTCCTGACTCCATAGATGTTTTTGTCGATCAATCTGTAATGGATTTAGATTATGTGATTATAGGTGGAGGTAGTAGATCTTACAAAATTAAAGCAGATCCTGATATTTTTAATGAATTTCAAAATTATAAAATTATTGATGGTTTATCAAAAAATGAGTGATACTATATCTACTGGAGGACATAATGCTTATTGGAATTCAAGGATTGATGCCTGATGATTTGAATCAGTTAACGGATTCTCATGTAAAAAACATTAGAGATTTGGGTTTTTTTGGTGTTTCATGTCGCTTTTCAAATCCGTTAGATGTTAACAAGGAACAAATTAAAAAGATTAAAAGTACTTTAGACTTTGGTGGAGTAAAACCATCCCAAGTTTTAGCTTCACATCCTGATATTATTTCTAAAAATGATGGACAATTAGGTGTTGAAGCGATGCAGAAGATGTGTTCTGTAGCTAATTGGATTGATACAGAAACTTTATATTTAAGACCTGGTAGTCATAATCAATCAGGCTCATGGTATCCTCATCCTGAGAATTATTCTGAAAAAACTTTTGATGTGTTAGTTGAAAGAGTAAAAACAATTTCAAAAACAGCGGAGTCTGAAGGCGTTGTTTTGGCGGTTGAAGGCCATGTGTTGTCACCTTTATATTCTTTTCAAAGAGTAAAAGATTTGATTGATTCTGTCGGATCGAAAGCTTTAAGATTTAATTCAGATCCTGTGAATTTTATTTCCGGAACAAAAGATGCATTTGATTCAAAAAAATTAATCAATGAGATGTTTACTTTGCTAGGTGAATATACTGTTTCTGGACATACAAAAGATTTTTATATTAAAGATCAATTAGTACTAAATATTACTGAATGTGAAATAGGATCTGGTTTACTTGATCATGGCACTTATCTTACTATGTTTGAAAAATATTGTTCAAATTCCTATATGATGATAGAACATGTTCAAAAACATAGAATTCCAGTATCACTGTCATCTTTAATAGACTTTGGAGATTCAGTAAACATTGACTTGAGGAGAACATAATTTGTCAGAAAAGTTAAGTGGGAGACGGATTTTAATAACTGGGGGTTCTACTGGAATTGGCGCAGCAACAGCAAGGAAATTTGTTAGATCTGGTGCTACCGTAGTAATAGGTGATATTAATGAAAAAGACGGAATTGATTTAGTGAATCAATTAAATAAAACAGATACAGTTGCATTTTTTAAAAAATGTAATGTGTCAAATGAAGATGAAATAATAAATTTAATCAATTTTGCAAATAAATCTATGTCTGGAATTGATGGATTAGTAACTTCAGCAGCTATAGCAAAATCCCCAACCATTCCTATAGATGAATTTGAATATGATGATTGGTTCAATACCATTTCTGTTAATTTGACTGGGACATATTTATCTATTAAACATGCAGTTCCGATCCTAGAAAAGTCAGGTTGTGGAGTGGTTTTAATGATAGCTTCAGGGGCAGGTGTAAAAGGGGGAAGTTCAATGGTTGGTTATGGTTCAAGTAAGGGTGGAGTTAGTGGGTTATTTTTGACAATTGAGAAAAATTTGTCTGAAAGAAATATAAGAGCTAATTTGGTTTGTCCGGGTGGGATTTCAACACCTCTTAAACTTGACATTATTCGCAAACAATCTGAGGCATACAATAAATTTGTTGATTCTAGTAACTTAGGAGATCCTAATGGCGTTGGAGATGTTTTAGATTTTTTGATGTCAACTGAAGCTGATTATGTAAGAGGGACTATTTTTACTAGATAATAATTATTAATTAATTTTTATTAATTTTTCGGTTGATAAACTGTTTTGAAAATAAAATTAAAACAGCAATAATTGAGGTTGAAAAGCTCAATATTCTGAAGCTAGAAACAAAACCAACACGAGATTGTAAATTGCCACCAATTATTGGGCCTAGAACTTTTCCAAGATTTCTTATGGCTCCAAAAGTACCCATTCCAGTTCCCATAAATTTATTATCCATTTTATTGGCGACTAATGCAGTTAATGATGGTGAAATGAATGCTTGACCTGCACCTAAAATTATTGAAATAAATATCAAAAGTAGATGATTTATTTCAAAGGTTAGCATGAATACTGCAACGGCGATAAGTGTTAACCCAAAAGTTACTCCAGTTAAATTTCCAATTTTGTCAGATGTTTTTCCTAATATAGGGTTGAGAATTAGATTAGAAACTTCCTGTATTCCAAAAAGCAAACCAATAAATACAGTGTTAATACCCATGTCATCAAGTCGAATCGGCAAAAATGCTTTAATAGCATAAGTACTTATAAACATTGATGCGTTAATTATTCCCCCAAAAATTATTGTTGGATTTTTTAAAGTAGAAATTATCGCAATTTTTGAATGAATATTGTCAGATATTTTGTTTAAATCTCTTTCAATTTTAAGCGCATTATTTAATTGTATTATTGGAAGTAATGCGAATAGTGAAATGATTCCAATTAGGTAGTATATTTGTTTAAATCCTATTTGATTCATCAATATCCCTGCTATTATTGGGCCTGCAATATATGATGAATTTCGTGCAATAGAGAACAGACCAAATTTTTCAGCACGATTTGTGATAAATATTTCAGCTATCATTGACATAGTGATTGGTCCGAATATTGCAGTTGCAAAACCGTGAATGATACGTACGAGTAATAAATGGAGAGGTTTATTTATTAGATAATAAGTAAACGGAATACTAATAAAAATCATTAGGCTGGAAAATAAAAAAAATCTTTTTCCAATTTTGTCTGACCAGTAACCAAATAAGGGTTTTGTAATCATTCCGGTCAATGTAGATATAGATAGGATATAACCAATAAAAATTTCACTAGCTCCTATAGAAGCTGCAAACAAAGGTAACAAAGGTGTTTTGCCTATTTGGTATGCGGTCCTAAGTATTAAATCTGAGACAGATAGTTGAATTAAATACCGATTTTGTTGCATTGATTATTGTTCATGTTCAATCATAGGAATACTTAATTCATGTATCTGATTTTCTAGTAAAGGTAAATCTTCTTCAATTATTGAATTAATTTCTTTAATCACTACATCTGTTTTTTCTACTAATCCACTAAAAACATCATAGGATTGGTCGGTAGGCTGGTAATTTCCGAATGAAGGAACGGACACTAGTTCTGCTAATTTATTGCATAGCCTACTTTCCAAATTGATTCTATCTAGTTCACCTTCAGGATGTAAATCAGGATTAATCAATATATTTTCTTGTGTAGTGAGCTTTGTTAATGTAGATTCAGATAAAATTTTAAATTGTTTTGATTTGGTAAATTTGTTGTTCCATTCGGCAATTTGTTTTTTAACCGAATATGATTTTTGAATTGTTTCATGACACTTAGATAATTGATCTCTGATTTCCATCAAAAATGAATGCTGTTTTTTTAATTCTGCAGCTGTAGATTTAGATCTAGGATCTATTTTGATTTCAAATTCTTGAGACATTAATTTTCCATCAACTTCAAGGTTTACTAAATATTTTCCGGGTGCAGCAACCGGGCCTGTAACACCATTGTTAGAAGATGATCCAATGCCATCAATTTTTTTAGCGTCTGGATATCTCATATTCCATATGAATTTATTCATTCCAGGATTTTTAGTTGGTTTAATCTCTTCATTATCAATTTTTTCGTCTGTATTTGAACTAAAAGTTTTTATGATTTTGTTTTTGTCATTTGAAAATGAAATTTTAATTTCGCTGGTTGACTTTGAATTTAGGAAATAATTAATTACTATGCCAGGTTCTGGGTTTTGACCTGAATCTATCATACGTAAATATGGGTTGCCTAATTCATCTTTATCGTTGTAAAAAGTGGCTTGGCTACCTAAACTTAACATATAAACTTTTCCAGGAGCCCCGACAGATTTTTTATTTAATGGACTGATAGAAACTCGATATTTATCAGTAGGTTTAAATAACATGTTTTCTGCCGAAGGATTTTTGCTGGACAATTGTCTGATTAAATTAAGGTTTTCAAGAATCCAAAAAGATCTTCCATTAGTTGAAACAATTAATTCATCTTCCTTAACAGCCATGTCAGTAATTGATACAGTAGGTAAGTTTAATTTCAGTGGATTCCAGTTTGCACCATCATCGGAAGAAAAATATACACCTGATTCTGTTCCTGCATAAAGTAAACCAGGAATTTCAGGATCTTCGCGTATCACTCTGGTGTAATCATTTCTTCCAATTCCTGAGTCAATACGAGTCCAAGATTTTCCGTTATTTTTTGTTCTGAACAAGTATGGTTGATTGTCACCAAATTTATACATTGTGCATGAAATGTAGGCTTTGTTTGCATTGTGCTTGGATGTTTCTATAATATCTATTCGAGCCCAATCAGGTAGTTCTTGAGGAGTAACATTTTTCCAATTTTTCGATCCATCAGTGGAAACATGAATCAATCCATCATCTGAACCCGTCCACAAAGTGTTTTCGTCGTGATTAGACTCAGCAAAAGAAAATATTGTGCAATAATGCTCAACCATAGTAGTGTCAAGAGTTATTGGGCCACCAGAAGCTTGAAGTTTTGAAGGATCATTCCTAGTTAGGTCAGGACTTATTTGTTTCCAACTTTGACCTTCATTAGTTGATTCGAATAGAACATTTCCTGCTACAAACAGTTTTTTGTTGTTGTATTTAGAAAAAACGATTGGATATGTCCATTGGAATCTGAACTTAAGGTCTACTGGTCCAAATCCCCAACTAAATTCAGGCCAAACTGACACTATTCTAGTTTCGTCAGCGGAGTGATCATATCTCAGTAGAGAATCTCCACCTCCCGGTGAACTTCCAATTGCACCAGAATATACAATGTTGTGGTCATTTGGATCTACAGCAATATGTCCACTTTCAGAAGTGCCAACTGAATAACAATCTTTCCAGGTAATTGCACCTCCATTGGTTCTGCTAGGTACACTTATTGCGCTATTATCTTGTTGTGTTGCGTAAACCCTATATGGGAATTGGTCATCTGTTGTTAAATGATAAAATTGAGATGTTAATTGATTATATATTGTTGACCAAGTTGATCCTCCGTTAAATGAGACACATGCACCTCCGTCGTTTCCTTCGATCATTCTGTTTGTATCATTTGGGTCTATCCAAAGATCATGGTTGTCGCCGTGCGGAGTACTAACGGGTTCAAATGTTTTTCCACCATCTATTGATTTTAGCATTCTTAAGTTTAAAACATAAACTGTATCAGCATTTTTTGGGTCTGCGAAGACGTGACAATAGTACCAGGGTCTTTGAATCAAATTTTTATCTTCAGATATAAGCTCCCAGTTGTCTCCATAATCATCTGATCTATATAATCCACCTGATTTTTTATTTTCTATTATTGCCCAAATCCTACCATCTTTAGCAGGAGAATATGCTATTCCAATTCTTCCGTTGATTCCTTTGGGGAGACCATTGTTTTTTGTAATGTCAATCCATGTTTCACCACGATCAACAGATTTCCATATACCACTTTCTGGGCCTCCACTAGTGAAAGTCCATGGTTCTCGTTTTGCTTGCCACATAGCTGCGAATATTATTCTGGAATTTTTCGGGTTAATTGATAGGTCAATTCCTCCTGTATTAGGGCTTTTATACAGCACTTTTTTCCAATTATTACCACCATCTACAGATTTGAAGATACCTCGTTCTTTATTTGGGCCAAAAGCATGTCCCAGTGCTGAAACATACAATATATTATGATCGTTAGGATCAATTCTAATTCTAGAGATATGTTGTGTGTCTTTTAATCCGATATTTTCCCATGTTTTTCCACCATCAGTAGTTTTATATACTCCGTCTCCCTGGCAAAGGTTACCTCGAATACAGGCTTCACCAGTACCTACATATATAACGTTTGGATCAGATTGTGAAATTTCAATTGCGCCTATAGATGCACTGGTAAAAAATCCATCTGAAATATTTTCCCAATATGTTCCCCCGTCTTCAGTCTTCCAGACACCACCACCACTTGCGCCAAAATAAAATACCATTTTTTTTGTTGGGTGACCTGCTACAGCTATTACTCTTCCTCCACGAGGAGGGCCTATACATCGCCACTTCATTGTGTCTAAAAGTTTTGTGTTAATAGTTTTTGTAGGCATATTTACTTCCTTATTTCAAAGTCGGTATCTTCGCATGGGTTCAATTACTAGTCAATACATAAGAAATTTCAAATTGATCTATTTTCCTAAATCATGGTTAGCATTTATTCATATTCCGTCGCAATCAAGCATATGACAGGCGAGTTTTTTTCATACGCTTCTTTGAAAGCTTTTGAAATCAATCCAATTTCGGAGTTGTTTTTTATTGTGAAATATTTTATTCCCCATGCCTGTATTATGGGTTCTGTATATTTTGCAGCAGAATCTGTGAAATTTTTGCTTTCATTCCAACCTCTATATCCCACCAAAATGACCATAGGTATTTTGAGGTCAACACACATCCCTCTGATAGAATCGCCAGATTCAAACATTCCTGTATTTTGAATCATGATTATTGGCTTTTTACCACCTATCCATAAGCCAGCGGCAATTGGCATACTTTCTGCTTCACGACAAATAGGAATAATATCTATTTCAGGGTCTTGATCAATAAGTTTGTAAAGAAAGCTTGTTTCTGTGTCTGGCAGCCAAACCACGTGGCTTATATTATTCTGATGGAGTTCATTTTGTAGAATATTTGGATTTAAGTTTTGCCCTTTTGTTGTCATAAGGTCTACCTCCATTTTTCTGCATTGTCATTGGGGATATATCCAATTTTAGTTTCTGAATCTTTGATATCCCAAAATCTCCATTTATTGTTTGATACTCCATAAAAAATTTCATATTTTAAATCAGAAGATGCATTAATTGATTTTTCAATTAATTGTATTAAATCATTGTGAGTAAGAAGTGTTGCGAAGCTTCTTATTCCTGTAGTTCCCTCTGAATCTACGGGTTTGTTTTCTAAATTAACTGTTCCTATTCTAATGCAAATTATAGATGTGTTAAATTTTTCCGAAAAATATTTTCCTATAGATTCGCCAGTAGATTTTCCTATTCCGTAGGGGCTATCTGGTCTGTTTGGCATCTTAGTTGTAATGTAAGGAATTTTGCTTTCTTTCGGATAATTTCCAGAAACAATATTTTTATAAGGGTAGTCGTTTTCATACATCCCAGTGACATGGTTAGAACTTGCAAAAATCACTCGTTTTATACCAGATTCAGATGCAGATTTAATTACATTGTAAGTCGATTGAATATTATTTGCATAAACTTTTTCCCATGGTGTATTTGTTGATGCGTGTGCGGCAAGATCAATAACAACATCATATCCTTCAAATATTTTTTCCATATCTTTATTACTTGCAGTATTAATAGATACAGAAGGTATTTTAGTACTTTGTTTTAAATCGATACCCAGAATTTCATATTTATTTTTTAGATTTTCAGACAAGATTGACCCAATTAAACCATTGCAACCTGTGATAATTAATTTTAATTTTTTTTTGTGTGACATAGACATAAATTATTTCTCATTCTTCCATTTAACCAATTCTTTGATTCCGCCAAAAGGGAAAAAATGTAAATTGTCATAATTTTTAAGATTGTTAATGATTTCGTTTGGATTGTGTTGGATCAAATTTCTTAATTCTAAATTTTTGTTTTTTGCTATGATCAATGAAGCTGAAACACCACAAATTTTTGCGTATTTAATTAGAGTAATTATTTTTGCAGGACCCGCAATGCCAATATGAACATCAAGAGATCCTCTACCAATTAATTTCATTTTTCTTTTTATGTTTTGTATCCAATCGTTTGTTTTTTTTATGTCAAATGTCCATTGAGAAACTATCGAGCAATTAAACTCATTTTCAATAATCCACTCATGTTTTTTAAATAAATTTTCGTCGGAATTTTCATCGAATGGGTTTCCTTCAGGGTGGCCTGCAATATTAATCTGGTTAAAGCTGTATTTATCAAAAAGATCTGTGTCAAATAAATCAAAAGTTTTTTCAAAGTTTCCTATTTGTTTGCCACTACCCCCGATAGCTAAAATTTTTTCCACACCTATGTCAGAAAGTTGGGATAAATATAAATCCAATTCTTTTTTATTTGAAATACTTCTGGCAGGTACGTGAGGGACAGGTTTGAAACCTTGGTTAATAATATATTTTGAAGCAGAAACTATATTAGTAAATGATTCACCTGGGATATATGCTATATATACATCACCGAACAAGTTTTTTGGCAAATTTGCAATTCTGTCTACTTGTTTAGGAATTATTTCTAAAGAATTTTTTTTCATTTTCATTTGTCTAGTTTTAAATACAGGTAACTTTTTTAGTGAAATTGTCAAATTTTAATTTAATTATAATAATCTTTATGCTTAAAATCTTTTTTTTAGATATATTTATAAATTTTTTGATTATTTTTTTCACAATCTCATAATTATTAACACCTTACTTGACTATCTGCTAAATTGACTGCTAAACTCACCCATAAACCTACCAATTTTGGTTCAGTTTTGAAATTTAATGAATTATTTAGAAAATTTAATTTTTAATGGGAGAGTACTTTGGCTAACGATCTAATCAAAAAAATCCATTCAGTAATTAGTGAAAAAAGTTTATTGAAACATCCTTTTTATGAGGCTTGGAACTGTGGAGAACTACCTATAGAGTCAATGAGGAAATATGCCGAACAATATTATCATTTTGAGAAAGCGTATCCACGTTTTTTGAGCAATGTTCATTCTAGGTGTGATGACCGAAATGTTAGACAATTGTTGCTGGAAAATCTTTGGGACGAAGAACATGGTGAAGATAATCACGTAGAACTATGGTTAAGATTTTGTGATGCTATTGGTCTTGATCGTACTCAAGTAGAAAATTCTGCACCTGATAATTCTACCAAAGAATTGATTGATTCTTTTCTAGATTTGACCTCAAATCGTTCCTTGGCAGGTGGGGCTTCTGCGCTTTTTGCTTTCGAATCACAGGTTCCAGAAGTAGCTGATACTAAAATTGCAGGTCTAAAAAGTTTTTATGGCATTGAAGATAAAAGAGGGATTAGCTTTTTCAAAGTACATAGAGATTTAGATATAGAACATTCTGATGCTGAAGCTGAAATGATTAATTCTTTGGCTACTACAGAACAAGAAGAAAATGATGCTGTAGACTCTGCTGATATTGCTGCAAATAGTTTGTGGAATTTTTTGGATGGTGTTTATAAGTAATTCCAAAATTTTTAATGGTCACAAAAGAAAATAATTTACAAAAACCTAATGTTATATTAATTTCAAGCTGATTTATTATCCAGTTGGTAATATTTTTCAGTTGTTTAATCTTAAAGAAGACCCAAATGAATTAAAAGATGTTTCAAATTTTAAGAAATTTTTTGAAATTAAAAAAAGTTTGATTCAAAAGTTGGTTAATTCACTTTATGGTTCTTATCTTGATTGGGCTTCAGACGGTAATTTGTTAGGGTTAACTGACTATAAAATGGGATGGATATTTACCTGAAAGAGATTTAAGTGGACAAAGAGGGCTTAGATTCAATTAGATTATTTTTTTGCGTTAATATTAGGTTGTTTTATATATAAAATGAGGTGATTTTTGAAATTTACAAAGATGCATGGTGCAGGTAATGATTACGTTTATGTAGATGCTAGGTCATTAAAAAAAGATTGGTCATCTGTTGCTGTTTTTGTTAGCAATCGAAATTTTGGTATCGGTTCTGATGGCTTGATTTTGGCTGAAGAATCTGATGTTGCTGATGTGAAAATGTCTATGTATAATTCAGATGGTTCACAAGGTGAGATGTGTGGTAATGGAATTCGTTGTCTTGTAGCTTTTGCAATTATTAATAACATCGTTTCAAAAAAAGATGTTATATCTGTAGAGACTCTTGCTGGAGTCAAGAATGTTACACCTGTATACGAAGATGATAAGATCGTTAGGTGTATTGTTAGCATGGGGCTTCCTGAATTTCAAGCATCCAAGATTCCTGTGAAATTTGATTCTACTGTTCCAATAATAGACGCACCAATAAAAGTTGCTGGGCAATCTTACGAGGTTAGTATGGTTTCTATGGGTAACCCTCATGCTGTTGTATTTTTAGAATCTCCGGTAGATGATTTTGATTTAACTACTATTGGCCCTAAATTTGAAAATTTAGAAATTTTTCCAAATCGAACAAATTTTGAAATTGTTAATATTATTGATGATAATAAATTGAAAGTTCGTGTTTGGGAGAGGGGAAGTGGAATCACATTGGCTTGTGGTACAGGGGCTTGTGCAGTAGGTGTAATTGCAAGAAATAAAGGGATTATTTCTGATAATGTAAATATATCTTTACCTGGGGGAAATCTATTGGTTCGTTGGGATGGGATATCAGATGTATATCTTGAGGGTCCAGTAGAGTTAGTTTTTGAAGGTGAAATGTTTTAGATAATTATATAATTATGATAAGTTTTAATTATCATAAATTTTTTTGAATTGGAGTCAATATGAAAATTGCTAGCAGAGTAAATCAAGTTCCACCATATTTATTTGTACAAATTAGTAGAAAAATTGCTGAAAAGAAGGCTCAGGGTGTAGATGTCATTAGTTTTGGAATTGGTGATCCTGATTTAGCTACGCCACGAGAAATTTTAGATGGTTTATTTGATGCATCTGAGATTCAGGGGAATCATAGATATCCCGAAACTGAAGGTTTGCCTGAATTTCGTGTTGCAGTTGCTGAATGGTATAAAGATAGATTTGGAATTCAATTTGACCCAGAGAAAGAAGTTTTGTCTTTAATTGGAGCTAAAGAAGGTATAGGTCATGCAGCTTTAAGTTTTGTTGAACCTCGTGATATAGCTTTGGTACCTGATCCTGGTTATCCCGTATATTCTGTTGGTACATTATTTGCTGGAGGTGAGTCTCATTTTCTTCCGTTAAATTCTGAAAATAATTGGTTGCCAGATTTTTCAAAAATCCCTGATGAAATATCCAAAAAGGCAACAGTATTGTGGATTAACTACCCTAACAATCCTACTGGTGCTATTGCAGATTTAGAATTTTTTGAAGATGTAGTTAAGTTTGCTAAAAAAAATGATATTGCTGTGATGCATGACAATTGCTATTCTGAGGTAACATTTGATGGTTATAAACCCCCCAGCTTCTTTGAAGTTGATGGTTCTAAAGATATAGGCTTAGAGTTTCATTCTTTATCTAAAACTTACAATATGACTGGTTGGAGGATTGGAATGGTTGTAGGTAATCCAGATTTAATTGAAGCTTTGATGATTGTTAAATCAAATTTAGATTCTGGAGTTTCTCAAGCAATACAAAATATGGGTATTGCAGCATTAAAGCTTCCAGAGCAGTATATTTCAGATCGAAATAAAATTTATCAAAAAAGAAGAGATTCTATTATTGAAGTTTTAACAAGTATTGGTTTGGAAGTTGAAAAAACTAAAGCAAGTTTGTATATTTGGGCAAAGATTCCAGAAGGATTTACATCAGGTGAACTTTGTGAAATTGTATTAGATCAAACAGGAATAGTCTTTACTCCTGGACTGGGATACGGGGCAAATGGGGAAGGTTATGTTAGGCTTTCGATTACTATTGATGATTCAGATTTGCAATCTGCTTTAGATAGATTGAATGATTGGACTCCCCCTTGGAATATTTAGGGTTTTAAAATCACTCATGCTTAGAAGCTTTAATTAATTTGATAAGGATTTGAAATTCCCAGACGAAATATTAGTACAAAAAGAAAATCTGAACGAGCATATTTGATTTGTGCTGATACTGGCTTAAACAATGGAATCTTATCACCTAAAGAGTCTATAGAAGAACTACGTGAATTAGCTAGAAGTGCGGGTGCTGTAGTTGTGGGCAGCTTAATCCAAAAAGTTAAAAAGCCTAGCAGGAACTATTTGGGCTTAGGGAAAATAGAACTTTTGGTATCTCTTGCTAATTCCGGTAAATTTGACACTATTATTTCTGATGATGAATTAACTCCTACTCAGCAAAAGAATTTAGAATCTTTTTTTGGAGGAAAAATTAAAGTTATCGATCGAACTGCTTTGATTTTAGATATTTTTTCCAGCAGAGCTCATACTAGAGAGGGTAAACTGCAGGTAGAATTGGCTCAAGCTGAATATTTATTACCTAGATTGGCAGGCCAATGGTCTCATTTGGAAAGACTGGGTGGTGGTATAGGTACAAGAGGTCCAGGTGAAACTCAAATAGAAACAGACAGAAGGTTAGTAAGAGCAAAGATTTCTAGAGTGAAAAAGTCTCTAAATTCTGTAATGACTCATAGGAAAATGCATCGTTCACGTAGGTTAGAATTTGGATTGCCTGTTTTTTCTTTGGTTGGATATACAAATGCTGGTAAAAGTACTCTAATTAATTTATTAACTACTGCGAAAGTTAAATCTCAGGATCTTTTATTTTCCACACTTGATCCAACCACAAGAAAATTAAGATTGCCGTCTGGTGCTAATATTTTACTTACAGATACTGTAGGTTTTATACAAAAATTACCTCCTACAGTTGTAGCAGCATTTCGTGCAACTTTGGAAGAGATAGTTGAATCTTCTGTAATTGTGCATGTAGTTGATATATCCCATCCTTTTGCTGGAACTCAACATGATGTTGTAAACAAAATTTTAAATAGTGATTTGGGTTTAAATCAAAAACCCGTAATTACAGTGCTAAACAAAGTTGACAAGATTTCAGATTCTACAGATCAGGATTCGTTTTTAAAAAGTTTTGATCATCAATTTGCAAATTTGGTTGTTGTTTCTGCATTAAAAGAAATTGGAATTGAAGATCTTTTGAATCTATTCGAAAAAATGTTAGATGAAAAAAAATCAGTTTAATTTTTATGAAATTATTTTTTATTGCAGATAAGTTCAATTTGATAATATTGACCCTTGTTTGATGATTAGTTAGAATTATAGTTGTCTTATTCAAGTATTCTTTATGTTTACGTTAAACCTTAAAGATATGTTTTTGCCCAAGTGGCGCAATGGTAGCGCAGCCGACTTGTAATCGGCAGGTTAGTGGGTTCGAATCCCCTCTTGGGCTTACATCCTCATTGTATATTTAAACTTAGTATTAAAATTTGTCTAATTTAATATTGTAAATTACTAGATGGACTGCGTATTCTTGTGTTAGAATACTTTTTGCCCTGTAAATAGGGAGCGATGGGTGAGTGGTTAATACCACCAGACTGTAAATCTGGCGCCCTGACGGGCTACGTAGGTTCGAATCCTACTCGCTCCACCAAAATTACAGGTAGAATGGCAAGAGTTTATTATAAATATGCATTCAGATTGTGTATAAAAATTTTAATACTTGCCCACATAGCTCAGTGGTAGAGCACGTTCTTGGTAAGAACGAGGTCAGCAGTTCAACTCTGCTTGTGGGCTTAGATTTCGGGAGTTTAAATTGGCTAAGGAGAAATTTGTAAGAGATAAACCGCACGTAAATGTTGGTACTATTGGTCACGTAGATCATGGAAAAACTAGCTTGACAGCCGCTATAACTAAGACTTTGGCGTCTGCTGGTGGTGCTGATTTTCGTCCGTTTGAGAGCATTGATAATGCCCCTGAGGAAAGAGAGAGGGGGGTTACTATTGCTATCCAACACGTAGAATATCAGACTGAATCTAGGCACTACGCACACGTTGATTGTCCTGGTCACGCAGATTATATTAAGAATATGATTACTGGAGCAGCTCAGATGGATGGAGCTATTTTGGTTGTCAGTGCTCCTGATGGCCCAATGCCACAAACCAGAGAACATATTTTGCTTGCTCGCCAAGTTGAAGTACCTTCCATTGTTGTAGCTTTAAATAAAGTTGACATGATGGATGACGAGGAACTATTAGAGCTTGTTGAAATGGAATTAAGAGAACTTTTGAATGAATATGATTTCCCTGGAGATGATATTCCTATAGTACGAGTAAGTGCTTTGAGTGCTTTGGAATCGGATGACTTAGGTAGAGATTCACAGTGGGGGAAGGGTATTTGGGAGCTAATGGATTCTGTTGATTCATATGTGCCAGTTCCAGATAGGCCAAAAGATAAAGATTTCTTAATGCCTGTTGAAGATGTTTTCAGTATTAAAGGTAGAGGTACCGTTATTACAGGTAGAGTTGAAACTGGAGTAATTAATACAGGTGATGAGGTAGAGATTATTGGAATTAAAGAAGAAACAACAAAAACTGTTATTACAGGAGTAGAGATGTTTCATAAGACCCTGGATGAAGGTGAAGCTGGGGATGCTGTTGGTCTTTTGGTTAGAGGTTTAGATAGAGAAGAAGTTGTTAGAGGCCAAGTGTGCGCTAAACCAGGTTCCATCACTCCACATACAGAGGCAGAAGCTCAAGTTTATGTTTTGACAAAAGATGAAGGTGGACGACATAAGCCATTCTTCACAGGATATAAGCCACAGTTCTACATACGTACTACTGACGTGACTGGTGAGATTGAATTGCCAGAGGGTGTAGAGATGGTTATGCCAGGTGATAACATTACTATGAAAATTAAACTTATTAATCCAGTAGCTATGGAAGACCAATTGAGGTTTGCTGTCAGAGAAGGTGGTTTGACTGTTGGTTCTGGTGTTATAACAAAGATTCTTAAGTAAACATTACTGATATAGTAAACTACAAGTTTAATTAATTTAGTTTTTTAAGGTGATAAGAAATGGCTAGACGAGGCGATAGCAGGATTTTGGTTAATTTGGCATGCGTTGAATGTAAGGAACGTACATATCATACAAGTAAAAATCGCCGGAATGATCCTGACAGGTTAGAGTTAAAGAAATTTTGTCCTAGATGTAGGACTAATTTAGTACATAGGGAAGTCAGGTAGTTTCAAAAATGGCTAAAAATAATCCTGTTATATCTCCTAAGACACGTCTTGAAGCTTCCAGAAAAGGTTTCTTTAGTTTTATTGGGGATGCTTTTAACGAACTTAAAAGAGTTACTTGGCCGACTAAAGAAGAGACATTTCGTTTGAGTGTCATGGTAGTTGTTGTATCTGTATCAGTTGGCATTTTTCTCGGTTTGGTTGACTTGTTATTCACCGAAGTTTTTGATGTTATATTAGGTAGGAATTGATGTCTACGTCTGTAACAATAGAACCTAGATGGTATATCGTACATACTTATTCAGGTCATGAAGAGAGGGTAAAGAATAACCTAGAGATTCGTGTTTCTAATTTGGATATGGGGCATAAGATTTTTGAAGTAGTAATGCCTACTGAAAAAACTTTTGAGATTAACAAAGATGGAGATAGAGTTTCTGTAGATAAAAGAATTTTTCCAGGATATATAATTGTTAATATGGTAATGGATGATGAAAGTTGGTATGTCGTTAGAAATACCCCGGGTGTCACTGGGTTCGTTAGTGTAGAAGATGAAATTGAAAAGAGACCTAAGCCTGTCCCACTTGAACAAGATGAGGTTGACAGGATATTAGGACATATTTCAACACAGAAGCCTACTGTTACTTCTGGTTTGCAGGTAGGTGATATCGTAAAAATAAATGAAGGTCCTTTTGCGGACTTTATGGGTTCGATTGATGAAGTGTTTTTGGAAAGAAATAAAGTAAGAGTTCTGGTTTCATTTTTTGGTAGAGAAACACCAGTTGAGTTAGATTTTTTTCAAGTAGATAAAGCTTAAGTATTAAATTGTTTTAGGTGGGATTGAATTGGCTAAAAAAATAAAGACATTAATTAAACTAGCTGTTGAAGCAGGAAAGGCTACACCAGCACCTCCTGTAGGTCCAGCGCTTGGACAGCATGGAGTCAATATAATGGCATTTGTTAAAGAATACAATGCTAAAACAGCTGACCAAGTAGGTAAAATAATACCTGCTGTGATTACTGTGTATCAGGATAATTCGTTTTCTTTCGAAACAAAAACACCTCCTACTTCGTCTTTGTTGAAGACTGCTGCAGGAATTGAGAAAGGAAGTGGAAATGCTATTTTAGAAAAGGTTGGATCTGTCAGCCGTGATAAAGTCGTGGAAATTGCTAAAGAAAAATTAAAAGATTTGAATGCCGCAGATATTGATGGTGCTGTTAAGATTGTTGAAGGTACAGCACGTAGCATGGGAATAGAAGTTTCAGAATAACAGGATATTTTAAAAAATGGTCAAAAGAAGTAAGAGATATAATCAAACATTAGAAAAGATTGATGTCAATAAACAATATTCTCCTAATGATGCTGTGGGTATGGTAAAAGATAATGCTACAGCTAAATTTGATGAATCAATTGAATTGCACTTGAAAACATCTGCTGATTCTACTCAAGCAGATCAATTAATTCGAGGTGTTGTAGTTTTACCTCATGGTGTAGGTAAGACTCCTGTAGTTGCAGTTTTTGTTGAAGGTGAATCTGCTACTATAGCTAATGAATCTGGAGCAGATTTTGTGGGTGGTGATGATCTTATTAAGAAAGTTGAATCTGGGTGGACTGAATTTGATGTTTCAATTGCTACCTCTGACATGATGGCTAGAGTTAGTCGGCTTGGAAAGGTATTAGGTAGGAAGGGATTAATGCCCAACCCTAAAACCGGAACTGTCGTTAAGCCTGATGGTTTGTCTAAGGCTATAGAGTCAGCTAAAATGGGTAGGGTTGAGTACAGATTAGATAAAAACTCTATTATTCATGTTGTTATTGGTAAAGCAAGTTTTGAAGCTCAACAGATTGAGGATAATTTAAACGTTTTAATGAATAGTATTATTAGAGCACGACCTAGCGGAGTTAAAGGAGACTTAATTAAGTCTGGATATTTGACTTCTACTATGGGGCCTAGTTTTGCTTTGGAGGTAACTGCATTTAGCGAAGTTAAAACAGAATATAATTAGATGCCGGAGACAGTAGGTTCCTTTTTTATAGGATTAAATTAACCTACTCAGGTATTTTTCTTCCCGTTTTTTTGCATTTAATTATTTTCAGAATTTCGGGATTTTTTATTTATATAGGAGGTTGGTTTGCCAAACGAAAAGAAGATACAAATTGTTGAAGATTTAAAATCAAATATCGAATCTAGTAGTATTTTAATTGCTGCTGATTATACAGGTGTTAATGTTTCTGAAATTTCTGCCCTGCGAACTGTATTAAGGGAGCAAGGTGTACAATTTAAAGTTGTAAAAAATACTTTAGCATTAATTGCTGCTGATCAAGCAGGTAGTTCTAAATTAAAGGAATTGATTGAAGGTCCTACTAGTTTTGTTTTTGGATTTGACGATCCCGTTGAGCCTGTAAGGGTTTTAACAAACTTTATTAAAAATTCTAATTCAGCTGTTAAGGTTCGAGGGGCCTTAATGGGGGATTCATTATTGACTACAGAAGAAGTTGATTACATGGCTTCTTTGCCTGACAGACCTACTTTGCTGTCACGTTTGTTGGGTCAATTGCAGGCGCCTATAACTGGTTTAGCAACAGTTTTAAATGCGCCAACTCAAGGTTTAGCAACATTGCTGGATCGACATAATAAAAATCAAGAAAATTAAATTAAATAAAAAAATTTTGGAGGCATATAATGGCATCATTAACAAATGAAGAATTAATTGAACATATCAAGGGAATGACTATAACTGACGTAGCAAAATTAGTTAAAGCTCTTGAAGAAGAATTTGGCGTATCCGCTGCTGCACCAGTAGCTGTAGCTGCTGCTCCTGGAGCAGGAGATTCAGCAGGCGCGGAAAAACAAGAAGAACAATCGGAATTTACAGTTGTTTTAAAGGAATTTGGAGCAAATAAAATTCAAGTGATTAAAGCAGTTCGTGAAATCACTTCTCTAGGATTGAAGGAAGCAAAGGATCTTGTTGAAGCTGCACCTGGAAATGTTAAGGAAGGGATTTCTAAAGAAGAATCTGATGAAGCTAAGACTAAGTTAGAAGCTGCTGGAGCAACTGTAGAGATCCAGTAAATTCTCAAAGATACTATAATTTTTCTCAAAATACGTTTAGTATTATATTTACGAAATGTATTTTGAGGTTTATGGTATTTTTGTACTGGGGATTTTTGTGAATAAAGACAATTCAAATTTTAAAGAAATGAAATTTGATATTGATGTTTATCTAAGGAAGCTCTTTGATTCCCGTGAAATGCCTTTATATCATATGATGGCTTATCATATGGGTTTTGAAGATAAAGCAGGTAATGTTGTTTCTGCTTCAAATAGTTCATATCTATACGCTTTATCTTCTATGGCGATTGGTGAAATATTTAGCGCTCAAAAAAAGTTTATTTATCCTATATCATCTGCTATAGAAATGTTTTTAAATTTTACCGAAATTCATGATGATGTAAAAGATGGACTCCCTCAGCGAAATGGAAAAGATACTGTTTGGTGGATCTGGGGACCAGCACAAGGTATAAATGCAGGGGATGGCTTGCATTCTCTAGCTAGGTTACAGATTTGTGAATTAAGTCAAATTGGTGTCACAAGCGATGTAGTTTTTGAAGCTTTACAAATGTTTGATTCAGCGAGTTTGAAATTCTCTGAATCAAAATATTTAGAATTAGAATTTCAAGAAAGAATTGATGTAAAAATTGAAGAGTACATGGAGCTTTTGTATCTTAGAGCTGAATTTCTTTCAACAGCAATGAAACTTGCAGCATTGGTATCTGATAGTGGCAATGAACTAAAAGAAGAGATTGGTAAATTTGGATTTAACTTAGGAGTTTTACTTCAAATTAATAAAGATATTGATTCATTTTGGGAATCACCTGAAGTTGATTTAAATTTTTTAAATAAGAAGAAAACATTACCTATTGTTTATGCATTTAAATATGCGTCAAATTCTCAAAAAATCAGATTAGGCGATATATATTTTAAAAGGGTATTGACGAACGAAGATATCACACAATTGAAAACAATTTTAGATGAAATTGATGTTAGAAAATTTTGTGAACAAGATAGAAAGAAACTTACACACCAGCTAAATTCATCAATTGACTTGGTGTGTGATAATCAAAGAAATATTGATTCAGTGAAAAGCTTGGTGGATTATTTGATGTTGACAGGATTTTAGGCAAAGTTTAAATGAATAATAAAAAAAATATTTTAGAAGTAGATTTTTCTTTAATTAAAAGAGTTTTGCTGAGAGTTGATTTTAATATTCCTATTGATATTTCTAATCGTAAAATTAGTGATGCTTCAAGAATTTTAGCTTCAATTCCAACTATAAAATATTTACTTCAGCAAGGATGTGCTATATTAATTTGTTCTCACTTTGGGAGACCAAATGGCAATTATGTTGAAGAATTTAAATTGGACATTATTTCATCTAAATTATCTGAATTGTTAGGACAAGATGTAACTCAACTTGATGATTGTATAGGACTTGATGTTGAGGAATTTTCTAAAAAAATGCAACCAGGTGAAATAGCTGTTCTTCAAAATTTAAGATTTCATTCTGGAGAAGAATCAAACGAATCAGAATTTGCTAAAAATCTTTCTAAATTAGCAGATTTATATGTAAATGATGCATTTGGTGTGGCGCATAGAAATCATGCATCAATGGATAAAATTTCTAATTTTATTCCGATGGTTTCTGGATTGTTACTTAAAAAAGAGATAGATATTTTCTCTTCTATCTTACAAAGTCCTGAAAGACCACTACTTTCTGTATTTGGAGGGGCAAAGGTTTCTGATAAACTGCGAGTAATTGAAAGTCTTTCTTCAGTTGTAGATGTGATGATTATAGGTGGGGCTATGTCAGCCCCTTTTCTTATTTTAGAAGGATTGAAAGTTGGAGATTCTTTCGTAGAAGAAGGAGCTGAAGAAAGTGTTGAAAAAATCATGAAATCTATTTCAAAAAATCATTGTGAAATAATTTTGCCAGATGATTTTATTATTTCTGATAGTTTTTCTGAAAAATCTAATATTCAAACTGTAGATAAAGATAGCATTCCTTCTGGATGGAGAATCATGGATATTGGGCCTAAAAGTGTACAAAAATTTATTGCACAATTTTATTTGTCTAAAACATTAATTTGGAATGGCCCTATGGGGGTATTTGAATGGGAAAAATTCTCATCTGGCACTAAACTTTTAGCTCAAGCAATTGGATCTCTAAATGAATGTGTTTCTGTTGTAGGAGGTGGTTCAACAGTAGAAGCTATTAGCTTTTTTGGATTGTCAGATCAAATTTCACATGTTTCTACTGGTGGAGGTGCTTCAATTTCTTTCTTGGAAGGAAGTACATTACCAGGAATTAAGTCTTTATTGGATAATTAAGGTTTTATGATGATTGATTTTGAGTATTTAGATAAAATAATTTGTTCCACTGAATCGAAAATTTTAATGTTAGTGATTGATGGTTTAGGAGGTGTTCCAGATAAAAAGACTGGAAAATCTGAATTAGATGTTGCAAAAATCCCTAATCTTGATCAGCTTTCAAAAATCTCTTCATGTGGAGTTGCAAACCCAGTTTTCCCAGGAGTTACCCCTGGTAGTGCTCCGGGGCATTTAGCAATATTTGGATATAATCCATTAAAATATTTAGTAGGTAGAGGTTTTTTAGAAGCCACTGGTATTGGAATTAATTTGTCGACAACTCAGATTGCTGTGAGAGGAAATTTTTGCACTTATGAAGAAGGTAAAGTTGTTGATAGAAGAGCTGGACGAATAAGCAATCAAAAATGTCTTGATTTAGTAAAGCTATTGAATCAAGTTTCAGTGGATGGAATGAAAATAGATGTTTATCCTGTTGAAGGACATCGTTTTGTAGCTATTTTTGATTTAGACTCAAGTTTGATTTCTAAAATTTCAAATGATCATTTAAATGAAATAGATTGTTCTGAGATTTTTTGCTCAATTAAAGAATCCGAAGATCAAATTTTTACAAAGTTAGTAAACGATTTCATTGGAAAATCTTTACAAATTTTATCTGATGAAAAACGAGCAAATGGGATTTTATTAAGAGGCTTTTCGCGTGGAACAAATCTTCCAGATATGAAAAATAAATATAAATTGAACCCAATTGGAATTTCTTCATATCCAATGTATATTGGGTTGGCAAAATTATTAGGAATGAAATCTGTTTCTGTTGAGAAATCTTTAGATAAATTAGTAAGCGCTGTTGAGGAAAACTTTGAAAACCATGATTTTTTCTTTATGCATTACAAGGATGCAGATTCGAAAGGTGAAGATGGAGATTTTGACGGTAAAGTTAAGTCTTTAGAAGCTTTCGACCAATTTGTTCCTCGAATTATGGATTTAAACTTTGATGTTGTGGTAATTACCGGAGACCATTCTACTCCTGCAGTATTAAGTGCACACAGTTGGCATCCAGTTCCTTTGCTGATTTATAATGAAAATATCGGTGGAGATAAAGTTCAAAGTTTTAGTGAAAAAGAATTTTTAAATGGACAGATAGGTTCTGTTGATTCAGTAAATATAATGATGTTGTCTCTCGCGAATTCAGGCAAACTAAAGAAGTTTGAATTCTGATATATATACAAATTTTGTAATTATTTGATATTATTTATAAGTGTTGTCCCAGTAGCTCAGTTGGACAGAGCGGATGCCTTCTAAGCATTAGGTCGCGGGTTCGAATCCTGCCTGGGACGCCATTGAATTAATTGTTAATATTTACAGCTTGTTTAAAAACCCAGCCTTCTTCACCTGTTGATTTAACTTTTATTTTTAGTAAACCAATTTCTAAAATTCTTGGGACGCCATTTGATCCTACGAACCTGGACCAATTACAAGTTGCCTCGTCAATAACTTCAACTTCTAATCCTGAATCTATAGGGGAGCTATCTTTTATATGTACCATGCAGAATTGTTCTTTTCCTTGAACAGGTTGATCAAGTCCACCTTTACCTGTAGAAAGCATTCTATATTCGAATTCTTTCCAAACAGTTAAAGGCAAATCGATTTTAACTCCTGCTTTTTTATTTTTTGAAATTCCAGCTGCCTCATAATCTTTATCTGTTTGAACAGTAAGGTCAGGTTTTTGAGTAGTTCCGGTCATGCCAACGTATTCAGTGTTTAATCCCCCTCCAATTCCAGTACCTCCACTTTTTTCATCATTTCCACAAAATATTGTTAATATCATGCACGATAATAAAATAATTAAAGAAATCTTCTTATTTAAAGGAGTCATTTTCCCTCGTCACGTTTTGAATTAATTGTTAATACTTACAGCTTGTTTAAAAACCCAGCCTTCTTCACCTGTTGATTTAACTTTTATTTTTAGCAAACCGATTTCTAAAATTCTTGGAATCCCATTAGTTCCTACGAATCTGGACCAATTACAGGTTGCTTCATCAATTACTTCAACTTCAATATCTTTTTCTAGAGGAGTACTATCTTTTATATGCACCATACAGAATTGTTGTTTTGTCTCGTTGGTTTCACCTAGCTGTTTACCTGTAGAAAGCATTCTATATTCGAATTCTTTCCAAATAGCTAATGGTAAATCGACTTTAATTGCTGATTTTTTATTCAATGAACCACCTGATCCAGAAGCTGCCTCATAATCTTTATCTGTTTGAATAGTAAGATCAGGTTTTTGAGTAGTTCCGGTCATACCAATGTATTCAGTGTTTAATCCCCCTCCAATTCCAGTACCTCCATTTTTTTCATCATTTCCACAAAATATTGTTAATAACATGCACGATAATAAAATAATTAAAGGAATTTTTTTATTTAAAGGAGTCATTTTGGCCTCGTCGGTCGGTCGGTCGGTTGGTTTGGTTTTTATTGCGTGGATTATACACTAAATAATTTATTTAATTCAATTTATTTTTGAAATGACAAAATTTTTTGCTTGAACTAGACCTTTTTCAGTAGATTCGAACCATTTGATATTTTTATCGGATAATTTGAACCAATTATATTGAGTTCTAACTAATTTATGGGTTTTAAATTTAATTTTTTGGATAACGTCTGCCAGACTTTCTTTACCTTCTGTTAAATATTCATAGAGTTCTTTGTAGCCTACTGAAGACATAGCTGATTGCTGATCTTGAATGTTGTTTTTAATCAGATATTTAATTTCATCTATCCAGCCAGCTTCTATCATTTTGTCAACTCTATTGTCAATTCTGGAATAAAGTAATTTTCTTTCTAAGGTTAGTCCTATAGTAATTTTTGAATATGATTTAAAGAGAGGGAATGAAGTTGAATTGGATTGGCCTGATTCATGAATTTCTATTGCGCGAATGATTCTTCTATGGTTTGATGGGTCTATTTGTTTCGCACGTAGTGGATCTATTTTTTCAAGAAATTTATATGCAAATTCAGGCCCAAATAATTTTATTTTTTCTTCTAATTCTTCGCGGAGTAGTTTGTTAGGCGGGACTTTACTAATTGTCCAGTCATCTAGTATTGCTTTTATGTACTGACCTGAACCACCTACGATAATAGGTATTTTTTTACGTGATAAAATTTCTTCAGTTTTTTCTTTAACTAAATCAAGAAACTGTGAAATGTTGAAATTCTCTTGGGGGTTTAAAATATCTATTAGATGATGTTTTGTAGTTTTTAACTGAGTCGCATTTGGTTTAGCAGTACCTATATTGAAGTGTTTGTAAACAAGCCTGCTATCAGCATTAATAATTTCTGCATTAATATCTTTAGCAATTGAGATAGAAAAATCAGATTTACCTATACCTGTTGGACCAACTACAATTAAAATTGGTTTTGCGTAATTACTCATTAAGTTAATTATTGTTTTGTTTTTTTAATTAATTTGATGAATTCATCTGGGTCTAGACTTGCAGTTCCTACAAGAGCTCCGTTGATATCTTTTTGCTGTGTGAATAGTTCTATGTTTTCTGAATTAACACTACCTCCGTAAAGAATTGGAATGTTTTCAGCAACATTATTTTTGTTTAGTTCAGTTATTACATTCCTGATATATGAACACATATCTTGAGCATCTTTGGCGGTAGCAGCCTTTCCTGTACCTATTGCCCAAACAGGTTCGTAAGCTATCAAAAGTTTATTAAAATCCGAGGTTGATTTTAATGCAGATAATATTTGGGTAGAAACTATTTTTTTTGCTTTGCCACTTTCACGTTCTTGAATGGTCTCACCGACACAAATTATTGAATTGAGATTAAATTTTTTAGCTAATAGAAATTTTTTATTAATATCTTGGTTGGATTCTTTGAATATTTGTCTACGTTCTGAATGCCCTAAAATCACTGTGTCACAATAATCTGAAATCATTTTTGCTGAAATTTCACCTGTGTAAGCACCTTCTTCTTCACTATGTATATTTTGAGCACCTATTTTTAATGAAGAATTTTTTAGGATTTGATGTACCTGAGCAAGATATAGGGCAGGAGGGCATATAGTTATGTCAATATTATTTATATCTAAACTTGCATTTGATAATTTTGTAGAAATATTAATTGAATCAGAAATAGTGGTATTCATTTTCCAATTTGCTACAATCTGCGCTTTGTTCACTTATTTTATATCCTGGTTTTATTTATATATAAGATGAAAATGTTTCGTGAATAATTATAGCATCTAAGTAGCTGAAATCAATTTTAAGGCATATAAATTAATAAATTGATGTTCTGGTACAGGAAAATGGTATAAATGTTTGTTTGATTAAGAAAAGTTTTAAATTTTAAAAATAAGTTATTTATATTTAATTTATATCTGATTTAAACAAAATCTAAGAAATTAAACGAATTAAAACAACACGCATAATTTGCGTGTATATTAATAATATTTGTATTTAAAATAAAAATTTTATACATTTTCTAAAAAGATATTAAAATTGTTTTTTGAAAAGAATTGAATAGTTTTAATGTTTTCTTAGAAAAGACCTGAAAAGGTATTGACTGTAGTATTTAGCGTCGAATAATATAGTAAAAGTTCATGGAGGAACGATATGAGAAGAAAAACTAAAAAGATGATCGCTGTCGAAAAGGTTCACCAGCAACCTCTAGAAGATATGCTTCCTAAACTTGTGACTGATTATGGTCTTTCTGCTACTGCTGATTCCCTTGGTGTAAGTAAAGCTACCCTTGGTTATTGGCTTCTCAAGTTAGGTATCAATGTTCAACGTGTTGCTCTTGCACCTGGTGACAGCTTAGAGATTAAACGGGCTTCATAAGTACCCAAAGCACGACTTATATAGCCAAAAAATTATTATCCCGGCATGATTTAACCCGTCTATGCCGGGATTTTGCGTTATACTTAGGTATCTGGATTTTATATCATTTTAGATACAAATATTAAACATCTCGAAGTATTCTGCGTCTCATTTCACGATTTTGATCTTTTTCTTTGATTGACCTTCTCTTATCATGCAGTTTTTTACCCTTTGCAACAGAAATTTGTACTTTTATTCTATGTGATTTGAGGTACATCTTTACTGCAATAAGGGTATAACCCGACATTTTTGAAGAACTAGATAATTTTGCGATTTGTTCTTTGTGGAGTAATAATTTTTTGGGCCGTGTAGAATCGTGGTTGTTAATGCTTGCTGCAGAGTAGGGGCCTATATGGCAATTATTTAACCATATTTCATTCATGTGAGATGATACGTAGGATTCAGTAATATTTACCTTTCCTTCGCGAATTGCTTTAATTTCTGTTCCTAGTAATACTATTCCAGCTTCGTAAGAATCAGAGAGAAAATATTCAAATCTAGCTTTCCTGTTTGTAGCAATGATTTTGGATTTATTCATAATATGACAATATTTAAGCTTCAGATTTATTAGAAATAATTTTTTTCAACTCTTCTTTTGCTTTATTTAATTGATTGATATCTGCAGTTTTAGGGTCTGAATCTGTAACAATTATATCCGGTTGAATACCAGTTTCATTTATCCGAGTTCCATTTGGTGTGAACCAGTATTTTGTAGTGATATATACTCCACCTTTGTTGCTTAATTGTCTCAGAATGTTTATCCCGCCTTTACCGTATGACCTTGAGCCTATTATTATGCCTCTATTTCTGTCTTGTATTGCTCCCGCTAAAACCTCGCTTGAACTAGCGCTTCCTCTGTTTATTAGGACTACCATTGGTTTCTTTGTGGCTAGTCCGCCAGAAAATACTTTATAATCTGTTCTATTGCCTTTTCCGTCTATTGAATACATTACTATTCCGTCTTCAAGAAATTGACTTGAGACTTCAATTGCAGCTTTTAATGTTCCACCAGGATTTCCCCTTAGATCTAAAATTATTCCCTGATAATCACGTTTCTCTAGATTTGAAAGTATATTTTTTAGCTGATCGTTTGTATTTGGATAAAAATTTGTAATTCTAATATGTGCATAAGGGTCGTCTTCAGTGCTTCTTAAAAGAACTGTAGGGAGTACTATGACATCTCTGATAATTTCTATTGTTTCATTTTCTTGGGCTGCAAGATGTTTAACTTCTAGGATTACTGTAGAACCTTTAGGGCCTCTGATTAATGAAACTACTTCAAGCAAGGATAATCCTTCTATGGATTTTCCATCAACAGATAAAATTATATCTCCTGATTTAATTCCGGCAGCTTTAGCAGGTCCTCCTTCAATAGGTGCGACAATAACTATTTTACCAGCAGAATTTACAGTTACATGAGCGCCAATGCCTTCAAAGTTTCCTTTGTACATATCTCCGAAACTTCCAGTTAACACTTCAGGTTTAATATAAGAAGTTTGAGGGTCTCCTATAGAAGCTATCATAGCTTTAATTGCTTCTTCAGCCATGATTTTTGGATCTAAAGATTCCTGATCTACATAATCATCTTGAATGTATTTCCAGGCTTCCCAAATAATTTTGATTTCATCAGGTACATCTGAAGGGGAGTCTAAATTTTGTGTATGGTCAAAGCCTTTAGGAATATCAGGTTGATCAAATGTTTTTACATTTATAATGGGCGCGGAGTTAGTGTCACTAATTTTTTCATCTTGAAAATAAGAACATCCACTTATAAATATTGATAAAGTTGAAAAAACTGTAATGCTTAGATATAAAATATTGTTTTTTAAGTACAATTATAGACCTCATAAATAGTAATTAATCTCCAATATTTTAACACTGCATAATTGTAATCACTATAGTAAATTGGCATTCTTTATAAAATAATTGACTAGCTATGTATTTTATAGCAACCAGCAAAGGGGATTCTATTCACTGAAAAGATTTTGAAAAGATTGAAAAGAATATAATCATATTGATGTAGAAATATTTTTGTAGATATGGATATAATAAGGACAAAAATTTGAGAATGAATACATTATGGCTAGATTATTAAAAAATACATCGCGTACACGTAAGGTACGCCCATATCCTCTTCATCCTATTCAAGATTGTCTTGAAATAGCTACTGCTATCTTTTCAAATAATTCGGGATTGCCTATAGATCGCAATATTCTTGCCTCTCAATTAAATTCTACGCCTTCTAGCAGTGGTTTTATTACAAAATTGAATTCTTCATTCAAATATGGTTTAACAAATGGTGGATATAAGGATCCTGAAATATCATTAACTTCTTTAGGCCAGGCTGTTGTAAGTCCTAAAAGTGAAAATGAATTCCGGCTTTCTCTAATTCAAGCTGCTTTAAAACCTGATTTATTCAGAAGATTTTATGAAATTTTAGATGGTAAACCTGTTCCACCTCCTGAAAATTCAAAAAATCTTATATATCGAGATTTTAATATTGATAATTCATTATTAGATGAATGTTTTAACTTGATTATAGAAAATGGTAGATATACTGGGATAATTACTCAAACTGGGCATCAAATGTTAGTAAATCTTGTCTCTTATATTAATTCATTAAATGATTCTGAAACTACCTCAACTTTGCAAGCATCAATTTCTTTAGAAAATGATTTGGACACAAATTCTGATTTATTGTCTAAGAATGAGTGTTTAATTGGATATGTAGGAATGCTTGATATAGCGAATGATTTGTCTAAGCATTTTCAGAGGCTTGAAATAAATTCTACTGTTGAAAATATGTTTTTTGCAAATAACTCTGAATTAGATAAAATATTTTCTGATTCAATAGGAGACAGAAAATTTGCAGTTTTATTGATTGAACCTATCGAAAAAAATCTTGATAGTTCTTTGGCAAATTCTCAGATTGAAAAAATTTCTACAATTTTAGGGGCTTTATCTGTAATTTTTAGAAATCGATTGATTTTAGTAGATAATTTTGGTTTAAGCTTTGAAAGTATTCCACCAGGAGTAGAAGTATTTAATTTTAGAGAAGATGATTCAGTAGATAATTTATCTTTAAAGGTATTAGAAATATTTATTAAGAATAAAGTTATTGAATTTAGGACTAAGTAAAAATTATATTTTGGTTTACATAATATATATAGTGCGAACCTATAATATATGATTTAAATCCTTATACACTACTGTAGTGCTTGTATTTTTGCTCTTTTTTTTGCAGCTCGACTTAAATGATTCTTTTCAAATTCTTTTAATGCAACAATATTTTTATCCGTTAATTGTTTTGGTAATAATTGAAACAGATAATTCGGATCAATTTTTTCGAGCATATAATTTTTTGATATACCGTCTATAATTTGAACTAATTCTTTATAAACTTCTGTTAAGTTCCTGAAATTTTCATTTATAGTATGAGGATCTTTTTTATTTGTTGTTTGTTGCATGATTTGAAAGTATCACATATCATTCGAATCAAAATCAATATAATTTATTTACTGAGAGGTATCCTGAATTCTGAAAAATCGCCCCGATAATTATGAGGAAAAACAATTAACGAATTTCGGGTATAAGTTTATTGCCGGAATAGATGAAGTTGGTAGAGGTACTTTAGCCGGACCTGTACTTTCAGCTTTAGTAATATTTCGTAAGGATTTTGATTCTGAATGGTTTCCTGAACTTGATGATAGTAAACGTTTGACTAAAAATAAACGTTTAGATCTTTTTAACTTAATTAATTCAGATGCATTATGTGTTTCTGTTGGTTCAGCTTCTAATAATGAAATTGATGAAAGTGGTATTATCTCTGCTACCAAACTATCTATGGTAAGAGCGATAGAAAATTCTGAAATCATACCTGACTATCTATTAATAGATGCTGTAGAATTAGATTCAGTTGATGTACCTCAGAAATCAATTATTAAAGGAGACCAGATAAGTTCTTCTATTGCTGCTGCTTCAATAATTGCAAAAGTTACCAGGGATCAAATAATGGTGGATTTTGATAAAGTTTACCCTGAATATGGATTTGGAAATCATAAAGGATATGGTACCAAAGCTCATATCGACTCAATAAATAACTATGGAATTACTCCTCTACATAGAAAATCATTTGAACCAGTAAAAAGTATGATTCAGGAGTCAAAATGAAAAAAATAAATGGAATTTATGTAATTATTGATCCGGAATTTATTAATTCAGAAGATCCTGTTGAAATGACTAAAAAGGTCTTAAATGGTGGTGCTAAAATTATTCAGTTAAGAAACAAGAAAGATTCTGTATTAAATACTATTAAATGGGGTAAAGAAATCTCAAGATTATGTGATGAATATGGCGCAGTTTCTATAATCAACGATCGTGTGGATATAGCTTGTATTACGGATGCTGATGGAGTCCATCTGGGACAGGAGGATATTTATCCTGATCTTGTTAAAGAAATTACTACAAAAGATTTAATCATTGGTACATCGAATGCTACGATTTCAGAAGTGGAAGAATCAGAAGGTAATGAGTCCTCTTATATTGCAATTGGTAGTATTTTCCCTACTACAACAAAAATTGATACAAGGCCAGCAGGTTTAAAACTTCTTATTGATGCTAAAAAAATATGTAAAAAGCCAATTGTTGCTATAGGTGGAATCAACCAGAAAAATATTAAAAGCACTATAGAAACAGGGGTGGATTCTGTATGTATTGCTACTGCAATAACCTTATCTAAAGATCCTGAAAAAACTACTAAATCTTTATCAAAATACTTTAATATTTAGTACGGATAATATAAATTAGTAGATAGTACTATTGATATTTGGAGGGAATTAAATGTCTCAAGTTTTATTGGCTGTTATAGCTGGAGTAGTAGCGCTTTTTACTGCTGGATTATTGTTTCTGAGGGTTCAAAGAAACCCTGTGGAAAATGATGTTGTAAACGACATCGGTGATCTTATTAAAGAAGGTGCGATGGCCTTTTTAAGAAGAGAGTATACAATCCTTTCAATTTTCGTTTTGACAATATTTGTCATATTGATACTATTCATTGATTTGGATGTTTTTGGTCTGATTGGAGAAAGTCAGGGTAACATTAATATGTCTATCTCTTATCTTGTAGGTGCTATAGGTTCTGCTCTCGCAGGATTTATAGGTATGTCAACTGCGGTTAGAGGAAACACACGAACAGCAAATGCAGCAGAATCCAGTCTTAATAAAGCCTTAAGTGTTGCTTTTTCTACGGGTGCTGTTATGGGATTTGTAGTTGTAGGAATAGGTCTTGTTGGAGTAGCTGTACTTTATTATTTATTTGAAAGTCCAACAGTAATTGCTGGTTTTGGATTCGGGGCAAGTTCTATAGCTCTGTTTGCCAGAGTTGGTGGAGGAATTTTTACAAAAGCAGCTGACGTAGGAGCAGACTTAGTTGGCAAGGTAGAAGCTGGCCTTCCTGAAGATGATCCTAGAAATCCTGCAGTAATAGCTGACAATGTTGGAGACAATGTTGGTGATGTTGCAGGAATGGGCGCAGATCTTTTTGAATCTTATGCAGGGTCTATTATTGCTACGATTGCACTGGCTGTTGTAGCTACTAAAAGCATAACTAGTGATCTTGTGATTCTTCCGTTAATAATTGCAAGTATAGGTATAGTGGCATCAATATTAGGAACTTTCTTAATCAGGACCAAAGACGGAGCAACAATGAGTGATTTGCTTTGGACACTAAGATATGGAATTTTTGGTGCTGGTATTTTGACTCTTATAGGTAGTGGTGTATATATATCTGTAAATGAGATTGATTTTAATTTATTCTGGGTAATAGTTGTAGGAATAGTTGTAGGTATTGTTATAGGTACAGCAACTGAATACTTTACATCGTATGAATACGCTCCAGTTAAATGGATTGCTTCTCAATCTGAAACTGGCCATCCTTCAACAATTATTGCTGGAATAGCTGTTGGCTTATATTCTACTATTATACCCACAATTGCGATTGTCGTTGGTATAATACTTTCTTTTGTGTTAGCAGGAGGTTCAGCAGAAACACCAGTAATTGGTTTATATGGTATAGGATTAGCTGCTGTTGGAATGTTATCAACTCTTGGAATCACACTTTCAACAGATGCATATGGACCTGTTGCAGATAATGCCGGTGGAATTGCCGAACAAGCTGGTCTTGATCCTAAAGTTCGTGAAAGGACAGATGCATTAGATGCTCTTGGTAATACTACTGCAGCTACTGGTAAAGGCTTTGCTATAGGATCAGCTGTTTTGACAGCTCTGGCCTTGATGGCAACTTATGGAACTGTAGCTGAAATTAGTTCTTTTAACATTATGGATCCTAAGGTACTTGTAGGAACAATCATTGGTGGATTATTGCCTTTTGTTTTTGCAGGATTAACTATGCAGGCAGTAGGTACTGCAGCTTCAGCAATGATAGATGAAGTCAGGAGGCAATTTAGAGAAATTCCTGGTCTAAAGGAAGGTAAAAAAGGCGTTAAGCCGGATGCTGCAAAAGCTGTTGAAATATCAACAACTGGTTCATTAAAAGCTATGATTGCACCAGGACTTTTAGCTGTAATTGTTCCAATAGTTGTTGGTTTATTACCATTCTTAGGTCCTGAAGCTTTAGGTGGTCTTTTGGTAGGATCAATTGTTTCAGGATTTCTTCTAGCTATTTTTATGGCAAACTCAGGTGGTGCGTGGGATAACGCAAAGAAATATATTGAATTAGGTAATCATGGTGGAAAAGGTTCAGATGCTCACGCAGCAGCAGTTACAGGTGATACTGTAGGAGATCCTTTCAAAGATACTTCAGGTCCAGCTATAAATATTCTTATGAAATTAATGGCGATTGTTTCTATTATATTTGGACCATTGTTTTTATAATTTGTTGTTGCTTTTTTCAGTTGCAAAGCCTATAAGTTTGTATATTAGCTTTGCAGCTGTGAAAGAACATGATTCTGGACCTTCGTTTGGACTGAGTTCAGTTACGTCAAATCCAATGATTGAATGATGTTGCGCTGTCTGTTTAATAATTGAATTGATTTCTTCCCAGTTTATTCCGCCAGGTACTGGGTTTCCAACTGCTGACATAATTGATGGGTCTAGTACATCTAAGTCTATGCTTATGTATACTTGATTAGAAAGTTGGCTTAGGGCAGAATCAATGTCTTCTTGTAAATTATTCTTGGTACGATCCCAATAATATATTTCATTTTCAGATTTTGATTTTGAGATAAAATTAACTTCTTCTGAACTAATACTTCTAACACCTAATTGGACTACTTTGCATATAGATTTCAATCTTCTTGCAACTGAAGCATGCCCCCATTTGGTTCCCATATATGTATCTCTTAAATCTGCGTGAGCATCTAAATAAAGTATAGATAAATCAGGGAATCTTTTAATTGCGGATTTGACAGATCCTATCGTTACAGAATGATCTCCACCTATGATTCCAGTAATTTGATTTTTCAATTTTAAATTATCAATTGTTGTTTCAATTTTCAGTAACATTTCTTTTGGGTCGCTGGCAAGTGGAGAAATTTCTGGAGTAGTAAAAATTCCTGTTTCTGTGATATCTTTTTCCATTTCTATATCATAATTTTCAAGTTCTACGGAGGAATTGATTATTGCATTTGGTCCATATTTTGCACCTGGTTTATAGGATGCAGTTCCGTCATATCCAATTGGAATAATTACAACTGAACAGCTTGAAAAATCTTTTTCATCATTTTGTAAATCAAGGAAAGTATTCCATTTAAAATTTTTTTGATGAAATTTCATTCAGGTGTATTTCTTAATTCTTTTAAGGGTTTAAAATTATTAAATTCTTTTGGCGGAGTATTATCAACTCCACGGTCTATTGTCCAGGATTTAACTTTTTCTAATTTGAAATATGATTTTACTTGAGATATTGTTTTTTCTACATTAAAATTTTTGCAAGAAAATACATCAATATTAATATATTTTCTTTCTGGGAAAGTATGAACGCTGATATGACTTTCAGCTATTATTACGAAACCGGATATTCCCCAATCCTGGCTATTTGTTCCCTCATATCTGTTTACCTGCGGTTTCATTAATTTAGCCATGCCGATTTTATTGGGAAGTTCTTCTAAGAATTTAGATATCAGACTTTGGTTTTGTAAAATTTCAGGATTTCCGTCATGTCCGTCAATTAATAAATGCAATGATTAATCCTTTGAATTCTGATTGATTTACTGATTTAAATCGAACTATTTTATATAATATTATTGAGATAAATTCAAAACTTTTTTATTTAAGATGGTAACCATTGTTTTATTTTTTCACGAAACTAATAAATAAAGCTAGACGAGACAAGAAGTTTGGCCTTCTTTTTGTTTTGATGGTTTTACTTTTTGGAGTCATAGGAAATAGCATTTGTTTCTATGTTTTTGAAAGAGTTGTAGATCCTTCAATTACTGTTTCTGATAGTTTATGGTACAGCGTGATTTCAATCACAACTATTGGTTATGGTGACTTTAACGCGACTCAACTTGGTTCCAGATTAGGCACTTTAATATTCGTAGTTTTGATTAGTCTTACTGCTTTTACAACTACGGTGGGAATTATCGTAGATTGGACTACTGATTTAAGAGAAAGGGAGAGAAGAGGCATGACTAAAGTAAATTTAAGAAATCATTTGATAATAGTCAATTTTCCTGGAGAATCTAGAATTTTGCAAATAATTGCCGAATATTCTCTAGCTGATAATAACACATCAGAAATCGTAGTGATTTCTGATGAAATAGAGCAGTTGCCTTTTTCGATGGATAACGTAACTTTTATTCGGGGTTGGCCACTTGAAGAGGAAACTTTTGCAAGATGTAATATTTCCAAGGCATCTCAGGTCATGGTTTTAAGTCCGAATTATTTGGACCATAGAAGTGACAGCTTCGTTGCTTCTATAGCTTTTGTAATTCAGAATTTAAATCCTGAAATAAGGGTGGTAGCAGAATGCCTTGATCCTAAACATGAAACACTTTTTGGGAAATCAGAAAATCTCTCAATTGTTCATACCATTCAAATGGCGAATAATTTACTTGTTCAAGAAGCTTCTGATCCTGGGGTTGCTCTTTTTACACATTCAATAACTAGTAATGAAATTTCAGCTAACCTCTTTTCTATACCTGTTCAGGAAGGTCTGCCTTCTGGAAAAACATATGGTGAAATCAGTAAAAAAATTGTGGGTTCAGGAGTTAATGTTTTAGGAATAATTAGAGAAGGAATTGTAATCTCAGAAATTGGAGATCTAAATCACTCTATTGGAGATATAATTGTTTATGTTTCTGAAAATAGAAAGTCTTGGTCGGAAATTTCTGAGAATGTCAGTAAATTTTAACTGAGACTAAACTTCTTCAGCTACGTCTAGGTTTAACAAAAAAACGTTGCCCTGCCCGATTCCTTCAGTGATCTCAACTTCATGAACGTATAGATCATGAACGTCAAGCAATGTGGTATTTCCTGTTGTTTTTACTGATATGCCACTAGGGGTTTTAAAGTTTTTATCGGCTTCAATACTGTCTATTTTAGCGTAGCTCAAAGATGAAACTCCTTAATTAATAACTCTTAATATAATAACATATTCTCTGAAGTATAAACTAGAAATAATGATATGTTGATTTATTGAAGAAATTGATATTCATATGGTACGCTTTGTATTATGACTAAAGAACTAAAAGAACGAATAATTGTAGCAATGAGTGGAGGAGTTGATTCCTCAGTTGCAGCTTTACTACTTCATGAGGCAGGTTATGATGTAATCGGAGTTACTATGCGATTATGGAAGTCTACTCAAAAAACTAACAAGTTTAGTAAGCAATGTTGCTCTGTCGACGATATCGAAGATGCACGTATGGTTTGCGATTCAATTGGTATACCCCATTATGTTTTTAATTTTGAAAATGAATTTCAGCAACATGTTGTTAATTATTTTTTAAGAGAGTATGACCGGGGACGCACTCCACATCCTTGTCTTGCATGTAATGACAGACTTAAGTTTGATTTTTTGCTTAAGAAAGCTATTATGTTGGATGCAAAATATGTAGCTACAGGACATTATGCAAGAATTTTGAAAAGTGGTAGAGAATTCCAGTTATTAAAAGCTATTGATCATAAAAAAGATCAGTCTTATGTTTTATTTAATTTAGGTCAAAAAGAGCTCAGTAAATTAATGTTCCCTGTTGGTCAATATAATAAAGCACAAATAAGGGAATTTGCTGAACAATTTGATCTTGAAGTTGCTACAAAGCCAGATAGTCAGGAAATATGTTTTATTCCAGATGGTGATTATAAGAAGTTTATTGCTGACAGGAATAAACCTTCTCCTGGTTTATTGAAATCTGTTAATGGAGAAACACTAGGAACTCATCCAGGGATACAGTTTTTTACTATTGGCCAAAGAAGGGGCATAGGATTAAAAGGCGGAACTGGTTCACCTATGCATGTTATATCAATAGATAGCGAATCCAATGAAGTAGTAATTGGTCCAGAAGAATTTTTATATAAAGATAAACTTTTTGCTTCAAATATAAATTTGGTTTCTGGTAATTCTAGTTTGGAAAATGGGACAGAGGTTGAAGTAAAGATTCGATACAATTCACAACCTCAAGCTGCGACCATTAGTCTCTTGGAAGGTAATTATGCTGAAATTAATTTTTTGAAACCACAAAGAGCTATTACTCCAGGACAAGCTGTTGTATTTTATCAAGATGAAATTCTTATAGGTGGAGGTTTCATAGAGTTGTCCTATGATTATAAGAGTGAAGGTAGTTTACCTGTGAGACCTGAGCCAAGGGTGAATCAAATTATTGGTTAATTTATCTGGTACCCTCCCCGATTTCTTCAAAATTTTTGTGCTTTGGAGGTATAATCGAGGAGAGGTAAAACTTTATTAATTAATCCAATTAGTAATTAAGAATGCACATGATATTATAGAACATATGTGCTTGTCAATAAAAATTAGATCACATGTGCTAATTTTATCAAGTATTTTGAAATTTGTTACAATAAATCCAATTAAGGAGAATTTATTCGTGTCAGTGTTACCTATAATTGAATATCCTGATCAGATTTTAAGAAAAACAGCTAAACCTGTTGTCAATTTTGATAAATCTTTAACCAATCTTGTTGAAGATATGATTAACACATTACATGATTCTCAAGGTATTGGATTAGCTGCTAATCAAATTGGTGTTTTATTAAGAATAATAGTTTTACAAATGCCAGATGAAAATGATCCCAGAGTATTTATTAATCCCGAAATTATAGATCATGATGGAAATAGAAAGGTTGTCGAGGGATGTTTAAGTGTTCCTGGATACCATGGATATGTTTTTAGATCTCTATGGGTAAAAGCTGTTGGTTTAAATAATAAATCTGAATATACAAAATTATATGCAGATGGTTTGCTAGCGCAGGCTTTGGAACATGAAACAGATCATTTAAATGGGATAATGTATTTTGACCATCTTCGGAAGCATGAAGATCTTATCAAGAATCCATCAGAACAAAAATAACCTTTTTAATCATATATTAATATTGAGTAATTATGCAGAAATCAGTAATCCCTTCAATATTGCAAACAATTTCAAAATCAGCCAATTCAAAGGATATTAAGTGCTTTTTAGTGGGTGGCGCTGTTAGGGATATTTTGATGAATCGAAAAGTTTCAGATATTGATATTGTTGTTGATACAAATCCGTATAATTTTACTGATCATTTGGCTCAGATATTTGGTGGCACTCCCGTTGTTTTGGATGAGTCTAGAAGCAATATATGTAGATTGTCTGGAATAGAGAAATTACCCAATCAGCAGAGGAACTTTTCAGAGAAAATTGATTTAGATATAAAAGAAATAGATCTTTCCATAAAAAATGATTTATTGAATAGAGATTTCACAGTGGATGCTATAGGTATTGATTTAAATACCTATGATCGAGAAATCAAGTTAATTGATTTTTCGGATGGGTATTCAGATTTGTTAAATAAGAAAATTCGAATGCTAAATGAGGATATCTTTTCTTCAGATCCTCTTAGGTTAATTAGGGCAATAAGATTATCTGCTGATTTAAATTTTAGGATTGACCATAGTACAGAAAACCAGATTAGAAAAGATTCAGGACTTATAAAAAACGTTTCAGCAGAGCGAGTTCGTGATGAATTTATGAAGATTTTGTTAAATACAGAATCGAGAGATTATTTACGTCAACTGGATGAATTAAATTTACTTGAAAAAATTTTTCCAGATCTATCAAAATTAAAAAATTTATCACAACCTGATGAACATTTTTGGGATGTTTTTGATCATTCTATAGAATCTGTCGGATATATTGATGAATTATTTTATGGATCGAAAGTAAAAATTGGTAAGCAATTTAGTAATATTGAGGGTATAATAGATGAATTAAGAAGTTATCGTGAAAGCGATAAACCTGATGATCAAAATAAATTTGTACTTTTAAAACTTGCTGCTCTTTTACATGATGTTGGAAAATACACCACAAGATCTGTTGATTTAAATGGTAGAATAAGATTTTTAGGTCATTCAGAAGCTGGAGCTAAGATTTCTGATTTAATTTTAACTAATTTAAGAATGCCTAAAAAGTCGATTAATTTGGTGAATTCGTTAGTTGAAAATCATCTTAGACCTGGACAGCTGTCTTCTAAAAGGCAGCTCCCTACCAGCCGAGCTTTATATCGATATTACAGAGATTTGGAAGGAAACTCTATTCCTTTAATAATTTTGTACATGGCTGATGTTTTAGCTGCAGCTGGACCCAAGCTTTCGACAATCGAATGGAGCAATACCTTGAGGTATGTAAACCATATAATTGGTTATCATACAGCAGTTTCTGAGCAAAACAGGTTCAATACATTATTAACTGGACATGAAATAATGAGTACTTTTGGTCTTAAATCAGGTAAAATAATAGGTGATTTATTAGAAAAAATTAATGAAAGCCAAGCTTTAGGACAATTACGATCTAAACAAGATGCTTTAGATATGGTTTCTTGCTTGCTTTCTTCAGGAGAAGATTTTGCGAAGGAATATTAGATCTATAGTAGTAGTATTTTTGCTTGCTACATTTTCATTTTTAGTTTTGGGATTTCAGCAAATAAATTTATCCAGTTTCCAAAGAGGTAATTCAGATACTCCTTTTGGATTAGAATTGGGTTTGGATTTGCAAGGGGGTACCCATCTAGTCTATCAGGCAGATATTCGTGATGAAAACGGTCAGAGTGTTCCGCCTAATTCGGATCAAATGCAGTCTTTGAAAATGACTATCGAACGTAGAGTGAATTCTTCTGGTTTAGGAGAACCAATTATCCAGCTGTTGGGAGAGAATAGGTTGTTAGTGCAGTTACCTGGTGTTAAAGATCCTGATAGAGCTAAATCAATCATAGGTGAAACTGCTCAGTTAATGTTTCTACATAGAAAGGTGAATTTTCAGGAAGAAATCCCTGATTTTAATGCCTCTGATATAGTTAAATTTTCTCTAGCAGCCTTGAAGTCTCCCGAAGAAGGTGAAACACTTTCTAAAAAACCAGAGCAAGATGAAGGTGTATTTGATCCTTACTCGTTAAACGTTGTAGAAAAAAATCAAGTTTTATATATTCCTGAAGATAATCAGCAAGCTGCTGCTGAATTTGTCCAAGAAAATAAATCTTTAATTCCAGTTTTAGCTATTGAAATTAATGAACCATCTGCTCAAGTTTTTGAAGCTATTGTTACACAGTTAAGAGTGAGCATGTTGCCTTTACAAGGGACTAATAAATTTTATCCAGATGCTTTACAGATAGAGCTTACTGGAGATCTAACTGAGAATATGATTCTTACTTATCATCCACTTGTTCCAAGTGGAGGAGGATTGATTCCTATTACAACAAATGTGAATTTTTATAAGTTAGAAGATGAAAGTAATATTTATTTTATTAATATAAGAGAATCTTATGAGACTTATCAAAATGCTTATGAAAAATTAAATTCTATGGATTCAATTGTGTTTACCAAGCGTGTTGGTAAACGTGATGAACCCATTGGTCTAACAGGAGATGATTTAGATCGTGCATATGCCGGTCAGAAAGCTGGAGTAGGAACTCCTATAATTAATATTGAATTTAATCAAGAAGGTACAAAAAAGTTTGCTGAATTAACTACTGAAATTGCAGGTACTACGGATGAATTAGCTATCATTTTAGATGGTAATCAGCTTATTTCTCCCGTAGTTAGGCAACCCATTTTAGGTGGTTCAGCTTATATAGATGGATATGATTTTACTGTTCAGAGAGTTAGAGATATTTCTTTGTTATTAGAATCTGGAAGGTTACCTGTTCCAATTAAATTAATTACTGAAAGAGCTATAGATGCTACTCTTGGAATAGATTCTTTGTCTAAGAGTGCTTCAGCGGGATTGCTTGGTATATTGTTAGTTTTATTATTTATGATAATGTATTATCGTATTCCAGGATTTATAGCTGCTTTGGCTTTAATTTTGTATTCTGTAATGCTGCTGTCCATATTTAAATTATTGCCAGTTACTTTGACTCTTTCAGGAGTTGCAGCTGGGATTTTGTCTATTGGTATGGCTGTAGATGCAAATATATTGATTTTTGAAAGAATGAAAGAAGAATTAAAGCTTGGCAGGACTTTACTTACTTCTATAAATATTGGTTTTTCTCGCGCTTGGCCTGCTATCAGAGACGGTAATGTATCTACTCTGATTACTTGTTTAATATTATATTGGTTTGCTGATACTTTAGGCGCAACTATTGTGAAAGGTTTTGCTGTTACCTTAGCTATTGGCGTATGTGTTAGTTTATTCTCAGCTTTAACAGTTAGTCGAACCTTATTAAGAATAATTTCTCATACTTCTTTGGGTTCAAAATTAAGATTTTATACCCCAGCTGGAAAATCTGGTTTGTTAAATTAAATGATAAAATTATTGTATATGGAGGAATAGTTGGATTTTGTAGGTAAAAGAATTTGGTTTTTTATTTTTTCATTAATTGTGATTTCAATTGGTGTTGTTTTTTTAATAATTTCTCCTGGTCTGAAGCCTGGAATAGATTTTACAGGTGGTTCAACTTTGAGGCTAAGCTTTGAAAATGATGTCACCCAAAGTCAAATTAGAACAAAATTAACTGAGCTTGGACATGATGGTGCAATAGTACAAAAGATGACTTCTGGACAAGAAGGAGATTATTTTATCAGAGTAGGAGAACTTCAATTACCTGAAAAAAAATCATTGTTAAGTTCTTTACAGGACTCTTTGTCGCCAGATGGAATTAACGAATTATCATTTGATTTAGTTTCTCCTATTGTAGCTTCAGAGACAGTATTGAATGCTTTCTATGCTGTTTTGGCGGCTGTAATTGGGATTTTTCTATATATCTGGTGGGCATTTAGAAATATGCCTAGTCCATTAAAATATGGTTTCGCAGCAGTTATTGCCTTAGCACATGATAGTTTCATAGTAATCGGAATGTTTTCAATGCTGGGTTATTTATTTGATATTGAAGTAAATGCTATGTTTTTGATTGCCTTGCTTACTGTAGTTGGTTATAGCGTGAATGATACTATTGTTGTATTTGACAGAGTTAGAGAAAATATAACTCTTTATCCTGCCAGATCTTTAAGAGATAATGCTAATTCTGCAATAGCAGAAAGTTTAGGAAGATCTTTAAATACTAGCTTAACTTTATTATTTACATTGCTAGCTTTAATGATTTTTGGAGGAGATACTATTAAGGAATTTTTATGGGTCCTATTAATAGGTGTTATTGTAGGTACGTATAGTTCTTTGGCAATTGCTGCTCCTGCGCTGTTTTCATGGGAAAATAGAGACTTATCTAAACTATTCAATAAATAATTTTATTCAACAATTTAGATATAAAACAAGCTAATAATAACGCAAAATCTAATGTAGAGGGCAAATAAGCATTGATGTAGTTTGGACGATGTTTAGGTTTTGTTTATTTTCAATATTTTTAATAGAACTTGATATTCCAAATGCAACTACAAAAATTGTAATTATTACCCAAATTGCTAAAGGAATAAAAAATGTTGGAATTCTCATTTCAAAAAATTAATTTTCTGATAGAATTCTACTCGCAGCAGACAAGGCACTACCAGGTTCAATTTCATTACCGTACCTAGGTAAAAGTTTTTCTAGGGCAGCTAAAAGATTTAAAACGTATTCTGGTTTACTGGATTCTCCCATTAGACCAACACGCCAGACTTTTCCGGCATATTCCCCTAATCCTCTGCCAATTTCAATCCCAAACTCTCTTAGAAGAATTTTTCTTCCTTCAACACAATCGATGTTTTTAGGAATTGTGAAAGGTGTAATCTGACTTAATCTATATCCATTTTGAGAAACTACGGTTAGCCCCAAAGCTTCTAAGCCGGATCTTAATGCTGAGGCATTTAAGTTGTGACGATCATATCTATTCTGTAATCCTTCTTCAACTATAATTTTTAAAGCTTCTCTTAAGGCTAAAATCATAGTAACAGGAGCTGTATGATGATACGTATGAGCTTCACCCCAATAATCTGAAATTAATCCTAAGTCTAAGTACCATGAAGATGGTTTAGTTGTCCTGTTTTTTATAGAGTCTAGTGCATTTTTACTGATTGCTGCCGGAGACAAACCAGGAGGGCAAGCTAGTCCTTTTTGTGTTGCCGAATAGGCATAATCAATACCTATGGAATCAAATTCAACTGGATTCGCACCAAGAGATGTAACTGCATCAACCATTAGCAAAGCATCATGATTTTTTGCAATTTTTGATAAGTCTTCAAGTGGTTGAAGTATTCCTGTAGAAGTTTCAGCTTGAACAGTAGTAACAAGTTTCACATTTTTATGTTTTTTAATTTCTTTTTCTAATAAATCTGGAGGAAAGGGTTTTCCCCAATCTGAGCGCAATGGGATAACATTTGCCCCTACCCTAGTTGCCATTTCAAATTGTCTTTCACAGAAAAAGCCATGAATGCACATTAGAACTACATCATTAGGTTCTAAAATTGAGTTAAGCCCAGCTTCCATTCCTGCTGAACCAGTTCCGGATAATGCCATAGTTGTAGCTGATTTTGTAGAATATACAATTTTTAGTAAATCAGAAACCTCTTCCATAATAGAAATAAAATCAGGATCTAAGTAACCAATCATTGGGTTAACCATAGCTTGAAGAACTCTAGGAGGTACCATCATAGGACCTGGGCCTAATAATATTCTTGGAGGTATAGTTTGAAATTTTGTTTCGGGTATTTCTTGCATGAAAATTTCCTGTGGTTAGTAATATTTGAAAGTGATTATAATCATCTCAATTAAAGTCACTAAATATTATATTTTACGTAAATTAGAATGTCTATTTTTAAATGTATTAATATAACTTTTTAAGACTTAAGTATATTAAAGAATATCTAAATATTTTCAAATAGCGTATGATATTTTTAATTTCAGATTTCATAAGGAGTAGCATTTGTCATATAACCAAAATAAATTTGATTTTATTACACGCCCTGTTCTTAGGAGTAGAAAATTTAGTGTTACATCAGGACATTATTTATCATCTTTAGCAGGTATTAGAATTTTAGAACAAGGAGGTAATGCTATTGATGCGGCAGCAGCAACCTCTTTTTGTTTGAATATTATTAGGCCAGATAATAATGGTATAGCTGGTGAAGTTCCTACTTTGGTATATTCTGCAAAAGATAAAAAAGTTTTTGCAATTAGTGGAGTAGGATGGTCAGCCAAATCGTTTAATATTGATTGGTGTAAGAAAAATAATGTAGATATAATTCCTGGAGATGGATATTTACCTGCAACTGTTCCTGCTCCTGTAGGTACATGGGCCTTAGCTCTTGCTAGGTTTGGAACTATGGGTTTTTCTGAAGTTCTTCAACCTGCTATCGAGTTAGCAGAAAATGGTTTTCCAATACATGAACAATTGCAACAAACTTTAAATAATTATTTTAAATCAGGTAAAACATTTCCTACTACTGATGAAATATTTTGTCCAAATGGAATTGTGCCAGATGTCGGCGATAGAATTGTTAATATTGATGCCGCTAATACGTTAAAAAAATTGTGTTTAGCAGAGAAAAAAGGAAGAAAACGTAGCCGAATTACCGGACTTGAGGCAGCTACTGATGCATTTTACAGAGGCGAGATTGCTGAAACAATAATTGATTTTATTCATAAAAATCCTGTAGAAGATATTTCTGGCAGATCTTTCAAAGGAATGTTAGATCTTGAAGATTTTTCTGAGTGGCATGCAACTATTGAGGAACCAGAAGTTATTAATTTTAGAGGTTTAGATGTATTTAAATGTCCATCTTGGACTCAGGGGCCTACATTTCTTCAGCATCTTGCTATTTTAGATACTTTTGATTTGGAAAAAATAGGACACAATACTGAAGAATATTTACATATTTTAATAGAATCAGGTAAGTTAGCTTTTGCTGATAGAGAAGCATATTATGGAGATCCTGATTTTGATAATGTTCCATTAGATGTTCTTTTATCAAAGTCATATAATTTAAATAGAAAAGAATCAATAAAAAAATCTGCTTCAATGGAAATGTCACCAGGCTTAGTTTCTGGAAAAGTTCCTGATTTTGCAACTTCTTTTGATGTGATTTCTGATAATCGAAAAGCTTTAGGATTAGATAATGGAGAATTACCAGATTTTGATCAGACTGGAATCCATACTGGTGGAGATACAGTGCATTTAGATACAGTTGATTCATTTGGGAATATGGTTTCTTCTACTCCAAGCGGAGGCTGGCTGGCTAAATATTCACCAGTAATAAAAAGTTTAGGTTTCCCTTTGGGAACTAGAGGCCAAATGTTTTATTTGAATCCTTCACGCCCTAATGCATTATCTGGTAGGAAACGCCCTAGAGCGACACTAACTCCGGGCATAGCAACAAAAGATGGATTGCCTTATTTAGCTTTTGGTACTCCAGGTGGTGACAGCCAGGAACAAACTACAATTCAGTTTTTCTTGAATCATCATGTTTTTGGAATGAACTTGCAAGAAGCTATTGATGCTCCAAATTGTGTTATAGAACACTTCCCTAGTTCTTTTTATCCAAGAGAAGGAATTCCTGGAGGAGTAACAGTTGACGGAAGAGTTCCCCAAAATATAATTGATGGATTGAAAAATCGAGGTCATAAAGTTAAAGTTGGGAAACCTTATTCAGTAGGTGAAGTTTCAGCTATAAGTCTTGAGGCTGAAAAAGAAGGCTTAATTTCTTCTGCAGCGTCAGCACATGGAGGATTAGCTTACGCAATTAGTAGGTAGAGTTATTTACTTCTTTGCTTAAAAGATGTAATAACTTTTTTGTTTGCTTCAATAATTTGGCCTACGTATTCTTCTGTAAAAAATGGTTTCATTGAAAATCCAATACCTTTTGACATGAAATTATCTCCAAAAGAATTTTTCACTTTTCTGTAGTCTATAGGTGTTTCTCGATTATAATCGAGAGGGAATCTTGAGTTTCCATATAGGTTTGGTTCAGACAGGAATGGGTTTCTGTAAAGTGGCCCATGTTCAGGTGTGCCTATATATGGACCAGAACAGGGAATCCCTTCAGCAGATACTGCGGCTGCATATTCGTCGGGGGTGCAATTTAAAGCTTCAGTATCAAGAGTGAATCTTAATCCCCAATACGTATGCTTAACGCCAGGTCTTACTTTTTGTGCAGTAATTTCTTCAAAATCTGATAAACCTTCTATTATATTAGTTGCAGATCTAATTTTGGCGTCAACATAACCATCTACTTTTTTAAGCTGTACCCTTCCCATTGCACCCATAATTTCATAGACTTTATAATTTGGAGCTAGGAAATAATTTGCATAAGGTTCACCATCAAGAGAGGTTGTTCTCCTTGGCAATGCTGCATCAATAAATAATCTAGCTCTATCCCAGAGATCAGGATTATTAGTTAAAACCATACCACCTGCACCTAAGTTAAGATGTTTTCCACCGAAACTAACACCTGCTATATCAGCAAGAGATCCAGCTATAACACCATTGTCTTCAGAGAAATGTGACTGGCAACAATCTTCTATCAAATAAATTCCATGTTTATCAGCAATTTTTCGGAGTTCTCGTACATTAGCGATATTACCCATAAGATTGACTACAAGAATTGCTTTTGTTCTGGAAGTGATTTTTGATTCTACTTCTGCTGGATCTAAGCACATTGTTTCATCAATATCTGCAAAAATAGGTACGCAATTTTGAAGCAAAATTCCAATAATACTTCCGCCTGAAGTCCATGCGGTTGTAATTATTTCATCTCCAGGGTCTGGGTTTAGTGCTCCAACACATGTGTGCATTGCGGAAGTACCAGAGTTAACCATGACACCATACTTTATACCGTATCTTTTGGCATATTCGTCTTGAAATGCTGAAACTTCAGGTCCAGCTGGAACTTTTAGCAAAACTCCAGATTTAATTACCGATTCTACAGCAGCAACATCATCTTCACCAAAGTTATGTGTAGGGCTAGAATCCTGTTCAGAACGAACAGGAATTCCACCATCTATTGCTAGCTTACTCATAGGTTACTCCCATGTTTTACTAAATTTTTATCTTTCTCTAAATGCAGTGACCACTTTTCTATTAGCTTCAATGACTTGACCAACGTATTCTTCGTCAAAACTCGGCTGCATTTGTAATGCAATACCCTTAGACATCAATTCTTCTCCATGAGGATTATTCCATTTTCTATAATCTATAGGTGTTTCTCGATTATAATCGAGAGGGAATCTTGAATTTCCATATAGATTAGGTTCAGAAAGGAATGGGTTTTTATATAAAGGTCCAATGTCAGGAGTTCCTAAGTAAGGTCCAGAAAATGGAACACCTTCAGCTGCAACTGCATCAGCAAACTCATCTGCGGTACAGTTTAGAGCATCAGTGTCAATTGAGAAATTTAAAGTCCAATATGTGTGCTTCACACCAGGTCTAACTGCTTGAGGGGTGATTTCTTCAATATCTGAGAGACCGTTAATGATATTGGTTGCAGATCTAATTTTGCTGTCAACATAGCCATCCACTTTTTTAAGCTGTACTCTTCCCATTGCACCCATAATATCGTTGATTTTATAGTTAGGAGCTAGGAAATAATTTGCATAAGGTTTGCCTTCAGCGGGACCATTTGCTCTTGGTAAAGCTGCATCATGAAAAAGTATAGCTCTTTCCCAAAGCGCGGTGTTGTTAGTCAGTACCATTCCACCTCCGCCTATGTTTAGGTGCTTTCCCCCGAAACTAACACCAGCTATATCAGCAAGAGAACCTGCGGTTATACCGTTGTCTTCAGAAAAATGGGATTGGCAGCAGTCTTCGATTAAGTAAATACCATGTTTGTCAGCAATCTTTCTGAGTTCTCTTACATTAGCGATATTACCGAATAGATTCACAACTAAAATTGCTTTTGTTCGAGAAGTAATTTTCTTTTCAACATCTACTGGGTCAAGACACATAGTATCATCTATATCTGCAAAAATAGGTACACAATTTTGAAGTAGAAGTCCTAGAATACTTCCGCCTGAAGTCCATGCGGTTGTAATTATTTCATCTCCAGGATTTGGGTTCATAGCTGCTACACAAGTATGCATAGCGGAAGTTCCAGAGTTTACAGCTATTCCATATTTCACACCATATCGGTCAGCATATTCTCTTTGAAATGCGGTTATTTGTTCGCCTTTACCAATTTTTCCAGATCTGATAACTTCAGAAACAGCTTGTACATCATCTTCTCCGAAATCATGTGTTGGCCAATCTTTTTCTTGAGAAATAACAGGGGTACCGCCATTTATAGCTAATTTTTCACTCATTGTAAAACTCCATATCAAAAATATTTATTGTGAAATCAGAGACAAAATAATTTTGTCTAAAATTATTTCTCGATCCTACAAATTCATAATCTTTTTGTCAAGTTTGTAAATGAGAGTTTAATATGGGTCTAATTAACTTTTATTTGATTCAAAAGTTTTCAAACTATATCGTTGATAAGGATCAAGAAATTTGCGCAACCCAATACCTGTAAGGTTGAATCCAATGATTGTGATTGTAATTGCCATGGCTGGAGCAATTGTTAACCAAGGCCACTTGAAAATAGCAAGCCTAGCTCCTGAAAGCATACCTGCCCATTCAGGATATTTAGGTGTTTTCATTCTAAGAATATCTGCAGTAGCTCTTTCGCCAACATATAGTCCCAAAAATCCTAGTTCTGCAAGAGTCAGTAAAATAGCACTAAGTTCTTGGGTTGTTGAAGGTATAATTTGTGCTGAAATATTAGGCAATATATGTTTGTAAAATATTTGAAGAGGAGAAGCACCGACAGAAACGGCGCTTTCTATAAAAGGTTGACTTTTTACCCAACTGATAGAGTTGTTAACAAGGTTAGTTTGTTCAGACCATCCAGTTAACCCTAATCCAAATATAAATACCCAAATTCCGTTTCCCCCTCCTACAGATTTTATGAATATTAAAGCAAATAACAGACTTGGTATAGAAGCTGAGACTGATGAAATAGATAACATTTGTTTGGATAAATTGTTTTGTTTTAGTCCTGAATATATTCCAATTAAACTACCTATTCCAAGCCTTAAGATAGTTACAAAAAAACAAATCGTCATAGTTTTTTTAGTTCCATGAATTACCCTACTTAGCATATCTCTGGCTTTCGCATCCGATCCCATTAAGTATTTTTTATTAGGAGAAAATGGAGCAGCTTTTGTTTCTCCATCAAAATTTTGTAAGACGCGACCTCGTTCTTGAGGATCAAATGGAGCAGCATGTTCTGGCCAGAAAGTGAAATAAACTACTACCAGACACACCAATATTCCTACAATTAAAGCTGGATTAGATAAAAGGGTGAATATTTTTTCCACAAAATTAAGGGTATTAATTTTATAAGAGTTATTTTTATATTGGTCAACGTTGGTTGTGTCAAATAATTTCAGAACCAATTTAGCTGGGGCGCTAAAATTACTAATTGCAAAGCTTGATGTAAAAATTAATGATAGAAAAACTAACAAATAACCTGAGTTTGTGATCCACCAGACTGAAGTATATTCTTCTATAGCTATGATCAATTTAATTCCGTTTCTTTTAACGGTAAATAAGTAAAATAAGAAACTACCTATATATGATTATAAATCATTTATGAAAGTATTGAATTTAAATTATATATCGTTATTATTTTTTATTGCGGAAGCTGCAGCTATTATCCCATAAACAAGGCCTAGACATAAACCACCTCCATATGAATGATTATATATTCCGCCTGTATCACCACCTGCAGCATATAAATTTTTTATTGGTAAATTTTTTGTGTTTAAAACTTGGGCATTTTCGTTAATTTCTAATCCTCCAAGAGTTATGGTAATTCCTGTTGTAAGTGCAATTGCATAGTATGGAGGTGTTAAAATTGGGTTTAAATTTTTTTCTCTAGGAATACCTTGCGATGATTTGGTTTTGTTTACAATATAATCGTTGTAAGAAATAATACTTTTTAAAGCTGTTTCCTTATTGACACCCCAATTGCTCATGTTAGACAGGAGTTTTTCTAGAGAATCTTCTTTGGCGGTCAGTGCTTGAATCTCAATTGATTTTTTGAATGGATCACTATCAGGTTGCCCAGAGATAGATTTTTTTATCCCATATTTTTGATATATTGTTTCATCAAAAATCATATATGAGGTTGCATTATTTTGTTTAATGGTTGCTTCAGCATTTGATTCATCACATATAGATTCATCAGTAAATCTATTTCCACTATCATTGATCAAAATACATTGTTCTGAATGGTACATCGTGAATTCAGAAAATCTATCTCTTGGAATTTCTGCAGGTGGCGCCGGCATTAAATGTCCGTAAAAACTATCCATTGATTGGCTTTGTTTTGCTCCAATTGATGATGCTAGTTTTAAACCGTCTCCACTGCTTTGTAAATTTCCTCTTACTATAAGTTTGTCACTCCATTTGCCAAAGTTTTTTTTCTTAAGATTAGCGTCATTATGAAAGCCACCAGTTGCTAGTATTAGGGCGCTACAATTGATTGATGTTGTTTGATAATTATCAATTATTTTAACTGATTTAATATGGTGATTAGAATCTGATTCAATTTGATCTATATAAGCATTTAGTATGATTTCTCCACCAAACTCCAAAAACTTTTTAGTAATGAATTCAGCAAAATAGTCAGAATTTGGAGACATTTGGAAGCAATATCTATCTGTTTCTCTATATAAAGCTGCGATTGTGTTTTCTATTGGAGCACCTAGGCTAATTAACCATTCAATGCTTGGCAAAAAATTATCAATCAGTTTTTCTCCAAGAATAGTATTACCTTTTGAATTAATTTTTTTGTAGTCTGAGTGGTTTTTAAAGCACCAAATACTTCCTCCAGACATCCTCATAGAACCACCGGTTTTTGAGTCTTTTTCAATGATGATGGTTTTTTTCCCTTGTTGCTGAGCATAGGTTCCGGCAATCAAGCCAGCCATGCCTCCGCCTAAAATTAATATTGGATTTTCTTTGCCGTATTTAGAAACGTTCATTACAATTAAATTTCCCAGTTACTTTTTTGGATTGCTGATTGATTTTCATATCTATAAGAACTAAAAACCATTCCAGATACAGAAGTATGATTTAGAATACTTTTCTGATCTTTTGGAGTGGTATTTGTCCATTGTCTACTAACGTATAATTTAGATTGATTATTTGGAAATTTTTCGGAGTAAACTTGATTTAAGTCTTCTGAAAGTGAATTCATGTTGAAAGAATCATTATAATTTTGTATATAACCATATCCTCTATGCATTGGCCATAAATCAATCCATAATGAGGGACATTTTGAAGAACTTTGGTCAATAGCAAGAAAATCAATTAAATTTTCATCGACCCATTTTCTCCAGTTTAATGTAACGTTACTAAGTGGTGGACCTAAAACTTCCCCTCTGCTACAACCTATTCCTAATGAGTGATCAATTTCTACTAGTTTTTTGTTTAATTCAGATAAAAAAATTGTCAGGTATTCTCCCTGTAAATCTCTCCATAATTGTAAATCAAAATCATCTTCTAAAATGTTTTTACCGAATTTGCTTTTAAATTCTTCAACGATTGGTTCATTAAAACCAAATTGATCAGCAAAATCTGAAGGTTTTGATTGAGATCTTGTACATATAAAAAGCCCGTCAAAATTATAATCTTGTATGAGTTTAATATATTGATTTTGTAAATATTGTCGTACTTCAGGGTAAGCAAGACAAAGGACACCCCATTGTTTATTACCCATTCTGTCCTCTAACACATATTTAGGGTTATCATGGCTAAATCTAGTTTGAAAACTGATATCTTTTGCATGCCACTCATTATGATAAGAAATTTTTCTGATTTTTTCTTCTGGCAGAGGCCATCCATGATCATTTAATGTCACATATAAGTAGTTTTTTAAACCATGATTGTGTGATAAAGAAACTGATATTTCAAAATCATCGAAATCAGGAAGGTTTTTATGAACTTTTGCAGCGTATTCGTAACCTTCTGCAGCAAAAACATAATCATCTTGTCGAGATCTATTTTCTCTCCATAAAATAGTCCCTGCATCAAGGTTTTTTTTCCAACGATTTATAGCTGAATCTAAGAGTTCTGGGGTGTCTAATTTACCATCTCCTTCACCAAAAACCAGATGGTCTCCCCAGGAGACACTCATTATATTTTGAAACTTGGAATTATTACCTAAAATTTTGTTTACTCCTTTGGCATATATTCATCAATTAAGGTTATCCATCGATTCCTACTATCTTTAAGTCCTCCTAATCGATTTCTTTTAAGCCAAATTTGCTCATATTCTTTAATAAAACCAACTAATTTTTTGTATATAACGTTTTTATTTTTCTGTGGAATTAATTCAATTTCAGAAATTACTGCTTCTGGAAGTGGTTCTGTATGTGTGAAAACAAATTGAGGCCATCTTTTTGCTAATAAATTTTCGACTTTTTCAGGTTTGATTTTGGATTTTTCTATTCCTATTAGGCAAGCTATAGTTAGCATTTCAACAGTATTTTTTAATTCTCGAATAATTAATTTAGAATCGTTTTCAATTAAATCAATTTTATTTATATTATTTTCTATTTTTATTATTTCTTCTAAGGTTTTTGTAAATTCAGACTGATTTAAATTTTCCAGTTGATTTTCTTTTGCTGGGGCTCTTAAAATCAAGCTATGTAGTATTGAATTATTTCGAAGATTTGATGTCTCAGAAGTATCATTACTAGTTAATTTGTATAAGTTACCAAGATCACAGGCAATTTTACCTGCAGTCATAGATTTGTCTTTATAACCATGAATACTTAATGATGTCGGAAGATCTATATCAATGTTTTTTGAATAATTCCAGGAAACCGCAGCTCCGTACATTAATCCAGGATAACTGATTGGGAAATGTTGCCAATGTCCATTATCTCCCCAGTCGGTATTTAATAATCCCTTCGCATTATATTTAAGGCCAACTTTAGCAGCAATTTTAATATTTTCTTTTGCATGGTCGATTCTGCCAGAGATACTATTCCAAGATTGATTTCCAGGGCATACATAAAATGAAATATTATTTTCGAACAATTTTTTACAATATTCTTCGAAAGGGTAACCAGGGCTATATCCCCATTCTAAAGCGATTGCATTTTTAGGGATTTGAGATAACATTTCAGGATGGTGTCTTGTGATCATATCTGACCAAAATTGAACTGTTTTGTTTTTTTGGTCTAATAAAGTATGAATTTTTTTAAAAAAATTCATAAATACTTGACCAGAGCCTATAGATTCACAATCTTTTTTTGATTTTCCCTCACCTAGTACAACTTCATCTAGTCCTATGTTTATTTGATTACTAGAAAAATTTGGGAGTAATTCATCAAACAGTTTTGATAGAAAAGTTATAGATTTTTTATCTGCTGGATTTAATGCTGTAGGTCTAATACTTTTGGGATTTTCAGCAATTTCCGGGTAATGAGTTAGCCATCTGTCAAAATGACCGAATGAATTTTGATTAGGCACCAGTTCAACAAAATGTTTTTTGCAAAATTTGTCGAGTTCTCGTATTTCTGAAGCTGTAATTGGGGATGAGTTACCCCAAACTTTTTTATGTTCTTTATATGCGAAAGTATGTTCAGAATAAAGTTGAAATTGGTTAATTTTCCATTCTGACAAAATAGAGACTAAATTTTTTAATGTTTCAAGATTAGGTACTTTATCTCTGCTGATGTCTAGCATTACTCCTCTATGAGGATAATCAGGCCAATCTTCTATATAAGCACATGGAATTTTTGAGCCAAAAGAATAGTTTCTAACAATTTGTTGTAATGTAGTAGCAGCATTCCATGCACCTTGATTATCGTGTGCAATAATTTGTATTTGATTTTTTGTGATATTTAACTTATATCCCTGAGGTTTTTCTATAAGTAATTTGTTTAATTCTATGGATAATATAACGTTAGATTTTTTTTGATTAGAAGTCGCTTTAGCTGTGATTCCTAGATTTGACAAAGTAATTTTAATTTTATTGATAACATTCGAATCGATTTTTTTATTTTTTGCGTAATATATTAGGTTGTTATTAATTGGTTCGAAGTAATAATTTTCAGGCAGGTATTTTTTTGGTATAGGTACTAGAATTGGCTCTTGATTAACTGATTTGGTCATATAATTTTCCTATTGTATTTCATTGGAACATCGATTGGATTATATTAGAAATTAAATTTCAAGGTTAAGAAGTTTGATTGCATTTAAACCTAAAATTTTCTTTTTATCTTCTTCAGATATATCTATTGTTAAAATTCTGGCAATTTGATGTCTATGGTCCATTAAAGGCATGTCTGACCCAAATAGTATTTTGTCTGCAAGTCCATGATTTACAGCAAAAGAAATTCCATGTAATGGTGTTGGAGATCCACAGGTTTCGATCCAGACATTTGGTAATTCTTTTGCAACTGTAATTGGATCTATGTCAGGCATTTCTGCACCGTGAGCGATAACCCATTTAATATTTGGGTAATTTTTTGTAAATTTTGTATATCGATCTAATATATTTATATTTTTAGGATCTGCAGGATCTTTTGCATGAGACATGATAGGAATTTTTTTTTCATTTGCCCATTCATATATGTGAGTATACTGATCGTGATCACTAGGTTTTCCGAAATAAGCTGGGTATAATTTTAAAAATTTAAAATTTAATTTATTAAAAGCTCTTTCAAGTTCTTTGATTGTTTCTTCGGGATAGTGAGGAGTTACAAAAGCAACTCCTATAAATCTATTGGGAAATTTTGTAACGAATCTATCATAAACCAAATTATTTGCTTTATGTGCATCACCAAAATAGATAGAGTTGATACATGCTTTATCTATTCCAGTTGAATTCATCAATTTTAAAAATAATTTTGGGTTGTCAATGACTCCATATCTGCCCCAAAGTCCACCATGGGCATGGAAATCAATTATTGGAGTATTAATCATTTAAATTCACCTGTGATTCTTTCCAAATACAATATTTTTGAAATTCTGTTGAAAACCAAATAGCCATACTACCAGCTCGATCATCAAAACCTGTAATAGCAGGTCTTTTGAAGTAATCAATTGTATTTGTTTGAACTCCAGTCCCTGTACAAGCATCAATTATTGATCCATTATAACCAATTCTTTTATTTGTAGCTTCCCAAGCTTTTGATAGAGCATTTTCAAAAACACTTCCTGAAATCCATTTCATCAACAAACCTCTTGATAAGGCAAAGCCCATCATACAGGTTGACGTAGTTTCTGAATATGAACCTTGAACATTAGATACTTGATGCCACATTCCTTCAAAATCCTGGGCTTTAAGCATACCTTTCATTAGTTTTTGAAACATATTAATTAATTGAGGATAAGAGCTATGGTTTTTAGGTATAAATGTCAGAGCTTCTGCTAAACCTATAGCAGCAAATCCGTTTCCCCTACCCCAATAGAAATGAGCATTTCTAGAGTGCCAAAAAAGTCCACTTTTTTGTTGTAAATTTGCATTGAGCAAAAATGATACTAATATTTCAATATATTCTAAATTTTTAGAAATTTTGAATGCCCTGCCGAGTATCGTTGAACTAAAAAAGAAATCTTCAACTATGAATGTTTTAGTTAAAGGGAATGGTGGTAAGTTTTCAGTCCTTTTATGAAACATATTAGCAGCTTTTAAAATTAAATCTTGGTACCTATGATCACCAGTGTATTCTGAAAGTTCATCTGCCCATAATACTCCAGCAATTTCTGGAGCTGAAATTTGAGATGTAAATTTTGTAGATAAGTATTTTTCTGTAAAAGATGGTGCTTGATTTATAATCTTATTCAAAGTAGTTTCATTTAAATTTTCAAGAGATGCAAGACGAATTTGACCACTAACTGCTACACCATTGGTATATACACATGGGTACAAATCTTTGCCGTAGTGTAAAGAAAGAGTTTTAGAAATTTCTATAGGTGATCTTTTGAGTTTATGAACTAAAGCATTTTGATTAGATATTTTTTTAAAATCTTTTTTGGTTAATTGGGGCAAAAAGTAATTTATTTCAGGATTGATTTTTTCAACTTCACCATTAATTTCAATTGTTGGGATTTGTTTTAAAAAAAACAATGTATCTTTAGGTAATTCATTTACTAAGCTACCTGGTACAGGGTTTTTTACCTGTAAGTATTTGAACTTAAATGAATTTAATTTCAATTCTAAATTAGATTCGAATTTAATTTGATTTAGTTGGTTATTTTTAAATTCTATTATTAAATCAGGATTTCGAATTGAAATCCATCTCCAAATATATTGAGATGAGGGATGAGTATCAGAATAAAAGAAGTTGTTATCAGGAGGGAATTTTAAGCATTCACCAGATATGTTTGCAAAGGGAATTAGGGATATTTGAATTGGTAGTGAATCTATGGCTTTTAAAGTTGCCTGTAGTATTGGAAGAATAAATTTACTTTGACTTGGTTTTTCGTCTGTCCCAAATATTATTAAAATTTTTATTTTGTCTGTTGGTGTAGACCATTTTACATTTTCAATTACAGGAATTTGTTCGTAGTTTTTAGTCAATCCTAAAAATTGTACAATGTAGTTTTGTTGCTCAGTTGTAGGAGGATTTAACTCTTTCAAAATGTTTTTTAAGCTAAACAAATTTTATTTCCATTAAATTTAGAAAATTTTCAAAAACAATAAACTTACTATTAAAATGTCGAAATATTATAGACATAAATAGATATAAAATATACTATGTCTCATTAACTTAACGTGCTTTGTTTAAATACATTTTTAAAGAAATTCATTTAATTGATATTATTTCTGGTTTTGTATTTAAATTAGATAATTCAAAATTATAGAAATTTATGTCATTCGAAACTTATAAATATGAACTAAAACCTTTAGAAGATAAAGGTTTGTATGATTCGTTTTTTGAACATGACTCGTGTGGTGTTGGACTTGTTGCTGATATTACGGGTAAAAAATCTCATGATATTGTTTTAAAAGGTTTGGAAGTAATAGACAATTTAAAGCATAGAGGAGCAGTTGGAGCCGATAATTTGACTGGCGACGGTGCGGGGCTTTTGATCTCCATACCCCATGATTTTTTTACTTCTAAGATGGCAGAAAAGAAAATTACGTTGCCAGATTTAGGCTGTTATGGTGTTGGAGTAGTTTTTTTACCATCTGATAAAACTGATCAGAAAAATTGTGAACAAATTGTTTCACAAGTAGTTACTAAAACTGGTCAAGATTTTTTAGGATGGCGTGAAGTTCCTGTAGATTCAAAAGTTATAGGTACTCTGTCGAATCAAATTAGACCTACAATTAAGCAATTTTTTGTTGGTAAAAATCTAAATAATAAAAATTCATCAGACTTTGAAAATTATTTATACTTAATTAGAAAAAAAATTGAAAACACAATAATTGATAGAAAAATTGAAAATTTTTACATTTCTAGTTTATCTAGTAAGACAGTAGTATATAAAGGTTTATTAAAATCCGATCAATTGTTAAATTTTTATCAAGATTTCTCAGATCCATTTTTTAAGTCATCTTTTGCGATGGTACACTCAAGATTTAGTACTAATACTTTGGGTTCTTGGCGTTTAGCTCATCCATATAGGTATGTAATGCATAATGGAGAAATTAATACGCTAAGAGGAAATATTAATTGGATGAACGCTAGAGAATCATCTCTTTTGTCATCGGAATTTTCAGATTACATTGATGAATTGAAGCCCATTACAATGTCAGACCAAAGTGACACAGCAATTTTTGATAATGTATTAGAACTGTTAATTAGATCTGGGCGTAGTCTTCCACATTCTTTAATGATGATGTTGCCAGAAGCATGGGGAAAACAACAAAAGATGAGTAATTCTAAAAGAGATTTTTATGAATTTCATTCATCGTTAATGGAACCTTGGGACGGACCATCTTTGATTGTAGGCACTGATGGAGATTTTGTTTGTGCTATTTCTGATAGAAATGGCTTAAGACCATGCAGGTATTATGTGACTAAGAACAATCTTTTGGTGATGGGTTCTGAGACTGGTATTTTGAAAATTAATGAAGAAGAAATTTTGTATAAATCCAGGATTGAGCCCGGTAAACTTTTCACATTAGATATTAACAGAGGATTGATATTATCTGACGAAGAGATTAAGGAAGATTTATTTAAAAAGCAACCATATGGGAGTTGGTTGAAAGAAAATGTATTAGAAATTAATGATTTTCGAAATGAAGAAATTTTGAATTCTGATATTGCTTTTGATTTATCTAAAAAACAGATTGCTTTTGGTTTTTCAAAAGAAGAATTGCGAATGATAGTTGAGCCTATGGTTTTGCATGGATATGAAGCTGTAGGTTCTATGGGCAACGATTCTTCTTTAGCAGTTTTATCTGATCAGTACCCTCGTTTATTTAATTATTTTAAACAGTTGTTTGCTCAAGTAAGTAATCCTCCTCTTGATGCAATTAGAGAGGACTTAGTAACTTCAACAGAGAGGTTTCTTGGTCCTCAATTGAATTTACTTGAGGAATCTCCAGATCATTGTAAGCAAATAAAGTTAAAGGACACTATTTTAACAAATAATCAACTTGAGACGATATTGAATTTAGATAACAAAAAAGGAATCAAACCTACTAGAATTCCTATTTTGTTTAATAAGCAATCTCAGAATTTAAAATCAGGATTAGATTTAGTTTTTAAAAATGTAGAAAAGGCTTTGAATGCCGGATTCAATATTATTGTTCTTTCAGATAAAGAAATCAGTAAAGAGGAAGTGGCAATTCCTAGTTTGTTAGCTACTTCTGCAGTACATCATCATTTAATTAGAAATGGATTGCGAACTAAAGTTAGTATTATTGTTGAATCTGGTGAACCTAGAGATATTTCTCATTTTTCATTGCTTTTTAGTTATGGAGCAAGTGGTATTAATCCTTGGTTGATATTTGAAACTATAAAGAAAATATCTCTTGAAAATAAAGATATTTCTTTCAAAAAAGGCGTAGAAAACTTTATCAAATCTGTTAATCAAGGTGTAGTTAAAGTAATGTCTAAAATGGGTATTTCTACTTTGCAAAGTTATATAGGAGCTCAAGTATTTGAAGCTGTAGGTTTGTCTCAAAGTTTTATTGATTCTTATTTTGTTGCTACTCCTTCTAGAATACAAGGCATTGGGATAGAAGAAATTGAGAAGGAAACTTTGTATTGGCATGATTTAGCATATGATTTATCTGAGAATATGACCGAGTTTGATATTTATGATGGTGGGAAATATCAATGGAGAGTTGACGGAGAACATCATATGTGGAATCCAGATACTATTAGTGCATTACAGAAGGCATCTCGAAATAATGATAAAGAAGAATTTAAAAAGTTTTCTGATTTATCTGATAGTAATTCCAAAAAATTATGTACTATCAGAGGATTGTTAGAATTTAAAAAATCAGATACACCTATTTCTCTTGAAAATGTAGAATCTGCAGAAGATATTGTTAAAAGATTTGCTACAGGAGCAATTTCTTTGGGTTCTGTTAGCAAAGAAGCACATGAGACATTGGCTATTGCTATGAATCGCATAGGTGCTAGATCTAATACTGGAGAAGGCGGAGAAGATCCTGTAAGGTTTATTTCTAATTCAAATGGAGATTCGAAAAATAGTGCTATTAAACAAGTAGCTTCTGGTCGCTTTGGTGTTTCTATAGATTATTTGTCTAGTGCAAGTGATTTGCAAATTAAAATGGCACAAGGTTCTAAACCTGGTGAAGGAGGCCAAATCCCCGGACATAAAGTTGATGGCTATATTGCTGAAGTTCGTAATGCAACTCCTGGTGTTGAATTAATTTCCCCTCCCCCACACCATGATATTTATTCAATTGAAGACTTAGCTCAGTTAATTTACGATCTGAAAAATTCTAATCCTGACTCTAGAATACATGTCAAATTGGTTTCAGAAATGGGTGTCGGTATTATAGCCTCAGGAGTATCAAAAGCTAGAGCAGATGTTGTTCTAATAAGCGGTGATTCTGGTGGTACTGGAGCTTCTCCTGAATCTTCAATCCATAATGCGGGATTACCATGGGAATTGGGTTTAGCTGAAGCTCAACAAGTTTTAGTTGCTAATGATTTAAGAGGTAGGATAGTTCTTCAAACTGATGGCCAATTGAAAACTGCTAGAGATGTTGCTATAGCATGTTTGTTGGGTGCTGAGGAATTTGGACTAGCTACTGCCCCTTTGGTAGTTATGGGTTGTATTATGTTACGTAAATGTCATTTGAATACTTGTTCAGTAGGTATAGCAACTCAAGATCCAGAATTAAGAAAAAGATTTACTGGTACTCCGGAAGATGTAATAAATTATTTTTATTTGATTGCTGAACAATTGAGGTCTATTATGGCTGATTTAGGTTTCAGAACTATAGATGAAATGGTTGGCAGGTCTGATAAATTGGATATAAATCAAGCTATAGATCACTGGAAAGTTAAAGGTATTGATGTTTCAAAAATCCTTTATTCTCCGGATGTTCCTGATGGTGTTGCTAAGCATAATATTATTCAGCAAGACCATCAGCTAGAAAAAGCTATTGATATTAATATGATTGATGCTTTAACAGAATCCATCAATTCAGGAGAAACAAAAACCTCCTTAGATTTTCCTATTGGTAATCATAATAGAAGTGTTGGTACTATGTTAAGTAACCATCTGGTTAAAAATATTCCTGGTTTTTCATCAGATGGACATGAGGTTTTAGTGAATTTTTCAGGCTCTGCGGGGCAAAGTTTTGGAGCTTTTTTATCTAAAGGTGTTACTCTGTGTCTAACTGGAGATACTAACGATTATTTAGCTAAAGGATTATCTGGAGGTAAAATAATCTTATTGCCTAAAACTGAATCTGTGTTTACAGCACAGGATAATATTATTACTGGTAATGTTGCTCTTTACGGTGCTACTGGAGGAGAAATTTATATTAGTGGTTTAGCAGGAGAACGTTTTGCAGTACGAAACAGTGGAGCAACAGCTGTTGTAGATGGAATTGGAGATCATGGCTGCGAATATATGACTAAGGGGCTTGTAATTATATTGGGTAAAATTGGTAAAAATTTTGCTGCTGGAATGAGTGGCGGAATTGCATATATTTTTGATGAGGATGGTAAATTTCCAGATAATTGTAACCAAGACATGGTTAATTTTTATTCTATGGATCAAAATTCTGATTCAGAAGAGCTCTTTAATTTTATAAGTAAACATTTTGAATATACTTCAAGTCCTAAAGCTAAATATATTTTAGAAAATCGCAGATTTTTGTTAGAGAAATTTGTTAAAGTTGTCCCAAAGCAGTATGGAAGTATTTAAATTGAAAAAATCTGGGTTTACACAATTTCAAAGAGAGTTACTTCCTAAAACTACTATAAAAGAACGATTAAAGCATTTCAATGAGTTTCAAGGAAATTGGACTGATAAACAATCTTCAGAACAAGGTTCAAGATGTATGGATTGTTCAGTTCCTTTTTGTCACAATGCATGCCCATTAGGGAATTTAATTCCTAGCTGGAATAATTTGGTTTATTCTGGGGAATGGGAAAAAGCATTAAACATTTTACACTCTACAAATAATTTTCCAGAATTCACTGGGAGGATTTGTCCAGCTCCATGTGAAGCTTCTTGTGTTTTAAATATTAATGATGATCCAGTCGCGATTGAACATATAGAAAAGTCTATAGCTGATCGTGGTTGGGAAAATGGATGGATAACACCAATTAAACCAACTACAAAAACTGGTAAAAATGTAGCTATTATAGGTTCTGGTCCTGCTGGTTTAGCTGCAGCCCAGTTGATTAATCGTGCTGGTCATAATACCACTGTTTTTGAAAGGTCAACAAAACCAGGAGGTTTATTACGTTTTGGAATTCCTGATTTTAAATTGGAAAAAAATATTGTTGATCAAAGAATTTACCAGATGGAAGATGAAGGTGTGTTATTTAAAAATGGAATTAATGTAGGGTATGATATTTCAGGTTCAGAATTACTTCAAGAATTTGATGCTATTTGCTTAACAGGTGGGTCTACAGTACCTAGAGATTTGGATGTTCCTGGTAGAGATCTAGATGGAATCCATTTCGCAATGGAATTTCTGGTTCAACAAAATAAATTGAATTCTGGTGAAGAAATTTCATCAAGCCAAATAAATGCTAAGGGTAAAAAAGTAATAATATTAGGTGGTGGAGATACTGGTTCCGATTGTTTAGGAACTTCTTTAAGACAAGAAGCATCTGAAACTACCCAGTTTGAGATTATGCCGAGGCCTCCAGATCAAAGAACTACTTCTAATCCTTGGCCTGAATGGCCGTTAATAATGAGATCTTCTTCTTCACATGAAGAAGGTGGAAGCAGAGAATATGGAATTATGACAACTCAATTTTTAGGAGTTGATGGTAAATTGGAGGCATTAGAGTGCGTTAAAGTGAAATGGATCAACAACTCTGGATCTTCTAAAATGGAGGTTGTTCCTAATTCTGAATTTATCATAAAATCAGATTTAGTTTTGCTTGCTATGGGGTTTTTACACCCAGAAGGTAGCGGAATTCTTGATCAGTTAGGAGTAGAAACTGATCCAAGGGGTAACGTGATTACTAATCAAAATAAGATGACAAATATTGAAGGTGTTTTTGCTGGAGGAGATATGGTTAGAGGTCAGTCGTTAGTAGTTTGGGCAATAGCGGAAGGCCGAAATGCAGCAAAAGGTGTAAATGCCTATTTAAAAACTTTATGATTTTCCCTTAGATAGAGCTTCTCCTGGTAATTTTCCTGTATTTTCTCCATTGACGATTACAATTTCTCCATTAACTATGACATAGTTTATTCCTATAGGAAATTGTTTAGGGTTTTTAATTGATGCATGAGTTTTAACAGTTTTTGGATCAAAAATAACTATATCAGCTTTATATCCATTTTTTATTTCTCCTCTTTTAGTTAATCCTAGTCGTTGAGCTGGGAAAGAAGTCATTTTTCTAATTGCTTCAGGAAGTTTAAGATGTTTTTCAGCTCTTACAAATTCTGCTAGTACTATAGGGAAACATCCATATGTACGCGGATTTTGGAATTCTCCAAATAATATTGCGTCACTTGCAATCATTCCATAAGGATGAGATACGAATGCAGGTAATGTGTTAGAGTTTGTTCCTACGCCTACAATTCCTATGCCAAGATTTTCTTCATGCATTATTTCAAATAATGTATCAAACATTTCCTGGCTTCTAAGTTCTGAAATTTCCGAGATAGTTTTCCCTTCATATATCTTGTTTTTTGGTTGATTAAAATTGGTTAACCAACAGTTTTCAATGGCTTCTCGATCTAATTCAGATTTTAATTTAACTTGGTCATCTTTATTTTTTAATGCATGCATGAGTCTTTCTGGGCCACCATCTTTTGTCCAGTCAGGAAAATTTATTGCCATGCTGGTACCGAAATAAGGATAAGTGTAACAATCAAAAGTTACATCTAAGCCTTCTTCTCTTGATTTTTCTACTAACCCTAAATATTCTAAATGGCTTCCTACGCCCTGTTGGTTTTGTCTATAGTGAGTTAAGTGAATTGGACAACTACTTTGCCTACCGATTTCAACGGCTTCTTCGTACGGGGCTAAAAAACCTTTTGATTTTAAAGTAGATCTGGTATGAGTATGGTAAAACCCTCCCATATTTGCAACTACCTTTGAAATTTCTATTAATTCGTCTGTACTAGCAAATGACCCTGGAGCATAATCTAGTCCGGTAGATAATCCCCAGGCACCTTCTTCCATAGATTCCCTCATTACAGATTTCATATCAAGGATTTGTTTTTTGGAAGCTGGTTCGTTTTTCCAGCCAACAGACCAAATTCTTAATGGAGCATTCCCTAATATATACGCAATATTTATAGAAACTTTTTTATGATAATTGTTGAGTAATTCAGGTACAGTGAGCCATGAAGCTTCTTTAGGAGGATATCCGTTTAATCCTGAATCTAACCAAATATATCTTTGCAAATCATCTTTGGATTTGAATGGAGCGTGTGAAATTCCATCGATTCCTACGAGTTCTGTTGTAACTCCTTGACGAATTTTTGGGTCATGATGAGGTTCACTCATGATAGTAAGAGGCGCATGTGAGTGTAAATCAATAAAACCAGGACAAATTACCTGATTTGTAGCATCAATGATTTTTTTAGATTCAAAATTACTTGAGTCTCCACGGATAATCTCTATGGTATTATTTTTTACTGCGACACTACCAAAATATCCTGCATTTCCAGTTCCATCTACGATTAGTCCGTTTTGTATAAGTAAATCTAGCATTATTGAAGTTTCAAACAAATTTTAAGGTATTAAATTTTTAAATTATATTATCAACAAATTTAATCTAATATTCCTGAAATTGCTGTATAAAGTGATATTTTCCTAGAACTTTTACTTTTTTTTAAATTATATAATCTTCTTTGAGTAAATTAATGCTATTTAAATTATTAAATATAATATGTCGAAATAAAATGGAACATTAATTGATGTCATTTAGATATTGATTGTTATTTGTTATAGATGTAGGGTTGTGATGCTTATTGAAAATTTGTAGGAGGATTAATTTTGGTAATCAAAGGATTTAATCATGTTGGATTGGTTGTGTCTGATTTGGATAGAGCTATATCTTTCTATCAAAATGCTTTAGGTTTACGTCTTACCCAGAGACAAATCAGGAATAGAGGACCTATTGAAAAAGTTGTTGGATATTCTGATGCACATTTAGAATTTGCTTTGATGGAATTTCAATCTGGAGGAACACTTGAATTAATTTATTATTTTTCTCCTGAGTCAATTGATAGGCCTACTCAACATCGCAGTGTAATAGGTGGTTCTCATATAGGATTTAATGTAGAAAATATAGATCAAGTTTTTGATTCGATCAAAAAATATGGTGCTACAGAATTAAATCCTCCTGTAGAAGTAATACCTGGTAAAAAAGTTTGCTATCTACAAGACATTGATGGAAATTGGATTGAGCTTATTGAAATGAAATAATAACCAATTGTTAAAGAATCCGTTTAACTTATTAATCATGAACTATTAAATTTGAATTTAAAAATTAGTAATGAGGCCTAAAATGAAATTGTCTATTCTCAATAAACTTTTCCCAGATTTGAACTTAAAAATTTTATCAGCTTTTTTATTGACTTCAATTTTAATAGCAGTAATTTTTTATTTTGGATATCAGCAGATTTTCAATAATGATGCTGCTTCTGATCAAGAAAATATTCAAATAATTCCAGTGAAGCGTGGTGACCTGGTAAATTCTATATCTATTAATGGTAGTTTAACTTACCCCAACAAAGAGAATCTGAATTTTGGAAGTAATGGAGTATTATCAAAAATATTGGTGGAGCCAGGAGATAGAGTTACTAAAGGTCAAATTTTAGCTGTTTTAAGTGATTCAGATATTGCACAATTACAAAAAGAAGTAGCTCAAAAACAGGTAGATCTTAACGATGCAAAAGATGCATTAGATTTAGCAAAGGAACCAAATTCACAAATAGATTTAGATGCTGCTAAATTGAATGTTGAGAATGCTAGAGAATCTTTACGGTTGGTTTTAGCGCAAGCTGATTTGGAATTTGTTCAAGCTCAGCAAGCTGTTACCAATTCCATTATTCAATTGTCTGTTGCTCAGCAAAATATAAAAGATTATGAAACCAATTTCGAATCTGATTTATCTGATGCTGAGATGCAAATTACAAATTTAAAAGTTTTAATAGATACTTCTTATCAAGAATGGCTTGAATATTCTAGAGGGCCTATAGAAGAAATTGAAGATACCGAGACTGAAATAAATACTATATTCAAAAATCTTACTCGTGCTAGAAGCGATCTTGCAGATGCGATAGTAAATAAAGATTTAAAAAAGACGGAATTAGATTATAAAAAAAGAGATTTAGTTAATATTGAAAAATTGTGGGTGAATAATTTGGATTCTGCTAAAGAAACTCTTACTGAAAAGGAGGTTGAATATAAAAATGTATTTTTGAAGTGGTTGGGTATCAGTGAAGTTGATTACAAATCTAATCCCGAAAATCTACTGAGTCAATGGGGAATCAACTTAGATGAGGTTTATGATTGGCGTAATCATGAATCAGAGTTAAAGCTAATTGGTAAAGGTGGAACTGTTTCTGATAAGAATGCAACAGTTTTTAATGAATTAATAGTCTACAACTGGTTAAAATTTTATCCAGGATCTGTAGAAGCTTCTTGTGATGCTACTCCTAGTTCAACATCTAATACTAATGGGAAATTTTGTATAAAGAATGAAATGGATTTAGCTTGGGATAATTTGTCAGCTGCACAATCTGATTTTGAAGGTAAATCTTTTGATAAACAGGACGCTATTTTAAATGCGAATAAGGCAATTGAAACTGCTCGAGTCAATTACAATAATTCTTTAGAAGCTATAGAAGATGCCAAAGAAAATGTTGATTCATTAAACTCAGATATGTCTACTGCCTATGATAATTTGAAAGATTTAAAAAGTTCACCTGATAGAAATCAGATACTTAAGTTACGTAACGTTTGGCAGAATTATAAGACTATGTTAGTTGTTGCTTCAAATGAATTGGAGAAATTGAAAAATATTGATTCTGAAACCGAAAAAACAAATTTAATACATGCATTGTCAATAATTCAAGTTAATTTGAAAGAAGACCAAAAAACATTAGATGATTTGTCGTCCACTACAGATAAGTTTAGTTCTGTAACCTTAGCTCAAATTGATTTAGCAAAGTCTCAGCTAGCGGATTCTATTGAATCTTTAGCAGCTTTAAATGAAGTGGATCAGTCACAGATTGAATTAAAAGAAGCTGAAGTCAAAGCTAAAGAAGCATTATTAAATGAAGCTTTAACTGCTTTGTCATTATCTACAATTAAAGCCCCATGGGATGGATTAATTTCATCTGTAAGTGAAAACCTTGGTAAACAAGTTGGAGTAAATTCTGGAATAATTGAGATTATCGATACCTCTGCTATAAATTTTGAAGGAACAATTGACGAAGTTGACGTTTTATTCATGCAAATAGGCAGAGAGACAATTATAACTTTAGATTCTTTACCTGGCCAAATTCTTTCTGGTGAAATTTCTCAAGTTTCGAGTATTGCTACAACCCAACAAGGAGTTGTTACATATGATATTAGTATCAGTTTAGATTCTATCTCAGGAGTTGAGTTACGTGGTGGTTTAAGTGCTGTTGCCGAGATAGTTCTTAAAGAATCAAGAGATTCCTTGCTTGTACCTATTCAAGCTCTTTATGGTTCTGTTCAGCAACCTACAGTGAAATTAGTTCGAAATGATGAAATCGTTGAAGTTCCAGTTGAATTAGGAATCAGTGATGAATTTTGGACTGTTGTTACAAAAGGCTTATCTGATGGAGATCAAATTGCAATGGAAGTCAAAGAAGCAAGTACAACTTCTATGTGGGGAGGAAGAGGAGGAGGAGCTCAGTTTAGAAGAGCTGCAACTACTCAATCTAAAGCTCCTGCAGCGGGTAAATAATAGAGTTTTATATAGGTTTTAATAGATGTTAGATTTAAAAAATATTAAGAAAAATTATCGAATGGGGATCATAGATGTAGAGGTGTTAAGAGGTATTGATCTCTCATTTGAATCTGGCGAAACTGTATCTATCATGGGACCTTCTGGATCTGGAAAGTCAACTTTAATGAATATAATTGGTTGTTTAGATGTTCCTACAGCAGGCACTTATTTTTTGGATGGTAAAAATGTAGGTGAAATGAATGATAATCAGTTAGCTGAGATAAGAAATGCTAAAGTAGGGTTTGTTTTTCAAACTTATAATTTATTACCTAGGATCTCAGCTCTTGCGAATGTAGAGCTGCCTTTAATTTATGGAGATAGGAAAGACTTACGAGAACGTTCTATGCTTGCGCTGGAAAGAGTTGGTTTGTCACACAGATACAAACATAAACCAACAGAACTTTCTGGAGGTGAACAGCAAAGGGTCGGTATTGCTAGGGCTTTGGTAAAAAACCCTAGTATTTTATTGGCTGATGAACCAACTGGAAATTTGGATTCAAAATCCAGTAAAGAAATTATGGATATTATTAAAAATTTAAATAAAGAATCTGGCATAACAGTGATTTTAGTTACACACGATCCAAGCGTTGCTAAACAAGCTGAACGTACTGTGTCTATTAGTGATGGGAAAATTATTAATGAATAAGTTTTTATTGTTTCAAAAAGTGTAGATATGATTTATATAGAAATAATCAAAGTTGCATTTGTATCTTTATCTGCAAATAAATTAAGATCTATTTTAGCACTTTTAGGTATTGTAATAGGTGTCACGGCTGTTATTTCACTCATGTCTATTGGTAGGGGGACACAAGAAAGGATCACCTCTAGAATTCAAGATTTAGGCACTAATTTGCTTTTTATTAAAGCAGGTGCCTCAACTTTCGGAGGATTTACAGGTCAGGCAGGTAGTTCATCTAGTTTAACTTTCAAAGATGCTAAAGCTTTAAAAGATCCATTATTTGCTCCTTCTGTTATTGAAGTAGCTCCTGAAATTACAATTCGTGCTCAGCTAGTTTTCGGTAGAAAAAATACCAATGTGACTGTGATGGGTGTCACTCCTCAACATTTAGGTGTTAGAAATTTAGAAATTGATTCAGGGATGTTTATTTCTTCACCTCATATTCAAACATATAGTGAAGTTATTGTTTTAGGTTCTCAGGTTTCAGAGGATTTATTTGGATTTCAAGACCCAATTGGTGAACATATACGAGTTAATGGAAAGAGATTTTATGTTGTCGGCATCTTAGAATCTCAGGGTGGAAGTGCTTGGACTAGCAATGACAGTAGGGCTTTTATACCTTTAACTACTGCTTTTTATAGAATGCAGAAACAAAGGGTAAGTGGTGGAAACATTAATGTGGAAACTATAAATGTTCAAACTAAAGATCTTGAAGTTTTGGATGATGCAATTAATGAAGTTAGCACTATTTTGAGGCTAAGACATCAAATAGGTAATGATGATGAGGATGATTTTAATATTACAAGCCAAGAGCAAACCATTGAGACATTGAGAGAGACTACTAATACATTTGTAGTGTTTCTAGGTGCTATAGCAGGAATTTCTTTGATTGTAGGTGGAATTGGCATTATGAATATTATGCTTGTTTCTGTTACTGAAAGAACTAAAGAAATTGGTATTAGGAAGGCAATGGGAGCAAAGAAAAAAGATATTTTATTGCAGTTTATTTCTGAAGCTACAGTATTGAGTTTTGGTGGTGGTTTTTTAGGTGTTGTTTTAGGGTATTTGATTTCAACAGGTTTGAACGGTAGAGCCATTTTAGGTCAGGAAAGTTTTCAAACTGCATTTGGCCTAGATGTAGCAATTTTATCTCTTGCTGTTTCGGCTGCAATTGGATTATTTTTTGGAATTTATCCTGCTGCAAGAGCTGCAAAATTACATCCGATTGAAGCTTTAAGATATGATTAATTCATTTAGGATTTAGGAACGAAATTATGAATGTGAAAAGTTTTGCAATTTTATTTTTCCTTGCTTTAATATTGGGTGGTTTATTAAGTAGTGTTTTAATTGTTTTTGATCCGTTTGGTGAAGAAAAACAAGTAAAGTCTGCAATCGCATTTCCAACCCCTACTGTGTCAAAATTAAATTCTGAAAATTCTAATCAATCTAAGCAACCCGAAACAGCTAAATCTCAAGAAGAAAAATCTGATTCTTCGTCGGCTACTACTGCACCATTGAGTGAAAAAGAAATAGAAGCTATTAGGGAGAAATTTCGTTCAGGTGCACAGCTAACTCCAGATGAGATAGCTAAATTAAGACAACAATTTCAAGGTGCTGGTGGATCAGGTGGACGTGGTGGAATGGGTGGTGGTGGTTCTAGAGGGGGATTTGGCGGATCTTCTATTGAAGGTGAGATATCAGAAATTAAAGGTGATTTAATTACCGTAAAATCAAGTAACTCTACTACAGATATTTCTATTTCTGAAGATACAACTATTAGGTTTAGTTTTTTAATAGCATTAAAAGATTTGAAAATTGACACAAATATTCAAATTGTTGGTGAAAGATCTCAAGATGGACAAACTACGGCCACTTTTATAAGGATTTTAGAACAAAATTCCAACAATTTTAGACGTGGTGGAATGGGTGGAAATTCTTCTCAGTCAAGTAACTTTTTGTCAGGTAAAATTACAGAAATAGACAAATCAAAAATTACTATTGAAACTACTAGAGGCCCCCTATCAATAAATGTTAATATTGACACCCCGATATTAAACACTTCTAACGTTGAAGTCTCCGATCTTTCTGCAGGATTAAAAATTACAGGATTTGGTCCTAAAAATGACCAACAAATTGTTGAGGCACGTTTAATAAATGCTTCTACAGAAGAGGCTTCTAAGGCTCTTGAAAAATTTGCTGGTTCTTCTGGTGCTCGTTGGAGTCGTCAAGGCCAATAAATTAATAACAGACAACTAAAGTTTATTTCCCGTTTGAAATAAATTGTGCAATTTTTTCAGCTATCATCATCGTTGGAAGATTAGTGTTTGCTCTAACGCAGTTAGGCATAATTGATGCATCTGCAATTCGTAGATTTTTTACCCCATGAACTTTTCCATATTGGTTTACCACAGACATGGAGTCTTTTTCAGGTCCTAATTTACATGTTCCACTTACATGATGGCTGGTTCTTGCATTTTGTTTAATCCAGTGATTTAGTAATGTATCATCATTTATTTGTTCATGTGAAGGTTGGATTATATTAGAAACAATTTTTGAGTAAGAAGCACTTTCCCCTACTTCTACACCTAGCCTTACACCTTCTCGCATTCTACGTAAATCTTCTTCTTCTTGAAAATAATTATAGTTTAGTAGTGGTTGAATAAACGGATTAGGTGCGCGTAATTTTAATTCACCACTACCTAATGCTAAATATAAGCAAACAATCATTCCTGTGCCACTATATTTATCTTTAGAATGAGCACCGAAGTAAATGCTTGGAAATATTGTTGCTGTATGATGTATCAGCATATCATTATTTAAATTGGATCCTTTTGCTGTATAACGTAACCCAACGGTGATACCTCTTTTTAAACTTTGTTTATGATGTTTATATGAATCCTTTTTTTTCCAAGTTAGGTTAACTTGTGGATGGTCACGTAGGTTTTTACCGACTCCTGGGAGGTGATTTATAAGCTTGATTCCAATTTCTTTGAGGTGTTCTTCAGGACCAATACCTGAAAGCATAAGTAGCTGTGGAGACCCGATAGCTCCTGCACAGATTAGGATTTCTTCAGAATGAAAATTTGAAACTTTTTGATTGTGATTTACTTCTACACCAATAGCTTTTGAATCTTTTATGATGATTTTTTGTACAAATGAATTGCTTTTCAAATGAAGATTTTTTCTTGATCTAACAGGATTTAAATAACACATTGCAGCATTTTGACGAATTCGATTGACGGTATTGAAAGGGAACGGTCCTACACCAGTAGAATCTGGATCGTTATGATCTACGGTTGGAGGAAAACCTATTGACTGGAATCCTTCGTCAAATGCGATAGCGTCCTGTGTCATTTCGTCTTTTGTATGTCTGCGAACTTGTATAGGTCCTTTTTGGCCGTGGAAATCTCCAGCAAAGTCTAGGTCATTTTCAATTTTTATAAATTCAGGCAGGCATTTTTCAAAGCTCCATTCGTCATTGCCATTTTCGGCCCAAGAGTCATAATCATCTGGATCACCTCTTAAAAATATTTGAGCATTTACTGCACTTGATCCACCAACAACTTTGCCTCTAGGTATCAACATAGGGGATTTTTGTTCGTCAGTGGAGTTTGCTACAAAAAGTGATCTATTTTTGTTGCCAGATTTAATCCACCAGTCATTTGTGAGCTCTGGGCCGAATCCGTATTTAAAATCATTAGGCAGAGAATTTAAGTCTCTATAATCTTCACCAGCTTCAATCAAAAGAATTGATTTTGTAGAGTTTTCAGAAAGTCTCGTTGCGATTATTGAGCCAGCAGACCCACTTCCAACAATAATGTAATCATAGTGCGTTTTCATAAACGTATTAAGTCACCAATAAAGAAGAAGATCGAATTGGAGGTGAGATGTCAGATTCTTTGAGTGGGATTGTTTGTTTTTGATAAATTTGTACTCTATATGACCAATAATCACATATAAATAGATTTAAATCATTATCAAAAGCTAATCCACGTGGTTTTCTAAGTAATTTTTGTTCTTCCAAACTAGTCATTTCACGTAACCTCATTGGATATGCATTTGATAACAAGTAATCTATTCCAGATTTACTAAGAGAAGAGTTTCCGGTGAATTTATCTAGATACATTCCGTTTTCGTTAAATTGTTGGACTCTATTGTTAAATGTATCAGAGACATAAAGGTCATCATGTGGATCTACTTCTAAGTAGGTAGGTTGATTAAAAAATCCGTTATTAGTTCCTTTTTCACCTATGCTGAAAATGTAATCATTTGCATAAGAAAATTTTTGAATTCGATTTGTTTTCCAGTCAGATACGTAGATATTATCTTTTGAGTCAGTTGCAACTCCCCACGGCATGTTGAATTGTCCTTTATCAGTGCCATTTTCGCCAAATTGTCTAACGAAATTTCCATCTGGAGTATATTCTTGTATTCTATGGTTTAAAGTGTCTGAAACAATCAAATTTCCATTGGAAGTGAAACATATTCCAGAAGGACGATTAAATTGTCCTTCTTTGTCACCTTTAATTCCCCAACTTTTGATGAATTTTCCAGTTTCAGAAAGGATAATAATTTTATGTTTTCCTTCATCAGAAATGAACAGATTTCCATCTTTATCAAATTTGATTGTGTTAGGCCATAAAAGGTGTTCTTCTGAATCGGATCCATATTTTCCGATTGTACCTAAATCTTCATCATCATAAGTTAGAATTCTTATGGTAGCAGTACCTTCAGATCTACATAAAATATAGATTTTTGAATTATATATTCCAACTGAAGTTGGATGGTTTGTAAGCCTTCTCATTCCTAGTGATTTTTTGTAGGGGAAACCACTTCTGAGTAATGCATAAGGTTTTGAAGTTTTCATTTTTAGATTAAAACGCCCCAATCTGTTCAAACTGACCACCTACAATTTCGGAAGGTTCAATGTTCATCCATTGCTCTAATAATGTTCCGTAAACACCTCTGAAGTCTATAGTATGTTCTAAATCTTCACCATTTTCCCAGTTCTCTGGTTCTAATCTAGGGTATTCTGAATATAGACCACCTTTGATAGAATCTCCTATAATGAAAGCNCCTCCNCCAGATCCATGATCAGTTCCNCTTCCATTATCNCGCATTCTTCGTCCAAATTCTGTAAAAACAAGCATGGTNACGTTTTTTGAAGCNTTTTGATTTCTTAGATCTTGGAAGAAATCATTTATTGCTTTAGANAAGTCTTCAATTAAAACTGGTTGTACAGGGGTTTGGGTAGAGTGAGTATCATACCCTCCTTGGGAAACAAAAAATATTTGGGTNCCTAGGTTNGCTAAATGGACTCTTGCTACATCTCGGAGACTTTTTGCAATTTGNGTATTCCCATATTCGANTTCTGATTTGTAATTAANAGGTGCAACTTTAAGCATGTCAGCACCAACTAAAAGATTTTGNCCAGTTTGAGATAAATAATCCATTACNGGACCATTCCCTATTGCAGGCGCATACATTGATTTAAAAATTTTNAANGCCTCAGTTCTTTCATNTTTGTTTTGTATAGGCGTCATAAGNCCATAATTATCTAAATCTCCTACAGATGTAACAGGAACNCCNGGTGNAGAAAGTGCTCGAGGTAAACCTCTGCCAAAATTNACACCTGTCAATACGTTTTCTTNTTTGGGATCAAGTGCAGTAATTGCTTTNCCTAACCANCCTTCAGTTCCAACTGTTTCNGGTTCACAAGTATGCCAGATATCAAGTGCTCTAAAGTGAGATCTNCTTGAATTTGGATATCCAATNCCNTGAATNATNGCAACACTACCTTGGTCATATAATTCTTTTATTGGAGCCATGTTTTNATGGAACCCAATATTGTCGTCGATNNGAAGTANNTGGTCTTCAGGAACTACAATTTTTTTTCTAGCATCGTAATAGTGTGGATTAGAATATGGNACAANTGTNTTAATAAAGTCATTGCCTCCAGTAAGNTGTAAAACNACTAANACAGGNTTNTTATTTTCCATNATATTCATCCTTATTTTGTTTTATGAGAATTGATATTCTTTTGTAGACACTATAANTTGNATTAATTTTATNANTGTTTCATCTAAATGNTTTTTNAAGNTTTNANCTTNGANTTNTTTTGAATATTCTANAAGATCATTTTTNGTTTTTGAAGTTATATTTGATTGNCCTACGAGTTNTATACATAAATCAATAAGATNTTCGNTAGTAATTTNATCTTTAGAANNTTTAATTTGATTAATTATTTCCTTTATTCCTGGTTTGTTAGGATCATTCATTTCTGAGACAGCAAAGTTAACCCTTTCATTTAATGTGCCGCCATCGATCCATTCTTTTCCTGTGTGCCATCCTTCAACGGTTGGTGGATTAAGGAGATGTTGTCCCATGTTAGTTATAGCTGAAACATAATCTAGAATTCCAGGTTTGATTTCTCTTAAATTCCCAGATATTTTGAGAGTATGTCCTACTAGTTCTGCGGGGCTTTTTAGATGTTTAAATTTTGAATTTTTAAACCAGTCAGAGTTGAAAAGTGTTCTTAAAATTTCTGTTATATTTCCATTGGATTTATGGTAAGAATCTGTAAGATCTTTAATAGCTTCAGGGTTTTTAGGAGCTACAATATTCCATGCAGGTACTTGTGCTTCATCTTCTACAAAGAAATTGTAAATATGTCTGCAAATAAAATTAGCTGTTGCAGGCTGATGGACTATAATATCAATTACATCTTCACCGTTAAAATTTCCTGAGTGTCCTAAAAATTTTTTGAAATCTTGGTTATGCCGGAACTCTTCGTATTTAAAATTTGAAGCATAATGGCCTGTAGGATATAGAGGTATCGGTTGAGTAAAAGTCCAACCTGTGAAAGCAAGAGCAGCATTCTTTACATCATTTTCGGTATAATTTCCTACTCCCATAGAGAACAATTCCATTAATTCTCTGCCATAGTTTTCGTTTGGTTCGCCATCAATGTTGTCGTTATTATCAAGCCAAAATAACATTGCTGGATCTTTAGATAATGATAAAAGAATGTTTTTCATATCTGACAAGCCTACTGCTCTAAACATTTCAAGTTGATGTATTAGAGAGTTGGGATGTTCACTTTTGAACCAGGCTGTGGCAAATAGTTGATGCCAAAAAATAGAAATTTTTTCACGTAACGGGTGACCGCCATTAATTATTCTATATAACCATCTTCCTGCCCAAATATCTATTCCTTCATGAGCAAAATATCTATCAAAATCATCCTCTTGAAATGAATCAGGATTTTCAGGAGATAGTATTTGGTCTACCAGTGATTCATATGAGATTTTTGAAATTTTCTCTAATTCATTTAATGTGCAACCTACTCCAACACGACGCATTAAATGAGAATATAATTCTTGTCTGGTTGTAGAGTGATTTTCTATCATTTTTGATCTTCTCAAAATTAATTTTGGATATTGTCTGATAAAAACTAGTGTAGGTCAATTTGATTCTTTAAATTAATGTGAATTAATTAATGTTTATTGATACTATATAGTTAAAATGTTTATTGTTTCGAATCTGTTTAGGTATTTATTTTGAGTAATCGTTTAATTCATGAAACTAGCTTGTATTTATTGCAGCATTCTGAAAATCCAGTTGATTGGTACCCTTGGTGTGATGAAGCTTTAGAAAAGTCAAAACTAGAAGATAAGCCTATATTGTTAAGTGTAGGTTATTCTTCATGCCATTGGTGTCATGTAATGGAGAAAGAGTCTTTTGAGGATGATAGTATAGCTCAAATAATGAATGAACACTTTGTTAACATCAAAGTTGATAGAGAAGAAAGGCCAGATTTAGATTATATTTATATGTCTGCTGTTCAATCAATTTCTGGTCAGGGTGGTTGGCCAATGACAGTTTTTTTAACACCTGAGATGCGACCATTTTTTGCGGGCACTTATTTCCCTCCTGAAGACAGAAGAGGAATGCCAGGCTTCCCAAAGGTACTGTTATCAGTTTCAGATGCCTTTTCAAATAGACGAGATGAAGTAAAATCTGTTTCTGAGAGCGTCGTTGAAAGGATTGAACAAATTAATTTAAGAAAATTTTCTAGTGGGGATATGAAAATTGATTCTTTGATTCATGCAAAAAATGAATTGGTAAAAGAATTTGACTGGAATTATGGAGGTACAGGTTCTGCTCCCAAGTTTCCACAACCGATGATATATGAATTTTTATTAAGGAGAAATTTTTATAATTCAGAAGATCAAGTTCAGAAAGCGTTAATTAAGACCTTAGATTCTATGATGAATGGTGGAATATATGATCAATTAAGGGGTGGATTTCACAGGTATTCTACTGATGCGTTTTGGTTAATTCCACACTTTGAAAAGATGCTTTACGATAATGCTTTATTAGCAAAATTATATTTACATGCTTATCAAACGTTTCAAAAACCTGAATATTCGGTAGTTGCAATGGAAATTTTGGATTATGTGCGCGAGGAGATGTTATTAAAAAATGGTGGCGTTTGTTCATCTCAAGATGCTGATAGTAACTTGGGAGAGGGTATTTATTTTGCATGGAAATCTGATGAAATTGATTCAATTTTAGGGAATACAAATGGAGATTTGATTAAAAAATATTTTGGAGTCACTCATGAAGGAAATTTTGAAGGACATTCAATACTCAGCATAACTACCAAAACTGAAGATTTTATCAAAAAGGAAAATCTGGACAAGCAGTTTTTTGAAAATTTACTTGTTGATGCCAAAGAAAAGATGTTAGCTTTTCGATCGAATCGCGATGCACCTGGAACTGATGACAAGGTATTATGCTCTTGGAATTCATTGATGATTTCTTCTTATGCAAAATCCGGTATATCTTTTGGCAATGATGAATATATTTCTATTGCTAAGAATATAGGTGGTTTTATTGAAAAAAATATGATTGATAATGGAGAGTTATTTCATTCTTATGGAGATGGTCTTTTAAAATCTTCAGGATACTTAGAAGATTATTCATTTTTTGGTATCGCATGTTTAGACTTACATGAAGCAACTTTGGATACTAAATGGTTGAGCAAAGCTATTTGGGCAGCACAACAAATAGTTGAGATATTTTGGGATCGTGAGGAAGGAATGCTTTTTGATACTTCATTTAGCCAAAAAGATTTAATTATTAGACCTAGAGATATTTATGATAATGCAATGCCTTGCGGTTCTTCTATTGCAGCAGAATTATTATTCAAGGTTGGATTAATAACTGGTGATGAAAAATTATCAAATATAGCAAGAAGCTCTGTTGAGAACATTTTACCTGTTGCTGAAAAAGCTCCAGTAGGTTTAGCTCAATGGCTTTGTTCTGCTGATATGATGATGTATGATACCAAGGAAATTGTAATAATTGGTGATCCAAAAGATTCAAAAACTTTTGATTTTATTAGTAAGGTAAATTCTATTTATTTGCCTTCTAAGATTGTGGTAGTAGCTTCGGATTCAGATCCCTTGATTGATGAATTATTATTTTTGAAGGGTAAAAAAATGCATAATGGTTTACCAACTGCTTTTGTTTGTCAGAATTACGAATGCAAAGAACCCACAAATGATTTAGACGTATTTTCTGAACAATTGATTGCTAAATAGAGAGGTTTATGTTGGAAGATTCAGTTGATTTAAAAACAATCACATCTTTATGTAAGAGAAGGGGCTTTTTGTTCCAAAGTAGTGAGATTTATGGTGGTTTAGCAAGTACTTGGGATTATGGGCCACTTGGTATTGAGCTTAAGAATAATATTAAGGCTTCTTGGTGGAGAAATTTTGTTTGGTCTCGCAATGACATAGTTGGTTTAGACTCAGCTATTTTAATGCATCCAGATGTTTGGAAAGTTAGCGGACATGTTGAGAACTTTTCTGATCCGTTAGTAGATTGTGTTTCCTGTAGAAAACGTTGGCGTGAAGACCAATTGGAATCAAAAAACTGTCCCGATTGCGATGGAGAACTAACTGACGTAAGGTTGTTTAATTTGATGTTTGAAACAAATATGGGGCCTATCAAAGATGAAAATAGTAGCGTGTATTTGCGTCCAGAAACTGCTCAAGGGATTTTTGTTAATTTTGAAAATGTCATGAAATCTATGAGACTTAAACTTCCATTTGGAATTGCTCAATTGGGTAAAGCTTTTAGGAATGAAATTACAACTGGGAATTTCATTTTTAGAACTAGAGAATTTGAAATGATGGAAATTGAGTATTTTGTTAATCCAGGTGAGGATGAACAAACACATTTAAAATGGCTAGATGATTTTAAGAATTGGTATAGTGATCTGGGTATAAATTCTGATAATTTAAGAATTAGAGAACATAAAAAAACCGAGTTAGCCCATTATGCTAAAGCAACCTCTGATATAGAGTATAAATTTCCTTGGGGTTGGGGTGAAATTCAGGGAATTGCTAATCGTACAGACTATGATCTACAGGCTCATTCTAAACAAACTGGTCAAAAATTATCATATTTTGACGAGAAATCGTCAAAACATGTTGTGCCATATGTAATTGAACCTTCTGCAGGTGTAGATAGGATTTTTATGGCAATACTATTGGATTCTTATCATGAGGAAGATGTTTCCACTTCAGATGGAAAATCTGATAAAAGAGTTGTTTTGAAATTAAGCTCAGAACTCGCTCCTATTAAAGTAGCTGTTTTACCTTTGAGCCGTAAAGATGTTTTGTCGAATTTAGCTAACCAAATTCATCAAGAAATAAAATCATCTGGTGTTACTACAGGAATTGTTGAGTATGATGATTCTCAATCTATTGGTAAAAGGTACCGAAGACAGGATGAGATTGGAACTCCAATATGCGTGACGATTGACTTTGATTCTATAGACGATAAATGTGTGACTTTACGATTTAGAGATACAATGGAACAAATTCGAGTTCCTATGTCTAATTTAACGGAACAAATTCGATTGAATCTCAAAAATGTTTAAAATGAATTTTAAAACACTTTCTTTTTTTCTTAATAGTTTTTTTGTACTTTTTTTTGCCATTATTTTTTCAGGGTGTAATTATTTTTATTCTGTTGAGGAAGGTAACAATGCTCCTGATTTCAAGATATTTGCATTTGAGAATGAAAATTATAATTCTAAACAAGAAGTTAGTCTAAGTGATTTTTCAGGGTTACCTATAGTTATTAATTTTTACTATCCATCTTGCCCACCCTGCAGAGTCGAAATGCCAGATTTGGAATATATTTCTAATGAATATGATGGAAGATTAGAGGTTATAGGTATTCAACAATTAGGGATCGATTCTGTTGAAGATGGTCAAATTTTTGTTGATCAATTTGGATTGACATTTTTATTAGGTCCTGATTCAGACAATCAAATTATGAAAAAATATGAAATTGTAGGTTTCCCTACAACAATTATATTGGATAAAGATCATAAAATATTTAAAGTTTGGGTAGGCTATATTAATCTAGATCAACTAATTGAAATCATAGAAAAAGTATTGTAAGTTTAAATGAATTCTCTATCTGTTACTTATAAAAACTTTTTTCAGGAGAATTAAATTGACTCAGGATTTTTTTCATGTTTTTGTCACATGGATTCATATTATCGCTTCGGTAATTTGGATCGGTGGTAGCATATTTTATTTTTTAATATTAAATCCCGTATTAAATACAGTATTAGGTTCTTCGAATGAAGTTACTAGAATAATAGGAAAAGAATTTAGTTCTATAGTAAAAATATGTATTTCTGCATTGATAGTTAGTGGAGTGATAATGCTATTGAACCGATTAGTTGCTCCTGATTCTGTAAATTATATGTATTTGATAATATTTTCCATAAAAATTATTATATTTTTGTGGATGATATTGATAATTACACGACATAGAAGATCTACAAAAATTGTTGGTAGAACTACTCCGAAAGGACTAACTTTTTTTGAAAAGATTGATTATTATTGTTTTGGTTATAGCACTTTGGTTTTGTTAGCTATTTTTGTGTATTTTTTATCTAATGCGTTACGAATAATTTTTTAACTTTCAAGTACAGGTGAGTTAATGAGAATAGAATTACTAGAATTTTTAGTTTGTCCAAGATGTCGAAATGACTTGAATTTACTCCCTAAATATATAGGTAGTGAAGAAGATATCATTGAGGGAGAACTAGAATGTAAAAACTGTCCACAGGTTTTTTTGATTGAGAATGGTATTCCCAACTTACTTTTAGATGATTTCAACTAGTATTTAATATTATCTAAAGGTATATGTAAATTATGAGAAACTTCATTTAATATTTCAATATATTGTTCAGGTAATTCCACTTCTAAGCTGATTAAATTTTCATCTAGTTGTTCTGTATTATCTGCGCCTGAAATTATTGCTGAAACTTCTGGTTTAGATAGTACCCATGCTTGAGCTATTTGAGCCATCGTATACCCTAATTCTAGTGAAATGGTTTTTAGTGTGTCGCATACATCTATAACTTTGTCTTTGTAAATCTCATTGAACTGTTTACGCCTCTTACTCCCCCACAATGTAGATGGGAATTTTTCAGAATCAAGAATTCCACTACTTAATAATCCTACTGCTAAAGGACTAAATCCCATCATACCGATTCCTAATTCTCTAATCATTGGAAACATTTCTTTTTCCAATTCACGATTTAGCAAGCTATAGGGGTTTTGAATAGTAATTAGAGGTGCTGCATTTATTGATTGTTGGGCATTCAAAGATTTAACCACTTGCCAAGCTTGAAGATTGCATACCCCTACATATCGTATCTTGCCTTGTTGTATTAACATTTCCATAGTTCTGAATTTTTCTTCATCGTGTGTAGAATCATCAACCCCATGAAAAAGATAAATATCGATATGATCTGTTTGTAGTCGCTTAAGGGATTCTTCTATTTGATTTAAAATGTAATATCTTGAGGTTCCTTTATTATTGGGAGGAGTTCCAGCAAGTGATGAAACCTTTGAAGTGATGACAAGTTGTTCTCTTTTTCCAATAATTGCTTCACCTAATATTTTTTCTGATGTACCAGCATTTTTTCTATCATCTAATAATCCATATATATTTGCACAATCGATAAAATTAATGCCATTATCGATAGCTTTATGGATAGTTTTTGTTGCTTCCTTAGGGTCATTTTGTCCTCGAAACCCCATACCTAAAGCCATTTTTGAAACTAATAAACCAGAATTCCCAAGGTTTGTGTACATGATATCTCCTTAGTTTTTTGTTTGATTTTATCTAGTCATTGCATGTGCTGATATAGACCAAATAGATTCTACAATCCCGTTTCTGATACCAAAAGAATGGGTATGTAAATTTACGGTTGTATCATTATGCCCAGGTATTAATTCAATTTGGTCGCCTATATTTAATTGCTTAGCATCTTCAGTATCTAAACTAATTGTTAAATGCTCATCAGAAATAGTATCAACAGTAATGCCTTTATGTGATTTAATTTTTGGAGGCCATTGATCTGTTGAAATAGACTTCATTCCACTATCTAAAACGGCACGGTTTTTTGTAGGCTTGCTAATAACAGTTGCAAGCACAGTTCCAGACACATCAAAATCAGACATCACATTAGAATACTGATTATCCATAAACACATAAGATCCAGGTTGAATTTCTGTCACATGTTCATATTTAGAAGTAAGATTATAAGTTCCTGTACCTCCAGCAGTTACAATTTCTACTGGAATATTTAATTTTTTTAATTGCTCTAGAGCGATTTCTGCTTTATTCATAGATAGTGAATCAGCTTTTTTTCTTTCTTCATCATTAGCAATACTTTGAATACTTCCAGCATAGCCATGGATTCCTTTAAATTGTAATTTAGGTGCAGAAATAATTTGTTTTGAGAGTGATTCTACCAGAGTAGAATTTGGTTCAATTCCACATCTATTTTGACCTACATTAATGTCTAGTAAAATTCCTAAGTTTGTGTTGAAGTGCAAGGAAGCTTCATCCAAATCTTTTACGTTATTTGGATTATCAACCAGTACAATTAAGTTTGCGTTTTTACCAATTTCCATTAAGCGATTTATTTTAAATTTAGTTATAATTTCATAAGTGATTAGAATATTTTCTATACCACTTTGCGCCATTACTTCAGCTTCACTTAATTTTTGGCAACAGATTCCAATTGCACCTTTTTCAATTTGTTTTGCAGCTATTTCAGGGGTTTTGTGATGTTTGATATGTGGGCGTAGGTTAACATTTGCTGATTTGCAATATTTTGCCATAGTATCTATGTTGTTTTCCATCTTTTCTAAGTCAATTATAAATGCTGGTGTGTCTAGTTCAGTAACTGCTGTTCCTACGGGTTGTAACTTTGCATTGTTAATCATTTTAGTTCCTGTTGAAATTGTATTTTTTTGTCAGAAGAGTTTTTCAAATTAGTCAACATTGAATTGACGCTGATTTTGTGAATGGGATCGATGAAATCAGGTGATATTTCAGATAATGGGTGTAGAACAAAATCTCTTTCGTGTATTTTAGGATGAGGTACAGATAGAATTGGTGTATTTATATAGAGGTTATTATAATAAAGAATATCTATATCAATCATTCTTGGTCCATTTTTAAAATTTTGTTTTCTTCCTACGTGACTCTCAAATTTTTTTAAAATATTTAGTAAATCATAGACAGATTTTTCTGTTTGAAATTTACATGCTGAATTTAAAAAATTTGGTTGCGATGAAAAACCACTTGGAGGAGTCGAATATATTTTTGATGAAATTAGCCCTGTTCCGATAGTATCAATTAATTTTAATGTAGTAATAATATTATTTTTTTTGTTTCCTAAGTTTGAGCCTAAGGCTAAATGAACTTGATTATTCATTATCCCACCCTCTTATAATTGCATCTGACATTTTTGCGACACGATTCATTTCTTTAACGTCATGGACTCTAATTATGTCTGCACCTTTAGAAATTGAAATTGCTAAGGATGCAGCCGTACCTTCGAGCCTGTCATTTATAGGTAGATTTAGAACATTTCCAATAGTAGACTTTCTAGAGGTGCCTATTAATATTGGGTTTCCGATTTCCTTAAATCTTTCAAGATTGCGTAATATATTTAAATTGTCGTTTGTTGTTTTCCCGAAACCTATTCCTGGGTCAATAATTATTTTATCTGTATCAATCCCCAGTTTTAATGTATTTTCTACCATATGGTTCAGACTGTAAAAAACTTCATCAAGCAGATTGTTATATTTTGGACTTTTCTGATTATGCATCAATATAGTAACTGGTTTTTGTTCTGACAAAAGAGCATTCATTTGAGCATCATTTTTTGTAGCCCAGACGTTGTTAACTATAGTTGCTCCTGCTGATAATGACTTTTCAGCTACAGTTGGTTTATATGTATCGATGCTGATAGGGATTGATACAACATCTTTGATTGCCTCAATAGCGGGTATTACTCTTTTGATTTCTTCATTTTCATCTACAGGAGTAAAATTTCCGTAAATATTTGGTGGTCTGGTAGATTCACCACCGACATCTATAATATCTGCTCCTAAGCTTTCAAATAATTTAGCTGTGTTTTGAATCTTTTGGATGTCATTTAGTATTCCATCATTAGAAAATGAATCAGGTGTGACATTTATTATACCCATAGAATAAGTACGTGAACCCCATATGAATTCATTTCCTGATATTAGAGTCAATTTTTATCACCATTTTTCGTATAAATAAGAGGTTAATTTGGATATTTTTTAGCAGTATTAAATATGGTAAATTTCTTGATGATTTTTTATATATCTGATAGTTTGAATAGTACGTTATATAAAATTAACATAAACATATTATTTGTGGAAGTTTATATTGAGTAAACAATTTGATCAATTTAATAAATTGACTGATTTAGCTTTAGAAGGTGGCGGATCAAAACGTCTTGCTGCTCAAAAAGATAAAGGTAAATTAACTGCTAGGGAAAGAATAGATTTATTATTTGATGAAGACTCATTTAACGAAATTGGGCGACTAGTTTCTTTTGAATATTTATCATCTGGATTTCGTCCGAGTTCCGTGATTACTGGATATGGGACTGTAAATGGCAGAAAAGTTTTTGTTTATTCTCAAGATTTCACAATTGATGGAGGAGCTTTGTCTGCTGAAGCTGCTACCAAAATTTGTAAAATCTTAGACCTTGCCTTAGATAATGGTTGCCCAGTTGTCGGTTTGATTGATTCTGGTGGAGCAAAGATTCAAGAAGGAGTTTTTAGCCTTTCTGGATATAGTTCTATTTTTGAAAAAAACATTGCTTGTTCTGGTGTGATCCCTCAAATTTCTGCAATTTATGGACCTGCTGCTGGTGGTGCTACATATTCCCCTGCACTTACAGATTTTATTTTCATGGTAGATCAGGTTTCACAAATGTATATAACTGGTCCAGATGTTGTTAAATCTGTTACTGGAGAAAATGTTACTCATCAGGAATTAGGAGGAGTTGAAACACACGCATTTAAAAGTGGGGTGTCTCATTTTGTACATGATGATGAACAATCTTCGATTGTGGCAATTAAGGAATTGTTAGGATTTTTACCTCAAAACAATATGGAAAACTCTCCTAAAGATTTTTTTGAATTTCCTGACGCACATGAACCTCAAGATCTGGATGAAATTATTCCAGAAGATAAATTTGTTGGCTACAATGTCATTGATGTAATTGCTAATACTTTAGATGGAGCTAAATTTTTTGAAATTCACGAAAATTTTGCTCGTAATGTTGTAGTAGGTTTTGGCAGATTAAATGGTAATTCAGTTGGGATTATTGCAAATCAACCTGAAATTATGGCTGGTTCTTTAGATATAGATGCATCTAATAAAGCTGCTAGGTTTGTAAGGTTTTGTGATGCATTTAATATTCCTTTAATTACTTTCGTTGATGTACCTGGATTTATGCCTGGTGTATCACAAGAGTCTGGAGGAATAATAAGACATGGAGCGAAACTAATATATGCTTATGCAGAAGCTTCAGTACCAAAAATTAGTGTTATATTGCGAAAAGCTTATGGCGGAGCATATATAGTTATGAGTAGTAAAAATTTGAGAGGTGACATTAATTATGCTCTTCCATTCTCTGAAATAGCTGTTATGGGTGCTGAAGGAGCTGTAAATATTATTAATAGAAAAGAATTAAATTCGGATGAAAATAATTCATTACGTGAAAAACTTGTTTCGGAGTATCAAGAAAAATTAATGAATCCTTTTGTTGCTGCGAGTAAAGGTTTAATTGATGAAGTGATAGAAACTGATTCTGTTCGTGAAAAACTTATTTCAGCTCTTAAAATTCTAGAAAATAAAAGAGAGTCTTTACCATTTAAAAAACATGGGAATATTCCACTGTGACTTCTTCGAATGAATCGTCTAAAACAATTGCAGCTATTGTTGCGGCAGTTTCTTCATATCTTGATGATGAAAATATCGTTTCAGAAGATATAGAATCAGATCTGAGATTGAATAAATGGAAAATGCTTCCTCTTGAAAGTGTTTTTAGTCAACGTTGGCAGTTGTTTTCTTCAAGGCCATCGAAATGATAGATAAAATAATATTTAATAGGTGATTTAAAACGGAATGATTAGAAAAATAGGAATAACTGATACAACTTTTAGAGATGCTCATCAAAGTTTGATGTCTACTAGAATGAAAACCGAAGATATATTAGCTATTGCCTCTAAGGTAGATGATATAGGATTTCATTCAGCTGAAGTTTGGGGTGGAGCAACTTTTGATTCTGCAATTAGGTTTCTTAATGAAGATCCTTGGGAACGTTTGGAGAAGATAAAAGATTTAATGCCAAAAACCCCTTTGCAGATGCTTTTAAGAGGTCAATCTTTGGTAGGTTACAGGGCTTATTCTGACGATGTTGTAGATCAGTTTATTTCCTCAGCCGCTAGTACTGGCATTGATATTTTTCGTGTTTTTGATGCATTAAATGATGAGTTTAATTTAACTAGAGCTGCCGAAGCTGTTAAAAAATCTGGGAAGCATTTACAGATGACTCTTGTTTATTCTGTTTCAGATGACGATGGTTTGAACGGTAATATTTATAATCTTGATTATTATCTTGAAAAGGCAAAATCTTTTCAAAAAATGAGTGCTGATAGCTTGTGTATTAAAGATATGGCAGGTTTATTATCTCCATATGATGCATACGAGTTAGTATCTCATTTGAAATCAAATGTAGATATTCCAATTCAATTACATTCACATTGCACTAGCGGTATGGCTCCAATAACATATTTGAAAGCAATTGAAGCAGGTGTTGATGTTATTGATACTGCTATTTCACCTCTATCTATGGGGACTTCACAACCTGCCCTAGAGTCGATCGTTGCTTCCTTAAGAAATTCTGAGTATGAATTTTCTGTAAATGACAAACTTTTTAATGAATTTTCAGATTACATTGAAAGTATTTTGCCAAAGTATGAAAAATATTTTAGCAATCAAATTTCTTCTAGAGTAGATGCAGGTGTTTTGAGTCATCAAATTCCTGGTGGTATGATTAGCAACTTAGTATCTCAATTATCTGAAATGAATGAATTGGATAAATTACCAAAAGTTTTGAAAGAAATCCCCAATGTTCGTAAATTATTAGGATACCCTGCTTTAGTTACACCTATTAGTCAAATGGTGGCTGCACAATCTGTAAATAATGTGGTTTTTGGCAAGGATAAATTAATTAATTCCCAAGTAAAAGATTATGTTTACGGCCTATATGGGCGCCCTCCTGCACCAGTGGATAGTAAGTACATTTCTATAGCTCTTAAAGATTATCCTCAGGGTAATAATCCTATTTCTTCAAGACCTGCTGATCTTTTGTCCGCAGAATTAGATCAGGCTGCTGAAGAAATTAAAGACCTATCTTCAGATGTGAAAGACATTTTAATTCACACTCTTTTTCCTAATATTTCAAGAAAATTTTTGGATATCAAGTTTGGCCACATACAAGTTGAGAGTGAAGATTCTGATAACACAGAGAAAAAAATAGATGCTAATGATTCTGTGGCTGTTGAACCTAATAAGAATAATTTAAATTCAGATGAAATACCAACTAGGAGCGATCAAATACGCTCATTTAATGTTTTTGTTGAAGATCAGTATTTTAAAGTTGATGTTGATCCAATTAATAAAAATTTCAAATCAATTGAAAAAATTGAACAATCTAATTCAGGTAAACTTAAAAATAAAGCTGTTAAATCTAATAGGGCTAAAGAAAACACACTAATAGCACCTATGGCAGGTACTTTTTTACGATATGAGGTAGAAGTTGGTCAAGAGATTAAATCAGGCGATAGCGTTTTAGTTATAGAATCAATGAAAATGGAGAATTCTATTCCTGCTTTGACAGATAGTGTTGTTTCTGAATTACCCTTTAAACCAGGTGATGCAATCAGTAAGGGAGATATTTTGATCAAATGGGAATAGTTTTTTATAGCGCAAAAAATTCTTAGAGGTGAGTTAATTGAACATTAATATAGAAGAAGCAAAAAATAAGTTTGGAGTTGTTTTATCGGAACAGCTTTCTAGAGTAGAAAAGTTAAAAAAAGAGGATGACTGGATTGATTATTCAACTTTAGATACTATCATTATAGGTATGATTGGTGGGGATGGTATTGGTCCGACTATAAGTAGAGAAACTCATAGGATTTTAGAAAAATTACTTGAAAATCAAGTAAAATCTGGCAAGGTTAAATTTGTCGATATAGAAGGTTTAACTATAGAAAACAGAGCGGAAAAACTTAAATCAATTCCTGATGATGTTTTGGCTGAAATCATGAATTGTAATGTTACCCTCAAAGGTCCTACACATACACCTGAAAAAGGAGATGGTTGGCCTAATATTGAGAGTGCCAATGTAGCAATGCGTAAAGAATTGGATTTATTTGCCAATGTTCGTCCAGTAAGAATACCAGCAGAAGGTATAGATTGGACATTTTTCAGAGAAAATACTGAAGACTTATATGCGGTTGGATCTCAAGGTATTGATGTGACTTCAGATTTAGCTATTGATTTTAGAGTGATTACTTCTCAAGGTTCTGAAAGAATCATAGATGCAGCTTTTGCTCATGCTCAAAAAACTGGAAAATCAAAAGTAACCGTAGTTACCAAGGCAAATGTAGTTAAAACTACTGACGGGAAGTTTTTAGAAATCGCTAATGATGTTGCGAGTAGATATCCCGAAATCAAATGGGATTCTTGGTATATTGACATTATGACTGCAAAGCTATTGGATAAGAAAAGACGTAATGAATTTGAGGTCTTGGTATTACCAAATTTATACGGAGATATTCTTACAGATGAAGCTGCTGAAATTCAGGGAGGTGTTGGTACTGCTGGCAGTGCAAATATTGGCAAGAAATTTTCTATGTTTGAAGCAATACACGGGAGTGCTCCAAGAATGGTTGAAGAAGGAAGGGATATTTATGCAGATCCTAGCTCTTTGATAAGGGCTGGGGCTATGATGTTGGATCACTTAGGATTTAATGTTGAAGCTGCAAAATTACACAAAGCTGTTGAAGTTTGTGGGATGTATGAAAAAAAAGTTATCATGACTGGTAGATCTGATGGTGCTTCTAGTAGGGATTTTGGAGACTATTTAATAGATACGACATTTGATTCGAACTTAGATAATAAATGGCAGGAATATATTTCTAAGTTATAATCATATTTTGATAAAAATTAATTTTTTGGGAGAAATTCATGAGAAGTAAGGTGACAGTTGTTGGAGCTGGTAATGTAGGCGCTACCACAGCTCAAAGGATTTTTGAAAAAGGATATGCAGATGTGGTTCTTGTAGATATAGTTCCTGGTTTGCCTCAAGGAAAAGCATTGGATATGTTGCAATCTGGCCCAATTTTAGGTTCTGATGCAAAAATTATTGGTACTAATAGCTATGATGAGACAGAAGGTTCTGATCTTATAGTAATTACATCTGGGCTACCACGTAAGCCTGGTATGACTAGAGATGATCTTTTAGACGCAAATTCAAAAATCGTTGCTTCTGTTGTGAAAGAGACATCTAGTAGATCTCCTCAATCTAAAATTTTAATTGTTACAAATCCCTTGGATGCAATGACACAATGTGCTCTAGATGTGAGCGGTTTTGATTCAAAAAATGTTTTTGGTATGGCAGGGATTTTGGACACTGCTAGATTTAAGACTTTTGTTTCTATGGAATTGGATGTTTCTGTTGATTCTATTTCAGGATTTGTTTTTGGAGGACATGGTGACACTATGGTACCAGTTACATCAACAACAAATGTTGGTGGTGTTAGTATAGAGAAATTAATACCTAAGGCAAGGCTAGATGAAATTATTCAAAGGACTAGAGACGGCGGAATTGAGATAGTTAATTTTCTTAAATCAGGTAGTGCTTATTATGCTCCTTCTGCTGCTGTAGTTCAGATGGTAGAAGCTGTTTTATTAGACAAGAAAGAAATTTTACCATGTACAGCTTACTTAAATGGAGAATATGGACATAAAGGTATTTATTTAGGAATTGCTGTTAAACTTGGATCATCTGGTATTGAACAGATTGTCGAATTTAATTTAACAGATCATGAGCAATCTGAATTAAATAGATCAGCCGATGCTGTTGTAGAACTTGTTGAAGCTATGAAAAAGAATAGCTATCCTGCTATTTTTGGCGAATGAGATTAATTCGATTCTTCTATAGTAATTGTTTTAATGGCATCTCCACTAGATTTAGCGGTAGCAGGATCTCTAGGAGATATGCTTAAAGCATTTTCTAGGCCATTGACTACCTTTCCAAAAACTGTGTGACAGGATACACCAGGTTGGTTACAATCTTTTGGAGAGTTATCTTCGTTGACAGTATCTAAGAAATTAACTGAGTCAAAAGTCACAAAAAATTGACTTCCATTTGTATTTGTTCCACCTGCGTTAGCCATTGATAAGATACCAGGTCCAGTATGTTTTCTAATTGTGCTGATTTCGGTTTCGAATTTATACCCAGGTCCACCCATTCCAGTTCCTGTAGGATCTCCCCCTTGAGCCATAAAGCCTGGGATAACTCTATGAAAGGTTACGCCATCATAAAAACCATCACGAGCTAAAAATACGAAGCTATTAACTGCTATAGGAGCTTCTTTTGCATATAGTTCAACAATGAAGTCTTTACCATTTTCCATTTGAAAAATTGCTTTGTAAGTTTTTGATTGGTCTATAGTCATTTCAGGGGCATTAGAATATTGTTTCATTTTTTTTCTTTCAGGTTTTTGATTTTTTGTTTGTTCAGATTGTTGATTTTTTGTTTGTTCAGATTGTTGATTTTTAGTATTTTGTTCAGATTGTTGATTTTTAGTAGTAGAACTTGTATTGGGATCTACAGTTTCATAGCAACCGATTAACATTACAAAAACTAAAGTATTTATAACCAAAGTAATAATTAGATTAGATTTATTCATTTTCTTTTCCTAATTGATTGTTTAATGATTATTAAGGCGAAACTCCGATTTCAGAAAGCATTGTTTTGGTAGAAATTATATGCTTGTTAAGTTTCATTTTTTCAGGGGCAATACCCATCGCAAGGCCAAGAAGTTGAGGCAAATGGATAATTGGTAAATTTATTGGTTCATTTTTTGTCTTTGATGCCTCGGGTTGATATGCATCAAGATTTAAGTGACATAATGGACAAGGAGTTACCATTGCATCAGCACCTTCATTTTTTGCAGTAGATGTGTGGTTTGCTACCATATTGACAGCATTTTTTTGGTTAATCATTAAGATAGGAAATCCGCAACATTGTGTTTTGCCGGGGAAATCAACTACAGTAGCACCAACTGCTTCAATAATTTCCTCAAGTGATGTTGATCGCCTTGGGTTTTCTTGAAATTTAAGTGCGGCAGAGGGTCTTACAATGTAGCATCCATAAAATGGAGCTAACTTTAAACCTTCAAGTTTTTGTACTATTAAAGATTTAAGTTTATCTATTCCTATATCTTCTACAAGTACCCAGAGGAGATGTTTTGGATCAATAGTTCCTTTATACTCTAACCCCTCTGTTTTTAATTCTTGATTGATTTCATTAAGATATTCTTTGTCAGCTAAAAGCCTTGCATTAGCTTGGGACATAACACCCTGACAAGTACTACAAATTGTTAGGAGGGGTAATCCAGATTTTTCAGCAAGAGCAAAATTACGAGCATTTAATGTGTCTCCTAATTTTAGATTTTTTTCTTGGAGTATCCCAGAGCCTGTGCAACTAGCGCTTTCCATAGATTTATAATCTAGTTCTATTCCTAGTTTTTCACATACAGCAATTGTTGAGTCAAAAAGTTCAGGGCACGCTCCCCTGGAGACACATCCTGGATAAAAAGCAAATTTCATTATTTGTTGTCCTCAAAATTTTTAAATATATTTTTCACTTTTGATTGATTTGGATTTTTATGATGGATAGGAGATGGACTTCGTTTTTTAATTAACATTCGCAGACCTGGTAGAAGTAACCCCAAAATTTCCTTGATATTAAAGTAACCTTTACTCTCGATAGGAAGCCTAAATTCGTCAATCCTTCCAGAATGTTTAATAGATTTATTTACAGAATTTGCGTGTCTAGCACCAAAAGAATTAGTTAATCCACTGTTTATGGCACTTTCTCTAAGTTCCATAATTCTATCCATTGGATCTACACCTTTAGGACAAACTTCCACACATTGCATACATCTAGTACAATCCCAAATACCACCATCTTGGTCATTTAAATTTTTTAATCTATCGCTTGTTTTTGAATCTCTAGGATCCTCAACAAATCTCCATGCTTTAGCAAGTGCAGCGGGACCAATAAAATTATCGTCAACTTCTAGAACTGTACAATCAGACACACAGCAACCACACATAATACAATTCATTGAAGTCAGTAAATTTTCCATTGATTCATTCGATGCAATATATTCACCTTTTTCAGGCACGTGGTCTGGTTGAACATATGGTTCTACTCTTTTAATTTGATCGAAAAAAGTATCTAAAGAAACAACTAGATCTTTTACTACAGGATGATTACCCATTGGTTCAACAACAATTTGTTCTCCATTAGGAGAAACTTCAGTAACTCTTGTTTTACAAACTAATTTAGCACTTCCGTTAACTTTCATGCCGCAAGAGCCACAAATAGAGGCTCTACATGCACATCTTAGAGCTAAAGAGGTGTCTTCATGTTCGCGAACATGAATCAATGCATCCAAAACTGTAGAGTCTTGGTGTACATCAATTTTATATTCTTGCCATAGAGTTTGTGATTCGGGATCTTCTGGATCGAATCTTTTTACCTTTAGGTTAACATTCATTAATAAACTCTCTTTATTGGTTCCCATTTAGTTATAGTGACAGGAGCTGTTTCTATTCTCACATTGTTTTCTTGGTTAATATCATGGTAAACCAGAGTATGTTTTAGCCAATTTTCATCATCTCTATCAGGCATGTCTGTCCTGAAATGAGCGCCCCTGCTTTCTTTCCTAGTAATTGCTCCATGAATTATTGATTCAGCATTATCAACCATGAATTCTAATTCTAGAGCGAATATTAAGTTAGTATTAAAAAATTTACCTTTATGCTCAACAGAAATATTTGGCAATCTGTTTTTAATACTCATTAGATTTTCCAAGGCATTTTCTATTGATTTTTGGTCTCTCCATACTCCAATACCTTTGGTCATATTAGTAGCCATTTCATCTCTGAGTTTTGCTATATTTTCACCTTTAGGTCTATCAAGAATAGACTGTAATCTATCTTGTTCTAACTTTAAATCATTTTCAGACTTAGAATTTGCTCCAATTGATTTAATATATTCAACAGCATGTTCTGCGGACCTTCTGCCAAAAACAACAGTATCTAATAGAGAGTTTGCACCTAATCGATTAGCACCATGTACACTTACATTAGCGCATTCTCCTGCAGCATAAAGACCAGGTATTTCTGTAAGACCGTTTAAGTCTGTTTTGATTCCACCCATCAGATAGTGCATCCCGGGCCGAATAGGAACAAGTTCTTCAGCCATATCAATTCCCAAGAACTCTAAAGAAACTTCTTGTAGGTAACCCAATCTTTTTTCTATATAATCTCTACCTAAATGTCGTAGATCAAGCATTACATTGCCGTCTATTCCATTGCCTTCATCAATCTCTGTTTGTTCGGACCTAGAAACAACATCTCTAGAGGCTAATTCCATATAATCTGGAGCATATTTCTCCATAAATCGTTCACCTTTAGAATTTAGTAAATATGCACCTTCTCCTCTTGCGGCTTCAGAAATTAATATTCCTGTTCTAGCTAGAGTAGTGGGATGATATTGGATCATTTCCATATCCATTAAGGGTGCACCAGCTTTATATGCTAAAGATAGACCATCTCCCGTACAAATTAATGCTTGAGTAGATGGTTCAAAAACCCTGCCGTTACCACCGGTAGCCATTATTACAGCTTTAGCTTTAATGGTGTGGAGTTCTCCATTTTTGATATCGTAAGCTACTACTCCCCTACATACTCCATCTTCTATAATAAGTTTGGTGACAAACCATTCTTCGTAAACATTTAATCCCAGTTTAAGTGATTGTTCGAAAAGAACATGCAATAATGCTGAGCCAGTAATTGCTCCAACAAAGAATGTTCTTGCTACTTTCTGTCCGCCAAAAGCACGGGTTCCTAGTTTACCGTCTTCATCTCTAGTGAAAATAACTCCCATTCTTTCTAATTCAATTACTGCATCTCCAGCTTCACGAGACATAACTTCTACAGCATCTTGATCAGCCAAGAAATCAGATCCTTTGATAGTGTCGTAAGCGTGACCTTCCCAATCGTCACCTCGATCGGTTAAAGGTGCATTTATTCCACCTTGAGCTGCATTTGAATGACTGCGAACTGGGTGAACTTTTGATACTACGGCCACATCAAGCCCATTTCTAACGCCTTCTACAGCAGCGCGAAGTCCAGCAAGACCGGCTCCAATTATCAAAATGTCATGTTGGTACATATAAGATATTTCTCCTAAATTACTTATCTATTTTGCAAAAACTAAATTTATAAGTGCTATAAAATATGTGTTTATAAGCAACTTTAAATATTCTCGAATGAAAGATTTACCGAAGGAAAAATCAGCCTAAATAAATATATCAGAAAATACTACGTTACGTAAAGTAAGAATAGGTATGAAAAAAAGTTATAAATTTGATATAAGTTTATAAAATATGAAATGAGTTTAAATGAGATTTTTAGTAATTGTAAATCCAAAAAGTGGTAAACAAAAAGGTTTATCTATAGTTGATAAAATTCGTCCAATTTTTGAATCAAACGGAATTTCTTTATCTATTCTAGAGACCAAATATCAGGGTGAGGCTAAAGAAACTTTGCAAACAATGGATTTTAATTCAATTAGGGCTATATTAGTAGTTGGTGGTGATGGAACTTTAAATGAAGTGGTAAATGGTATGTTGAATCGAAGGGATAATTTAAAATTACCTATAGGTATCATTCCGGCAGGCTCCGGAAATTCATTCTCAGCAGATTTGAAAATGTTTGATCCAATTCAAGCAGCTAATAACATATGTGCATTTAACACTAAATTTGTTGATGTTTTAGAGTTGGAGATGGAACATGAAATGAATTTTGCAATTAATTTGGTAGGTTGGGGCTTGGTTAAAGACGTAGGATTACGTGCTGAGAAATTAAGGTGGTTAGGTCCAATCAGATATACTTTGTCTGCGATAATTGAAATATTTTTAAATCAAGGTCAAAGATCAGAATTAATAATTAATGGTAAGAAGTTTTTTGGAACATATACATTTATTATAGGTTGCAATTCAATTCATGTTGGAAATGGTATGAAAATGGCTCCCAATGCAAAGTTAAATGATGGTTTGTTAGATTTAGTTATAGTAGAAGGTAATATAAGTAAATCTAGATTACTTTCTGTAATGCCACAATTATTTAAAGGAACACATGTCAGAGAGAAGGAAGTTGAATATTTACAGGTTAAAAGTTTTTCTATTTACCCCAGCTATGATGAGCTTTTGAATATAGATGGAGAAATGCTTGGTACTACACCTATAAAAGTTACAGTTCAGCCTAGGGCAATTGAAATATTTGTATAAAATTAAAAGGAATTTAAAATGGAACAGTTTAATTTTGCAACATTTGGCGGTGGTTGTTTTTGGTGTGTAGAAGCAATCTATTCTGAAATTAAAGGTATTTTTTCTGTAGAATCAGGTTATTCAGGTGGACATACTGAAAATCCTAGTTATGAAGAAGTGTGTTCAGAAATCACTGGGCATGCAGAAGTTGTACAAATTAAATATGATGAAGATATTATTGATTTTGAAGAATTGTTGTTAATATTTTTTACTATTCATGATCCAACAACATTAAATAGACAAGGCTATGATGTTGGAACTCAATATAGATCAGCAATATTTTTTCATTCAGTAGAACAAAAATTAAAATCTGAAAAATTTATCAATAATTTAATAAAGAAAAATATATTTGAAAACATAGTTACAGAAGTAACAGAATTCACAAAGTTTTTTAAAGCTGAAGAATACCATCAGTCATACTATGAAAAAAATCCTGGAAATAGTTATTGTCAATATAATATTGATCCAAAGTTGATTAAATTACGGAGTGATTTTAAGGATTTTTTAAATAAGTGACATGACGCAAATTTTAGCGTTGTAATTAGCTTATTTAACTATGTATATTGAAAATTTGACATCTGTGTCTTCTGTATTCTGTGACGTATAATCTACCTGAATTATCAATTGATAGGTCTGTGATTCCCCAAAATAGTGGTTCACTTTGTGATGACATGTGATAAGGATTTTGTAAATGCTGTGGTAGATCTGGAATCAAGTTAGCTTCAGATCTGCTGTCACGTTCGTCAACATTAGATTCAAAAAATTCATTTGTCCATTCAGTTGTTAACGTCGATCTGCCACGTTCAGATGAAATATACTCTCCGTTTTGATTAATTACCACTACCCTTTCATTCCCCCAGTCAGA
>PBID01000007.1 GCA_002719675.1 Chloroflexota bacterium
AATTGATTAACATCCATTCCTTTAAACATCCCACCAATTCGGTCAGAACCAAGATCTTTAAATCCATCAGCATTCATGTTCTGTGCCATACCAGCAACCTTATCTCCTCCCAAATCCTTGAACCCATCTCCAGCCATGTGCTTAGCCATATCTCTTAACTTATCGCCACCAAGATCTTTAAATTGATTAACATCCATTCCTTTAAACATCCCACCAATTCGGTCAGAACCAAGATCTTTAAATCCATCAGCATTCATGTTCTGTGCCATACCAGCTACCTTATCTCCTCCCAAATCCTTGAAGCCTGTTGCATTCATATTCTTGGCCATATCTCTTAACTTATCACCACCCAAATCCTTGAATCCATCTGCATTCATGTTCTTAGCCATTCCAGCTACTTTATCGGCTCCCATATCCTTGAACCCATCTGCATTCATGTTCTTAGCCATATCTCTTACTTTATCGCCACCCAAATCCTTGAACCCATCTGCATCCAAATTTTTAGCTAATTTTGCAGTTTCACCACTACCTAATTCTTTAAAATTGGCATCTTTAGCTTGATTAAAGAATTTTTTTGCATTTGGATCATTTGGAACGTTAGCACCACCTTGGGCTCCACCTCCTGGCGTGTTAACTCCCCCTTGGGCTCCCCCACCTGGTTGATTACCTCCAGTTGGTGGTACAGATGTTCCACCTTGCTGATTACCTCCCTCACCTTTGGAACCAGATTCACCTTGTCCATTTTGTATTTTTGGATTATTGCTATCTTTGTCTATGGGACCTTTTTGAACAGAATTATTATCACTTCCCTGACCTCCTCCACCTTGTACATTAGCACCACCTTGGGCACCGCCTCCTTGCTGATTACCTCCGCCTTGGGCTCCTCCACCTTGGGCACCGCCTCCTTGCTGATTACCTCCAGTAGGTGGTACAGATGTTCCACCTTGCTGATTACCTCCGCCTTGGGCTCCTCCACCTTGGGCACCGCCTCCTTGCTGATTACCTCCAGTAGGTGGTGGTTTAGGTGCAGAAGGCTGATTACCTCCAGTAGGTGGTGGTTTAGGTGCAGAAGGTGGATTACCTCCGCTTGGCGGATTACCTCCACCTGGTTGGTTACCTCCAGCATGGCTTCCGCCACCTCCACCATGGCTTCCTCCACCTCCGCCATGTCTATCAGCATTAACTATTGAAAGACCATCAGAAAAAAATAAAAACAAGAAGGATAAAACAATTAAAGTTTTAAAAACAAACGATTTATATTGATTTGCAGAGAAATTATTAAGTGACTTAACTTTCATTATTCCATCTCCGTTTAAAAATTTTTATTTTGATTAATTATTACAACTAAATCCAGATATAAATTCATCAAATCTTATCTGAACTAAACTTTCATCTTTACCTTTTACAGAAATTGAAAATGTGGTTGAACTCTGAGTACAAATCCATGCCCCAATCAAACCAATTTCAACACTATTTTCACCTTCAAGGACTTTATATCCTCCAAAATTACCAGGAATATCTTCTGCAGTCAAACCAGCGTTTAATTCTCCTTCAGAAATAGATTCCATAGACTGATTTTCTGCTACGTTAAAAGCAAGCAAATCAAACATATTTTTGACCAAACTAACATTATCTAAACCTTCATCAGGTCCCCAAATCAATATCGCAGTTATATCTCCCTTTAAAATACTCAAAAAGCCTTGATCAGTATCAGCAACACTTCCTGTCCAACCTGCATCTTCAAATTCAACATCTCCGGAAATATCAAGTTTAAAACCATTTTTAGAATAACTGGAAACTTCAACCTCTACAGCTGTATCGTCAGCTGTAGGCAATGGTGTTGCCGTTGGTGGCATAGGTGTCGCAGTTGGTGGCACAGGTGTCGGTTTAACTTCTTGTTGAGAAGTTTTTGTAGTCTCAGTCGATACTGGAGGAAGTGAATCTTTAGGGGTTGAACTACACGATATAAAAAATAAAAATAATAATAGATATAATCCTATAAATTTCATTCTATAAAAACCATACGAAGAAAACATTTATTATAAAACCTCTATCCATATTTAAAATTTTTAAATGAAAATAACTTGAAACATCAACATTTATGTTTTGATTTTAAATAAATTTATAAAAATTTTAAATGCAAATTTCAACATTTTTTACAAATTTTATACAAATCATGATTATGTTGACTAAAAAAAAATCAGAATATCACAAATATATTACAATTATTATATAATCAATTCGTCCATTTTTTTAAGCGCCCGTAGCTCAGCGGATAGAGCATTGGTCTTCGGAACCAAGTGTCGGGGGTTCGAATCCCTCCGGGCGTGCCATAATTTCCGATTCAATCACATATTTAAGCTTGCTATAAGCAAAAATTTACATGATGATACTAATTGGTAAACCATAAAAAGATTTTATATGCTTAAAAACTCAAACTTATCAAAATTATTTTCAGGAACAATTTTAGGTAGCTTTGCTCAGCATATGAGCTTTGTAATCACTGGTTCTTTAGCATTTCAGTTGACAAGATCTGAGTTTTTCACCAGTATTTCATGGGCTGGCAATGCCTTAGCCCAAATCATTGCATTTCCAATTTCTGTTCTAATTACAGATAATTTCCCAAAAAACATTAATATGTTTATTTCATATTTTTTGGCTGGATTAAGTGCAATTGCATTAGCACTTCTTCTACATCTTGAAATATCCAACATCTGGATAGTAATTTCATACATAATTATACTTGGGGCAGCTCAATTTATTGGAGATACATCAGGAATGTCAATGGTCCCTTTTATAGTCAAAAAAAATTATACTCAAAGTGCATTTTCTTTAATTGGATTAGCGTATTTCATTAGTTCAACAGTAGGTCCATTTATTACTGGTAACATGGTAGAAATTTACGGAAATTCATCTTCTGTTTTATTTAAAGCTATATTACTAATTTTTGCAGCCTTAGTTTACAGGAGTATAAAATTAGCAACCTTAAAAAAGTCTACGCAAAAAATTAACTTTTACAAGTCTGTTAAACAAGGATTAGAACTGATCATAAAAAATCAAAATATATTAAACTTATTTTTTATTCACTGGATGATATATATGTTAGCAGTTCCTGGAATTCATGGATTACTCCCAGTATATGCATATGAAAAATTCAATTTAGGTGCACAAGGAGTAGGACTTTTATTTACTGCAATAGGTTCGGGTGGGGTCGCATCCACAATCCTACTAACTTTTACTGGGGATAAGATTGGAAATAGAACAAAACTTATTTTTTTATGTAATATTTTAGCTGCAATAAGCATGATCATGTTTGCACAAAATGATTCAAAAATTCTTAGTATAATTTTTTTGGTTTTATTTAGTTTTTGTATAATAAACATCCTAACCTTAAGACTGGGACTGTTAGGTGAATTAATGCCTAAAGAAAGTCTAGGAAAAATTTTTTCAATAAATTTTTTATCTTCTTCAACCACTTTAATAGGAAGTGGGGTGATGGGTATAATAGCAAAATTATATAGTGCAACCATTGGCACAACTATATTTGGAATTACAACACTAATTCTATTATTTCTAATGATAATTTTTCTTAAAAGTTTTAGAACGGCTATCTTTGATTTTCAAGCTTATTAGTCAAATTTTCTAACATATCATCAACCATATTTGATAAATGATACTTTGGTCTCCAACCCCACTCATTACGTGCTACCGAATCATCTAAGCTACTTGGCCATGAATCAGCAATTTCTTGCCTAGAATCATCAATGTCATAATTGATTTCAAAATCCGGAATTTTGCATTTGATCGCATCAGCCAATTCTTCAGGAGTAAAGCTCATACTAGAAACATTGTAATCCACCCTATGTTTCAATTGTTTTGAGTCACATTCAGACAAAGAAACCAGAGCTGAAATTGCATCAGGCATATACATCATTGGTAAACGTGTATTTGGAGCAAGGAAACATGTATAACTTTTACTCAATATAGCACCATAAAATATTTCTACAGCATAATCAGTGGTACCGGCAGTAGGTTCTACTTTCCAGCTAATAATACCAGGAAACCTTACACCTCTAACATCTAAACCTTTTTTTTCAAAATAATAGTTACCCATCAATTCAGTGAATACTTTAGAAATTCCATATATTGTATTAGGATTTTGAATTGTATCGTTCGGAGTATTAATTTTTGGGGCTCTGTCACCAAATGCAGCAATAGAACTTACCGAAATCACCTGTTTAATTCCTGTATTTCTACTTGCCTCAAAAACATTAAATGTCCCATTAAAGTTCACGTCATATGCTAACTTATTTTCCTTCTCTGCTAATGTGGAAAGAATTGAAGCTAAATTGTAAACAATGTCAATTTTATTTTCTAAAATTGCTTTTTCAATCTCTTCATACTTGGTTACATCTATGGAAACAGTAGCAATTCGATTTTTTATTTCTTCTGGCAAGTCTCCATTAAATTCACCAGCTACAATATTCTCTTGCCCATATAAATCCATTAATTGAGGAAGTAAATCAGAGCCTATCTGGCCTGTAGATCCAATAACTAAAATTCTATTTTTTGACACAGAAAAACCAACTCATTTAATAGGAAAAATAAATTTAACAAAGAATTTATTATTCAGGCAAATCTCCACTAGACAAATCTCCACTTCCTGAAGTAAGTGCATCCAATAAATCAGCCACAAAAACATCCTTATTACTATGATGTCTAAGCGGTAGTTCTGGATCTATATAATAAATATTATTCCTACCATTTTTTTGCCTGCCTACATATCCAGCATTTTCTAAATCAGAAATAATTTTATGAATTGCTCTTTCAGTAATTCCTACATCCGAAGCAATTTCTCTTGCAGTATGACTAGGAAATTTATAAATATAATTTAAAACCAAACCATGATTTGTAATGAAAGTCCAAGGTTTTGAGCCCATATAAGCCTACCAATAAAAAGATAAAAACACGTGTTTAGATAATAACATATTTACTTAATTAAAACTAATCAAATTTCAAATAAAAGTGCAAATTGAATCATAGTTCTAACAGCAAATCCTGTTGCACCTTTTCTGTTATAGAATTTATCTGAGTTTGTTCTGGAAATAGCCGCAATATCCAAATGAGCCCAAGGAATTTCCCCAGCAAATTCACCAATAAATTGAGCTCCTGTGATTGAACCCGCATCTCTACCTCCAGTATTTTTAAAATCAGCAACTTGACTTTTATATTGATGGTCATAATCATGGTCTACTGGCAATTCCCAAATTTTTTCACCAACAATTTTTCCACTTTCAATGATGTTTTTCGTCAGTTCATCATTATTTCCAAAAATTCCAGCATAATTTGTTCCCAAAGCAACCCTTATAGCACCTGTTAAAGTGGCAACATCTACAATTTTTGAAACACCAATTTTGCGAGCATAACTAATAGCATCAGCAAGAACCAATCTTCCTTCTGCATCAGTATTATCTATTTCAATATTTGTACCATTCATAGCAGTTACAACGTCACCCGGCTTCTGAGCTGAACCTCCTGGCATATTCTCGGTTGCTGGAACTATAACAACTAAATTTATTTTTAATTTTAATTTTGCAATAGCCTGGATTGCTGCAATTACTGAAGCCCCGCCTGCCATGTCTCCTTTCATATCACCCATATTCTGAGCAGGTTTTAGAGAAATACCTCCAGAATCAAAAGTTATTCCCTTCCCTATAAAACATAATGGAGAAGATTTCTTATCTTTTCCAAAATATTTCAAAACTATAAACTTAGGTTTTTCAACACTTCCTGACGCAACACCAATCAAAGCCCCCATTCCGAAATTAGAAATATCTTTTTCATCAAAAACTTCTATTTCAAAATCTTCTTTGTTTGCAATATCTGTAGCTATTTCAGACAAAACTGAAGGAGTCATTTTATTAGAAGGTTCATTAGATAAATCCCGGCTAAGATTAACTGCTTCAGCAATTATTTTCCCTTGATTAACAGCATCTTGGACTTGATCTTCATTTACCGAAGTGAACCCGATTAAATCAACATTTTTGATAGAAACACCTGCAGGTTTTGACTTATATTTTTCAAATCTATAAAGACCCAAAATTGCTCCTTCTACAATAGACTTCGCAGAATTAAAAATTCCTAACAAATCAGCACCAATTGGAGAAAAAGATACTTGTTTTAAATTAATTCCATTCAATCTGTTAAGAACAGAAGCTGAAACTTTTCTAACTACATCAGAATCAAATTCTTCAATTTTTCCCAATCCAGCTATAACTAAGCGCTCTGCAGAAAAACCAACAAAATTATGAATTATAGTAACTTCACCTAATTTTCCTCTAATCTCATTTTCAGAATACAAACTAGATATCTTATTTTGAAAAACCTCATCTAATTGTTGAACCAAACCTGTAAATTTTTCTGTTTTTTCAAAAACACCCAAAACTAAGGCATCGGTTTTCAATTCAAATACATCTGATTTATTTATTTTAATTTGAGTCATTTATTTACCTACTTACAATTCACAAAATTCCAAAATCCAAACTATGAAAAACACTAACACATCAAATTCTGCTATAATTTAATACAATACCAACATCTTAATTCCTTAGATTTAAAAAATAAATCCCAAGACACCTTTAATGACAACCAAAGAAAAAAATTTACTCGACTTAGCAAAGTTATATCTACCCGGTGGAAGTAATGGAAACGCTATTACTATGGATATCATCATAGAAAAAGGCCTAGGTCCTAAAGTTTGGGATATCCATGGAAATGAATACATAGATTACAGCCTTGGTTCGGGACCAATGTTATTGGGACATTCACATCCAGAAGTTGTAGATGCTGTCTCATCACAAATCACAAAAGGAACTACATATTTTGGTCTTAATAAACACATGATAGATCTTGCTGAAGAAATTATTTCAGCTGTTCCCTGTGCAGAATCAATTAGGTTTGCTAACTCTGGTTCAGAAGCAACATTTTTTGCTATGAGAGCAGCAAGAGCTTTTACTCAAAAAGAAAAAATCTTAAAATTTGAAGGTGGATTCCACGGCATGAGTGATTATGCTTTAATGAGCATGATGCCCGGAAAGCCACAAGATTTCCCCATACCTACTCCTGATTGTGAAGGGATACCTGAATCAATTCGTGAAAATGTTTTGATAGCACCATATAATAACTCCCAAATTACTAAACAAATTATAGAAAAAAACCATAATGAAATTGGGGGTATTATAGTTGAGCCAATACAAAGAGTTATTCCTCCAAAAATAGAATTTTTACAATCTATACGAGAGCTTGCAACAAAATATAAAATACCTCTAATATTTGATGAAATTGTTACCGGTTTTCGACTAGATTATGGAGGGGCTCAAACTTACTATGGAGTGACCCCAGATATTTGTACTCTAGGAAAAGCTCTTTCTGGAGGATTCCCTATTTCAGCTATCACTGGCAAAAAAGAAATTATGGAATATTTTTCAAGTAAAAACATGTCACAAAACGAATTAGTATTGCAAGAAGGTACTATGAATGGCAACCCGTTATGTTCAATTGCTGCATTAACAACTCTAAAAATACTTAAACGTCCAAATACATATAAAAAATTGAAACAAACTGGCTCTCAATTTATCAAAGCTATAAAAGAAAAATTATTTGAATTTGAAATTCCAGCTCAAATCACCGGAGAATTTTGCCTATTTGACATCGTGTTCCAAAATGACCCTGTGGTAGATTATAGGTCAATGTTAAATCGAGATAAAATCAAAACTAAAAAATTAAATAAATCCCTTCTTGATCAAGGTATTTATAAAAACCATTCAAAATATTATCTCTCTACTTCACATAGCGAGAAAGAAATCGAAAAAACAATTGATGCAATTCAATTAAGTTTTCAAAAAATCTAACAACAAGGTATAAAAAATGCAACTTGGAAATATTAAAATTAATACAATTACAGACGGTAGCATATCAGTTGACGGTGGTTCAATGTTCGGTAAGACTCCAAAAGCGATTTGGGAAACAATAGTTAAACCCGACAGGAAGAACCGAATTAGAGTAGACATGAATTCTCTAGTCATACAAACCCCTAATCAAAATATCCTGATAGATACTGGTGCTGGATCAAAGAGAGTAGAAAAACTAAAAGAATCCCATCTCTTAAACGGAAACAAACTAATAAAAAACATGAAACGTCTTGGCTTAACAGCTAGAGACATTGACACAGTCATTTTGACCCATCTTCATTTCGATGTTGCCGGAGGTTGCACAAAACTAGACAGAACTGGCAATTCAGTACCTACTTTCCCAAATGCCACTTACATAGTACAAAAGAAAGCTTACGAAGATGCAACTTCACCAACAGAATTTAATAAAAAATCTTTTTATGAAGATGATTATGTTCCGATTCAAGAAGCTGGTCAAATGAAATTAATCGAAGGTGAAGAAGAAATTTGTCCAGGAGTAGTTGTTTCTGAAGCTGGAGGTCATACACTTGGGCACCAAATAGTTAAAATTGCAGTTGGAAGTGAAAGAATAGGTTTTTTTGGTGAATTAGTTCCTACTCATCATCACTTGAACTTAGAACACATTTCAGGATTCGACCAATTCCCTAATGAAACATTGCAAATGAAAAAATTGTTTATAGAAAATGCTATAAACAATGGATGGATAATAGTTTTTAGTCATTCAACTGGAATTGTATCCGGATATATACAACATAAAAACAAAAAATTTATTCTCTTACCTGTAGAAATTTAGACAAAATCTCAAATTAACATTTTGATTTTACTAATTTTAAAAAATAATTTAAGTATTTGTTTATAAAACTGATGTGGCAAAAATTTTGTCTTCGATTCTTCTATCTAAGTTCACATTAGTAATAGTATTAGCTAAATCTAAATCTCTATCATCCATGTAAACTTTTAAATAATTTTTGGTGTGTCCTGACCAAAAATATTTGCCATCAACAATTTCTGGTTTTTCCCACAAAACTTCTTCAATTCTTCCACAAGATTTATCAGCAAACAAATTCCATTTATCTTTCGAAATTGTTCGAATTACATTTGCCCTTCTTGATTTCAACTGAGAACTAATCTTATTTTTATTATAATAACTACTCGTTCGAAATCTGTCTGAATACTTAAAAACATGTAACTTTAAAAAATTTAAGTCAGCACATAAAATTTTAGATTCTTCAAAATGACTTTCTTGTTCCCCTGGAAAACCCACTATTAAATCAGTGGTAATTGAAGGTGAATTCACATATTCTTCAATCATTTGAATAGAAGCAACATATTGATCAACTGTGTATCTACGACGCATCATTTTTAAAATATTGTTACTGCCACTTTGTAAAGGCACATGAAAATGAGAACATAATCGATCATTTTCCCACAATTTCAACAAATCTAAATCTATTTCGTGAGCTTGAATAGATGACACCCTTAAACGAGTAACATCAGTTTCTTGGAGTATTTTTTCTATTAATTTGGCAAGATTGATACCATTTAAATCAAACCCATATGTCCCCAGTTGAGTTCCAGTAAGTACTACTTCTTTAAACCCAGAATCTACTAACCGCTGAATATTTTCTATAATAGTTTCAGGCTGTAAGCTTCGTTCTCTTCCTCTAACAATTGGAACAATGCAATATGCACATACTTGGTCACAACCTTCTTGAATTTTAACCATTGCTCTAGTACGAAAATTTTCAGTAGAAATATTTTGAACTTCATCAAGCCCCGGTTTAACTATTAATTTAGAAGAAAAATAATTTAAAACAGTAGAAACTAGTTTATGTTTATCTGAATTACCCAAAACCAAATCAATCTCTTCAACTCCCAAGAGGTCACTTTTTGCTCTTTCCGCATAACATCCTGAAGCTACAACGATAGAATTTGGGTTTCTTTTTTTTGCTGATCTTAATGATTGCCTAGCTTTTCTATCTGCAATATGAGTAACAGTACATGAATTTAAAACATATACATTTGGCTGATCGTTTAAACCAACTACCTTCACTCCATTTTTTTCAAATTCACCAATTAATTTCAACGTATCCGCCTGGTTCAATTTGCAACCATGAGTTTCCAACGCCACTGTTGGTGATTTGTTTCCAATATTAATCAAATTATTCTCCAAAAAATCATTTTAAAAAATAAAACTAAAGAAATTATCCGGCAAATAGTATAAAATTTCCAGATTAATTTGAATTTAACGAAAATATTAGTTTGAAAATTTATTAGATGGCAGATTTAATTTCAATTGGAGAATGCTTAATTGAATTATCTAGTGATAAGCCTTTAGCTAACTCTGAAACTTTTATAAAATCATATGCAGGCGATACATTCAACGTGATTTCAATGGCAAGGACTTTGGGTGTATCTTCGGCTTATATAACGAGAGTTGGAGAAGACCCATTTGCAGAATACTTAATTTCGAATTGGGAAAATAAATCAATTGATACAACTCAAGTAAAAATAGTCCCTGGATACAATTCAATGCACTTTATTTCATTGTTAACTAAAGGAAATAGAGAATTTGTTTATTACAGAAAAGATAGTGCCGCTAGCACTCTCTGTAAAGAAGATCTCAAAGAGGAATTCATTTCTAAAAGTAAAATTCTTCATCTAAGTTCTATATGCCAAGCTATATCCGAAAGCGCAAATGAATGTGTTATTCACGCTGCTCAAATTGCGAAAAACAATCGTGTAAAAGTTTCTTTCGATACAAACCTAAGATTAAACTTAACAACTTCAGAAAAAGCTTTGTCAAATATCAATAAAATCTTGCCTTTTGTAGATATTATTTTCCCAAGCTATCCTGATGAATCATTCAATTTATTAAAACTAAAATCTAAAGAAGATGTAGCTAAATATTTTATTGATAAAGGTGTTAAATTGGTAGTACTAAAATGCGGCGACCAAGGTGCTACAATTATATCTAAAGACTCTTCATTTTCTGTTAAATCAATTTCCCCTAATGGAGTTGTAGACACTTCAGGAGCGGGAGATGCATTTGTAGGTGGATTTTTATATGGACAAATTAATCAAATGACACATCTAGAAAGCTCTAAATATGGAATTGCTTCATCAGGATTGAAAGTTGGAGGTTATGGTGCATTAAAAAGCCAACCATCAAAAGAAGAAGTCTTAAAACAAATAGATAAAATTCAAATAATAGACCAATAAATAACTAAGATTTTTAATTAATTGAAATCTAAAATAATTACATCTTTCTTTTAAAGTAAACTTGTTGTAGCCTAATCATTGATTAAACATAAGTTTAATGCACTTCGAATAAAAATGAATTGAAATTAATATGAAAAAAAATAAAGTAGTAGTTACAGGAATAGGTATTGTTAGTCCAGTAGGTATAGATAGAGAAACTACATGGGATAGCATCATTAGAGGACGCTCTGGAATAAATACTATTAATTCTTTTGACACGCAAAGTCTAGAAACAAATATAGCTGCCCAAGTAAACGATTTTGATCCTACAGACTACATTTCACTTAAAGAATCCAGGAGAATGGATCGATTTGTCCAGCTTTCTGTAGCTGCATCAATGGAGGCGGTCAATCAATCTAATTTAAATATAAATTCTTCTAATGCAGAAGACATAGCTGTTGTAATTTCAAGTGGCATTGGAGGAATCATTACTTTATCTGAACAAATAGAAGTAATGATTCAAAAAGGTGCCCGCAGGGTTTCGCCATTCCTTGTTCCTATGATGCTTCCAGATATGGCATCAGGCCAAGTCTCAATGTTATTAGGTGCTAAAGGTCCAAATTTTGCAACTGTATCCGCATGTGCAAGTGGTGGAGATGCAATTGGTCAATCAGCCAAAATGATAGCTGATGGAACAAGTAAAATTGCTATTACAGGTGGCACTGAAGCAGCGATTTGCCCAATAGGAATAGCTGGATTTAACTCATGTAAAGCCCTATCAAAAAATAATCAAGAACCAGAAAAAGCTTCAAGACCTTTTGATGCAAAAAGAGATGGATTCGTTCTAGGTGAAGGAGCAGCCATATTAATTCTAGAAAGCCTTGAAAGTGCTGAATCACGGGGAGCAAAACCTCTTGCAGAAATTATAGGCTATGGTGCTACTGGTGACGCCCATCATATCACTCAACCTGCACCTGAAGGAGAAGGCGGAGCTAGAGCTATGAAAATAGCTCTAGAAAATGCAAATATCTCACCAGTAGATATTGATTACATCAATGCTCACGGGACATCTACACCTATGAATGACAAATATGAAACTGCAGCCATAAAAACTGTATTCCAGGAAGAAGCTTACAATATTCCAATATCTTCTACAAAATCAATGACAGGTCATCTTTTAGGTGCCAGCGGCGCATTGGAAGCAGCTATAACTTTGTTATCTATAATTAATGGAACTGTTCCGCCAACTATTAACTTAGAAAACCCAGATCCAGATTGTGACCTAGATTACACACCTAATTTATCAAAAAAAGGCAAAATTAAATCTGCTATGAGTAATTCATTTGGATTTGGTGGACACAATTGCAGCTTGATTTTCAAAGAATTTGATTACTAAACTTACCTGAGAAATTATTAATGCGTCCAAAATGGGAAATTCAAGAAACGATTAATTCTGAAATACCTTTTAGTGAAGCTTTAAATAAAATCAAAAAATTATTACTTTACAATCGTGGCATGAATTCAATACAAGAATTGAATTCTACCTTAAATCATGAATACGATCCTTTCCTGCTTCCAGACATGCAAATAGCAGTCTCTAGAATCTCAAAAGCTATTAATAATCAAGAAATTATAGGTATCTTAGGAGATTTTGATGTAGATGGTCTATCAGGAACCGCATTGCTCTGTAAGGCACTTGGACAACTTGATGTAAAAACAATTCCCTACATCCCTAACAGAGTCAGTGAAGGTCATGGTTTAAATAAAGGTAGCATAGACAATTTTAAATCCCAAAATGTTTCTTTAATCATAACTGTTGACTGTGGAACTAGTTCCCTAACTGAAGTTGAGTATGCATCTTCACTGGGAATAGAAACTATTATTACTGACCATCATGCGATAACTGGAGAATTACCTAAAGCTATAGCTATAGTGAACCCTCTACAACCTAAATCAGAATATAAATTTAAAAAATTAACTGGAGCTGGTTTAGCTTATAAGCTCAGTCAAGCTTTATTTAGTTTTTTAGGGTTCAAATACCCAAATAATTTAATACAAATGGCCGCAATTGGCACAATCGGAGACGTAGCACCATTAATAGAAGAAAATAGATATATTGTGAAAACTGGAATAGAAGAAATTAAAAAAACTCCAAATCCTGGCATGCAAGCAATAATTGAATTAATAAGATACCCTACAGAAATCAATTCAGAATTAATTTCCTTCCAAATAATACCAAGACTGAATGCCGCAGGAAGGTTAGATAACCCAGAATTATCTCTTGAAATTTTATTAACAGATGATTATTCAAAAGCTAAAAAAATTTCAAGACAACTAGATTTCATTAACGACAAAAGAAAATTTCTTACTGAAGAAATAATGGAAGAAGCACTTAATAGAATCAATCCTGATTCAAAAATCATTTTTCTAGAAGACGAAAAATGGCCTATAGGTATAATTGGTCTAGTAGCCAATAAAATACAAGAACAATTCAATAAACCTGCATTCATTATTCATAAAAATAATGAAACAAGTAGAGGTAGTGCTAGATGCCCAGAAACATTCAATTTAGTTAAAGCCCTCGAAAAATGTTCAAATTTTCTGGAAGATTTTGGAGGACATCCCCAGGCTGCTGGATTTTCAATAAAAACCGAACAAATCAGTGAATTCAAAAAAACTATTGAAAAAATCGGAAATACAAAAGGCAATATAATCAATTCACCTCCATCTAAATCAATAGATTGCAAACTTCCAATAAAATTTCTTCAAAATAAAACTTTTGAATTCATAAATTCATTAGAACCTTTCGGAAAAGGAAATCCAGAACCAATATTTATGACTAGTCAAGTTATAGTTACTGATGTACAAAAAATAGGTGTCAACCAAAACCATCTCAAATTAAAACTTAGTCACGAAAACTGGAAAGGTCCTGCAATAGGCTTTAATTTAGCTCATATCCCTGTCAAATCAAACGATTTAATTGACATAATTTATAATGCTAAAAACAAAACTTGGTCAGGGAAGCAATTCATTGAATTGAACATCATTGACTTCAAAAAACTTTAAATTAGAAAGAAAATTTTCTTTCTAATTTCTACGTCTTTGTGCCCTTGTAGTAGTTTGATATTGTGGAATAGAAAGTCCTTTAACTGGTATTAAAGTAGGCTTAACAATTCTTGCTTTCAAAATCAGTAAAGGCAAACAAATTATTAAAATCAACAATGCAATAAAATGTGCTTCTTGAAGCCCCCACATCCATATTCTATCCTCTCGAAATAAAGAAACAGCAAATCTTCCCACTGAATATAAAGACAAATACACAGCAAATAACATTCCATCTGGTTTAATACGGTGTCTTAAATTCCAAACAACAAAAAGAGCAAATAAATTCCAAAAAATTTGATAAACTATCACAGGATGCGCAGAGTATACTTCACCACCAGGAGCCGAAAATCCATTATTGCAAAAAACTCTAGCTAAAGAATCAGGATGAGTCCAAACAAAACCAAATATACCATCAAGAGCTTTCGCGCAATGTTCTCCATTAACTATATCACCCAATCTACCAATTGACTGAACAAAAAGCATTACAGGGGCTGCTAAATCAGCTATAGCACCAACAGGATATCTATTCCAAGCAGCATAAATAGCTCCTCCAACAAAACCACCCAATATTCCACCCCACATTCCAATTCCACCTTGCCAAATAGCAAACGAAAGCAATGGTTTTTGTGAATAAATTGATCCCCAATGATCAATCACATGAACGATCCTGGCACCAATAATACCACCAATTATGCACCATATAGCAATCGAATAAACTATATCTGCATTAATATCAGTTCTACCAGATAGATGAGCCCATCTTCCAACTAATAAAACAGCAATTAAAACAGCAACAAAACTAAAAAAACCGTGCCAACTAAAAATTATGCTAGCTCCAAATAGCCCTGCAATAATATTCGGTCCTATATCAATTTCTACCATTTTTTACCTCATAATCATTACCAAACAATATTATTTAATTAAAACATTTTTGTAATACTATCAAAAATAATGTTTTAAAAAAAAGAACAATTTATAGAATTTTTACTTTCTGAACAAATCAGTTGCAACAAAAAATATCCAATTCCTACGTGCGTGAACAATATTATATAAGTTACAATTAATCTAAATTTATTAAAAGGTTAATAATTGGATAACGAAATAGAAAAATTTATTAATTTCATGAATATAGAACGTGCAGTCGCAAAAAACACAATTCTTGCATATAAAAATGATTTAATTCAATTGAGTAAATTTTTAAATAATCAAGGACTTAAAGAATGGGACAACGTCTCTGTTGATGATATCAAAAAATTTTCTATAGAAATGTCAAAAAAATCATACTCTAATAGTACTAAAGCAAGAAAAATTGCAACCACAAAATCTTTTTTTGATTTTCTATTTCAAGAAGGAGATATTTCTGAAGATCCAAGCTCTAAAATAAAACTTCCTAAACTAGGAAGAAAATTACCAAACACTCTGAAGCCTGAAGAAATTGATTCCTTAATTTCTGCTGCTGAGTCTACAACTAACAATGGAATACGTGATGCAGCAATGGTTGAATTAATGTATGCAACTGGAATAAGAATCAGTGAATTGATTTCATTAAATACAGAAGATATTAAACTTGAACATGGCTACATAAGATGCTTTGGTAAAGGGTCAAAAGAAAGACTAATCCCTATACATCAACAAGCAAAAAATAAATTGTATAGATATTTGATCTACTCACGTCCTGAACTTGTCCAAAATAAAATCAACACAGCTGTTTTTTTAAATTACAAAGGAAACAGAATTTCCAGACAAACATTTTGGATATTATTACAAAAACTTGTCAAAAACACTGGAATTACAAAAAACATCACACCTCATACGCTCAGGCATAGTTTTGCAACTCATCTTTTAGAAGGTGGTGCCTCTTTGAGGCACGTACAAGATTTACTTGGACATTCTAATATAAGTACTACCCAAATTTACACTCATCTTTCAAATGAATATACAAAAAAGGAATACATGCAAGCGCATCCAAGATCATAAAAATATTTATATTCAATTGAAAAAAATATATAATTCATTACAATTATTAGTAGGAGTATCAAATGCCAAGTAAATCAAAAAAAATTGCATCTAAACAAGCAAAACTACGAAATAAACGTAAAAAAGAAGGACGAATACCGAATCTTTCAGCTACACAAATTAATGCTACTTTAGATCAAAAAATTGAACCCCAAGCTGAATCATCTGGAAAAGTTGAAATTCAGGAATCTCAAAAACCTTCTGATTTAAATCAAAAAGATTCTGAAAAACTTTCAACCAATATTGTAACTACTTCAATTAATTTAAAATCCGAACTTGTAAAAATTGGAATTACAGCATCTATAATTTTTTTAATTCTAGCTGGATATTCAATAGTTCAATAAAAAATTTTCTTTGACAAATAATAATACGATGAAGTTAAAATTGTAGTGTCAAAAAACATTAAATTATCTGAAAAAATCAAATCAGTACCAGGGAAACCTGGTGTATACATGATGAAAGATATTTCTTCTTCTGTATTATACGTCGGTAAAGCTCTTAACTTGCGAAACAGAATTAAATCTTATTTCTCTGCTCCTAAATCTCTCCCATTAAAAATCCAACATCTAATCAAAAATGTACATGATTTTGATTTAATTTTCACGTCAACAGAACAAGAAGCATTAATACTTGAAAACAACATGATTAAATGGCATCAACCAAAATTCAATGCACGTTTAAAAGACGACAAGAGCTATCCTTTTATAAAAATTAACTTGTCCGAAGAGTTTCCACAAATATATTTCACAAGAAAAATCAAAAAAGATGGCTCTAGATATTTTGGCCCTTTTGCTAGTGCAAAAAGTGTAAGAAATACTCTAACTCTATTAAAAAAACTTTTCCCATATAGATCATGTACTAAAGAAATTACTGGTATCGACTCAAAACCATGTCTGGATTTTCATATCAAACAATGTATGGGACCTTGTATAGGAAATATAGATCAAAATGATTATTTAGAAATCATTAACGAAGTTATTTTATTCTTAGAAGGAAACACTGCAAAAGTTTCAAATTCAATTATGTCAAAAATGAAAACTGCATCCAAAAATTTAGAATTTGAAAAAGCAGCCATATTTAGAAATCAGCTAGAATCTATAGAATTAATTAAAGAAAAACAAAAAGTAATTCAACATGAAAACTCTAATTTTGACTCTATAGCAATTACATCAATAGAAAAAACATCCTGGATAGAAATATTTTTCATACGACAAGGTAAACTTATAGGTGAAGATCACTTTACAATGCATAATGGATTCGACTCTGAAACCAATCTGATTTTGAAAGCTTTCATAATGCAGTTTTATGAAATCAATCCATATATACCACCAGAAATTTTGATACAAACAGAAATTCAAGACATGGAATCAATCCAAAATTGGCTTAGCCAAAAAAAAGACTCTAATGTTTCGATAAAAATACCGCTCAGAGGAAATAAACTAAAAATACTCAACATGTCTTTAGAAAACTCAAAACAAAGAGCTTCTATAGAATCTACAACTAAGAAATTTACTACTAAAGACACAACAAAAATGTTAAAAAAATTACAAGAAATTCTAAATTTACCCAGATTTCCTAAAAGGATCGAATGCTACGATATATCAAATATCAGTGGCACTAATTCTGTAGCCAGCATGTCAGTTTTTAATAATGGTAATCCATCACCACATAGTTATAGAAAATTTAAAATAAAATCTGTACAAGGAATTAATGATTACGCAATGATCAAAGAAGTTTTAGAAAGAAGGTTTAAATCAATATCACAAAAACCAGGAGAAATAACTCCAGAATCTCAAAATCAACAACAACTTTCAGAAATCCCCGATTTAGTACTTATTGATGGAGGAAAAGGTCATTTGTCTACGGCTGTTCAAGTGTTCCTAGAACTAGGAATAAACAATGTTCCTCTTGCCAGTATAGCAAAACAAAATGAAGAAATATTTATACCAAATTTTTCTGAACCTGTTGAATTTTCATCAAATCCTGAATCATTAAATATTCTACAAAAAATTAGAGATGAAGCTCATCGTTTTGCTATAAATTATCATAGAAAACTTAGATCTAAAACAGCTTTGTTTTCTTCAATCGACACGATACCTGGAATTGGACCAAAAAAACGAAAATCGATTCTTAATAAATTCGGATCAATAAAAAACATCAATAAATCATCAATCGAAGAAATAACAAAAATCCCAGGGATTTCAGAAAAATTAGCTAAACAACTACTATCAATCTCCAAAAATATGCAATAATAAAAAATAATTCATAATATGAATTTTCAATCGAGGACATAATGGCATCAATCTCCAAAAAAACAAGCCAATTCCTGGAACAAGGATCTTGGATTCGGAAAATGTTTGAACAGGGAATTGCTTTAAAAAATCAATTCGGCGAAAAAAATATCTATGACCTTTCATTAGGAAATCCTATTATTTCACCCCCTGAAGAATTCTTCATCCAATTATCAAAGTTTGCTAATGAAAATCAACCATCAAATCACAGATATATGCCCAATGCTGGCTTCAATGAAACTCGTGAAGCTATAGCTCAAAATTTACTTAAAGAAACTAATTTACCTATAAATCAATCTCATATAATTATGACTTGCGGCACTGGAGGAGCCCTAAATGTAGCTCTAAAAACACTAATTGATCCAGGAGATGAAGTAATAATCTTTTCTCCCTATTTCGTAGAATACAAATATTATATTGATAACCACTCAGGGCAACCAATTGTAATTGATTACGATGACAATTATCTGCCAAACTTTAATCAATTAGATTCTAAAATCACAGAAAAAACAAAAGTTATTCTAATCAATTCTCCTAATAACCCTACTGGTGTTTTATATACAAAAGATACTTTGACAAAAATAGGAGAATTAATCCGTAAAAAACAAAAACAATTTAATTCAGAAATATTTATCCTAAGTGATGAACCTTATAGAAAAATAGTTTTCGATGATTTAGAATGTCCAAATATATTTGATTTTCACGAACAATCAATTATTGCTACATCTCACTCGAAAGACTTAGGAATACCAGGAGAAAGAATCGGATTTATAGCTGTAAATCCACTATACACCAAATCAACAGAATTAATTGATGGTATGACTTTTTGGAACAGAGCATTAGGATTTGTAAACGCACCCGCATTAATGCAAAGGGTTGTTTCAATGATCCAAGATTCTTCAGTAGACATTAAAAGTTACGAACGAAAACGAAACTTTCTATATAACTCACTAAAGAAAATTGGATATTCATTAATCAAACCTCAAGGTGCTTTCTATATGTTTCCAAAATCTCCAATTTCAGATGATGTAAAATATTCCAAAATGCTACAAGAAAACAAGGTTTTAGTTGTGCCTGGTGTTGGATTTGGAGCACCTGGACATTTTAGAATAGCTTATTGCACAACTGATGAAGTTATTGAAAAATCAATTATTTCTTTCAAAAAAACATTCGAAGATTTGGAAAAATAAATTTTCAAACAAACAGCTTATCTTTTAATCCAAATCCAGTAACAGGAACCAAAACTGAATCTTTGCTTTGAATTTCATTAGAATCAAATAATTTTTTCAAAGCAGCAAAAACAGTTGCTGATGTAGGTTCACAAAATATCCCTTCTCTTCTAGCCAAAAATTTTTGCCACTCTATAATTTCTTCATCTGAAACTGAAACCCCTTTACCAAATGATTTTTTAACTATTTCGGAAACTTCCTTTTTTCTAGCTGGCGAAGACACAGAAATTCCTCCAGCCACACTAAAAGGGTTTTCTAAATCATTTTTCTCAGTGTCTCCTTTAATTTCTTGAATTACAGGAACAAATTGCTCCGCTTGCACACAATGTAATCTAGGAATTTTATCTATTTTTTTATTGTTAAATAATTCATTAAGACCTTTCCAGCAACCAATAATTAAAGACCCATTCCCAACTGGGAAAACTATGTTTTCAGGGAGGTTATAATCAAATTGATTAGCGATTTCATACGCAAAAGTTTTAGTACCTTCAACATAATAAGGACTCAAAACATGAGAAGCATATATGTAATTATTTTCTTTATAAAATCTTTTAGCTTCACTAGTCACATAATCACGTGAACCTTTTATTAAATGTACTTCGGCTCCATAAGTTTTTATTTGACCAAGTTTAGAAACAGGCGCCGATTCAGGAGCAAAAATATGTGCTTTTAAACCAGTTTTAGCACAATATGCAGACAAAGAAGCCCCTGCATTTCCTGAAGAATCTTCAACCAACGAATCAATATTTGATTCTAATGCCATTGAAACCATCATAAAAGTCCCACGATCTTTAAATGATCCAGTAGGATTCATAAATTCTAATTTTCCAAAAACTCTATCTAAACTTAATTCCTTTTCAATTCTAGGAAATCTAAGTACAGGAGTATTACCTTCACCCAATGAAACAAATTTTTCTGGATTATTTAATGGAACAATCATTCTCATTCCATTCTTTAAATTTATCTGCTTTTGATTGTTTTGAGTACTAATATATTCAACATCAAGAGTTCCGTCGCATAATTCACAATTTACAATAGACATATCGGAATCATGTAGATTAAAGCATTCATTACATTTTAGTTTTATATGAGTCAACAAATTTCCTTTTAAAAATTAATCAAAAATCTTTATCCAATCAGCAAATCAATATATCCTACCATTACTACACACAAAATATCATTTTAGATTGTTATAATAATATCAAAGTAAAAAATTTAAATCAGAAAAATAAAAATATATGTTGAAAAAACTAATTCATAAAATTCATCAATTCAACGAAACAAAAATCAAATGGTACAAAGATATTTACTTTATACCTTTATTGCTATTTATACTTTTTTTGGATCAATCAACAAAATTTCTAGTGAAAAACAATCTAGATCTATATCAATCCTGGCCTTCAGAAGGATTCTTCAGGATCACTCATGGTATTAATACTGGAATTGCTTTTGGATTACTTGAAAATCAATCAATAATTTTAATCACTATCTTACCAATTATTGCTATAGTATTTTTAATTTATTACTACAAAAAACAAGTGCAATCTAACAGATTAATTCGAATAATTTTCGGACTTCAATTAGGCGGAGCATTTGGCAACATTATTGACAGAATTTTATTAGGATCTGTAGTAGATTTCATAGACATAGGGCCATGGTATATTTTTAATATTGCAGATTCTTCAATTGTTTGTGGACTAATTCTATTAATTTTCTTCATTGTGATACAAGAACAACAATATAAAAACTCAACTCAATCGGCTCAAAAAAAATAATCTCAATGTTAACTAGTATAAATGTTCAAAAAACTGAATCTGGTCAAAGATTAGATAAATTCATTGCTAATAAACTTTCAAAGCTATCAAGAAATCAAGTCCAAAATTTAATTAATGCTCAACAAGTCAAAATTAACGGGATCACTTCTAAAGCTTCGCAAATAATTTCTTGCGGAGATAAAGTAGAACTAGAAATCCATCAAATTTCTTCTGAAAATGAGATTTTACCGATGGATCTAAAACTAGAAATTATTTATGAAGATGATGAGATATTAGTAATAACAAAGCCCCATGGTTTAGTTGTCCATCCAGCTAAAGGCCATAGGCACGACACCTTAGTTAATGCAATAGTAAATTATTTACCATCATCTAAAAATATATCTTCTCAAAACAGAAATGGAATTGTGCATAGATTGGATAAAGATACTTCAGGAATAATGATTATTGCCAAAACTGATTTTGCCCATTCACATCTCTCATATCAATTCAAATCCCGACAAGTAATAAAAAAATATATAGGATTAATTCATGGCGTACCAAAATCAGAAAAAGCGATTATTTCTGGAAAAATTTCCAGACATCCAAAAAGCAGACAAAAAATGGCAATAACTGAAAACGGCAAACCTGCAGAAACAAAATTTGAAATCATTGAACAAATCAACAATTACTCCCTACTCCAAATTGAACCAAAAACTGGACGAACACATCAGATCAGAGTCCATCTATCTTCTATAGGCCATCCAATTGTCGGAGATAAAACTTATGGAAAATCCAATACAGCAATTAACAGACATTTTCTTCATGCTAGTAGTATAATTATCAAACACCCTGAAACAAATAAAATTCTCAATTTACAATGTAAACTACCCAGTGATTTAAATGATTTCTTAAAAAATATCAGAGAATATAACATTTAAAATTCTACTAATCGGAGACTAAAAATATGCAAAATGAAATAAGAGTAAGATTTGCGCCTAGTCCAACTGGAGATCCTCATTTAGGCAGTATCAGAACTGCTCTATTTAACTGGTTGTTTGCACAACAAAATAATGGGAAATTTATTCTAAGAATTGAAGATACTGACCAATCAAGAAAACAGCATAATTCAGACCAAAAAATGATCACAGCTTTAAAGTGGCTAGGATTGGATTGGGACGAAGGGCCCTATTATCAGTCAAAAAGGCTAGAAAAATATCATACTGCAATAGATACTCTAATAAAAAATAATAAAGCTTATAGGTGCTATTGTAGTCCTGAACGCTTAGATAATCTAAGGAAACAAAATAGCAAAAATCACGACAAAAAATTTATTGGATATGATAAATTATGTCGAAAAAATTCAAATTTAGAAACTTCTAAACCTCATGTAGTCAGGTTTGCAATGCCTGAAACAGGAAAAACTATTTTTAATGATATCGTGAGAAACGAAGTTAGTTTCCAAAATGAACTATCTGAAGATTTTATAATTCTCAAAAGTGATAATTTTCCAACTTATCATCTCGCAAATGTTGTAGACGATAATGACATGAAAATATCTCATGTTTTTAGAGCCGAAGAATGGCTACCTAGTACACCAAAACATATCAACTTATACAATGCCTTAGGATACCCTATTCCAAAATATGGACACCTACCAATGCTTTTGTCGTCAGACAGGACAAAACTTAGTAAAAGACACGGTGCAACTTCAATTATAGATTTAATCAATATAGGATATATCCCAATAGGATTAATCAACTTCCTTGCTTTACTTGGCTGGTCTCTAGATGACAAAACAGAAATATTCCAAACAGAAGAATTAATTAAGAACTTCGACATACACGATTTAACAAAATCAGGTGCAGTAGTAGATTACGAAAAATTATCCTGGATAAATGGATATCATATTAGATCTTTAGATCCTGATTCTTTAGCAAAACAAATATACGAATTTTGGGAACTTAACCCACCAAAAAATTTTGACACATCTCCAACGATGGAAGAAACCAAAAAAATTGTCCCGTTAATTCAAAATAGAATCAAAATTCTTAGTGAAATATCAGAATATATTGGTTTTTACTTTAAAAAATCAATTGATTACACCATCGAAGAATTAATACAAAAAGGAATGGATTTACAATCAACAAAAATCGCTCTTGAAGCTTCTAAAAGTGCTTTAAATTCTATAACAAAATTTGATTCAGTATCAATCGAAACTTCACTGCGAAATACTGCAATAGAACTACAAATAAAGCCGGGGCAATTACTCAGTACTCTCAGGGTATCTTTAACTGGACAAAAAATTTCTCCATCATTATTTGAAATTATAGAACTAAACGGAATAGATAAAACTATAGAACGTATCAATATTTCTATAGAAAAAATGACTACTTAAAGAAACAAACTATTAAGAAATTTTTCAATATCAATTAATGATTTGATTAATTAATTCTTGTTATTGACATGAAATATTTATATCAATATACTCGAAAAATCTGAAATTTTTATAGGTGTATAAATGAAAATAAAAGAACAACTAAGCCAAGACCTAAAACAATCAATGATTGCAGGGGAAAAAAAACGTAGAGATACTATAAGATACTTGATAGCACAAATCAAAAATGCTGAAATTAAAAAACAAGATGAATTAGAGGAAACCGAAATATCTGACTTATTACTTAAACAATCTCAACAAAGAACAGAAAGCATTGAAGCTTATTCGGAAGCAAATAGATCAGACCTTGTAGATCAAGAAAAATTTGAACTCGAAATCATTAAACAATATTTACCTAAACAATTAACTCAAGAAGAAATATCTCAATTAGTTTCTGAGTCAATAAAATTACTAAACATCACTTCGCAAAAAGAAATTGGGAAACTTATGTCAGATATAATGCCAAAACTGAAAGGAAAAGCATCTGGCAAAGAAATTAATAAAATTGCCATGCAAATACTTAATACAAAATTATAAATAAAACAGTGCAAAATTCAGAAAACAAATTGAAAAATAAAAAAATTAACTTTGGCATCGTTGTGTTCCCTGGAACATGGAGTGATGTTGATTGCTACAATGTTGTTACAAATGTTCTACATCAATCAGCAAAATATGTATGGCATAAAGATACAGATCTATCAGAATTTGATTGCATTATTTTACCTGGTGGTTTTTCTTATGGAGATTACTTACGTACTGGAGCAATTGCAAAATTTTCTCCTGTAATGAATTCTCTTAAAGATTTTGCAGAATCAGGAAAACTAATTTTGGGAATTTGTAATGGTTTCCAAATATTGTGTGAATCAGGACTTTTACCAGGAACTCTAATTAGAAATAACAATCTAAAATTCAAATGCTCTTGGGAAAACTTACGTGTAGAAAACATCAATTCTCCATTTACAAATTCTTGTCTGGAAAATGAAATCATTAAAATCCCTATTTCCCATGGCGAAGGTAATTATTTTGCCGACTCACAAACTCTACAAGAGCTCAATAAAAACAATCAAATAATATTTAAATATTCTTCTCCCTCAGGAGAAATTTCAAATATATATAATCCTAACGGATCATTAGAAAATATTGCTGGAATTTCAAACAAAAATGGAAACGTTCTAGGCATGATGCCTCACCCAGAAAGATGTTGTGAAAAAATACTTGGTGGTACAGACGGGAAAAAAATATTCACATCAATTTTAACCCAATTGGCTACCAGTTAAAGGATCTTCGATTTGTCTGGAATCATTATAAGTCTTATTGCATCTATTGGATTCGGAACTAGTTCAGTTTTTGCAAAAATCTCTATGCTAAAAATGAAATCTGGGACAACAACTTTAATTTCTTTAGTTACTAGCACAGTTGTTACGCTTTTTGCTTCAATAATATTTACAGACCCTATCGAATATACAAAATTAAATATGGAAATCTGGTTATTATTATTTTGGATAGCAATTTTAACATATTTTTTTGGAAGATTGTTAAACTATACAAGTGTCCAATACATAGGTGTAAGTAAAGCTACACCAATAATAGGTACAACACCGCTTTTTGCAAGTGTAACTGCAATAATATTCATGGATGAAAAAATAACAATTCCGATTCTAATAGGCACGATATTAATAGTTCTAGGAATTATATTAATTACAAGAGAAAAAACTGATGTCATTAAATCCAAAAATTGACCAAAAAAAAATAATCTTTGGATACATATTAGCTTTCACATCTGCACTGGGATATGGAACAGGAACAGTTTTAACTAAACATTTAATAAATATATTTCCTAACCCAATCTTAGTTTCAGGTGTATCACTAATAATTGGAACCCTAATAATAAGTGTTTTTTACTTAAAAAATTCCATAAAAGATTTAATCAAAAACAAACCAAAAAAAGAAGTGACTAATGCGATATTTGCGGGAATCTCATCTGCTTTGGGAGTTAACTCTCTATTTATCGGACTAAAACTTGCACCTGTATCTGTAGCTTCACCCGTAGCAAATACATTTCCATTAGTTACAATTTTAGTAATAAAATTATTCTACGGTAAACTTGAAAAAATTACTTTACAAACTATCCTAGGGAGTTTTTTAATTGTTTCAGGAATTGTAACGATTACCATATACACATCTTGATTAATCTCATATGATAATAAAACAAATATTTTTAAGGAAAATAAATGGTAGCGATTGAAAAAAAACTATCTGAACTAGCACTTTCAATTGAAGAATATAACCTAATATTATCAAGATTAGGCAGGAATCCAACGGATCTAGAACTAGGATTATTTGGTTCTTTATGGAGTGAACACTGTAGTTATAAACATTCAAAACCATTACTAAGATCTTTTACTACGTCTTCAGAAAGAATTTTAATCAGCAGTGGAGAAGAAAATGCTGGTGCTGTAGATATTGGAAACAACAAAGCTATAGTAATGAAAATTGAATCACATAATCATCCATCAGCTATCGAACCTTATGAAGGTGCAGCTACAGGAATTGGTGGTATAGTAAGAGATATATTAGCTATGGGGGCTAGGCCAATTGCCTTACTCAACTCATTAAGATTTGGAACAATTTCACAACCAAGAAATAAATTCTTACTTAAAGGTGTTGTTGCTGGGATTTCTGGATACGGCAACTGTATTGGTGTACCTAACGTTGGTGGAGAAGTAAATTTTTCTGAATGTTACTCGCAAAACCCCCTTGTAAATGCTATGTGCGTTGGAATAGTTGAAAAAGACAATATAGTTAAAGCCAAAATGGGACACAACAATATAATTATTTTAGCTGGATCTGATACAGGTAGAGATGGCATACACGGAGCATCCGGATTAGCTTCCCAATCATTTGAAGATTCCAACGATTTAAGACCTGCAGTTCAAGTAGGTGACCCATTCACTGAAAAATTACTTATTGAAGCGTGTCTAGAAATAGCAAATCTAAAAAAAATAGATGGAATTCAAGACCTTGGAGCAGGAGGACTATCAACTGCAATAATCGAAGCAGCGGAACGCTCAGATTGCGGCGTTGAAATAAATGTTGAAAACATTATTGCACGAGAGACAAAAATGTCTCCATATGAATTGATGCTTTCAGAATCCCAAGAAAGAATGTTGATTTTTTCAAACCCTGAAAATGAAAAAGAAATACGTGATTTATTGGAAAAATGGGGTCTCCAATCATCTGTAATTGGAAAAGCTATTCCAGAAAAAATAATTAAAGTTAAAAATGGCAACGAAGTTGAAGCTAAAATCAATATACCTGATATAACACAAACTCCTGAATACGTATTAGAAGATACAAAACCAATGTGGTTATCAAAGTTACAAACTGAAAATTTAAATCAATTTAAAATTCCTAATTTTTCACCCAACGAAATATTATTAAAATTATTAGCTTCCCCTAACATATCAAGTAAAAAATTTATATACGAACAATTTGACCATCAGGTTCAAACCAACACAATAATTGGACCAGGGAGTGATTCAGCTGTATTAAGGTTAAAATCTCTTGAAGTTGGATTAGCTCTAACAACTGACGGCAACAGTAAACTTTCTTATTTAGACCCTTATTTAGGCGGGTTAATTTCTGTAGCTGAAGCTTGCAGAAATATATCCTGTTCAGGCGCTGAACCAATAGCAATCACAGATTGCTTAAACTTTCCAGATCCTGAAAAATCTGGTAACTATTATCAATTATCTGAATCAATTAAAGGAATATCTGAAGCTAGCAAAAAATTTAATGTCCCAGTAATAAGTGGTAACGTTAGCTTATATAATCAATCAGGTAACAAAGCAATATTCCCAACTCCAATTATAGGTGCTCTTGGAATTCTTAATAAATCAGATGAAGCAATTTCTATAGGATTTAAAAATGAAAACGACGTAGTCATACTTCTAGGTACAAATACTATTGACTCTCCAATTGATTCTCTCGCAGGATCAGATTTAATAGAATTAATACATCAAAAAATTATAGGAAAACCACAAATCAATTTAGACCTCGAACTATTAGTTCAAAAAACTCTACGATCTGCAATTAATAAAAATCTTATAGAATCTGCACATGATTTATCTAACGGTGGCCTTGCGATTGCAATAGCAGAATCTTGCATATATGGAAACTTAGGATTTAATGGAACTACAACTCCAACTGATAGATGGGATACTGCATTATTTGGTGAAAATCAATCAAGAATAATAATTTCTGTTCAATCTGAAAAACTCTCTATGCTAAAAAAACTATTATCAACAATGCAATGTCCTTTCATAAAACTAGGTCTTGTTGGTGGAAAACGATTGGTCTTTCCTAAAACTTTAGATATCCACTTAAATGAAATTTCTAAACATTGGGAAAATGGACTTAAAGAAGTAATCTAAATAACATCTATTTCCTTTAAATCAAAATTTGGAAACAACATCTTTCTCCTTGACACGTTATATAGCAAATGCTAACTTTAAGTTTTGAAAACTAATCGATATAATAGTATTTTAAATTTATAAATAGGAGAAACTTTTGCCAAGATACGATTATAAGTGTAATTCTTGTGGCAATTTATTTGAGTTAAAACAAAGCTTCAGTGCAAAACCTGAAGCTAACTGTTCAAACTGTAATAGTATTGCTAACCGAGTAATTCAATCTGTACCAATCGTATTTAAAGGAAGTGGCTTCTATGTAAATGATTATGCCAGAAGTGGTAAAACTTCTACTACAGAATCATCATCTAAGAATAAAAAAGAAACAGATAGTAAAACAGAAAAAACTAAAACTACCAAAAAAAATCCTGATTCTAAAACCACCAATAATTCTTCAGATAATAATTCATCTAATCAAAAGGAAACAGCTCCAAAAAGCTGATTAAAGATTGAAAGCACTAATCCAAAGAGTCTCACAGGCATCTGTTTCAGTTAACAAAGATATAGTTGGAGCAATAGATCAAGGTCTATTAGTATTCCTAGGTATTTCACAAAATGATACTGATAAAGAATGTGAAAAAATTGTTAGGAAAATTTTAAATCTTAGGGTTTTTCCTGGACCTAAAGGCAATTTTTGTGAATCTATTATAGAAATCAATGGAAGTTTATTAATCGTAAGTCAATTCACATTATATGGAGATACTAGTAAAGGTACTAGACCAGGGTTCAGTAAAGCAGGCGATCCTGAAAAAGCTAATGAATTATACAAAAAATCTATTGAACTTTTCAAACAGACTGGTATAAAAACAGAAACAGGAAAATTTGGCGAACACATGGATGTTAATTTAAATAATGATGGACCTGTTACATTAATTTTAGATACTGATATCTAAGAAATTTTAAATTATTTCCAAACTCAAGTCTAAAAATCTACTTGAATGAGTGATTGCTCCAACTGAGATAAAATCCACTCCAGTTTTGGCTATTTCTTGTAAATTATGTATTTTTACTCCCCCAGAAACTTCAAGTACAGCTTTTCCATTCGCTAAATTCACGATATTTTCAATCAGAGGAATTTCCATATTATCTAAAAGTAAATAAATAGCACCATTATCTAAAGCTTCTTTAGCTTGTTCCAAATTCTCAACTTCTACTTCTACTTTTATGGAAGAATCATTGTTTTCAATAGCATTTGTAACTAGTTCACCTAATCGAAAATGATTTTTTTTACCAGCCAATATATGATTATCCTTAATCAAAACAGATTGAGTTAAGTCAAATCTGTGATTCACCCCACCAGCAACACTAACTGCATACTTTTCCAACGTTCTATAACCGGGTAATGTTTTCCTAGTATCCATTATTTTTGTTTTATAACCTTGTATTTCATCCACGTATCTATAAGTTTCTGTAGCAACGCCACTTAAATGTTGTAAAAAATTTAAAGCTACTCTCTCAGAAGCTAAAATTGAAAATAAGCTACCCTTTATTTTAATCAACACAGATTTTGGATCTCTAATATTAGAATTAAATGGAACTAATTCTGAACCATCAGAAAGTAATTTTTCAACAGTTAAATTAGGATCAATCTGCTTAAAAACTTCGCAAGCTACATCTATCCCAGCTAAAATCCCAGATTCTTTAGCAACAATTTCTGCCTGAATATAAGAATCAGCACCGAACAATGACCTAGTTGTAATATCTTCTCCTGGCAAATCTTCAGAAATAGCCATTTTAATCAAAGATAATATTTGTGGAGTAATCATAAAATCTGCCTATTAAAAGAAATAACTCTCAAAAATTAATAGCCACCAATTAGAGTTGCAGCATCCTGTTCAATGCAACGATTGAATCACGTTTTATATCCGGTTCTACAGAAATCTGGTTAACAATTTCACCATCCAAGAAGGACTCTAAAACCCAACAAAGATAAGCTGGATGAATTCGATACATCGTGCTGCAAGGACAAACTGCAGAATCTAAACAAAAAATATTTTTTTCTGGATACATAGTGCTAATTCTATTAACAAGGCTAATTTCAGTACCTACAGCCCAAATAGATCCTTGTTTGGAATTTTCAATCATATCTTTAATGTACTCTGTTGAACCAACATAATCTGCAGAATTAACAACTTCCATAGTACATTCCGGATGTACAATTACATTGACATCAGGATACTTAGAACGAGCCAAATCAATTTGATTAGTATTGAATCTAGTGTGTACTGAACAATGACCTTTCCACAAAATAATTTTAGCTTTCTTAATAGCAGATTTTGTATTTCCACCAAGAGGTTTAAATGGATTCCAAATAATCATTTCATCTAATTTAAATCCTAATTTTAATGCAGTATTTCTACCCAAATGTTGATCAGGTAAAAATAAAATCCTTTCATTGTTTTTAAGAGCCCATTTAAATGCATCTACAGCATTTGAAGATGTACAAACTATACCACCATTTTTACCACATAAACCCTTAATCGCTGCTGAAGAATTCATATATGTAATAGGGGTAATACCTCCATCAGAGGCTAGTAAATTATCTAAATCATCCCAACAGTCTATTACATCATCTTCTTCAGCCATATCAGCCATCGAGCAGCCCGCAGTAAGGTTAGGCAAAACAACTTTCTGAAAATCAGTACTTAGTATATCAGCAGTTTCGGCCATGAAGTGTACCCCACAAAAAACAATATACTCTGCAGATTTATTAGAAGCAGCAAATTTTGATAACTTGTAAGAATCCCCTGTATAATCAGCATACTGAATTACTTCATCTCGCTGATAGTGATGTCCCAAAATTAATAATCTTTCAGACAGCTTAGACTTGGCATTACGAATTCTATTATCCAAATCAGAAACGTCCATCTTTACATATTCATTTGGAATTTTTTGCCAACGAACACCAACAGCAAACTCATCTGTTAAAGTTTGAGCTTTCAATTTTTCTTTATCGTCGGAACAAAAAGCAGGCGATTCGAGTTCAGTAACAGGAATCACAACCTTTGCTGAAGAATTCATTTTGATTATTACACCTTAAATAATATTATTAACGAGATATTGTACCTTGTAATGACCAAGCCGTCGAGTCGTCAATTTTAACACACACAAATTCATTAGTTTTATCATAATCAGTATCAATAAAAACCAATTTATCGTTTCTAGTCCTTCCAAAAACCTTATTCCTCTTTTTCCCCTCAACTAACACTTCTAATTCTTGTCCAATCAACTTCTTGTTGATTTCTACTTGAACAGATTCTTGCATCTCCCAAATTGCTTCTAATCTCTCTTTTTTTTCTTCTTTAGAAACTGAATCCTCCATCATTCGATCTGAAATAGTGCCTTTACGAGGTGAATAAGCAGCTGCATGAACTTTGTCAAAACGGATTTCTTGAATTAAATCTAAGGTTTCTTGGAATTGAGCTTCTGTTTCTCCACAGAATCCAACTATAATATCTGTAGCAATAGTAGCTTGAGGTACATAATCGCGAATCTTATCGACAAGATTTCTATATTCTAGATTCGTATAACCTCTCCTCATTGAATTTAAAACATCATCATCTCCCGCCTGAAATGGCAAAAGGAAATTCTCACAGACCTTATCTAATTTTAAAACAGCTTTAATAATTTGTTCACTCATATCATTTGGGTGAGAAGTTAAAAATCTGATTCTTTTAATTCCTTCAACATCATTTACTGCTGACAAAAGATCTTCCAATCTATTCCCTGGTTGTAAATCATGTCCATAAGAATCTACATTCTGACCTAACAATGTAACCTCTTGCACTCCACGAAATGTTAAAAGTTCTACTTCATTAACAATATCTTCTATTGTCCTACTTACTTCCCTACCTCTTCTATAAGGAATAATACAAAATGAACAAAACTTATCGCATCCATGAATTATTGGTACATAAGCCGCAACATCAGGAGTCACAGTAATAGATTCTAAACATCCTTCAGAATCTATACCCATTTTATTAGATATAAAATCAACAATTGGTTCAATTTTTTGAGGCTGCGCGAAAACATCCACATAAGGAAAACGTTTTTTCAAATCATCAGTTTTAGGTCCTACCATACAGCCCATCAAAACAAATATTTTTTCAGGAAATAATGTCTTCACAGATTTCAAAGTACCCAACATACTTTCCACTTTAGATTCTGCACTCTTTCTAACCACACAACTATTTAAAACAACTACATTAGCATCCTGAACTGAATCAGATTTTCCTAATCCCATATTGTCAAATACGTTTTCTAGTTTTTGAGAGTCTGCAATATTCATTTGGCAACCAATTGTCCAAACAAAATAATTCTTAGAGCTATTTATTTCACTCTTCAAATTTAGCATTAATAACCTTTCTAAATTAAACAGAAAGTCATGGCGGAGGGAATGGGATTCGAACCCATGAGAAGGATTTCTCCATCTAAGCGCTTAGCAGGCGCCCGCACTAGACCACTATGCGACCCCTCCAATTAAAAAATCATGATTTAATAATACATTTTATCCTATACAAGTAAAATTTTTAACACATTTATTGTAATTAATAGAATTTATACTATACTGACATTCATAAACCTTTAATATTGTTTGATATATCGCTGATTCGAACAGAAAAAGACACAATAATACATTAATAAAGGAAATGTTATGGAATCAAAAATATTTGAATTACCGGAACTTACTAGAAAAGAGTTCAAAAACCACCTCGATCTAGGTCATTTTGAGAGTGTTATAATTCCTACTGGCAGCATTGAACAGCATTTAGATCATTTATCAATGAATTTAGATATCCAAATGAGTCGTTACGTAGCTACTCAAGCTGCAACAAAACTATATCCAAAAACTTTGGTTGTATCTCCTATCTCTTTTGGAATTGCTGAGCACCACATGTACTTCCCTGGTACACTCAGCGCAAAACCTGGAAGTTGGTTATCAATTTTATTCGACCTTATTGAAAGTATTCTACGTCATGGAATTAAAAAAATTTTAATTCTAAATGGACATGGTGGAAACATAACACCTGTAAATGGAATCATTGAACAATGGCAACTGAATTTATATGCTACACAAAACACAACAATTCAGTCACAGATTTCTGATTCTTTGGAAAATCACTACGAATATCTTGATGCAATTCTAAAAAATAAAAAAAATGATATAGATATTAAATTTCTTAGTTACTGGGATCTAATTCCCGAAAACTTGATTAATTCTATACTTGAAACCAAAGAATACCCTGGACATGCTACAGAATTCGAAACCTCATTGGCTATGTATGCAATTCCTGAATCCGTAAGATTTGAAAAATTAAAATCTTCAAAAGAAATTGGAGTAAATAAAGCTTCAGCTTCAAAAGGAGAAAAATTAGCCAAAGAAGCAATTACACAAACAATTCAAACCATTAAAAATATGACTCAATAAAAATTTAAACAGGAAATGATATGGCCAAAGTACCTTATATATCTCGAGATGATATAAATTCTTCAGAACAAAATATTTACGACAAGATTTCTAGTTCACGAGGATCAGTACAAAATGTTTTCTCTGCACTACTTAATAATCCCCCAGCTACTGAAGCTGTAACTAATCTTGGAGAATATATCAGATATAAATCAACTTTAAATCCAGCTACTAGAGAAATAGCAATACTAGTTACTGCTAAACAATTAAATAATTCCTATGAATGGTCTCAACATGAACCAGTTGCTAAATCTGTTGGAGTTAGCGATGATATTATTCAATATATCTTAGAAGAAAATAATCCAAACAAAATGGATACAAAAGAATCCATCTTTATTGAAGCTACAAAAGAATTAGTTACTTCATCCCGACTCAAACAAAAAACTTTTGATTCTTTAATGAAATCATTAGGAATGAAGTCAACCATGGATTTTATTGTGACTGTAGGATATTACACAATGTTGGACAAAATCATATCTAGTTTAGAAATAGATTTTGATAAATGGATGACAAAAAATCAAAAATTCAATTAAATTTTCTAATCTATAAATCTATATTGATTCAACCCACTCTTCTCCATCCAAAAAAATCTCTTTCTTCCAAATCGGTACAATTTCTTTAATCCGATCAACTACATACTGGCATGCATTAAAGGAATCTTTTCTATGAGGTGAAGATACACTCACAACTAAACTAATTTCACCAATTTCGATTGTTCCAATTCTATGACAAATACTAATATCACTAACAGAAAATTTTTCTTGAACTTCAGAAATAATTTCTGAAATTTTTTGTGAAGCCATTGGTTCATAAGCTTCGTATTCTAATCGTAGTACCTTACGACCTTTTGTTTCATTCCTTGTCGTACCCAAAAAAGTTATTACAGCTCCATTAGAGTTAGAGCGTACATTTTGAGTAACATTTTCTGGTAAAATTTTATCGTCAGTGATTATAACTTGATTAGACATGGTTTCTACAGGAATATTTAAAATTTTGATCATTTATCATTCCGCCACTAACTGGTGGAATAAAAGCAACTTCATCATTATCTCGCAAAACAAAATTTAAATCTTGATATTCTTGATTTACCGCAGCAACTAAAGATTCAGGTTTTTTTGAAAATCCTGGATTAGTCTGGTTGATTTTGTCGATTAGATTAATAATTTTAGAACCTTCATTCAATTCTAACAATAAATTGGAACATCCAATTCTTTCCTTATGACTAGCAAAAAATCTCACATGAATTCTCATAAATAAACTACTTATTATGTATAAATGATTTATATATAGAATAACACGAGATAGTATATATGATAAATCTTCCATATATTTAATTTCATCGCTGAGACAATTTGATGCAGGCAAACAATTTTAAAAATTCACAAGATTCCAAAAATACCGGTATCACTTTATATTCTGAAGAAAATAATAAAAAACAGTTTAAATTCATAGATTTAGAAAATGAAAGCAAAAAATTTACAAAAGTGTTGATAAATTTAGGAGTCACCTCTTCAGACAATATCGTAATTTTAACCGAATCATTACCTCAATCTCATACTGCATTTTGGGGATGCAAATCACTCGGAAATTCACCTACAATAATAGACCCAAAAAAAGACACTAATCAAATTAAAGAAAATTTAATTTCTACTTCTGCAAAAATAGTGATTACAACTCAAAATTTTCGGAAAAAAATTTCACAAATCATTTTTCATTTATTCGATCTTCAACATATCATAATAATTGATGACTACAATGACAATTTGAAAGAAATTGATATACAAGATCTCAGCTATAATGATGAAATAGATAAAATAGAAGAAAATTTTTCAAACATTGATGTTTTTAATACAAATCAATTAGAAAATTTTTCATTAATAAAAAATTTTATACAAGATGGTGAATATCCCAAAATATGGTCGCTATACAAATTCAATTCACCTGTAAATATTTTATTCAGTTTGATAGCTCCAAAAATATTTCAATTACATCAATTAATTGTTATCAATAAAATATCTTTGAATGACTATTTAGACTTGCTCGCCAAAGAAAAAATTTCTATTTGGTGTGTCTATCCAGAAATTTTATATGCATTCCTAAATAAATTGGATATTAAAACTAAAACTCCAAATTTACATTTGAAAACAATTATTACAGAACCAGGATTATTAAAAATAAATGACATCTTGAAAATTGAAAAACTCTTGAACGTGAAAATTTTTTATTTTTGGGAAAACCAAGAAATAAATGAAATTATTTCTGCAAATCACCCTAACCAATACAAACTAGGGACAGCAGGAAAACCAGAAGAAAAATTCGACATAAAAATTCTTAATAAAAATAATTCGAAACAAAAAAAAGAAAAAGAAGGAAATATAGCTTTAAGAGTAAAAACAAACTCTCCTGATCACAAATGGGTAATTACAAACCAAAAAGGCATGTTAGATCAGGATGGATTTTTATGGATTAAAAACAAATTAACTTAAAATACCTCTCTCAGCAAGACGTTTATGTAATTTCTGTTTAGCCTCAAGAAAAGGTTTAGACAAAAATTCTAAATGATCTTTCATACCGTGCCTGTGAGTAGTGACTTCATCATCTTGTTGTGGTGAGATTTCTCTTAAATACAACAAATCAGCATCCAAAACTGCAATCATTTCTTTAATCACATCTTCATCGAACATTTGAGTTTCACCATTAAAAGAAATATATATTGGTGATGAATGAGCAAAAATACCTTTACGTTGTCCATCATAATGTACATCCTTCATTGGTCTTAGAACAGCTTTATTACTGCTTGAAAAATTTCCATCTGACCAATATTCTTTTCCTCCACATCTAACAGCAATCCATGAACATCTATCGATATTTATTTTTGTTGAAATTTCAATTTTGTTCACAGGTTTTTCAGAAATTTCAGAAAATACTACTTCACCATTCAACACTATATCTAACCTACGAATTGGAAATATACTTTCAGCACTAGCTTCAACATTCACTTGCGTCTGATCATCAAAACTTAGAGTATCTCCAATATCAAAGCCATTAACCTTAAAATCTATGATTGGACCAGATGTTAAAAATGTTTTTCCTTTAGTAACTGCTTTACACCAATTATCATAATTAAACTCTTGGCCTTCCTCTAACTTTGCATAAGTCCTAAACATACCAACAGGAACATCAGATGACATTTTATCTGTACCTCCAACTAATGGCATCCTATATCCTGCATTTAATGCTTTATAATAATCTTTGTGTTGGCTTTCTTTCAAATAAATAAATTCTAGTCCCTGTGCTCTACCTGTAGCAATTAATGCAACACATTCACCACTAAGACCTCCAAAATGAGGAAGTATTACAGTAGCACCCTGTTCAAGCGCTTCATCTGCCCAATGACATAAACCTGTTTCAAGAGTAGCTCCTATTTCACATTCACCTCCTTCTCCTGTGCACCATGGCATCACTGGTTCCTTTAGACCCCACAAAATCAAATGTCCCATAGGAGTTTGACGATTTTCTTGACATGTGTAAACTATATTCTTGCCAGATTGAGAAACAAAAGGCTCTCCAATGAAATCCTCTGTATTTGTAAAAACAGTACCCCATTGAGATTGTAATAAATTTACTACGTTAAGATCTTCACCTTTTGCTTCAAGCATAGCTCCCATTGTTGACAAAAAATGTACATGAGCATCCCCACTATACCAACCTAAATCATTCATATTTATCCATCTATCAAGAACAAATTTTAAATTTTGTTGATCAGGAGCTATATTTACTTTAATTCTTTGAGGTAAATATTCAAAACCTCGTGCAATGTCAACAATTACATCTCCTCTAGGCAACCATCCCTCACATTTTCCATCGATATAAGCATATGAAATTTGACCCATTCGAACATCTGCACCAATATCAAAATTAAAAGTCCCTAAATTAGAATTCACATGATTGTGATGACCATAAGGCTGATATGGTATGCCTTCTGGTGACCTAAAGTGAATTCTACAAGGTAAAAGATTATCATCACGATCAACAACTTCAACTTTAACCCAATTTCTACCTTCTTCAGGAAAAGATAACAGTGCTTTACCAACTTTTTTATTACGTATTTGTTTTAATTCACCCCAATTAACTTCACCAAGGATTTGACCTTGACTCTTTATCAAAACAGTTGCAGAAGGATTAGCTGATATTTCAGAATAAATTGGACTATTTGACGGATTCTGAGATTCCCCCCAACCTTTAAAATCATCAGACAAAAAATCTTCTAATGTTTCTTTAGGTAAAGGATGAGTATAAGTAGCATTTCCACGATCTACTTCGATTTCTAAATCAAAAGGTGCATCAGCATCTTTTGAATCAATCATAGATATCACAATTGGTTTTCGACCTGAACGAGTAATCGGATGCTCTTGTAAATTGCTAGATGTAATTCCAGCAATAATAAATTCTTGTTCCAAAGGCTTTATTTCAATGGATTCTAATATATTGCCAGTAGTATTTTCCCAAATCCACAAATGAAAAAGTTTCTTGGATTCTAGAGATCTCTCAGTTTGTCGCCAACCAGAATTTCCCCATTCGCCTTCATATCTTGGCCTTAAAGAATCTTCTACATCTGAAAAAGTTCCCATAGCACCACCACCAATAGGACCAATTTCAATTGATGACCTTATCAAAACTAATTCAGATTGATTTCCCTTTGTGTGAAAAACATATTCAGCAACATTCTGGCCAAAAATATTTTTTTCAATTCCAGGAACACATTGAGCAAAAATCAACCAATTAACTTTTCTATCCACAGGAATACTTATAGATTTATCGCCAGGTTTTAATCTAATAAGAGAATTTTCAGAAGAAGAATTATTATGGTCTCCAATCAAAAATGGCAACCCTCTTAAATTTTGCTCCCCACTAACCCGAAGTGGTAAATCAGTTTTTGAATTACCAAAAGTATGCCCTTTCCATTCAACCTCATTGGTATTAAGTCTTTCATCTTCTTTTTCAAATGGAGCTAATATAGTCTCTAGTTTTTCATTACATAAGCTAGACAAATCAAATGTTTTATAGTCTGACATAAATGCTCCTTATAAATTAGATATTTGAATTGAATATTATGCATAATTAGAGTTCAATAAACAATAACAAA
>PBID01000008.1 GCA_002719675.1 Chloroflexota bacterium
ATTCAGGAGTCTTTTAGCATTTTCACCTAGAATTTTAATTTTGATATCTTCAGACAATGTGGAAGTAGTGATTTTTGCAATTTGTTGTCGTGCATCCATTAAAGTCATGTCTGTTCCAAAAAGAACTTTATCTTCACCGGCTGCGTCAACTGCTGCTTCTATACAGTTGAATGCAGTTCCTGAGCTACAAGTTTCCAAATAAACCTGTGGAATTTCTTTAGCAGCTTCACCAGAGGCACTGTGTTCAAAAAATGGTTTTTGATCTGATGTAGTTACCGCTGAACCTCCCGCATGTGCTAGTACCCATTTAATATTTGGAAATCGATTGGATAGATTTGTGAATCTTTCTGTAATATTTAATCCCGGGGGATCAAATGGGAATGTTGCATGCATCATAATTGCTAATTTTCTATCATTAGCAAATTCGTATGCTGGGAAATACGCAGGGTCATCATTAGCTTTTTGGAAATAATCAGGATAAATTTTGATGAACAAAGATCCTAGTTGGTCAAAACATCTTTCGAGTTCTTGGATTACGTTTTCTGGATAATGTGGATTTACGTAAGCTACGTGCCTAAATCTACTTGGATATTTTGAAACGAACGTTTCAGCCATGTCGTTTCCAATCCTGGAATCACCATGAAAAACACAGTTAATACATGCGATATCTACACCAGCCTTGTCCATGACATGAACATATGAATCTATATTATCGTTCATGGCAACTTTGCCCCAATTACCAGCATGTGAATGGAAGTCAATTACATGATTATTTTTTTGCATTTTTTAATCCTAAAAGTTTTATTGTGTTTTCCCCCAGAATTTGTTTTTTCTCTTTTTCAGTTATTTTAGATGTGATTATTCGAGCAATTTGATTTCTAGCATCAAACAATGGCATATCTGATCCGAATACGATTTTTTTTGCTCCTACATTTGACACTAATGTTTCAAAGCCACCAAATGTATCTAAACTTCCCGCAGTATCTATATATACCTTGGGGACTTTGTTGACTGCTTCTATAATTTGATCTCGTTTATGTCTACCGCCAGTTGCTCCATGTGCCATAACCCATGAAACTCCAGGGAATTTATCAGCCAAATTACTATATCTATCAACTAGTTGAGGTGGGTTTGTTTCAAAAACCTCAGATGCATGACTCATGATAACTTTTTTGTTATCACTACACCACTTGAATATTTTTTCATATCCCGGATCATCAACAGGACGTTGATAATATGTAGGGTATATTTTTAAAAATTTAGCTTTAAGTTCACCGAAGCATCTCTCCAGTTCTCCTATTACATCGTCTTGATAATGTGGAGTAACAAATGCAACAGGTATGAATCTATCAGGTGCTTCTTTTACAACTGATGCAACTATATCATTTCCTATAGAAGCGTTCCCGAAAAAAATGCAGTTTACACATGCTAAATCTACGCCACTTAGATCCATAATTCTTAGGTATCGATCAGTTAAGTCATCTATCCTAGGAAAACCCCAACGACCCAGGTGACAATGGAAATCAACTATTTTTGTTTCTGACAATTTTTTACCTATGCTTTAAACTTATGAGTTACTTATTAATTCTTTAACATTTTTATGACATATAGATTCTAAAACGTTTTTTTCCAACCCTGATTGATGAATAGAATAAAGTTGCCTGCCAAAATTATTTTCAGGAAATCCCGAACCATATAATATTCTTTCATATCCTAGGCGTTCGATTAATTCTTCAACGGCACCAGTTCCAATAAACTGTGATATTTCCACATAGCAATTTGGAAGAGACTCAAGAAGTTGAAAAATCCAACTATATTTATAATGAACATCTGCAATCACAACTTGTAGTTCTGGGTACTGTCTAATCGTTTCATGTAATTCACTTGGATTAACAGGAGATTCATTACTTAGAAATTCATATGAGATGGGTATCCATAATGGGATTTTTGTTTCTTGAAGCCAAGAAAGCCACGGTTTAACTATCCAATTTTCAAAAGGGTATTGGTGAACACTAGGAGTCATTCGTACCGAAGATATACGATTTTTTTCTATTTCATCTTGAAATTGTTCTAAATTATCCCAAGTTGGATTAAAAACAAATTGGGGTATTAATCGTTCATTAGAATTTATTAAATCAATCAGATAATTGTTTCCATCGTTAGAGTCAAAACCAACCGCGTGTGGGGAATAAACAATAGCTTTTTCAATTTCTAGACGGTCCATTTCTTCTAAGGTTTGTTCTGAAGTATCTACGCTGACTTTAAAATCATGTCGTGGTCCCAAAGAAGCGTTAGAGTCCCAAACTTTAACTGTAGGTTTGAAATCTAATTCTATGTTGCCCAATGTATTTGTTCTCTTTAATTTAACTAGGATTGTAATTTTTTAGCATTATTGCTTTATAAGTTAGATGCTGAGTTTAGCAATGAGTGATTAATGAGTCAACATATCAACATACGAATAGTATATGAATAATTTGCTGAGGAATTTATTTTGTTGGTTTTATATGCATGAATCTTAGAAGTGAAAGTATTATCAATGATTCGGCAATAGTTGCAACTGCGATATAGATAGTTGAATCGTAAAAGAATTCAGGATTAAAAATCTTGATTAAATAATCCTTACTTGGATCTAAAATCCATAAATCATTTGTGAAGCTGAGTTGATGAAACAAAATAAATATTTGATCAAAAGAAAATAAAACTCCAATTCCAACAATTATTATTCCTGCAACAGTGATTAAAGATCCCCAAAACAGATTACGTCTTAGTGTTTTTTTTCTGAAAATAAAATCTATGAAAAACATTAATGCCAAGAAAAAACCTGAAATTAATTGAGTTGAATAAGTCATTTTCACAAGTTTTTTCACATCAAGCATATGGGATATTTCTCGATCATTGAATAAAGGTTGTTTAATACCATTAATGAAAGTTTGGATATTCAAATAATCTTGATTGTTATTAAAATAGGATCTAATTTGTTGAGATATTGATAATAATTCTTGAGGTTCAATTTTTGTTTTAGAAGCAATATCCATTTTGTTGAATTCCATGGAATATACAAATGGAGAGTTAATCAGCAGTCTTGTGTTGGTTGTGATTAAAAAAACAGGGATTGATAGAATGAATAAAATATTCATTAATATTTTAAAATATTTTAAAGGTTTCATATTAAATTTAATCTTTGATCTAGGCTAAAAATGTATATTTTTAATTTTAGAGTTATTATAGTTTAAACTTGTGATCCTAAAAAGTACTTTCCAGGAGATATATAGTGAAACAATCATCAAATTTCAAATCCTCTTTTGAAGGATTGTCTGATTTAATTTCAATTTTATTAGGGCCTGGAGGATGTCCGTGGGACAAAGAGCAGTCTTTTTCTGATTTGAAGAGATATTTTCTTGAAGAATCTTGTGAATTATTAGAAGCTATTGATTTAGAAGACTCTGAAAATATTAAGGAAGAATTAGGTGATGTTGTATTTAATTTATGTTTTATGATGCATGTAGCTGAAAATATTTTTCAATTCGGTTCTGAAGATGTTTTTAGTGATTTAATTCATAAAATTATTAAAAGACATCCGCACGTTTTTGAGAAAAATCAGAATGTAGAAATTGATCAAGTATTGTCTAATTGGGATAAGATCAAAAGCCAAGAAAAAGGAAGTAAATCTATATTAGGAACTAGTGCTCCAATATCACTTTCGTCATTAGCGAATAGTTTTACTCTTCAAGAAAAGGCATCTAGATTTGGTTTCGATTGGGATCAAATAAATGATGTTGAAGATAAATTGACAGAAGAATTCCAAGAATTGAAAAATGCTGAAAATGATTTTGAAAAAGAGTTAGAAATAGGGGATGTATTTTTTTCCATGGTGAATTTATCTAGGTGGCATAATGTAGATCCAGAGGCATCACTCAGAAAAGCAAATCGTAGATTTAATGAAAGATTAATTGAAGTAGAACGCCTTTGTGGTGAACGACAAATCGAAATTGAATCTTTAAGCAATGAGCTACGGGATAATCTTTGGATAGAAGCAAAAAACAATATTGAAGGGTGAAGAAATTTTATTTAATATCGTCTGTATTGAGCGTTTCAATAAATTTTGAGTAAGCAGATAATTTTTTAACTTCTTCTTCAGAGATTGGTGCAAATGAATTGTCTGGAGATGAAATTTCCGTTTCTTTTTTTAATTCATCAGAATTAATATCCATTTTAACTCCAGCTTTTTCAATTACTTCATTTATTGCAAAAATTGGAGATTCAGTTCTTACGGCCAGAGCTATAGCATCACTAGGTCTACAGTCAATTTCTATGATTGAATTTTGTGTTGCAAGTTCAATCTTTGCGAAAAAAGTATTTTCATCTATTCCAGAAATTATGATCTTTTTCACATTAGCATCTAATTCAGTAATAACATCATGTAACAAGTCATGAGTCAAAGGCCTAGGAGCAGAGATATCTTGTAATTTATAAGCTATTGAATCAGCTTCATGAGAACCTATCCAAATAGGCAGGTATTTACCAGTTTCTTTGACTCGCAAAATTACAACTCGTTGATAATTAACGAGGCTGACTCTAATGCTTTCTATTACCATTTCATGCATAAAATATACCTTTTTCAAAATCATTTTATGTTTAAGATTTTTTTGTGTCAAACAATAATAGGTACTATAAATGGAAAGATTTTTTGACTTCTTTAAATTATAAGGAAATAATTTTTCTTTATCTAAAAGAATTTATTTCTGAATTTATTTTTTCTGCGGCTTTTCTAATATTGTAATTAGATTTATCATTTTCAGGATAAATAATTGAACGAGATGAACTTATTATAAGATTTTCAGGAGATGTTGAGATAGTTTGTTTCAAGTCTCCTCCTTGTTTACCAATTCCAGGAACTAAAATTTTCATGTTTGGACAGATTTCGACAATTTCTTTTAAATGATTATGATAAGTACCGCCTACTACAAGGCCTAAATTGTTATTTATATTCCATTTAATAGATTTATGAGCGATAGTTTTATAAAACTGTTGAGGTTTTTCAATTCCACTTACTACATTTAAATCTTGAAAGTCTTTAGAGCTAGGGTTAGAAGATTTACACCAAATAAAAATTCCTTTTTCTTGATATTTTGTGAAAGGTTTAATTGAGTCTTCGCCACCGAAGGCATTTATTGTTGCAGCATCGAATTTCCAAGTTTCGAAAATTGCTTTAGAGTACATTTCGTTACTAGAAGCAATGTCGCCTCTTTTCCCATCCCCAATAATTGGTATATTTGGAGCTGTATTTTTGATATATGAAATTAATTGTTCCATAGTTTTTATTCCTGAAGAACCATAAATTTCAAAGAATGACAAATTAATTTTATATGCACAAACTAAATCATGTGTGGATTCAATAATTTTTTTTGCAAAATTAATTATTTGATTTTCAGGCGTGACTTCAGGGTGTATATCTAAACCAACACACAAAATACTAGAGTTTTTTTTGGAAGAAAAATTTAATTTTTCTGTAAAAGAATTCATTTTTATTATTTCTGAAATTAAAAAAAGTATTTAATCCTTAATTAAATTATAACAGTTTAAAAATTTATCTTTTCAATCAGATGTAAGAATTATTCGTTTTGATTTTTGTTTAACATGACATCTCTTGGTTTTGATCCGTCTCCAGGTCCTACGATGCCTTCAGTTTCTAATTCGTCCATTAGTCGCGCAGCTCTGGGATATCCTATTCTTAATTTTCTTTGAAGTAGTGAAGTAGATAATTTTTTGTGCATTTGTGCAAGTTCGATTGATTTTTGGATTAAATCATCATCATCAGATATTTTTTCAGATGTTACATACTCATTGATTTCGTTATTTTGTATTTTATTGATGGTGAGTGAAATGTTTTCTAGTTCAGGCCAAGTAGATGTTTGCCAGGAAGTTACCACATTTCTGATTTCTTTGTCTGACAAGAAAGCACCTTGAATTCTTTCAGGCTTAGAGCCTTCTCTAGCGAGATATAACATATCTCCTTTTCCTAATAATTTTTCTGCTCCATTAGAATCTAATATTGTTCTAGAATCAATTTGAGATGTGACGCTGAAACTTATTCTACTTGGGAAATTTGCTTTGATTAAACCAGTAATTACATCTACAGAAGGTCTTTGTGTTGCTATGATTAGATGAATCCCTGTAGCTCTTCCAAGTTGAGCAAGCCGGCAAAGAGACTGTTCTATATCAAAAGATGAAGTCATCATGAGATCAGCTAATTCATCTACAGCTATTAGTAGGTAGGGCATTTTTTGATCAGATTGTTCATTATATGAAATAATGTTTCTTGCGCCTACTTCTTCCATTTTTCTATATCGATTTTGCATTTCTTGAATCAAAGCTTTTAAGACAGCAACAACTCGATCAGTCTCAACTAATACAGGAGAAATTAAATGAGGTATTCCATTGTAGGGTGTTAATTCTACTCGTTTAGGGTCAATGAGTAGAAGTCTTAAAGTCTCAGGAGTGTTTTGCATTATTAAACAAGATAATAAAGAATTAATAAATACACTTTTACCACTTCCTGTAGATCCAGCAATGAGTAAATGAGGCATTTGACTTAAGTCGTTAACTTTGGTATTTCCTGAACTACCCTTGCCAAAGACAACTGGTAGTTGGGCTTTAGATTTTAAATCTATAAAAACATTACTTTGCATAATTCTTCTTAATGTAACTAGGTTTGGTTTAGGGTTTGGTACTTCGATTCCAACCAATGACTCTCCCATAACAGGTGTTTCTATTCTTATGCTTGGCGTTTTAAGGGCAAGAGCTAAATCTTTTTCTCGAGAAATTATGCTGTCGACCTTAACCCTAGTTTTTGTTTCAATCCTATCATTATTTGAAATGTTAAATTCATTATCATTTTTTGCTGATTTGTATTTTTTGATCCAGCCAGGAATCAGTCCATACATTGTAACTGTAGGTCCAGGTTGAATTTTGCCAATTTCAACATCTACGTTGTAATCTGACAGAGTTTTTTTAATTGTTTGAGCAGTTTTATCTATGTCTTCTTTTGAGATGCCAGGTTCGTCGAAATCTTCTAATATATCTAATTTAGGAAGTTGCCAACTAAGTGAATTTGTTTGATCAGATTTTGAGGCATCATTTTCTTGTTTGGTAGTTTGAGGTTTTTGAGAGAGATCAATTTGATCTTGCTGAGGATTTTCAATGTTTTTTGAAATAGGATCTGGAAAATCTGAATTTGTATCGAAAAGACTTTTTTGAATTGAGTTTTGACCAGACATTTGTTTTTTTGCTTGCATTTCATTTGAGCTGATGCTTAGAAAGCTTTTGATTTTTTCAGGAATAAAAAAATATATTTTTAAATAGTTAAGTGATTTATTCGGGACTATTAACCCTAATGCGATACCTGTAATTAAAGTTTGTATAGCCGTGAAATGCCACGACCATAAATCTGAGATATTTTGTCCTATTTTACCCCCTAATGGAACTTCACCACTGACGGTAAAAATACTTAATGCCCCAGTGTAGAATTCGAATGGTGAAATTATTGTCATTAATGAGCAAGTGAGGATGAAGTAACAAAGTAAATCTATTATTTTTTTATTTAAAGATCTAAATTTAAAAATTATTATCGGAATAATTAAAATCCAAATTAGAATAGGTATTAAGTTTATCCCAACAGCAAGAAATATACTTTCTATCAATTTATCGTCCCAAGTTTAAATTGCTAAATTGATTCTTGAATTATATTCAGAAAGAATTTATTTTTTAATGTTTATTTCTACTAGTATTTTTGGTTTTTGAAAAGTTTGTTTATAAACTAATTTTACTAAACTTGACTCAAGTTCAATATTTAGTGTGTCTAAATCTATTTCATTCGAGATATATTTTTCTAGGTAAGTCTGGGCGTTTGATTTTAACATTTCAGTAATTTTGTTATTTTGGTAGAAGTCGACTACACCCATGGAAGAAATTTTGGGATTGCTGATAATTGATGGTGGATTTGTCCCTATAGTAGCAGATAGAATTATAATTCCATTTTTTGAAAGATTGATTCTTTCGTTCATTATGTTACCTGGATCTTGCCAAATAGAATTTCCATTAACAAAAATTTCATTTTGTGGGATGGAATCTACAATTTGGCCTGTTTGATTATTAACATCCAAAACATCTCCATTATTCAATAAAAATATATTTGACTTTTCAATGCCACTTTCATAAGCGAGTTTTCCATGTGCATATAGATGTCTGAATTCTCCATGAATGGGAATGAAAAATTTTGGTTTCAATAAATTCAACATTAATTTTAGTTCTTCTTGGCTTGCGTGACCGTGTACGTGAACAAAGGAAGTTTTACTATGAAAAACTTCTGCTCCTAGTTTAAATAAATTATCAATTGTTTTTGAAACTAATGTTTCGTTTCCAGGAATTGGAGAAGCAGAGATGATAATAGTATCTTTTTTTTCAATATTGATTTCATTGTGTTGGTTTTTAGACATTTTGACTAATGCAGAAGTTGGTTCTCCTTGTGCACCAGTTGCTAAAATTAGCGTTTCATTTTTAGGAATTTCCTTAATTTTTTTAATAGAAATTATTGATTCTTTTGGGGCATTAATATATCTAGTGTTTGTAGCCATGGTAATATTTTTCATCATGCTTCTCCCGGTAATCGCAATTTTACGAGAGTTTTTGACTGCTGAATTAATCACTTGCTGGACTCTGGATATTTGTGATGCAAATGTAGCAACTATTATTCTTGATTTTGAAGTAGATATTATTCTATCAAGAGTTTCTCCTACTACCTTTTCGGAAGGTGTATAGCCAGAAACTTCGGCGTATGTAGAATCTGAACAAAGTAATAAAACTCCTTCAGATGCATATTCTGATAAAGCTTGGAAGTCTATAATTTTGTTATCTACAGGTGTGTGATCAATTTTGAAATCTCCAGTGTGGATTATTAGCCCATCTGGTGTTCGGACAGCTATTCCCATAGCGTCAGGTATTGAGTGACATACTCTAAAGAACTCTATAGAAAATTTGCCTATTTTAATGCTTTTTCTTGGCTCTACGAAATTTACTTTTGATTCTGATAATAACTTTGCATCTTTTAATTTTACATTGATTAAATTGCCTGTAAGTTTTGATGAATATATAGGGACGTTGATATGAGGAATAATATAAGGAAGAGCACCTATGTGATCTTCATGACCATGAGTTATAAATATAGCTTTTACTTTTTTTTTGTTTTTAATTAGGTATGATATGTCGGGAATGATAAAATCAACTCCCAAGCTTTGTTCGTTGGGAAATTTGAGACCAGCATCAATAACGATAATTTGATTTTTATATTCAATCGCTAAAATATTTTTACCGATTTCATCTAATCCACCGAGAGGTATAATACGTATAGACATTTTATAAAGAACTCAATTGTTCGTTTTCCTTATACTTGTTTTTTTGTTTAGTATTTGGATTTGATTTGATTTTTTTAAGAGATTTGATAATTCCTAAGAAATCTTCCTCAAGTTTTATTTTTATACTTGAGTTTCTTAGTGCAGCTGCAGGGTGATAAACAGGATAAATAAAAACATTTTTCCATTTAAAAAGTTTTCCTCTGTCGTGACTTATAAGTCTATCAGGCAAAAATTTTGAGAACGAATATCTACCTAAAGTCACAATCATTTTTGGTTTTAAAAAATGTATTTGTTCATTAAGAAAATTAGCGCAATTATCAATTTCTTGATCCAGTGGATCTCTATTGTTTGGAGGCCTGCATTTGATCATATTTGTTATGAAAACTTGATCTCTTGAAAGCTTTATTGAGGATAGTAGCTGGTCAAGAATTTTACCAGCAGCTCCTACAAATGGCTTGCCTTGCAGGTCTTCATTTTTTCCAGGAGCTTCTCCAATTATCATTATTTCAGGTGTGAGGTTTCCTTCTCCAGGAACTGTTTTATTTTTGGAGGAATGTATTTGACATAGAGTACATTTCTCAATTTGTGTTCTAATATTTTGTAATTCGAACATATGTTAAAAATTTATTATCATGTAGTAAGTCTACATTTATGTATTAATTACTACTCTTTTACACCATTAGATTTTAGATAATCTAATGCTTCCTGAACAGTTGTAATACTTTCTGCGTCTTCATCTGAAATTTCTATTGTGGTGGAATCATCAGAAAATTCTTCTTCGAAAGCCATAATCAATTCTACTAAATCAAGAGAATCTGCATTGAGATCTTCTGTGAATGAAGCCGTAGGTACAACTTCTGATTCATCAACACTTAACTTCTCAGCTACTATTGTTTTAACTTTATCTAATAAGCTCGACATTAAAGGTTAGCCTCCTAAAATTTATTTTTCAGAAATTTTTTCAAAGATAGACCCTAAAACACCATTTATGAATTTTGGTGAATTTTCACTTCCGTATAATTTTGCTATTTCGATAGCTTCATTAATTGCGACTCTTTCTGGGATCTGTTCATCTAGAATTATTTCTTGTATTGCTATTCTTAGTATATTTTTATCTACGCCAGGCATTTGGGAAACTGGCCATGCGTTAGCATATTTAGAGATAGTATCATCTATTTGGGTAATGTTACAAATGATATTTGTTATTAATTCAAGTGCATATGGTTTTGAAGGTTCCAATTCTGGAGCTCCTGCCACTAAACGATCAATTATTGAGTGAGGATTATGTTTTGTTTTGTCATTTTCGTATAAAGCTTGTAAAACTAAAATTCTCGATTGTCTTCGTTTTGTTGATTTGATTGTTTTTGGTTTGATCATAATTTATTTTATTTTCTTAATATCTTCTATGTTTTGTATACTTAAAGTATTAAGATTTTTCCCCATTCTTTTTGCCATTGAACTCAGGGCTGTTCCTGGTCCAATTTCAATGAAGTTTGTAATCCCATCTTCAATCATGAATTTCATTGTTTTTTCCCATTGTACACACTCGCATATTTGTGACACAATCTCTTTTTGTATACTATCGGAATCAAATATTGGTTTACCAGTAATATTTGCAACTATTGGTATATTTGGATTTTTAAAATCTAATTTTTTAACAAATTTTTTGAATTCTGGTATTGTAGATTTCATTAAAGGTGAATGAAAAGCCCCATTTACATTTAACATAATCGATTTGCGAGCTTTAAGATTTTTTGCCATTAAAATGGCATTTTGGACTTCTTTTTCCTCTCCACTTATTACGATTTGTTCTTGGGTATTTATATTAGATATATGGATATCAAATTGCGTTTCGATTTTTTGGATTTCTTCAATATGTAAACCTAAAATTGCTGCCATGGTTCCGGGGTTTTCATTACAAGCTTTTTGCATAAGATTTGCTCGTTCTTGAACCAGATAAACGCACGAATCTATATCTAAAGCATTTGTAGCAGCTATAGCTGTGAATTCTCCTAAGCTATGACCGGCTACAAACGCTGGTGCGGGCATATTGTTTTTGAGAGATTCTTGCATAGTTATAATAGCGGCTAGACTTGCTGCCATTATACTTGGTTGAGCGTTTTCTGTTTTGTTTAGTTCTTCTTCAGGTCCATAAAAAATAATTTTTGATAATGGTTTGTCTAAAATTTCATCTATTCTATGAAATAATTTTTTTACATTAGGTGATTTTTCAAAAAAACTTAATCCCATTCCAACTTTTTGAGATCCTTGTCCGGGGAAAAGGTAAGCAGTGTTAGCATTTGTAGTAGGAATTGAGATAGAAGTACTCATTGAAAATCAATTGTACTCTTTTATTCAGTGGTTTCGTTTGCTTCAGAGTTGAGTACCGGTTTACCATCATAGTATCCACAGGATTGGCATATACGGTGGGAAAGTTTTGGTTCTTGACAATTAGGACAAGAAGGCACAGAGAACTCAGCAATTGAATGATGGGCAGCTCTTTTACCTTTTCTACCTTTAGAGTGTTTTTTCTTGGGGAGAGGTGGCATAACTTTACCTTAATTTGGTTTCTGGATTTTTCCGAATTTCTTTTTTTACAATTATATTTAATCTGTACTAAACAAACTAACAGACCCAAATAAGAATTTTATGAATGACAATGAATTCTGTCAAGTAATTAGATGTAAATTACTTGTTAGCTAAAGTTTTTAAACACCTCATTTAAGCTTCCAGATCTGAACCCGTCAAGATCAATAGTAACATAAACGTATCCTAAAGAATGTAGAAAGTTTAAGATCTTTTTTTTAGTATTTTTTTCAATAATGTGATTGATTTGATTTTCACTCACTTCTATTCTGGCTAAATTTCCATGAGATCTGATTCTAAGAGTTCCAAGGCCTAGTGTTTTCAAAAATTTTTCAGCTGATTCAATTTTTTCAAGTTGTTGAGTTGAAATTTTTTCTCCATATGGAATTCTTGATGATAGGCAAGCTTGAGCTGGTTTATTCCAATTTGGGAGATGAATTTCTTTAGATATTTTTCTTATTTCCTCTTTTGACAATGCTGCTTCAATAAGCGGGCTCCTGATTCCTCTATTTTCAGCAGATTTTATTCCAGGACGAAAATCATTTGTGTCATCCAAATTATGTCCATTAACTATATGTTTTATATCAGAGTTTGTTGCAATTGTTTTTAGATGTGAGTAAAGTTCCTCTTTACATAAGAAACATCTATTGGGTGTATTTGCGAGATAATTATCATTCGAAAATTCATCAGTTAAAACTATTTTATGGTTTATTTTCAAAGATTGTGCCAAAGCTTTTGCTTCGGCAAGTTCATCTCTGGACATACTTGAAGAATCGGCTGTTACAGCAAGAGTGTTTTCGTATCCTAAAATTGAAACTGCTGTTTTAGCTACTAATGTACTATCAATTCCACCAGAAAATGCTACTACTACAGATTTCATTTCAGAAATTATAGATTGTAAATCTAAAAACTTTTTATTTAATTTTTTGTCCTCAATTGTGAGGATATCCTGTGTTGGTTTTATCAAATTATTTTCTTTTCATTTTCAAGAAATTTTTATTTTTCAGATTTGTATATTATAAATTTTTTTAATTCAAAACAACATTGATTTAAGTGGACTAGTAACTATTTTAGCAACTCATCTAAAGCAAATTTTGGTTAAATGAAAAAATGTATTGATTCTAATTCATTTGAAAGATAGTATGATGCATATTATTTGTTGAAAATTGGTTAATAATTAATTTCTATAGGAGCTAAAAATGACGCAAAAAAAATATAGAGTTGGGATTGTAGGATTGAGTGGAATTACTACCGGTATTGATGGTGCATTAGAAAAAAGTAATATTGGACAAGATGGTCAGTCTCCTTTAAAGCGTAAATTGATTACTTCCCACTCTGCATGTTTAAGTTTGATGGGAAATGTTGAAGTCGTAGGTTATTGTGATTTGGCTGATGATCGTATAGATAATTTTAAAAATACTTGGGGAAATGTCTGGCCTTCTGCTAAACCTTTTTATGACTACAAAGAAATGCTTAATTCTGAAAACATTGATATTTTAACCGTTGCAACAGGTGATGATAAACATTCTCAGATCGTTATTGATGGAGCAAATTCAGGTGTTAAGGGTATTTTTTGTGAAAAACCTTTAGCTACAAAAGTTGAAGATTGTAATGAAATGTTAAAAGCTTGTGAAGATAATGGTGTATATATCAGTGTGGGGCATACCAGAAGATGGTTGCCTTTATATAACAAGGTGAGGGAAGTTATAAGATCAGGCTCAATAGGAAAGTTGAGAACAATTGAAGCTTTTCATGGTGGAGCTAGAGCGATGATGTTCAGAAACGGAACCCATATTATTGATGGAATTTGTTTTTTTGCTGAATCTGAACCTTCAAAAGTTGTAGGTGTTTTAGAAGATGGTTTCGATGACTGGGATGAATATAAGGGTGATGGAGGAAAATTACCTGAAAATGATCCATCAGTTAGTGGGATTATTTTGTTTGAAAATGGAATTCGTGGTTTTTATAACGCAATCAAAGAATCTTACCCCAGTGCTCCAAGTTTACGGATTACAGGTTCATCAGGTCAAATTGAATTTTCTTTGCAGGGAGGATCTGCATTGATGACTATAGCGAATCCAGTTACTAATGAAAGTAGTGTGCAACAAATTCATCCTGATAGTTTTCAAACTGCAAATTATGTTGCTGGATATGAAGAAATGATTACATTGATTGAGAATGGTGGAGTAGGTATAGGGCCTGGTGAACAAGCAAAATGGGTTGTTCAAATTCTTGTTGGATTTTTAGATTCTCAGAATCAAGGATCTAAATTAGTTAAGGTAAGGAAATAGATATAAATATTATTCATATTTAGAATCGTGAAATGAATGGATAGAATAAAAATTATACTTGAAAAGTATAAAAATCAAGAGATTGGTTATGATCAGGTAATAGAGCAATTAAATTTGCCTGATTTTGATGACTTAGGGTTTGCAAAGGTTGATCATGCCAGGAGTACGCGGACTGGGTTTTCAGAAGTGATTTTTGGACTAGGTAAGACTGCGTCCCAAATTTGTAAAATTGCTGAGTCAATTTTACAAAGATCTAATAAATTATTGATCACTAGGGTCAATATGGATGTTTTTAATCAAATTAAATCAATTGCCCAAGATGCAAAATTTCATGAAGATGCTAATTGTATTTCAGTGAATCGAGATGAGACAGTATTATTGAATGGAATTACTGTTGTTAGCGCTGGAACTTCTGATTTAAATGTCGTGAAAGAGATAGAAGTTACATCTGAAATTATGGGATATCAATCTCAATTAGTTTTAGATGTAGGTGTGGCAGGAATACATCGATTATTGTCACATGTTAGCATATTGAATGAATCTAAAGTAATTATAGTTGTTGCTGGAATGGATGGCGCATTGCCCGCTGTTGTTTCTGGATTAGTTAAAGTACCAGTAATTGCTGTGCCAACCAGTGTTGGTTACGGTGCTAGTTTTGGCGGTATCAGTGCGTTACTTACGATGTTAAATAGTTGTGCATCTGGTGTAGCAGTTGTGAATATTGATAATGGTTATGGAGCCGCAGACTTGGCTTGTAGGATCATGAATATTAGTGATGTAGTTGATTAATATGATTTTGTATCTTTAATTTGTGTGTTGTCTAAGGTAGTATGGTAGTTTAGAGAATTAAATGAATTGGAGATTAAAGTGATCGTAGATTTTCATGCACATGTTTACCCTGATTGGATCCAAAAGGATAAAGAAAAGTATTTAGAAAAGGATCAAACATTTAAAGATTTATTTTCAGACACCAAATCTAAAATGGCTGATGTTGATAAATTGATCAAAGATATGGATGAAGATGGCGTTGATATTTCTGTTATTATGGGAATTGGATGGACTGATACTGGCTTAGCTAGAGACATGAATGATTATATAATTGAATCAGTTGCAAAGTATCCTGATAGGCTTGTTGGTTTTGCAGGAGTTAATCCTTCATGGGGAGATGCAGCAGTCAGAGAAGCAGATAGATGTGCTAAGGCAGGATTACAAGGTTTAGGAGAATTTCATCCTGATACCCAAGGTTTTGACATAGGAGATTTGAAGGTTATGTCTCCGCTTGCTGAGGTAGTTCAAGATCAAGATTTGATTATTTCAACGCATGCTTCTGAGCCGGTAGGACATTCTTATAAAGGTAAAGGTAAAACCACACCATTTTTTTTATGGGAATTTATTAAAAATTTTCCTGAAATTCCGATAGTATGTGCTCATTGGGGGGGTGGTTTGCCATTTTACGCACTCATGCCTGAAGTTCTGGAAAGTTTGAAGTCTGTTTATTTTGATACATCAGCATCTCCATTTTTGTATTCAAATAGAATTTATCCCGTTGTAGCTTCATTGGTAGGTATTGAAGGAATATTGATGGGATCTGATTATCCTTTATTGAGTGCTAGGAGAGTTTTGAAAGATATTGAGGACTCAATGGTTCTTAATGAAGATCAGAAAGCAGCAATTACTGGAGGAAATGCTGTTAAGCTTTTAGGTATTAATTTGGAAGGAAAGTAAATTATTTTCTAGAGGTATGTATGTCAACTAGCTTATTTGATATTTCTGGAAAGAACGCTATAGTGACTGGAGGCAATGGAGGTATTGGATTAGCGATTGCTGAAGGTTTCGCTGCTAACGGTGTCAATTTGTTGATTATTGGTAGAAACGAAGAAAAAAATTCCTTAGCCATCTCTAGATTAGAAAAATTTGGTACAAATATTTTTTCTTTAGCTGCAGATATTAGCCAAGAATCTGAGGTGAAAAGGGTAATTGATTATGCAAATACTGGTCTGAATTCAGTAGATATTCTTGTTAACAATGCAGGAATCAACATAAGAAAACCACCTCAGGATTTTTCTGTTGAAGAATGGGACAGTGTTATTTCGGTTAATTTGAAATCTGCATTTTTGATGTCTCAAAAAGTATATCCTTTGATGAAACAAATTAATGGAGGAAAGATAATTAATGTTGGCTCTATGTATTCTGTTTTTGGATCAGATTGGTCAGCTGCATATTCTTCTAGCAAAGCTGGTTTAGTTCAGTTATCTAAAAGTTTAGCCACGTCTTGGGCAAAGGATAATATTCAAGTTAATACAATTTTGCCAGGATGGATTAAAACCGACCTTACGGCTCCAATAGAAAGCTTATTTCCGGATCGTTTTGATATTATTAATCGTCGGATACCTATAGGTAGATGGGGTGAACCTGAAGATTTGATTGGTGTTACAATTTTTTTGGCAAGTTTTGCGTCCAATTACTTAACAGGTACTTCAATTCCAGTTGATGGTGGATATTCTTCATTCTAAATAAAATTTATTATAATCGGAGATCGAATTGTATTTTAAGTTTAGTTCAAATGGTTTGTTTTTTATTGGTGGCATAACAATTTTTTTGGGAATAGTTATTCAATCACGTATTTTTGAGATACTGATGGATATTTTTGGTTGGGGGTTGATAATATTGGGTATTTTGTTGATTGCTTCAGGGATACTTAATTTAATTAAAAAAAATTAGATATTTATAATTTAACATTTAACTCTTTTGCTACAGTTTCAATATCTTTATCACCTCTACCACTTAAACCAACAAGAATTGTTTTATTGCTTGAAAGTTTAGGTGCAATTTTAATTACTTCAGCAATAGCATGGGAAGACTCAAGTGCCGGAATAATACCTTCGGTACTACATAAAATTTTAAAACCATTAAGGGCTTCTGCATCCGTAATGCTAGTATATTTAGCTCTCTTGGTATCTTTAAGATAACTATGTTCTGGTCCTACACCCGGATAATCCAAACCAGCAGAGATACTATGTGCTTCAGCTATTTGTCCGTTTGAATCTTGTAATATGTATGACATGCTTCCGTGTAGTACTCCAATTTCACCACTTGTAAGGGAAGCTGAATGTTCACCAGTGTTAATTCCGTGTCCTCCGGCTTCTACACCTATTAAATTTACTGAAGGCTTATTGATAAAGGAGTTAAATAGGCCTATTGAATTGCTACCACCACCTACGCAAGCAATCACAAAATCAGGTAGAGAACCTTCTGTTTTTAACATTTGAGTTAAGGACTCTTCACCAATAATTGATTGAAAGTCTTTTACAATTCTAGGATACGGATGAGGACCTACAGCAGACCCTATCAAATAATGTGAGGTTTCAACATTTGCAACCCAATCACGCATTGCCTCATTAATAGCATCTTTTAATGTTTTACTCCCTGAAGTGACAGGTACTACTTCAGCTCCTAAAAGTTTCATTCGAAAAACATTTAAAGCTTGTCTTTTGATATCTTCTTCTCCCATATAAATCACACAATCCTGTTTAAGAATTGATGCTACAGTAGCAGTAGCAACACCATGTTGCCCTGCACCTGTTTCAGCAATTATACGATTTTTACCCATTTGTTGAGTCAATAATCCCTGACCTAGTGCGTTATTGATTTTATGCGCACCGGTGTGTGATAAATCTTCTCTTTTAAGATAAATTTTTGCACCACCTAGTTGTTTAGTTAAATTAGATGCAAAATAAATAGGAGTAGGTCTACCAACATATGTTTTCAGCAACTTTGAAAGAGTATTTTTAAATTCTTTTTGATCTTTGATATTCATATAGAATGAATTTAATTCCTCTAATGCGTGCATTAATGTTTCTGGGGCGAATTGACCTCCAAATTTACCAAAATGTCCAGTTTTGTCAGGGTATTTTCTAATTTTTACCATATTGTATCCTTAGTGATATTTCAACAATCTGTATATTTATTATATCAAAGGAATTAGTGAAGATATGATCGCGGAGATTGAAGAAAATATTACTATGCCTAATACAATTGATTTAAACAGTTTTTCATTTATTGATTTGATAATTTTAATTGCAATAAAAAATGGGATAATTATTGCAGGTAATAATTTTACGTCTAATACTAACGTGTCGTAATTGATATATCCCGATAAAGCTAGCATGATAATTGAGCATATTTGAATAAATAATAAAAAACAAGAGATAATTTTTCTGAATTCAGATTTTGATGTATTTGTGTTTGTTAAGTATAAGACTATTAACGGTCCAGATAAACTAGTACTTGTTGCGAAAATTCCACTTCCTAATCCAATGAAAAAATCTTGAAAAATGCTTCTTTTTAGATTTAACTTTTCAGGGATTGTAATGGTTAAAATTGCAAATGAAAGAATAATTATTGCAGTGGAAATTTTTAAATAGTCTGGGTTACTTTTAGATAAAATTAATATACCTATAGGTAAGCCTATTAATCCACCTAATATTAGTATTGAAGATTTTTTAAATTCTGGAATTTGATAATTCCATAATATTACTCCAAGATTTACTGCAGCTGTTAGAGGCATCAGGATTGGTATTACTAGTTTGGGATCTAGAAAAATTAAAAATATAGGTGTTGCTACAAGATTAAATCCAAAAGAAGTAGTTCCTTGAACAGTAGAGCTGACAAAAATAACAAAAAATAAAACAACTAATATTGGTAAAGAAATATCATTAATGTTCAATATTTATGTAGTCCGTTCCAGATGCCTTCAACTCTAACGGCATAGGTATCTGATTTGTATCTAATACGTCCATTCAGCTTAACTTATGCGATTAAAAGCTACAAGTGATACAAGCTTTTCAAGTGCATTAAAAACTGCACTAAAATATTTCTCCAAGATATTTACTGTACTAAAATGTGGCTTACTGCACTAAAATTGAGTTTTCGGACTAATTATTATCGTTATTATTATCTGTTAACTTATTCTGTTTTCTGGTCTTTTGTCGGTGTTGGTGATGTTTCTGGTGTTGTGTTGCTTTGGGGGGGTATGGTTTAGAGTATTGGATTTGGTATTGGTATATAGCTCTGACAGTTTAGTTTTTACAAAAAGAGGTTTATAATCTGCGTATTATGGATACTTTAATTGGATTGATAGCAACTGGAGTGGTTATGAATGTTATAGTAATTGCTGTAATTTTGCTACTCCTAGTCGCTGCCCTTTATTTTGTATTCATCCTGTTACCCGGACTCACATTTATTGTATTGCCAGATTGGCTTGAGGATCGGAAATTTAAACGTTTGAATCGCCTTCAAGAAGAATTGAAACATCACGTGGATATCATTCCTGAGAAACCTAAAACTTTAGATACATAACTTGTCCACGTTTGGCATACCAATTACTGCTCCTACAACTGTTTTACTGATAAATCAAACATCTATGGATTATTTTTTAAAGAATACATCCCTAGTATTTTTTATCTTGGAAAAGAAAAAGCCTTTGAAAATGCGTTTGGATTTACCATGGACGAATTTTATGTAACTTTTGAGGAATTTTTAAATCTTCCCGAATCAGAGCAGTTAAAGATTTTAAAATCTATAAATTAAATTTTTCTAATTCATATTTTCAAAAACATTATTACAGTACTTTATCCTATTAGGGATAGCTTTTTCGATTTTCTGGATAATACCATTATCTAATCTGTCTCTTTTATATTTAAGTGCAAAACATAAAGGAAACGTTTCTGCCACATCTTCTCTTTGGGGATATTCTTCTGCATAATCAGAAATAAAATTTCCATTGTCTGCTATTTGTGCCTCAATCCAACCGTTTGATGAACTATGGTCAGAATCAAGTGAAGTATGAGCTCCTTCATGCAAAAAGACTTCTTCTAGTAAACCATATTTTTCTTCCTCTAAACCTCTGTCATGATGAATTAAGATATTATTATTCCCTCCTCCAAAATTCTCATTGCCTTTATGAATCCAAACTGTTTCAACATCTTTTCTAAATAATTCTGGTAATCTACCAATCGCTTCAAGATATGTCAAAGCTACTTTTTCTGCATATGTTTTATTTTCAAATTCATTATTAACCTGAACTTCAATTTGGGTACCATCAGAAAATTTAGCTTCAAATAAAAAAGGAGTTATAGTTATCCATGAACC
>PBID01000009.1 GCA_002719675.1 Chloroflexota bacterium
AGGCGGAACTGGAGTGACAGTAGGCGGAATTGGTGTGGTAGTAGGCGGAATTGGTGTGACAGTAGGCGGAATTGGTGTGGCAGTAGGCGGAACTGGTGTAGGAGTAGGCGGAACTGGTGTAGGAGTAGGTGGAATTGGTGTAGGAGTAGGTGGAATTGGTGTGGCAGTAAGCGGAATTGGCGTAGCAGTAGGAATATAGCTCTGGACTTCTCTCTTATTATTTTTTGCGAATGAGTTAGTTGGATCAATTTGTAATGCTCTATTATAGTCATCTAGAGCTTTTTGATATTGGCCTAATTTAAAGTAGCTAAATCCTCGATTATTATACGCAATGGAATCATTTGGATAATAAGTTAAATGTTCATTTAAATCATTAATAGCTTTTTGATATTCTTTTAATCCTTCAAAGGAATAAGCTCTCCAAAGATAGGCATTTTTAGTTATTCCTAGACTAAGTGATAGTGAAAGATTTTCTATAGCTAAGTTATAGTTTCTTCCTTTTGCATAATTTACTCCCAGTGTATAAATGTTTTCTGGGGTAGGCGTGGCAGTAGGCGGAACCGGCGTTTTAGTAGGAGGAAGGGGTGTAGCAGTAGGTTTAGTTGAAGTTAGACTTGTAGTAACTTTAGGTTTTGGATCGGGATTTGAAGATTTATTATCTTCTTGCCCAAATGGATTTCCAAAAATATCGTTAAATATAATTCCAATTAATAAAATGGCAATTAATAATAAGACAATGATAAAAATTATTAAACTTGGTTGCCTCCAGGTTATTGTGTTTTTAGGAGGATTTGTTGGTGGTTTTGTAAGGTCTTGTTGAGTTTGATTTTCTTGATTTTGAATGATTGCGATATCTCTTTCTATTTGTGCAATCTTTTTTTTATGTTCATAAGTTTCTAGTTCTATTTTTTCTTCTTCTTCTTGGGATGAGCCAAAAATTGGTGGTGTCCAGCTGAAAATTTCACATCCTATTAATTCAGTATGTGGTTTGAATTGTGGAGCTAAATTTTCTAAGAAAGCATTTTGGAATTTAGACGAACGAATTGTTTGAGAATTTTGTGCACTTATAGATGCTGAAGTAATTGATTTGATTCTTTGATCTAATAATAAAGATATATCTGATACGGTTATATTTGGTTTATTGGGAAAAGATTGAAATATTATTGTGGGATTACTTGGTTCAATTCTTAAGTCCATTGAAAAAAAAGAGGAAATTTTTTGGTTGTCTTTTGATAATAAAGGATATTTATCATTTTTATTGAATTCATAACTTATATTAAATGGAGTATGATCAACTGTAATTTCTGATATTTTATATCCACCAAATATCGATAAAATTTTTTCTCCGAAATTCAAATATGGGAGAGATTTTTCTCTTTCAACAGAGGATATTGATCCGTTTTTTTCCAATATTATTGAATATTTTGATGAAGATTTTGCTTTACCAAATAATTTTTTAAAGTAGCCAATTTTTTTTGTATTCACGATCACTCTGTTATTTAAATCAACAGAGTGATCGTTTTGAATATTGTCTGGAGACATTTTTAGCTTTGGCCTCTTGCCTTTTTAAGTTTGTCTATGTTTCTGTTAAAAGACTCACTTCTAATCGGACTCCCACCAACCTGTGGTTTGGTAAGTAGGTCAAGTGCTGTTTCCATTTTTGTGTTGCCATTTTTTGTAGCTACTGCAATTTCTGTCAGGTAGGTTTGTAGTTCAGTGCCTTCGCTATTGAGAATTGTATTAAGGATTGAACTTTTGTTGCCTTTGGTTTCTTGTTCTTTTATTCCTATTGCAGCTTGTATTATGCTAACTTCATTAACAGTTTCTTGTAATTCAGATTCAATTCTTGATTTATTACTTTCACAAATTTCCATTCTAGATGCACATATTTGCAAATCTGTGTCAGTAGCATTTGGATCAGAGCCTTTTCTAAACCATCCATCATATTCTGAACTCCATCTTTGAATTTCATTTGTAAGAACGTCTTGCTCTACTTCTTTTTCGGTTAGTTCTTTTTGTAAGTCTTTCAATTTAATTTGATTAAATTTTTTCTTAAATTGATTTTTTTCGCCCCAAAATAAAAATCCCATTATGATTACCTCCTGGTGATATATTTTGTTTTATTAATTTTTGTTTCTTCTAATACTAAACCTAATTTTTCTAGTTCTTTTAATCCTTTTTTAATTGTCTCTTTGCTAAATTCTTTTGTAAATTGATCAAAACTTACTCTGCCTGAACCTATATTCATTTCGAGTTTTGTAAGTACTTGAGTTTTGAATTTCTCTATTTCTAGTTTCTCATTCATTAAATTGTTACTTAAAGGTGCTACATCAGTTACTGGGAACGTTGATGGACTAGGGCCTGTTCTATTAGATTCCATCCAGCCATCTATTTCATTTTTTCTAAATCTCCAAGTATTTCCCAGTTTAAATGCAGGAATTTTTTGTAATTTAACCCATTCATAAATTGCTCTTTCACTCATTTTAAGATAATCAGCAACTTCTTCAATATTCATCATTTCATTTTCGTTTGCCATTTATTTTTTTAGTTTTCCTTTAATAGTTATTTAATTACTATTGTGTTATTAGAATGCAATGCCTGGGACAGAATATCAATAAATGCGTAAAATGTCAAACAATGTTATTTAATGTGTTTAAAATATAACATAAAGAAGAACCAAATGATCACATTATTCCTAAGCTCTGTGATTGTTTGTTAATTTTTGCATTTATTACAAATGCTCAAAAGTTCTAATGAATGCGACAATACTGAAATATCAAGCGAAGATTCGATTTTTTTAATTTCTTTTTCAAGCTTTTTTTCTAGAGCATTATTTAATTCAAAATCGTTTATTGAACCACATGTTCTACAGAAAACATGATGATGATGGTCGTCTTTTATATCGGATAATTCTATGACTTTGGTTTTGTCAGGGGTTTGAAATTCGTTAATCAAATTAAGATCTTTTAGACTATTAATAATTCTATATAAAGAGGATAGGGCAAGCTTTCCTTCTGACAATTTGATTACATCTTCTACTTTTAAAGGGCCTCTGTTTTTAAGCAAAATCTCAAGTAAGAGTATTCTTGGACGAGTTACAGGAACTTTATTGGAAATAAGTAATTGCTTACATTCTTCTTTTAAATCAATTGGATCTTTAGTCATATAGTCATTATAACTATTAAGTATATTAATTCAATAGTTGAATATTCTTGACATCTTCAAAAATATAACTAATAATGAGAATAAGAATCATTCTCAAAAAGGATCACTTATATGAAATTAGTTAGTTTATTTAAAAAATTCTCTTTAATCTTTTTAGTATTATTCATGATTGGATGTTCTACTTCAGATGGATCTTCGTCTGCAGCTAATACTTCTGAGAAAAAGTTTATAGTTTTAGCTACAACACCTATGCTTGGTGAATTTGTTAAACAGGTGGCTAAAGATAATATTGACGTTAGAGTTTTAATGCCATATGGCGTTGACCCACATCATTTTGAACCATCTCCTCAAGATGTGAAGAAAATTGATGAAGCTGATTTGGTTTTTTATGTAGGTTTAAAATATGAACCTTCGGCTCTCAATAAACTATTACATAATGCCTCAAATTCTAAGCAAGTTTTGGTTGAAATAGGGCCACAAGTTAACCCTATAGAATTTGGTCATGATGATCACGATGATCACGATGAGCATGACGATGACAAAGATAAGCATGATCACGATGATGAAGATGAACATGATGATGACAAAGATAAGCATGATCATGACGATGAAGATAAACATGATGATGATAAAGACAAGCATGATCATGACGATGAAGATAAACATGATGATGATAAAGACAAGCATGATCACGATGATGAAGATGAGCATGATGAAGATGAGCATGATGAAGACAAGCATGAAGGCCATGACCATGGAACATATGATCCTCATTTTTGGTTTGATCCAAATAGAGTTGCCCTGGCAGTTGATGCAATTAAAAAAGAATTAATTAAATTAGATCCAGAAAATAAAAATGCATATGAAGAAGCTGCAAATAATTATCTGGAGAAGTTAAAAGCTTTAGATCAAGAAATAGTTACTTTGATAGAATCAATTCCATCTGATAATAGAGGTATAGTTACTACTCATGAATCCTTAGGTTATCTAGAAGACAGATATGGATTGGAAGTAATAGCTACTGTGATTCCAAGTCTAAATTCAGAAGATAGCGTGACGCCTAAAGGACTTGTTTCAGTGATTGAAGAAATTAAAGAACATGGAATAAAAGTAATATTTATTGAATCTGAAAGTCCGACTCAATCTGCTGAAATAGTTGCTAGGGAAGCTAATGCGAAGTTGGTTTCAGGATTATGGGTTGAAACTTTACAGGAAAATCAGTCTTACATTGATTTTCTAAAAACTAATGTAAATTTAATAGTGGAAAATTTGAAATAGCAATAATTTACAAAAATTTAAATGCATGTTCCAAAATACAAAATATCCTTCATCTTGTGGGGCATGCATTTAAATCAAATCCTTGTATAATTACAAATTATGTTACAAAAGACTTCTAATAATGTTTGCCAAATAGTTTCTGAAGGATGTTGTGTGGAACTTGGGAACCAATTGGTTCTAGATGATGTTTCTTTCAAAATTAAAAAAGGAACATTGGTTGGTGTTGTAGGTCCTAACGGTGGTGGGAAAACGACATTATTTAATACGATTTTGGGCTTAGTTTCCATTACTCATGGCTCAATGAAAATCAAAGGATTAAATCCTGATCAAGCTAAAGGTATGATTGGGTATGTACCTCAAAGAGAAAAATTAAATTGGCAATTTCCTGTAACCGCAAGGCAAGTTGTTCAAATGGGAATTACTTCAAATACTTCTTTTCTCCCGTTTTTATCTAAAAAAGATCAACAATTAATTGAGGAATCATTAAGCAAAGTAGAGTTGCTTCATAGGATAGATGATCGTGTAGATGAAATGTCGGGTGGACAAAGGCAGAGGGTTTTTTTAGCTAGAACTTTGGCACAAGGCGCAGAAATTTTACTATTAGATGAGGCTTTCAGCGGTGTAGATATTGGATCTCAGGAAAAATTGTTAGATATCTTGCAGAATCTAAAAGATGATGGGAATACTATTTTAATGTCAACTCATGATTTGAACACAATTGGTCAAAGGTTTGATGAAGTTTTGTGCCTAAATAGGCATTGCTGTGCTTTTGGTGATCCATTGAAGGTTTTGACTCCGGATGTTTTAGTAGAATTATATGGTTCTCATAGTTCAATGTTCAAAGATCATACTTTAGGTAAGCATGGACATACTTATGGGGTTTGAATATTTATACGAACCATTTTCTTATGGATTTATGCTTCGATCTTTAATGGTTGCAATCTTAGTTGGACTAATGCTTCCTTTATTGGGGGCATATGTTATCAACCGAAATTTGGGATTTATGGGCGATGCTATTGCTCATGCTAGTTTACCAGCACTTGTTGTGGGATTATTAATTGGAGTAAATATTGTTATAGCTGCTATACCTGCAGCAATAATTATAGCTTTAATGATTGGATATCTAATTAGTAAATCAAAGATAGGTGAAGATACTGCAATTGGAATTATTTTTTCTTCATTGTTTGCTTTAGGTTTTATTTTATTATCAATATTTAAAGAAGTTGCTCTGGGCGTGGAAGATTTGTTATTTGGACAAGTCTTAGGTGTTTCCAATTTAGATGTTTCTATTACTTTGATTTTGTCTGTAATTGTGATAATTACATTATTGATATTTTATAAACAGTTTTTGTTTGTTTTTTTTGACGCCACCGGAGCTAAGGTAGCAGGATTAAGGGTGAAATTATTGGATAATATTTTTTTAGTGGTTTTGTCTTTGGCTATCATCGCATCATTGCAATCAGTTGGAATAATTTTGGTTTTAAGTATGCTAATTACTCCAGCAGCAGCAGCTAAATTACTTATGAAAAGTTTTCATGGAGCAATGATAGTAGGCGGTGTCTTTGGGATTATTGCTTCAATGAGTGGATTATATTTGTCTTATTATTTGAATTTTCCTTCTGGACCATCAATGGCTTTAGCCGCTACATTCATATTTTTAATTGTTTTGATTCTAAGAAGAACTATTAGTTATAATAATTAGAACAATCTTTAAGGAAATATCTAATGTCAGTTTTAGTTAAAGGCGGAACTGTAATTGATCCTGTGCAAGGATTAAATGGTGTTTTGGATGTCGCTTTACGAGATGGTAAAGTTGCAGAAGTAGGATCTTCAATCAGTGCAAATAGTTCAGAAGAAGTCTTTGATGCTTCAGGCTTAATTGTAGTTCCAGGGCTTATAGATTTACATGTTCATGCTTTTTGGGGTGGATCCACTTATGGTATAGACTCCGACGTAAGTAGCTTGTCACAAGGCGTTACCACAGTGCTTGATGCAGGCTCTGCGGGTGCATGGAATTTCCCATCTTTTCGTAGCCACATAATTAATAAAAATCGCACTAGTATATATGCTTTATTAAACATTTCTACTACAGGTATGGTGTTTCGTAATGATGGAGAATTGCATGATTTACGATGGTTGGACTTGAATCATACTGTTGAACAAGGTTTACAAAATAAAGATTGCATCCTTGGCATTAAAGCACGATTAGGGCGTGTCCAATCAGGTAAAAATGATAAAGAAGCTCTAAAAATTTCGATTGAGGCTGCTGAAGCAATTGGAGGGTTTGTGATGATCCATATTGGAAACAGTAATACTCCTATTCCTCAGTTGATTGATATGTTAAGACCTGGCGATGTTGTGACTCACTCTTTTCATGGTTTTGGGGATGGCACTTTGGACTCGAATGTGGATGTAATTCAGAGCATGAAAGAGGCTCAATCTAGAGGGATTGTAATAGATGTTGGACATGGTTCTGGGGGTTTTTCATTTACTGCTGCAGAACGTGCTTTGTCTGAAGGTCTATTTCCTACTACTATTAGTAGTGATCTTCATATAAACAATGTTACAGGGCCAGTTTTTGATTTGCTAACAACTATGTCGAAATTTATTCATCTTGGAATGTCTGTAAGTGAAGTAATTTCTAGGTGTACCCAATTTCCCGCTGAAACTATGGGATTGAGTAATATTGGTACACTAATGGTTGGATCCAATGGTGACTTGACGGTATTAAAGCTTGAAGACGGTCAGTTTACTTTTCATGATCGTTTATCAACTGCAACATCCATTGGGCCAAATACATGGACTCCCGGTATGACAGTTACTTCTAATTCCCGACTGTCACATGTTCTTACAGTAAAGGATGGAGAAATTTATAAGCCATGGTTGCCATGATATTTAATTAGGGTTTGATTTTTTGATGAATGAATTTTTAGATTCAGGTTTTGCTAATTGGAACACGTAATTATTTATCAAGAAAAAAATAGATATGCAGGATGGCCAGCTAATTATGGCATATGGTCCTGGGGGAATGAAATTGTTACAGGATTCTCTCTTGGATATATGGATCAAAATTCAGAAGGTCTACATCCTAGAGATAAAAAACGCCCTTTTCAATCTTTTCAAACAAGGAGTATGGATGGAGGAATTACTTGGAAAAATGAGTTAGCACCTTTGGTTATACCAGGTAACATTGGGAGTATATCTTCAGAAGAGCACATGAGTTTTTCTTATGGTCCTATATCAGAAAGAGTTAATCCTCCTTTGCCTCATCCGGGTGGAATCAATTTTACTCATCCAGATTTCGCAATGCTTTGTGCCAGATCAGGGTTAGAACGCAATGCAGAATCATGGTTTTATACATCCACTGATAGATGTAATTCTTGGGAAGGTCCTTTCATTTTACCTATGTTTGGGGAACTTGGAATAGCAGCTAGAACAGATTATGCAATTTCAAATCCTAACAAAGTTACTTTACTTCTTACATCTACAAAACCTAACGGTAAAGAAGGGAGAGTATTTTGTGCTGAAACAATTGATTCTGGGGAGTCATTTAAGTTTATTTCATGGTTAAATGAAATGCCTGATGGATTCGAAATTATGCCTTCTTCAGTGGTTTTGGATTCAGGAGAAATAATTACTGCAGTTCGTTCTAGAAATTCAGCAGGTAATAAAAATTGGATTGATTTATATAAAACACAAGACAATGGTAGGAAGTGGAATTATTTTTCTTCTCCGGTAAACAATACTGGTAGAGGAGGTAATCCTCCATCTCTAATTCAATTAAGAGATGGGAGGCTTTGTTTGGTCTATGGATATAGAGATTTTCCTTATGGAATTCGTTTAATTATTAGTGAAGATAATGGACATTCTTGGAGTACAGAAAAGGTGTTAAGAGATGATGGTGGTGATTCTGATATAGGTTATCCTAGGGCCGTTCAAAGAAGCGACGGAAAAGTTGTAGTAGTTTATTATTTTAACGACTCTTCTAAACCAGAACGATACATCGCTGCAACAATATTTGATCCCAAATAAATTATTTTATAAGTTATATGCTTTGCAAGCTGTGCCACCCATAATCATCTCAAGATCAGATGTGGTCATATAATCACATCTTTCTTTCATATAATCAAACTGGTACTTATATTGTTTTAGTATTGGTAATTGTATTGAAGTAAACTCAGAACCCCACATAAGTTTATCTGGTCCAAATGTGTCATAGAACACCTTGATTGCTTGATCGTTTTCACCATAACGACTAGGTTGAGACCTGAGTCCATCCATGCCAGGCATTATTTCGTGATAAACATTTCGTTTAGCTATTTCAATTGCTCCTGGTGGCAATTGAACATTACCTTTGGAATCGAAAATTTGTGAAGAAGTAAAATTACCTGGTGGTATTGGTGCAGTCAAAGGTGGTGCTAGTCCATGCATCAAAACAATCACAATATTCGGGAATTTGTCTATTACATTCAATAACATAGGGCATATAATTTCTAAATTATCGTTATAAACAGTTATTGCAACAGGAACCTTCAACTCTTCAATCAAGTTCCATTGCGGATCGAATCTTTTATTATCAAAATGAAAGAAAGGATGAGGGGATCCCCACTCAGCAGGATCAGCCCCTTGAGCTTTTGCGTTTTCTGGATGCCACGGATCATAATAAATTCCATGAAATCCAAATTCATCAACTTGATATTTTAGTGCTTCAAGGCCTTCTTCACCAGGTAATAATCGTTCATCAATTTTTCCAATGGCAGCGAATCTGTCAGGATATTCTTTGAGAACCCTTTTGTGATATTTTCCTAAATAACCAGAACAATGTAGAACTTGCATATCAATTCCCAATTGGTCCATTAAATTAAGGTTGTCTTGATATCCCATGCCATATTTAAATTGTTGGTTATAGTCATCTAAAGTTTCAATATCCTGACTTTCGACTTGGCTAATATGTGAATGGCTATCTACAACCTTAACTGATGAACTCATTTTAACTCCTGTTGTATTAAAACAAATGAATTTTTATAGTAATTCATATTATGATTTTAGATGAGATTATACATCCGTTTATAGAAAAATCAATGTATAATTTTATATTATGAGATTAATAAAATTGGTTCCGATTTACATATTGTGTGTATTGTTGGTATTTTGTGAAAGTGAAAAAGAAATTGTCACAGAATCTTCTGTTTCAATTGCGAGATTTGCTACTACACCAGAAGAAATTAATCAACCAACACCAACTGCTCAAAGTTATTTTAACCAAGGTCTGTCTTTTGATAGAATTCATCGATATAACGAAGCGATTAAAAGTTTCACAAAATCTATTGAATTAAATCAAGATATCTCGACATATTATTGGCGAGGTGAATCTTATAAAAGATCTGGTCAATATCAAAATTCTATAGATGATTTCACTATATTTTTGAATGCAAATTCTGAAACAACATATAGTAATTTATATATTTCTGAAGGATATTCTTCGAGAGGGTATTCTTATTATCAGTTGAGAAAATATCAAAAAGCCTTGGATGATTTTAACAAATCTATAGAATTACAACCAAGCAATGAAAGATATTTACGAGCATTGATTAATAATGCTAAAGATTCACTAGCCAAGTCTCAACGAATTTCCAACTAACGGGACCTGCAGATAAATATTTTGGGTTATAATAACTAAAAAATCAGGAGATATTAATTGAAAAATACATTTGATAAAGGACCTGAGTCATGGTGTTCTTATGATTATCATGCCAGCATAGTAGCTGGAAAAAATAATATTTTTATTTTGCCTACTCATGTAAAAACTGGTGGCGTAAATAACTCTGGATATATATGGGCAGATCAAACAAGATGGAGCGCAGATACTCCTGAAGTTCCGATGTCTATTTTGCCATTTATTTTTTATAGGAGTTGGATCAATGCAGATTTTATTAATTTAGAGGATGCTTCTGTTTCAGTTTATCTTAGAGGAGATGATTTAAATTTATTTAATGCAAAATGTTATTTTTGGATCCTTGGCAATGGATCAAGATGGCATAATATTGCAAATCCATTAGAAATTTCCAAAAGTGAATGGGCAAAGACACCTCAAAAAATTGATATTTCTTCAAACGAATCTGATTGGCATAATAGTTGGAATTCTAGAAACAGATCCTCTTCTTTAATAGAAGATTTAAGAAATTGTGAAAGTTATGGTTTTTCTTTTGTAGGTTTTGAGGAAGAGGTTTCAGGTAAGTTTTCTATGGATGAATTTGAAATAAAATTTTTATCTTAAATTGTTTTTTTGTATTTCTTAAATATAGAACTCGTGACTAATTGACATTAATTAGGCTGATTTGTAATGTAATTTGAATCATATATTACTTTTTGAAAGGGGTGTATTATGGGTTCAAAAATTCAGATTGGATTACTTCTAATCATCGGTACGATTTGTGCTGGTATTGGTTGGATGGGTTTGTATCCTGGTGGTCCAGATGATTCTTCTGCTGAGCTAGCTCAAAAACTCTTAGATGGTGGTGTTACTGCAAAAATTGCAATATTAATGGGGTATGGTGGTATGATTACAGTGCTGACAGCATTGGTAGTTATGTCAAGAGGAATGGCTATGGGAGGTGGAGCAGGATCTTCTTATACAAATATTGCAATGATACTTTTTATGGCGGTTCTTGCTGGAATGGTTACAGCGCTTGGATTTGAATATGGTTCAACTGAAGCTGGTTCAGTTCAAGAAGCTGCAATACTTCAAGGAGTTACGGCCGCAGGAGGTGGAGCATCCTCACTTATATTAGGTGTTTCGATGCTTTTACTAGGTGTAGGAATATTTATTGAAAAGAATTTAAATATTTCAACTAGTATTCTTGCAGTTATTGCATCAATAACATTGATTCTTTCGGCATTTTTAAGTGGCGATATTTCTACCACTTTACAATGGATTGGTTGGAGTTCATTCATGTTAAGCACTATTTTAATGGGTGTTTTTACATTGAGATCCGATAGCTAAATCGAAGTCTAGTTTTGATATTGAAAGCCCCTGATATTTCGTCAGAGGGCTTTCAGTTTTTTAGGAGACATTTAAATGACTCGTTATTTTACTCTAGAAGAAGCTCAAGAGTTGGTGAATTGGCTTGAGGAAATTTTTAATGGTTTAAGTAAGCTACTTAAGCGATTAGATGAGTTAAATGATAATATCGAACAATTGGAAAATCCGGTAATATCTAACGGTTTAGATGATGTAGTAACCCAACGCATCGAATCTATGGAACAAGAATTAAGTCAAACATTGACCAAAATAAATGAACAAATTCAAACTGTTCATCAACGTGGAATCTTAGTTAAAAGCATCCAAAATGGTCTTGTAGATTTCCCTTATATTTTTGAAGACAGAGAAGTATATTTGTGCTGGCATTCAGGTGAGCAAGAAATCAAATATTGGCACGAGATAGATACAGGGTTCCCTGGTAGAAAGCCATTATAAGTAAATTTGTTTTAGAATATCAGTTAAGGAATTCTACCCAAATTAAGATCACAGCTCCAAAAATTATATATGCTAAAATCAAGTGAATTGCACCGAAAGTTGAAGTAATTTTTTTTAAAAATTTATTAAGAGACATAGATGTTAATTACACATATTTTTGGTTAATCCAAATTTGAGAAATTTCATATTTGTGAAAACCAAAAATAATAGAATATAAAAGGTGTTATCACAACAAACCCGATCCCCAAAAGCGTTCTGATGATTTTCCTGTAAGGTCTCCCTTTGAGAGTTTTATCTGTTTCCTGGAATGTGCCATAAGCTATAAAAAGATAAAAAATTGGCAGAAAAATACTTGTTAAGGTAAAGAAAATATTTCTCATGTTTTGATCAAATTAAATACTTTGAAATCACTTTTTTTGATCAAGAGATTTCATTTTTCCTTCGGGTTTCATTTTCCATCCCTGCTTCATTTTCCAATTTTTATTATGCTTCCAAGAATGATTGTGATGCTTATACTTGTAGCAATCTTTGGTGGTGCTATGATTATTGGAATTGAGCCTTACTAATTCAACAGCAGTATATATTTGGGTCACGACAAGAATAGTAACTACTATAATCAACGCCAATTGAATCTTATTTCCCATATTGGCCTCCTTTGATTGTGATTATTTAAATTGTAAATGTGAGTTATTTAATTCTTATTTACCATCTACAGCAATAGCGCTAGACCAAGTCCAACCTTCTAAACCTTTATTTGGCCCTTCAAGAACTTTTACTTTAACTAAAGCAGTAGGAAGTTTACTTAGGGGCATACCAGGTCTCATTATCATTGTATGCTGACAATCATTTGTTGGTGCTCCAATAACTTCAATCTTTGTTCCGATTTCAAAAGGTACACCAGCCCCATTTTTATGTTCGTTAATTTCACAAAAAGGTTCTTTTCTTTGTGACTCAGGATTATAAGCTCGAATTGATTCTGTTATCGTATCCCAGATGCTATGAGGGACTTTTTTTCTAACACAATGTGAGATAGTATCGTCACATTTACTTTGTTTTTCGCTGGCGCCTCCCTGGGCGTTTCCATCACCTACCAGGAGTTTGTTAATGTAAACTTTAGGTTCTTGTAAAGTTCCTGTCTTACCAGTACTTAAAGCTTCACCAGAACTTGAAGAAGAATCAGAATTTGATTCAGAATCAGATGTACTACAAGCAGCAAAAGTTAATGTAGTTAATATAGTTAATATTAATAAAGTTTTTACCATTTTGGCCTCGAAATTATTTTATATTTGAAAAATCTTTAAAACATTATAATCGATTTTAGTTTAAATTATTTAGTTTTTAAAAGTGTTTAATTTATGATTCTTGTATATTTATTTGGATTTAGTATCCTACATGTTGTTTTTTTCCCGAACCATTTGTAACGTTTTGTAGCTATTTGGTCGTATATCAAATCTCTCAAAAATAAAGGTATTAAATAAAAGATTTTTGTGAATTGGTATACTCCTCCTAGTTCAGATAAAATATCTATAACAGCGTTTGATTTGATTTTAAATGTACCATTTTTAAAGTAAACAATAGTATTGAGGTTTTTGTTCTGTTTCTCTTGGAATCCAATTTCATTTAAGATGTTTGTAGCTGTTTTTGACTGTAAAGTTGCGAACAAAAACTTTTGTTTTTCATCTTTGGAGATAAGAAAATCGACGGTTTTGTTACATAGAATACAATATCCATCAAAAAAGATAATTATTTTTTTACTCACTGTTGCAGCAACTATTTTTTGAATTTTTTGATCCATTTAATAAATTTCATTTTATTAATATAAGACGGAGAACTAGATATATAGGTGTTTTGGTTTTGTGGCTCAGGTTTTTGATAAAATTTCAATTTTTTTATTATCATTAAACGGAATGCCTGGCTCAAAATTCTAAATTCTGTAAAATATGCTATGGTTACAATTTTTATTAAAGATTTCAATAAAATTGAATTGGCAAAATTGGTTTTATAGCCATTGAAATTTGCGGTAATAATTGGAGTGTCATTTTTTATTAGGTGGATTGAAATATTTATTTGATTTTCATTCAGGTCAAATTTGAATTTATAATGCCCTTGCATGTCTGCAAAAGGAGACACATGGAATTCCTTTTTGTTGAAAAATACCGAAACTGTTTTGTCTAATTTTTGTTTATCTAAAACATATGTGTGAGCTTCTCCAAAAGTATTATTTACTTCAACTATGGCAAGTTCGAGATCTTTTTTTTCTTTATCCAGTTGGAAAAAAAATGTTGCAGGATTAAAAACATGACCTAAAACGCTAGGCGTAGTTAGAACTATCATTTGATTGTTTTTGTTATATTTTGCATTGTATTTAAGGAGTTTATTTAATGCTGTTCTAAAGTTGGTGTTTTCACCGCCCAAGTGATTCTTAGCATAAATTGACAATATCCTAAATTTATTCAATCCAAAAATAAAGGATGATGTTTTATTTGAATCTACATCTAGTGCTAACATCACATGTTTATATTGGAAATGATGTGCTTTAGGGTAGGATCTCTGATGGGTTAGTTTTCCAATGTAAATACCTTCAGATATAGACATACTAAAACCGTTTTAATATTTCTTTTGATACATTTAATCCGGATAAATATCCGTCTTCATGAAAACCAAATCCAAAATATGAACCACAAAATAAAATTCTGGATTGTTTATTTAAATGTAAGAGTGTATTTTGCATTTTAATTGCATCTTGCCCTAATATTGGATGCGTATATTCGGTTGTATAGATTATATTTTCTTTTTTCAATGAATCAGGTGGATTTACTGAAACAATATATTCTTTATTAGATTTAATTTTCTGAAGCCTGTTCATGTAGTAATGAATGGATTCCTTAGATTGATCAATAGATTCATTAGATGTGATGAAATTCCAAGAAGCCCAAATATTTTTATTTTTTGATAAAACATTTGAATCGGTATGTAAAACAATTTGGTTTTTTGAATACTTAAATGCAGATAAAATTTTTTGTTGATCTTGAGTAGGAGAATTCAACATAGATAATGTTTCATCTGCGTGGCTTGCCATTACAATTAAATCAAATTCTTGGATGTAATTATGTTTTCCTTGAATTATGACTTTATTATCCGATTGTCTAATATTAATTACTTCGGCGTTTTTAATGATGGCACCCTTAAAGCCTGTTTCGAATTTTTTTATATATTCTTTACTACCTCCTGCAATTGTGTACCATTGTTCTCTTTGTCCAATTTGCAATAACCCATGGTTGTGAAAAAAATTAACATAAGAAGTTACAGGGTATTGTTCTATTTCTTCTTGAGGGCAAGACCAAATTGCTCCTGCGATAGGGAAAAAATAATTTTTCATTACAAATTCTGGACAGTGAATTTTTTCTAGATATTCCTTGATCGTAAAATTTGAAGAATTTAATTTTCCTGCTTGAAAGTCATGATCTAATATTTTTGAATATTTAGTTATTAGATAAAGAAGTCGATAATGATTTGGAGAGAATATTTTTCGCAAATTTGGCAGAAGTCCTTTCAAAGTACCTGCGTATTGAATATTTGTGTTTTTGTTGAAATAAGAAAATGACATGTCAGATTTTATTAGTGGGACATTCAAGTTCTTTAAAAAATTAGAAAAATTGGGATAATTTTTATGATTCATTACTATGAAACCTGTATCAATAAATAAATCATTTGAATTATCATCTTTTACATGAATTGTGTTTGAGTGTCCACCTAATTTTTTGTTTTTTTCAATTAGTGTAACTGTATGTTTTTTTTGTAAATTATATGCTGCTGAAATGCCAGAAATTCCAGCTCCCACTATTGCGATATTCATGATTTATTTTTGGATTTTTTTGTGAATAAATATTGTTTAATATACCATTCATTACCATCTTTGTATCCGAATAATTCAGCACAAATTATGAAAAATAATTTCCATCGATTGATGAATATTTTTAGATCTGTTGCTTTATATTTGCCTGATAGAGATGAGAATATATACTGCGAGTTATCCTCAAGATTTTTGAGCCAAGCGTAAAGAGTTTTTGAATAGTGTTTTCCATTTTCTGACCATGAATTTTTTAGAACTAAGTTGGAATCAATATCATTGTAAAACCCATCATATGGCATCATTCCATTGGTGAAAAAATATTTTGACATCCAAGATGATTTCAAATTGTCGAAATCCTGAGGATAGGATTTATGGTTAAAAACCTGAAAAAAAAGCATTCCATTTTCATTTAGCCAAGATTGTGTACGTTTTAGTAATTTTGAAACATTATACATATGTTCAAACATTTCAATTGAAATGATTTTATCGAATTTCATTTTAGTATCAAAGTCGTTCATGTCTGAATGAATAATTTCAATATTATTTAAGCTTTTTCTTTTTGCTATTTTTTTAATGTATTTGAATTGATGGATTGAATTTGTTACTGAAATCAGTTTGTTATTTGGAAATTTTGAAGCTAAATATATGGATAAAGACCCCCAACCACATCCTAATTCTAAAATAGATTCACCTGTTTTAATTTTTGCTCTATCTAAATATTTCTCTAGAGATGTGATTTCTGCTTGAGTTAAATCTGCTTCCTTATGAGGCCAGAATGATCCGCTGTATTTTAGGTTGCTACCTAAAACAGTTTTAAAGAAATCTATAGGGAATTCATAGTGTTGTTTATTTGCATCCTGAGTTGATTTGGCTAAAGGACCTTCGGAATGTTTTAAACAGAATGTTTTTTGTAATGTCAATAAGTCATTTTTTTTATCAGAAAATTTTGACAAATGCCTTTTTAGCATATATTGGATGGATTTAATTAATATCTTTCTGGGGATTAAAGAATGATTTATGAGAAATTCGTACCACATATTTATTTTTTCTTAATGAATATTTGTAAATTGTCTATATGTTTTGTTTCAAATGCAGCTTCACAATAACTGAAGTAATAAAGGAATTTTCTGATGAAGTTTTCTTCGAAGCCCATTTTATTTATTTGATCAAAGTTGTTTTGAAAATTTTGTCTCCATAATTGTAAGGTTTTAACATAATGTTCACCAATGGATATATAAGATTTTTCTTCTAAATCGCTATTTGCACTCATTGTATCTAAGATGTGTTTATGTGATAGTAATAATCCGCCAGGGAATATGTATTTTTGAATGAAGTCACAGTTTTTTCTGTAGGATTCATATCTATCATCTGGAACTGTAATGACTTGTAACGCCAAGCTACCATTTTGTTTTAAAAGTATATTTGAATGCTGGAAAAAATCCTTTAATCCGGTATGGCCAACAGCTTCGAGCATTTCGACGGAAAAAATTTTATCAAATTTTCCTTCAATATTTCTGTAGTCTTCTAAAATTACATCTATTTGATTATTTAATTTCATCTGATTGATTTTTGATTTTGTAAACTCATATTGGTTTTTCGATAGAGTAACAGCAATTCCAGTGCAGTTGAATTTTTTTGCAGCTCTAATGATTAGAGAGCCCCAGCCACCACCAACATCTAAAATGTGATCGTTATTTTTTAGACCGCTTTTATTAAACAGGTTATCTATTTTTGCGTACTGAGCATCTTCTAAATTTAGATTAGAATCATTGAAGTATGCAGATGAATACGTCATTGAGGCATCTAAAAATAGTTTAAATAATTCATTATTTAAATCATAGTGTGATTGAATATTTTTCCGTGCATTTGATTTCAGGTTAAATGATTTGATTTTGTGCTCTATGCGCGCAAATAATTTTTGAGGAGCATAATTAAAAATAGATTTTTTACTATTTGGATTATTGTTTTGAATAAATGATTTAAAAACTGGAGTCAAATCATCAGAGTTCCATTTTGATTGAATAAATGATTTTGCTAACCCTAAATCATAACCCAACAATATATCCAAAAAAGCAGACCATTTTTCTATATTTATTACAGGTTGTTGATGTTTCTTATTTATAATTTGTTGTGACGGTAGTTTGATGCTTAAAGGAATTTTTTTGAATTGTTTAAGGATCAGAGGTGAAATTTTTTCACCTAGAAAATCGGGGATGTTTTTTTGTTTTTGACTCACATTATTCACTTTGTGATAAGAATTTTAATTTATTTAAAAATTTCTTCAATTTCAAATTGATCATTGATCCAATTTTTAATAATTTTTTTAATTTTATATTTCCATATTTGATGATTTGAATCTAATGATTCAAGTTCATTTGCATACAGTCCAATTTTTTCAAGAATTATTTCTCCAATTAAACCATGTCCATAATTAACAAAATTAAATAGTCCAAAAAGAGTATTATTAGGTATATATTTGATAAGTTGTTTATCTTGTTTTGATCCATATAGTGTAAATAGTTGTCCAATTTTTTCAGTGTCATTGAGTACAATTTGAGTATGTTTTATGATTCTACGGACTAACTCTATTACTTCGCCGTCCATTTTCGGGATTAGTGTTTTAGATTTTTCCTCAATATCTTTAACTATATTTATATGATTTCCAGGCATTTGGAATTTTGTGATTGTTTCCAAAATACTCAATAATAGACTAGGATCATTTTCTAGTTGGATTGAAGTTAGATCTCGAAACTGAACGGTATGCAAAGCTTCTCTACCTTTAATTTTACTTATTGCTTTTCTGGTTCCTGATTCCAAAGGAAAGAATTCCAGTTGTAATTCATACCAAAAGTCTGTAATACATTCTTGGACCATTCCATATGTTGTTAATGCTATTGGAGAGATATCACTACCATGTGATTTTAAATAATCCGTTTGTTCTTTAGCATCTTTTATTTGTTGTTCTAGTTCAGATTCGTTGTAGCCTAGGTCCAGCAAAACATTTTTAAAAGGATCCATATGGCCTAATTCATCTGGGACCCAAAAATTTTCAATGTAATTACTTAGCCAAGTTGCTTTGAAATCTAATGCTCCTTTAATAAATGTGTCTGCGTATTGTTCAGTTAAGGATTCAGTGATCATTGATAACCGAAAGGTTTCAATCAATTCAGTTTCTGAAATTTTAGAATTTTTAACTAGATTCTTGGTTTGGAAGCCTTCAAACATTGAGTTTAAATCAGTTTGTGTGATTGTTTTCAACTTTGGTAGCTGGAATTTTACATAATTCTCTAGTATTAAATTGTTATTTGAGGAAAGATTAGTATGCATTTAAATTTGAATTTTATTTCCAAACATCCCTTAGAAGACGAAGCCAGTTGCCACCTAAAATTTTCTCAATATCTTGTTTATTGAATCCTCTTTTTTCAAGTTCAATTGAAATATTTGACATTTTGTCAGGTGTTTCTAAGCCTTTTGGGTGGGATGGATTTTTGGGTATTTGAAGCCTTAAATCTGATGGTTTAGTTCCTTGTTGAGATGTAGCTGTGTCAAACCATTCGCTTGGTTGATCTTGTGTGTAGTCAGTTCCTATTGCAACATGATTAATTCCAATACGTTCAATCATGTCTTCAATTGCATCTCCATAATCTTCGATAGTTGAATTCCATCCCTTTTTTAAAAAAGATGGCCAAGCAGTTGCTCCTACTACACCGCCTTTTTCAGCTATGAGTTTTAGTGCATCATCAGTTTTATTTCTTGGGGAATTGAAGAAAGAACGAGCGTTTGCATGTGTGCATGCTACAGGTTTGTCTGACAAAGAAATTGAATCTATTGTTGTTTGATCTCCTACATGGGAAAGGTCTATTAAAATACCAAGTCGGTTCATCTCTTTCACAGCATCTTTACCAAAATTACTTAGACCTTCATCACTTCTTTCCCAACATCCATTGCCGAGTAAATTTCTTTCATTGTATGTGATTTGAATAATTTTTACTCCAAGGTTGTGGAAAAGCTCTAATCTGTCTAGATCATTTTCTATAGGAGACGCATTTTGCCAACCAAATATTACACCTGTTTTTTTGTTTTTCTTAGCATCTAAAATATCTTGAACTTTTGTAACTTGAGTAACAAAATCGGATTTATCTCGAAAGCGGTGTAACCATTTGGAAATGTTATCCATAGTTTCTGTGAAATGTTCCCATACTGCTATAGTTGCATTGATAGCTGTTACATTTCCGTTGTTTAAACTATCGAAAACAGCTGAACTTTCCCAGTTGCTAACGTTCAATCCGTCAATAACTATTGATTCATCGTATGTATTTTTTTTGTTTTCATCAATCATATTACTGGATGGGAGTATAACATTATTTTACTCTTGATTGAAATAGCGAGAATCATCTTATATACTTTTTGTAAATTTAAATTTTGACAGGATATTTATATGAAGATTTTTATTCTAAGTTGCTTTTTATTCATATTTCTATTGGGTTGTAGTTCGCCTGACTCAAACGTAGAGTCTGATGCAGATTCTAAGATTATTAAATTAATTCAGCCAGTTGCTGAACTTGGTGACGCAAGAGTAAAAAAAGAGTTGCCATTACAATTGTGGCAATGGACCGGAGAAACCAAAAGATTGACAGTTCATATGCCTTCTGAAAGTGGCGGAGGAACGACTAAGAAAGTATTTTGTGTCATAGAGGGTGATGGTGAGCCTTTATCATTAGATACGGAGGTTGAAGATCTTGAAGAAGCTGAATGCACGCATGTTTTGCATCAAAAAGATGGATTCAAAAGATATCCAGTAGGATTAAAGAGAATTAAAGTTTTATCAAATGGTAAAGAAGGCTGGACATGGTCTTCAGCTTTACAAAAGCAAACTAGCTGGAGAGCCAAAGCTGTGAATTATTAATTCATGAGAGTTTAATAATTATGAAGATCAAAGAAATTTTAACAGGTATAATTATGATATTAGTTTTGATGTCTTTGTTATTGCCTTTGATTCCCAGATAATTAAAAAATTAATGAAATGAGATTACGATGAAATTACTAGTTGTTTCAGGTGGTGGTCATCCGTATGAGGAATCTACACCTGTTTTAGAAAAATTCCTCTTAGATTCAGGACATTCAGTAAATATTTCATGGGACGCAGGAATATTATCTGATGCAACTAAAATGAATCAATTTGATGCTCTGATTTTCAATACTAAGAGGTCGGATGAAACAGCTTTGTCGGATGAACAAATTATTGGAATGAAAAATTTTATTCGAGAAGGTAAAGGCTTTGTTTGTATACATATTTCTGGTTGTATACCAGACTCTTGGAAAGAATATTCTGAAATCACAGGAGGCGGTTGGGATTTAAAAGAAAGTTTCCATCCTCCATATGGAAAAGTACAAGTTAAAATTTCTGATCCTAATCATCCTTGTGTAATAGATGTACCTGATTTTATTACTGATGATGAACTTTACATGGGGATAAAATATAAAGAAGGAAATAATGTTTTTATATATGCATCCTCTCAAGATCAAACCCATCAATGGAGGAACGAAGATGTTTTTATGCCTGGAGGTGATTTTCCATTAGGGTGGACTAGAAAATATGGTGAAGGAAGAGTTTTTGTTACATTACTTGGTCATGACGGACTTAGTTTTCTAAATCCACAATTTCAGAAAATCATACTTAACGGAGTTACATGGGTAACTGACTCTGTTTAGAATAATTCGAAGCATCTAAAGCTTCTAAAAGTTTTGACATTTTGATAGCGGTAATAGCTGCATTGAATCCTGCGTTGCCTTTATTTTTATTTATTGAAAGTTTGTTAGTATCCAATTTTTTATTTATATTACTGCCGTCTATTCCTCCGGATCTCTCAAATGCTTGTTTCATAGTATTTGTAGTTAGAATTCCAAATGTAACAGGAATATTTAGTTTTAAATTTAATTGAGCAAGTGCAACGGAAGTGCTGTTTGAAATATAGTGGTAGTGATCTGTTTCTCCCTTGATAATGGCACCGAGACAAATTATCGCCTCCACGGGTTCAGATTGAGCTAATTTTTGAGCTGCAATTGGAATTTCAAATGACCCAGGAACATAAATTATTTTCACTTCTGATTTATCAATACCTTCTTGAGACAATGCTGTAATTGCGCCTTCAAGTAATCTGTCAGTAATATTGTTGTTAAATTCTGAAACTATGATGCCAAATTTAACATTTTTTTTAGTTTTATTATTTCTCAACTTTATTCCAGTATATGACCTAGTTTCTCTTTTTTTGTCTTGAGGTAGTTTTTGTTAGATTCAGTTGTTTTGGCAATTAAGGGAATTCTTTCAACGATTTCAAGATTTTTAAATCCTTTCAGTCCAGCTACTTTTCTGGGATTGTTTGTAAGGATTTTCATTTTTCCAACGTTTAGATCTTCTAAAATTTGTGCTCCAATACCATAATGACGAATGTCTGGCGCAAAACCTAGGCTTACATTAGCTTCTACTGTATCTAATCCGCCATCTTGTAAGTGATATGCTTTTAATTTATTGTGAATTCCTATTCCTCTACCTTCTTGACGCATGTAAATAAAAATCCCTTTTCCTTCATTAGAAATTGCCTGAAGTCCTTTTGATAATTGTTCTCCGCAATCACATCTAACGCTATGGAATACATCTGATGTTAAACATTCACTATGGACTCGTACTAAAGTTGGTTCTTCTGGAGAAATTTCACCCATAACTAAAGCCACATGTTCATCTTTGTCTACAAGGCTTTGGTAAGAAATTGCCTCAAAATCTCCGAATTCTGTTGGTAGCTTAGCTTCAGCTACTCTTTGGATAAGCTTTTCAGTTTTTTTTCTATGACTTATTATGTCTGAAACGGAAATAATTCCTATATTATGTGTTTTTGATATTTCTTCTAATTCTGGAAGTTGCGCAGCTTCTCCATTTGATGATAATACCTCACACAACACTCCTGCTGGATAACATCCTGCTAATCTAGCTAAATCAACAGAAGCTTCTGTATGTCCTGCTCTAGCTAAAACTCCACCATCAGCATATTTCAAAGGGAATATATGGCCTGGTTTTCCAAGATCTTCAGGTTTTGTATTTTCCCCAACCAGTGTTTTAATTGTTTTTGCTCTGTCTTTTGCTGAAATTCCAGTGCTTGTATCGCTCAGAGCATCTACAGAAATTGTAAATGCTGTGGAAAGTCTTGATGTATTATCCTGGACCATCAATGGTAATTGTAAAGTTTTTAGTCTTTGTGCTTCCATGGGGACACATACGAGGCCTCTGCCATATGTAACCATAAAATTAATTGCTTCAGGCGTCACTTTGTCTGCAGCCATGACTAGGTCACCTTCATTTTCTCTATCTGCATCATCCACTACAATGACCATCTTACCTTGTTTTATATCTTTAATAGCTGTATTTATATCTGTTGTTGGCATTTTTCTTATGAAAATCCTTATTTTTTTTTGATTAGTTTTTCTACATATTTGGAGATTATATCTACTTCTATGTTAACAATATCTCCAAGTTTGTTGACTGAAAAAACGGTATTCTTTTTAGTATGAGGAATTATTGAAACTGTAAATTCATCATCGGTACAGTTTACAATTGTTAAGCTCACTCCGTCCACAGCAACATACCCCTTCTCACATATATAACTCATTAATTTTGTTTCAGTTTTGATAGTTAGATAAATTGAGTTTTTGTCGGGAGTAATTTTAGTGATTGATCCTGTACCATCTACGTGACCTTGAACCAGATGTCCATCTAGTCCGGAATTCATTTTTAAAGGTGTTTCTAAATTAACAATATCTTCTGATTTCAAGTATTTAATGTTAGTTCTCTTAAGAGTTTCTGGTGTAACTTGTATCGAAAATGATTTATTTTCAATGGATGTAATAGTTAAGCAAGCACCGTTTAAAGCTATACTTCCTCCTATATCTAAATTTTCCAAGTTCAGATCGGAAGTAATAGTGAAGGTATAACCTTCAATTTTTTTTATTTTCCCAATTTTTTGAACAATTCCAGTGAACATTTTTTGCCTAAGAGTTATTACAATATCCTATCATCGCCATATCATCACCAAATTTGCGCCATTTTTGATTATTAATTTGAATGGAATTATTAACAGAATCAATCCCAATGCCAATTACTGGAGAGGTTGAATTTTCTCCACCAATAATTTTTGGAGATATAAAAGCTATGACTTTATCAATTGATTTTTGATCAAACATAGTTCCCAATAGTGTGCCTCCAGATTCAACTAAGACTCCAGAGATACCTCTATTATATATGTTAGAGAATAAATCAGGTATGCTGATACGGGAATTATGTTTCGGGATTTCCCAAATTTCTACGTTTGGTATATTTGAGAAATGTGAATTGTTGTTATTAGATGTAGCTATTATTGTAGTACCTGGTTGTTTTAGGATCATTGAATTTAAAGGAGTTCTTAAATTTGTATCCAAAACGATTCTCAACGGTTGATGAGAATTAGGTTTGCCTGATTTATTTCGTGCTGTTAATTTTGGATCATCTTTGATCACTGTGTTTACACCTACCATAATTGCGTCAGAATCAGCTCTAAGTTGATGTACAAATCTTCTAGATTTTTCTCCAGATATCCATTTTGAATCTCCAGTTTTTGTGGCAATTTTACCATCTAAGCTCATTGCAAATTTTGCTGTTATGAATGGTGATTTTTTTGTAACGAATTTCAAATATCCTTCAAGATTCGTTGTTGCTTTTTGAGACAATTCTCCAAGTTCAGTTTCTACACCTTCTTCTTGTAGTTTTTTCAATCCTTGTCCATAAACATTTTTATTGGGGTCCAGTATAGAAATATGAACTTTTTTGATTTGTGATTCAATAATTTTTGTGACGCATGGAGGAGTTCTTCCGTGATAATTACATGGTTCTAAAGTAGTGTATAAAGAGGCACCTTTTGACAATTCACCAGCCTGTTCGATTGCCATTATTTCTGCATGGTTTTGTCCGGGAGGTTGAGTCCATCCTTCACCTACGATCTTGTCATTTTTAACTACTAAAGCGCCTACAGCAGGATTTGGGCTTACTGAACCAAGAGCTCTTTTGGATAAGCTGATAGCGCGGCTCATGTAATTCATCTTACTTACCTGTCAAACTTTTTTGTTAAAATCTTTGTAAATTAAGCTTGCTTGTGGTGAAGTTTGACCTTGATATTTGGATCCAAGTTTTTTTGACCCATAAAGGTTCTCTGCTTCTGTAGTTAATCTCACATATGAGAGCTGTCCTATTTTCATGCCATAATATAGCGTAATAGGTAAATTTGAAACATTACTTAACTCTAAAGTTAAATGACCCTGCCATCCGGGGTCTACATAACCAGCTGTTGAATGTATTAACAGGCCTATTCTTCCTAATGAACTTTTCCCTTCAAGTCTTGCGACTAGATCTCCAGGTAATCCGATATTTTCCAATGTGCTACCAAGTACAAATTCTCCAGGATGGAGCATAAATGGTTTGTCATCTTTGATTGTCAAAATTTCGGTTAAATCATCCATGTTTTCTTTAATGTCAACATATGGCCTAACCGAATTTCGAAAAACGAGAATTTCTTTATCAAGATGTACGTCTACACTAGCTGGTTGAATGCAAGATTCTCCAAGTGGATCAATTTTAATCCTACCCTTAGCTAATTCCTCTTTAATTGATTTGTCACTTAGAACCATTTCATACCCTATACATTATTTGTTAATTTTTAAATTGTGTTGAACTATAATTTAGATTGTAGCAGTGCTTTAAAGAGTCTGCAATCTGTAATTTCTATTAGTCAATTTCAAAACCAGCGTACACTGAAATTTGTAAATCGAACTCGCCAACATTAATTGGCGTTGAGCTTCCTTCAGCAAAAGCAGCCATACTTCTGAATTGCTCTTGATACTGTGTTTGGACTTGGCCTCTTTCAGAAATATATATCAAATTCCCTAGTTTCACTTTAGAAAATTCTGCATACATGTTAGCTTTTTGAATGGCGTCTTCTATAGCACTTGAAAGCAAGGTTTTTTGATATTGCTTAGTGTTTTCAATTGTGAAATTGACACTATTTATTTTTATGGTAACTTGTTCTCTTTTAGTTTTAGGTTTGATTGTAGCTTCCACAACTATAATTTCATCAATTAATTTTCCGATCGAATCTAAATCTTTTAATTTTATAGAAATTATATTTGTAACTGTATAACCTACTAGTATTTGAGTTCTGGTTTTATCATCCCAGGCATACTTAGCTTGTACATTAAATCTTGTGGTTGTAATGTCTTTTTCTTGGATTCCTTTAGATTTAATTACTTCGTTGATTTCTTCCATAGCTAATTTTGCTGTAATGAGCGCAGGCTGGGAATAACATGTTTTTATGGCACCTTGTCTGCATGGATTTGTTACCTCCACTCCTGCAGAAATTATGGCTAAATCTGGTTTCACAGAGAGTTTGCCTTTGCCTGTTACCCAGATACCACTTTGATTGTTATTTCCAAATTGTTGAGGAAGACTAAACTCAGCTTTGATTGGAGTTGAAAGGTTAGGCGTAACATTTTGTGGTTTTTGTGCTTGAGTACACCCTAACAGGACAAAAATTGTAAAGAAACTTATAATTTTTATGAATTGATATTTATTCATATTCATATCCTGATTTGTTGTTTTATATCAATGATATCGTTTACCAAGGTGCCTTCGAGTATAATATAATAGTTATTTGTATCTGCATAGTGTAAGTATAATATGAGAATATTAATAAGAGAGATACTTGAGACGTTTTTCTCAATACAAATCATTATTGATAGTTCAGGGGTGACAATTCAAAGTAAGCTGAGCGCTTCATCCAGACTTACTGTACGGAAAGATTGTTCGACGTAAGATCCGTTTAGATTGTTTGCCCACGCAGACTTTATTTCCTGTATTTCTGCTTTATTCTCCGATTCCATAGAGTCAAATACCTGATCGACCCAACCTATATATTCATCGTATAAGGGTTTATTAGGACAACGTACTATTAGGTCAGCATTTGAAACTTCACCTTTAAATGAATATACATAACAGGTATCAATATTTCTTTTCGCGCTAGCCATCTGGATTTTATGAAATTCGGAATCTTTTTTTACTCCTTCAGGGACGACTAATACGTTTATGCCTCGGTCGTTAATTGCGTCGAGCCTATCTTGGGGATCATCTCCTATATCCACATGCTTGTTATCCGGGTATATATCTAACATCGAATAGCTTGCCTTCGGACTATTGTGTTGGAATGAGAAAAAATCTGGATATGCAAAAAACTCTTCTTTAGTTGCTCGGTATGTGTTGTAAAATGCAGTGGCATGCGCCATCACCAAGTTTACAGATCCTATACCTTCTATGCCATTTTCGGCTACAAATCCTAGTCTACGTGTATTTGACCACCCTTTAAAAAAATCCTCATGGTTTTGAGGAGAGCCTTTAACGAATAATTCAAAATCACAACTGCGAAGAACAGCGCTGTGCATTTTGATGCTCCTTTTCAGTTAATTTACTGATTTATTGTTTTATATCAATGATACTGTTTATCAAGGTGTCTTCGGATATACTATAATAGTTATTTGTATCTGCATAGTGTAAGTATAATATGAGAATATTAATAAGAGAAATACTTGAGACTTTGGTTTTAGCCTTATTTATTTTTCTAGTCCTACAATTTAGTGTTAAAAATTATCGAGTTCAGGGTAGTAGCATGTACCCTGGGTTTGAACCTGGGCAATATTTGTTCGTGAATTCGGTAGTGTATTTCAGATTTGATATTTTAAAACTTGGTGATTTTGGTGATTTTTTCGAGACTCAACTTGGTGAAAAATATTCTTTCATTTTTGGGGCTCCTTCTTATGGTGACTTAGTTGTTTTTAAATCTCCTGTTGATCAAAAAAACTTGATCAAAAGAGTTATTGGATTGCCGGGAGATACGATCGAGATTAAACGAGGTGAGGTTTATTTAAATGGGAGTCTTCTATCTGAGGAATATGTTAAGAATAGAGACACTATGTTTTTTGATAAAATTGATGTTTTAGATGATGAAATATTCGTTTTAGGTGATAATCGTATTTCAAGTTATGATTCCAGATTTTGGGGTAAATTACCCGTAGAAAATATTATTGGTAAAGCTTGGTTAAGGTATTGGCCTACAAATTCTTTTGGCTTAGTTAAATGATTGCTTAGAAAACGCGATTCTTGATACTATGAATAATGTGATATATGTTTTCCTTGAAGTAATTTGATTGAATACTTTAATATTAGTTGTGGTTATTTTGGGCCCGTAGCTCAGTTGGTAGAGCATCGGACTTTTAATCCGAGTGTCGAGAGTTCGAATCTCTCCGGGCTCACACCTATAAAGCCCTAGCTAATAACCACATCCCATCAACGGATGTGATTATTAGCTAGGACATCAGTCATGACATCACTTAACTTTATTTCGGGGTAATTTTTTTAAAGGTATAATTTGAGATTATGAAATTAATTAAGATATTTTTAGTAACATTTATTATTATTTTGATTGCTGCTTGTGATAACCAATCTACACCCAGCTCTGTTGTTAAAGGCGAAACGTCAACTCCTGCTAGAGAAGATGATCAAAAAGACAAACGAGAAGATGATCAAAAAGACAAGCGAGAAGATGATCAAAAAGACAAGCGAGAAGATGATCAAAAAGACAAGCGAGAAGATAATCAGGCTGCAAAGAGTCAAGTGAATAATTGGAGAGAAGTTTATAATTTGCCGTATTCTATTTCATGTATGGATGAGAGACTGGGTAGTTCAGTGGTGAGAGAATTTCAAATGGGCAAAAGGGGTCCAACTCAGGAAGAAATTAATCAAGTTAAGACGTGTGATGTTTTAAAAGACGATCAAAAGGATAAGCGAGAAGACGATCAAAAAGACAAACGAGAAGATGATGATAGAGATGATATGAGTGTTGAGGAACGTATTGAAGACATTCGTTCTATACATGGTGGTTGGATTAGGACTGAAGATCCTAAAAATGATCAATTTATTCTCGGATATATACCAACTGCAGATGAATGGAGATGTGGAGTTGAAGCTGTTGGTGTAACAATTTTGAGGGCTATCAAAGATGGTAAACATTTAATTACAGATGAACAAAACCAAAAACTTCAACCATGCTTTAGGGCTTCTCCAGAGTCTTTAGCTCATCCATTAACTCAAGTATGGGGAGGTCATTGTATCCCTTTGGAGGTATTTTTGGAATTTCTGGATTATTATCGACCATCATGGGAACAATTGGAGTGCCATTTGAAAGATTTAGAAAGATATGAAATGCCTAATCAAGTAAGGTACGTGATGTTTGCTGATCCTTATGGAATTAGAAATAGCAAATCTACTCTATTTCCTGCAATTTGGGATAGGATAATGACAGATTCATATTTTGCTGATTTAGATCAAAATTTTTCTCCATCTATGGGGAATATGTCCATGCCTCCATCTTATGACGAAGAATACAATAGTATGAAATGTCCTCAAGCTTCTCTAGATTCAAGCGGAAAATACAAACTTGATGAGTATTGGTTGGACCAGGAAATTCGGGGTGCTATGGTAGCTTTTATCATAGAGAAAAAGAAAGGTCGCAGAATTTATGCTGATCTTGATATGTGTTCAAATGCTTATATAGTTCAGGGTGATATTAAAGATTATGAGATAGACCTTAAGGATGTACAAGAATTTAAGGAATTTGCATTAAACATTTCAGTACCTGCTTATATTATGAAAGCTAAAGGGGCTGAAAAAGCGAAAGCTGAAATGATTCAATTAAATAGCATTTTAAATACGGAAATTGAAGTACCTTTTAGTCAATATTCTTTTTTATATAATTTACCCAAATCACAACAAGTTGAATTAGCACAATGGTACTTAGACATTGTTATTGCTGAAGTAAGGAAATATTTTAAAGGTTATATCTGGGTAGCCTCGAATGTTCATTACGATGATGGTCATCCAGATTTTCCTGGAAGTCATTTGAACCCAACTTATGGGCAACATTGGAAAAATCTTTCTTTTGCAGAAGCAGATCATGTAAGTTTCACTTTAGATGGCAGTTGTGATTTTAGACACGTAGAAAGATTCTTAGATGTACAACTTGAAGCGATCATGGAGATCGTAAAACGAGATAATGTTACATGGAGTGCTTTGCCAGGATTCTTTAAGAGATCCCAAGGACCTGAATTTGTTAAGGGTTGTAAAGATGAATTTGATTCTAGAGAAGTTGAAATGCATCAAATCTATATTTCCAAACAAGAAACTCTTCCAATTAAACCTTATTTTCTTAATATACTAGGCCCTCCTAGAAGTTGGACAAAAATTGATGAGGGATATTCACCTACTCAATCTGATGCTTCGAGAGGAGATTGGGAACTTTTCAGTTTGGATGTGATGGAAAAACCAGCTGCAGTACTAGAACTTTGGATGGAATACGCTAAAAAACATGTGATTAATTAGTTAGAATAATTGTTCTTGAATTTTAGTCTAAAATTTTTTCAGTGTCTTCAGTTTGGATTTGCCATTTTTTAATTTTATTTTCCATTAGCTCAATTCTAGATTTGCAAGATGGATCAGAAATTTTGTTGATTAGTTCACTAGGGTCGTTATTTAAATCAAATAATTCGGAAGAGTCATTTGGGGCAACAGTTAATTTCCATCGGTCAGAAGAAACGATACACCTTCTAGGAGTTGAACTTATCCCGTTTTTGTCATCTTGGGTGACGCCAATTGTTTGCTTATTTAAATCTATATTCCCGACACCATTCCACTCGTAAAACACATCATTATCATCTAAATTTTCTTGACCCAGCAATACTTTTTTCTTGCTTGATCCTTGTAAATTTTCTGGTATTTTTTGATCAATCAAATCTAATAAAGTAGGGAGTAGGTCTACGAGGCTAATGCTACCTGAAACAAATTTTTGTTCTTTTGATATCCATGGTACTTTGATTAATAATGGAACTTTTGAAGATTCTTCATAAAATGACCTTTTCTGCAAGTGTCTATGATCGCCAAGCATGTCTCCATGATCACTTGTAAAAACTACTATGGTATTTTCTGATTGGCCAGATTCAGAAAGAGCATCTAAAACCTTACCAACATATTTATCTAATAAAGTAACATTTGCCATATAATTTGCCCGTAATTCTCTCCATCCCATTTCATCAGATAAATCATAACAATCATCACATGATGTGATTGAATCATTTACATGAACACTTTTATGAACACCATCAATAAATGATTTATTAAACCCAGTTTCATCATCTTCTGCCCTTGATGTATTGTAGTGTGAAACATTTTCGGGTTTTTTAGCAAATGCAGGTCCAACAGGAATTTTTTCAGGATCGTATAAACCATTTAATGGTCCAGTAAAAGGTGAATGAGGTTCATAAAAGTTTGCAAGTAATAAAAACGGTTTTGTATTTTCTTTGATATCTAATATTTCTTTTGATGTAATCTCTGAAATAAAACTAGCTTGAGTGAGTTCCTCTGGAAGATTATTTTGAAAAACTGCAAATATTTGTTGATTTTCTTCAACCTTATTAGTGTCTGGAAAATTAACCCCTTTAGAAATAAGCCATTTATGATAATCAGAAAGGTCTGAATAATCATTTCCTTCTATTTGGGGAAAATGAGCTGTTGTCATTTTTTCGAACCCTTGTTGAGGTTCTGTATGGTGCCATTTACCATGACAAATTTTTTGATAGTCATCAGGTATCAATTCAGTTATTGTTTTTGTGCCAGAATTTAAACGAATTCCATTCCCAACCGCACCGTGAGTGTGCGGGTACAATCCAGTTAAAATAGAAGCTCTGGAAGGTGCACAAACAGGTTGAGTCACATAAGCATTCTCAAAAACGAAGGAATCTTTTGCCAAACTATTTAGATTTGGAGTTTTTATCCAATCATTACCATAGCAACTTAAAGTATCGAATCGTTGCTGATCACTGTTGATAATTAGGATATTTGGTCTTGTTTGCAATTTAGAAACCTTCATACATAAAATATTAGTAATTTCACATATTTAATAATATCGCTGAATTTAAAGCAAGTATGTTCTTTCCCTCATGGTTTGATTGATGTTGCTTCTTGCTAAATCAAGTGTATAATTTGCAATTATTTAGACTAAGAAAAATGAGGGGATAATGAAATCTTTCCTTATATTAAATACTTTGATTATTTTGATTGTTTTTTCTTTTAGTTGTGGTGATCAAGGCGAGTCAGGGCCTAAATTTGGAACTGGCACATTAAAACAAGCTGTGTATAACCTCAACAAGGCCCCATCAAATCCTAATTCTGATACTGGGACAACTGGAAGAGTTGATAGATTTGTTGATTTACCTTTATTGTTATGGCCATCTTTTGAATATAGACGGATTCCTAGAGTTGTGGAAAAGGATAAAGTGGAACATTGTTTAATTACTGAATCTGAAGGTGCTCAATTACAGCCTGGCACAAAAGTAGAAGTTATTGATGAGGCTAGATGTTTTTACGTCCGTTTAAATTACAAAGACGGGATACCTAGATCATATACGACTACATTCGCGCAAATAAGAGTGATAGAAACAGGCGAAGAAGGATGGACATGGTCTAAAGCTATTGAGTTTGACAAAGAGTAAATTCTGTTTTGTTTTCAATTTAGCAACTTTCATCTAATTTTTGATTTTTGCTTCAAATGTTTGGAAAGAGCCAAACTTGTTGGCAAGATTAGTGATGTCACAACCCCCATTATTAACACTGTCATCTTTAATCCTATTTGATCCGCAATAAAGCCGTAGGATAGAGGTGCTGCCACTGTACCTATTTCGTTTGTGGTGTAGAAATAACCGTAATAACGTGCCCGTCGTTGTACTGGTATAAATTTAGCAACGGTTGCATAAAGAACACTCGATGTCCCGTTTAATCCAACTCCGATAATTAATGCTAGAGGCCATAGTGAAATAGTTGGGGCTATTAAGGTTGATATCAGTAGAACGGTAGTAATTCCTTTTGTTAGCCATATCAGTGGGATAGTTCCTACTCTTTCATCCAACCATCCACATACGTACTTTCCTGATGCTCCTCCAGCAAATAGCAAAAATAGCATTAATGTAGTTTGACTTTCTGTTATACCTCTTTCGATCAGTATGAAGGGAAATAATATTAACGTTCCACTTCTAACAGCGCTATCTAATATTCCTATAACAGTTAATACAATAAATCCAGATAACTTAGACTCTGACCGGTTCTGTTCAGTAGTTGATGATGAAACTTGCGGCATGGGTTTTCCCAGATCTAATTTATTTTTTAATGGGATTACAGCTGCCATTAAGAAAAGTCCAAGAGTTCCCACAATCCAGAGTACGGTACGCCATGTGCCAAATAGAAGAAGTCCTGCTGCAGAAAGGGGCGCGAGCATTTTGCCTAAATCTCCAGCAAAATTAACTGTTCCAACTGCTGATGATCTTCCGGAAGATTCGTAGGCTCGTGATACCATGCTTGAGGCGAGAGGATGCTGAGTTCCGCCTCCTAACCCTCCAATAATGGTCATAGAAATAAGTGACCAGAAACCTGGCATTACGGACATTCCAATTAAACCAATGGAGACCCAAATATTTCCTCCCAGCAACATCCAAAATTCCCCTATATGTTCGGCCAAAAACCCTGCGGGAATCTGGAGAACTGCTGAGGTTCCAGCGAAAGCAGACCGCAATATGCCAATTTCTGTATAGTTGAGTTGGAGGTCATTTTTAATGGTGGGTAACAGAGGTATTAAGATTAGGAAAAATAAATCGCTTAAAATGTGTGTTGTCGAACCGAACAGGAGTACTCTTCGTGGTGGAATCGATCGTGGTTCGATTTTTCGATTTTTCTGAGATGTTATTGTCATGGTCCTTCTTCAGAATAATCGCTTACCAGATTAACAAATCCTTTTGGAAAATTTGCAACCTTATCTAATACGTACTCTGAATCAACAGAACTGGGACCTGTTGATTTAATTTCATCTCGTTTTCCTGGTGGGTATGCCGCTTCAAACATGAACCATCCATTGTAGTTGATATCTTTTAAGGCTCTGAAGATTTCCACCCATTGGATCTCACCGTCCAATGGTGAGAAATGGTCTGTACCAATCCAATCGTGTAGATGCAGGTGGATTAGTCGATCTCCACACAGAGCCATTGTTTCTCTGGCACGGTTCTTTTTTATGAATGGATTAACTTGATCCTTATCTCGTGTGTGTCCGATGTCTACAACCATCCCAAATTGTTCTGATCCTACCTTATCGACGAATGCTGTGTAATCAGCTAGATCTTGACCATTCTCAATAGCAAGTTTGATTGAATGACCATTTAGTTGATCTAGCATTTCGTTGACACTTTTTTCAGACGGTTCTTCTGGTTGAAAATGGCATACCATTATTTTAGCACCTAATTCTTCCGATACTTTCGCAGCGTGGACACCTTCAGCTACAGCTTTTTTTCGATTATCCTCGTTATCTGAGTTAAACAGATATCCAGGGCAATGGGTTGAAACCACAGAGATATCTTGTTTTTCGCACTCTAACCTCATCCAAGAGAGATATTTTTGGTCGTTGGCACCCAAATGGCCTGGGTTACCGAGACCACAGACTTCGATTCTGGAGATGTCTGCTTCACGTATTTTTTCGAGATCTTTTTCTTCGAGAAGACGATGCCTAGGGAATAGTATTGTAGATGATCCTAGTCGTGATTCTATTTCATTATAAGTCCACAACTCGTCAGCCAAATCTAATTGTAAATTATCAGTCATATTAGCTTCTCCAATAGTCTTGCAGTGATTTAATGTAATGGAGAATATATTAGCATTTGTTATTAGTGTAAGTAACTACAACTTAATGTTTTTTTGTTACTTTTTGATCTTGTCGATTTTTATCTGTTTGTGATGGGTATAATGTCTGAGTTGTTTAAAAACAATAAAAGTACTATTATGTGTCCAGTTAATTTAGTAATTTTAAGGAGAAATCTATGAACTCAAAAGCTCTTACAGGTCTACTTTTGATAATCGGTCCAATACTCATGACTATTGTTATATTTGGTGGTTTTCCTGGAAGTGGTGGGAATGAAGATTGGGTAACATCGGATTATGTTGCCGAAATTGCTGCAAATATTCAATTACATACTATTGGTACGCTGATTGAAACAACTGGAATAATAGCAATGATGACTGGTTGGATATTTTTAGCATATTCAATGCATGGATCTGGAAAACCAGGTAGCTTATTAGCTAAGATGGCTATTATTCTTCCTTTAATTTGTTTGCCTATAGCAGTTGTCTCTTCAGGATTATCCATGGCAGTCGCATGGGCAATAGAAGATGATCTAATGACGGAAGCTGGGATGTTATATGGAGTTTCAGAAGGCGTAGCCGGTACAATATTCAACGTAATTGGAATATCCTGGATTTTGTTAGGAATCGCTATGATCCTACAGAAAAATCTACATCTTATCCTTGCAATTGTCGTCATAGTTGTTGGTGCCTCGCTGTTTTTAATGAATTTAGTTGGTGGATTTTTATGGATAATTGGATTTTTAGGATTTTTGATATTATCACTTGCAACAGGGATACTTACTGTTATAGATAAAAACACTGATTAGTCTAATAGAAATATAGTAAAAAAGAAGGTTGCTTAGGCGTCCTTCTTTTTTACATATTGTTTTTTACTGTGTAATATTTGCGATTATGAAATGTCCTAAATGTGATTTAGAAGTTAAAAAAATTTTTTGCGCGAAATGTGGATATAAAGTATCTTCTGATTATCAATCAAAATCGATAGCTAAGTTTCTGATAATTTTAGGAATGACGGTATTAGGGCTATTTGGACTATTAATTAGCGGAGCCATTGTGTCAGCTACTTACCAGAGTTTTGGTGGTGGTTTGGCTGATGTGTTTGGATTCATTTTTCTGGGCCCCTACATTGCAGGTATCGTGTTATTGACTAGAAAGTTTCTTAAAGATTTGGATCAACCAGATAAAAAATCTAGTGATTCCTATTGCATGCAATGTGGAGTTAAATTTCTAGATGAAGAAGATTTACAGTTTTGTACTAATTGTGGAAGTAAGAAGAAGCCAGATGTAAAAGAAGATGAACGAGAAGATTTCTTTACATTATAATGTTGATAATTTCAATTTCTATAAAAGGAGAATTTAAATGAACATTTGTGTTGTGTCAACTTTTGAAGGTGAGGTAGAAGAATATATGTCAATGATTGCAGAATTTGATGAACAAATAAGGTCAGCTGTTTCAGATTTTGATATTGGGGTGGTAAAGACAGATAAACCAGGAATTAGTAAAGTCATTGCAATGATAAATGTTGTTCACGAAGAACTATTTGATGAAATTATGTCGTCACCTAAGATGCTTGAATGGGATAAAGCTCATAATAATACTGACATTATTTACTCGCTTGAACGGATCAATTAATTTCTATAAAAAGAGAATTTAAATGAACATCAAAATTTTATTAGTGCCACTTTTTATATTGATGTTATTTGTGGTTAATTGTTCTACTTCATCTTCAGGGGAGAATATAAATCAATCACAAGAAGTGGGAATCCAAGGTGTTTTACAGAGTACGACAGTACTAATTTTGGCCAGAGAAAGCTCTGTTCCAAGTCAATCAGAAATGGACGATTGTTATGTAAAAAAAATTCTTTCAACAGCATGTAGGGAAAAAAAAGTTCCACAACATATATGGACTGAAATGGAAGAGATTATGTCAAACTACTCTGATAATTTTGGCAAGGAGCCTTTTTGTTCGATCAATGAATTCAAATTTGAACCTGGTGTACCTTTTGAAGTTGGTGCAAAAGTTGAAGTAATTGGTGTTGCAGAAAATGATTGTCAGCGTGTGCTTTTAATGAAGCCAGGGAGTCCTCCTTCGAAACTTCCCACTTCTTTAATTAAAATAAAAGTTCTTGATGGAAAAGATAAAGGTTTAGAGGGATGGACATGGACTGGAGCTGTCGCACGCGACTGATTTTTTATTGTTTAGTAAGGATATTTTAGCTTTCTGTAATTGTTATTGACCTCCTGATTTATAATTTAATCATGATATGTCCAGAATGTAGTAAAGAAAACTTAAAAAAGGTGGAGTTCTGTAGCTATTGCCAAGCTAAGCTACAGTTGAGAAAAACACGCATATTATCTGATCTGACTTCTCAAGAAATTGTACACATAATTGAATCTGACTTACGTGGAGCTTATCCACCGCAAGGTATGTCTCTCGCAAAATCTGATGGCCCAGATGCTATATGGAGAATAACTGGTGTGTTGGACAAGTATTTTAACAACGTCACCTATGTGAGTTGGGCCCCCGAAGAAGCACCAATTCGTGTAAAGAGATTGATTGAAAAATTCAATACCTACGGTGTTGATTATACATGGTGGATTTCCCCTTCTAGCTCTCTTGTTGATCTTCCTAAGCTTCTTGAGGCTAATGGTATGGTGTATCAAGAAGATTTCCCTGGAATGGCGATTGACCTACAGAATTTACATGATGAATATGCAGAACTTACAGATATTCAAGGTCTTGAAATATCTCTAATTAATAACAAAGTTCAACTTAATGATTTTGTACACGCTTATATAGTAGCAACCGATTCCAACCCTCAGATGCAATCTGGTCTTGCTCGTTTGTTCACTATGTCAGGTTACAAAAAGACCGATAACTGGAGTCTCTATTCTGCGACGTTGCATGGAAAGACTGTTGCTACCACGGCGCTTTTCACTGGAGATGGTGTGGCTGGTATCTATCTAGTATCAACAATACCTGAGGTACGTCGCCGAAATATTGCCACTACCATAGTTACATTCGCTTTAAAGGAAGCACGAGATGCTGGATATAACATAGGTACCCTTCAAGCCTCAGAGGAAGGGATAGGATTATACCAAAAACTCGGTTTTAGCAAGTATTGTAGCTTCCCTTTATACACTCGATATTATCTTGGTTAAATTCTATTGTTGGTATATACCCACGCAGTTTAATTTCTACAAAAAGCGTGTATAATTTCGATTATGAGTTCATTCAATAGATTATTCTTCTTCTTATCTTTTTTGATGTTATTTGCGATTAATTGTACTTCATCAACAGATGATGAAATATCTCAAGCACCAGTTAAGGGTATTTTGCAAGATATGGTTGTTTTGATTTTACTTGATGAAATTAGTGAAACTGTAACCCAGAGTCTAAAAGATGATTGTTACGTAAGAAAGAATATTTCAAATCGATGTATTGAAAGAAAAGTACCTCTTAGTATATGGACTGAAATGGAAGAGACTTTGCTAACATATACTCGTGTTGATCAAAAGTTTCCAGATAAATATTCTGGCAAGGATGCATTCTGTTTGATCAATGAACACAAACAAGAAGCTGGAATTCCTTTTGAAATTGGAGCCAAAGTTGAGATTATTGCTCTTGCTTCAAATGATTGTCAGCGTGTGATGTTAATGAGACCAGGTAATCCATCTATGAAATTTCCCACTTCTTTAGTCAAGATAAGAGTTCTTGATGGAAAAGACAAAGGTTTAGAAGGTTGGACATGGGCTGGAGCTGTCAAAAAAGAATGATTGAGAAAGATCAGATCAATCCATTAACATATTTCATTGATTTTTTTAAGAACAATAACGATTACTTTAAAATTTCTAAATAAAATTCTTTTAAACGTAGTAATTTGTTTTGAGTTCAGCGATTCCTTCTTTTTCAGATTGATTCATGGTAACTAATTTGATTTAATTAGTAATTCTTTGATCAAGTAAACAAAACTAATGAGGAAGCCATGAGAATTTTATTAGTGTTGATAGGTTCCATTTTGGTAATGGTTTTTGCTGTTGCCTGTGGTTCAGGCAATTCAGGGCCTAAGTTTGGGACTGGGGTGTTGAAACAACCTACTTTAAGCGTTGAGCAGGGAGCTAAGGTTGATCTTCCTTTGCTTCTTTGGCCATCATTTGAATATAGAATGATTGACAGGAGAGGTAGTAGCAACCTTGGTGTAGTTAGAGGCAAAGAAGAGTTTTGTATTATTAATGAATCTACAGCTTCCAAGTTACAAATTGGAGAAAAAGTAGAAATTCTTGATGAGGCAAGATGTTTATATGTTAGATTAAATACTATAGACGGTGTACCTAGATCGTATACAGCAACAATTAATCAGATCAGGGTGATTTCTACGGGAGAGGAAGGATGGACTTGGTCAAAAGCTATTGAGTTTGACAAAAAGTAAGTTTGCGTTATTCCGATTGAATAACTTATGAAGTTTTGACTTGGTCTCAGGTAGTGTAAATATTGGATTAATGATTAACTTCAATAATTTAAGTAATGTAGTTTTCTAGGTGATTTTTTTTCTTATTGCTGAAATGTGTTTGGGGTTGGAAGCGCAACAACCTCCTACGATTTGTACATTTTTACTAATCCAATCTTCACAAATTTTTGCATATCTTTCAGGAGTGTTTTCTGCTGTTTCAATTCTATGAACTTGTTTGGTTTTATCAGTGGTTGCATCTGGGTTTTGAATGTATCCAATATTCGCATATGCACCAATTGGACCTTTGAATTCATTTTTAATTAACGGAAGTACATCTGTAATATCTTCAGGAGAGCTACACATATCTAGTATTGCAGCAACAGGAAGATCAGCAACTGCTTTAATAGCTTCAATGGTATTTTCTTTAGAACGTAAAGTTCCGGTGGAATCAAAGTGTTTAATTCCAAGAAATATTGGTAGCCTTGTTTCAGATGCTGCTTTTACAAGCATTGTAGCTTCATCAACCGAGCTGACATATTCTAATAACAAAAAGTCTACCCCGGTTTCAGCAAGAATTACAGATTGGTCTAGGAACTCTTTATATAAGTCTTCAGAAATTATACTAGATGAGGAAATTCCTCCTAATGATTTAGGTCTGCCTTGAGGGGGAGCCATGCTACCTGCAATGTACGTATTATTAGATCCGGTATTTTCTATTGCTTTTTTTGCTAAAATAACTGATGCTTGAGTATATTTTTCCATTTGAGATCCAAGTCCAATACGATCTAGACGAGTACGGTTTGACCAAAAACTGTTAGTAGTGATTATTTCAGCCCCAGATCTAATGTAATCTTCATGTATCTCACGAACAATATTTGGGGCATCAATGTTAGCTGTAGCTGACCATGCCCCCAATTCACCATTTTCGGTTCTTTGAGATATATTTACTCCGCGACTTTGGAGTTCAGAACCCGTTCCTCCGTCTAATATAATTGTTTCTCCTTTTTCTAATCTATTAATTATTGATGGCTTTGTCATATCCTCATCTTTCTTCCTTTAGGATCGTATAATGGTTCTTCAGCTACTATTGCATCAAACATTTTTTCAAAATACATGATTTTTAATTTAGTTCCTGATTTTGAATACTTTAATGGTAAATATGCATACGCTATTCCTTTATTGACGCTATATCCATAATCAGTGCTAGTTATAAATCCAATGATTTTATTTTTAAACATGACTGGTTCGGATCCCATTATAACTGATTGGGGATCTTCTAGAGTGAGGCAACATAGTTTTTGTTCTATTCCGTTTTTCTTGATGTTAATAATAGAATTTTTGCCTATGAAATCTCCTTTTTTTAGTCGAACAACAAATTCAAGGCCTGCTTCAAAAGGATTGTATTCTGTGTGAATATCAGTGCCCCATAATCTATATCCTTTTTCTATCCTCATAGATGTAAAAGCTCCTAGTCCAGCAGCGATTAATCCATAGGGAATTCCGGCTTTCCAGATTTTTTCCCATAATAAGTGGCCATACTGGTTGGGTACGTATAGTTCCCAGCCTAGTTCTCCAACATATGAAAGTCTGATTGCTAGTACAGATATTTTACCTATCTTTACATAACGTGCATCTCTATATTTGAAAGATTCATTGGAGAAATCATCGTTACTAATAGATTTAATAATATTGCGAGATTCAGGTCCCCAAAGACAAAGACAACCAAAGTCGTTTGTCACATCTTTTATTGTTAAATCTTTATTTTTTGATGAGTGATCTCTGAGCCATTTAAGATCTTGGTAGCCATATCTGGTGCTAGTCATAACCATAAAATGATTAATATCCAATCTTGTAACTGTTAAGTCGGATATAATTCCCCCTTTTTCGTTAAGTAGAGTAGTGTAAGTAACTCGCCCAATTGGTTGGTCCATTTGATTGGTAGAAATACTCTGCAAAAAAGATAGGGCATCATAGCCCTGGACATCAATTTTCGTGATAGATGTTAAATCGAAGATTGCAGCTTTTTCTCTTGCAATTAGGTGTTCAGCGCCAACTATTGGAGACCAGTTTCTTGCAGCCCAAAAATTTCTATTAATCCATGTATGTTTTTTTGAAGATTTCTTAAGTAATTTTTTGTTTGTATCGTACCATTGTGGAATTTCCCATCCTGCACTTTCAAAAAATACAGCATTCAGTGCTTTTTCGTTTTCATAAAAAGGGTTGAGCTTGATGTTTCTGGAGCTATTCATTTGATCAAGAGGATGATGTATATAGACTCCTTCCTTGTATTGCTCAATTCCTCTTTGATGATAGAATGATTTTTTACGTTCTACGGTATGAAATCGGTTTATATCACATTCTCTAAGGTCGATTGACGATGAGTTATTTAATATCGATTCAGCAATTACTTTGGATACACCACCAGCATGAGTTACCCATACAGCTTCAGCTGACCAAAAACCATTAACTTTATCTGATTCACCTAAAATTGGCATCGCATCTGGAGTGAATGAGAACATACCTCCAAAACTATGAGAAATTTTAACGTTTTTAAGACTCGGTATTAATTCTATTGCTCGTTCGAAAGCTGCAGGCGCATCAGGATGATTCAAAGTACTAATTGCGGGCGTGCCACCTGAGTCTTTATGATTGAGAATATTTTCAGGATCTATTGGTATTGGCTCGTGGTAAGTATCTCCAAAACCGTAACACTCGCCTCTTTGTCGAAAATATAAACCTCCATCTTGGTGTCTCATAATTGGATGACTGATTTCTGATATTTCTCCATTAAGTTCTGGTAGGGGAGTAGTTTCTGCGTAGAGGTGTTCCATTGGAACAAGAGGTATTGAAACTCCTGCCATTTTACCTATAAGAGGGCCCCAAATTCCAGCTGCTGAAACAACAATATCTGTTTTTATATCCCCTTGGTCTGTAGATACAGCTTGGATTTTACCATTGCTAATTTTTATTCCTGTAACCATAGTATTACCATAGAAGGTAGCGCCCAGATTTTGTGCAATTTGTCCTAGAGATTTTGTAACACCAACCCCATTAGCAACTCCGTCTGTTGACATATATAGAGCACCTTTAATGCGATTGGTTAGAATAGGTATTTTTTTTCTGGCATCTTCTTTTGTAATTAATGTGGGATTTAGTCCCCAGGATTTGGAAAATCCAATTTTGCGTTTGAGGTCTTTTAATCGGTCATCTGTCCAAGCTATTTCTAAGCTTCCTGTTTGATTAAAAACAGGGTTTCCATTAAGTTGTAGATCTTTGTATAGGTTTACACTGTACTTGGCAAATTCAGTCATTGTTTTGGATGGATTACTCTGAAACATCAATCCAGGGGCGTGAGAAGATGAGCCTCCCGTGTCAAATAGAGGTCCTTGTTCAATAACTACTATATCCTTACATCCCAATTTAGATAGATGAAATGCTATTCCACAACCCACGATTCCACCGCCAATTATTACGATTTTCGTCTGTTTCTTCATTATTGATTTTTTTCATCTTTCTATATTTACTATTTTAGTATAATATTTTTGATTAGAATTCTTCCTATTTATATTTCATTTAAAAGAGATTAAAAAGGGACAAATATTTAAAAAATCAATTTGAAAGTTTATAAATATGAAATTGACAGATCCTGAGAAGATAATTTTAGTATTTATTTTTGGATGTTCTTTACTTTATTCTTTCATTTTTTTTCTGGGTGGCTAGCTAATATACTTTTACTCTTTACTCCAAAAGAGTTGTGCTTAAAACTTTTTGATCTAATTTCACTTTGATGTTATTTTTAATTAAACAAGATCAAATATAATGGTTTATAAGTCAGATGATAGATTGATTTGTTGCACTAAATTAACCAAAAGAGTATCTTTGAAATACGATTTAAGGGGTATATAGTTTTATGAAGTTTTCTGTATTAATTCTTTTGATTATAAATTCTTTTTTTATTATTGGGTGTGGTATTGCTACATCTACGCAAACTGGTTATTTAAAACAATCAACTGTGAATATTAACCCTGATACTTCAGATAAATATACTGGTGGTAACGTTAGCAAACAAAGAGCGATAAAGACAGATTTACCTTTAGAGTTATGGAACTCATTTGAGTATCAAAAAATAGCAGCTGGAAATTCATATTGGGTGACAGCTAAAAGTGAATTTTGTGTTTTTGAAGGCCCTGGTTCTAAATTATCTGTTGGAGAAAAAGTAGAAATCATTGAAGAAGCTAGATGTTTAAATTCACAATATACAGCAGATGATGAGAGTCCTAATAGAAAGTATCCTGTTGGTTTGGTAAAAATTCGAGTTTTATCTACTGGTCAAATAGGTTGGACTTGGACAAGTTCTGTAAATTTTGACTAGAAATTAATTATAAAATGAAAAACTATCCTGTATCAAAAGTTTGTTTGGCACATGTATCCTCAGAATTTTTTGATGTTGATAAAACTGTTGATAAAATTATTTCAGTGATTAGAGAAGCTTCAAAAAACGCAGCTAATATTGTAGTTTTTTCAGAAGCCTTTCTGCCCGGATTTCCTGTTTGGGCTGCGCTTAAATCACCTACTCAAAATAATCATTTCTTTAAAACTGTAGCTCAGAATTCCATTTATTTAGATGGTCCTGAAATTTCTCAAATATGTAAAGTTGCTTCTGAATTACAAATAATGGTTTCATTAGGATTTAATGAGTTAAGTCAGCAAAGTCTTGGTTGTATATGGAACAGTAATATTATTATAAGTGATAAGGGTGAAATATTGTCACATCATCGTAAGATTGCTCCAACATTTTTTGAGAAATTGGTTTGGGCTCCTGGAGATGGAGCAGGATTACAGGTTCATGAAACTGTAATCGGCAAATTAGGTGTTTTAATTTGTGGTGAAAACACAAATCCATTAGCAAGGTATTCATTGCTAGCTCAAGGTGAACAAATTCATATTTCTACTTACCCTCCTGTTTGGCCAACTCATTATCCATTTTCTGATGATAACTATGATCTTAGATCTGCTATTGAAATTCGTGCAAAAGCTCATTCTTTTGAAGGCAAATTATTTAATTTGGTTTGTGCAGGATTCCTTGATCAAAACTCTATTAAAATTCTTTCGAATCAAGATTCTGAAATTGCAGAATATTTAGAAAAAATCCCGAATGGAATTTCTATGATTACAGGACCTAACGGTGAAACTGTCAGTGATGTTTTGCAAGATGACGAAGGTTTGTTGTATGGTGAAATAGATATATCTGAATGTGTTATTCCGAAACAATACCATGATGTCGTAGGTGGATATCAACGATTTGATATTTTTAATTTGACAGTAAATAAAACTCCCCAAAATCCGATAAAATTTAACGATAATTATGATGAAAAATGAACCAGTAAAGATAGAATTTTAAAAGGTGTAAAAATGTCTGAAAAAAACAAAGTTTATATTGAAGATTTTGATGATGGTTCTGGTGGGTGGGAAGAATATCCTAATCCTTTATTAATAGAGGATAGTTGTGCTATCACAAAAAGCCCATGGTGGGTAGATTCTAATCATGCTCCACCAGGTGGGGGATATTTACATTTATTATATTGTTTATATACATCTAAAGAGAGTCAGAGTCAAAGAGATGATGACAATTTTCTGCATAAACCACTTGGTTTAAAGAATAAATTTTTAGAAGGGAATTATCCAAGTGATTGGACCAATGTTTCTATTACGGTTCGCATAAAGGGTGATATGAAAATGAGAGGTACAGAATTAGTTTTATTAGCTCAATCCAGTGTAGGTACTCATACCCAAAACCATGTTCTCACTGGTCAGCCTGTTAAAGTCACAAAAGAGTGGACCGAACAAACTATTACTCTTGTACCTGATCAAGCTCAGTGGACAAGTTTGGGGTCAAGGAATAATAGAGTCAATTTTTATGGTCATGGAAATATTGTAGATGTATTAAAAGATTTAAATGTTGATATTATTTTTGTACTACATCCTCTATTAATTGTTCCAAAAGAAAAGTCAGATTTAGATCAAATACATTCATTGCGTGCAGGTTCAGATTATGAGGTTGACCAAAGTTATTTGCCTGAAGGACACATAATGCTAGATCAAGTTAAGATAGAATTTCCTTGATCGTATTCAAGTATTAATAAAAAATTTTATTATAAGGAGAAATTAAAATGTACGTTATTAGAAGAACTTATAAAGTAAAACCAGGACAAGCTAGAAATGCAGCGTTATTGCTTAGAGAAGTTGCAGATATTTACTCTCAAGCAGGCCAAAGGTCTCAAAGTCTTATTTACTATAACGGAGGATCTTTGCCTTGCCCAAATGAAGAATTAAATCGAGTGTATATGCAATGGTCGACTGAAATAATTGATTCTCCATATAGAGAAGGAAATAAATTCCCAGATACAGGAAATTCTTATAAAGAATTCAGAGATTTATTAGATGATTCTGACGGACCGACTAGTTGGATTGAATTTTGGGAAGAAGTTAAGTGATGATTTTTTACTCAAGATAATAGGTAAAAAAGTATAAAGAGGTTTAAGTGGACATTAGTCGACTAAAATGTGATGTTTTGGTTGCTGGAGGTGGCCCAGCTGGTATATCTTGTGCTATCGCAGCAGCTAGAAATGGTGCTAAAGTAATTTTATGCCACGATCGACCTGTTTTGGGTGGAAATTCATCAAGTGAAGTTCGAATGCATATTGTGGGAGCAGATTGTAGTGGTAAGCGAGGTATTGAATTAGAAACTGAAGCTCGAGAAGGTGGATTAATTGAAGAAATCAGGCTTGAAACTTCTATTAGAAATCCACAAAGATCGGCTTCTATGTTGGATCTTATATTTTACGAATTTTGTATCAAAGAACCTAATTTAACACTGATGTTAAATACCACAGTTTCTGGAGTAGAAATGCTTGGAAGTTTGATTACTTCTGTAACAGCAGATAGACAATCTACTGAGGAAAAATTCAATATTGTTGCTGATGTTTTTTGCGATTGCACAGGTGATGGGAGGTTAGGTTTTGAAGCTAAATCAAATTTTACTGAAGGTAGGGAAAGCAAAGCAGATTTTTCTGAATCTTTAGCTCAGGATCAAGCTGATAAGAAACGACTTGGATCTACTTTATTGTTGCAAGCTAGAAAACATAATCAACCTATGCCTTTTATTCCCCCTGATTGGGCCAGAAAATTTTCAGAAAATGATTTGAAATTAAGACCTCATGGTGGCATTGGAATTGATCGAGGTTTTGAGTATGGATATTGGTGGGTTGAATGGGGAGGAAATTTAGACACTATAAAAGATAATGAAATTATCAAACATGAATTGTTATCCGTTTTACTTGGCATCTGGGATCATATAAAAAACAGTGGTAATCATATAGCTGATAATTGGGCATTAGATTGGTTCGGATTCTTGCCTGGTAAAAGAGAAAGTCGCCGATTTATTGGTCAACATATTTTATCTCAAAATGAAATTCAAAATACAGTACCTTTTGCAGATTCAATAGCTTTTGGCGGATGGCCTATTGATACTCATCCTCCAGAAGGTGTCGACGCTTTTGATTCCAAGCCTGCAGATCAAACTTTTATAGAATATTTATATGATATTCCTTTAAGCTCATGCGTTAGTAACAACATTGATAATTTGTTTTTTGCGGGACGTAATATTTCTGCAACTCATATTGGCTTTGCTTCTACTAGAGTCATGGCTACTTGTTTCGCTATTGGACAAGGCGTTGGGACTGCAGCAGCTTATTCTGTTTTTAACGAAGTTATACCCAAAGATTTATTAAATGTTGGCGAACATATTAATTCAATTCAGCAACGATTATTGAGAGATGACGCTTATTTGATTGGCATACTCAATTTAGATGAAAAAGATTTAACTTTAAAGTCAAAAATTTCTTCAGAAAGTGAACAATCGAATGGTTTGGCAAACAATATTGTTTCAGGACAGAGCAGAGCAGTTCATGGGGCTAATGGAGCATCACTTGATAGGATTGTTTCAGGCACAAATCGTTGGATGAGTAAACCAATAGATAATTTTCCAGTATCTATTCAATTAGAATGGACTGATAAAGTTTTTGTTTCAGAAATTCAAATTATTTTTGATACCGGAATGCATAGAGTTTTGACATTAAGTCATAGTGATGCTTATGTAGATAAAATGATTTGGGGTAAACCACAGCCAGAAACTGTGAAAGATTATGTTTTAGAAGGTTTTAGTGGAGATGAAAAAATATTAGATATTGGTATATTTGATAATTTTCAAAGAAAAAGGATACATCAGCTGGATTTTCCTATAGAAATAGATAGGATATTGGTAAGTGTAATTTCAACTAATGGTATAGATCATGCAAGAATCAATGAAATTAGAGTATACTCTTCATTAGATCGATCTTTTGATTAATTTTATATTACCCAGGAGAAGCATTTATGAAACCTGCTCCTATAATAACTAAAATTGAAGCGATACACGTTGAATATAAACTTGCTGATGTTGGAAAAGATTACAACACTTTCAATATGGTATATCAACCTGGGTCTAAACTTAAAACAGGTAGTTCAATTGTAAGGATTCATACAGATCTTGGGATTATTGGAGAATACCCTGAAGTTTCACAATCGGCATTAGCTGATGTTCGTGCTGTTTCTGGATATTTAATTGGTAAAAGTGCACTTTCAAGAGAAGCAATATACAACGACGTTAAGAGAGGGTTACGTCACGGAGCTATACTTGGTTTGGGAATTGTTGATATTTGTCTTTGGGATATTGCAGGGAAATTTTATCAAGAACCTTTATATCGATTACTTGGTGGAGAGAAAAAACCTTTAAAAGCATATGCTTCAACTTTACATGGAGATGAAAATGGTGGACTTACAACTCCTCAAGATTTTGTTGATTTTGCACAGAGATGTCTTGAAATGGGATATAAATCTTTTAAGGTCCATGGTTGGGGGTTAGCTAGATATAACATTGAGAGAGAAGTTGAAAATGTTCTTAAATTAGGTGAAAAATTTCGTGGGAAATTAGATTTACTCATAGATCCTGCCTGTGAAATAAAAAATTTCGGAGACGCTCTCAAAATTGGCTATGCTTGTGATGAAGCTGGATTTTTTTGGCTGGAAGATCCTTTTCAAGATGGAGGGGTTTCTCAATTTGCTCATAGAAAATTACGACAAATGATCAAAACTCCAATTCTTCAAACAGAACATATTCGCTTACTTGAACAACATGTTGATTTTATAGTTGCAGATGCTACAGATTATGTTCGTGCAGGTGCACATGAGGATGGCGGAGTCACTGGCGCAATGAAAATAGCTCATGCAGCAGAAGGATTTGGATTAGATATTGAACTTCATGGTCCTGGACCTGTTCATAGGCACATAATGTCTGCTATTCGTAATACTAATTTTTTTGAACTTGGCCTTGTTCATCCAAATCTTGAAACTACTAGAGCTCCATTTTACGTTGATTATAGTGATGATCTAGATGGTATTGATAAAAATGGAAATGTCTGGGCGAGTGACGGAGACGGTATAGGTGTTGAATTAAATTGGGATTGGGTTAATTCTCATAAAATTGGACAAGAAATCTTTGCTGAAAAATAAAGCTGCCTTTTTTTGGATTCTAGGTATATTTCTGGCTTTTGTAACATATGCGTTATTAGATCAACAAAGTAGTGAAAATACCCAAAAATTATCAGTTGATAATCTTATAGAAATCGAAGTTGTTTACCCAAATATTCTATTAGAGCGCATGGTATATTTAACTCATTCTGGAGACGGTTCAAAGAAATTATTTTTGGTTTCCCAGAAAGGTAAAATTTTAACTTTTGATGGGGCAAATAAATCTGATAAAGGAGAATTGTTCTTAGACATTAGTCAAAAAGTTAGTACTGGTGGAAATGAAGAAGGTTTATTAGGATTAGCCTTTGATCCTAATTATTCAACTAATAAACGATTTTTTGTTTATTATTCGGCGGCAAATCCTAGAAGATCGATTCTTTCAATGTTCACAACTAAAGAAAATGATACAAATGAAGCAGATGTTGATAGCGAGATTGTCATTCTGGAAATTCCACAACCTTATAAAAATCATAATGGTGGAGTAATAGCTTTTGGACCTGATGGCAACTTGTATGTTGGTGTAGGAGATGGTGGTTCTGCAGGAGATCCTAGAAATTTTGCTCAAAATAAAAATTCTCTTTTGGGTAAAATTTTAAGAATTAATGTTGCGGATGTATCAAAATCAATTCCTTACCAGATACCCTCAGATAATCCTTTTGTGAATGCTAAAGATGTAAGGAATGAAATTTGGGCGTTTGGATTAAGAAATCCTTGGAGGTTCAGCTTTGATTCTGAAAATGGAGATTTATGGGTAGGAGATGTAGGGCAATCTGATTATGAAGAAATCAACTTGATTCGCAAAGGAGGAAATTATGGTTGGAATATTATGGAAGGTACACATTGTTATAAACCTAGACAATCTTGTGATCAATCAAATTTAGAAAATCCTATATTTGAATATTCTTCAAGAGGAAATGCGAACTGCTCAATAATAGGTGGATACGTGTATAGAGGATCTAAGAATTCAGATATTAAAGGAAAATATATTTTTGGAGATTATTGTACTGGTAAGATTTGGTCTTTAGATCCAAAAAATCCTGCTAATGTAAATCTTTTAATAGATTCTTCATTAAAAATCACATCATTTGGTGAAAGTTATGATGGAGAAATTTATATAATATCAATGAAAAATAAAATTCATAAATTTAAAATTGATTGAATTAACGTAATAAAATATCAAACTTCATTATTATCAAGAAATTGAGGTTATTAGATGAAGATTGGGATTTCAGTTTCTTCAGGGTTCAATGTTCCTGTTAGCAATGTTGATGAAGTGTATCGTGTTGAAAAGATGTCAAAATTAGCTGAGGATGTTGGGGTTGATTCAATATGGGTTGCTGATAGAACTGTTTATCCTGAAAATCTTTCACAGCTCCATCCTGGTCGTTTTGCTCTTGGTTCAGATGGGCAACAACTTTTTGAAGCACATACAGTCTTATCATATGTTGCAGGTATTACCAAGAAAATTAAACTTGGATTTAGTGTTTTGGTACTTCCATTTCGCAATCCGATTTTGAACGCCAAAAGAATTTCTACTCTGGATGTTCTCTCAAGAGGGCGTGTGATTTTTGGAGTTGGAGTTGGCTGGATGTTAGAAGAATTCCAAGCACTTCAAGTGGAATACATTGAGCGCGGTAAATTACTTGATAAAAATATTGATATTTTTAAATCATTTTGTGATCCAGTTTCAATTTCCTTAGATATGCCAGATAGCAAGGAGATGAAATTTATTTGTTATCCCAAACCTATTCAGAAACCATATCCTCCGATATGGATCGGTGGGAATACAGATAAAGCATTAAATAGAGTGATTCAACGAGGAGATGGATGGTTAGCAAATATTAGTTCAATTCAAGAATTTCAGGAAAGATTTAATAAATTACGATCTTTCTCTGATAGATTTCCACGAGATTTTAGCTCTATTCAAATAGCTAATTGTATTTCAGTAAGGTCTAATCAATCTAAATCAGAAATATATAAAAACTTTGATTCATTCAGAGAGTTTGGTTTAGATCATTTAGTTGTTGGAATTAATGAAAATGATATTAATTTAACTCTAGAATGCATTGATTTAATAGGGACATATTTATCTGAGAATAATTAATTTAAGGACGTATATAAACTTTTGCTAGGAGTCTAAAATGTTGAGTAAATTTTTTCAGGTTTCATTACTTTTTATTGTTATGATTTTTCTTTTACAAGGATGTTCTAACGGAAATGGAGATAAAGGTAAATCTGTTTCTACTGGCATATTGAAAACACCTGTTCAAAATCTTAATCCGAATCCATCAAATTCTAATTTTGATGTATTTGTTGATTTACCATTGTTACTATGGCCATCTTTTGAATATAAACGTATTGCTAGGAATCACAAGACTAAAATTGAACATTGTTTAATTACTGAATCTGAAGGTGTTGAAATGAAGATTGGTGCAAAGGTTGAAGTTCTTGATGAAGCTAGATGCCTCTATGTTCTCATGAGTTCCAATGATGGTTTACCTAGACCTTATACTATCACTTTAATGAAGATCAGGTTAATTGAAACAGGAGAAGAAGGATGGACTTGGTCTAAAGCTATTGAACCCGACAAATAATAAGTTTATTTTGCAGATAGTATCTTTACTAATAAGAAGATAATTTAATTCTCCAAATTCCTTTTTCAACTTCTAGAATGGAGCATTTTAATTTTGCGGTTACAGCTTTTAATGGTGCTATTGCTAGAAATGTTTCTTGATCAGAATCTATCCAGATCTCTATTTTTTCTTTAGATGCAATTGATATATAATTTTCTAAATTTTGTAATTGGGTTTTAAGATCCTGAGATTTTAAATTAAAATATTTGTGTTGCGGTTCTTTATTCTGGCTCATATCAGTCTATTTATTACTTTTGTTCCTATAAAAGATCCTATGCCAAGTGCTATTGCGAACACCCATCCGCTTAAGCTCAAAGATGGAATTGATGAAAAAAATGCACCTATGGTACATCCTAAGGAAAGTGTTGCACCGTACCCCATCAAAATTCCACCCAATCCAGATTGTAAATATCTATTTTTGTTTTTTGGAGTTCTGATTTTGAATTCTCCTGATATTATTGAAGCTACAAAAGAACCAAATATCACTCCGAATGTCATCATAAAGGATGAATTTACTAATGATTCGTTCGAAGAAGTACATCCCCCTAATTCATTTAAACTGCTAACTGTTTCACTGCTTATTAATCCTGTTTTAGTTAATGGGATAGCAATGACGTGAGACAATCCTCCGGTGACTCCAATTGGTTTTTTGACAATAAACATTAAAATACCCAAAATGCCCAATATAGATCCACCTAGTATAGGTGAATAGCTTTTAAGGAAAATTGATTTAAAATAGTGGAAAATTTTTTCCGGAAATGTATATGCTGGATTTTGGTTTTCGTTGATATTCGTATCTATTATTCCGGCTTTTGATTCCCAATAATTAACTAATAAAAATAAAGCAGATATTGTTATTGTTGTTATAACTATTGACCAAGAGTAACCAATATTTTGTATTTGAGGTAGCCATAATGTTGGTTCATATTTGATCACATTGTTATTCCACCAATCCCATGACATCATTGCTAATATCATACCAATAGATATACCTAATATAGAGCTAATTGATGTGACGTAACCTTCACCTAATCTATAAAGACTTCCTGAGACGCAACCTCCAGCGATTACCATTCCAAATCCAAATATTAATCCCCCTGTAATTGTTGATAGTCCAACAGGGAAAATATGTGCTTCTGGTGGTAGCATTCCTAGGCCAGTATTTGGAACTAACCAATGCATAATTGCAGAAAAACCTACCGTAGAAATAAATAATCCAGTTAGAATTCCTTTTAAAGTAAAACCGCTACCAAATAGGAATAAATCTCTGAATCCTGATGCAAAACAAAATCTACTTCTTTGTAATGTGAATCCGGTTACGTTAGATAACATCCATACCGATGCTAATGTTGCATCAGATGCGGAAAACAAAACAGAAAACAGGATTGATAAGAAAGATAGGATACTGCCTGTATATAAGTTTTTTTTATGTTTTGAGAATTGGATCTCGTTCGTATTTGTAGTCATATTTTATAGACCTATATTACAAATAGTTTGACTGGATTGTCCAGATAAACTATTTACAATAAGTTCTATTTTACATCTATTGGAGTGTCTGTTCTATTACCCCATTCTGTCCAAGATCCATCGTATACAGCTGCATTAGCGTATCCAAGTAATTCACTTAGTACAAACCAAGTGTGAGTTGCACGCACAGCTGTTTGACACAATGTGTAGACTTTATCGCCAGAAACTAAATTAGCGTTATTATATATTTTTTGAAGATCTGCTTTAGGCAAAAATGTACCATCTTCCGCAGAATTAGATACCCAATTTACATTTACTGAACCAGGAACATGTCCGCCTCTATCTGCTCTTACGTCTTTGCCTGTGTATTCATCAGGAGAACGAGTGTCACATACTTTGGCAGAACCATCTTTGATTGATGCTACTACTTCTTCCCAACTAACAATCAAATTCAAGTTTGGTTCTCCAGTGAATGAATAATTAGTTGCTTTTATTGTTGGTGTATCTGTGGATAATGCATAACCTTTTGCAGTCCATAATTTTATATCACCATTTAAGAGTCTGGAATCAGCATGACCGTATACGTCCATACCCCATAATGCTCTAGATGCCCATAATCCTTTGATGTCATCATAGAATATTACTGTGTCTGTAGGTTTAACACCTGCTTCGGACAGTATTTTTGCTATATGATCAGCGGAAGGTAACACACCTTTTACTCCATCATTTTCAATTTGAAATGTAGTATTTGCAGGGATGTTAATTGCACCTGGTATATGCCCCTCGTTATAGGCAACAGGTACTCCATCCTTAAGCTTTCTTACATCAATGATTTTTATATTTTCGTCATTTAAGTTGTCATTTAGCCATTTGGCGCTCACTAATCTTGAAGGATTGTGATATTCGCTTGAAATATTTGAATCTTCAGAAGTTGATTTTTCAGATGTTATTAGCGAACAAGCGACTAAAACACCTAATGAAGCTATAGTAATCAAAAGTAAAACAAACTTTGACATGTTTTTGATATTCATTATCTTTCTTTCATTAGAATTTTTATATTTTTAATTTTGTTTGGTTAATTTGATAGTCCATTCACCTTGAGATGTTTCCTCTACCTCACAAGCATATCCTCTTTTGATAGCTTGAGGTGGTATTGTCATTAATGCTGGTGAATGGTCAGTTAAAACCTTTAATTCAGGGCTATTAACTGCATCTAGTTCTTTGTTAGTTTTCAACATTGGATAAGGGCAGATTTCTCCTCTTACATCCAATATGTTTTCATTTTCCATAATATTCTCCATTTTTTAAGAAATAAAAAAACCCGTTCAAATTTTCGAACGGGCATAACTTATTAATAATTCAGATTTTAATATAAGCGTGTTGAATTAATGCCCTATAGAGGGCTACTACACAAGTGAAATAAATCGTCTTTAAATCTGATTAACATGTTGTCAAATATAATTACAATTTTAATATATGTCAATTATTTTTTAAAAATCTGGTTGTATTAACTTAGTTTTTATATGTAGATACTAAACTTTGGAGCTTTTCTGAAAATTATAAATATGTACAATTATATTTATACATTTTTTAAATAAATTTTATATTTTTTAAAAATTAGCTATTAAATAATATATAAACACCTTTAATTTTGTATTTGTTTGAAAGATACTGTTGTGGTCGTGTAAAAAGTATTTACTTATTAAGGAGAAATTAATGTCAGTGAATGTTTCTACGAAAACTATGGTTGGGTGGATGTTAGTAGTAGGCCCTATATTAGCTTTTGTTGTCTGGGGACTCTTATATGATGCAATTATTGGAAATTCTGATGCAGAAGGTGCTGCTGGAATTATGGCAAATCTTCAACTGGGCCAGGATGGTGGTATTCTAACTTATATATTTGCCATATTAGGTTCCTGTGGATTTATTGCAATGCTTATTGCATTTAGTCTCAAGTGTCGTTCCATATTGGAAGAAAATGGTAATGGATTAGCTGCTGTAGGATTAATCACATTCGTGTTGTCGGCAGTCTTAATAACTGCTGGTACTAGTATTAGCTATGCTGCACAGGGAACTTTTGGAAAAGGTGGTGAAGAGAACATGGGTGCTGCTGTTTCTATGGAAATGATGAGCCAGGCAATTGGTGCTGGAATGCCTTTATTTATGGGGATTTCTTTCCTACTTTTAGGTCTTGCCATAACTAGTTTGAAGAAAACAACAAGTAACACTGTTATTTCTTGGTTATTTATAGCCGTGAGTGTTTTCATGCTAATTACTGTTTTTGTACCTGATCTATTCGAGGGTATTGTTGGTATGATTGCATGGTTAATTATGACATTAACAGCTGTTTATTATGGAGTTTCTACTCTTCGAGAGTAAAACTTTAAACTCTATCTTAAAATTTTATTAAGAGGCACTCGCGTGTGCGGGTGTCTCTTTTTGTTTTGCAAGGATTAAAATGTTTGATTTGAAAGTAATAGATATACATTGTCATCTGGGTTTTAAAGGAAGGTATGGAGTTGGTGCAGATGTTGATCTTTATTTGAAGATAATGGATTTAGCCGGTGTAGATATTTCATGTGTGAATTATATTTATTCAAGCGATGCATCAAGAGGTAATGATATTGTTTTTGAATGGATAAACAATAATCCTGATAGATTTGTACCAGTTGCATTTGTATCTCCATTTTATTCTGAGGAAATTATTCCTGAGTTAGAGAGATGTTTTGATATTAAGGGATGTAAGTTTATTAAGATATATCCTGATTACTATAGAAAACCAAGTGATGATCCTGGATATTTCCCAGTTTATGAATTTGCAAATGATAGAGGTTTGGCAGTAATGAGTCATACATTATTTTCTTTTGATCCACCTGGTATAACGATAAAAGATAGATATACTGCTTTAGCAGAGAGATTCCCAAATGTTAAGTGGATTTTTGCACATGTTGGAGGAGGCAATTTTGCTTCATCTGGCATGAACGTGCAAGCAGTAGATGCAGCTTTGTCGATACCAAATACCTATCTTGAAACTTGTATGTCTAGTTTGAGTCATAGTTCTATAGAAGACGGTGTGTATGCTTTGGGAGCAAATAGGTTTTTATATGGATCTGATATTCCTTTATTAGACCCCAGAAATCAGGTTGCAAAGATTGCCACCGCGGAAATTTCCCAAGAAGATAAACGTAAGATACTTGGTTTAAATGCATCAAAATTATTTAAACTTTAACCCTTTAACATCAGTTATGTTTGATGTTAAAGGGTTTTCTTTTTAGTTAAGTTTACTTACGTATAGGTAGTTCTGCTCCAGATTGTGTAGGTAGGATGGCCATTTTTTCCTTTAGAGTTGCCGAGTCTAACCATGCATCGAATTCAACGTAGAATTCGTCAGGTGTTGTTCCAAATGTTTTAGTGAAGGCTGTCTCCCAGCTTCCTATTTCTTCTAGGCCAGCATAGAAGGCCTCCCAATCCCAACCACCAATCTTGTGATTAAGATAGGCAATTGCCCACGAACCTAAGTCATAGGACATATGGTGACAGCTTGAGTCTAGCTGAGCCAGTGTATATCCTATGCAATAAATTTTTCTGTTGTTCAATCCATCATAAAGTTTGTATTTCATATTATCTTCGAATTGCGATGTTCTAGGCCTAGCTCCAGGTATCACAACTCCGTTGTCGTCCAAGATTCTAATGGTTCTATCTGCGTTGATTACTCTAACACGACCATCTAATTGGGCTTTATGTACGAAATATTGAGCCATAAATTCGGCACCGCCTTCGTGGAACCATTGAGGCCCTACAATTACCTTTCTGAAATCTTCATCTGTTGATTGGATATATGAAGATTGAACGCCATGGAAGTTTTCATGGAAGAATGATTTCCATTCATCAGCACCACCTCTACAAGCATATGGGCATTTCCAAACATAGTTAGTGTAGTTTTCTGGACTAAGGAATCCATGTCTCATTGATGCAGTGAAGAAGTTGTTACCCCTACTTCGGCTACCATTCCAACCTGCACCACTATTTGTTTGTAAGGTATCAATTGATTTTTGAGATATCTTACGGTATCCATCAAGTCCGTAGTCGGAGTTCAAGTTTTTGCTCTCACAATCTGTTTTTACTCTGCCGAATTTTTGTTCGTGTAAGTCACACATAACTGTTGATAGATTTTCACGAGCAGTAACGCTAGCACCCATTATCCAAAATTCAGATAATTGTCGGTGTCCCATATAGTGATAGCTAGCGACTAATCCTTCTACGGCCCAACCACACGAGTCAATTGGCAAATCATTAGAACAATATACCTCTGGTGAGTAATCATGTGGTGTACTTGACCATTCAGGTACGGTTGCTGGAGGAGCAGCAAGAGTTGAAGATACACAATAAGTATGAGTTCCTTTGTCTTCACATTTTGCTACGTCACCGATGTATTCCACTGTAGGATATGCAGGCAGAGAATAATCTGCAGGTAGTTTGATAGATGATTTTACGAAAGCTACGAGCGGAGCAGGTGTTGATAATATAGCCAATTTTTCTTCTGTATTTGTTGAGTCTAACCATGAATCAAATTCTGAATAGAATACGTTAGGTTCTATTCCAAATGCTTTGACGAAGGATGTATTCCAGCCAAGTGTTTCTAGGTCAGTATAGAATGCTTGCCAATCAAATCCTCCCACCTTGTTATTAAGATAAGCAACCCCCCATGCACCTAAGTCTTCTTCCATATTATTACAGTATCTATATTCACCTAGTGTTTGGTTTTGGCAAGTAGATTTCCTGTTATTTAAACCATCTAAAATTTTCTCTTTCATATTGTCTTCGAATTTGTATGTCCTAGGTTTGGAACCACGTTCTGGACTTCTCTTTGCAACGGTTCTGTCTGCGTTGATTACTCTGACAAGACCGTCTTTACGAGCCTTATCAAGATATGACTGTGCCAGAAATTCGGCTGCACCTTCAGTCCACCATTGAGGTCCTGTTGTGTCAGTAGAATCTCTAACCTGCCAATCTTGTGATCCTATGAAAGACTGTCGAATTGTATGGAAAACTTCCCGAAAAATTTCCTTTTGAGCTTCTGCTCCAGACATACAATTCTTTGGGCAGTCCCAAGAGTAGTTAGAATAGTTATCTTTATTTAAAAAGCCTATAGCGATTGGAGATTCTATGTAGTGCATCAACCACCAACGGTTACCTCTATATTTTACTTTTTGTGTAGGTGGTACCTTCTGTGACTGTGCTGTTTCAGATGCAACACGGAATGTTTCAAGTTCCATTTTGTTGCGATCCAAGTTTAGGCTTTCGCATTGTGCCTTATCTAACCTTTGAGTTATCTTTTTTGTTGCGTGTAGGTTACACATAACTGTTGATAAATTTTCCCGAGCATCAACACTAGGTCCCACTACCCATAATTCAATTGAATTACGATGTCCAAAATATGATATGGCTACTTCTAATGCTTCTAAGTGCCAGCCACATGCTTCAACTGGGTAATCATTAGAGCAAAATACTTCAGGTGAATAATCGTTTGCTTCTTTTGTCCATTCAGGTAGTGAGAAGTCTGCATTTAAGGAAAATATCTCTGTTGTTGGAGGGGCAAGTGTAGAAGATATGCAGTAAATATGTGTACCTTTATCTTCACATTTTGCTACTGGTCCCACATATTCAACTGGAGGATATCCTTCAGCATCAGCTTTAGCTTTAGCGGCGGCGGCATCAGCTTTAGCTTTAGCGGCGGCGGCATCAGCTTTAGTTTTAGCGGCGGCGGCATCAGCTTTAGCTTTGGCATCAGTTTCAGTTTTTTCTTGTGTAGCTTTAGTAGTTACAGGTGTAGCTGTAGGAGGTGGAGATGCAGTATCTTGAGGAGTAGTTGTTTCAGATTCTGTTGAACTACAAGAAATAATAAATAAACTTAATGAGATTAACACGAATATGGTTTTATAAAAATTGTTATTGAACATCAATATCTCTCCAAGAATTGTTTAAAGTCTTAACGAATACACCCGATATGATGAAAAAATAGTGATAAATAGACACTAAAAAATTTTCATTGGCGGTATCCTAATTAGATTTACGGTGATAGTCAATGTTTTTCACAGATCAATCTGATTATTTTTATTATTGATTGATTGCTTGAATTATTGCTTTAATGTAGCCATAGCAAAATGCAAATGAGACATTGTTAGGATCTGGCCCTGAGATTTTGGGAGTATGGTCGGGCATTAACATATATTTATATCCTACTTCTTTATATGCTTGTGCAGTTTTAAACATGTCTATATCGCCCTCGTCTGGAAAAGTTTCTTCGAATGCTAATTTTTTTCCAACGATGTTTCGAAAGTGAACATTAAATATTTTTTCTCTCTCTCCAAACCATTTAATTACATCAAAAATTTCTGTTTTAGGATTGTCTAGCATTTCACAAATAGTTCCTTGGCAGAAATTTATCCCATGATATTTGCTTTCATGCATGAGGACAAATTTTTTCATGCCTTCTACTGTTCCAAGTACTCTTACTACTCCTTTATATCCTGGTGGTGTATATGGATCTTGTGGATGGCATGCAAGTCTAACTTTATATTCCTCTGCTACAGGGACAATATTTTTTAGTAAATAATCTATTCTTTCCCAATATTCATCTTCACTTATTGGGCCCCACTCAGGTATGGAAGTTTTGTCTTCTACTTGATCCCAGTAGAATGCAGATCGAATCGAATTACCCCTTCCCAATGTTGATTTTGTTCTCGGATATCCTATGATCATTAGTCTATATTTTATTGCTGGTATTCCAGCTAGTGCAGCATTTCTAATTATATTTTGACATATTTCAATTTCTCGGTCTCTTTCAGGAGATTTTCCAAGCAATATGTTGGGAGATTCTTGCTCAGGAGTTGCTCCTATAGGTAGCTGAACCATATCTAATTTGATTCCATAGCTTTCTACTTTTTCCCTGTATTTATTTAGGAAATCTACTGTCCATAAAGTGGGGTCTCCAGTCCCTGGTGGTGTAGGATATCCACATATATGATTAACTCCCAATTGAGCTAAAATTTGAAATTCAATCTCTGAGTTTGCTGGATATTGTGTTCCTACATACATAAATTTATTTTCCAATTTGTTAAATTTTGTACATTATACATATGTTTTGTAGTCTACTCCAAATAATTTGGGACTAATATTATTAGGCTAAAAATATCTTTAGGAATTAAAATCTTTTTTAGAGATTTATGTAGCACAAAAAAGTTTGCATTTTTATGGTCAGTTGAAAGGGCTGGCAGCAAAAGTCTCGTGTAAAAAACCTTGGGTGTATGTTAGCCACCAGCCCGTGTCCTTAATAATATATATAACGATTATTTGTGGAATTAGATATCAAACCAG
>PBID01000010.1 GCA_002719675.1 Chloroflexota bacterium
AGAATAAGATGGATATAAAACCGATGATAACTGATACAATATCATGGGATAAGATACCTGATATATATGATAGGTTAGATAAAGAAGAGCAAGATATTGCTGGTGTTTTAGTTAAATGGAAATAAGAAGGAGTTTTTCGATGGCAGATCAAAATTTTAGTTGTGGGAAATGCAAGAATGGTCAATTTAAAACTGGTGAATTGAGAACTACTGGTTCTGGACTTTCTAGATTTTTCAATCTTCAAAACCAGAAATATTCCACGGTAAGTTGTGAGAGTTGTGGTTTTACAGAGTTATATAGGACTGATAGTGGCGGATTAGGGAATGTGTTAGATTTCTTGTCAGGATAAAAAATTAATAGTTTTTGGATTTGTTTTTTAAATCTTTTTCTCTCTGAGCAGAGTTTAATGTTTTTTTCCTCATTCGGAAATTTTTAGGAGTTACTTCTACCAGTTCATCACCTGAAATAAAAGATAAAGATTCATCTAGGCTAAATTGTACTGGGATATTGATGTGGTCTGAAATATCAGCCGATGCGGCTCTGTGGTTAGTAAGTTTTTTTTCTTTACACACATTAACACTTAAGTCAGATGGTTTATTTTGTTTACCGATAATCATTCCTTCATAAACAAGAGTTTGAGGGAAAATAAATAGTTCTCCATGGTCTTGAATTGATGTTATTGAATATGCTGTAGCAATTCCTGTTTCTGTAGAAATTATAGCCCCAGATCGATTAGACTTCACATCACCCTTAAGTGGTTCTGATTGAATTGTTTCAGTATTCATGAACCCATTTCCTCTGGTTATTCTAAGGAAAAAGCTTCTTAATCCGATTAATCCTCTAGTCGGTATTTTATAAACGTGTCGAATGTTATGATTGCTACTATCATTTTTTATGTCTACTAGTGTTGCTAATCGTTTCGATAGCTCTTCGGTTAAAGAACCTATGTATTCGTTTTTTGTGTCAATAGTTAATAGTTCGTAAGGTTCATGAAGTATATTATTTACGTAGTGTGTGATTACACTTGGTTTAGAAACTTGAAATTCTAATTCCTCTCTTCGCATATTTTCGATCAAAACTGATAGATGTAACTCTCCTCTTCCAGATACGTCAAATTCGTCAGCATTAGAAGTTTTTTCTACCTTGAGACTCACGTTCGTTTTGAGTTCTCTAGTTAAGCGGTTCCATAATATTCTGGAAGTTGCATGTTTTCCATCTTGTCCTGCAAATGGTGAAGTATTAACACCAAAGGTCATTTTTACTGTAGGTTGTTCGATACTAATTCTGGTTAATGGTTGTGGGTTTTGTATTGATGAAATTGTATCTCCGATAGCAAAATCATTTGTTCCAGAAATAGCTGCAATGTCACCAGCTATTACATGATCTGTTTCTTGTTTTTGCAAATTAGAAAAAGTAAAAAGTCTATCAATTTGGAATTCGTTTACTTGGTCATTTAATCCAATTAATGAAGCAGTCATTGATTTATATAAAGTTCCTTGGAAAACTCTGCCAATAGCAATTGATCCAAGATGATTATCGTAGTCAAGAGCTGTAGTAAGCATTTGAAGATTTGCTTCTGGGTTAGCAATTGGAGGTGGAATATTTGAAATAATTGTTTCAAATAGAGGTTGCATGTCAATTTTAGGATCTTTTAGATTTTTAACAGAATATCCTTCTACTGCAGAAGCATATATTATAGGAAAATCTAATTGTTCATCTTCAGTTGCAAGATCTAGAAATAGGTCTTGAATTTCATCTTCAGTATTTTTGACATTATCAGTATTTCTGTCGATTTTGTTGATTACCACAACTGTATGTAAACCATTTTTTAATGCTTCAGCAAGGACATATCTTGTCTGAGGCATTGGTCCGTCAGCTGCATCTACAACAAGTAAACATCCATCTGCCATATTAATTGTTCTTTGAATTTCACCACTAAAGTCAACATGGCCTGGGGTATCTATAATATTTATTTTTGTATTATCAAAATTTATAGAAGTATGTTTTGCTAATATTGTAATCCCTCTTTCTCGTTCTTGAGGGTTTGAATCCATAATTAATTGACCTGGATTTTCTCTTGGATCAAATACATTGGAAAATTTTAGCATTGCATCAACTAAAGTTGTTTTTCCATGGTCCACGTGAGCAATTATAGCGATATTTCTAATGTGATTTTGTGTGAGAGGTTTCATGTATGAATGTCATTAAATAAATGTTAAAGATTAATTGTATTCTTTAATTTAAGTATCTTCTACAATTTAATGGGTTGTTATTTAATGCAATGATATATAAATGCAGGCGGGAAATTTTTCCAGATGATAGGAGTTTTTTCTACTTTATCAAATTTTTTTTTGATTAATTGAGAGAATCTTTTACTGGGAGAAAAAAGCATGCTTTGAGCAAATGAAATTGTAATAAAATCTCCTTTTTTAGCTAGTGAATTGTATATTGCTTCTAATAGTTCGTCTTGGAGTTTATTATTAAAAGCCCCCCAAGGTAATTCAGAAATTATACAGTCACTATATTCAAAGTGATTATTTTTCAAATATTTTTTCAAATCTATTGCTGATCCATGATAGATATTTGTATTGGGACAATTTTTTTTTGTTTCTTCAACAAATTTTTTGTTAATCTCAATTCCAAAAAATATTGCTTCAGAAGGAAGGTTTTTAATAATTTCTTGAGTTACAACTCCGTTGCCTGTTCCAAGTTCAACTACACATTTTTTAGTTTTCAAGTTTGATGTGCTAACAATTGATTTTGATAATGTTTTTGATGATGGAATTAAAGAACCAACCTCAGTTGGGTGTAGAAAAAATTGTTTTATAAAATTCATTAATAGCCTGTAATTTTAAAATATTTGGTTGGAATATTAACATAGGTTTTGTTTTATTAATATATCTTGATTCCTTAGGTTTGATTAATGGTTAGATCTATAAATCCCTCTATATTCTTTAGGTAGTAATTTTGCAATTTGATTCATCATTAATTCTGTTAGATCTGTTGCTTCATCTTGAATTGTTTTTTGTTTATTTGTATTTTTTTCATATTTGATTATTTTTCCAATTTTTACATTAAGTGTTCCTTTTGGTCTAAAAACTGTAGTCCAACTAATTAGGTTTTCTGTACCTGTTATAGCTATTGGAAGTACTGGTGCACCTGATTTCAGAGCTATTCTAGCAGCTCCTAGAAAAGGTTTGCCTAACCCTCTAGGATTTCTTTTTCCTTCAGGGAAAATGACTATTGCTTCATCTGATTTAAGTTTTTTTAAAGCCCATTTGTATGCATTTAAATCACTTTTCCCTTTATGCAAAGGGAACCCACCATATGCTCTTAAAAACATTTTTGCAATTTTGGAACCATTAAAAAGTTCTGATTTTGCCAAAAACCAAGTTCTTCTCTTTGGAACACTAGCAGCAACAAGAGGAGGGTCAAAGTTACTTTGATGATTACAGACAATGATAAGGGGGCCATTTTTTGGTATATTGATGTTTCCTTCTACACTCCAATTGGCTTGGATTCGCAGATTAATTCTAAGTATAAAATTTGATAAGTAGTAAATAAATTTCATTTTAATTAGCAGGATATTTTTGAATTATTTTAATAATTTGATTTACAGTTTTGGTTATTGTCGAAGAATCTGTTGCAATAATGGTAGAATCTTTAGGGATAGAAAGTGGAGAGTTGGCTCTTGTTGAGTCTATTTTGTCTCGTCTTTGCAGTTCCAATATAATTTGATTTACAGTTGAATGATTTTTTGATTTTTTGATTTCTTGAAATTTTCTTGAAGCACGAGTTTTAAGTGATGCAGTTAAGAATATTTTAATTTTTGCTTCTGGTAAAACAACTGTTCCTATATCTCTCCCTACCATCACAACTGACCTGTTTTGAGCAATTTGTTTTTGTTTTTTTACCATAATCTTTCGTACTCTTTTACAATTTGAAACTATTGACACATTGAATTCAACATCTTTTCTTTTAAGAAATTTTGTGACATTAATTTTATTAATTAGTAGTTGAGAGTTTTGATTTTTTTTATCTATTAAAAAATCTATTGTGAGTTGTTCTACGAATTTAGATAAGATTGATTGATTTTCGATAGGTATTTTGTTCTCAAGAGCGCTATATGTGATTCCTCTGTACATAATTCCTGTATCTATAAATAAAGCTCCAATTTTTTTAGATAACGCTTTACCTACGGCGGTTTTACCTGAAGCGGCTGGACCGTCTATTGCAATTTGAATTGGTATAAATTTTTGAGTTGACTTAAATTTCTCGTCGCCCAAATTTTATCCTCTTCCTATGTAAGGCATTTTTGTTGCCATAATAGTAATGAATGGAACGTTTGTATCTAGAGGTAAATTAGCAATATGAAGTACTGATTCTGCAACATGTTTAACATTGAATGTAGGTTCAACTTCTAGAGTTCCATTTGCTTGTAAAACTCCAGTTTTCATTCTTTCTGTCATATCAGTAGTAGCATTTCCTATGTCTATTTGGCTACAAGTTATCTTATCATTTCTTCCATCTAGACAAATTGATTTAGTTAATCCTGTGACTGCATGTTTAGTTGCTGTGTAAGCTGCTGAATTTAACCTGGGAGAATGAGCTGACACTGATCCATTATTTATTATTCTGCCGCCAGAAGGGTTTTGGGATTTCATTATTTTGATTGCTTCTTGACTACAAACAAAAGTGCCAGTTAAATTTGTTGATACCACTTCTTGCCATTTTTCTATAGGTAATTCTTCGAAAAGTGTTGGAGGTGCTCCAATTCCTGCATTATTGAATAAAATATCCAATCTTTCAAAATTATTTTTTACTTTTTTAAATAGATTTTGAATAGACTTTTGATTGGTAATATCTGTTGGTATTGCTAATGCATTGCTAGAATTTTTGCTTGATTGATTAATAGTTTCGTCAAGTGTTGCTTGGTTTCTACCAGCTAGAGCTACTTGATAACCATTTTTCAAGAAAAGCAGGGCAGTTTCTCGGCCTATGCCACTTCCAGCTCCAGTAATTAATGCGACTTTTTGTTTTGATGAATTCATTTGATCTCCTGCAATTTTAGATCGGAATTATATTAGCATAAATTTGGGAATTAAATTTTTTTGAAGATATAATTTTGTTTATTAGTTACGAATTTATAGTATAGCTATTTTTTTGCAACTTAAAAGATTAAATTGATGTGATACTAATTCATACCAGTTTAATATTCATAAAATGAATGAATAGTTGTATAATTTAATAACCTGGTCTTAATTTAAATTTGATATTTTCATATGCGATAATTTGAAATACTAGGATAATTTATCAAAGGAGATTGAAAGTTGACCTATATAATAGCTGAGCCTTGCGTTGGTGTAAAAGATGCAGCTTGTGTGGATGTTTGTCCTGTGGATTGTATTTATACAGAAGATGAAGATAATCAGTTTTATATCAATCCAGAAGAATGTATTGATTGTGCAGCTTGTGAACCTGTTTGTCCCGTTGTTGCAATATTTGCAGAAGATGATACTCCTGAGCAATGGGAAAGTTATAAAGATTTAAACTATGAGTATTTTGATATGGAGAGATAATTCACTCGAATTATAATTCTTCTAATTTCAAAATTGCATTGTCTTTTTAAAGAAAATCATTTAAGTTCTTTATATTCTTAATAAATTTTAGGAATTAACCGTTTATTGATTGTTTAATTTTATGGAGCTGTATTCTGTGAATAATGGTCAGAATTCTTCGAGTCATATTTCGACTAAAATTTTAAAAACCTCGTCTGGCGATTATGTTTTTTATCCAATTAGTTCTTTAGAAGATGTTGGGTTAATAGATATAAGTAAAACACCTTATTCGATTAGAGTTTTACTTGAAAATGTTTTAAGAAATTCAGATGGAGGGCCAGCGACATCTGATCATGTAAATTTGGTATCTTCATGGCGTCCTGATGTAAAGCCTTCAAGAGAATTTCCTTATATGCCAGGTAGGGTTGTGTTACAAGATTTTACAGGTGTCCCAGTTGCTGTAGATTTAGCTGCTATGAGAGATGCAGTTGCTGATTTGGGAGGAGATTCTTCGATAATTAATCCTATTGTTAGATCTGACATGGTTATTGATCACTCAGTTCAAGTTGATTATTTTTCTGTTTCCAATGCTCTTAATTTAAATATAAAAAAAGAATTTGATAGAAATACGGAAAGATATCAATTGCTCAAGTGGGCCCAAAATGCTTTTGATAATTTTAAAATTGTACCTCCTGGTACCGGGATAGTACATCAGGTAAATTTGGAATATTTAGCTGATGTGATTTTGTCGAAAAATATTGATGGACGCCAGTTGGCATTTTTAGATACATGTGTAGGTACAGATTCACATACTACTATGGTAAATGGTTTGAGTGTATTAGGTTGGGGTGTAGGTGGAATTGAAGCAGAAGCTGTAATGCTGGGGCAACCGTATTATATGTTAGTTCCAGAAGTAGTAGGAGTAAAATTAACGGGTAGTCTACCAGATGGTTCAACAGCAACAGATTTGGTGCTGTCATTAGTCGAAATGTTGAGATCTGTTGGAGTTGTTGAAAAATTTGTTGAGTTTTATGGCCCTGGCCTAAATGATTTGCCATTGGCTGATCGTGCTACTATAGCAAATATGGCTCCAGAATATGGTGCAACATGTGGGTTTTTCCCAATTGATAATCAAACTTTAAAATATCTAAAAGATACTGGACGTGATCCTTCAAAGGTTGAGTTAGTTGAGCTGTATTCTAAAGCAAATAATTTTTTCTATGATTTTGAAAATGAACCAGAATACACAACTAACTTGCATTTTGATATTTCTAAAGTGATCCCTTCGGTTGCTGGCCCTAAGAGGCCACAAGATAAAGTTTCACTTGATAAAGTTTCTGGAAATTTTCAAAAATCTTTTGAAAATTTATCGGATCAAATACATACATTTAATATTGGTGACCAAAAAGCAGAAGTGGGTGACTCTTCGGTTGTGATAGCTGCAATTACAAGTTGTACAAACACTTCTAACCCTTCTGTAATGATAGGAGCTGGATTACTTGCTAGAAATGCTAGAGAAAAGGGATTAAAAAGAAAACCTTGGGTTAAGTCTAGTTTAGCCCCTGGTTCTACTGTAGTAACGAAATATCTTGAGGCAGCTGGATTAGATAAAGACCTCGATTATATGGGCTTTAATACTGTAGGATATGGATGCACTACGTGTATAGGAAATTCCGGGCCCTTACCAAAAGAAGTTTCAGATTCTATATCAGAAAATGATTTAACTGTAGCTGCAGTCTTAAGTGGTAATAGAAATTTTGAAGGAAGAGTTCATCCCGAAGTTAAAGCAAATTATTTAGCTTCTCCAATGTTGGTTGTAGCTTATGCTTTAGTAGGAAATGTGAATAGTAATTTGACACACGATTCTATTGGTAAAGACAAGCTAGGTAAAGATGTTTTTTTAAAAGATATTTGGCCTTCTCAAAATGATATTTCAGATGTGATTTCATCTTCTTTGACTCCACGTATTTTTAGAGAGCAATATGAGAAAGTTGTTGATGGCCCTCAGGAATGGCAAAATTTAACTACTTCTTCATCTTTAAATTTTTCTTGGGATAATGGATCAACTTATATACAAAGACCACCATATTTTGAAGGTTTTTCAAAATATTTACCCTTGAGATCAGAAATTTCAGATGCTCGAGTTTTGGTTTATTTGGAAGATTCAGTTACGACTGATCATATTTCTCCGGCAGGTTCGATCCCTCCTAAAGCTCCTGCAGGCCAGTTTTTATTGGGAAGTGATGTTCCTCAATGGGAATATAACTCATTTGGTTCTAGAAGAGGAAATCATAATGTCATGGCGCGTGGTACTTTTGGAAACATACGTTTGAAAAATAACTTAGCTCCTGGAATGGAAGGTGATTGGACTACACATTTTCCATCTAATGAAGTTATGAGAATTTTTGATGCTTCAGAAAAATATAAATCTGAAGAGATACCGTTGATTGTAATTGCTGGGAAAGAATATGGTACAGGTAGTTCTAGAGATTGGGCAGCCAAAGGTCCTATGTTGTTGGGAGTAAGGGCGGTAATTGCAGAAAGTTTTGAAAGAATTCACAGATCAAATTTGATTGGAATGGGAATACTGCCTTTAGTTTTTAAAAATGGACAATCTGCAAAATCTTTAGGTTTAGATGGAACAGAAACTTATGATATTCCAGGAGGTTCGGGTAATCTTTCTCCTGCCTCTAAAATTGAAATTTCAGCTATCTCAAAGTCTGGAAAAGTCATAAAATTTGAGGTTTTAACTAGAATAGATACTGAAATTGAGAATCAATATTACAAACATGGTGGATTACTACCTTATGTTTTGAGACAGATGATGTCTAAAGTTGGTGAGTGAGTCGGTTAGTTTATAGTTGACTTAGCTTTTTTGTCCAGCTTGTAATGGGTTCTAAGACATCTTGAACAAACTTTCATCCTAGTGGGGACTCCATTCACATCAATTGTAGATGGATGTATGTTGAGCTTCCACATATGCTTTGTATGTCTTTTGGAATGGCTAACTCTGTTCCCAGATTGGGGTGTTTTGTTACATAATTCGCATTTAGACATAGAATTCCTTCTTAAATCTTGCCCTTAGGGATAATATTCTAATATAAAAATAATTGTTTGATATACTATTCACGATATCACACAAAGAATTTCTAAACAACTTATATTGGGTTGATCTTGAAAAATTTATTTGAAGGGTGCAAATAGAATGATAGATGGTTTGAAGTTTAAAAACCAATTAATTTCTGCGAATCAATTGTTACTAGACAATGTTGAAATTGTTAATTCATTGAATGTTTTTCCCGTTCCAGATGGCGATACAGGTACAAATATGAGTTTGACTATGCAAGATGGAATAAAAAAAATAGCTAATTCAGATATACAGTCAGTAGGTACTATTGCAGAGGATTTTTATCGAGGGGTTTTTTATGGCGCCAGAGGTAATAGTGGAGTAATTTTATCTCAATTTTTCAGAGGATTTTCTGAAGGTTTAAAATCTGTGAAAATTTTGGAACCTCAGGATTTATGTAATGCTTTTATTTTGGCTGAAAAATTTGCTTACCAAGGTATAGTAGATCCTGTTGAAGGGACAATGCTCACTTTAATTCATGATATTTCAGATTTTTGTAATTTAGAACAGAATGAAAACATTGAATTAGTTGATTTATTTAGAGATATTTCAGGATTGGCTAGAGATTCAGTTTTGAGGACTCCTTCTCTATTACCAATTTTGGAGGAAGCTGGAGTTGTTGATTCGGGTGCTTATGGACTTGAAATCATTTTAAATGCTATGTATAAAAGTGCTGCTGATCTACAAATTGATTTTGATCATATTGAAAATGAAGGTAAAAAAACTTCAAATAAAAATTTAATTTCCAAACAATTTTTGGATAAAGTTGAGCATGAAGAATATGGATATTGTACTCAATTGTTAGTAAGTGGAAGTAATCTAGATGAACAATTGATTAAAGAAGAAATTATACCTTTAGGACAATCAGCAGTAATTGTTGGAGACAAAAATCTAGTAAAAATTCATATTCATGCCGAAGATCCTGGATTGGTATTAAGTTCTGCTGGAAAATTTGGTCAATTATCAGAAATAGATATCGCGAATATGGATGATCAGCATTCAGATTTTGATAGAGATAATAGGAATAATAGTTTAGAAATTGATTCTGGATCTGTGTGTGTGATTTCTGTTGCTCAAGGTACTGGATTTGAAAGAGTTTTTTCTGATCTAGGGGTTAGAGCAGTAATTCTTTGTCCAGATACCATGAACCCAAGTGTTTCTGAAATAGATCGTGCAATTTCTAAGATGACATCAAATTTTGTGATAATTTTGCCGAACAATAAAAATGTAATTCCTGCAGCAATTCAAGCAGCAGAAATTTCTCAGAAAGATGTTAGAGTCGTTGAAACAATTTCTATGATTCAGGGAGTTTCTTCAATGTTTTCTTTTGATAAGGATTTGGATATTGATTCTAGTGTAGAATTAATGAAAAATTCAATAACAGAGACTCAATATGGTGAAATTTCTATTTCTGAAAGATCTGCAAAATTTGACGATTTGTCAGTTTTAGAAGGAGAATTTATTGGGTTTTTGAATGGTAAATTATTGTCTAGTGAAAAATCTATTGCAAAAGTTTTTGATAAATTGCTTGAATGCTCAGACGTTCAAGAATTAGAATTAGTCACTCTATATTGTGGTGTTGATTTTTCTACTGATGAATCAGAAAAACTGGTTAGTTATTTGAAGCAAACTTGGGAGAATCTAGATTTTGAATTAGTTCGAGGAGAACAACCCAATTATCATTTAATGTTTTCTATAGAATAAATTAAAAAAGGAGTAGTATGATGTCGGTAAAAATAGTTAGTGATAGCGCCTGTGATATTCCAAAAGAATTAGCAGATGAGCTAGATATTCACGTGGTGCCTTTGTATGTTAATTTTGGAGAGGAATCTTTAAAAGATGGCATAGATATTAAGGCTGATGATTTCTATGAAAGGTTAATTTCAGGACCTATTCATCCATTTACTTCTCAGCCTTCTCCAGGTGATTTTTTAGAAATTTACAAGAAGCTCGATGGAGATAATGACGGAATAATTTCCATTCATTTATCTTCAAAATTAAGTGGCACTTTTACATCTGCATCGATTGCTTCAGAAGACCAATCATTAAAGTCTAAAATTGCAGTGATAGACACAGGTCACGTTAGTATGTCTAGTGGTTTATGCGTTTTGGAAGCAGCAAGACTTGCCAAAAACGGAGCTGACATGGATACAATTATTGAAGCAACAAATGATTTTTCTAGTAGAGCTCATTTTGTGGGACTTTTGGATACTCTTGTATATCTTGAAAAGGGAGGACGTATAGGGAAAGCAAGATCTATGTTAGGTTCTTTGCTCAATATCAAACCAATGATAACAGTTGAAAATGGAGAATCTAAAGAATTTGGAAAGGCAAGAACTTTCAAAAAAGGGATTGCAAAATTAAGTGATTTTTGTCACCAATTTGATCAATTACAAAGTTTATCAGTTGTGTACAGTACAGATTCAGATTTAGCAATAGAATTCAGTGACAGTTTGAGTTCACTGCTAGGATCTAAACCTATTGTTAGTAGAATAGGTCCTGTAACTGGAACTCATTCAGGGCCAGGTACTATAGGTGTTGGGTTAATTTCGAAGATTTAATTGTTTATTTTCAAAAATTCTTTGATATTTTTTTGTTTTTGATTTAAGGCATTTTGATGTTAGAACAAGACAAATTATTTCATATCAAAATTGGAACTTTGATTGAGATATTAAAAAAGGAAATTGTTTCAGGGTTTTCAGATGCAACTGTTGTAGGAGGAGTGGACAAATTTTTATTAAAAAATGCTCTTCAATTAAAACCTGTTCTGGGAAATATTAAATCTTATTCTAGATTAGATCAATCCAATCGAAAGCAATGGATTGATTTAATTTTAAAAAATCTTACAAGTTATGATTCACTAGATTTTGCATATAGAAGTAAGAAATTCAGGATGGAATTTCTTAATCAAAAAATAGATCAAATTCCTAAAATCAATTTTCCTGGTAAAACAAAAATACATAGTATTAAGTTGTTTTCTGAGTTAGGAATTAAGACAATATTTGATTTGATTACCTATTTCCCATATAGGTATAATGATTTCAGTGATATTTGCAAGATCTCTGAGTTAAAGTACGGTGAATTTCAAACGGTTTTTGTAGAAGTGATGGACGTTTTTGCTGTAGGTAAGAATATTAAACGTCCAATAATTAAGACTGTTTTGTTCGATAGTACTGGTTCTATTGAAGTAATTTGGTTCAATCAGCCATATATTCGAAACGTGATGAAAGTTGGATTAAAATTTTTCATTAGTGGAAAATTAAGTGATTCTAGAGGAAAATTAGTTTTTGAAAACCCTGAATATGAAAGCTTCAAAAACCCAGAAGAATTAATGCATACAGGTAGACTGGTGCCAGTGTACTCTTCTACAGATGGGGTTAATCAGAAGTCTTTGAGGCGAATTATAGCTAACGCTGTAAATGAGTTTTACATATATTTACCAGATCCAATTAAAAAATGTTTTTTGGATCGTTTAGATTTGATTACTCTAAATGATTCTATTCAAAAAATACATTATCCTAATTCAGAACTTGATATATTAAAATCAAAAAGACGGTTAGCGTTTAGTGAATTATTTAATATTCAATTAGCTGTTTTACAACGTAAAAAAGATCTAACTCAAGCTTTTCCAAAGATTAAGTTAGAATCAAATTTTATTTCGGATTTCGAAAAAATATTACCATTCAGTTTGACAAACTCTCAGGAAAGCGTGATCAAGGAAATTTTTAATGATCTAAAATCAGGTATTTCAATGAGTAGGTTGTTACAGGGAGATGTGGGTAGTGGTAAAACGGTTGTTGCTTTAGCTGCGATGTTAGGAGTGATCAGGAATGGTTTTCAGAGTGCTTTAATGGCTCCTACAGAATTGTTAGCTGAGCAACATTTTCAAACCATCATGAAAATATTTTCAGAAAATAAAATTTTGCGAGATGAAAATTTTTATAAGGAAATCGAAGTAAAATTTTTAAAACATTCTTTAAAAGTAGGTTTGTTGATTGGAGGAATTTCTCAAGAAAATAAAACTTCAATTCAAAAATTATTATCTGATGGTGAGATTGATTTAGTTGTTGGGACTCATTCATTAATTCAAGAAAAGGTTGAAATTCCAAAATTAGCACTTGCCATTGTAGATGAACAACATCGATTTGGAGTAATGCAAAGGCAGTTATTAGTGGGCAATGAATCTAGACCTCATCTTTTAATGATGTCAGCTACTCCTATACCTAGATCTTTGGCTTTTACTGTGTATGGAGATTTAGATATATCAGTAATAAATGAGATGCCAATAGGCAGACAACCTATCAAAACTATTTTAATCGAATACGATGATATAAATAGAGGCTATGAATTACTTGAATCCGAGATAAAAAAAGGAAGGCAAGGCTTTATAGTATGTCCATTGATAGAGGACTCTGAGAAGTTATCTACTTCTTCAGCTATGGAAGTTTTTCATAGATTATCTAATTCTATTTTTTCTAAATATCAAATGGAATTAATTCATGGCAGATTAAACTATAAAGAAAAAGATAAAATCATGAATAAATTTTCTTCAGGTGAAATAGACATTCTAGTTTCTACAACGGTGATTGAGGTAGGTATTGATGTTCCTAATGCTTCTGTAATGTTGATTGAAGGTGCTGAGAGATTTGGGTTAGCGCAGTTGCATCAACTTAGAGGTAGAGTTGGAAGAGGAAGATTCCAAAGTTTGTGTTTATTAATTTCTATGTCTTCAGGGGGAGATGCTTTAGATAGAATGAAAGTTCTAGAATCAGTAGATGACGGTTTTGAATTAGCTGAACATGATTTAAGAATTCGAGGTCCTGGTGATTTTGTAGGTACTCGGCAAAGTGGTTTGGCTGATTTGAAAATTGCAAATCTAATGGACTATGAATTGATCAATTTAGCTAGGAATGAAGCATTAAATTTACTTTCTATAGACCCCAGTTTGTCTAAAAGTTCTCATAGATTGTTGAGAGATGAAGTGAAGTTTATTCTTGATCGATTAAAAGCTTAAAAAGATATTTATATAAGGAATAAAAAATGTTTACCGAAGATATCAATTTTGAAGTATTGGATTTTACAAATAATAAATATGAAAATTTAAAACCTGAGCTAAATTTTTCTGCTAAAAATATAGAGGAAGCTAAATCTTGGCAAAAACTACTTAAATCAAAATTGATTGATTTAATTGGTGGTTTACCTAAAAATAGAGAAAAATTAAATTCTGAAGTTTTAAAAATTGAAGATTTCGGTACTTATACAAGGGAGACTATATTATTTGATAGTGCTGAAAAAATGAAAGTTTTTGCATTTTTACTTTCTCCAAAATTTATTCGAAATGAAAAGTTACCTGTAATTTTATGTATTCATGGTCACGGTAAAGGGGTTAATGACGTTGTAGGAATAAAAAATCAAGTTACAAGAAATAATTTCGATGGGATTCATAAAAATTTTGCAATTCAAGCTGTTAATCAAGGATATTTAGTACTTGCAATTGAACAATTTGGTTTCGGTAGAAGAAGAACGCAAGATCATTTGGATTCAGGTAATGAATCTTCTAGTTCATGTAATTTACTTTCAGGTACTGCTTTTTTATTAGGTGAAACTATGATTAAATGGCGCGTAAATGATGCAATGGCTGCGATAGATTATTTAGAAACTCGAGAAGATGTCGATTTAAATAGGATTGCTGTGATGGGTTTGTCAGGTGGCGGAACTACATCTTTTTTTACATCTGCTTTGGATGAAAGAATCAAATTAGCAATTATTTCTGGATATTTTTGTACTTTTAAAGATAGTATATTCAATATAAATCATTGCATAGATAATTATATTCCTGGAATTTTAAAATATGCAGAAATGTATGATGTTGCAGGATTGATTGCACCTAGAGGTCTTTTCGTAGAGTCTGCTACTAATGATCCTATATTCCCTGTTGGTGCAACAAAATATGCTATTAATAAAGCTAAGAATATATATGAATCTTTTGATGCCGGCGATTCTTTTTCTTACGAAATTTTTGAAGGACAGCATGAATTTTCTGGAAAAGGAGCTTTTAAGTTTGCAAAATCTTTTTTGTGATGATTTATCTATGAAAATTTTTCGTTGACACTATTCTTGTTTGACAGATATCATAATATAGTTTGTACATAATTTTAAGAAAATCAAAAGTATTTTATGTCAGAATATACCAAAGCTGAATCTCAGGATTGGGCTAAAGAAAATTTAAAAGGTCAATGGTCTACTTTAGTTACTCCTTTTAGGGACGATTTTTCTCTAGATCAAGAAGGATTAATTAGCAATATCAATCATATTCGAACATTGGGAACTCAGGGGATAGGTTGTACGTGGGGAATGGGTGAATTTTGGAGTCTTTCTTTTGAAGAACGCCTTAGAATATACGATCTTGTTAGTGACGCAGCAAAAGGAATGCTAATAGGTGCTCATGTTTCTCATACAAGTTTAACTGAAATACGTAAATTAACTGATTATGCTCAATATTGTGGATTTGATATAGTAATGCTGGCTGCTCCTTATTTTGTTACAAAAACTGAAGATCAAGTTGTAGAATTTGTTAGGGAAGTTGCAAAAAATACTTCGATGGCCATAATGTTCTATAATTCCGCACAATTTGGAGTAGTATTAGGGGTTGAAAAACTTGAAGAAATTTGTCGCATACCAAATGTAGTGGGTGTGAAAGAAGCAAGTTTTAATCAAAGTTTATCTATTAACGCCCATCAAATTTTGGGAGATGATCATGTTATTAGCACGCCGGATGAATGGATTTTTTTTAAAGGTAAAGAACTTGGATTTAACCAACAGGTAATGTTTGCAAATACTTCTGATTGGAGATTTGATAGTCCAGGTAAACCAAATTATGTAAACTTTGTAAATAGGGCTGTAGTTGGTGATTTGGATGAAAAATATTACAATTTACATATAAAACAAATTAAAGGAATTTCAGATAAATGGTGGCAATATACTGTAAAAAAATTTAATGGTATTTTGCCAGTTGCTATGTGTAAATATTGGGGAGAATTAATGGGTATGGCTTCTGGAGGAGTGCGATTTCCTTTGTTTGATTTGACTGATGAAGAAAAGATAAAACTTAAGGAAGATTTGAATATTCTGATTAAATGAGTAACTTTTTTAAAAAAGTCTCGTTTTAAATGTTGAGGGTGAATTAATGTTATTAATGGTTAGTGTTCAAAATTTAGAAGAAGCAAAACAAGCTATTAGGGGTGCAGCAGATATCGTCGATGTAAAAAATTTACAGGAGGCTTTAGTCGGTTCAGCACACCCTAGCTTAGTTAAAGAAGTTAGAGAATTGGTTCCACTAGAACAACATGCTAGTGTTACTTTAGGTGTTGTACCAAAGCAAGTGGGTACTGTGGCTATGGCAGTTTATACAGCTGGTATTCTGAATGCTACTTCTGTAAAAGTTGGCTTCATGGATACTGAATATTCATTAGCAAAGGAAATTTTGCTGGCAGCTAAGGAATCTTTGAATGGGTTTGAAACAAAACTTATAGGTTCTGTGTTTGCTGATAGCGATATTTCTAAAGGTATTGATCCAGGATTGATGCAAGACTTAGCAGTTGATGGGAAATGTGATGGTTGGTTGATTGATACTATTACAAAAGATGGACGTAATTTGTTGGATTTTATGGAAGAATCGCAGTTAAGAGATTTAGTTTTTTCTGGTAAAAAAATGGGTATTAGTACTGCATTATCAGGACATCTAAAATTACAAAATTTAGATGAGATAGCTAGAATTAATCCTGATATCGTTGGAGTTCGTGGAGCTGTATGTGCCAAACAAGATCGTTCGAACGGTGTTTATTGGGAATCAGTAAAAGAATTTAAAAGACAGTTAAATTTGAGACAAACTGGAGAAATAAATGTTTTGGGTGATAAACATGAAAATGTTGTTTCAGATTTGAATTTTGAAAATTGGGTTGTTGTTGATGGCACCGGTAAAAATTGTGCTTCAATTTTATCAGAACTTGATCAAATAATTCTTGAAAACGGCGTGAATCTTATAGAAGCTATCATTCCAAATATTTTAAATACCTATGATGTGGTTATTTGGGCAGAACAGCGTGGACATAGTATTGTTAGCAAAAGGAAAGATGATTCTACTGATTCTATTAGAGTTTTGATTAAACCTTAGATTAATTTATGCTTTGAAAAATTCATTTTGACTTAGAATTTTGTGTATTTTCCTATTGTTATGATACGATTATGTAGTCTGTATATGTGATTTTAGTATTTCAAGAGCTTTATATGGAAAATGTAGTAGAGTTAATTAGAGACATATTCTTGATTCTTTTAATGTGTGTAGCATTTGTTTTAATGCTTATACTTTACTTCAAGATATCTAACTTACTTAGATCTATTAGACGTACAATTTCAGCTTTAGAAAAAACTACAACTACTGTTTCGGATAAATTTATTGGAAAATCTGGTTTGTCTTCTAAATTATTGTCTGTAATTAGCAAATGGATTAAGTTTTAGTTATTTTAAAAAACTTACGAGGAGGTTTTTTTATGGCAAAAGATAGTGGAGGTTCTTTTATCACTGGATTTTTAGTTGGAGGAATTGTAGGTTTAGCTGTAGGAATTTTGTTGGCTTCTCCCGAAGATTCTAAAACTAGAAAAGATATATCTAAAAAGACTGATGAATTTAAATCAAAAGCGAATGATTTAGCAGAACGATTCGAAGAAAATGTTAAACCTTCGGTTGAGTCTATTAGAGATCAAGTTCTTCCTATGGCTGAGTCTGTCGTCTCAAGCGTAAAAACTTTTTCTAAGTCTAGGAATAGTTCATCAGATACTGAGCAGTCATCTGAAAAAATTTGATTTTTCAGGTTACTTACTTATTTTATCGATAGGGTATGATCCAAATAATTTTAATTCTGAGACTTCTTGTTTTACTTCAAGAAGAGTTTCTTTTATAAGGTTTTCTTCTTGATGTCCTTCTAAATCTATTAAAAATACGTATTGACCCAAAGTATTTTTTGATGGCCTAGATTCAATCTTTGTAAGATTAATATCCCTTTTTGCAAATTTCCCAAGTACTTTGTAAAGACTACCAGGAGAGTCTTTAGAAAATGAAAAACATAAAGATGTTTTATCGTTTCCTGAAGGGGAAGTTTTTTTATGAGATAAAACGATAAATCTTGTGGAGTTGTTCATATTATCTTCAATATTTTTTGCAATAATTTGTGCTTCATAAATCTCAGCAGCTCTATCTGTACCAATTGCTGCAATTTTTTTAGTACTATTAGCAACAAATTTGACTGCTTCAGATGTGCTCATGGATGCAATAAGTTTTGTTTTTGGATATTTAGCAAGTAGAAATTTTTTACACTGATTTAATGCTTGAGGATGTGAAAAAATTTCAGAAAAACTTTCTTTTTCAGAAGAATTTTTGTTGGTAATTAAACAGTGAGAAATATTTAAAATAATTTCATTTTGAATTGATAGTTTAGATTCATGAATTAAAATATCTAAGGTATCAGTGACGGGGCCATCTATGCTGTTTTCAATTGGCACCATACCTTCATCTGCTTTTTTAGTAGTTACCATTTCGAAAATTTCATTTATAGAAGAGCAATTTATTGGAGTTGCTTTGGGGTCATATTTGATTGTAGCTTGTTCTGTGTTAGTTCCCAGCGGTCCTAAGAAAGCTATAGATTTTGTTTTCAACTTCAATTCTCCGATTATATTGAATTTAATAATGCTTGTTCTTGAGTAGTTTTGGTTACAATGATTATTTTATGACCAGGCTCAATTATTGATTCGGCTTGAGGTATAAAAGGTTCCCCAGATAATGGGATTATAAGTGATAAAAAACTTCCGTTGGGCAGATCTATTTCTGTCACTTTTTTATTAGCTATAAAATTTTCAGGTCCGATAGTAATTGATAAAATTGAATTTCCTGTTTCAGAATATAAAGTAGAGACTGGAGAAATTTTATTGTCATGCATGATGTTTTTCAGTTCATCAGTAATTATTTTGTCTATTTGTAATGTATTGTTGATTCCTAAATTTTTAAATAATTCTGAATTTTCTTTTTGATTTACAATAGAGAAAATGTTCTTTACATTAAAATGTTCTCTTACAACTTGGCAAGATATTAGATTTACAGGATCGTTTTTTGTTGTAGATATGAAATTTATGGCTCTAGAAATTCCTGATGATTCTAAAATTGTTGGGTCAGTTCCATCCCCGTGGAGCACAATATTGCCTAAATCATTTTCTATTTTTTCACATTTTGACAAGGAGGTTTCTATTATGGTAATTTCATGTTTTAAGGCGAGTAGCCATTTTGATAATGAAAATCCAATTTTTCCTCCGCCTAATATTATTGTATACAAGTTATTGCCTATTCAATTCATTAGAAATATTTTCAGTAATTACGTGAGATGTGTTAATGCATTTAATTCCTATATTGATATAAATTTTTGCTAAATCTTCGTTACTAATAATACACATTGCTTTGTTTTTAGGGATGTGAAATATATTTTGGGAAATTTGAATAGCCATTAAATTTAATAAATCAGAGTCAGTGACAGCTAAAAACAGGTCGCTCTCTTTGATTCTAACGTTGCTAAAATCATTTATTAAAGAGTTGGTAATTTGATGTAAATTGATGTTGTTTTGATTGAGAAAATTTTTCTTATGCACTGGAGGGATTTTTTCCAAATCACATATTATTGAAACTGAAGAACTTTCTTCATGAAACTTTTGAATTATTGAAGTTGTAAAATTGTTATATCCCAATATAACAATTCTTAATTTTTTGATTTCATGATTTTGTTGTAGTTTTTCTTCTGTCATTTGATAAGTATAGCTATTATTGATTAAAAATTCATGTTTGAATGAATAATACATTACATTCAGAATTGCTTAATATATATTTGGTTGTTTTACTTAAATTAAAGATGTTTTGTTCATGATTTTTGTTTTTTGAAATTATTATTGCTTCTGCCGATTGATTTGAAGCTTCTGAGATTATTGCAGGTCCTGCATCTCTTGCTTGTAGTAATACAGATTTATAATTGTAGCCTTCTATATTGTATTTTTTTAATGTTGAAGATAATATTTTGTCTCCGTGAATTGTTTGTTCGTTTATTTCAGCATCTAGGGGTGTTTTAAGATCAATTTCTAATACATGTACAAATGTTAAAGTTCCAGATTTTTTTTCAATAAGATTTTTTGCGATTTGTACTGATTTGTAATCGTTTGAATTTCCAGATAAAGCTATTAAAATTGATTGAAATTTTGTTTGTTTTTTATCAAGGAATATATTCAATTTTTTAAAAAAATTATATGGCCAAGAATATAAAAGTCGAAAAAAAATCATTTTGTATTATTTATTCAGGTAATTCATCTATTAATTCATCTTTGCCAGCTAAAATAATGGTATCACCATCTAGTAATCTATCATCACTATCGGGATTCAAAGTGATATCTTTACCTCGTTGAAGCGCTAAAACAGCTAAGCCATATTTATTTCTTGGCCCAGAAAAACCCATTTCATTAAGTGTTTTGTTTTCGAAACTTTTAGGTACTTTAATTTTACTTAGTCCAAAATTTGGTGTAATTTCTAGATATTCTTGAACATTTGGGTTAAATAAATTGTGTGCTATTCTAATGCCCATTTCTGATTCAGCTTGGACTACCTTATCTACACCTAATCTGGTCAATGTATTTGTATGTAGTTCATCTTTTGCACGCGCTACTATATAATCAATACCCATAGTTTTTAGCAATACAGCAGTCATTACACTTGCCACTATGTCAGTACCAATTGCTATTACGGCAGCATCATAATCTTGTGCTCCTAATTCACGGAGAACATTTTCATTGGTTGCGTCCCCAGTTACAGGATGTGTGACCTGTCCAGTAATCAGCTGGGTTCTTTCAATGTTTTTATCAATTGCTAATACATCATGGCCTAAATTATATAGGGACGTTGAAACTTTAGAACCGAATCTTCCTAATCCTATTACTATTACTTGTTTTCTCATTTGAAGTCCTATTTGAATTGGTTAATCATGATTATGATTAATCACAAGAATTATACATGATTTAATTTTTCAATGAATTTGAATGAATATTTAAAAAACTAACCAATCGTAACTCTTTCTTCAGCATATTGATAAATACTTGCAGAATTTTCTCTAGAAGTTATTGATGCTAAGCTAAATGGTAAAATTCTTCCAGTAAACATACTGATAATTAGAATGCTTTTCCCATAATTAGAAATTTTTTCAACTATTCCTGTTGTTGCTCCTACAGTTCCAAAAGCGGATGTTGTATCAAATAGTAAGTGTAAAAAATTTATTTGAGTACTTTCTAGACTGATTAATAATATGAGGAATACTAAAGTTAATGTTGAAACAAAAGAGATTGTAAGAGATTGATATAATTGTTTAATTGGAATTTGTCTGCCAAAAATTGAAGTTTCAAATCTTCCTTTAACATTACAGTAAATTGATATGAAAATTATTGCTACTGTATTGATTTTAATTCCTCCAGATACTGAAGCAGCGCCACCTCCTACTATCATTAAAAAGCCATAGAAAAAATTTGTTGATGTATTAGCTTGAGAATGATCTATAACTGAAAATCCAGCAGTTCTACCGCTTATGGATTGAAAAAAAGAAACAGAAATTTTTTCAAAAATATTCAAGTCTCCTATTGTTTTTGTATTACTCATTTCTGAGAAGAAGAAAAATATAGCACCAGCTATAATGAAAAATGTGCTTCCAAGTAAGACAATTTTAGAATTTAAAGATATTAAAGAAAATCTTCTGAATTGGAATGTTTCTATAAAAACCCAATATCCAATAGAACCTAAGAATATTAGTATTGATGTGATCGATAAAATGAAGTGATCTTTTTGAAAATGTTCTAGACTATTTGAATCAGTAAAAAAAACAAACCCGGCATTATTGAATGATGAAACTGAGTGAGCAATTGATAGAAAAATAGAGTCTGAAATGGGGAGTATAGATGAAAATCTTGTATATAAGATAATTGCTCCAATTAATTGTATAGTTGTTACTACACCTACAACTTTCAAAGTTAAGTTTACTAGGCTTCCCATTTCGTTAACTTGAAGGCTATTTGCTACAACTATCCTTTGAGAGAGAGACACTCTTTGTCTCATTAAAATTAAAAAAAATGTTGCTAGTGTCATTATTCCTAATCCGCCAATATAGATTAAAATCACTATAGTAATTTTGCCTATCCAGGACCAAAAAATTGTTGAGTTTTGTGTTGTTAGTCCAGTAACTGTAGTAGCTGAAGTAGATGTGAATATTGCATCAAGTAATGGAGTAAATCCATTACTTGTATTAGAAAATGGCATGAACAATATCAAAGAGCCAATGATAATTAGGATAAGAATTGTGCTTGTGACAAATATCGGTGCTGTGATATTTGAAGGGCTACTTTTTCTTCTGGATCCTATGTCAATTTTCACAGGACTAATTTGTTGTTTTCTTGGATGTCTAATTACCTGGTCACCAGGTTTAGGTTGCCATTTGGAGCTCAATAAGATTTCACCTAGATTGTTTTTCGTTTCCGATTAAAAAAATGTTCGTTTTTTTATTTTTATAAAGATTGATTTATATATTTAGGATGTTAACATTACTTTATTTAAATTATTATTAATTAAATGACAAAACTGGATTAATTTATTTTGATTTATTGCTAAATTTAATTTGATATTACTAGATATAGAAGTTTATATATATTTTGGAGTGGGATTTTGTGAAAAATACTGAAGATATCGAAATTAGAAATTTGGTAAAAAATTTGTATGAATCTTCAGAAGATTCTTTGTATTCTATAGCTATTACCGGAGGTGGAGTAAAAGCAGTTGATTGGTTGTTAAGTGTTCCAGGCGCGTCCAGTAGAATATTAGAAGTTGTGGTCCCTTATTCGATTCCTGCTTTGAGAAAGTATTTAGGAAAATCAATTGAAAAGTCTGTAAGTTTGGATACAGCTTTGCTTTTAGCTGATAAAGCTTATGAAGAAGCAAAACAAAAACATCCAGATAAAAAGAATTTTGTAGGTATAGGCGTAACTGCTTCACTGGATACTAATAGGTCAAAAAGAAGTCGCAATCAATTTTATATGGTAGCAAAATCTGACGAAAAACTATTAGGGTACTCTGTAATTTTTAATAAAGGTTTTAGAGATAGAAATTCCGAAGATAAAATCACTAGCAAAGCAATACTTGCTTTGATGTATGAAGTTATAGGTCTGAAAAATCATATCGAAATGGATTTATATGAGGAAGATAAATTTATTAGGTATTCTAAATTAGAATTTATGACCCAGGAATTATTTCAAGGAAAGAAAGATTATATTTTTGTTGATCGATCCGGTTTAGCATCCTATTATTTGGATTTTTCAGGGATTTTAATTCCAGGTTCATTTAATCCTTTACATCACGGTCATATAGGTATGATGAAATCTGGATTAAAAGTTTTGAAAGATTCTCAAGTGCTCTTTGAGTTATCTATTTCAAATGTAGATAAACCTGATTTAGATAAAAAAGAATTGATGCGTCGCATCAAGCAGTTTAAAGGATTAAGTGGAATTATCATTACTCGTTCTCCTAAGTTTGTAGAGAAATCAAGGCTTTTTCCGGGTTGTAAGTTTATTGTTGGAATTGATACTATGGAACGAATAGTAGATCAAAAATATTATCAATCTGAAGAAGATTTATCAGATTCAATTTCAGAATTAAAGAGATTAGGAATTCAATTTTTAGTGGTTGGTAGATCTGATAGTGTTGGTAAATTCAAATCATTGACAGATATTCAAATTGATAAGAGTGTTAAATCTTTAGTTGTAGAAATTTCAGAATCTGATTTCAGAATTGATATTTCTTCTAGAGATTTGAGATAAATAATAAGGTTAAAATGTTTAAAGATTTACGTGAGTATATTGAATTTCTTAAATCAAAGGATGATTTGGTTGTAATTGATGAATTAGTAGATCAAGATTTAGAAATTACTGAGATTACAGATCGAATTGTTAAAACAGATGGCCCTGCGCTTTATTTTCCTAATGTTAAAAACAACGATATACCATTGTTAATAAATATTTTTGGTAGCAAAAGGAGGATGTGTTGGGCTTTAGGGGTAGATGATCTAAATGATTTAGGGGATAAAGTTGAACAAGTTTTAGGAATGGTTTCAAATCCACCTACTAGCTTATTTGATAAATTTAATGCATTAGCTAAAATTGCTGGAGTTGCTAAATCTCAACCTAAAATAATTTCAACAAAAACTCGTAGAGCACCCTGTCAGGAAGTTGTAATTTCTGGAGAAGATGTTGATTTGAATATGTTTCCTGTAATGAAATGCTGGCCTGATGATGCAGGTAGGTTTATTACATTGCCTCTGGTCGTAACAAAAGATCCAGAAACTGGAATAAGAAATGTTGGGACTTATAGGATGCAAATTTTTGATGATAAAACTACTGGAATGCATTGGCAAACCCATAAAGTTGGAGCCCAGCATTATCAAGATTCTAATATAAGTGGAAAACAAAAATTAGAAGCAGCTGTAGTAATCGGTTCTGACCCAATTACTACCTGGGCGGGGTCTTTACCTGTTCCTCCTAACATTGATGAGTTTATTGTTGCCGGATTTTTGAGAGGTAAGCCTGTTGAGTTAGTAAAATGCCAGACAATAGATGTTGAAGTTCCGGCCAATTCAGAAATCATTTTAGAAGGTTACTTAAATCTAGGTGAGTTAAGAACTGAAGGACCTTTTGGAGATCATACCGGTTATTATTCTGAGGCTGATGAGTATCCTGTTTTTCATGTAACTACAATAACTCATCGTAAAGATCCTATTTATCTTTCTACAATGGTAGGTACACCGCCTACAGAAGATTATTTCATGGGTTTAGCTAGTACTAGGTTAATGTTACCTGCATTAAAAATGGTATTACCTGAAATTGTTGATATTAGTATGCCAGCTGAAGGTATTTTTCATAATTTGTTGATTATATCTATTAAAAAATCATACGTTGGTCATGCTAAAAAAGTTATGAATGCTATCTGGGGTTTAGGTTTATTGATGCTAACTAAAACTATTGTGATTGTTGATTCTGATGTGGATTTATCTGATTATTCTCAGGTTGCATGGAGAGTTTTGTCCAATATTGATCCTGAAAAAGACATTTTAATTTCTGAAGGCCCGTTAGATGATTTAGATCATGCGTCAAATACTCCAAAATACGGTAGTAAGATAGGTATTGATGCTACTTCTAAAGGTAAAATAGATGGTAGAACAAGACCTTGGCCTTCTGATATTGTTATGTCAAATTCAATTAAAGAATTAGTTGATAAGAAATGGTCAAAATACAATATTAATAATTAGAAGTGTTTATAAAACTTAGCAATTATCTAAAATCTGTTCGTTTTGAAGAAACTTTATTTTCTTTGCCTTTCGCTTTTGTTGGCGCAATTCTTTCACGTCGTTCTTATTTAGAGTTAGAAACAACTTTGTTGATTATTTTAGCTATGTTTGGTGCTAGAACTTTTGGAATGGCTGCAAATAGGGTGATTGATTCAACAATTGACTCGTGGAACCCCAGGACATCTTCTAGGCATATACCAAAAGGATTAATTCATCCTAATGAATTGATCCTTATTGGATGTATCGCCTTAGTTTGTTTATTTTTTGCTGCTTGGAAATTAAATACTCTGGCATTTGTTTTGTCACCATTTGCTGCTATATATTTAGGAATTTATCCTTATAGTAAAAGGTTTACATGGCTTTCAAGCCTTGTATTAGGATTGGCTTTATCTATAGCACCTGCAGGTGGTTGGATTGCTGTGACGGGGACCTTTTCTCTTGAAATTTTTCTTTTGTGTTCAGGAGTTGCATTTTGGGCAACAGCTTTTGATATTATTTATCACACTCAGGATAGAGAATTTTACATCAAATATGGTTTACACTCATTTGCCCAGAGATTTGGATTGAAATATTCTTTTATAATTTCTAAGTTTTTTGACTTTTTGGCAATTTTCTCATTTTTTAGCTTGGGATTTGTTATGGATTTACCTTACACATATTATTTAGGATGTTTGCTAGCTAGTGTTGGGATATTTTTAAGGTATTATTTTGTTGCTCCATCAGATTTGTCTAAAATACCTGTGGTTTTTATGTATTCCAATGCTTATTTTTCTTTTGTATTTTTTATTTTCACACTTATATCTGTTATGTAATTTTGATATGAAGTAGAATGTTCAGAACAAGATATCTTTCGGAGGATTTCATTGGATAATCAAATGCCTGTTATTGTGGGAGTTACTGGCGCGAGTGGTTCAGTTTTAGCAAAATGCACTATAGATCGTTTTTTGGAATGTAATATTCCAGTAATTTTGACTGTCTCTTCAGCAGCTAGGATTGTTTGGGAAAAAGAGATGGATAGTTCATTCGGAGAAGAGCTAGAGAAATGGTCCTCTAATAAAAATTTTAAATTTTATCAGATTGGAGAACTTGCAGCCCCAATCGCCAGTGGCACCTTTGCAACCAGGGGTATGGTTATTGTTCCAGCTAGTATGTCTACGGTTGCTGCTTTATCACAAGGACTTTCTGATAATCTTTTAAGAAGAGCAGCCGATGTATGTTTTAAAGAAAAGAGAACGGTTGTTATGGTTCCTAGGGAAACTCCATTGCATGCTATACATTTAAGGAATTTATCTGATTTAGCAATGATGGGAACCACAATTTTACCGCCTAATCCTGCATTTTATCTTTTTCAAAATTCTATAAATGATATTGTAGAATTTGTTGTTGAAAGAATAATGGTTTTATTTGATGTGAAGTCTGAGTTGCCGGAAAAAATGCAATATAAAAAAGATTAACTTGGTGAAAAATTGATTAATTCATATGATGCTATCGAAGCTATAAGTGAAGTTAGAGGAAATGCAATTGTTGTAAGTATTATGACTCCTAATAGATATTTTGAAAAATTGTCTAAAAATAAGGATTTAGATTTGCCAGTTTTTGGTGCTATGGGTAAAGCTTCAAATATTGCATTAGGTATTTCAATTGCTCGGCCAGATAAAAAAGTTTTTGTTTTGGATGGTGACGGTTCTTTGTTAATGAATGCTGGCTCTTTGGTCACTGTAGCAACTCAAAAGCCAAAGAATTTTTTCCATTTTGTTTTTAATGATGGTGTTTATACAACAACTGGCGGGCAACCAATTCCTGGCTCACAGATAATTGATTTTACAGGTTTAGCAGAATCATGCGGTTATGCAAAGAGTTTTCAATTTGAAGATATAGAAGACTTTATAACTAAATTGCCTCTAATAATTGATATGGAGGGTCCCATATTTGTGAATTTGAAAGTATTTAATGATTCTAGGGATCCTGGCATGTATATGCGTGACATTTCTGAAATCATGAAAAACCTTAGATTGTTTTTGTTTGAAAATTAAGGTTTAAAGTTTTTAGATTTACTTAAGTGAACAAGTAAATAAATCAATGGTGTGTCCATGATTGCAATAGATATTTTGATCAAATAAGTTATCCAAATCATATTCCATATTTCGTGTATTGAATATGTGCCGATGAATGCGACTAATACAAATATAGTTGTATCAATTCCTTGTGAAACAATTGTTGAAGCATTGTTACGTATCCATAAGAATCTGTTGTTAGTGATTTTTTTCCACATTTCAAACGCAAAGACATCGTGATGCTGGCTTATTAGATATGCAGTCATAGAAGCCAAAACAATTCTTGGTACTGATCCTAGTATTTTGTTATAGGAATCTTGATCATTCCAATAGGTTGCTCCAGGTATTATGCCTACTAAAAATAAGATTCCAACCATTAGTAAATTGGATATGAATCCCAGCCAAATAATTTTTGTTGTAGTCTTTCTACCGTAAAGTTCTGATAAAACATCGGAGATTAGAAAAGTTAAAGGATAGGCAATTATGCCTGCGTCTATTCCTTCTCTTCCTATAGCAATAATTTTTACAGCTGATATGTTTGCTGTAAGCAAAAGAGTAGTAAATATAATTGATAGAGAAATTAGATACATTCTTAGGTTTTGGATTTTAGGGATTTATTTAAGGATACGATAATAGTTCATTTTAGTATACATTAAGGTAAAAATTTAATTCTAAAAATCATCTTTCCGGATATAAAAGTGATTCATTTTGTTGCTTTTTAATATTAAAATATTATAAATTTGATATAGATAAAATTATATTTTTAGTAATGTTAATCAGCCTATGAGTTTTTGTGTATTGTATTAGTAATATAAATAAGTATTTCAATGTCTAATCTTTTAAATGTAAGCAGCCAATTAGATCAATTCCTAAGAGAATTAATGAATTTAATTCCCGAGTTTTATACTAATGGTTTTGGTAAGAATTTTGTTGATCTTGTGCCTGGCAGATCAGAATCTGAAGACATTCAAATTGGGCTGGATGAGTTTTGTGAAAATTTATTGATTGAAAAATTACGCAAAACAGATTGTTCTATAAGATTATTTTCTGAACATATTCAGACAGATATAGGAAATTCAGAAAAGACGGATTACTTCATTACTTGTGATCCTTTTGATGGATCTGGCCATTATATGCGTGGGTTACCTGCAGAATGGTGGACTGTTTTGACAGTTTGGGATTCAAAATCTTCTACACCTGTTTGGGCTTGTGCTGCAGACTTTATTAGAAAAGAGCTTTATTTTGCAGATTCAAATGGAGTGACATTAGAACTATATTCTACAGGTGAAATTTTTAATATCAATCCTTCCACAGACACTAAGGTTTCAGATAAATCTATTATTGCGTGCTATACAATGAGTCCTAAATATTTTAGGCTGTGGGCTAAGAAATTGTCTAATTTTACAAAAATCATGGAAAATCAATTTCCAAAGATGCGCTTTTGGCCTGATGGAGGTGCATGTAGCTATCCTTGGCTTTCTAGGGGATTAACTGATGCATATGTAATGTTTGATGAACCTCGGACTGAGATTGATCCGGGGCTTGGGTTTATATGGGCTTCTGGATTAAAAGTATATTCCGTTACTGATACTGGTATTTTGAATGAATATACTTTTAATTCAGATAAATCTTCAAGCAGTATTCCATGGTTTATAGCTTCCTGCACTGAAGATTTTGCAAAAGACATAGTTAATTTAGTTCTTGCATGAGTAAAATTTATTCGTGAATTCATCATAATTACTGCTTGGTTTGTGATTGACTAATAAATTTTTGTTAATTTTTGTATTATTAACCAAACCTTTTGCCCAATAAACCTTGACTCTGTAATAGAATAATTCATATAATTTCTGTCTGGCCTTTTTTATTACACTTTGTAAAGAGTTTCTCTACATGGGTCTTTTCTGTTTTGTGTAATAGGAGCCAATAACTAAATTATTTTTGGTTTGTACTTTAACAATTTAATCCTGCGTAATTTCAAGTTTACATTAACCATGTGAATTTGAATTTTAATCTCATGTTTTTTGCAATTAAACATGAGATTTAGTTGTGTTATACAAGTCGTTGTATAATTCAACTTTTAATTAGTAACCGACCCATAATGTGGGTCAAGTTATTAAGGGTTTATGGTGGATGCCTTGGGTCCAAAAGCCGATGAAGGGCGTGGCAAGACTGCGAAAAGCCTCGGTTAGCTGTCTAGCGAGCTTAACCGTGGATTCCCCAATGGGGCAACCCTATCCGGGTTATACCGGATAACTTTTTAAGAGGTAACCAGGCGAACTGAAACATCTAAGTACCCTGAGGAAATGAAATCAAACGAGATTCCCTAAGTAGTGGCGAACGAAAGGGGAACAGCCTAAACCATTTGGGTTTAGTGGTCTAAGGACCTATATCCATTTGGTGTTGTAACGCGCACATATCTTTGCCTTAGAGAAGATATAAGAGTAAAAAACCTTTGTTTTAGCAAAAAGAATCTGGAATGAACTACCAAAGAAGGTGACAGTCCTGTATGCAAAAAGACATTGGCTCTTAGTGTGTCGTTGAGTACCACGGGACACGTGAAATCTTGTGGGAATCTGGGGGGACCACCCTCCAAGGCTAAATACTTTTGGACACCGATAGTGAACTAGTACCGTGAGGGAAAGGTGAAAAGTACCCCGAGAGGGGAGTGAAATAGACCTGAAACCATTTAACCTACA
>PBID01000011.1 GCA_002719675.1 Chloroflexota bacterium
CCTTGAAATTTGATTCCATGGCATCCATGTCAATAAATAAACAAGGTGTTTCAATATCACTGATTAATGTTCCGGGGCTGGGTCTATAATTATCCATTTAAATTACTCCGTAATAAATCTTAGTTATCTGTATACTCCTCTTGCTGAGACATCCCAGATAGCTATAAGTTTTCCATCCTTAATTGCATGTATATAATCGTGTAAGTTACAACATTCCCCTGCGTCCCAAGGAGATATCAATATTTTGTCTCCAGTTTTAAGATTTTGATTTTTCAATTCTGTATCTTTAATAGTTCCGTGTTCTGCACTAAGTCCTCCTAATGAAAGACCTGTTGGGTTTGAAATAATTGGATCACCTAAATCTGCTCCGATAGCTTTTTGTCCTCCATCAGTGATAATGACACCTTGTTCTGGAATACCTGTAATGGTTGTCAAAACTTTTCCAGCTGATTTAAGTTCAGTACGAAAATCAATTAATTGAAGATCCATAATTGCATATTTGCCAGCGATAACTTCTGTGATTTCTTCAATTTCACATACTGCATTGTATGAAGAAGTATTACCAGCACTTACAGATTTAATTTCAATATTTTTCTCTTTTAGTATTTGAAGTGTGTTTAATAATGGTTTTAGTTGTTTTTTGGTATCTTCAACTAATTCAGTGAAATTGGATTTTAAAATATCAGATTGAAACCCAACTATTCCTTGTAATGTAACAGAAGGTGAAGTTTGTATTTTTTCTATTATAGTTACTACATCTGTAGGGTTTGTTACTCCAAATAAGCCTTTACCACAATCTATTGCGACAGAGATATTTATAGAAGAATTATTCTCACTTGCAATTTCTGAAATTTCTTGGACATTATCAGTGTGATCTACAATTATAGTAATGTCTGCTTCTTTACTGATAGAGGATAATCTACTAAGTTTGTTTTTGCCAATTACTGGTTGTAATACTAAAATGTTTTTAAATCCGTTAGAAAAGAAAATTTCTGCTTGCCCTATAGTAGAAACTGCAATTCCTTCAGAGGTTCCGCCTGCTTCAATTTGTTTTTTAGCAATTGCAGGAGTGCGATGTGCTTCAACATTTGGTCTTAATTTAGCTGTTTGTTTTTTGAAAAAACCATGAACTGTTGAAATATTATGATCTAAGGAATCTACATCAATTAATAAGGATGGCGAATCAAGTTGTTCAGATGCAGTTCCTAAAGGTTTAAAAATTGGTCGTTCCATATTGTCTTCCTAGTTTGTTGGTATTTGTCAAAAGATTAATTCAAATTTATCGATTTTGAGAATAACACAACTACCTACTATCGTCTATAATTGAAAACCATATATTATTTTCCATTAGTTTTAAAACGGTTTTAAATAATAAATATTTGATCTATTAAACTTAAATTTTGTGTAAAAATGAGTCAAATTCAATCGGTACTTAAAATTGATTTTTTGGACGGCGAATTTATCAAATCCATGGTGAAAGTTGGGGATGTATCCAATTTTTTCTTTAAAAGTAATTTAAAATATGTTGTTTTGACAAATTTGAGAATGATCTATGTTGGACCAGGCTTTTTTGAAAGCCTTCAGTTAAATGATGTAGAAAGTATTTCTTTGTCTCGTAGAAAAAAATTTTGGAGAGGTATATTTTGGATATTTATTTCAACATTTTCAGCTATAGGTGCTTTCATATATTTTGATAACAGTTTAATTGCATTCTTTGCTTTTTTAGGAGTTATTTTTTCTGGAATTTATTTATTTTTTGATTATTATTCTTTGAATAGAGAATTGATTTTTTCCATCCATTCTAAAAGCAGTGCATTAGATGTTTTTGTTGATTTTGAAAACTATTATGACAAAATACTTTTGGTAGCTAAAGAAATAGCATATTCTTGTCCTGATGCTGTTTATAGATACGAATCTCAATCTCAGGACGTCTAGTTTAAATTATTGTGTTAAAGGAATTAGACTAATAAAATTATGTAAGGTTTCAATATTTATTGAAGTATATATTATGGTTATTTGTAGAGGTAATAGTGAGTAAAACATTCAATTCATCAGTGAATCAAATTAAGGATATTAACACTTGGAAGCAGTTTTTTGCAGAATTTTTTGCGACAGGGTTTTTTGTGTTTATAGGTTCTGGAGCTGTTGTATCAACTGGTATAGCTAGCTCAGGGGTATTAGATGCAGGTAGATTAGTTGCAATAGCTTTAGCACATGGATTAGCAATTTGCTTACTTGCGTATTCTGTAGGACATATTTCAGGAGGACATATTAATCCTGCAATTACGATTGCAGCAATAATAAATAGAAAAATAAGTTGGGTTATGGGAAATATATTCATATTAGGTCAGATATCTGGAGCTATTGTTTTTGCATTCATATTAAAGTTTGTTATTCCAGATGTTCATGAGGGAAATTTAGGTGCACATGGTTTAGGAGAAGACGTATCTATTGTGATGGGATTTGGTATAGAACTAATATTTACTTTTTTATTATCATTTGTGGTGTTTGCTACAGCTATGGATAAAAGAAGTACAAAATTTATGGCACCTCTAGCAATTGGGATTACGGTTGCTGTTGTACATCTTGTAGCTGTTCCTTTAACTGGTGCTGGTATAAATCCTGCAAGAAGTTTAGGGCCTGCAATTGCATCTGGTTTCTGGATAAATCATTGGATATATTGGGTTGCTCCTATATTTGGATCTGTATTGGGCGGAACTTTTTATCAATTGGTTTTTGCAGAAAGGAATTGATAATTTTTCATTGTGAATAAGAAATTCATAAAGATGTATATTACGAATCTGAGTCTCTGACGCTGTTTACAGCTACAAAACTCCAGTTTAGGACGTCTAATGCAGTTATTTCTAGTCAAAATTTACAGAACTTGTCCAAGTCCAACCTGTTTGACCAGTAGATAAAACTCGAATTTTTACCAAACCAACAGGATATTTTCTATTAGGACTCTCGTCATCTGCTGAATAATGTGAATTTAAACATCTAGCTTCTTCAATGATTTCTACTTTTTCTCCAACAGATAATTTAGAACCAGAGCCTTCAAAAACACAGAATTCAATTTTGGTGTTATTCCAACCTGAATTTGACATGCCTGCCATTTTTCGATACTCAAATGAGTCCCACAACTCTAAAGGCAAATCTGACTTGATCGCTCTTTGTTTATCTGTCTGGTTACCGCCAGTATATTTATCTGAAGCATTAGGGTCAATATTTGCAGTTGGTTGTTTTAAATAACCAGTTTGCGTAGATGTAGTATTACCACATCCAAAAATGAATAATAAATTTATAATTAAAAGAATTAATACAGAAAACTTCATAAAACTATATACCTCTTAAATCGTATTTCAAAGATACTCTTTTGGTTAATTTGGTGCAACAAAAATCTATATATAAATAACATATTCTTGTCCTGATGCTGTTTATAGATACGAATCTAAGTCTCTGACGCTGTTTACAGTTGCAAAACTACTACTGAGGAACTAACGCAGGACGTCTATTTAGCATTTTGCACTTGTTTGTTATGTTATTTGCTATGACAGTTTAATTTGTATTAAAGGACATGTATAATTTTAACCCTTATGAAAAATATTAATTCCGATGTCTATTAATCGCTTACAACATATCATTGGTGGCAATAAAGTTGCAGGTAACTCTGGACGTATATTTGACGTCTATAATCCTGCTAAAGGTGAAATTATTAGACAGATAGAAGGTGTAAGTGCAAAAGATACAGAAAATGCAATTCAAGTAGCAAATAATGCACTTGAAAGTTGGAGTCAGGTAACACCATCAAAACGTGCACAAATAATGTTTTCATATCGTGAATTAATAATCGAACATACTGACGAATTAGCAGAGTTAATATCCCAGGAGCATGGTAAGACATTTGATGATGCAAAAGGTGAAGTTGGAAGAGGTTTAGAAGTTGTTGAGTATTGCACAGCAATTAATAATCACCTTAAATCTGACTTTAGTGCTGATGTTTCAACAGGCATTGATAGTTATAACTTGCGCCAACCGATTGGAGTTTGTGCTGGTATTGTTCCTTTTAACTTTCCAGGAATGGTGCCGATGTGGATGTATCCTGTTGCAATTTCTTGTGGAAATACTTTCGTTCTAAAATTATCTGAGAAAGTTCCATCGTGTGGATTAAGGCTAACAGAGCTCATTCATGAAGCAGGTCTTCCTGCGGGTGTGTTAAACACTATTGTGGGAGACAAAGAAGCTGTGGATGAAATACTTACAAATCCTCTAGTTAGGGCCATCAGTTTTGTAGGTTCAACTACAGTAGGTGAGTACATCTATCAAGAAGGTTCACGCAATAATAAGCGTGTTCAGGCTCTTTGTGGTGCTAAAAATCATATGGTTGTGATGCCTGATGCGGATTTACAACAAAGCGCAGATGCTATTATTGGTGCAGCCTATGGTTCGGCTGGTGAGCGTTGTATGGCTATTTCCGTGGTGGTTGTTGTTGGTGATGAAACAGCCGACAAATTGATTGAATCGCTTAAACCAAAAGTAGAATCTCTTAAAATCGGCGCTTATGATGAACCCGGTGTTGAAATGGGACCTGTTATTTCAAGGCAAAGTCAAGAAAAGATTTTGTCCTACATTGAATCAGGGATTAATGAAGGTGCTGAGCTTAAAGTTGACGGAAGATCAGAGGTTAAAAAGGATGGATTCTATATTGGTGGTTGTTTGTTTGACAAAGTGACTCCGAGTATGCCAATTTATACCGATGAAATTTTTGGACCGGTTTTATCGATTGTGAGAGTGTCTAATTATGATGAAGCATTGACACTTGTTAATGATCATGAATATGGCAATGGCACAGCTATTTTCACACGAGATGGTGACACGGCTCGTCACTTTTCCTCAAACGTTAAAGTAGGGATGGTAGGTGTGAATATACCTATCCCTGTTCCGGTTGCTATGCACAGTTTTGGTGGTTGGAAGCGTTCACTGTTTGGCGGTTCTTCAATATATGGTATGGAAGGTGTGCATTTTTACACTCAGCTAAAAACAGTCACATCAAGATGGCCTTCTGGGATTCGAAAAGGCGTACAGTTTCACTTTGAAAGTGGCAAAGACGTCTAATCATAAGAAAATTCATAGATTCCAAAATTAGCTATACCATTAACTGTTGTAGAGTTTGAATGGTTTGTGATATCAATAATTATGTATTTTAATTAATGGGTTTATACTTATTTCAAGTATTATAAAAGGGTATAATTTTTTATTATGAATCTAATAAAATGGCATAAACAAATAATACATCATTGGCAAAATAAAACTGGAATCTCTGATTACCAAATGCTATGGCATGCAGGATTTAGCGGTTTTGTTTTAGGAGCAATATTAGTATTTTTTGTTCTCTAAATTTGCGAGATGTAAAGCCTGAAATTTCTCAACATCATGTCAGAACATCCTATGTATATTGCAAATTCTGTGTTATGACATTGCTAAATAAAAAATTATAGAAAGAACCAAATTATGAATTTTAGATTTTTTTTATTCGTATCTTTAATTGTCATGTTATTTGCAATTAATTGTACTTCATCGACAAATGAAGAGACAACACAAATATCAAATCAAGGTGTTTTACAAGATACTACAGTAATGATTCAAAAAGATGAATTACAGTACGGAACAATTCCTCAAAATGATAGAGATTCGTGTTATGTAAAAAGAATTGTTTCTGATGCATGTATTGAAAGAAAAGTACCACTTAGTATATGGACTTCTATGGAAGAGATAATGTCGAATTATTCTGTGGGAGGATTAGATGGAACATCCCCAAAGGAACATTTTTGTTCTATAAATGAATTTAAATTTGAACCTGGTGTTCCTTTTGAATCTGGAGCAAGAGTAGAGATTATTGGTGCTTCTGAAAACGATTGTCAAAGAGTAGTTTTAATGAAACCAGGGAGTACCCCTTTGAAACTGCCAACTTCTTTAATTAAAATAAGAGTTTTAGATGGGAAAGATAAAGATTTAGAGGGTTGGACATGGACTGGAGCTGTTAAAAGAGACTAATTTGAAAATATATAATAACAGTTTAATTTTGAAAGGTTTTTAATTTCAGAGTATGTTAGATGTTTTAATAAAGTTTCTTATTAAATATTGGCCATTTGTTTTGTTGTGGTTGTTGTTTATTATCGTCAAGTTTACAGGTGTTCTTGAATTTCTGTTTGGTAGTCAATAATTTACTAGAACATCCTTTACATAAATAAAGATGTCTTAACTTATACCATTTTCTTGGTATATACTCATGACAGTTTAGTGTCTACAAAAAAGGTATGATTTTTATGCTCGTAAAAAATCCAAGTTTCACATTGCCTACTACGAATAATCAGATTGTTAATATTTCAGATTTTATAGGTAAAAAAATAATTTTGTTCATGTGGGCTTCTTGGTGAGGATGTAGAGCTCAATTGCCAGTTTGGCAAGATTTTAATAATAAATATTCTGAAAAAGTTTCTATAATTTCTATAGCTATAGATTTACAAGGACACGATAAGGTCGACCGCTATATCTCAGGATTAAATCTAAATTTTCCAACTTTAATTGATCAAAAAAATATTACGGGAAATTTATACGGTTTTAAGGCAATTCCAAATGGGATATTAATTAATGAAAAAGGATATATTGTTGCGAAACAATTGGGTAATTTTGATATTAGAAATATACAAACTAGAAATAAATTAAAAAAATGGATAATTAATGATCAAGAGTTTAGCAATAAAACCGATATGACAAAATTTACAAATAATACTAAAGAATCAAATCAGTTTTTCCAAAAAGGAATGGATTCTTTTCAGTCTGGAAAAATCCAAGAAGCATTATGTTATTGGAAAGAGGGAATTAAAGTTGATCCCAAAAACTATATTATTAGAAAGCAAGTTTGGGCAATAGAACACCCTGATAAATTTTATTCTGGTGAAATTAATTATCAATGGCAAAAAACTCAAATTGAATTGGATGGGTTAGATGAGTAACTTTGAGGTACATGCTTATGTCTAGGGACATGATTATGATGCGAAGGTAGTTAGTTCTTTAACTCGTGAAAGCTAAAGTTGTTCGCAACTATCTACCGACACACCAATTCTATGTTATCAAACATGAATTGTTTTTTATAGAATTAAGCAATTTTTCATATAAAGCTATTTTCGGAGAGAACTAATTAAGTTTCTCAAAAGAGTGTATAATTTGAAAAAAATTGTTAATACAATGATATAAATTATAGTAAAAGGATTAAAAAATGCGTAAAGCAATTTTCTATTTACTTATTTTTACATTTCTTTTTTCAATTATTGGTTGCTCAAGTGAACAAGTACAAAATTCAAAATCTGGTGTGTTTAAGCAACCCATAGCTCAGATTCCAAAAGTAAATAGTAAAGGTGATACTGGTAGGTCTTTGCCTCCAGCTGAAGTACCTTTGATGTTTTGGAAATCTTTTGAATACAAAGATATCAGTAGGCCAGCAAACAGCGGTCATACAAAAGAAAATTTTTGTGTAATCAAAGAAACGGAAGGAATCCCAGTTCAAGAAGGAGCAGATGTGCAATTTATTAAGGATGCTGAATGTTTTTTTACACATTTCACATCACTTGATGGTGTTCCACATAAATATATGATTGGGTTAATTAAGATCAGAATTCCAGAAACTGGAGAGGAAGGCTGGACTTGGACTTCAGCAGTAGATTTAAAAGAGTGACAGTTTAATTTTCATCAAAAGAGTGTATAATCTGAAAAAATTGTTAATATAATTATATAAATTATAGTAAAAGGATTAAAAAATGCGTAAAGCAATTTTCTATTTACTTACTTTCACATTGCTTTTTACTATCACTGGCTGTTCAAGTGAACAAGCGCAAAGTTCTAAATCAGGTCTGTTAAAACAACCGTCTATTGAAGTAAAAGTTTACGAAACTGGTGGGAATAATCCTACAGTTGAGTTACCTTTATTTTTATGGACATCTTTTGACTCTAAAATGATTAACATTTATTCACATTTTACCGGTGGTGGTAAATCTGAACATTGTGTACTTCAAGAATCTGAAGGCTCTCAATTACAGGTAGGGACAAAGATAGAAGTTCTTGAAGAAGCTACATGTTTGTATGTTAGATTGAATTCTGTTGAAGGAGCACCTAAGAATTACTCAACTGGAATTATGCGAATTCGTATTGTAGAAACTGGTGAAGAAGGTTGGACTTGGTCAAAAGCTGTCGAGTTTGACAATTAGTAATGTGGAACATTTTTTTGCTGGTAAATTTCAGAAATGATATCATACTAATGATGCGTTGGATTATATACAGCCCTAAAAGCAACTATGTATATATTAATAGTAGGTACTATGCTTGATCAGCTTTGCTGGTTGTACTCTACCTCGCATCATTATTTATACTCATACTTTTAATTTTTATTAATAAAGATCATTTAAATGAAGTTATCTAATTTTGCGTTTTTCCCTCCATTGGATGAAGTAAAAAAAGATTTTATTAACAGAATCCAAAGAGATTATCCAGGCATTAAAATTTTTGCATTTAAAAACGAAAGTGAAGTATTGTCAAAAATTCATTTAGTACAAGCTGGATACGGTTGGGTTAGTCCAGATGCTTTAAAGCATGCTAACAATTTGAAGTGGTTAGCTAATCCTGATACAGGAAGTTTTGTTAATGAGTCAGGTAGAGATGGATGGTTTTATAAAGAATTGGTGGAACATCCTGTAGTTGTGACAAATCCAAGAGGAATTTATTCCGATCATATTGGTAATCACATCATGACATATTTGTTAGCTTTATCAAAAAGATTTCCAGATTTTTTTGAAGCTCAAAGAAGAAAAGAATGGAATCAAAATGCTAATCGACACGAAGTGATTCATCTTAATCAAGCTACTGTAATGATTGTAGGTGCTGGAGGGATAGGGCAAGAGGTCGGACGATTATGCAAAGCATTTAATATGGAAGTGATTGGTGTTGATCCAAAGTTTGATCGATTAGAAAATTTTGATGAAGTAATTAAGCCAGAGCAGTTATATGATTTTCTCGGCAACATAGATGTATTAGTTTCAACGGTCATGCATACACCTGAAACACAAAATCTATTTAATTTAAAATTGTTTAAAAAAATGAAACCTACATCAATTTTTATTAACATTGGAAGAGGAAAAACAACCAGCTTGGATGACTTAGTTAATGCTTTGGAAAACAATATAATTTCTGGAGCAGGCCTTGATGTGTTTGAAGAAGAACCATTACCCAAGAATCATAAGTTATGGAATCTTCCTGGTGTGATAATTACTCCTCATGTAGCTCTTTTAGATGCAGATGGAATCATTAACAATAGAAGATATGAAATAATTCAAAAAAATATCATTCTTTTTAATGAAGGCAAAGAATTACACAACATTGTAGATAAAGAAAAATGGTATTAAAGAGGAAAATTATTTAACAAAGAGTGTATAATCTCTGGTTATTGACGAGGTTAGTTATGGCTCAAAAAATATTAATATCATTACTAATAGGTTTTGTTGGGTTTATTGTTTGGTATATTAGTTTATGGTTTTTGCCTAGTGATCAAGATTTAATCTTTCTTTTTTGGACTGGTTTATTGGTGGTAGTTATGTGGATCCTTACTAGTAAAATATTTAAAAAAATTGATTCAAAAATAGAAGATAAATAATCACAATAACTGATGGATTTATCTTTACTGAAAAGGATGAATTAATGAATCAAATTAAAGCAGCTGTGATGTATGAATATAGCCAGCCCGTTGTTGTGGAGGAAATGGTTTTACCCCAAAAACATAATCCAAATACAATCCTGTATATCTGTAAACATGTGCAATAGTAGTCCTATGGCAATAATTCTTATATAAATATTTCTAATAAAAAGCATCAAAAAATAAAAACTAATAGCATAGTAAGAATGTAATGGGTGAAATCCAATCCCACATCTGTTTGGGTCGAATACAGGGTTAGCAAGTAAATGGTCTAAATCAACTAACATTGTTGCTATCATTATTACCCAGGCAGATTTCCATTTTTTTTTGAAAAATACCCGAGCAATTAATCCTGGGAAAAGGAGATGTAAGCTGTAATGAAGTACTGGATGAAAAATTTGTAAAAATTCTAACATTTATTGTCTCTGAAAAGACTTATCAATTGTTATCCTAATTTCAAGTTTGGTATTGCGTCCATTGCCCATTGATGCAATTCGTTTTTCTCCAAACCTTTCGATTCAAAGTAACCTGCTGTTGCTATCATTGCTCCATTATCAGTACATAATTTAGGTGAAGGAACTATTACAGGAATGGGAGATTCTGTTTTTGCCTTCTCTCGAAGTAAAGAATTTGCAGTAACCCCTCCACCAAGGATTAGTGCTTTTACGTCATATTTCTCTATTGCTTTGATTGTGTTTCTAAGTAGAGTGTCAACGACAGCTTCTTGAAAGGCAGAAGCAACTTCAGAAATATCTTCTGGATCAATTTTATTATTATTTTTTGGATACCATTTCTTTTCTTCAGCATATCTAATTAAAGAAGATTTTAAACCACTGAATGAGAAATCTAAGCTACCTTTAATTAGAGGTCTTGGAAGTTTAGGAAAGCTTTTGTTGTTTAGTTTTGAAAATTTTTCTATTTCAGGTCCACCTGGGAATTTCAAACCTAGTATTCTAGCAGCCTTATCAAAAGCTTCTCCTGCAGCATCATCTCTTGTTCTTGCAATCAATTCAAATTCTCGATGTTCTTTCATTAGAATTAAATCAGTATGTCCTCCAGATGCAACTAAACATAAAAATGGGAATTCACCAAATTCCTCAGGGTTTTCATTAATCCATGAAGCATATATATGTCCTGATAAATGATTTATTCCAATCAAAGGGATATCTCCTCCAGCCATAGCTAATCCTTTGGCAGAATTTACGCCTACCAGTAATGAACCAGCTAATCCGGGGCCATTGGTAACAGCTATTAGATCTAGATCTCCCAGATCACATTTAGATTGGTTTAATGACTCTTCAATGGTAGGTATAATTGTTAGTAGATGTTGCCTTGAAGCTACTTCAGGCACTATTCCTCCAAATTTTGCATGCATTTCTGCTTGGGATGCAACAACATTAGAAAGTAAATTAGTTCCGTCTTCTACAACAGCTACAGCTGTTTCATCACATGATGTTTCTATACCTAAAACTTTCAAATTTTTAATCCTATATATTTAATTTCATTATTCTTAACATATTTTGGCCTAATATGTTTAATTTATCAAAATCTGACAAGAAATTGCAGTGTATTTTGAATTGATTTAATGCTTGTTTGTAGGTGCAGAACCTGCCAACTAATGGCATGTCTGTTCCCCATATTAACCTATCAGATCCAATTTTTTCTGTGCAGATAGAAATAATTTCTTCAGTTTCAACCCATGGGTACTCAAATATGTTTCCTATTTGTATTGGTAACATTAATTGTAAATTACATTTGGGTTGTTTGAATATATTCCAAATTTCTTCTGGGAACTTTTTATGATTTTCAAGAAAAAATTTTCTCCATGGTAATCCATGGGTAATGATTACATCAGTGTTTGAATATAATTCCATCCATTTCAATAAAACTTTTTGCTCTTGAATGTAATCTTCAAATTGAATATTTTCAAAATTAGATTTTGACCTTAATCCTAGTGAAAAAAATACTGGTATTTTTAATGAAGATATTGCACTCCAGAAATCTTTCATTTTACCTTCAGTCCAGTTTTCAGATAGACCTGATTCGTAATAGTTTTTTGAATGAAAATGATACCCCATTGTTTTTGTGTGTTGTTTTTCTGTTTCAATTTCATCAATTGATTTTTCAATTTGAAAGGGTATTTTTTTTTCTTCTAGGCTAGTTAATCTGATAAATCTATCGGGATATTTTTGGACAATATTTCTAAGGTATGTATTTAATAGTCCTAAATGGGGAGAAGTGTGAATTATACCCATATCTACTCCAGCATAATCCATTTCGGAGATCATATATTCAGGTGTAGATTCTAAATTACTTAACATTGGAGGTAGATATTGTTTTGTATATAACTTATCCTTGTATTCCCAGCCCAATCTACTAATATTTGTTTGCCATTTAACTTTTTGAAATTTATGAGTTTTTGGATCAATTAAAGTGGAATTATCACTTTTAGATTTGTCTGAGACTTTCCAGACTGGTTGGTGATGACCACCAAGTTCTTGTTGAATGTAATGAAATTTTTCTTCAATAGTTTCGTAGCCAGCTAATGAATCTAATTTTGGAAAACAATACATGTGTCCATCTATTATCAAGCTCAACTCCTTTTAGAAGTGATTCAAAATTGTTTACGTTTAGATAAAATACTTCTTACATGTCTAGGTGTTATTGCTTATATTTAAATAAGACAATACAATCGATTGAATATATATGTATTATAGCTCTGCTTAAATGAATTTGTGTAAAATTTTTGAAAGTATTTAAATTAAAGGGCAATTATTTTTTAGGAGAATAGATATTATTATGGTAAGTGGGTCTGAATTTAAAAAAAGGCTTCGTGCGCGGGAATTATTACTAGGTACAATGCTTGCTTTCTTTCGTAATCCCAAATGGGTTTCAAGTATTTCCAATTTAAATTTTGATTTTGTAGTTATAGATTCAGAGCATGCTCCTAGAGATCGTGGAGAGATTTCAGATTTGGTGTCTGCTTTTAGGAATACAAACACAGTTCCTATTGTAAGAGTACCTGGCGTTTCTTCTCATCATGTAACCCAGGCGATAGATTTGGGTGCTGCTGGAGTAATAATTCCATATTGCGAGACTGTGGAACAAGTAAAATCAGTTGTAGGTGCAGCTAAATGGAATCCATTGAAGGGAATTGCCTTAGAAAAAGTAATGGATAATAATGATTTTCCGAGTTTGGAAACAAAAAAATATTTGGAAAATGAAAATAAAGATGTTATTTGTATTGTTGGGATTGAAAGTGTATTTGCTGTAGAAAATTTACCAAAAATTTTAGAAATTCAAGGAATAGATGCTATTTTTGTTGGCCCCAATGACTTGAGTATATCAATGGGAATACCTAGAGATTTTAGTAATCCCAAATATGATCAAATGTTAGAAAAAATACTCTCTTTATGCGAAGAAAAATCTGTGCCTTTAATGGTTCATCATCAGACAGTAGAATTGCAAAAAAAATGGATTAAAAAAGGCGTTAAATTTGTATTGTATACTACTGATGAAAAAGCATTGAATAGTACCATGAGAAATGAATTCAACATTTTAAGAGAAGTTGGTGGATTTTCAGATGATGAAAAATTCATAGAAGATATTGAAGTAAAAATCTAATAAAAGGAGATTGATCATTGAGTTGGGATTTTGAATTAATTGATGGACCTTATGGTGGGGTAACAGAGGGTCCTGTTTGGGATGGTTCAGGTGTTATTTTTACACATATTCCTAAATCAAAGCTTCTTAGATATGACCCCCAAAAAGGAAGTTCAACTGTTTTTCGTGAAGATACTAATCAGGCAAATGGATTAGCTAGAACTAAAGAGGGAGTGATATTTGCTTGTGAAGGAGATGCTCGTCGAGTTGTTTCATATAAAGGAAGTGATGCTCCTACAGAAGTTTTGATTGATTCGTTTGAAGGCAAATCTTTTAATATTCCTAACGATTTAGCAATAGATCGTAATGGTAATATTTGGTTTACCGATCCTTTTTATGAAGGCGCTGCTGGAACATGGAGTGAGAATTTGACTCATAAAGAATTGGATCATGATTCAGTTTATTTTCTTTCTAATGATAAAGAAAAATCAGAATGGGTTGTGAAAAGGGTCACATATGATACAACTAGACCGAATGGAATATTATTTTCATTAGATTACAAAACTTTATATGTAGCTCAGAGCGGGAGAAGAGATGACGAAAAAAGAGAATTAAGAGCTTATGATGTTAACGAGGATAATACTTTAGGCAGTTATAAAGTATTACATGATTTTGGTGCAAATAGAGGAGTGGATGGAATGGCTATTGATAAAACGGGATGTATCATTGCCACAGCAGGATGGTTTGCTGGAGGTCCGGGTCCTTCCATTTATGTTTTTTCTCCTTCTGGTGAAGTTATAGAGAGACATCCATTGATATATGATAGACCTACAAATTGTGTTTTTGGAGGAGATGACATGAATACTTTATTTGTTACAACTATTGATGGTCATTTACTTAAAGCTGAAACAGATCGAATTGGTGTTGAATATAACAGGAATTAAAATAGAAATTTTATCTTGGAGGTAAAAATGTCAGACAATATTAGAGTAGGATTAATTGGTGCAGGTGCTAATACTAAACTGCAACACATTCCAGGTTTCAAAAAAATAGATGGTGTAGAAATTGTAAGTGTGACAAATCGTAGTATTGCCTCTAGTCAAGCTGTTGCTGATGAATATGAAATTCCGAATGTTATTGATAACTGGATAGATGTAGTTGAATCTCCAGATAATGATGCGATATGTATAGGTACTTGGCCTTACATGCATCATCCTATGGTTTTAATGGCTCTTGAATGTAATAAACATGTATTAACTGAAGCTCGCATGGCAATGAATTCAGTTGAAGCGAATGAGATGCTCACAGCTTCAAAAATTAATCAAGACCTAGTCACCCAGATTGTTCCTGCGCCTCATACTTTTAAGATTGATAAAACAGTCAAAAGATTATTGTCTGAAAATGCCATTGGAGAGATTTTATCTGTAGACTTGAATATTAGCCTTAATGGTTTTGTTGAAACTGAATCGCCTGTACATTGGAGACAGATTAGAGATTTTAGTGGTAATAATGTGATGGCTCTTGGGATATGGTACGAAACTTTGATGAGATGGATTGGCGAAGCTTCAAGTGTTATAGCACTCAGCAGAGTACATGTTAAATCTCGTAAAAGTGAGGATGGCAAAAATAATGTTCTTACCATACCTGATCATCTTGAAATTTTAAGTGAAATGTATTCTGGACCTTTAGCTCATATTAAGATGAGTAATGTGACAGGACTAGCTTCTTCAGATAGTGCATGGCTTTTTGGAACAGAAGGTACTCTATTTATAGATCTAGAAAATCTAAATGTTTTTTTGGGTAAGCGTGGAGATTCAAAATTAGAGCCCGTGAGTATTCCTAAAAACGAAGTGGGCGTCTGGAGGGTGGAAGAAGAGTTTATTAATGCAATTAGAGGGGATGAAATTATTACTCATACTAGCTTTGAAGATGGTGTTAGATATATGGAATTTATTGATGCCGTTCAACTTAGTGCTCAAAGTGGTAAAAAAATAAAATTGCCTTTTTAAAAATATTTTAAACAAGACCTTAAATTTTTCTTAGGAAAATTTATTTAGTTTTATTTCTTCTACAAGAATTTGAACAGAAACTTTGAGTTTTAGTTTTTGGGATAAAGGGTTTTTGACATCTGAATTTAACGCATAATTTCCAGTTTTTAATTAAAGCCTGTGTTTTTGCTTCATAAGTAAACATTGAAATCAAACTATTGAAGAGGAGTAATTTCTCCCATTTTTTTTCGTTCGTATTGGAATCATTGATTTGTATAATTTTTTCTTTTGGTTGAGAGTTTAAAACAACTTGTCTTAATTTTATTCTTTGAGAACTATTTGGATCGTCAGATTCCTGATAATTTTCATTTATATTTTCACCAAATTTTGCATAATTTCTGATCAAATTTTTAATTTCTTCCAAAACAAATTTTATTGTATTTAAATCTTCAGCATAGTATTTAAAATAAAGTTTAGTGTAAGGGGTTGGATATACAGTTTTATTTTGAATTTCTGAAGAGTTCTTTTTAAGATTAGGGAAAAATTTTTGCATTTCAGAATCATTGGTTTCTATTTTTTCAATGAAATCAATAAGATTTGAATTATATGTGGTTGATGCATTTTGAGGTTTTACTTGAGCATATTTTATTATCTCTTCATCTGTTGCAATTGAATTGATTTTGGAATTAAAAGTTGATTTTGGAAATTTAACTGGAATTATAGTTAATGGTTCTAAAGATTGAATCCAAATAGAGTTACGTATTTGCTCTGTAGGTTGATATATACCTAAGAAGTTTTCATTTCTTCCTGTGTTTAATGTTTTTAACCAAATTGGTGGATTAACGAATTTGGAAATGAATTCAGATAACAATCCTAAGTCACCATATTTGTTATAGAAGGAAACTATACTTTGGTTATCTGATAAATTTATATCTAACAAGTCTTGAATATCTATATTGATTTTAGGGTATTTTTGATTATAGACAACTTGATTTTTTACTGCAGGTAGATAGGTGATAATTTTAGATTTTGGTGCAGCAATAATTAAGTCTTTTTCTATCACATATTCTGAAGCTTTTTTTTGTAAACAATTGTCTGTTTCAATATTTGCCATTGTGGTTGAGGACCCCAATAAATTTGAGAATAATTTTTTTTGAGTTAATTAATTTTATTTGTTTATTTAGAATCCATCAATTTTTTTCTTGTATAAGAAGCAAAAAATATTATAAACATTAAGACTATTAGTATAGAAACTGGTATATATTGGAAGTTTATTTGATTGAATTTGTTTTCAAGATTTTCATATATTGATGGTGTAGGTAATCCACTTAAATTTATTTCTAATGAAGAGGCTTTCTTAAAATCTTCTAAAGTAAGTACTTGATATTTTTTTTGTCCAATTTCAGCTGTTTCTGTGATGTAAACATTGTTATTTAAATTAATCGATAAATTTTCCGGAACTAATATTCTGATTTTTGTTGTGTTATACCAAAAGTTTTTTTTCAAATCGATTGTTTGATTTTCATAATTTAAAGTATAGCCGTACATTATGTCGTGTTCTCCTGGATGCAAATAGGCATTAAGAGCAAAGCCTGAATCTACTTTAATCACTTGTGCATCAATTAGGCTGGAGTCTACATTTAATTTTTGGTATTTCTTGGGTAAGCTAAACCTAAGTCTTTCCATTGGTTTTGAACCAGGTACATAAGTGTAATTTGAATCGTTTTTTATTTTGATTATTTCCAAGAATTTCAGTTCTGTTTTCCTATCGTTATTTCCTAAAATTAGAATTGAAATTAATGGAATAGTTAGGATCGAATCATCTGAAGTAGTTTGGGGAATTCTCAAAGTAGTTTGTATCTGGTTTACTTCAGACAAATCTAATGTTTTCATATGTATCAATCCATTATACATAACTACTAGGGTATAAATTGAATTATTTGTGTATACAATTTCTTGGAATTCAAATTCCCCTTTTTGATTTGCTACAGCTGTAAATTTATCAATTACTCCTTCCCCAAGAATTGCTCTAGATAATAGAACTTCAATATCTTTTGGGTTTTTACCAGAATCAATAATTAATGTGCCTTTGACTAATCTGTATTCTTCAGCCTGTAAGGTGTTTACATCAACTAATTGCACAAAAAGAATGGATATTATGAAAAATATTGAAAATAATTTTAAATAGTTTGTAAATTTTTTAATTAGCTTAATCATTTATTTTTAGATTTTTGAGTCAATTTTTTCCTGGAGTTTTTCTAGGAACATTTTTTTATCTGTATTTGAAGCATCTAATTTTTCAATTATTTTTAACATTTCATCATTTTGTTCTGCAATAATTTTTTCATAGTTGTAATTTGATAATTTTCCGATGTGAAAATCTAATTTTGCGGTAGTTAATTTTGAAATTGCTGCTTCCCATTTTACAGACATTTTTTTGTCAGAAGAAATTTGCTTTTCTAACAATTCTAAAGAGTTAGTTTTAAATATAAATGGCCATATAATTACAATTCCTGGGATTATTGAGATTAAAAGAGATATTAAAAATAATTTCATGATTTTTTTCTTCTATTTTGTTTTCTTGGCCATATAGATAATATTGCTCCTATGAATAATAGTGGGCCTGATGCCCACATAATCCATACCATTGGATTTATGTAAACTCTAAAGACTGCGTCACCATTTTTAGAAAATGTTGATGGTACTATATAAAAATCTTCCATAGGTACGCTTCTGATTCCAGCTCTAGTTGCAGCAATTTTGAATTTGTAGAAAAAAGTTCTATTTGATTCAAGAGATCCTATGTATTGTGAATCTTTTGATACGTTAAAAATCGCAGTAGTTTCACTTCTGTTTTCTAATTCGTTTGTTCTGAAGTCTACGTATAAAAAGGAATATTTTCCAACTTGTGCTGTATCTCCGATGGATAAAGGTATATCTTTTTGAATTGCATAAAATGTTGAATGAATAACTCCTGCCGCAAATAAAAGTACAGCCAAATGAACAATGTACCCTCCGTATCTCGGACGGTTCGATAGTAATAAACTAAAAAATGATTTTATAGATGTTTTATATTTTGATTGATATTTTTTATTAATAGAAATAGTTCCATTTATTAGTTCTCTAATAATAATAGTTGCAGCAATTCCAAAAATCCAAACTCCGAATAAAGTGATGATTTTAGAAAATCCTATAGCTAACATTATTGCCATTGGGAGCAAACCAATAATTGCAGGCGTGATTAAATTTTTTGCTATTTTAATATTGGATCCTTTTTTCCAAGGAAACAAAGGTGCTATACCCATTATTGCAATCAGGAGAAGCATGAGTGGACCATTCATTTTATCGTAAAATGGTTCTCCTACAGTGACTATTTGACCAAAGAATAAATCAGAAATTACTGGATATATCGTCCCCCATAATGTAATTGCTGCGATAACTATGAACAGGATATTTTGTACCAAGAAAATTGTTTCTCTTGAGTAAATAGATTCAATTGTGTTTTTGCTTTTTATGGTGTTAGATTTAAAAAATAAAACAGTTATTGAAGACAACAGAGTGAATGCCATAAATATTAAAAATAGCCATCCCATTGTTGACTGGGCAAAAGAATGTACTGAAGGGACTGGTCCGCCACGGTTAATAAACATTCCCATTTGAGAAAGAGAAATAGCCAAGATGATTAATATCATGTTCCAGGTTCTGAACATGCGGCGATTTTTTTGAACCATTATTGAATGTATAAAAGCTGTCATGATAAGCCATGGCATTAGTGCAGAATTTTCTACAGGATCCCAAGCCCAGTACCCACCCCATCCTAATATAGTGTATGCCCACCATGATCCTAATATTAAACCGAAAGTGAGTATTATCCATGAAATTATGCCCCAAGTTCTACCAATATCTATCCAATCATCAAATTGACCTCTGTTTGCAATTAAGGTACCCATTGCGATACTAAAAGGTATTGAAATAGCAACTAATCCTGTCATTTGTGTTGGTGGGTGTATGAACATTCCGAAGTGTATTAAGAGAGGGTTAATTCCTTTTCCATCTTCAGGTGTTACTGGGAGTCTATCTAAAGGATTATCGAGAGCTACCATAACTAAAAGTAAAAATATTAATTGAATCGATACGATGAAGTTAATATAAGGAGATGAAACGGGAAGTTTTTTGCTTGTATTTAGAATTAAAATTACAATTAGAATAGATAGTACAAATGCTATAAATAATAATGATCCAGAATTTCCAGCATATATTGCTACCCAAGTATATATATCTGGCATATCTAAGCTACTGTTATTGGCAACGTATTTGACTGAAAAATCATGCGTTATGAAAGCATAAATTAAAGCTCCAGTTGCTATGCCTAGCAAAGGAGGAATAGTGAACAAACCATATTTACCACTAGTGACTAATTCATTTATTTTCCAAGCTCCACCTAATAAGGATGCGAATGATGAATAAATTGATATTATTAGTGCTGTAAGTAGTGCAATTGCACCTGTGTCAACGATCATTAATTCAAGTCTTCTTTTTTAATAGTTGGTTTTTTCTTAGCATAGATTTTATTACAAAAATCAAAGCTCCAAAAGAAATAATAAAAATAATTATTGGTATGATCCAAATAACTAAATGTACTCCCTCTTTTGATGGTTCAAGAAGTACCGCAGTACCATATCTTTCTTCAAAAAAATCTCTTACTTGATTTTCCGTCCATCCTTCATTAATTTTTGTTTCTACTACATTTCTCATTTGAACTGCAAGAGGATGTTGAGATTGGTCTATAGATTCCCCCGGACAAACGGGACACATTAATGAACGGTTAACGTTTTGGATTTTGATTTCTTGGTTTGTTACTCCGGACATTTGATAGCAAGATAAAATAAATAAGTAACAAATTAAGATGAAAATTGTTGGAATTTTAAGACGGATCAAATTATTTTTTTCTTTGTAGTTATAATTTTTATCCGTTAGCATTGTTCTGCTTTTGTTAGGTTTCATATGCTTGTTTAGTAGTTTTTTAAAAAATTTAATTCAGTATTTCTAACATAAGTATATATTCACTATAGATTATCACATTAATTGATAACGTTTGTTATAATCAAAACGATAGACCTATTAAGGGAGTATTTAGATGTCAGTTCTCTATGTTCAATCGACTCAAAAAGGTTCTGGTAAAACAGCTTTTTGTACCAGTTTGGCAAAATTATTAAATGATCAATCCAAGAAATCTATTGTTGTTAAAGTCAATTCAGATGCTGATGAATTTGACATAGACACATCCAGTTTTAATTTATTGCTGGGTCAAAAAACTATTAAATTACCAGATCTGAATAATTCCAAAGATTATATTAAAGAATTATCTTCTGCAATCAAAAAACTGGAAAAAGATTATGATGTAGTTATTGTAGAGGGTTCTTATCATCTAGATATTAAAGATGCTACCCAGTTGTGGAATAATCTTTCTGCTAAAATAATTTTGATTCATGGATATGAACTGGATTATAAAATAGAGAATTATTCTAAAGAATACAAAAACGTTGGGGAAAATTTGATTGGTGTATTAATCAACAAATTACCCAGATATCAAGTATCTACTGCTGGCGATTCAATCGTACCTAGTTTTGAATCAATAGGCATTAATTGTATAGGTGTAGTCCCTGAAAATAGAAAACTTGTTGGAATATCTCTTGATCAATTAGTTTCTCACATCGGTGGAAAATATATAATTGGCGAAGATTTTGATAAAAGCCCAATTGAAAGTATAGTAATCGGAGGTACTGGTTTAGATTCTGGTGAAGTTACTTTTTCAAAAAGAAGCAATCAGGCAATAGTTATCCGAAGCGATCGTCCTGATATCCAAATGGCAGCTTTAAGAAATGAAATATCTTGCCTTTTGGTTACTGATGGACTCAATATCATCGAATATGTTTACTACGAAGCTGAAAATCAAAATGTTCCAATTATTGGCGTGGAGAAATCTACAATTGAAATTATGGAGACTTTATCTAACGTTTCTGAAATTTCCAAGTTTGACACAAATGAAAAATTAGATTTTTCAAAAACATTTTTCAGTGAAAATATTGATTTGGATTTGATTTGCCAACAAATTGGGATTTCAAGTTAATTAATTCATTGGTAAATTGAGGTAATTAGTTGAATCAAATTGGTATTCAATTGTTTTTGGAACTTAAGGTTTGTGACAAGAAATTACTAGATAATTTTGATCATGTTAAGAGTTCTATGATTTCTGCAGCTAAAATTTCAGGTCAAGAGATATTGGCTGAAAGTTTCTACAAATTTTCTCCTTTAGGTGTTACTGGTATCGTTTCAATTCCCAAGTCTCATTTGTCAATTCATACTTGGCCAGAACTAGGATATGCAGCTGTTGATATATTTACAGCTGGGGAATCATTTTATCCTAAAGATGCGGCGAATATTCTTATTGATTCCTTATCTTGTAATGATCCATCAATTACAGAGATTAAAAGAGGATAGGCCAGTAAAAAACTATGAAAAATAATCAGAAATGGCATTCAGAAATTATCAATGATGATTTAAAGCAATTAGTGAAGGTTGAGGATGAAATTTTTTCATGTCAAACAAAATTTCAAAACGTTTTGATTCAGAAAACTCCTAGTTTTGGAATCAGACTTTTATTAGATAACAAAACTCAATCGACTGAATTAGATGAATTTATATATCATGAATCTTTAGTCCATCCCAGTTTAGTTTTTCATTCAAATCCGAAATCAGTATTTGTAGCTGGTGGTGGAGAAGGTGCAACTATTAGAGAAGTTTTACGTGACAAAAACATTGATAATGTAACTATGGTAGATATCGATGAGGAAGTAGTAAAAGTATGTAAGAAATATTTACCAAATCATAGTGCAGGTGCTTTTGATGATGAAAGGCTGGATTTACATTTTTCAGATGCATTGATTTATTTGCAAAAAGATGAAACTAGATACGATGTAATTATTGTTGATTTGCCTGATCCTTTGGAAGATGGACCTGCTTTGATGTTGTATACCAAAGAGTTTTATGAATTATTAAAGAATAGACTTAATCCTGAAGGGATGATTGTTACTCAAGCAGGTCCTACTGGTCCTGTTCTTTCAGACCAATGTTTTAATCGAATTGCTAAAACAATTCAAGAAGTATTTCCGAATATTTTCCCATATGAATCTTTTGTACCTTCTTTTGGTTCTACTTGGGGTTTCGTGATTGGCTCTTTGGGTTCTAAAAATTTATCAATATCAGAAATCGATTCAAGATTATTAGATAGAAATGTTTTGGATTTGAAATACTATGATGGAATAACCCACCAAGGGATGTTTTCTTTATCTGTGCAAATGAGAAATGTTTTATTGCAAGATGTTGACATAATTACAGCCCAAAATCCACTTATTGTTAAATAGATTAATTAGTGATACTGGTATAGACTGATATCATATGGAATCTGTAATTTTACAAGGTCTAAATCCTCAACAAACAGAAGCTGTTAAGGCAGTCGACACACCTCTTTTGGTTATTGCTGGTCCAGGTAGTGGAAAAACAAAAGTAATTACTCATAGAGTTGCTTATCTCATTTATGAAAAACATGTTTCGCCTTTTGAAATTTTAGGATTAACTTTCACGAATAAAGCGGCAAGTGAGATGAATGATAGAGTCTCCGGACTACTGGATAATTCAGTCGCTGGCGTAACAATTTCAACTTTTCATTCATTTTGTGCGATGCTTTTAAGAAGAGAGTCTGAAAAACTTGGATTGAAGCAAAATTTTACAATCTACGATGACCAAGACCAGGTCTCTTTGGTCAAAAAATTAGTTAAACAATTAGATATTGATGTAGATAATGTAACTCCAAGGACTTTGTTGTCCCAAATTTCCAAAGCTAAAAGCAAGATGGTTGGCTGGAGTACATATCAAGAAAATGCTGGTAATTATATACAGGAATTTACTGCAAAAATTTATGAAGAATATGAAGCAGCTTTAAATCTCTCTTCTGCATTAGATTTTGATGATCTTTTGTTGAAAACATATCATTTATTTAGAGATTACCCTGAAGTAGTTAGTAAATATCAAGAGAGATTTAAATATGTAATGATAGATGAGTTTCAAGATACCAATATTACTCAATATGCTATTTCTAAGCAATTAGCTTTAGCAACTGGTAATTTGGCTGTTGTCGGTGATCCCAATCAATCTATTTACTCTTGGAGAAATGCTGACATACATAATATTCTTAGTTTTCATGATGATTTTCCTACTGCAAAAGTTGTTAATTTAGATCAAAATTATCGATCTACACGAACAATATTAGAAACCGCTCAGAACTTAATTTCTCCGAATACAGAAAAGTTTGATCAAAAACTTTGGACTGAGAATTCTGGAGGCCAACCTATAGTTATAGGCGAAGGTTATAACGAAAAAGAAGAAGCAGAAATGATTATTTCTGAAATAAATAATATTGTTTCTAAAGGTGAATATTCGTTAAGTGATATAGCTATTATGTACAGGGTAAATTCTCAATCAAGAGCATTAGAAGAAAAATGTATTAAGTATGGAATAAAATATCAACTGGTTGGTAGCTTGAAGTTTTATCAACGCCAAGAGATCAAAGATTTAATTGCCTTTTTACGGTTAATTAATAATCCAGATGATGATGTAAGTTTATTAAGAGTTATTAATGTTCCAGCAAGAGGTATTGGACAAAAAACATTGTCTATCTTAAGTTCATTTGCAGTAAATTCTAAATCATCTATTGCAAATGTTTTAGATCAGGTTTTTGCTGGTGAATCAAGTATAGAAATTAAAGATTTGGGATTAACAAAAGCTGCATTAAAAAACCTATTTAATTTTAGAGAAATGATGGCTGATTTTAAAGGATATGTTTCAACACGTAGTTTGCCAGAATTGATTGAAATAATTTTTGATCAATCAGGATATAAAAATCATATTATGAATGAAAGTGAAAATTATCAAGAAAGAAATGAAAATATCCGAGAATTAATTAATACGGCAGGATATTTTTCCAAGGAAAATACAAATGATTCATTATCTGCATTTTTAGAAAGTGTTAGTTTAGTTGGAGATACTGATAATTTATCTTACCAAGGACAGAAATTAACTTTGATTACTTTACATCAGTCAAAGGGATTAGAATTTCCGGTTGTATTTATTTCAGGTCTTGAAGATGGAATGTTGCCACATATCAGATCAATTGATAGTGAAAACCCTTCTGAATTAGAAGAGGAAAGAAGACTATGTTATGTAGGTGTAACTAGAGCAAAAGAAAGGTTATATTTACTTAGATCATTTAGAAGAGGATTTAGAGGGGAACCTTCATTGCCTTCTAGATTTCTTGCAGATATTACTAAGGCTCAAGTTGTTTCTTGGAATTTTTCTGGGGAAAAAGTTAATCAATCAAATAAATATGTAGATTACCAATTACATCAAGATGAGCATTTTGATTTAGGTCCAGATTATGACATTCCTGAATATAAAGATTCAGAACCTAAAGAAGAGCAAATTTCATTTAATCAATTTAAAGTTGGAGATAAAGTAGCCCATAAAGTTTTTGGTGATGGAATTATCATAGGTTGTAAACCCATTGATGAGGATCAAGAATTACAGGTTGCTTTTAAGGATGGTATCGGAATCAAGAAGTTATTAGGAAGTTTTGCAAAATTGGAAGAAATTAATTGATTAAAATTTGTTTTATTTTTTAATCAAGTATAGAATTTTTTCTTAGGGATATTTGCCGAAGTGGCGGAATGGTATACGCGGTGGTCTCAAAAACCACTGGGGGCAACCCCGTGTGAGTTCGACTCTCACCTTCGGCACCACCTTCCTGATTTAGCTACGAAATCTAGGTATTTAGCAATATCTGACACAGATTCTGACACAGATCACTAAATATTACTCTTTTTTATAGATGTAGGTTATTTAAATTAATTAGGTGTTGATATTTATGATTGTTTTAGGCAATCCTATTGCTATTATTGGACAAGTACCACCTATCCCTTGGTGAAGTTTATTTTCTAATTTTTCAAAATGAGTAGTTGAATTTCCATATTTGTTTTGAACAAATACACTAGACCACGCATGATTAAATTCCCATCCATTTGCAATTCTGCTATTAATTTCATTTTTTTGTTTGGTGCTGGGATTGTATTCATATTCAATTTGTTCACCATTGGAATTTTCTGTTATTTGATAAACTTCTTTGATTATTGATTCAATATCCCATAAATTATTTTGTTCACAAAATCTAGCAAATAGGTCATTTAGATTTTGTTGCATAGAGTTACCTCTTGTAACGATTATTCCAACATCAATTACTTTTGCTTCGTGTAATCTTCCGAATAAGCTTAAATCTCTGTCAAAAATGGAATCTTTACTATTCCATTCTATTTCTAATGCAAGCCAATTAGTAGTATCAGGTTTTTGAAAAACATGGTCAATTTTATGTGATTCACTAACTTCATTATTAAGTTCATTTGTTTTCAAAAGAGAACTATATTCCCAAGTCACTTTAGGCAATTTAAAAGAAAAATCTGTTTCAGATGCAAATCCAATTGAATTAAACAAACTACCTAAATTTTGTACTATTATGGATTGACCTCCTCCTCCTGTTATCAAATCTTTGATATTAATTGAAAAAGATTTTAATGCAGTTGTTAATTCTGAAGTAATATCTGAGAAATAATTCTCAAGAATTAATTCTGCATGATGAGATGAAAATATTTCATAATTTATTTTTCTGAGTTGATCAAAATTTCCAGACATGATGCTACCTTTTTATTGGGTAAAGATTATTAAACCAACCGCTTATTAAGAAACCTATTAGTATATCCACAGCAATATTTTCTCTCTTCTTGTTTAGAAATAATTGATTGTCAAAATTTTTATTCAGGCATTCATCAAAAATTGTTTCAAGTTTATTATTTTCTATAGAAGAAATTGTTTTTTTTACATCAATAAATATTTGTCCAAGTAAATCAATCACTTCAAAAGGGCCTAGACCTGTTTTTGAATGGTTCCAAACATTTTGAATTTCATTTGAGTTAATTCCATGATTTAATTCTTGAATTAATATATTTTTATTTTTTGATAAGATATCTGTGTTGTCGTTGATTTTCATGGAAATTTTTTCTGCAATTATATTGTCTGGAGTAAGAGAAGTATATTTTTTTGAACTACCATAATAAAAATTTATTTGCCAAAAAACCTTCCCATTAATAAACTCATTAGACAATTCAAATCTTACTCCGCTTCCAAACCTTAAATGTCTTAATGCAGATCTAAATCTTCTGTCAGATTTAAATCTATTCGTTATCTTCTTTGCCTTGATTTTTGTTGGCAAATCTTTTGGAATTTGAAAATCATAACTCCTAATAGATTGATCAATTTTATTTTTTGGAATATTTAAGATAGATTGCCCAATATAATATGTTAGTAATGGGGGGATAGCATTTCCTATCATTTTTTGTCTATCAGAATAATTGGATCCATAGAATTGATAAGAGATTGGAAATCCCTGTAATGTTGCTTTTTCCCTGAGTGAAAGTCTTCTAAACCCAGTACCATTTTTCACAATCAAACTTTCTCTTGAAACTCGAGTTTCAGCAGCAGTAATAGTCCTGGAAGTTTTGTCCAAAGGCTCAGGAAAATTCATCATATTATAAACTCTATGGTATTGTTTTGATTCTTTATTTAATCTTAATTCTTCTGAATCTAATTCTTTTTCAAAATCATTGTCGGTGAGTGATTTTTTTGGAATTTCATGATGATATATTAAATCCTTGATGGTTTGTTGGTTATTATTTAGGTTTGAAATAACTTGCCCTAAATTATATTTTGGCATTTGATCAATATAGCTTTTAAGTACCTTAAATGGAAAATTTCCTGCAAGCATTCTTTTTCTTCTTTGTGGCAATCCAAAATCTGAACAATCGACAATTTCAATTACATTTATTAGTTCTTTAAATTCACTTAACTGTCCATTTTCTAATAATTCTTTCTCTAAAATATTTTTGACCCTAGGAACATTTTCCATGACCCAAAATTTTGGTTTAAGATACTTTACTATTTCAAGAAATTTATATAAATCTTTGAGACCTTCTGAGATATTTCCCCTTCCTCCTCTATTGGAAAAAGAAAACTCAGTACATGGAGGGCTACCAACAACAATATCAATGTTTTTTGGTAACTGATATAAATCTAATTTTCTAATATCTACAATTGATACATGTCCACCTAAATTTTGTTTATGTGTTTGTGCTGCAACAGGCCACCATTCATATGAATTAACAGTATCAATTCCTGACATTTTTAAACCTAAATTCCACCCACCAATACCGCTATATAAATCTATAGCTCTGTATTTTGGATTGGTTAAGTTATCTTTTATCATAAATATTTTCTTAAATAGGATTCTTTCTCTAAAAATTCTTTTTTGCTTCTTGGATGGCATTTTTTACATCTTCATCTAAATCGCTCTTTTGTATAATAAAATCCACCCAACTTGGGTCAATTTGTATCACTTCATTTAACAGTTTACCTCCATGTTTTTTCCCAAAATTAATGACTATACCTTCATTTGAATGAATAAGTTTACCTCTGGTGTCAACCCAATTTGGAGGTTTGGGTGGATTACAAAAAGAATGTAAATCTTCAGCAGATTTTCCAATATCAGGGTAATATTTTATTTGGCTTAATAAAATTTCTTTGGTTGCTCTGGTGTCCCCAAGTGATTGATGGGCATTTTCAAGATTTTTACCACAATATTTTTGATAAGCACTTGCTAAATCTCTGGGTTCTTTTGAAAAAAATATTATTTTAGGGTCAATAATATATCTATTTTCAATATTGAATTCTAATCCAGAATTTTTAAATTCTTCTTTTAAAAGAGGGATATCGTAGGCTATACCATTGTACGCACAAAGATCACATCCTTCTAAGAAATTTAAAAAGTCTTTTGCATATTGAGAAAATGTTGGTTTATTAACTACATCTTCATCAGTAATTCCATGAACTTCAGTTGCTTCAGAAGGTATAGGAATTCCAGGGTTAATTCTGAATGTCAACTCTTCTTCGAGATCATTAGAGTTGTATTTAATGAATGTAATCTCGACGATTTTGGAAGATTTTATATCTAATCCAGTAGTTTCCAAATCGAAAAAAACTATAGGTCTTTGCAATTCGATTTTTCCCACTTAGTACTCCCTTTAAATGATACAAATGAACCTTTCTACAATGAGTAGTTTTAATCCAGAAATTTATTCTTAAAGGATAGTCTATCTTTTTTGCCAAATCAATCTACGAAACTTAAAATTTATGTAATTATTAATCTGACACAAAATCTGACACAAGAATGAATCAGTCAATAGCTAAACACAAGATCGTCTAACGTAGCTGTTTTTACGCAATTTGTATATAATTATGTGAATTATTGACGAGGTTGGGAGATTCTCACCTTCGGCACCATCATAGCTAAAACACTTGTATTTAAAGTTTTTCGAATGATTCATAGACTTTCTATATTAGAGTTTCTTTGCTCATAATTCCAAATTATGCGTTTAGATAAATCAATTGTTTTACTTTCGTTTTTTATGAAATCTTGTATATATTGCATTTTGTCCTTTGTGTCAATTAGAGGGATATCAAAAAAACTTAATAATGTTTTAGCATTTTTTATATTTGAAGGATTTTCAGGCATGATTTTCTGATGAAGTTTTAGTATAGCTTCTTTGTGTGAAAATACATTGGATTCTTTCCATATTTTTTCCAAACTTTGATTAATACACATTCTAGATAATGCATATGTAGAAAAACTTAAATTTTTTGCAAATTGAATTAAATCCTTCCCCAATTGAATATGTTCATTTTCGTTTATTAAAATTTTCGAATTTTCATGGAGGTTAATATTCAAATCTGGCGTATCTTTTTCGATAGCTCTAATTTCTTGCATAGATAAATGATTGATTAAAGGTCCAATTTCACGATTGTTTAATTGTTTTTCTAAAATGTCAGCTAATTCATCTAAATATTTCATTAGATTTTTTAGATCATTAATAGAATTTTTCAGATTGATATCTTTAGAAATCTCAGGCATGTCTGATCGTAATCTTAATGAAATTAATATAGGGGCATGGGTTTTTAGTATAGTTTTTTTCAATTCAAAATATTTATTTTGGGATTTTTTTAGGTAATTTTGATGAGCTGAAAAAGGATTTATATTGGTTGAGATATTTGTTAGTATGATTATTACATTTTCTAGTGTGAAATTAGTTTCAAGAAAATCTTGAAGAGATTTCTGGTTTTTTAAATTTATTTTGGTTATTTCTACTTGATTGTTTTCAGGTCTAAAAACTTTGCTTGATTTCGTGGTGTTTTTAGGAACAGGTATTATAGGTATGCCGCAATTGGTGCAAAACTTTGCATTTTTAATATTTATAAATTGGCAAGATGGGCATTCTGTGCCTAGTTGTGCCCCGCAATTGTAGCAAAACTTTGCATTTTTAATATTTATAAATTGGCAAGATAGGCATTCTGTGCCTAGCCGTGCACTCTCACAGAGAGTACAAAATAATTTACTATTAATATTGTGTTTGCAATCAATTTTTTTATTAATCATATTGAAATATTACATTTAAATGAATTAGAAGTTTTGGAATAAAATTTATTAACTATAAATTTGTAATTTCCCTGATTTTTCTATGATTGTTTTGTTATTAATTAAGTTTTTAATTCGAATTTCTATGCATTTGGAAATTCTATTTGCAATTCTTACCCAGCCTAAATGATTTGAAACTAATTTAATCAAATCATCTTTTGGAATTGCGATTTCTTTTTTTATAAAATGTTGGATGATTTTTTCTAATTCGAATTGGGAATAATGAGTTATATCTTCATCAACAGGTCTTCTAGGCCATTTATTTTTTTGTTGCGATTCAGAATATAAGAAATTGTTACTAGAAAAAATACGTTTCGTTTCAACAACTGAATTTATAGCTTGCTCTACTCGTTCTCGTGGTTTGCCTCTAAGACTTTTCAGACTATAACCTTCTCTAATTCTGGTGATGATTACATCTTTATGTACTGGACCTTCAATATTTGATATTTCAATTACAAATTTTTCAAGGTTTTCGTGGAGTTCATTTTGTAATGTTTGCCAACTATCAATGGGTAATTTTGATTTGATATAATCTTTCAAAATTAATTCTTTTGCGGGATTTAAATCGGGTATTTTGGATTGAATTAATACTATATCTTCTTGAATTTCATTTTGTTTTTTGTTGAGATGCGTATTTTGGTCATTAAAATTATTACTATTTCTAGCTATTTTTATTGCTGAATCAACTTTTTTTAATTCATTTTCTGGATTTCTTATCCATGCTGTAGACCAAATTCTATGTATTTTCCAGCCTAAGTTTTCTAAATGTTGTTGTCTGAGATAATCTCTATCTCTTGCTGCAGGTGCGCTATGGTAAGATTTTCCATCAAATTCAATGCCTAAATCAAATCCATCTCCATTAGAACTATGAATTGCCATATCTATCCAGTATCCTGACTCTGGAACTTCTGCCGAAACCACGTAACCTCTTTTTTCAAGAGCTTTTTGAACTTCTAAGGCATATTCGCTACTTTCGGGTGCATTGATTCCGTTACTTTGTTTACTTGATCTGAATAATTGTTTTGGGTCGTTAACATATTCTAAATATCTTTTCAATGTTAATATCGATGGTCTATCACTAACAATTTCGTCAGATTGAATTGAATGAACTAAGTCAATTCTCATTTTAGCTCTAGTAAATAATACATTAAGCCTTCTATCACCACTTAAATTATTTATAGCAGCGAAATGTTTTCTTAGATTTCCGTTTTCATCTTTGGCATACCCAATCGAAATTATAATTCTATCTCTTTCATCACCTTGAACGTTTTCAAGGTTTTTTACAAAAAATGGTTCATGTCCTTTTTCAGATTTTTCAATATTTATATCAATATCACGTTCATTTAATCTACGTTGTACATATAATTCCCAAATATGATCTGATTGTGATTTTGAAAGTGCTACAACGCCCAAGCTTTCGTTGGGTCTGTTACGCATATGGTCAAATATCAGATCCACAATTTTTTCAGCTTCTATAGAATTGATTCGATTTTTAAAGATACCATTTGGTAAATATACACTATGTAATCCATACCAAGGGTTTGTTTTAGTACTAGGGAAAGTGAATAACCTATTGTTATAAAAATTATGATTTGAAAATTGAATTAGATCTTGATGTTTACTTCGATAATGTATATTTAAGTTAGCTTTATTAAATATCTGACCTTGTGTGCTTAAAATTTCAGCAACATCTAAAATACTTTCTAATCCTTCAAATAAATTAGTATCATCTTCATCATATATTTCATCACTGTCATCAAAAATTCTTCGAAATATTATGGTTGGTGGGAGTTGTTTATTATCTCCTGCTAGAATTAATTTTTTACCATGTAAAATAGATGCAACTGCTAATTCAGGAGTAATTTGGGAAGCCTCGTCAAATATTACCAAATCAAATTCTAATTGGTTTTCATTAGTATCGTTTTTTAGGGGTATAAATTTACTTACAGCTAAAGGACTCATCATAAAACATGGCTTGTAACGTTGGATTACTTGACCACATTTTTCAAGTAATTTATGAATAGATATTTTCCTCTTATTTATTAGTACTTGTTTTTGTAGGAGTCCCCTAGCACTTGCTTGAGATGCTGGTCCATCAACTGGTGATTTTTTAGCAATCGCTTTGAATATTTTGTTAACATTTGCGTTGTAAAATTTTTGATCCAATTCTTTGAATTTTTCAATTAAGTTTTCGTGTTTAGTAGAGTCAAAATCCAGCATTTTTGGATAAATTTGATAAATTTTGTCTAACAATTGTAACACTATTTCTTTTTCTATAATTAACGGAATCAACATACTTTGATTAGTTGTATTATGGATTATTTCTGTTACAGAGCTTGAGTTATTATCTTTAAATTGCTCATTAATAATCTTGTCGAAATGTTTGTATTCAGACACATATGAAAGCCAATTTTTGACGGAAAGTTTTTTTTCTGAAATCTCTGTACATCTGGTTAATAAATCTTTTAGGTCAATTTGCGATATAAACTTAAGTTCGTATTGGAATTTATAGTTTATTTTGTAGTTCTGTTTAGAAGTTTTCTTAAGTTCATTTTTATTGTCAAAAAAGTTCGGAGTATTTTCAATTATGAATGAATTTGTTGTTAGTTCAGATAGTTTTTCTAAAGAAATAATTCTTTTTGGCATTTCAATTTCTTTAATAAAACTTGATAATGCTTCGGAAAATTTATTGAATTGATTATTTAATGAAATATCTGGAGTTAAATTAGACTTCAGATTTAAATGATCGTCTGTAATTTGTTTTTTTATATCTAGTGCTAGTAATTCTTCAATCCATTCGATTTTTTTAATAATTTCTAACCAGTCTGTTTCGAAAAAATTATAGTTTTCTACAAAATCTTTTGATAAAGAATCAGAGTTAAGTTTATGATTGTTTTCAATATTTTTGAATTCAATGATTTTTAATACTTTATCGCGAATGTCTTCTATATCTTTGAATTTTGAATTTTTAGAAATCTGGAGTTGCTCTAAGGGATGAGAAATTTTTTCAAGAAGATCTAAGGTTGTCAAAAGTTTTTCATTAAACAATGAAAATTCCATATTGCTTTCGAAAACTTTTTGATAATATTCTTTTTTGAAATTTTCTTGAATATTATTTTTTAATTCATTGAAAATTGGGATTTTTTGAGGTTTTATATTTTCATATACAGTTATAAATTCGGGATTTTTAAATATATTTTCGATTTTTAGGTTGTATTTATCAGAAAGTTTTAAAATATTTTCTAGTGTGGATAGTATTTTGTCGATTTCATCCCAATTAGTATCTAGACCATCAAACAAAATTCCTAATTTGGACTTTAATTCTTTTTCATTTTTACTCCAAGCGTCTTTACTTTCTTTTAACTGGAGTATATTTTTTATAAAACCAAACTCCAGTTCATAGTTGAGTTTTTGATGTGTATTATGTTTGTATATAGAAAAAATCTTTTTGGCACTTCTGTAATCAGAATTGAATACAGGATTACGAGCAAAAAAGTTTGTATAACCTCTATATCTACGTAATAGAGGTTTATTAACTTCATTTACAATTTCTTTATCGAAATTTGAAAAAATTTCTTGTTCCAATATTTTGATTTCGTTGCATAAAAGCTTATTATCTTTAAAATATTTTTTGATTGATTTAAGATCATTTAAATTATCTATTAGTTCTTTAGGCAAAGGATGTATAGCAATAGTATTTTGAAGAATTTCTATTCCAACTTCTAATTTATTCCATGTTTTAAAATCATTATCTTTGAATAAATTTTTTAGTTGATCAATCATTTGTAGAATTATTGAAGATTTTTCTTTAATTTCCGCTAATTTGATTTGATTATTTTTTATGTTTAAATGAATGGTATTATTCCATTGATCATCAAAAAGTTCTGGTAGTATCTGTCTTGACTCAGGAGTTAAAATTAGTCTGTCAGCAATATTATTTAAATCTACTTTTTCGAATCCCCAAAGATTATCTCCAAAATATTCGTTGAGTATACTTATAATGTTTGTTCTTTTTTGTTGGATTTCTTCTTGGCTTTTTGCTTTTTGCTTTAAATCATCAATGATATTAATTTTCCAATTTTTTGGAATATCAGGAGATTGAGACAAATGATTATAAATTGATTGTAATTGAATTAATTCTTCGAGGTTTTCAGAGGCAGGTAGCTTTAACAGAGTAGAAATTTCTTGAGAATTAGAAAGTAGTTGTTTCAATTTATCAATTGTTATGCTAATTTCCGATTCAATTTCATCTGCTAATTGAAGTGAATCTTTTTCAATATTTAAGCAATTCCAGATATTAGTTTTATGTTCTTGAAATTCTAAAGTGTTTTCGGAAACTATTTTTGCAGCCGTAATAATTTTCTCGTATTTTTGATCGTCAAGGGTGTCTATATTTTTTTTGTTAAAATTCAGAGGGATGGTAGAAATATTTTTGTTGTTATTGAGGGTATCTATTTTAGAGGAAATTGCTGCATATGAAGATTGAAGTTCGAAAATAGTTTTTGAAATTGGGTTTAGAATGTTTTCTTTGTGTAATAGCCTAACATAATCATTTAGTTGGGTTTTGTAATCTTTTAATTTATCGATATCAAAAGAAATTTCTTGAGGGGAAAGATTAACGGTCATTGCTTCATCAAGTTCGCTGTAAATTTTAGATTTTAGGTTAGATAACTTTGAATCTCTTAAAGTAGTGTTAGTATGTAAATCCAAACAAAATCTACCCAATTTTTTTTGATCTAATTGTTGCCTGACTACGTCTAAAGCAGCCTGTTTTTGGCTTACAAATAATACGGTTTTACCTTGAGATAAATAATCTGCAATAATATTACAAATAGTTTGGCTTTTACCTGTGCCAGGCGGTCCATCAATCACTAAATTTTTATTTCCTGAAGCTTTTTTTATAGCTAGCAATTGACTGTAATCTGCATCTAAAATTGTAGATTGTTCTTTTATTTCTAAAATATCATCTATTTTTCCACCTTCAAAATCTTTTTCATCAGTAAATTCAAGTGTGTCATTTGATGAATCATCTGTGGATATTTTGTCGTTCAGCATGGAAAGTATGGTTTCGTTTGAAGTGCCAGTTTTTTTTATTTTTTCAAGATCATGCCAGATTGATATTGCACTATAAGCAAACGTGCTAATAATTACATTTTCTTCAATTTTCCATTCAGGTTTATTTTCAATTGTAGTGTTGATTTCATCAAAATATTTTTCATAAGTTTCATGTTTTTCTGGATCATATTCTGGTAAATTTAAACCAGTTGTTTTAAGTAACATTTCTTGAAGAGTGATATTTGTTTCTGCTTCTTCTAGCTTATCGCAGGATAAAACAAATTTTACTCTAGAAGAAGTACGGTCCAAATCACATGGAATTAAAAGAATTGGGGAGGAATATTCTTTGTTATCATCTTCAGTATCTGTCCAATTTAATGTGCCTAGAGCTAAAAATAGGATGCTAATGCCATTTTCTAATTCGGATGTTTTTTCTTTTCTAAGGATATTCCCTAATTTGTGCTCTGTTTCATATGTTAGAATATTTTTATTTCGTTCTCTAATATCACCAAAATCAATACTATAGACTTTTTCTTCTTCATTTTTATTTTCTGTTTCTACGAAAATTTTTTCATTTTGATTTTTAAGAATATATTGTCGCCCCAGATCATCTAAGAATATCTTGTCTATGTCTTTGTCAAAGCTAATGGGTTCAGAATGATCGAATTCTAATTTTGATGAGTCTTTATCCGAATTTTTTTCCATTAATGAGAAAAAACTATCGGGATCGTGGCCAGAAATTACAACAATGCTTTTTTTTGAAACTGGAGAGTTTAATAGAGGATTTCTTTTATCCAACTGGAGTAGGCGAACTTGCCAGTCATTAATTCTATCAATGAGTTTTTCAGAAATATTATTGGTCAATATACACACCCTATGCTAGAAATTAATTATTATACTATATTTCATCAAATACTTTAGGAATAATTCGAAAACCAGCTATTTTATGCCTAAATCTTACGTAATTATCTAATGGTCAATTCTTTCGCTATTAGAATTACTTTGATCTAGGTACGTCTAAAGACCTGCACCTGACCTTGGGAAATCTGTAAGATCCAGTTTATAGGCATGAGGATTTCCCCAAGTGATAGTTGTCCAACCTTTTTTGATAATTTTTTCTCTATCTTCATCTTTGGCTAAATCAACCCACTTCATAAACAAGCCTAACTGCTGGCTTGGTAGTAAATAAGTTTGATGAGACAACTGATCCTTAAGCCAAGATGGACGTGTCTTAATAAAAGAAAACAATCCATCAGCTACTAGAAATTTGCCTTCAGGTGTTTTAAAAGCATTTGCATCTGTCCAAATATCAACATCAGTAACATCTCTTTCTAGAGGATTCCATTGATTCAAATATTCATCGTTACCTGTTGCGCTACCATCTTCAGTTACAGTAACAAATTCTCCTTGTCTCAATATAGGAATTTTCCCCTGTTCAACTAAACGAAGGTATATATTTTGATCTTCATAAGACATAAATGGTGGATGAGAAAGCCAAGCAAATAAATCATCCATATCTTGTCCTAACAAGTCTCTACGTTCAAAAACTTTAGCTAGTACCCATAGATCCAAATCCCTATGGATACCTTGAACTTGGTCCAGGAAACCTGTAGCTTCCAGTCTGTTAAGAATATGATTTGCCCAATAAATATATCGTAATCTATCAGCAGAATAGTATTCAGGACTTTGGCATAAAGTTCTTGCAGCATAATCTAACGATCTGATAATCCTATGTTTGTTTTTTTGGGTGATTATTTCGTCTAATACACCCATTCTATTAGCAGTAGGATTATTCCATTCTATTGGAAGTACAAGCGGATCTAATTTTACTATCTTTGAATTTTTAAGATCTGGATTTCTAGGAGTACCATCGTACATAGATTTAATATCTTTTACTGCTCTACCAATAGTTGATGTTTCAATTTCTTGGACTGCAATTCTTGATAACAAGGTTCTTATTTTTCCATATAACTCAGATAAGGTAGGTTTATCACTCGGAGAACCTGCTTCGCACCAGTCAACTACCAAAGCTTCTATATGTCGATAAGTAGCACGGCTAAGAGGGTGTAGATTTGAATTAAATGTTTTTTCTAAGAATTGATATTTGAAATTCATTTGCCTATCGATTGTTTAATATTTATTTTTCTGTACCATCAGAACAAATTACATTCGCAAGCCTTTTTGCTGTTATAAATCTACGCAACTAACGCTAAAAACATAATTTAATTTATGGGTGTACGCATATAATTTACTATATAGTTGAAATAAATTCTACGCAATATAAGTTAATAATACGCAACAATAATCAACCGTCAATTAAAGAGTAGGCATGCTACATAGATTTAGAAAAATGTGATTTTTTCATATTTGACTGAAGCTCAAATATATTTTTGTTTTCACCTCTTAAAGGTTTTGGTAAAAGTACGGGAATTTTTTCTAATCTTGGTTGAATAGTTGGTTTACCTCGAAATATTTGTTTATTCCACTCATCCCAAGAAGTGCCAATACCGCTTACAGGAAATGCATCAGCTGCACTAAATTCTAACAATAGAAGTCTTCTGGGTTTATCTGACATATTTGGCGCAGAGCCGTGTAATGTCCTAACATGATGAATTGAAATACTGCCTGCATTTGAGGTGATATTTATAGCTTTTTTAACATCAAAACTATTTATATCAACAGCTCCAACAAAAAATCCATCTTCGTGGTGGCTAATAGCGTCCCACTTGTGAGAACCAGGAATAACCATTAAACAACCATTTTCTTCAGTTATATCATCCAAAGCAATTCCAACTGCTAACATATCATCATTAGTATGGGGATGATGCCCCCAGTCTGTGTGCCATTCTACTTGGCGACCACCTTGAGGCATTTTCATATTAAGTTTAGCTCCCTGAAACCTAATATTTTTTCCAATAAAGTGTTCAATAATATCCAACATTTTTTCATCTTTCACAGCTTTTTTATAGATGCTGTGAAAATTTTGAGGAGTCTTAATTCTAGTTAATCTAGGATTATCTTTGGAATGGTCAGATTCCAAGGAAAACATATCATTTTCTTCAGTAACTAAACGTGATTTTTCTACAAATTCATCTGTTACATCAGAAAGTAATTTTATTTGGGAAGCACTATAAACATTTTCAATAGTTAGATATCCATTTGAATTGTAGTAAGCTACTTGTTTCGAATTTAACATAATAAAAACATTCTTTATTTATTGCAAAAAGAATACATTATTTTATAAAAATTAGAAAGAAATTCATCTTCGATACATCTATTCATTTAGCATGAATATTAGTTATTAACTTATCATGTGGATACACAATTATTGTAAAGTAAATACGTATGAACTGATCCATGGGCCTTTAGAACCTTGATATGACCATCTTAGGCAAAATTGCACATAATCTATAGATTGTTGACTGAAAATATTTTTATTC
>PBID01000012.1 GCA_002719675.1 Chloroflexota bacterium
AGGGTTACTGTTCAAACATTTGAGGAAAAATATTTAACTGAATTTGCAACCTGGTACGGTGATAAACCTGGAGACAAGAAATTAAATACTCCTAGTGATTTGGAATTTGACTCAAACGATCATCTATATATTACAGATGAAGTGAACAATGCTGTTTTTATCTATGATGTTGAAGGTTCTTTCATTGGTCAATGGGGAAAATATGGCAACAATGAAGGAGAATTCAGCGGTCCCTCAGGTATAGCTATTGATTCAAAAGACAGCCTTTATGTAGTAGATCAATATAATCACCGGATTCAGAAATTTACAAAAGATGGAAAATATATAACTTCATGGGGGCAGATTGGTAATAAACCAGGAGAATTTAATATGCCATGGGGTATATGTGTGGATGCCGAAGATAATATATATGTGGCAGATTGGCGAAACGATAGGATTCAGAAATTTACAAAAGATGGAAAATATATAACTTCATATGGGAAAACAGGTTCAGGCAAAGGAGAATTAGTAAGACCCTCCGATGTAGCTGTAGATGCTAAAGGGATGATATATATATCTGACTGGGGCAATGAAAGGGTAGTGGTAATTAATCAAAACGGAGAGTATATTTCATCTGAACGTGGCAGATCGACGTTAACAACTGAATGGACAAATGAATTTTTTGAATCTAATGTAGATGAACGTGATACTCGCGCAATAGCTAACTTGATTCCAGATCTACCACATCATTTACAAACTCCTTATCACATGTCATCACAAAGTGAACCACTATTTTGGGGAATTACAGACTTAGCAATTGATCAGAATGGTAGGTTATATGTTACAGAATTAAGAAGACATAGGTGTCAAGTTTATGAATAAATTTTTATGGAATAAATTAAATGCAATATATTGATTCACATGCATTTGTGTGGTCAAATGACAACCTCTCATATCCTATTACCAAAGATTTTACTGATTTACCTGCTGGGAAAATTGAGTTTTCTCCTCCAGAGTTGTTGCTTAGAAATGGAAGACCCTCTTCAGTTGATAAGTTTGTTTTAATTCAGGCACCTCAATATCATTCAGATAATACTTATATTATTGAACAAGTCACCAGATTCCCTGAGATATTTAAAGCCGTAGTTTACGTAGATCCTAGTAGTCCAAAAATCCAAGAAGAAATGACTAATTTTTCTCGATTGGGGATTAACGCTTTTCGTATAATTACTTCCACAAATTTAAAACCTCAATTTTATAAAGATTATGGTTATGATTTAATGTTTAGTGAAGCTGAAAAAAACAATCATATAATTTCTGTTTTAGCTTATCCTGATGGTTTTATTCAACTAAAAAATATTTCTGAGGTATATCCAAACTTACCTGTTGTAATAGAAAATATTGGAAATATATTTGAAGAAAAAAATAATTTTCAAAAATCTCTTTATGATTTATGTGAGCTATCTTCTTCTGGAAATGTTTTTTTAAAACTTTCTGGATTTCATGGATATTCAAATAATAAACTTGGTTTAGATGAATTAATTTTAACTATTGAAAAATTGTATTCTGCATTTTCACCAAATCGATTAATGTGGGGAAGTGATTATCCTTTTCAAGTGCTACATGAAACTTACGAAGATTCTTTATCAATAATTAAAAATGATTGCACTTTTTTGTCTGCAGAGCAAAAGCAACAAATATTATCTATTACAGCTAGAGATTTGTTTTTTCCTTACTGATAGATTATTTGTTGTTAATTTCATATAACTTTTTCCAGCTTGAAGATAGTTTAGGAAATTGCTGACTTATTTTTAACAGTTTTTCACTTTCTATAAATAAAAATATAGCTGATGATTCTATTGCTAATGAATTGTCTGGAAGAAATATTTTCCCAGATACTTCTATTAATTTTCTGTTTTGACGAACAGCTTTAGCGGTTGCTTTAAATTTAGTTCCAATACTTATGGGTTTAAGGTATTTAATAGACATATTCGCTGTCATTCCCCATTTTCCATAAATTAAACAAACCCTACTCATCACCTCGTCTAAAATAGTGCTGATAATTCCACCATGGAGATGATTTGGGAAGCCTTGGTGTATATCTGTAGCTGTATAATTGGTGGTGATTTCTTGATTTTCATGGTGAAATTTTAGTTTTAATCCATGTTCGTTGTTTTTGCCACACGCGTAACAAAGTTGATAATCAGTATTGTCATTTAAAATATTTTCTGCAACTTGAAATGGAATGTTGTTTTTCATATTATTTTTCAAAACTTTCTAGAATTTCTCCAGTTTTTAACACTGTAGAATCATTCATATATCCGCCTATAATCTGTACTCCGATGGCTAAACCATTAGAGTGTAAATTAAAAGGAATTGTTAATGCTGGTAACCCTGTAAGGTTGAAAGGTATAGTATCCCTTAAAGCGTTTCTTGGGTTAATTAGTTGACCATTGGCATTTAAGTTTTTGGACTCATGGGAGTGAGCTGTAACGGGTCCAGTTGGGCATAGCAATATATCATATTTGGAAAAAAATGATGTAAACCAAGATTTTAATTTTTCTACATGATTAATTGATTTAATATAGTCATTCAAATTTGGCGGAGGTAAATCTAGTCTTTCTTTAATTGGTTGTGATAATAAATGTATTTTATTTGACACAATATTTTTAAAATAGAATTGCGATTCTGCTGTATAAATGATTTTGGAAATTTCTAGGCTGTTAAATTTTTGTAATATGTCTAAAGGTACTTTTGTAATTTCATGTCCAAAACTTTCAATATAACTTGCAGCTTTAGAAACTGATTGTTGGATTTCGGAATCCAATGGAATAAAAGGCCCATCATTACACCAAGCGATTTTTAGTTTTTTCAATTGAGAGTTTAAAATAGATTTATATTCTGGTTTGCCCCAAGAATATTGGTCGTATTTATCAGGTCCATAGATATTTGTAATGCATGTATTTATATCTCTAACAGATTTTCCTATTGGGCCAACGTGTTGGAATCTTAATAACATTTCTGGCCAATGACCAGTTAAAGGAATTAATCCGTGACTGGGTTTAAACCCAACCAGTCCGCAGTAATTTGCAGGTTCTCTAATTGATCCTCCTAAATCGCTTCCTAAGCCTATAGGTGAAAAATTACTTGAAATTGCAGCAGCTTCGCCACCACTTGAACCTCCTGATGTTAATTTATGATTTTTAGGGTTATTTGTTTTTCCAAAAATAATATTATTTGTTTCCCATGAAAAAGCAAATTCTGGAAGATTTGTTTTAGCTAGTAGAATCCCACCAGCTTTTTTAAGTCTTTCAACAACTGTTGAATCTTTTTTTGGTAAGTATTCGCTAAATATCTTTGAACCTCGAGTAGTACGGATATTTTTTGTATCGATACAATCTTTTATTGTGAATGGGATTCCATGGAATGGACCTAAGTATTTACCATTATTTATTTCATTTTCAGCTTTTAATGCATCAGCTTTTGCATTTTCTGAAATTGTAACAACCGCGTTAATTTTTTTGTTTTTTAATATGATATTTTTTGAATATGCTTCTAGTAGTTCTGTAGGACTTATAATTTTATTTTTTATAAGTTTCGAGAGTTTATTCAAATCAAAATGTGTAATGTTTTGTTTCATGTCAATTGTGAGTTTGAATCTTTGGATTATTTTCAGTAATTATTTTTTGAAATTATATAATTCCAGAATGGGCAGCTGAACGTATCTTATTGATAGAATCTAAAATTGAATTTTTTGAAGAAAATACTGATGATCCTGCTACTAAAACTCTTGCTCCAGCTTCTGTAACTTGGGCTGCATTTTCTTCTGTAATTCCTCCATCTACGCAAATTTCTGTAGGTAGAGATTTAGACTTAATCATTGTATTAACATCTGCTATTTTTTTTGTCATGTTTTTTATAAATGGTTGGCCGCCAAACCCTGGATTGACAGTCATTACAAGTACACCGTTGACTTCGGTAATAATTTCTTGAATTGAAGACAGGTTTGTAGGAGGGTTAATTGCAATATGTGCTTTAACTCCAAGTTGTTTTATGTAGTTAATTGTTTTATGTATATTTTTGGAAGCTTCAATGTGAATAGTAATAATATTTGCACCAGCATCTACAAAGTCTTTGATATATTTATCTGGTTCTGAAACCATCATATGTATTTCAAATGGTAGATCAGACCAAGATCTTATGCTAGATACGATCATTGATCCTATAGAAATATTTGGAACAAAATGACCATCCATTACGTCGATATGTATTGAATCTGCTCCAGATTCAGTTGCTTCTTTGACTTGCTTTCCAAGCTGTGCAAAATCAGCTGCTAATATTGAGGGTGCAATTTTGATACTCTGTGTGTTATTCAACATTTTTTTCTAATATTATTTTAGCTTTTTTGATTGAATTAGAAACTTGTTTGGTAGATGTTCCGCCTGGGACATCTCTTGATTGTATTGATGAATTAGCTGTGATTTTAAATATATCCTGATCAAATAGTTTAGAAAAATTTTGATAATCTTTTAAAGAAAATTCTTTTAGTGTCAAATCATTTTTGTTTGAGTATTTCACAATTTCAACTACTATTTTGTATGCTTCTCTAAAAGGAGAGCCTTTTTTAACTAAATAATCTGCAATATCTGTTGCCAAAAGTTCAGGATCTTCTGATGCTTTTTGAATAGTTTTTTTATTTAGTTTCATGCCATTTACCATCTCATCTATTACATTGAGAGTTGATGATAAAGTGTCTAAGCTATCGAATAACTTTTCTTTATCTTCTTGTAGATCTCTGTTATATGTTAATGGTAAACCTTTAAGTAAAGTTAAAATAGACATTAAATTTCCGATTGTTCTAGCTGAACGGCCTCTAGAAAGTTCTGCATAGTCTGGGTTTTGTTTTTGCGGCATCATGCTACTACCAGTGGTATGTTTTTTATTTAGTTTCAAAAAGTCAAATTCTTTGGATGTCCAAATAATTATTTCTTCGGATAATCTTGATATATGTACCATACAAGTTGCAGCTGATGAACAAAAATCAATTATAAAATCTCTATCTGAAACTGCATCCATGCTATTTAAGGAGATTTTCGAAAAACCAAGCTCTTTTGCTACAAATTCTCTATCAATATTATATGTAGTTCCTGCTAATGCTCCGCTTCCCAAAGTACAAACATCAGCTCTTGATTTTGTTTGTAAAAACCTCTCAACATCTCGTGAAAACATTTCAAAATAAGCCATCATATGGTGAGAAAACAAAATAGGTTGTGCTCTTTGTAGATGAGTATATCCAGGTAATTCTATATCTATATTATTTTCTGCTAATTTCACAAGAGATATTTGTAATTTTTTAATTGAGCTAACTATATTAATTGATTGTTCTTTTACAAAAAGTCGCATATCTGTAGATACTTGATCATTTCGTGATCGACCAGTATGTAATTTACCTGCAACTTTACCTACAATTTCAAATAGTCTATTTTCAATATTCATGTGAATGTCTTCAAGATTTTCTTGCCAATCGAATGAATTAGATTCTATTTCTTGCTTGATTGTATTTAAGCCTTTGATGATTTGGTTGGCTTCTTTAGATGAAATAATTTTTTGCTTTGCCAGCATTTTGACGTGCGCGATTGATCCAGCTATATCTTGCTTATAAAGACGTTTGTCAAATGCAATTGAAGAAGTATAGTTTTCTGTATCCATGAATTTTCTATGTCAAATATTGTGATTACAAATCTAATAAATTTTAATTTTATATCGCTAAGTATTCAAAGGAATAGATACTAGAAGTTCGTCTTTTGCTTGATATTGTAGAATAATTTTAAATCCATTAAAGTTTTCACAGAGTATAAGACAGTTTTTTGGAGACATAAACAGTTATTTTATTTTTGTGGGAAGTTTTTTTTGTTGAGGAATTAAAGTTTTACTTGGGTTATGTAGTAATAAAATACTAAACATACCTGCGGTACTAGCACAAATTGATAATAAAAGAGAAAGATCATAATTGCCATAGAAATCAAATAACATTCCCCCAATCCATCCTCCTAAAGCCATTCCCAAACCTCCTCCAAGAAATTGAATTCCAGTGGGTCCACCCATTGGTGAATTTCCGAAATACCGTCGATTCAATATTGGAAATCCACCTGCTTCTCCTCCATAACCTATTCCAAAAATTATAGCAAAAAAATAAAATATCCAGAGATTACTTGTTCCAAAAAGAAGAAAAACAGGAATTGATTGTAGTAAAAATGAAATTGACATAAAAGTTCTAATTCCAAATTTTTCACAAATTAATGGTGTAAGAAATCTTGAGATAATACTAGTACCTGACATCAGGCTTAATATAATACTTGCTTTGATTAGTGTGATATTTTGGAATAATGCTATTGGTACAATATAAATCAAAATGATTGAGTGTCCAACGCAACCCAAAAAATGAATACTGCACATGTTCCAATATTCTTGAGTATTTCGAATTAATTTTTGTATTTCGCTGATGTCTTTCCAGGCAGGTTCTTCATTTTCTGATGTTTTTGAATTATTTGAAATACCATATGCCAGAATTCCTTTGGATTCAGGAGTGTCATAAAAATATCTCAACAAATAAATTATTGAAACAGTAAATATGATTCCAATTATCCAAAAAGTATTCTGCCAGCCAAATTTATTCAATAATGCTGCAATAATTGGTGAAGATAATGCGGGCCCAATTCCCCAAGAGGTCATCCAAACACTAATTCCTAATGCAAGGTGTTTTTTAAACCATTTCATGATGACTGGCATTAAGGGAACAAGAAGTAAAGAATGCCCTATCCCGATTATGAATCCATAGGATATATACAGAGTAGTTAAATTTTTTGAATAACCAGTAAAAATTAATCCAAAAATGAATAAAAAACTGCCTATAATCATTATTTTCTTTTCTCCGAATCTATCACCTAGTGAGCCAGCTAAAGGTGCTGATAATGCAGTCACAATATTACTAATTGCGTATGCAAGTGTTATATCTCCTTGGCTCCAATTAAAGTTTTCAGATAACGGAGTGATTAGTACACCAAAAGTCATTCGGATCGAAGATGCTAAGGTTTGGATAATAGAAGAAATTAATACAATGATCCAAGCATAGTGCCATGAGAATCCATTTATTTCTATAGCTTGTTTAATTTGTTTAATCACTATGAATATTTTTTCTTGATTTAAACAAAATATATGTTGAAATGTTTGTTAAGAGCATTGTGATACAAGCAGCAAAAGACTGATTAAAACTACTAAAGCAATTAACCACATTGCAATTAATGTTATCCAAGTTTGATTCATTTTATTCTTTCTATATTAGTGAAGTAAATATTTTAGTTTTTTAATAGATCAGATCTAAATTTTGCAGTATGTGATTGCTTAACATTGTGAAGATTGAATAAATAGAGTATTACATTTTATATTTTTCGACCAAATAGATTATACATACAGGAAGGTAGTTATTGATAGTATTGAAAAAGTTTTAAACAATATCGATTCGATGAAAGATGAAATTATTCAAGCTGTACCTAATGTCGTTAAGATTCCTAGCATCAATTCTAAATATCCAGGTGTTACTTCTGACGATGTGATTGGTGTGGTGTTTCTTAATTAAAATCATTCGGAGTACATTATTTAGCCATGTTTGTACAGTTTTTTGATTGATTTGAACAGATTATACGAGAATAATTTTTATTGTCTTTTTATTTCAAATCACTTAGCATTCATATCAATGTTGTAATAAAACAACTTGATTGTTTTCGTATTTTAATGAAATTTTAATTAAAATCATTCGGAGTACATTATTTAGCCATGTTTGTACAGTTTTTTAACAGCTAAATACAGTAATTTTGATTTTTCCCCTTTAATCGTATGTTGTGGTTTTACGAAAAAATTCTAAAAATCCTTCAAAAATTATTTAAAAATATTTGATTAATTCTTAATTTTTCATTAAAGTGTCTGTACGTAGTTGAGTTATTAATCATATTGTTGGATCTTTTCTAACGGAGTATTCTGATGTTTAAGCATTCGAAGAAGCTTTTTGGGGCTATTTTTGGGGGTTTAATTTTTTCTTTCGGGATTTATAAAACCTATAAAAAAATTAAAGAACATATTGATTTAAAAGCTGCTGTTTCTAGTATTCCTTGGGATAAAAACTAAGTTAGATTTTTTTAATTGAAAATATTACAGCAAGCTTTTTGCAGCTTTACTCGTCTTATCAATCAATACATTTATATCTGAATCATCTGAGAATACGTTTAGAGCCCCATAGAATTTTGATTGTAAAAGGATTCCTTCGTTTAATAAACTTAGAAAAAAGTATTTATTGATTTCAACGTTTGAATTAATAACGGATGAGTAATCCCTAATTTCATTGTTACTGAAATGAACCCCAAATAAAGATCCTATTCCTGTTATTTTTGCTTCGATTTTTAATCCGTCAAATAAATCAGATAAATTATTTCTCAATTTTTCTCCTAATCGATTCATTCTAGAATAATCTGATTCATTTAAGTTTTCTAAAACAGTTTTTCCAGCGACCATGGATATAGGATTTGCATTAAATGTTCCTGAATGTTGAATAAAAGTATCACTTGTTGGATCAAATTGTGACATTATTTTTTTGTTTCCTCCGAATGCGCCTATAGGAGTACCTCCACCAATTACTTTTCCAAATGTAGTTAAATCTGGAGAGATATTCATTATTCCTTGAGCTCCAGATTTACTTAATCTGAAACTTTGAATTTCATCAAAAATAAGTACAATATTAAGTTTTTGAGTGATTTCTCTCACTGTTTTCAGATATTCCTTTTCGCCAGGTAAATAACCAAATTGAGATACAACAGGTTCTATGATGAGACATGCAATTTCTTTTTGATTTTCAGACAAGATTTTTTTTGTTTCTGCGATATTATTATAAGGAATTACTAGCACATCGTTTTTTAAACTTTTTGGCTGTCCTGGATATTCTAATAGTGATTGAATATTAGAAGTTTTTAGATCTGATTTTTTAGGATACACACTAACCGAAACATATTCATGAGAGCCATGATAGCCGCCTTCAACCTTAACTAATTTTGATTTTTTGGTGAATGCTCTTGCTGCTCGAATTGCCATCATAGTAGCTTCTGTACCAGAATTAGTGAATCTTATTAGATCGATTGAGGGAATGTTGTTGCATAGAATTTTTGCCAACTCAATCTGAGATTCAGTTGGCCCGCTGAAAGCTGTACCTTGGGCTGTTTGGTCTTGAATAGCTTTTACTACCTTAGGATGTGAGTGCCCTAATATCATGCTGGTAGCATTTATCATGAAGTCTAAATATTTATTCCCATCTACATCATAGACGTATTTACCTAAACCTTTATTGAAGTAAGTAGGATAAGGTTCAAAAAATGCAGTTCCTCTAGAACTACCACCAGGTAGATACTTTTCAGCTTGTTTTTGAAAGTTCTGAGAGTTTTGAGAATTGGATTTGAATTTTGTTATCTCATCTTGGGTTTTTTGTTTGATGTTTTTAATGTTGTTCATTTGTAAAATTTTATATCAAAATTTTTTGATAGATTTGCTCATAAATGATGATTGGTGATTATATGATAGAGAAATTTTTATATAAGTCAATTTTCTTAAAATCTATATTGGTGATCAATGTTTGAAATCATCGATCTAGTGTTAAAAACTTTTTTATTAAGAGATGCTTTTTATAAGAGGATACTATAAATAATCTAATAGATTGATTTGGTAATAAGGATTTTTTTTATCAGGTATTGGGAAGATTGGAGGTATATTAATTCCTTTTCGTTTTTTTTCGTGAGGTCCTTCAGAGCCCGCCCAATTCCAATGTTCTTTTAATTGTTGAGAAGGTAATAAATAAGTTTTCATTTTAGGTCTATGAAATTTATGTTTTTTGTTCATTTGATTTGTGAAATTGAAAATCCAATTACTCAAAATAAATTTATATTCAGTATCAGATTTTGGGTTGTTAATTACAGGTTGATGGGGTGAAAAAATAATTTTTTCAATACTCTGATTTTTAATTGCTTCAAGATATTTTTTTTCTGCTTTTATTGATGTGAATGGCTTAAATTTTAGCCAATTTATAATATCTGACTTATCTAAATTATTGACATCACGTATTTCAAGGATTTTTGTAATAGTCCATAAATCAATATCTAATAGCACGTTTTTTTCTATGTAATTAAGAATTAAATTAGCCCATTTAACGTACCTATAGGACTCAGTATTAGAAGTTGTATTTTGCTTGATGCTTTGTGGAAATTTAATAGATTTTTTAATTGATTTAATGTGTTTTGAAACACTCATGTCTTCAAAAATATTTTTTGAATCCCAATTAATTTCTAATTCTAAGTATTCGTGAGAAGTTTTGATATTTGCACCTTCAAAAAACTATTTCTGGGAATTGTTTTTTTTGAAATTTAATGATGCAGAATTAATACAGTATCTAAGTCCAGTTGGATTAGGTCCGTCAGGAAAAACGTGTCCTAAATGGGCATCACATTTACTACATGTTACTTCTATTCTTCTCATGCCGTGAGATAGATCTTCATGTTCAACAATTGAGTTTGGATCTGAGGTTGCCCAAAAACTTGGCCAACCACAACCAGCGTCGAATTTATTTTCAGATGAAAAAAGAGTTTCTTCACAGCAAATGCAAAGATAAGTTCCTTCTTCATAAAAATTGTCATATTTTCCAGTAAAAGGTCGCTCGGTTGCCTTGCGTCTGGTGACTTCGAATTGTTCAGGAGTCAATTTTTTTTGATATTGTTTATCATTCATATTTAAAAATTATAAAGGTATATATTCATGATTAATTTGTTGATTATTAATTTCGATTATTCTTATTCCTGAAGGATCTTCTCCAAGGCCAAATGTTATAGGTCCAGATGTGATTAATCGAGTGTTTTTATATTGCACTATGTTATTTGAGTGCCAATGACCAGTAAAAACAGCTGTGACATTATATTTTTCCAGTAAATCCAAGATTTGATATCTTTGAGTTTTAGGGAGTACTTTTTCAGAATCTTCTTCGTCTGGCTGAGATCCAAAAAGAGGGTGATGCATAAATATCATTTGATGTTGACTGTTATTTTTTCTTCCTGATTCTAATTCATTTGTTAAAAATTGGATTTGATTGATGTCTTCACCAGGGATTTGAGAAGGATCAAACAATACAGTACTGTTTAAAATGATAAATTGAGAATTAGAATGATTAAAACTATAGAAATCAGGACCAAATCTTTTTCTATATCTTTCTATGTCTTCAAATTGAGGTGAATTAGTTAAGTCTGCATTTCCAGAAGCAAAATAATATTTGCAATTTAATTTGCTATAAAGCTCCTTAACTATTCTAGCTTGCTCTGAATCTAATCTGTCTTGAGTTAAGTCTCCAGTAGTAATGACAAAATCTGGATTGATTTTATTTGTTAATGAAACTGCTTTTGATAAATGTTCTATCTCATAATCAATTCCTGTTACTCCAGGATGTCTAGACGCATAAAATCCTAATTGAGGATCGGACATTTGAATGAATTTATAAGACATAATGAACCTTTGTTGTACTAAGTAATTTATTAAATTATAGACTAACATTTAAATTTCACGTAAAATTATTATGTTGATGGTTATATAATTTTGGGTGTTTTTATAATCTTTTTCACAAAATAATCATATACAATACAAAAAGGATTACTTTGATTTTATCGGAACGGTTTTTTGGTTTTATCACTTCTAGATATGGAAAGTGGATTACCGTAATTTCTTGGATACTTATTAGCGGGATACTTATAAGTACGGCACCTCCTTTAAAAGAATCGACTCAAGCTACCGACTGGTTGCCAAGTTCAGCTGAATCTACAAAAGCATTTAAGATAAGTGTTGAAAATTTTCCGCAAGCTGGTTTGCCAGTTATAATTGTTTTCAGAAATCAGGAAGTTTTGTCAGAGTTAGATTATGACGCTGCAAGAGAAATTGATTCATGGCTTGAATCTAACCAAGAATCTTTAAAAATTCAAAACATTGTTTCTATTTTTAATACTCCTGAAGCTAAGAACGAGTTACTTTCATTAGATCAAACTACTATGACTCTAATAGTTAATATTTCTGGTAATCCAAGTGAGGATTCTTTTCAAGAATCTGTTCAAGCTATTAGAGATTATGTTTCAAATTATCGATCAGATCAGCTAGATCTTGAAACTGGTGGTCCTGCAGGTCTATATTTAGATTTAATCAAAGTATTTTTGAAAATAGACGGATTGTTACTTTATGTCACTATTACTTTGGTATTGATCTTATTGTTGTTGATATATAGATCTCCCATTGTTGCTATAATTCCTTTACTTTGTGTTGGTTTAGTGATGCAACTTGCCTTATCTATTATTGCTTTTATATCTGAAGACAGTTCATTTTTAGTTGTTAATGGTCAATCTAGAGGGATTATGACAGTTGTTTTGTTCGGATCAGGGACTGATTATTGTTTATTCATTGCATCTAGATTTAGAGAAGAGTTGAAAAATTCGGGATTATCGATTGATGCTATGAATAAAACAATGATTAGCATTGGTGGAGCAGTTGGTTCCGCAGGTGGAACAATTATAGTAGCTTCGTTGATTTTGTTATTAGCGGACTTAAAAACTTATCAATCTATGGGACCAATAATTGGTATTGCAATTGTAATTATGACATTGGCTTCTTTGACTTTAGTACCAGCAATTCTAACTATATTGGGGGCAAAATCATTTTGGCCTTTCATACCAAAAAAATCATCTAATACTCGAGCTGAAGAAGGAATGTTGTACGGAAGAATAGGTAAAATTGTTCTTAAAAAGCCTATTTTTACGTTAGTTGCTACAATAATCACTTTAGGTGTAATGATATTTGGCATTTTTGGTTCTCAAAAATCTTTTGATCAATTAGATAGTTTACCTAAGGATACAGAATCTGTAAGGTCGTTTGAATTACTTAGAGAAGGTTTTTCTCCAGGAAGATTATCACCAACAAATATTTTTATTGAGAATGAGAATATTGATTTATTTGACCCAAAAGTTGTAGAAAACTTTGAGACCTTAGCAAAAGACATTTTATCTACTGACTTAGTTGATGATGTTTCATATTATGTTCGACCGTTTGGTTCCTATGCAGATATTGGATCTTCAACGATTTTACAGGCACACAAAAGAAATGATTCTCAATTAAAACCACTTTTTGAAAGATCAGCTCAATTTATTTCTAATGATAAAAATGTTGTTAAATTTGAAGTTGTTTTAAATGTTAATCCATATTCTAACGAAGCTTTAGATTTTATTCCTAAACTTCGTGATGTTGTCAATAAATCAATTGAATCTTCTGCAATTAGCCAATCTATTACATATATTGGAGGAGAAACTGCTGAAGCATTTGATACAAGACAAAGTGGTGACCGGGATACCTATTTAGTTTTGCCTATTATTTTAATAGCTATAGGAGTTATTTTAGTTTTATTACTTAAATCATTAGTTGCTCCGATTTATTTACTCGCAACAATAATTTTTACTTATTTTTCTACATTGGGATTAGCGATATTTATTTTTGATAATGTTTTTGATCAAGCTAGTATTACACCAGGATTACCATTCTTTTTATTTATTTTCCTGAATGCTTTAGGTGTTGATTACAATATTTATTTAATGTCTCGTCTCAGGGAAGAAAATTTGAAAGCGAATTTAGATGTTGCTGTTTTAAAAACACTTGCATTGACTGGAGGAGTTATTACTTCAGCTGGATTGATTCTTGCAGGAACTTTTTCAGCGTTAATGTCATTGCCGTTAAAAGATTTATTCCAATTAGGATTTGCTGTTGCAATAGGTGTTTTAATTGATACTTTTATTACAAGAACTTTGATAGTTCCAGCGTTAGTTAAACTTTTAGGAAGATATAATTGGTGGCCTTCACGCCAATTTATTAATAATTAATTGAATTTTTCAAGAAGATTATTCTGTCCAATCAAAGAATATTCAAACGGAAACTAATCTTTTACCTTTAGGTATAACTTTTACGGATTTTGGTTTTTTTATTTTTAAATTGATTTTGTAACATTATATGCTTATAATTTTAAAATTATTTAAATAATTTTGAGAAGATTAATGAAATTTTTTGTTTTTACATTTTTTATATTGAGTACTTTGATTTTGAGTGTTGCTTGTGGAAAATCTGAATCTGTTACAGAACTACTTGAAGGAGAATTAATTTCTCCTGAAGTAGTAGTTAATCAAACTAGAGGTTCTTCATATTTACAAAACAAAAAAATGGATAAAGTAATTAGCTTGCCTTTGGAAGTTTGGTCCACTTTTGAGTATAAAATGTTAGCGGTATATTCTAATAGACGTAATCATTGCGTGATAGAAGGGAGAGGTGATCCCGTACCATTAGGGAGCAAAGTCGAAGTAATAGATGAAGCTACTTGTTTTTATGTTAGATTCAATGAACCTGGAGAAAGTCCAAGGACATATCCAATGGGTTTGATGAAAGTCAGAGTTGTAGATACTGGCCAAGAAGGTTGGATTTGGAACACTGCAATTAATTTAAATAAATAATTCAAATTAACTGATATTTTGAAAGAATCGAAGTAACTTCATCAATTGGAATTCCAACTCTGGTATTATCGTCTCTACCTGTCATGGTGTCAGATTTTAAAACCGAATTAATTACAGATTCTTCTGTAGTTTCAATGGCACCTCTCATTAGAGGTATTAGTTGTGAATCATCTAAGGTTTTGGGTTTTTCAGAATTTGAAAAAGCTATAATAAAGTCTCCACTAGAGTGATCTGCAATTCCACCGGCCCTAGCTAAACCTAAGGCAGCCCTTCGTCCGATCCTTCCAAGTTGCCTAGATGTTACAGGAGCATCAGTTGCTATTACCATAATAATTGAACCACCTGGCTTGCTGGGGTCAAAATTACTTTGTGGTGGAAGAAGTTCTTGACCAATTCGGATTCCTCCAATTCGAAATTCTCTAGGATCACCTGTATTTGTTAAAGTTAAACATCCCACTGTATATTTTGATGAATCGATTTTACAAATTCTAGATGAAGTTCCAATTCCTCCTTTCCACCCAAATCCTGTCATTCCTGTTCCCGCTCCAATTGGACCTTCGTCTATGGAATCTAATTTAGCGTTTTTGATTGCAGAAATAACGTGTGAAGATTTTACATGTCTACCAATAATGTCATTTAAAAAAGAATCATTACATTCTCCAACTATTGGATTAAAAGAGAAAACACCTTGAGTTTCTGAAGTAGCATAATCAACCAAAGCATCCGCTACTGTCCATGAATTCAGAGTATTAGTTAATAATATAGGGCTTTCTATAACTCCTAGTTCTGAAACTTGCAAAAACCCTATAGCTTTACCAAATCCATTTAGTACATGTACTGATCCAGTAACTTTTTTTTCAAAGATATTTTCTTGATGAGGTAGAATTGCAGTGACTCCAGTTCTTATAGGACCAGATCCAATTTTAAGCTTTCCATCGCCTTCTACAATGGTTACGTGGCCTACAGAAACATTTTCAACATCGGTGATAGAATTTTTTTCACCGTGCTCAAGAATTCCAATTTTTACACCTAAATCTAAAGCTCGTGGTCGATTATTCATATTAAATCCTCAATTTATTTTTTAGTAATTTGGTATACTTCATCGAGCCAATATACCATTTCTGCAGTGATGTCTATTTTTGACATTCCTTCCATTTCCCAATATCCAAATTTTGTTTGTTGATTAATTATATTTGTAGCCGCGCGTATGGCCATATCATAGTATTTTTCTTCTTTGGTATTGGTGTAAAGTAATGAATTTCCCCAAGCTACTTTTCCTGCCCTTAAGGTATGCCATAGGAAATCACTAGATTTTTCTGCGATCAACATATATTTTTTTGCAAGTTCTAGCCATTCTTTTTCACCTGTTTGTTGGAACAGTCTACAAAGAAAACCGGCTGCAATTCCAGGATGGAAAAAAAATTGATCTCGTTTAGCATTTGCAGACATTACAAATCTAGTATCACCTTCTTTGAATTCTGTAATTAAACCTTTAGAATTACTGAAAACAGAATATAATTTTTCAGGATAATTGGGTTGTGAATTCATAAGGTTCAACATCCATTTTCCTACAGCATTTGCGATTTCTAATTTGCCTGTGTAAATTGCTGCAATTCCGTTTCCAGCAACAACCCATAGATCTTGATAAATAGTATCATTTTTTTTCTCTACATCTGAAAAAAATCCACCACTTTTTTTGTCCCAGAATTTAGAAATAAATTTAAATCCTTTTTGGGCAACATCAAATTGACCCAATCTTTGTGAACCAAGGATAACCCAAGAATTATAGTACGTGTACCAATAGCTTTTGCTTTCATTTGTTGGTCTAGGTCCGAAATCTCCGTTTTCATTTTGACCATGATTTCGTATCCAATCTATGATTTTGTTAGCGGATTGTGTTTTTCCTGAAATTTGTAAAGCTGCAGGGACTTTATAGTAGTCTGTAACATCATCGCCTATAGCACCAGTATCTTTTATCTGGCTTTCTAACCAAGTCGCTCCCAAATCTCTGGATTCTTTGAATTGATTCATACAAATACTCCTAAATGATTGAAAATTAATGAAATTTTAATTGTCTCCAAACTTCATATCCCACTATAGCAACGGTATTTGATAAATTTATACTTCTATTATTGGGTCTCATTGGAATTCTAATCAAGTTGTTTTGAGGGAATTTAATTCGAATGTTTTCAGGTATTCCCTGTTCTTCTGGGCCAAAAAATATTGAATCAGATGTAGAATATTTTGCCTCAGTATAAATTTTTTTTCCGTTTGGGCAACATGCAAAGAAATTTCTTTTGGGGAATTTGAAAACATATTCATCAAATGAAGAGTATGTTTTTATGTTTATTAAATCTGAATAATCTAATGCAGCTCGTTTGATTTTTTTATCGTATAGCTTAAATCCTAAAGGTTTAATTAAGTGTAATTCAGCTCCGATATTGGCGGACAGCCTGATAATGTTCCCAGTATTTTGGGGAATTTGTGGAGATATTAAAACTATATGTATAAAGGTACTTTTTTGATTCATAATTAAAAAAAATCACTTAAACAATAATCTAGCATAATTGAAATTTAATTATTAATAATGATTTGTTTAAATTTCTTTAATTTCTTTAATTTTTTCTCGTGAAAATTGTTTTAGTCTTTATTTAACTATAGTATGTTTGATTTTTAAATAATTTATTGGTGACATATGCAAATTGGAATTTTAGGATTACCTGGTGTAGGTAAGACAACTATATTTAACGCTGCTACAGGGGGAGGAATTGAAGTTGGGTTTTTTAGTGAAAAAACTAACTTAGGGGTTGCGAAAGTATATGATAAAAGACTTGATGTTTTGAATGAATATTTTAAACCTAAAAGAAAAGTTGAAGCTGAAATAAGTTATGTAGATTTTCCTTCTCAGCAAGAAGGACAAAGTAAGATACAAGGTATTACAGGTGAAAATTTAAACTTATTGCAAAAATCTGATGCACTGTTGTTGGTTATTAAGGCTTTCAATGGCCCTATGGATATTGATGAGAATTATTTTGGTGATCCTGTTACAGAATTACATACACTGATGGATGAAGTAATATTCGTTGATTTGGGGATAATTGAAAATAGGTTAAATAAAATTCAAGAAAATTTAAAAGGTAGAAATGTTTCAAAGATTGATCAAGAAAAAACTGAGTTGGATTTGTTAACAAAAATCAGATCTGGTTTGGAAAAAGGATTTCCTTTAGCTCCTATAGCTTATACAGAATCAGAATTGAAATTATTATCAGGATTTCAATTGTTGACTTTGAAGCCTATGGTTATTGTATTAAATATTGGTGAGACTAATATAAATAATGGATCTAATCTTGAACAATCAATTAGAGAAAATTTTGAAGTTGAAATAGGAACTATTTGTGGAAAGCTTGAAATGGATTTGATAGGTACCTCTATTGATGAAGAACAGCAGCTAAGAGAAGTATTGGGATTATCTCAAGAATCTGGATTACATCGAATGGTAAATTTATGTTTTAATTCTTTGAAATTGATTTCTTTTCTTACCGTAGGAGAAGATGAAGTCAGAGCATGGCCAATTACAAAAGGTACTGTTTCTTCCATAGCAGCGGGGAAAATACATTCTGATATCCAAAGAGGGTTTATTAGGGCAGAAGTAATTAGTTATGAGAATCTTGAAGCTTGTAAAACAATTGCAGAAGGTCGTAAGAAAGGATTGTTACGAGTCGAAGGTAAGGATTATGTAGTTCAAGATGGTGATATTATGCATGTTTTGTTTAATGTTTAATCAATTTTCTTAAATATTCAGCAGATTCTTTGATGGAGTTAAGCGTTTTATTGGGTGAAGATTGATGGATCGTAATAAATCCTGTGTAATTCAATTTTTGGAACACATTGATGATATGTTGGAAATCAATTTTACTTGTAACCCAAACTGGGACAGAATCAAATCTGATTTTACCTCTAGTCCAAGTGTGAAGTTCATTTGATCCGTCAGGATGAATTTTTTGGTTTTGAAGATAAACATTAAATATATGTGGGTACAGTTTTTTTATTGCATCTTTATCATAATTTTGGCCACATAGTTCTAAATTTGCAGGTTCATAAACTATTCCAAAATTTTCTCTCTTTATTTTTGAAACAATCTTAAGTGTTTCATCAACAGTTTCGAACATTGTTCCTGTGTGCATTTGATGGACTAAGTTCACACCTCTTTCTTTAGCTTCATCGCATGCGTATTGTGTATATTTAACATCTTCGAGATTTTTTATAGCTATTCTTATTAATTTGGAGTTTAGGAGTTTACATAGATCAATATAGGGTGTGATATTTCGTTGAGCTATTCCTGCAAGTTCATTGTTTGCTGGTATATCGAAATCACCTGTAACCATGGAAACAGTTAGATTGTTACTGGTAACTATTTGGTATGCTTTAAGTATTTCTTCTTTGGAATTTTCAATTCCGATTTGTGAAGGACGCATACATATACCTTGATAATTGGATAATTTTGCATTCTCACATATTTTTTCCAAGTTTAGTACAGATTTTTTTTTATCTGAATAACTTTCAGCAATTCTTACAGAAAGTGATAATTTCATTATTTTTCTTTATAGACTTTGATTTGATGTGTTTTGATTGGTTTTTAATTGCGAATAATATAACATGAAAATGTTTTAATTAGGAATAATTTAATCGGGTTTTATTAGTTTGATTAATAAATTAGATTTGGAGATTTTAAATGGAAATACATGTTGGAATTAAAGCACCTAATTTTACTTTGCCATCTAGTTCTGGTAGAGATGTTTCTCTTGAAGATTTCATGGGGACTAAAGTATTGATATTTTTCTATCCTAAGGATGATACTCCAGGTTGTACTATAGAAGCATGTGGTATTAGAGACGAATATGAAAATATTAAACAAAAAGATACTATAGTGTTTGGAATTAGCGCTGATGATTTGAATTCTCACCATTCATTTATTAAAAAATTTGGTTTAAATTTTGAACTTTTATCTGATTTGGATAAGGAAGTGTCAATTACATATGGAGCGTGGGGAGAAAAAATATTATATGGGAAAAAATCTATTGGTATGAAAAGAATGTCTTTTTTAATAAATGAAGAAGGTGTAATCGCAAAAATTTGGAAAAAAGTAACCCCTGATAAACATGCTTCTCAAATTTTGGAAGCTATATCATAAGGAGAATTTTTCATGAAAAACAAATGGTACAAAGGTAATATTCATTGCCATACAACAAATTCAGATGGAGATGCCGACCCTGAGTTTGTTGTAGATTGGTATAAAAGACACGGATATAATTTTTTGGTGGTTAGCGATCATAATCATTTGACGATTCTTGAATATGCAACAAAAACTAAAGACTTAGATTTTATTTTGATTCCTGGCGAAGAAGTTACATCTTTTGCTAATACTTCAATTCCTGTACATATAAACGGCATAGGAATTCACAGCTTAGTTGAACCACAGGACAGGGATACTGTTATAGAAACTTTACAGGCAAATATTAATGGTATTATATCTGCTGGCGGTCTTGCGTCAATTAATCATCCCAATTATAAATGGTCTATAACTTCTAATGATATTTATTCAGTAAATGGGGCAACAATGTTAGAAGTTTTTAATGGTCATCCGGCTACTAATAATTTTGGTTCTAGAAATAAACTGAGTACAGAACAGATATGGGATGAAGTCTTGAGTTATGGGAAGTTAATATTTGGAGTTGCTACTGACGATTCGCATAAGTATTATGATTTTACTCCCGAATTATCTAATCCAGGTAGAGGATGGATAAATGTTAGAGCAAGTGAATTAAACCAAGAGTTAATTATGAATTCATTACGTAGCGGTGATTTTTATTCTTCTACAGGAATTGAACTTAAAGAAATTAATATTGACAAACAATCTTTAGAAATAGAAATTGATGAAAACCCTAAAGAATTAAATTTTGCTATGGAATATGAGACTACTTTTACTGGTTTCCTAGGTAAAGAATTAGATAAGGTTTCAGGAAATAGTGCTAGTTACCAATTTCAAGGTGATGAAGTATATGTTAGAGCTACTGTTAGCGGATCAAATGGTTTCAAAGCATGGACTCAACCAGTACATATAAATTAGTATTTCTGTATTTGTTTTTTTAAATTTTTTAACTTTCAAATAGTGTTTATTATTCTCAAAGTATGTTAATTTTATTGTATGTACCTATTCTTATGAATTACAATTAATACATACTTTTAATTGGAGCAAAAATTTGACATATGTAAAATCTTTAGTTTGTCGTGGTTGTTTTGAAGAATATCCAATTGAGCCTCTTAATGTTTGCGAGATGTGCTTTGGGCCTCTTGAAATTACTTATGACTATGAATCTATAAGTAAGAATATATCTAGAGAAAGTATTTCAGCTGGACCTTTTTCAGTATGGAGGTACGATGCATTTTTACCTGTAAGCCGTGAAAATGCAGTTGATATTGGGACTGGTTTTACCCCATTGACTAAGGCAGAAAATCTTGGGTCAAGATTGGGACTGAATAATTTGTATATAAAAAATGACAGCGTAAATCCAACATTTTCTTTCAAAGATAGGCCTGTGACTGTTACTGCAACAAAAGCTCTAGAATTTGGATTTGATGTTTTAGCTTGTGTTTCGACAGGAAATTTGATGGGGTCAGTTGCAGCCCATGGTGCTAAAGCGGGTATGAAGACAATAGTTTTTTTTCCTGAAAATTTGGAACAAAGCAAACAGGTTTCTGCTTCCATTTATGGTCCAATAATGGTGGCTGTTGATGGAAATTATGATCAAGTTAATAGATTAGGTAGTGAATTAGCTGATAATCGCAATTGGGCTTTTGTAAATATAAATATGAGACCTTTTTATGCTGAAGGTAGTAAAACTTTAGGTTATGAAGTAGCAGAACAGCTAGGTTGGAAATCTCCTGATAATTGTATAGTCCCAGCTGCTTCTGGAGAATTGTTTACAAAGATTTGGAAAGGTCTCAAAGAGTTTTCAGATGTTGGTTTAATTGAAGAACCTCATACTAGGATGTTTCTTGCTCAAGCTGCAGGTTGTTCTCCTATAGTATCTGCTTCTAAATCTGGAGATAAAGTTGTGAATCCAGTTGTTCCTGAAACTTTGGCAAAATCTTTAGCAATTGGAAACCCAGCTTCTGGTCCTTTTGCATTGGAAACGATTTTAGAAACAGATGGTGGTGCTGTTGCTACACCAGAGGAAGAAATTGTTACTGGAATTGAGCTTTTGGCAGAGACAGAAGGAATATTTACTGAAACTGCTGGAGGAGTAGTTGTCTCTTCTTTAAAAAAATTAGCTGAATCTGGAGAGATTGATCCAGATGATGTGACTGTAATTTTCATTACTGGTAATGGTCTAAAAACCCAAGAAGTAGTTACTGGTGGTGTAAACTTAGTTAAGACAGGACCAAGCTTTTCGGAGTTTGAAAATTCTATAGGTTCTAAAGCAAATTTTTAACATCATTTTTTATTATTAATAATGGAGGAAAATATATGGCAGTAATAGTAAGAATTCCTACCCCACTTAGACGGTTGTCTAATGGTGAAGAAAAAGTTGAAGTTCCTGAAGGATCTTTGGAAAGTATTATAGATTCTTTGGAGCAATCGTTTTCAGGAATCAAAGGTCGTTTATGTGATGATAGAGGTGAATTGAGAACATTTGTAAATATTTATATAGATGGTGAAGATGTACGGTTTTTGGAAGGTATTAATACTCAAGTTAAATCTGGTGCTGAAATAAGTATAGTTCCAGCTGTTGCTGGTGGTAAAAACTAACCTACATTTGTAAGTTTGTTGTTACTTCTCCTGAAGATAGTTTCGTTGTTTGACCGTTCTTTTCTTTAATAATTAAGTCACCTTCTTCTGTTACGTCTATTCCTATTCCGGAAATAACCTTATCACCTTGTTTTACAGATATTTCTTTTCCAATAGTTTCTAATTTTTTTTCCCATAAAGTTTTTAATGAAATTCCATTTTGAATAGATGAATAAAGTTGGTTTAAGTTATCAAGTATTTCGATCAAAAGGGTGTTTCGATCTAGATGAATTCCAGATTCAACCAGAATACTTGTTGCATTTGATAAATTTGGGTCTTTAAATGATTTTAGTGTAACGTTGATTCCTACTCCTATGATGCATGAAGAAACCTGATTGTTTATTAATTCAGTTTCTATCAGTATTCCTGAAACTTTTTTATTATTAATTAATATGTCATTTGGCCATTTAATTTTTGTTTCAATTTGTGTTAATTGATTAATTGATTCAGATATAGAAATTGCAACAGCCATATTCAGAAATTTTAGTTCCAAAATTTTTGGTGATAATAATATAGAAAAACATAAAGACTCTCGAGGCTCATTAATCCATCTCCTTTGAAATCTACCTCTAGCCATTTTTTGAGTTTCAGCAATTACAATTGTGCCTTCTTTTTTTTGAGATTGGTTAAATCTTTTGATCTGATTCATAGTTGAATCGATTTCATTATAGAAATAAAAATTTTGAAAGATTGTGCTTTTTAAGGATGTTTTTAAATAGTCTAAGTTATATGTGTTCGATTTTTGTATATTTTTCATAACTAACTTTTAATATGTTTCTAATGGTAATTATACTATTATATGTAGGTTTGTGCTTTTAGATTTGGGATGTGTTTAAAATGTTCATAGTTTAGTTCTAATTTCTATTTGTTTGATAAATCTGTCTTGGTTTAAATTATAGAAAAGACGATGTATAATCTGTGATTATGAATTTAATCAAGTTTTTGATGATAGTATTTGGATTAATAGTAATTCTTTCTGCCTGTGGCGGCAGTTCTTCTAACAAAACTACACCTGCTAATTTGAAAAATCCAAAAATTGAAGTTAAAGTTTATGGATCAGAAGGAACTAACCCGGAATTTTCTCTACCCTTATTAATCTGGCCCTCTTTTAAATATCAAGAAATTCCTATGTTTAGAGGAGGAAAAGCAACCTTTTGTGTCATAAACGAGACTGATGGTATACCTATTAAAATTGATACTCCTATCGAATTTATAGAAGATGCAACTTGTTTTAGAACTTATTTTACATCAGCTGATCAATTACCTCATAAATATGAGATTGGCTTAGTTAAGATTAAAGTATTAGATACACAAGAAGAATATTGGACATGGAGTAGAGCTGTCGAAGTATTAAAATAAGGACGCTTTATAGTGTGATATACACTGTGTTCATTAAAATGGAGTAGTTATTTTGACCCTTTTATCCATTAGTATTATTGATGATAGCACTGGTAGCAAATTACCTTGTAAAGTCAGATTGTTGAATTCTTTTGAAGAATTTTTATCTCCTTTAGATTCTATAAAAAAAATTGGTCCTGGGCTTGAGTTTTTTTATTCTGACGGTGATTTTGCAATGGATATGCCTAGTGGAAAAGCCAAGATTTTAATTGAAAGAGGGACTGAATATGAACCATTATATTTAGATTTATTGGTTCCTAGTTCGGGGGTTTTACAAAAAGAGATTAGATTGAAAAAATGGACATTTTTAGGAGATTTAGGTTGGTATCCTGGAAATACACATATTCATTATGACCAAAATGAGACTAGACCTGATGATAGACTTTTTTTAGATCCCAGAGTAGAAAATCTTAGAATGACTGCAGTAAGTATTTTGCAGAGATGGAATTTAGATTATGCTACAAACAAATATCCGACTGGGTTTTTAACAGATTTTTCGACAAACCATCATTATGTTGAATGTGGAGAAGAAAATCGACATGATGCCACATCTGGGCCAGAAAATTTAGGTTATGGTCATATTATGTTGCTAAATATTAAAGAAATTGTTGAGCCTGTAAGTCGAGGTTTGTTGGTAGATTCTTTTGATCCAGATTACCCACCACTTACTTTTGCATGTGATGATGCACGCCGGCAAGGAGGAATTGTTATATGGTGCCATAATGGACATGGAATGGAAGCTCCAGTTGCTGCTGCTTTGTCTAAAGTAGATGCATTCAATTTGTTCGACGGGACTAATAGGACTGCTGGATATTCTATTTATTATCATATGTTAAATTGTGGGATTAAGTTGCCTATATCTACTGGATCTGATTGGTTTATTTGTTCAGGAAATAGAGTTTATGTTTATATGTCTGAGGAATTTAATTATGCATCTTGGTTAAATTCTCTAATTAATGGAAAAAGTTTTATTACTAATGGACCTGTTGTATTTTTAAATATTGAAAATTTTACCCCTGGAGATCAAATAAATATTAATTCAGACAAGAAATTACCAGTTAAATTTGAATGGAAATCTCATTATCCTATCAATAGAGCAGAAGTCATTTTTAATGGCAAAGTTATTAAAGATATGTTTTTTCCCAATGGTTCTAAAGAAGGTCAATTAGAGTTTGATTTTTTACCAAGTTGTAATGGGTGGATAGCAGGTAGATTATCCAGTGAACATACTGACAGTTATTTTGAAAAAGTTTTTGCCCACACTAGTCCAATTTATATTTCTAATCTTGCGAATAGTGCAGAACGAAATGAATCAGCTTTATTTTTTGTAGATTCAATTGAAAAATCTATGGAATGGATAGGTAATAAAGGGAGATACTATAACCAAAAACAACGTTTGGAAGTTTTAGATTTATTCAAAAATGCTAAGGAATTTTATGATGCTGTTGGTAAACAACCTTTTTTGATTTGATATCATGGAATAAGCTTTTAAACACTATTTAAGGAATAATAATGATATGTGGATTAAATTAAGAGAATTACAAATAAAGACAAATGAATAAATTTAGAATAGCGCTTGCCCAAATCAATTCTGTTGTTGGAGATCTTTCTGGAAATTCCAAGAAGATTGTTGATTATATTGATAGAGCTGTAGATTCAGATTGTGACATGGTAGTTTTCCCAGAGCTTGCTATAACTGGATATCCACCAGAAGATTTGATTTTTAGGAATAGTTTTGTAAAAGCAAATATGGAAAAAATGAATGATATCGTTAAGTCTAGATCTGACATAATTATTGTAGTTGGTTTCATAGATTCTAATGAAAAAATATATAACGCTGTTTCTATATCTCATGGATCAGAAATAGTTGATGTATATCACAAAATTTATTTGCCCAATTATGGTGTATTTGATGAAGATCGTTATTTTACTCCAGGTTCCAAAATATCCGTAATAAATTTAAACAATTTAAATTTTGCTGTTAATATTTGTGAAGATATTTGGTATAAAGACGGACCAGCTAAGATTCAAAAAAAGTCAGGAGCTGATCTGATAGTTAATATTAGTGCATCCCCATTCCATTATGGGAAATATATGGACCGCAGAAATATGCTGTCTCAGAGAGCGATTGAAAATGATGCTTATGTAGTTTTTTGCAATAATGTAGGGGGACAGGATGAACTTATTTTTGACGGTGGAAGTTCTATAATTTCTCCTAATGGGTCTTTAATTTCTGGTGCCCCGCAATTTGAAGAAGCACTTCTGATTTCAGATTTAGATATTTCAACGTTTAATGATAAAAATAGAATCAAAGTTTTTCCTAAAAATGAAATTGAAGAAATAAATGATTCTCCAATTAATATTTCAAAAATTGATTTGGATATAAATTTCAAAATTAAGAATCAAGATATTCGACCTTCAAGACCAAAATATATGAGCCACGTAGAGGAGGTTTATAAAGCCCTTATTTTGGGAACTAAAGATTATGTTTCCAAAAGTGGTTTTGAAAAAGTTGTTGTAGCTTTATCTGGGGGAATTGACTCTAGTTTAGTAGCAACTATAGCAGTAGATGCATTAGGATCTGAAAATGTAATTGGCATTTCTATGCCTTCAATGTATTCTTCTCAGGGTAGTGTAATTGATGCAGTCAAATTATCTGAAAATTTAAAGATAAAATTGATAAAAATTCCTATCAAAGATATTTTTAATGTTTTTATGAATGATTTATCAGATTTGATTCCTTCTGATAGCCAAGGTGTTGCTAAAGAGAATTTACAATCTAGGATTAGAGGTAATCTAGTTATGGCTTTATCAAATGAATTTGGATGGTTGGCTTTAACGACAGGAAATAAAAGTGAGATGGCAGTAGGATATGCAACAATTTACGGGGATATGGCTGGAGGATATGCGGTAATTAAAGATGTTCCTAAAACTATGGTTTTTAAACTATCTAAATACAGAAATATTATTGAAAAATCTTCTATAATTCCTAGTGAAATTATTTCCAAACCTCCAAGTGCTGAACTTCGTCCGGATCAAAAGGATGAAGATACATTACCACCGTATGATTTATTAGATATTATTCTGAAAGCATATGTTGAAGATGATTTAGATTATTATGGTATTTTAAGATTAGGGTTTGATGATGAAATTGTTAGAGACGTAATTAATTTGGTGGATAAAAGTGAATATAAGAGAAGGCAATCACCTCCGGGTATAAAAATTACTCCCAAAAATTTTGGAAGGGATAGAAGGTTACCTATAGTAAATAAATATAGGGAGTTTTAATTTGATTCTTTCTCCCATCTCAAATTTGGTTTTCTAGCAGCTAATGCTTCATCTAGTCTAGAATTTGGAGTGTTGTGAGGTGCATTTCTGAGTATTTCTGGATCGTTTTTTGCTTCTTCTGAAATTTTTATCATAGAAGATATAAAATAATCTAATGTTTCTTTAGATTCAGTTTCTGTTGGTTCTATCATTAGAGCTTCATCTATGATTAAAGGAAAATACATTGTTGGTGGATGAATTCCATAATCAATTAGCCTCTTTGCAATATCTAGAGCCCGTATTCCATTTAATTTTTTGAAATTACTAGCAGAAAAAACAACTTCGTGCATACATTTTCTTTTAATTGGCAAATCGTAATATTCTTCTAAATGAGATTTAATATAATTTGCATTAATGACAGCATCTTGGCTAATTTGATTGATACCTTGTTTGCCCAAAGTTTTGATATAAGAATATGCTCTGACTAATGCTCCAAAATTTCCGTGAAACCCACCCATTTTGCCAATACTATGTTCTGGTGAAATAAGTGAGTAATCATTTTGACTATTATTTTTCTCATATTTGACTATTGGTGAAGGTAGATATTGTGATAGTTTTTCGCTAACCATTATTGCTCCGGCTCCAGGTCCACCGCCTCCATGTGGTTGAGTAAATGTTTTATGCAGATTTGAATGTAAAATGTCAAACCCAAGATCTCCAGGTTTGATTCTTCCTAATAAAGCATTCAAATTTGCTCCGTCTCCATATAAAACACCGCCAGCATCTTTCACCATTTTACAAATTTCAATAATATTTGTATCAAATAATCCAAGTGTGCTTGGTTGAGTAATCATTAAACCAGCTAAGTCATCATTAATTGCAGCTTTTAAAGCTTCTAGATCAGTATTTCCATTTTGGTCAGAAGGTATAGAAATTACGTCAAACCCCGCCATGACTGCAGATGCTGGATTTGTTCCATGAGCGGAATCAGTGATTAAGATTTTTGTTTTGTGATCATTTCCGTTATTTTTGTGAAATGATCTTGTGATTAACATTCCTGCTAATTCTGCTTCAGCACCTGCCATAGGAGCTAAAGAAGTTGAATGAAAACCCGTGATTTCTGCAAGAAAGCCTTGCAGTTCAAAAATAATTTTTAGAGCACCTTGAATTGATTCTTCAGGTTGCAGTGGATGAATTTCTGATAATCCTGGCAGAGATGCAATTTCATCATTAATTTTTGGATTGTATTTCATAGTACAACTTCCAAGTGGGTAAAAGTTATGGTCTATAGAAAAATTGAACTGACTTAATTGAGAAAAATATCTGACTATTTCATTTTCACTAACTTCTGGAAGAGGTAATTCTTCTCTAAGGTATTTGTTAGGAAGTGTTTGTTGCTTAGGAACGTCAGATTCTGGGGTATGGGCGCCAACTTTTCCAGGTTGACTTCTATCCATTAGAAGTTTTCTGATTAAGTTTTGTTTTTTAATATGGTGTTCGTTTGTAATTTGATTGCTATTCATTTCGTCGCCTGAATATTTTTTAAGCTATCAATTAAATTGTCAATTTCTTTTTTGGAATTCATTTCTGTGAAACAAATTAGCATGCCATTTTCTATTTCAGAGCTTACGTCAAGTCCACCAATTATCTTATTTTTAATTAGTAACTTGTTCACTTCTTTTGGAGGTATAGGGCACTTGATTACGAATTCTCTAAAAAATAGTCCATTATCTACAACGTTGTAGCCAGGAATTGAATTTATCAAATTTGCAGCATAATGTGCTTTTTCATAACACAAATTTGCTATTTGTTTTAATCCAGATTTACCCAAAGCTGCTAGATACACTGTTGCTCCAAGAGCAATTAAACCTACAGAGGTACATATATTTGAAGTTGCTTTTTCTCTTCTAATATGTTGTTCTCTAGTTTGCATTGTTAGTACATACCCAGTTTTACCTTCAGTATCAATTGTTTGTCCAACAATTCTACCTGGCATTTGACGTATGAATTTTTGTTTGCAAGCAAAGATACCTACATACGGACCTCCAAATGTAGTAGCAATTCCTAGAGATTGACCTTCACCAACTACTATATCGGCGCCATAATCACCAGGAGGTTTAATCATTCCTAGTGATATGGGATCTACACTTACAACTAATAAAGAATCATTTTCTTTTGCTAAGTTCGAAAATTTTTCAATATCCTCTAAATTACCAAGAAAATTAGGTTGTTGCAAAATGATGCAGGCTGTATCTGGCTTTAACGATGTTGAATTATCTATTATATCTATTTTGATTTCAGGAGCTTCAAGAAAAGTTTGTAGTACTTCTATATAAGATTGAGATACAGTTTTTAAAACTGAAATCCTGTTTTTTTTAGTAATTCTTACAGCCATTAAAGCTGCTTCTGCCATTGAAGAAGCTCCATCGTACATACCTGAATTAGCAATTTCCATATTAGTTAATTGGCAAATCATAGATTGGAACTCATAATGAGCTTGTAAAGTACCCTGAGATATCTCAGGTTGATATGGAGTGTAAGAGGTCATAAATTCGCTTCGGCTTGTAATTTGTCTTACGATTGAAGGGATAAATTGTCTATATGATCCAGCTCCAAGAAAAGATGAAAATTCTCCAGGAGTGTCATTAAGCTTTGATGTGCTTTCAATTTCATTTCTTAATTCAAGTTCGGATAGAGCATTAGGTAAATTAAGCTTAGGATTAATTAAGTGTGAAGGTAAATCCGAAAAAAGGTCTTCTAATGAAGATACACCAGCAATATCTTTTAACATTTCATTTTTTTGAAGAGAAGTATTTGGTGTATATCTAGAAATAAAATTCTTTGTGTCCATTTTGAATATTTATTAATCCTTGCCAGATTCTAGGAAAGACTCATAATCTTTTAAATTCATTAAGTTTTCAAGTTCTGATTTATCTTTTAATTCCACTTGAATTAACCAGCCTTCTTCATAAGGGCTATCACTTAGTATTTCTGGGTTTTGAACAACAGATTCATTTATTTGACTGATGTTTCCACTTACAGGACTATATAGTTCTGAAACTGCTTTGACGGATTCAATTTCTCCAAATTGTTCAAATTGTGTGACATCATTTCCAGCTTCAGGAAGTTCAATAAATACAATATCACCTAAATTATCTGATGCAAATTTTGTAATTCCGATGAAAACAGTGTTATCTGTTTTCATCAGTACCCATTCATGTTCATCACTATAGTACATTTCTTTCTCTTTAGACATTTTTTCTCCGTGTGTAAAATGGTATTTTTGTGATTTTAGCTGACAAGTTTTTATTTCGGATTTCTATAACAATTTTTGTTTCTAATGAAGAAAATTCTTTTGAAATATATCCTATACCTATTATCTTGTCTAGGGTTGGAGAGACTCCTCCACTTGTTACCTCACCAATAATTTCATTCTTATGCTTTATTTTATATCCATGTCTAGGGATTCCCTTATCTTCCATTTCGAAGCCGACTAATATTTTTGTTAATTCATTTAACTTGATGTTTTTTAATGAATCACATGCGACATAATTTAGTCTTGATAGATCTAAAAATTTTCCAAGACCTACTTCAAAAGGATTTGTATTAGAGTTCATGTCATTTCCGTGAAGTAACAAACCTGCTTCTAGCCTTAATATATCTCTACTACCTAAACCACACGGGTGTACGCCTGATTTTTTAAGTAAATCCCAGAGGGAAGTTGCAAAATCTACAGGAGTAATTACTTCAAATCCATCTTCACCGGTATATCCAGTTCTGCAAATAATTAATTCTTGATTCTGGAATTTTATTTTTATTGAACCAAAATATTTTATTTTTGATAGATCAGTTTGAAGTATATTTGATAATTTATTTTCAGATTCAGGCCCTTGGATTGCAATCATTGCAGTTGTTGCAGTGATATTTTCTATTTGAATATTTGTCCATTTTAAGGTATCAATGCTAGTTTGATATTTATCAGAAACTAAAATTTGGTTGAACCAGTTCAATACTAAATCGGTGTTTGAAGCGTTAGGAATAATTAAAAAATCAGTTTCGTTTTTTCTTAGTGTTACGCAATCATCAATTATTCCGCCATTTTTGTTGCAAATCACACCATATTTAATTCTTCCAGGCTTTAGCTTTTTTGTGTTAAAGCTAAGGACTCTATTAAGGAAACTTTCAGAGTCTTTACCGGTAATATTTACTCTTCCCATATGAGAAACATCAAACATTCCGGCTTTTGATCTAACATGGTTGACTTCTTTAAGGATACCTTCATATTGGACTGGCATATCCCAGCCCCCAAAGTCGACAATTCTAGCATTTTCGTCAACGTGCTTTTGAAATAGAGAGGTTTTTTTATTTGTTGTCACTAGTAACTGTAGTCCAATTTTTGATTTAATTTAGAATTGTTATATATTTATTAAACAATTTTTGGGTATAAAGGTTAGTTAATTTTAATACATATTTTGTTAGTTTGTAAGAGATTTTTAATATAAATATCCAAGCTTTAAATCAATTAAAATATTTTTTGTTAATTGAATCTATTATAAGCGATATATGATTGTCGTTTGATGAACTTAAAAAAAATGGGTCAATTTTTGAAATGGATATATAATTGTGATCAATTGCCCAAATATCGCTTCCTTCTAAAGGTTTTTGATGATTTTTTTTATCTGGTTTGATCCAAAAATACTCTTCATTAGAAATTATTTCTTTTTCTACATTTTGTTGATAGTTAGAGCCTCCTAAGAAAGTTGATTTTAAAGATTTGATTTTTTTTAGATCTACGCAAGGAACATTAATGTTTAGCAAAAATGGTTTTGGATATGGGTTTTTATTTAAACTAGATACAAACTCTTGTATCATTAGCCCTGCAACGTCGAAACGTAATATGTCTTTATAGGAAGCTGAGATTGCGATTGAGGGTATGTTTCTTAAATATCCATGAATTGCTGCTCCAACTGTTCCAGATAACATTACATCTAACCCCAAGTTTGCACCTGAATTAATTCCAGAAATTATTAATTTAGGTTGATTTTTGAAGAGTTTTTCACAAGCTAATATCACACAATCTGCAGGAGTTCCTTCTACTGAAAAAATTTGGACATTGCTATTGTAATTTGATTTTTGGATCAGTTTAACAGGAGATTTCAGGCTCATTGAAGCTCCTGTGCCACTTTGGTTATTAGCAGGTGCCACTACAATGATTTCAGAAAATGATTGTAGGTGATTTATTGTTGCCCAAAGACCTGGTGCATCAATTCCGTCATCGTTTGTAATTAATATAGCCAGAACTTAACCTCTGTAAAATATTATACAATTTAGTATATCATTTAAAATACATTAATATTTGTTGTAAAAGTATAGATTTATTATGTATATTGTTCTTTGGAGTTTCTATAGTTAGCATCAAAAAATCACTTAAAAATGACAAATAAAAAAGTTAAATCTATTAATTCAGATTCTATTAGCAAAAGATTTGATTTTGCTGAGAAAGATGTTTCTTTCCGTAATAAATGGAATGATCTGGGTATTCATAATTATGATCGTTCTTCTCCACGAGAGAAAAATTATGTTATTGATTCTCCTCCTCCAACTGCAAGTGGTGAATTACACCAAGGGCATATATTTTCATATACTCATCAAGATTTGATTGCAAGATATAAACGCATGAATTTTTGGAATGTTGTTTATCCTATGGGTTGGGATGATAATGGATTGCCGACAGAACGTAGAGTTCAAAATTACTTCAATGTAAGAACTAATCCGAATATAAAATATGTTGAAAATTTTGATGTTCAAGAGGAAAAAAAGAGATTAAATTTAAAGTCTAAAAATCAATTGGAAATTTCAAGAGGTAATTTTATTGAACTTTGTCATAAAGTTACTGAAGAAGATGAAAAAGCATTTAAGAATTTATTTGAACGTTTAGGCTTATCTATAGATTGGGAAGAAGAATATTCTACTATTGATAACAAGTCTAGAAGAATCTCACAAAGAAGTTTTCTGGACCTATATAATAAAGGACATATTTATAATCATGAATTACCTACGATGTGGGATGTAGATTTTCAGACTGCTGTTGCTCAAGCTGAAGTTGAGGATCGAAACAAACAAGGTGCTTTTCATGATATAGAATTTTCAGTTTTGTCAGATGATAATAGTGAGTCATTTGTTATATCAACTACTAGACCTGAATTATTACCTGCTTGCGTTGGAGTAACCGCTCATCCAGATGATTCTAGATATAAACATTTGTTTGGTAAACATGCAATTACACCTTGTTTTTTTTCTAAAGTTCCAATTTTTGCAAGTGATAAAGTTGATCCTGAGAAAGGTACTGGAATTCTAATGGTCTGCACTTTTGGCGACCAAGTTGATGTTGAATGGTGGAGGGAACAAAAATTAATGCTCAAACAAATTATTGATCAATCAGGAAGAGTAATGAAGATTGATTTTCATGGTTCTGATGATTTGCAAGAGTGGTTTAGCTTTAACCCTAAGGTTGCAAATCTTAATTATGAAAAAATTATAGGCAAGAAAATTTATCAAGCAAAATCTTTGTTGGTAGATATGTTAAAAGATCCGAAGAATTCTTTTGGCAGTAATTTACCACCTTTGAAAAGTGACCCTCGTATAGTTGATCATACAGTTAGATATTATGAAAAAGGTGATAATCCAATTGAATATTTAACTTCTCGGCAGTGGTTTGTCAAAATTATGGATAAAAAAGATCAACTTTTAAATCAAGGTTCAAAAGTTAATTGGTTCCCTGATTTTATGGAGAAAAGATATTCAAATTGGACAGATGGCTTAGCTCATGATTGGGCAATTAGTAGACAGAGGTATTTTGGCGTACCCATTCCAATTTGGTATAGATTGGATAAAAATGGAGATAGAATTTTTGGTAATTATATTCTAGCTGATGAATCGATGTTGCCAGTTGATCCTGTAGAGAAAAATCCTCCAGGTTTTGAAGAATCTCAACGAGGCAAACCTAACGGTTTTGATGCTGAGAAAGATGTACTTGATACTTGGTTTACTTCATCAATAACTCCTCAAATTGTAGCTAATTGGGGAGAAAAAAATGATCGGATGGATTTACTTTACCCAATGGATCTAAGGCCTCAAGCTCATGAGATAATTAGGACTTGGGCTTTTTATACAATTGTCAAATCTATGTTGCATCAAAATAATATACCATGGAAAAATGCTGCTATTTCTGGATTTATTTTAGACCCAGATCGTAAAAAAATGAGCAAATCTAAAGGAAATGTTGTTACTCCCATTCCGCTTTTAGAGCAACATGGTTCGGATGCTGTAAGATATTGGGCCAGTAATGCAAGGCTTGGAATGGATATGGCTTATGATGAATCAATGTTTAAAATTGGAGGAAAATTAGTTACAAAATTATTTAATGCAGCAAAATTTGTTTTATCTCAAGAAGGATTTGAAGGAGAAATATCAAATGAATTAGATTTAGCTTTTGTTTATGAATTAAAAGAGGTCGTTAGAAAGTCTACAATTGCTTTTGAAAAATATGATTTTGCTATAGCTCTTCAGATTATTGAAGATTTCTTCTGGAGAGGATTTACAGATAATTATTTAGAATTAGTTAAAACTAGAATTAGAGATGATTCAGATGCCATAGGTCAATCTTCAGGTCTATCAACTCTTAGGTTTGGATTAAATGTTTTTCTTAGACTTTTTGCCCCATTTTTACCTACTATTACCGATGAGATTTGGTCTTGGGTTTTTGCAGAAGAGCTAGATTTAAAATCAATTCATATTGCACCTTGGCCAATAGTTGATTTAGGTTCAGATTTTCAAATGAACTTGCCTGATGAATTTGTAGATTTGAATAAGGATTTAAAATATGATTTTTGTAGGATATCTGATCCAAGAAATATTTATTCATTCAGTGCCGCTTGCGCAGCTATTTCCTCGATTCGTAAATCTAAGAATAGTTTAGGTATTGGTTTAGGAGCTCAATTAGAAAATGTAAAGATTTTCACTGATGAAAAAGGTATGTCAGAATTAGAATTGGTTTTAAAAGATGTTAGTTCTGCAGCTAGAACGGAAAATATTGAAATGGTTTTTACTGAAAATGATGGAGATTTAAAGTATGAATCTGAAATTAGATAGGAGGTTTTGATGGCTATTGCACCAGGTGATAAGGCTCCCTTATTTACACTAATGGATCATAATCGAAAAAATGTTTCGTTGGAAAAGTTTTTAGGTAGAAAAAATGTAATTCTCGTATTTTTTGTTTTTGCTTTTACAGATGGCTGAACAAGCCAAATCTTGGAATTGCGGAAAGCACAATCCGAATTTTCAAGAAGAGATACCCAAGTCTTGGGTATAAGTTGTGATTCTACAGCCACTTTGGCTGCATATAATCTTTCATTTGGCCCATCTTTAGGATATCCAGTCCAATTATTAAGCGATTTTTACCCTCATGGAGATGTTACAAAAAAATATAAATTGTTTAATTCTGAAATAGGAACAGCAGATAGATCAGCTGTTGTTATTGATAAGAGTGGGTATGTACGTCAAGTTAACAAGTATCAATTTAGATCAGTTTTAGGTCCAAATGGTTACGGGATTGTTGACTTAGATTTTAATGTTAAAGATTTAATTAGTTTTATAGAAGATTTATAAATTTTTTATTAGTGCATTCTATAGTGAGCTAATTCCATGAAGGTATTTTCAACTTCTGAAATATTATTTACAGGTGTTGGTAAATTAAAGAAGTTTTGTTGATTAGTACCTATTTCAGGAAGAATTTCTTCAGCTTTTTTAATGTTTGTGTTTTTTTCCTGAATCAGGATTTTAAAATTTCCTAAACCTTGATTGTTGATCAATTTTTTTATGTTTATTAGATTAATTTGTTTTTTTGATTGTTCAAGCTTTGAGTTTTGTATATTTTCAATCCATTTTTTTATCCCAAATATTTCCAAAAATTCTTTTTGAGAACATAAACTTACAGGTCTGATTTGATTCAATAGTCCAGCTTCAATTAGGTATGAAAAATCTATATTTGCAGTAATGTCTTGTTCCCCAATTCTCTGGAATGGACTAGCTCCAGAGGTGTGCTTAAAATAAGTTTGCATTGTTCCACGGGATTGATTGGAATATAAATTTTCACGTTCTTCTCCGTAATCAACTGTAACAATAAACCCTTTTTTAAGTGATTGAGTTATAGAGTTAAAAAGATTGTCTATTTCTAAGAAAATTTCTCCTTCAAAATTGTTGGGTAATTGAAATTTTAATTGAGACAATTTTTGGTTAATTTTTTTTGATGAAGGTTGATCTAATATTGAAATTAATTTGTTGTTTTTGATAGTTACATATATTTCTTTCACTTCATTATTAATTATTTTGAATCTATGGAAAGGAAATGAATCAATTAATTCATTTGAAATGATGCAGCCAGAAATATTTTTTAATGGGATGAGATTACTTTTGATAGAGTTAAAATCAGTTTTTTTATTAAGAGTTCTATCTACTCCTATGTATTGTATAGAATTAGCAAAATCTAAAGAAATACTTTTTGAATATGAATATATTGTTTCTGCTAAAATACCTGTTGAACATCCCAATTCTACAATTTGAAATTTATTTGGATATTTCATAAATTTCCACATTAAGTAAATGTGTTGAGAAAGAGCAGCCCCAAATGCTGGATGGATATATGGACTTGTGAGGTAATGAGAATTTGTACCGATGGGGTTTATTCTTGAATAGTATCCAAATTTTGGATGGTATAAAGCAATCTGAATAAATCTTGCAAAAGAAATTTTTCCTTCAGAAAGTATTTCTTTCCGAATAATTTTTTCTGATTGAGTCAAAATACATTACCACGGAGTATTATGATTTTCCAGATCCATTTTTTTTGTTGTCATTGGAGTTGTTGTCATTTTTTTTGTTGTCATTGGATTTGCTATTGTCTGTTCTATCCCAACCCGAAACAGGCATGGAATTTTTAAATTCAGAAACTTGTCCGCAATTTAAACACTCACCTTTACTTACCGGGCCGTTAGGACTTTCAATAAGCCATTCGTGAACGCATTTAATTTGCTCTGCATTTTCTTTTTCCATAAAATTTCCTTGGATTAATTTTTGGCAAATTATCTATCTTCGATTTTTTTGTATTTCACATTGTTTTTCCCAGAATATAAAAGTCTAGGACGTAGGATATCTTTCTTTTCAGATTGTTCTATAATATGAGCAACCCATCCAGGTATTCTTCCAATGCAAAAAATTGGTACAAATAAATCCTCTGGTATATCTAATAATGAATAAGATGCACCAGCCCATAAGTCAACATTGGGATGTAGCCCAATCCGTGCTCTACTTTGCATAGCATCTGTATCTACAACAGCTTGGATAATTGAAAACCATTTGGGCTGCCCCTTGATTTTTGCTAAATCTTTTGCTGCTGTTTTAAGATGTTTTGCTCTAGGATCTGTAGTTTTGTAAACTGGGTGACCAAATCCCATAATTCTTTCCCCATTATTTAAGGCTTTTTCGACATAAGTATTTGCATTGGATTCATTCCCGATTTCATTTGCCATTTTTATCACACCTTCTGCAGCTCCGCCGTGTTTGGGGCCTTTTAGAGCTGAAATTGCTGCTGTGATACAGGAGAAGAAATCTGAACCAGTTGAAGCAGAAACTCTAGCTGAAAAAGTAGATGCATTTACTCCATGTTCAGCATGTAAAATGAAATCTTTATCTATAGCATTAGATTCCGATTGTTCTGAAGTTTTATCAAACAACATATGTAAGAAATTTTCGGCTAGTGAAAAGTTTTTTTTAGGTTGAATTGGAGTTTGGTCGTTTCTGATTCTTTGGTGGGCTGCAACTATCATAGGTGTATAGGCTATTAATTTGATTCCCATATTGATAGTTGAATTAGTATCAAAGTTTGAGGGTTTTGTTTCCATTGATCCTATAGTTGAAATTACAGATTGCAGAACATCCATTGGATGAGATTCTTTGAGGTTGTAAATGATATCAAGCGCAATTTTTGGTAGTTGATTTATCTCATTAAGTTTATTTTGAAATATTTTTAACTCGGAATCATTAGGTAAATATTTATATAGAAGTAGGAAGCAAACTTCTTCAAATGTAGAATTTGTGGCTAAATCGTTAATGTCATAGCCACAGTAACTTAATAATCCATTTTTTCCATCAATATCACTAATGTTTGTTTTGTCGAAGTAGACGTTTTTAAGCCCTTTTTTTAATTCAATTGAATTTTTGGCACTCATTATCGCCACCCAACTCTGTGAAAATTTCCATCTTTAGTGGATTTGTAAGTCAAAACTAATTTAGCCCTAAATAAACATCGGAATTAAGCAACAATTGACAGAACATTTGGTGCTTTAAAGGTACTAAATTATAGCATTGATAATATAAAAAATCAATATTGACTTAAATTGAAATCTGGACTAAATTAATCTTAAAATTTTTATAATTTCCATAATATTTTTGAATTTAATCGAATTATTTTCTTTATATAATTATCATTTAAATCATAATTTTTGTTTTTTCTTAATAACCATTACTTTAATTAGTGCATAGTTATGCCAATTAGATGTATATTGGAATAAATTACTAGTTGGTGTTGTATGTCAATATTTGATGAAATTAAAGTTTTTTCTGGCAATTCTCATCCTGAATTGGCGCGAGATATTTGTCAATATTTGAAAATTCCTTTGGGTAAATCTGAAGTTTTTAAGTTTAGCAATGATGAAACTTTTGTTAGGATCCAAGAGAATGTTCGAGAGAAAGATGTTTTTTTAGTACAACCAATTTCAGCTCCGGTTAATGACAATTTAATGGAACTTTTTATTATGATTGACGCAGCTAGAAGAGCTTCAGCTGGTCGCATCACTGTTGTAATTCCATATTATGCCTATGGTAGGACTGATAAAAAAGATCAGCCCAGAGTTGCAATTACTGCAAGATTAATAGCTGATTTTATTACTACTGCAGGAGCAGATAGAGTATTAACTATGAATTTACATGCAGGTCAAATTCAAGGGTTTTTTAATATTCCTTTAGATGAATTAACTTCTATACCTTTACTTGCTAGCCAATATAAAGATAAAAATATGGATGATCTTGTTGTTGTTGCTACCGATGTTGGTGCTGCAAAACGTGCACATGATTTGGCAGATTTATTAGGAACTCCTATGGCTATAATTGAGAAGCAAAGGTATGGAAATGAAGATGTTGTTGAAGCAGTTAATTTGATTGGCGATGTGAAAGATAAATGTGCATTGATTGTGGATGATGAGATAGGAACTGGTGGAACTGTAGTTGCTGCATCAAAAATTTTAACAAAATTTGGTGTGAATAAAATATATTGCTGTGCTGTACATCCTGTTTTGTCCGGGAATGCATCTAATTTATTAGCTGAAAGTAATATTTCAGAGATAATAGTTACAGATACATTGCCTGTGCCAGCTAATAAAATGATACCTAATTTAAAAGTAGTTTCTGTATCGAATATGCTTGGTGAAGCTATTTCTAGGATTCATGCTGGCTTGTCCGTAGGAGCAATGTTTGGTCATTAATTGACTTTTTCAAATGTTTGGATTGATTTTAATTTTGAATTTCAAACAGTAATTTGGAGTGTATTTCAATAAATGTTTAGTGGACTATCAAAATTTTTCCCTGGTTCAAATCATCGCTTGTTAAATAAGTTGCAGCCAATAGTTAATCAAGTGAATGAGTTGGAGAAAAATTATCAGGATTTGTCTGATGAAAAATTATCACAAACCACCTTGTTATTTAAAAAAAGGATTAAAAACGGTGAATCATTAGATGATATTTTACCTGAAGCTTTTGCATTAGTTAGAGAAGCAGCAAAAAGAGTGTTAGGTCAGCGCCATTTTGATGTTCAATTAATGGGAGGTGTTGTTCTTAATCAAGGTAGAATTTCAGAAATGAAAACTGGTGAAGGTAAAACCTTGGTAGCAACTTTAGCTGCCTATTTAAATTCTCTTGAATCAAAAGGTGTGCACGTTATTACTGTTAACGATTATTTATCTAAACGTGATGCTCAATGGATGGGGTCTGTTTATGGGTTTTTAGGAATTTCAACTGCTGCTTTGCAAAATAAAACTGCTTATATTTATGATCCTTCACTTGAAGGTGATGGAGAAAAATTAAGAGAAATCCCACGTAGACAAGCATATGAAGCTGATATTACTTACGGAACTAATAGTGAATTTGGTTTTGATTATTTGAGGGATAATATGGTTAGTAATATAGGTGATCGAGTTCAAAGGTCGCTTAATTATGCTATTGTTGACGAAGTAGACAATATTCTAATAGATGAAGCTAGAACTCCTTTAATAATTAGTGGCCCAGCACAGGAATCTACTAATGAATACAAGAGATTTGCTAAGGTCGTCTCTAATCTATCCCAAGAATCTGATTATTTGATTGATCAAAAGCATAGAACTGTTTCTTTGACCCAAGAAGGTATTTCTCGTTTAGAAGATATATTAAATGTTTCTAATTTATATGATTATGCCAATTTAAAATTAGTTCATTTTGCTGAAAATGCATTGAAAGCAAATGCACTATACAAAAAGGATGTGGAATATGTTATTAAGGATGGGAGTATAGTAATTGTTGATGAATTTACAGGTAGATTAATGTTTGGTAGACGATACTCTGACGGGATACATCAAGCTTTGGAAGCTAAAGAAAACCTATCTATTCAACGTGAAACAATGACTTTCGCTTCGATTACTATTCAAAATTATTTTCGAATGTACCCTAAACTATCAGGCATGACCGGAACAGCAGTTACTGAGTCTGAGGAATTTCATAAAATTTATAAACTTGATGTTGTGGAAATACCTACTAATCGACCTATGCTCAGAGAAGATAAGAATGATTTCATTTATAGAGATCAAAAATCTAAGTATGATGCAGTTGTTTCTGAAATAATATCTTTTTATGGTAAGGGAACCCCTGTTTTAGTAGGTACAACCGATATAGCCAAATCAGAGTTAATAAGTGGAATGCTTAAAACAAAAAATGTTCCTCACCAAGTTCTTAATGCTAAACAGCATGAGAAAGAGGCAGAGATAGTTGCTCAGGCTGGTAAAACCTCTTCAGTGACTATTGCAACCAATATGGCTGGCAGAGGAACTGATATTGTTTTAGGAGGTAACCCAGATTCATTGAATCTTTCGGAAGATCAATGGGATTCAAATCATCAAGAAGTCCTTAATTTGGGAGGCTTATATATTATTGGAACTGAAAGACATGAAGCTAGAAGAATAGATAATCAGCTTCGCGGAAGAGCTGGTAGGCAAGGAGATCCAGGTAATTCTAGATTTTTTGTAGCCCTTGATGATGATTTGATGAAGAGATTTGGTGGAGATACAATTCGTAAATTTATGGATATGGCTGGGATGGATAAGGATGTCGCTATAGAAAACCAAATGATTACAAGACAAATTGAAAGCGCTCAAGTAAAAGTTGAAGGTTATCATTTTGATATTAGGAAAAATTTAGTTGAATATGATGATGTAGCAAATGCCCATAGAAATGTTATTTATTCGGAACGTGAAAAAATTTTAAATTCAGAAAATTTAACTGCTCATATATTTTCAATTGTAGAAAAAGAAATTTTCGAAATGGTAGGAAATTATACTAGTGGGTTATCAAAAATAGAATGGGATATACCAGGATTGCTAAAAGAAGTATCTGGAATACTAATCAATAGTCACGTTGTCCCTGAGATTTCAGAATTGCAAAATTTAGAGACAGACCAGATACAAGTTTTGATTTTAAGCGCATATAAAGAACTCTATGATGATACCGAAAATTCTGTTGGACTTAAACAAATGAGAGAATTTGAGAAGCAATTGTTGTTACACATAATCGATGGTCATTGGGTGTATCATTTAACTGCAATGGAGAATCTCAGGCAAGGTATTGGATTACAGGCTGTTGGACAGAGAGATCCACTAGTTGCGTATAAAAAAGAAGCACACGATCAGTTCCAAGATTTACTAGCAAGAATTGAACATGATGTAGTAAGAGGGATCTTTTCGATAAGAGATTCAATAAATTCATCTTCAAATTCTAGATCTAATACTACTCGTAATGTTAGCAACAAGAGCATAATGTCTGATGTGGTCGAAAAACAAAGCACCACCGGTAAGGATATCAAATCAAAAGTGGGTAGAAATGAGAAATGTCCATGTGGAAGTGGTAGAAAATATAAAAAATGCCATGGAACGGATTTATAAATCTTTAGGACTAATTGAATTGCCTGTTTCTAAGCTGAGTTCTATTGCTTCAGCAACTTGAATGCTTCTTATCATCTGATTAAATGTGATAGGATTTTTTGTTTTTCCGGTTAGAATAGGGATTAATTTTTTAATTCCTTTTTCGTAAAAGTCGTCAGAATTAATTTGAGTGTTGATAATACCATTTTTGCTTAATCCCGTCATTTGAAATTGATAAATACCTTTTCCAATGAATGACAAAGTGACTAATGGACCATCTTTGAATTGACATAAGGCTTGTACGTTAGACTCAACCTCATTTTTTGGATGTTCAATGGCTTTAATTGATTCTATTTCATCACCATGAATATGAAGCATTAATTCAATTATATGAATTCCATAGAATAAAAGGCTTTTATACTTTGAAGCTGGACCCAAATAATTAGCGAAGGTTAAATCACCAATTTGATTTAACTGTTTGATGTGATTTGTTGTGTCAGACGAAAACCGTAATGTAGAAAAAGATGTCATTATAATGTTTGACTGTTCTACAAGATTAATTAATGTTTTTGCTTCATTTATCGTTTGAGTAACAGGTTTTTCAACGAACAATGGCTTTTTTTGATCTATAGCAAATTTTGCATATTCTAAATGTTTTTCTGGACGCCTAGTTATTACAAAGACTAAATCGCTATTTGAGACAAGTGATTCTGGAGTTGTCTCTATATTTTTAATTTTGCCATATGAAGCCATTTTTTTGGTTAATTCATTATCTTCACCCCAAATTCCAGTAACCTTAACGCCACTTTCTGCCCAAAACTTTTCATGATTATTTAAATTGAGAATTTCACAAAATTTTTCAACGTGGCTATTATCTGAACCAAGGAAACCTATCTTATACATTTATTTAATCTCCTTTTTTAGATTTTTTATTTTCCCAGAAAGATTTTCTTGTAATTCATCATATGAATCTGAGAATAATTCAATTCCTTCATTTAGAAGTTCTTGTGTAATTGCTTCAAGATCAATATTAATTTTTTCTAAAAGTTGTATGTTATATTGAGCATCATTAGATGAAGTACTTTTTTTAATTGATAGTATTTTTTCAACAGAATCTAAAGTTGCTTCTGGCATTGTGTTAATAGTATTTTTCATACATAAATTTTCAACATAATATGTGTTATTATATTTTGGGTTTTTAGTACTAGTACTTGCCCAAAGCGGTCTTTGAACCATTGCACCATGATCTTTTAATTTTTTAAATTTTTCATTAGAAAAATCAGTTTTGAAGTCTTCGTAAGCTAAGATTGCATTTGAAATAGCAACTGAACCTAATAATTTTTCTTTTTGGATTTCAGATAAATTAGAATTGCATTCTATTAAAGGGTCTACTTTAGAATCTACTCGGCTTACAAAAAAAGATGCAACTGATGCAATACTACTAATTTTTTTTCCTGATTCTAGACGTTTTGATAAACCGGAGATATAAGCGTTTCTAACTTTTTTATATTTTTTTAATGAAAATATTAAAGTTATATTCACATTGATACCTTTAGAAATCAAATGCTCTACGCACTCAATACCTGGATCAGTTGCAGGTACTTTAATCATTACATTTGATTTATTTAATTCATGAAATAGTTTTTCAGCTTCAGAAATTGTGGAAGAAATATCATTAGCAAAATGTGGATTAACTTCTAAAGACACATAACCATCTTTCATGTTAGTTTTGTCATATACTGGTTTAAGGATATCTGCAGCATTTTTGATGTCTTCTATAGCTAGATTTTCATAAATTTGTTGTATATTGAATTGTTTTTGATTGAGCTTATTTAATGATGAATCATATTCATTTCCAGATGAAATAGCTTTGTTAAATATCGAAGGATTTGAAGTGACTCCTGTGATTCCACGTTGGACTAGTTTTTCTAAGCTGCCAGATAAAATTAATTCTCTTGATAAATCGTCATACCAAACTGATTGACCAATTTCTTTGATTTGATTTATCGGATTTGAAACCATTTCTAACTCCTTTATGATGTTTATTCAAGCTCAACAAGGATGTCGTCAGTAGCAACTTGTGCCCCAGGTTGAAAATTTATTTTTTTTACTATACCTGAAAGTTCAGCTTTTAGTGATTGTTGCATTTTCATTGCTTCTAAAATGCATACTTCATCTCCAGTAATTATTGTGTCACCTTCTTTAATTGCGAATGAAATAATTGTACCTGGCATAGGAGATTTGAATTGTTTTTTGCTAGAATGTAGATTATTCTCCGGTTCATTTTTTTGGCTGATGTTTTCTGTTTTTTGAACTTTTGGTTTTTCATGAATTTTAACATCAACAGGGACACCATCTACTAAAACTTTAGCTGGATTTGAATCTATATCTAGTATTTCAACAAAATACCAGGTGTCTTGGATTTTTACTCGAAGGTGTTGTTGATTTTTGTTTGTTTTCATTTGGTTAGTTTTCTATTAATTAAGCTAAAAATGATACAAATACTCCAGCTACGACTGCAGATCCAATTACTCCAGCTACGTTTGGTCCCATAGCATGGGGCAATAGGAAGACTTTATCATCAGATTCTTGTCCGATGTGATGTGAAATTCTTGCAGCCATAGGGACAGCAGAAACTCCTGCAGATCCGATAAGTGGGTTGATTTTATTTTTGAGAAAAAGATTCATAAATTTTGCAGAAAGTAGTCCAGTTGCAGTTCCGCAAGAAAATGCTAAAAGTCCAAGAAAAAGTATCAACAAAGTTTCAATGTTGAATACTCTTTCTGCAGATAATTGAGTTCCCACAGTTAACATCAAAAAGATTGTTGCGATATTAAGTATTTCATTAGAAGAGGCACTAGTAAGCCTAGGCACAACACCACTCTCTCTGAATAAATTACCTATCATAAGCATTGAAATTAAAGGTGCAGATTTTGGAACAATTAGTATGATAATTATCATCGCAACTGGAGGTAACAGAAGTTTTTCAAGCTTCGAAACATCCCTAGGCGTAGCCATTATAATACTACGTTCTTTTTTACTAGTTAGGAGTTTCATAATTGGTGGTTGAATAAAAGCAATTGTAGCCATATATGAGTAAGCTATTACGGCTGTAATTCCAAGTAGTTCTGGGGCAATCAACGCAGATAGAAATATTGTTGTTGGGCCGTCAGCTCCACCTATTATTCCAATAGATGCTGCTTGAGAAATATTAAATTGACCTGTTAAAATTGCGCCCCAAAATGCTATAAAAATTCCTATTTGTGCTGCTGCTCCAAGAAGAAGAGTTTTTGGATTTGCTATTAGAGAAGTGAAATCTGTTAGTGAACCAATACCTAAGAAAATTATAGGAGGTAAAATGTTCCAAAAAGCTAATCCGTAATAGAAAATTATCCCAAACAGCCCTGCTTCTTGGTAATTTACTGCATTTTCTGGGCTAGCAAGCATGTTTGTGCCTGGAAGATTTGCTATAAGTACCCCTAATCCAATAGGTAGCAATTCATAAGGTTCCATTTCTTTTTGGATTGCTAAATAAATGAAAAAAGTTCCAATTGACAACATAATTAGTTGTTGCCAACTAATTGCGTATACTCCTGATGAATTAAAGAAATTTATTAGTTCTTGCAATGGCTTTGACTTTAGATTTTTGAGGGTTTTTATTAAATATATTTATTTTTCATTTTTTGATTGTTTTGCCTTAATAGCAGAAACTGCGGCAAAAGCTGCTATAGCATAATTTTTTGAATTAGTATTTTTCCGAATATTTCGAGATTCATATTTATTTATTAGTCCAATTGCATAAACAAGCAATGTTAATACTATTAGCAAAGCAAAAACTATTCCCATGCCAAGTAATGTTAACTTTATTGCTTGATTGATAATTTCAGAATCTAGTATCACGATATATTCTTTCAAAATTAACAGCAGATTTTCATTAAATAATTATTCTACAGTATCATCACATATAGTATTAGTTCAAATACAAATCTATATCATTTTTTAATAAATTTTGTTGTGTTAATATATATTCTGTTTAATTAATCATATGTTTCCCTTTTAGTTATTCAGATTCGACATTTTTTTCGGATAGGGGAATATTAGAAATATTATTCTAATGTTTTGGAAATGGATCAATGCTAAGAAAAATAGACATCAATTGCGATATGGGTGAAAGTTTTGGTATATACCAACTAGGGAATGATTCAGAAGTTATGAAATATATTACTTCTGCAAATATTGCATGCATGTTTCATGCGGGGGATCCTTTGAATATGAAAAAAACTGTTAAGTTAGCTGAAGAAAGCGGTGTCAAAATTGGAGCTCATCCAAGTTATTTTGACATTTTAGGTTTTGGTAGAAGAAAAATTGAAATTAGCCCTGATCAACTTAAGGCAGATATTATTTACCAAATTGGTGCTTTGTCAGCTTTTACAAAAGATGGTAGTGTTCAACATGTGAAACCACATGGTGCGATGTATAATGTTGCTGTAAATGATGCAATTCATTCTAAGAATATTTGCGAAGCAATTTTGGAAATTAACCCAAATCTAATTCTTGTTGCATTAACTGGATCGTCTTGGGTTGATATCGCGACTGAGATGGGGGTTAGGGTTGCAAGAGAAGCTTTTATTGATAGAGCTGTAAATTCTGATGGATCTTTAGTATCTAGATCTATAGAAGGTGCTGTTTTACATGATGTTGATAAAATTGTTGAGAGGACTTTATCTATAGTAAATGATGGTTTTGTAAATTCTATTTCTGGTGAAGAAGTTCAAATTAAAGCAGATACTATATGTATTCATGGAGATACACCTAATGCATCAGAGATTGCAAGATTAGTTAATTTGGAATTAACAAAATCCGGTATTCAAATAGATTCAATGGATTCATTAGTATGAGGAAAATGTCAGAACCACAGTATGTTTTATCAAGTGATGATTCTATTTTGGTAAAATTTGGTGAAGAAATTGATTCTAAAATTAATTCCAAAGTTTTGTCATTGAGTTCATATCTTACTAATCACCAAATTCCAGAGATTAAAGATTTTACTGTAGGTTATTCAACTGTATTAATTTTTTATGATTCTTTAAAGATATCGCACCATTTATTTCTGCAAAAAATTAAAGAGATAGTAACTAAGAGATTAAAGAAAAATAAAATTTCTGATCAAAAAATAGTTGAAATTCCTGTTTTATATTCTAAAGAATTTGGATTAGATTTAGACAGTGTTGCTAATCAAACTGGTTTGGCACTTGAAGAAATTATTGATTTGCATACAAGTAAAGAATATATTGTTTATACGATGGGGTTTTCTCCTGGTTTTCCGTATTTGGGTGGATTAGATAGTAAATTGGATGTTCCAAGATTAAAAAAACCTAGGATAAAAGTTGAAAAAGGTTCTGTAGGAATTACTGGAAATCAAACAGGAATTTATCCTATAGAAAGTCCGGGCGGTTGGAATATTATAGGTAGAACTCCACTGGAATTGTTTAATTCTACCTCAGATTCTCCAACTCTATTGAAACCTGGTGATAAAGTAAAATTTTTTGAAATTACTACTCTCGATGAGTTCGACCAAATTAATCATTTAGAGGGAAAAAATTTTAAAAAATAATAAAGGATCCAATAATTTGAGTACACCTGTTATAAAAGTTGATTATCCTGGTCTAATGACAACAGTACAAGATTTAGGTAGATACGGATTTCAATCCTTGGGAGTTCCAGCTTCTGGAGCTTTGGATTTGTTTCAATCTAGGTTGGCAAATATTTTGGTAGGTAATTTTGAAACCGATGCTGTATTAGAAATAACTATTCTTGGCCCAAAATTAGTTTTCTTAGAGAGTGTTGTTATTGCTTTAACTGGAGCAGATTTGACTGCTAATCTCGATGGTGAATATATTCCAAGATGGGAACCAATAAAAGTTGAAAAAGGTTCTGAATTATCTTTCGGCGAATGTAGAAATGGTGCACGAGCATATTTATCTGTTTCAGGAAATGGATTTGATGTTCCCTTAGTAATGGGTAGTAGATCTACATATTTACAGGGTAATTTTGGAGGATATGATGGAAGATCTTTGCAAAAAGAGGATGTGTTGAATTCGGTTTCAGATACCCATAAGCCTGAAACCAAAATGATGCCATCAGGATTTGTTCAACCAGACTATTCAGAAATTAAAAAAATTAGAATTGTTCCAGGTGCACAAAATCAAAAATTTACACCTTCTGAATTTCAAAATCTTACAAGTTCTACTTATAAAATTTCAAATGATTCGGATAGGATTGGATACAAGCTTGAAGGTCCTTATATTCAACCTATTGATTCTGTAGATATTATTTCTGAAGGTAATCCTGCGGGTGCCATTCAAGTATCAGGAGATGGAGTAATAACTATTTTATTATCTGACAGAGGAACTACAGGCGGATACTCAAAAATAGCTTCTGTTATAAATTCAGATTTGAATTTATTAGCTCAATTAATGCCAGGAGATTCGATATCATTTGTTTTAGTGTCAGTTGATGAGGCTAGAAATGCATTGATGATTCAAGAAAAATTGATTCACGCTGTTTTAAATGGTACTGATTTTAATGAAAATCAAAATAAAAATAGAATCACTATTGATGGAGTTTCCTTGGAAGTGGTTGATGAGTCTGGTGAAATTTTTTCTTATAGTTCATTTAATGATGAAGTGAAAGCTAAAAGTCAGGTTAGTGCAGAAGTGAATGTAGGTGAGCAAGTATTCAATTTGGATGCTGAAATAGATAATAATTAAGGTTAGCAGGTAGGATTTTTATGGCAATATTATGGGCTGATCAAAATGGATTCCATACTATAAAACCTTGGATGTCAGTTCCTGAGTCTGTAGATTTATTTTTAAATAAATGTAAAGAATTTGGTGTGGAAAGGATTATTGCGGGACATGCTTCATCAGAACTTGTCGTGGCTGCTAAAAAATTTGATATTGAAGTAGATTCTTATGTTGCATTAAATTATCATGGAGAATTCAAATCTTCACATGGTTGGTCACTTAATTATGCTTTACCTAACGTAGAATCAGATCTTGCACGAAGTGTGATTGATAATCACAGACCGATTTTAGATTATAAGCCTCCTGAGATAAAAATTACTGACTTTGCTACTGAAAATCCACAATTTTGGTCTATGAGTAGTTTAGATAGTAAGGAATTAAAACCAGGTGAAAGACTTACAATGAGTTTGGCAAATTCAATTGTCAGAGAACATGAAGTATCCAAATATTCTAATATGTTTAAAGAATCTAATCCTGCTGGTTTACAAGTTGAATTTGTTTTAGGAAATGAAGATCAAAATGGGTTTGGTCTTTATGGATATCAAAAAGATATGATTGACTTATTTGAAAAACACACAGGAAGATCTATTAGAGATGTTAATAATGATGATATGGAATGGGTGAAATTTCGTGCAGATCAAACTACTGTATTTCTTAAAGATTTGAGAAATTCAATACAATCTTCAGTACGAATTTCTGCTACTGTAATTTCAAGGGAAGAAACTGGATACTTAAAAGTTGGTCAGGATTGGGAAAAATGGGTTTCAGATGGATTGATTGATGAGTTATATATTTGGTTTAGAACCACTAACAATTTGGATGAAGTTTCTGATGGTGTTGATAATTTTGTTAGAAAAATTAAAGATAGATGTCCAGTAATTGCAGAGTTTTCTAGTTACCACCCCGGGAGTTTTCAAGATGGGGAAGAAATTTTAAAAGCTTCAAGTATTGCAAAATCTAAAGGTGCATATTCTGTAGGTATTTATAAAGCTCAAAGTGTTGAACAATTGGATTTATGGTCTGTATTAAATCAGATGTAAATTTCTTGATCATATAATTTTCTTGGGAATAAAAATGTTAGGAAATGAAATTATTGAAAAATTTCAACGTGATGGATATTTGAATCTTTCGCGTCAAATTTTTCTCAATTATTCTATTGATAAAGTTTTTGATTTTTTTTCTGATGCCGGTAATTTAGATATCTTAACTCCTAAATGGTTAAATTTTAACATTCTGACAGATATGCCTATATCAATTTCTAAAGGCACTCAAATCGAATATAAGTTGAAGTATAGAGGTGTTCCGATTAGATGGACTAGTAATATCAATGAATGGGAGCCACCATATTTTTTTATTGATGAGCAAATAAAAGGACCATATCGAAAATGGATTCATTTTCATAATTTTCAATCAAAAGATAGTGGAACTCTAGTTACAGATACTGTTTTTTATAAAATCATTGGGAATAAACAAATTGATGGTTTTTTAGATTTTTTGATAATAAAGTCTGATTTGGATAGAATTTTTGATTATAGGATTAAAACGATCAGGACAATTTTTTCTAAAAACCAATAAAGAATATTTATCACTCCTGGGCTAGAGATTGCTTGTTCGATGTTATCCTCACGGTTATAGCAGGATATGTAAATCTGAATCTGTACAATCTCTATCTTCCGAGGGTTACCTCGTCAATTAGGGCTTTTATATAACCCATCGCATAAGCTTCAGAAGCGAATTTTGCATTTTCAGTTGGACGTAGACTGAGCAGTGGGACGTGGTCGGGGATAAAAGGACCATCAAAGCCAATTTCATAATAAGCCTGCATCGTTTCACGCATGTCCACATGTCCCTCGTCAATGAACGTTTCTTGGAACTTTGGAACGGTCCCTGAAACATTCCTAAAGTGGACGTAGAAAATTTTATCTTGTTTACCAAATTTTTGGATAGCATCAACAACACGTTCTGGCATCTCGGCCACGGTGCCTTGGCAAAACTCGATACCGCTATTTTTGCTTGGGACTAGGTCGCAAAGTTTTTGCAGAGAGGCGTGGCTTCTTAATATACGTGGTAATCCTGCCAACGGTGATATTGGTGGATCATCTGGGTGGACTCCAATCCTGACACCGGCCTGTTCTGCGACTGGAACAATAGCCTGAAGGAAGTATTCAAAATTTGCCCACATCTCGTCGTCGGAGATTTCTCCGTATTGGGTTATAGGAGCGGTACGGGCAAGATTGTGATCGAAACTTGACACCCTTGCCCCTCCACGGGCATGGGCGTGGAGAGATGTACGCCATGCATATCCCGTTCGGCTACGCATAGGCATGAAATTATAACCTAGTACCGGTATGCCGGCTGCACCCATGTTCTGTATTGTTTTGCCTATTTTATCTAATTGCTCGTCACGTCCTGGTAGTCCTAGTTTTATCTTGTCCATCCAATGTTGGGGCAGATTTTCAATTGCAAATAGTCGCATGCCTACGGCTTCTACTTGAGATCTGGTTCGTAGCAAATCAAGATACTCCCAATACCCTGACTCCTCCGGGAGTACTCCACCACCAATTACATCTGTAGCTCCAAGTTGTGCTCCGAAGTCTAGTAACTCATTGGTTACACCTCCGCGTGCGTCCAGTCCAAGTTTCATGTTAATAACCTCAATAATAGATTTACAAATCTTTTGAAATAATTTCTGACAATTTGATTGAGTTGATATTTCCTCCAGAAACGATACATACTACCTTACCATTTACTGATTGATCAAATATTGCAGCTGCAATTGCTGATCCTGCAGCTCCTTCTGCAATTATATTATTCCTTTCAGCAGTAATTTTAATGGCTTTTTCAATATTTTTTAAAGAACAAACTATTGTTTCGTCAACAACTTCTTTAGCTAAATCGAACATTTCTGTGAATACTTTTGAACCACTAATTCCATCTACAAAACTAGGAGAATAATCTACTTCTACAGGTTTATTTTGAGCTATTGAAGCAGCATAAGGAGCACCTGTAGAAACTTCTGATGAATAAATCAAAGTTTCTGGTTTTAGTGACTTTATAGCTGAGCCAATACCACATATCAAACCACCACCTGCGTATGGAACTATTATTGAATCTACATCAGGTAAATCTTCAAGTATTTCTATACCTATTGTCCCGTTTCCTGCGATAACATCTAAGTCACTAAAAGGATGAATCATAGTTCCTTTTATACCTTTTTTTATTCTTGTAGCAAAGATTTCTTCAAATTCCTCAAATGGAACTTTAATATAATCAGCTCCCAATCTTTTTATTGAATCAAGTTTTGTTATTGGAGCAGTATCAGGTACTATTGTAGTGCAATTAATATTTAATTCTTTTGCCATCCAAGCTACAGCTTGCGCCATGTTTCCAGCGCTGCATGTCCAGACTCCATTTTTCAGTTGGTCTGAATTCATTTTTAGAATTTTATTTGCAGCACCTCGAATTTTGAATGAACCTATTGATTGAATTGATTCTAATTTTAGATAAATTTCACAGTTGTTTTTCTGATAATTTAATTTGACCAGAGGTGTTCTTAAAATTTTATCTTTTATGCGTTTTTTTGCATTTTCAATTTTATGTATATTTACGATGTTATATTTAAGCATATATTTTCCTTAATTACCGAAAATCAAATGCACGTTTGTCAGAGAAGTTTTAACCCAAGTTTTTCATGCAGACTGCTCAACCCAAGAGTATCTATAATTATTTTCCACCGTACGTTTCCGCTATTTCGTATTCCCAAGATTTTCCATATTCAGATTCTTTTCCTTGAATATTATGTGAATTAGCTAACCAATTTGCTAATTCGATCTTTTCTTTTCTTTTTAAATGTCTAATTGTTTGATTTTCATTTTTTAAAAAATTCTCACCTTTTAAAATTTTTGGAACTGATTGACAAGATGAAGTGTTTGAATATTCTATAGATGAGACAACAGAAGATGTATTTGATGAATAATAAAAATCAAATTTATTTGTAGACTGCACCATGCAATTGATTGTTTTAGAATTATATATGATTGAACAAAAGCCAAATAACAATGCATCTATACCTTCTAAACAGACTGTTGGAATATTCGTATCATTAAAGTCTACAAAAGTTATATTTGGCTGTTCTGATATTTCTAATAGGATACTATTTTCATAATCTCGGAAGTAGCTACCACCCAACCACGGCTGCCAGGTAAGAATAGAATCTAAGTCTTTATAAGAGGTTGAAGGCTTAATATAATATCCTAATTTTTCTCTATTTGAATATAGCAATGTTATTAATAAATTTATTAAGTCATTTGCGGTAGATAGAGAATAATGATTTTTTATAGCCCATTTAGCTTCATGTTCATATAATAAACAATCCGAATTGATTCCATCTTGATTTAAATAACACTGAGTTTTTAATTTCCTCATCTTAAAAAGTAAAGCTCGGTTTTCACTATTTTCATTTTCTGGCTCCCAAGTTAAAACAGGAAATTTATTGTTTGTTAAATTAAATTGTGATTTTTTAAATTCTGAAATAATTTGCTGGACTTTCCTGATCGAAACAACTTCTCCATAAAGATTTTGAATTCGTCGGTGTATTTCTGCAGAAGACAAAGAAAAACCTTTGTTCAATCCACCGGAATTGATCCATACCGTCAATATTTTATCTATAATAGATTGTTGTAACTTTGGTCTTGTCATTTTGGTATTTTATTCATTAATTTAATAAAAATCAATAGTTTTTGCATTAAATTGATAAAATTATATATTATTAATTCCGTTTTTAGTCTAAATATCAATTTTTAATGCATTTGTTATTAATATTTAATAAAATTGCATTGCTTAAGTACAAATTATTTATGCGTATATAATATATATTATAAATATAAATGCGTATATTCTGTTAATTTAACAAATAAATTCATATTGATTATTGTAATAATTCATGTTTAATACTTGTTTTTGATCGAAATAACTTTTGAATATATTCTTGAGATGTTCTAGGATTGCGTAATCTCTAAATTATTAGAGATATCTTTTGTTACTATCTTAAGTTCTGTATAATTTTATTTATGTACTTATTACTTATCATAATTGTCATAATTCTTTGGATTTCTTACTTGATTATCTCGATTCAGATTGCGAGTGCTTTCAAAAATTTTACTTCTTTTAGTAAATCGCATAATCATCATATTGTGTATAAAGCTTTCAATTATCTTTTTGCTTTAATATTTTATATTGGCTTGCTCATAGTACCTATTTATGCATTCGATATTATTGATTGGCTTATACCAACAAACTATATAAATGATCATTCTGGCCTACAATTACCTTTCAGATTTTGGAGAGATCTACAACTTTCTTGGCATTAATTAAATGTTTTAAAATCTTATATCTGAACATCCTTCTATCGTTGATCGGCTATAATCTTCTTAAAATATTTCTGCATTAACATTGACTGCATCTGTAAATCTAAATAAATTCCAGAAAAATTTATGATGTAACCAGTTTTTCAACTTCATTTATATTTCTAATATTCCTATTAGTTAGTCCAAAAAGAGTATAAACTCGATTTTTCTAAAATAAATTTCAGTCTTACAGTTTCAAAATTTATTGTATCTGTAGTGTTCCAATTGATTTTTTTGTCAGTAGAATTTTCAGATATTTTTTCACAATTTTCAAATGTATATCCTGATAATGGTTCCATAGATATAGGGTCTAGTATTTCGGCACCAAAATATCCACTTGTTGAATCAATATTGACATGGATAGATTTTGACTGATTTATTTTTATTGGTTTAGTTATAATAATCCCTTGTTTTTTTGCGTCCATTGAAACGAAACCATCTGCTCTTAGTTTTGCTAAACAAATCCCAGTCATCTTTTTATGTGTTTGTAAAAATTCATTCATTTGATCTGAAGGGGAATTTGGATGTGCTCTGAATCGAAGTCCGTTATAGTAAATCCAAATTTCGCCATCCTCTTTGATAATAGGTCTTCCAGTAATTAAATTTTGTGCAGTTGCATAATTACTTCCATCCCATTTCCATTTTTCTAGGCCTAAAAATAGTTCTCTATTTGCAACTCTATCCCATTTGTGAAGATCTCTAGATATTGTTAGTTCAGTTAAATTTAATCCGTCATGATTACCTCTACTTGCTCCAGAGGGGTTAAAAATCAGAGGGAAACCGATATATATTCCATGATAAGGCATGATTGCCATATTATACACTTGAGCCGTATATCCACCTTTTGTTTCATCAATTATTTCTGGAGATAAATATTCTGGATGATTAGTAGCAAATTGTATTCTTTTAATTCTGTTTTCGTTATCTATTTCATCAGTGTGAAAAATCAGTTTTGGTTCAGTCCATTCATAAAAATTCTTACTGGTAGATAAATATACTGAACGCCCCCATTGTGTTTCATGTTTTATGGAAGCAATATATTGATTTGATTGTTCATCAAAAGTCAAATGAGATTCGTCATGGCTTGGAATTTTTGGAATATCAGGAAATTCCCATTTCAATCCATCTGAAGAAATTCCAATTTTTCTATGTAGAGTACCAAATAATCCTTTGTATTTTTCTTTTTTGTTTTGTGATGACTCATCCAATATTACATGATATAGATAATCACCATCAGAAGTTGGTTCTCCAGGTATATCCCAAGGTATATTGCCTGCTCCATTGAATTCATATAATCCTAGATCAGGGGTTTCCCAATTGATTCCATCTTTTGAAATTGCATAATGACATTTTCTAGCTTCAGCCAGCTCACCATAAAATGCCCAATACCACCATTCCCAAGCTTTTTTTTGTGAATTCCATTGAGGAGAGCATCTAGTTTGAGTTCCTGTTTGGTTGAAATCAGAATTTGCTTCTAATACAGGCCCTTGAGGTTCGGGTTGGTGTAGTGTTTGTGTAACATTACTAGATCTTTCTATTGCAAAATTATCCAAAAATAATTGTTTATATTTTTTTGCATCAATGGGTTCATTATTCACTAGGAATATTCCTTTACAGTTACACTTACTTACTCCAGAAGGAGTATATGCTAGATTTTTCTAATATAAATTTCAATCTAACTATATCATTATTTATTTTATCATTTGTTTTCCAGTTAATTTTTTTATCAG
>PBID01000013.1 GCA_002719675.1 Chloroflexota bacterium
GATTTTTCTTTTACAAGGATGTTCTAACGGAAATGGAGATAAAGGTAAATCTGTTTCTACTGGCATATTGAAAACACCTGTTCAAAATCTTAATCCGAAGCCATCAAATTCTAATTTAGATTTATTTGTTGATTTACCATTGTTATTATGGCCATCTTTTGAATATAAACGCATTATTAATTATACTGGCCAGAATCATCAAAAAGTGGAACATTGTTTAATTACTGAATCTGAAGGTGCTCAATTACAGACTGGCACAAAAGTTGAAATTATTGATGAGGCTAGATGTTTTTACGTCCTTTTAAATTCCAAAGACGGGATACCTAAACCATATACGATTACATTAGTGCAAATAAGATTGATAGAAACAGGCGAAGAAGGATGGACATGGTCTAAAGCTATTGAACTCGACAAATAATGGTTAATAAGAAAAAATTAAAGAAACAATTTAAAAGGAAGTTTGAGTTTGGCAGAGAAATTTTCGGTAAGCATGCTTATCCTAAAGCTATCAAACTCCATGACGATATTAAGGATTTGATCCAAAATAATTATATCGGACAAGAGTTCAATTACAATTGGGATATTAAGAGTCAGCTTATTGATAATGTTCAGAAGGCTTTAGGGCATAAGCTCGACAGGACAACTGCTAAGCGGTGGATTGATAAGATTTCGGGTATTAAAACTAGTGCGATTGATGAACCGGTGGATTGGGGTTCACAGGCAAAACTAATTGAAGCTGTCGGAGTATCAGGTCCAACACAGTTTACAATGGCAAATTCGATTATGCATCAACCTAGAATACTTCGCTCTACAAGGTGGATAGACAGGCATGTCGTGGAAGGTGAAGGTGAGATTGCTCCTGAGACATTCCGTTACGTTAAATGTGCTAACTTTGTACTTAATAACATGGGTTCAGCTCTAGCCCTAGATATTGATTTATGGGTTATTGCTAAAGCATTTGAGCGGAGAGATCGTCTCAGTCTTGATAACCAGGACTTAGTTGATTGGATTTCCTATGCTCCTTATATGAATGAGCATTATTACCAGGAGTATTTAAGCGCAGTAAATAAAGGCTCAGTTAAGGAATTAAGTGCATTTGATAAAGATGTTGCTGTAACCATTGAGTTTGCATTATTGGAGGATAATTCTGTTGAAGATATACATATGCTTAATATACAGAAGCAAGCACTGAGAACAGCATTGAAAGAGGGAGCTTGGGAGAAAGAAGCTAGCTCCTGGGAGGACTACCAAGTACCTAACTTGAAATTTAAGGCTAGGCAAACATTGGCGGATTATTTGTTCGGGTTTGCTGAAGCTATGGATTTAAAGAGGTATCTGCTACCAAGTCAAGCATTAGGCCAATATATTGAATCTACTAAGCAAGAGGACATTGTGAAGATTGAACTTGGAAGCCCTGCTTATGTGTTGATGGATTTAGAAGAAGAAGTAAAATTTAACAGTTCTGTACCAACAACTGTACCAAAAGTATCAAAAGATGGTGATTTCGTAGCTATAAGTGATAATAAATTAGTTTAATGTATTTATTAATTGAGACATTTTTTCAGCAGAATTTTTGTCGTTTTCTTTTTCATAAATTAACTTCGCAGAACTTAAGTCACTTATAGCTTTTTGGTTGTCTCCAGCATCAATATGTAATATTCCACGATTTCTATATGCAATTGCTAGATCAGGATTTAGTTCAATTGCTTTACTGAAATCTTCTAAAGCAAGTTGTTTTTGTTCATTCTGGTAATAAGCAACACCTCTGTAATTATAAGGTAGCTCGAAATCGGGTATTAATCTAATTACTATGGATAATTTTGCAATAGCATCATCGTATTCACGTGCATTTAAATATCTTATTCCATTCATATAATCAAACAAAGGGTCTGGAGGTATTGCAGTTGGTTCTGCAGGAATCTCTTTGGATACTTCTTTATTGGAGTGCTCTGTAGTTGTTTCTGTTTTGGTATTTTCAGTAGTAGTTGTATTGCAAGATAAAACAAAAAATAATAATAGAGTACTCATTATTGTTGTTGAGGAATTAAAAAAGATGTTCAAAACGATCCCCTTATTTGGATAATTTTAACATTTGAATTCAATGTATTCTACTAAAATAATTGAATTATAATAGTTATAAGTATATTATTGAATAGAAAATATTATTAATTAACTATTAAAGATAGTATTTTGAATAAAAGATATTTATTTTAACCATAGGTTTGTGATTTGAATGACAGTTAAGAGATTACCAAATAGAATACGCAATCAAATTAATTTAATGGTCTTACTTGGAGTAGATGTCAATGTAATTAAAGATTGGTTAGAAAACAAAGGACATCAGAGAACTCTCAAAAGATGTTATGAATATATTAATGATTTTAATGAAAAAATTAAATCTTCAGAAGATGATTTAGTTGATTGGAAAAATACCCATAGAATTAAAGAATTGAATATTGAAACTAATGTGGAGTCTAGAATTAGGAATGCAATTTCTTGGCATCAAAGTTTTACAATGGTTAACCCTCCATATTCATTGAATGAGACTTATAGATTTGTGAAATGGGCGAGGTATATTCTTAATGCTACAAATTTCACAATTATAGAAGATATGGATTTATGGGTAATAGCCAAAATTTTCGAAATTTTTGAAAGAAATGGAAACAATATGGAGCCTTTAGAATCATGGCTTTCATTTATGCCTTTTCAAGAGTATGTAATCAGAAATGAACAAGTGATTTACACAGATAATGCAAAGAGATATATTACAGCAATACAAAATGGAATAATTAAACCTTTAGATACTTCTTGGGCTGAAATAGGTTTGATTTCAGAGCTTACTGCTGATGATTTAATTGGTAATGATTTTCCAGATTCTACTATAAATTTTCATGATCTTGATATTTGGGCATTAGCTGGAGGAGATGAATTAAGTCAAAGATTACTAAATGTAGGTGAATTGTTTGAACCATTTATTGATTCCCCGTTAAGAAATTTGAAAGTTTATACTTATCTTTTACCTTCTCAGCAATTAAGAGATTGTTCAAAGCTTGATATTAAAGATAGACAACGATCCATAGGTAATGTAAAAGGATATCCTGTATTTTTAATTGATCTAGATGATTATGGTGATCAATCTCCAGATTTGGAGCCTATAATATATGATTAAAGATATCAATAATTTATCTGATTTAGTTTCAATAGGAGAATTAAATGATTAGAGCTTTGGATGGAGTTATGCCTAAAATTCATGATTCCGCTTTTGTTAGTGAATTTGCTTACGTGATTGGTGATGTTGAAATTGGACCTGGGAGTAGTATTTGGCCTGGAACTGTTATTCGAGCAGATATGGGTGCGATCAAAATTGGAAAATTCACATGTATTCAAGATAACTCTGTCGTTCATGGTGATTCAGATGTTTTAATTGGTGATAATGTCGTTATAGGTCATAGAGTTTTATGTCATGCGGCAATCATTGAGACTCGTTGCTTAATAGGTAATGGTGCTGTATTAAATGATGGAGTAAAAATTGGAACAGAGAGTTTGGTTGGATCTTCTTCCATGTTATTAGAAAACACAGAAATACCATCTGGTTCTTTAGTTGTTGGTTCTCCAGGTAGAGTTAGAGGTGATATACAGTCTAAACATTTGGACTTGATTGACCATACAGTGGAAGATTACGTTAACAAAGGGAAAAGATATTTAGCAAATGGATTGTAATTTACATTGCTTGAGGTGCGTCCATCCCCATTATTTCAAGGCATTTTGCAAGAACTATTTTTGTTGCACTAATTAGTTTTAACCTAGACTTTGAAATTTCAAAATCGTTTTTGTCTTCTGAGATTACTCTGCAGTTTTGATAAAAGACGTGGAAGCTATTTGCTAAATCTAATGTGTAGTGGGGTAGATGGTGTGGAGAGAGATTCGAAGCTATATTCTGCATTAGATCAGGGAGTAGAATCATTTTGTTAATTAAATCAATTTCAGATTCATGAGATAGTAATGAAAGATCACAATCGTTGAATTGAATTTTTGTTTCTTTAGCAACTTCTAAAATGCTGCAAATTCTTGCATGAGCATATTGGATATAATAGACAGGGTTTTCTTTAGATTCATTTTTAGCATAATCAAGGTCAAATTCCATTTGGCTTTCTGGTGATTTAGAAATAAAGAAATATCTACATACGTCTACTCCAACTTCCTCAATTAAATCTTTTAACGTTACAATTTCTCCTTTTCTCTTTGATAATCTTATTGCAGCAGAACCTTTTTTAATTGTTACCAACTGATATATAAGGATTTTTAATCGTTCTTGGTCAACATTTAACGCAGGCATCATGGATTTCATAAAAGGCACATGCCCTTGGTGATCTGCACCCCAAATATCAATAATTTGATCGAAATTTCTTTTTAATAGTTTACTATAATGGTATGCAACATCTGTCCCAAAATATGTAGGAGTTCCGTTACTTCTAATTAATACCTTGTCCTTTGTGTCTCCAAACTTTGTGGAAGTGAACCATTTTGCTCCATCTTTTGTTTTTGTTAGATTTTTATTGTTTAAGAAATCTAAAGCTTCAGAGAATATCCCATCATTTAAAAGTGATTTTTCGCTGAACCAGTTGTCGTAAAAAACTTTCAATGATTCTAGATCATTTTTAATATTTTCTATCATTAAGTTGAGAGCTGCTTCACCTATAAATAATTTAGCATTTTTTTTATCTGAAGGTATGTCTTTTTCATTAAATGATTTTGAAATTTCTTTCGCGATTTCTCTGATATATTCACCTTGATATCCATCTTCTGGCATCGAAGCTTGGATTTTTTTATTTTGCAGGTATCTTGCATAGACACTCTCATAAAATTTTTCTATCTGATTACCAGCATCATTAATATAATATTCTTTAAATACATCATATCCATTTGTTTTCAGTATATTTGCTAAGACACTTCCTAGTATTGCTCCTCTAGCATGTCCGATATGTATTGGGCCTGTAGGATTAACACTAACAAATTCTATTTGAATTTTAGAATTTTTACCTATATTGGAATTCCCGTAATTTGATCCTTCTGACAAAATATTTTCTATATTTCCTATAAGCCATTTTTCACTCAAGAAGAAATTAATGAACCCTGGTTTTGCTACTTCAATATTTTTGATAATACCTTTAGTCTCAATTGCATTAGATATACTTGTTGCAATTTCCATAGGATTCTTATTAAGAATTTTTGAAAGTTTTAACGAAATACTTGTGGCATAGTCTCCATTTTTTTGTGATTTTGTTTTTTCAATTTGTACATCAAAAGATGAACTACTTTTTAATGAATCAGAAAAATTTGCAGATTGAATTCCATTTAAGACTATTTGTTTTAAAATTTGATTCACAGTTTGATTTTTAGACAATGGACGCTCTATTTCTGTAAATATTTTATTTAATAATCAATTTAGTATTTTGGTTTTCGGTGACTTCACCAATTATAGCTGAATCTTTAATTCCAGCTAAATGAAGTTGATTAAGTAATAAATTTGATTTTTCTTTATTAATTGAGATTAATAAACCACCAGATGTTTGGGCATCACAATAAACTAATTTTTCGTATTTTTGGATGTTTTTATCCCATTTGGTATGTTGCTCTGAATATTTAAAATTTTCTTTTGTACCGTTTGGAATCATGTCTTTTTTTGCGAGGTCAAAAACCCCTTGCATTATGGGAATTTCTGAAGAATGGATGATACCAGATAAATTACTAGCATTAAGAATTTCTATAGTATGGCCTATTAGTCCATAGCCAGAAATATCTACACAAGCATTTGCTTTTAAAGATGTCATTATATGTGAAGCTTGATGATTTAATTGAGTCATATGATTGATTGCATTGCTCAATACTGATTCTGAAAAGTTTTTTCCCTTTGAGGCGGTTGTGATTATTCCTGAACCAATTGGTTTAGTAAGTATTAAATGGTCTCCAGGGTTTGCATTACTTATAGTGATTTCCTCACCTGTTTTAACTAATCCAGTGATTGCCATTCCAAATTTAGGTTCTTGGTCAACTATAGTATGGCCACCAATAATTGAAAATCCTGATTCATTAGCTTTACTTGTAGCTCCTTTAATTATTTCAACCAAGAATTTTTTATCAACATCTTTAGGGTAATTTACGATATTGACTCCTATGATAGGAATGCCTCCCATTGCATAAATATCACTAACTGCGTTACAAGCAGAAATTTCTCCAAAAATGAAAGGATCGTCAACAATCGGAGGGAAAAAATCAACTGACATTACTAATGATAGTTCATCATTAATTTTATAAACACCAGCATCATCTCCATCTGATATGCCTACAATAATATTTGGATCTTTATTTGAAAACTCTTGGATTTGACTCAAAACTTGAGCTAAGTCTGATTGACTAAATTTAGAGGCTCAACCACCACAATTTGAAAGTGAAGTCAAATTGAAATTGAACTTTTCATTATCTTTCATGTGAATTTATTACCTCCTTTCATCGATTTAAGTTTTTAAACATAATAGATATAAATTTTAAACCATTACGTAATAACAAACATATATTTTATATGGTTATTATAATTCCAATTTATGTAACAATTTGCATGATGAGTATTTAAATTATATTGATGAATTCAAAAATAGGCCAAACATGAAGATATTGTGTAAGTATTTGATGAGAATTTTTTCTTTAAAAGGATGTGATGTCGATGCAGGGTGATTTTAGTCAGTCTTTATCAAGGATTAAGGTTTTAGGAATAGGCCTAGTTCTTTTTTTTATGTTATTAACTTCAGAGTCTTTAGTAGCTGCATTTCCTACTATAGAAATTGAACTGGGTTTAAATAAAACGCAAACGGGTGCAATTTATTCTTCATATTTAGTGGGTTACCTTCTATCTGCATTATTTATAGTTCCGTTATCAGATAAACTTGGAACTAAACCTATCATGTTGTTTTCAGTTTTAATTTCAGTAATTTGCCATTTGATTTTTCCAGCAATATATTCAAGTATACTTTTATCTGTTTTTGTAAGATCTTTAGCTGGAGCTGGATTAGCAGCTAGTTATATGTGTGGTTTGAGGTTAATTGCTCAATCTGTTGAAAAAAATTATCGAGGCTTTGCTGTTGGCATTTTTGTTACTGCTCAATATATGGGACACAGTTTTTCTCTAGCTTTTTCAGGAGTGTTGATGAGTTATTTTTATTGGACAGATGCGTATTATATTTTGGCATTTTTAGCAATTTTTAGTTTCCCTCTTTTATTTATTTTAACTAAAAATATCAGTTCTAGAGATGATGCTTCAGAACTTGCTGGTAAAAGTTCAATTATAATAGCTTTGAAAAACTTAATTATTAGAAATATATCACTAAGTTATTCCTTACATGCTCTTATTTTATATGCGGTTAGGTCTTGGTTACCGTATTTCATTTTTGGAATGCTTCTATTGCATGGAATTAGTGAAGATTTTTCAAGTGATTTTTCTTCAATTGCTGCTGGATTGATTCTGATTTTTGGAGGATTTGGCCCCATTGCTGCTGGGATGGTTTCTGATTTTTTTGGTAGATCAAATACGATTATGGCAATCTCTTTAGCATCTATATTTTCTTGCTTAATTTTAGGTTGGTTTGACGGTGTTCCAATTGCCGTAAAATTTGTTGTTTTATTAATATTTTCATTGTGCATTTCAGGAAGTTCACCTATTTATTCAACGGTAATTAATGAAACAAAAGGAAGGCATCGTTTGGGAGATGCTATTGCGGCACAGGCATCTATAGGTCTTTTTGGAGGATTGTTAGGTCCTATAATTTTAGGCTTGTTTTTTGACAATTTTAAACCTGAATTTGGATGGCCAATTTCATTTTCATTTATAGCAATTTTGTCTATTATAGTTTTTGTGTTAATGTTACAAGTGAAATCTTTTCAAAAACATGAGTTAAGGAGTTCTAGTGGTTAATTTACGAGTAAATCAAGCAAAAAGAAAATTGGAAAATGGGGGAATAGTTTCTTGTGTAGGTGGGTACATGAATTCAGATATTGCTGAAATGTTCGGTACCACTGATTTTGATTGTATTTGGATGGAAGCTGAACATGGACCAATTGATTTTGGAGATATTCCTGATATTACTAGGGCTTGTGATTTATGGAATAAAAATTCCATTATCAGAATAAATCAAAATGAACCGGGTCTCATTTATCGTGTTCTAGACTTAGGTGCTCAGGGTGTTGTAGTACCTCATGTAAATACTTTTGAAGAAGCTAATCAAGTTGTTCAGGCAGCAAAATTTTATCCAAAAGGTAATAGAGGTAGTTATACAAGTAGACAGGGTTTAGGGGTAAAAAATTATTTTAATAATGCTAATAATGAAACTATGGTAATAGTTTTGATTGAAGATGTTATTGCGATAGAAAATCTTGATGAAATTTTAAAGGTTGATGATATAGATGTTTTTTTTGTAGCACCAGGTGATTTAGCACAAACTATGGGATATTTGGGTGAACCTAATCATCCTGAGGTTCAAAGTGTAGTTTCAGATACTTTGAAAAAAATTAGCGCTTCAGGAAAGAACCCGGGCACTTTAGTAACCCTAGACAATGTGAATCATTATTTAGATTTAGGTGTCAAGTTTGTAATTCATTTCTGGTCACCCTTTTGGTTAGTAGATAAGTCAAAAGATTTTCTTAACAAATTAGGGTAGTATTTTCTTTACAAGGTAAATCATGGTTAAAAAACTTGGTTTGATAATTAATCCAATTGCTGGAGTTGGAGGTAAAGTTGGTTTAAAAGGTAGTGACGGCTCAGTTACTGTTGAAGATGCATTAAAAAAAGGTGGAGTATTTGAGTCTAATTTTCGTACTTTACAAGCATTAAATGAACTTAAATCTATTAAAAATGATATTGAATTAATTACATTCCCATCTGAAATGGGACAAGATGCTGCTGAAAAGAGTGGTTTCAATCCCAAAGTAATTGGAGAAATTATTTCTGGGAGAACAACGAAAAAAAATACTCAAGAAGCTGCGGAAATTATGACCCAGATGGAAGTTGATTTAATTCTTTTTTCCGGAGGGGATGGCACGGCCAGAGACATACAAGATATAGTAGGAGAAACATGCACGGTTGTAGGTATTCCATCTGGTGTTAAGATGCATTCAAGTGTTTTTGGACTTAACCCTAGATTATCTGGTTATTTAACCAGTTTGTTTTTAAGCGAAAAATTTCAAAATGTTAAATCAGCAGAAGTAATAGATCTTGATGAAGAAGAATTTCGTTCAGATATTATTTCTACAAAGTTATATGGATATCTACAGGTACCAGATAGTGGAAATTACATTCAGAGTTCAAAATCTCCAAATCTCATTTCAGAATCTGATGATTTAAACTCGATTTCAACAGATGTAATCGAAAAAATGGAAGATAATTGTATTTATATAGTTGGGTCTGGTTCAACTTTACGAAACTTGATGGAAAATTTGAAACTTAATAGTACTTTACTTGGTGTTGACCTGGTTCTTAATAAGAAATTATTGGCTTTAGACGTAAGCGAAGTTGAAATAATTGAACACATTAAGAAATATGAAAATTATAAGATCAAAATATTAGTATCTCCTATAGCTGAACAGGGATATATTTTTGGAAGAGGTAATCAACAAATTAGCCCAAAGGTCATCCAAATAGTCGGAAAGAAGAATATAATTATTTTGAGTACAAAAACAAAGGTTATGTCTGTTCTAAATAATTGTTTTCTTGTGGATACAGGTGAGGAAAAATTAGATCAAGATCTACGAGGATATTATAGGGTAACTGTAGGGTACCGAGAATACTTGATGTGTAAAATTGGTTGATTTTTAACTCGGGTTTGATGATGTACTCAAAAAATTAACTGACAATTGATTTAAACCGTAAATTCTAGATGTTATTATATGATAAATCTGGAGGGACTTATATTGTCTCAATCTAACCCATTTAAGAAAAAACTTAGCGAACAACATCTTAAAATAATTAATTCTGTTGAATCTGCCGTTAAAACTACAGGTATGTCAGTTTATTTGGTAGGAGGTACAGTGCGAGATATTTTGTTGAATCGATCTCCATTAGATTTAGATTTTTTGATTGAAGGAAGTTCTGATACACAATATTTTGCTAATTTAATTGGAGGTACTATATTACAAGAATCTCAATTTGGGACATTCAAGATTGATTTTGAAGGTGAAATTGTTGATTTTGCTTTTTCAAGACAAGAATCTTATCCTACTCCAGGACAATTGCCTATTGTTGAAAAAGGTACTTTTAGACAAGATTTACATAGACGTGATTTCACAATGAATTCTATAGCTATTGCTGTAGGAGAAGATGGTGAATTTTCTACGTTAATTGATCCTTTTGATGGAGAGAATGACATTAGAGAAAAAAAGATAAAAATTTTACATGATAAAAGTTTCCAAGATGATCCTACTAGAATACTTAGACTTTTTAGATATTCTGGTAGATTAGGATTCACTGTTGAAGATTCTACTAAAAATATTTTGATTCGAGATTTACATATGTTGGATATCTTAAGTCCGGATAGACTTAGAAACGAGCTACAGTTAATATTAAACGAAGATACGGCCCATCTCTCTTTAAAAGAATACGTAAATTACGATCAAAAGATGTATCTTTTTGATGGCGCTAAAATCAATGTTGCAAATCTGATCAAAATGGACGATGAAAAAGTTAAATCATCAAAGTTTTCTGAGAAATTAAAGTTTGCGATATTAGCCCTATCTACGCCAATAGAATTATTGGATGGATGTATCTCCAAATTCAATTTTCAATCAGATTGGTTAGATATTATAGATTCAGTATTTGAACTTCAAAATGTTCGAAAAAATCTTATTGAACCAGGTATTAGAAATAGTGATTTATTTGCTTTGCTAAATAAAATCAATGAAAATGTATTAAAAGCTTGTTTAATTATTGATGGATTTTCAGATGTAAAAGATGTTATTTTGATCTATTTGAATGATCTGGAAAATTTGTCAATTCAATTATCTGGAAAAGATTTAATTCAATTGGGTGTTCCTGAAGGACCTAATATAGGTAAAATATTAAATGAGCTTCATGTGGCAAAGCTTAATGGAATAATTTTTTCCTTAGATGATGAAAAGGATTTTGTCAGGAAAATATTTAATAAAAATTAATAGTTATAATTTTCAAATTTTGAATTGAACACTAGGTGGTTATTAATGAAAAAGATTACAATTGTTGGAATTTCGGATGTTAGCGCTTCAATAGGTTTGTGTTTGCGAAAAGCTGGAATAAAAAATACTGAAATAGTTGGAACGTCTGCTAACAGAAAGATTTTGCGTCAAGCTAAAGATCTAGGAGTTATAGATGTTGCTGACACTGATGAATCTTCTGCAGTGAAAGGCTCAGGTTTAATTATATTAGATTTACCTTTATCTGAAACTCAGGATTTTTTGGAATCTGTTGGTACAAAAATATCCAGTGGTACAGTTGTTACTGATTTATTGCATGTGAAATCTAAAATTCAAGAATGGGCTAAAAACAATTTGCCAGAAAATGTTTCTTTTATTGGAGGACATCCTTTAGTAAACCATAATCAATCAAGCAAGGATTCAATAAATTTAATTAGTTTAGATGAGATCGATTACGTTTTGGTGCCCTCGATTAATTCTAGTGAATCAGCACTAAATACTGTTGTTCGAATGGTGGAGACACTAGGTGCAAAACCACTTTTCATGGATGCATTTGAACATGATTCTTATTCATTGGGAGTAACATTATTACCACAATTAACATCTTTTGCTTCTGTTTCTAGTGCCTCTAATAGTCCCGGCTGGAATGATATTTCTAAATTTGCTGGTGAATATTTCCAACAAATGGCTACCTTAGCTTCAAACGACCCCGAACATGTAATGGATTTAGTTAAACAAAACCCAGCAGTGACTACAGTTTGGTTGCAAAAAATAATAGATGTTTTATTAAAATATAAAGAAAACATAGACAAAAGTAATTTTGAAGAATTGTTTGATGATTTGATTAATTCTTGGGAAGATAGAGCTAAATGGGAACAAGGCGTAGAAGATTCACCAAATAAAAACGATATTCCTGCAGTTAAAACTACTATGACTAGTATGTTAGTCGGAGGTAGGATCGCTGAAAAAATGTCTAAGATGGAATCTGCCCAAGAAAAACCTAAATGGAAATATTTCAAACGATCAAAAAAATAATTTATTAGATAAGGTTTTTATGAAATACACACTTAGTAGTTCTAAGAATGTTTCTGGAGAAATTTCAGTTCCAGGAGACAAATCTATTTCACAAAGAGCTTTTTTACTTAATTCTATAGCAAATGGAATAGCTCATGTTGGTAATATTTGCGTAGGTGATGATAAGGCATCTATTTTAAGATGTTTACGATCTCTTGGTGTAAGTATTGTAGAGCATTCAAACTGTAAAATTACTAATTCCAAAGAATGTTTTGAAGTTTATGGGAGGGGAAGATTTGGCATGTTGGAGCCTTCTGAGATACTTTTTGCAGGTAATAGTGGTACTGCGATGAGATTGATAGTTGGATTACTCTCAGCTTCTCCATTCTCTAGTCAAATAACAGGTGATGAGTCTCTTATCAAAAGGCCTATGGGTAGGATCATAAAACCTTTATCTTCAATGGGGGCTGATATTTCAAGTAAAAATGGAGATGATTTTCCTCCTTTATCTATTCAGGGTAAACAGTTGCAAGGTATCAAATATGAAATGCCTATATCTAGCGCTCAAGTAAAATCCTGTTTAATGATAGCTGCTTTACACTCTGAAGGAAAATCTGAAATTATACAACCTTCATTATCTAGAGATCATACTGAAAGAATGATGTCCGCTATGGGAGGAGATGTAGCTCAGGAAGGGTTGAAAGTGATAGTTAACCCCTCTGATTTAACTTCAAAGGATATTTCAGTTCCAGGAGATATTAGTTCTGCAGCATTTTGGATGGTTTTGGGTTGTATTCATCCTGAATCTAAGATAAAAATCACGAATATAGGAATTAATTCTACAAGATTGGGAATAATTGATGTTTTAAAATCTATGAATGCAAATTTGTATTTAGAAAATGAACGTGAAATTAATAATGAACCTGTTGCAGATGTTATTGTAAAATCTAGTGATTTAACGAATATTGAAATTTCTGGTGATCTAGTTCCAAGAATTATAGATGAATTACCTATTTTGGCTTTAGCAGCATGTTTTGCTAAAGGCCAAACCGTAGTAAAAGATGCTTCAGAGTTAAAATTTAAAGAATCAGATAGGATTTTAGCTACGGTTGAAGGTCTTTCTTCTTTAGGTGCAGATATAATTGCAACTGACGATGGTTTCGTCGTAAATGGTGGTAAAAAATTGACAGGAGGCCATTGTTTTAGTCATGGCGATCATAGGATAGCGATGACTATGGCTATTGCAGGTATTATGGCTGAAGGCGTTACAACAATAACTGGTGCTGAAGCCGTAGATGTATCTTACCCTATGTTTTGGGATACTTTAAAGATTCTTTGTGATGCTCTAGATTTGCACAAAAATGAGTAAAATTATTAACAATTCGTCCGTATTATTTGTAATTTCAGGACCTTCTGGAGTAGGAAAAGATTCACTTGTTTCAGAGATAAAAAAAACTATGGATAATTTCTATTTTGCTATCACTGCAACCACAAGGGCACTTCGATCAGAAGAACAAAATGGTGTTGATTATCTGTTTTTATCAAAGACTCAATTTGGGAGTATGATTAACTCGGATGATTTATTAGAATGGGCGATAGTATATGACAACTATTATGGTGTTCCAAAGGATCAAATAAGACAAGGTTTATCTGAAGGTAAAGATATAATCGTTAAAACTGATGTTCAAGGAGCAGATACAATTAAGACCAAATTTCCTCAAAGTGTTTTGGTTTTTATAGCTCCCGAAAGTAATGAAGATTTAAAATTTAGATTGAAAAAAAGATCTAAAGGTGACACTTTAAGTAATTTTAATTTAAGAATTTCTGAAGCCAAGAATGAAATTGAAAAATCAAAAAATTTTGATCACATTATTATTAATAAACAAAATGATTTAAAAAGTGCATTAAAACAATTTATAAAGATTGTTGATACTGAAAAACAATTACCTAGGACTGAAATTTTATTGACTTAGAGGTACTCGCATGTCTGAAAATAAGGGGAGAAATTATGATTCTGGTATGTTGCCGAGTGCTGAAAATGATTTGCCAAAAGGTTTGAAACCACCATATAAAGTTTCAGTTCCACCTATTGAAACTAGGACTAAACTTTTGGAAATTTTGGGTGTCGAAAATATTCCTGCTAATGTAGTTTATGAATCTGGAAAAATTATTGAAAATGAAGGATTAATTGAATATAAAGTTGAATACAATAATTCTTTTGGTGAATTGGTAGAAGGAATTATTATAATTCCAAAACCTAAGAAAAATTCTTTAATTCCAGGGGTAGTATGTATGGGTGGAACTGCAGCGACAAAAGAAGGAATTACTGAATCGAAATTCCATAGACCTAATCCAACTGAAGGCCAGTTATATGGTTGGGCTAGGCAACTTGCTAGATTGGGTTATGGAACAATTTCTATTACTTTAAGAGGGAGTGCTGATAGGAGAGGTACTACTGCGCATTGGGAACAAGAAACGAAGCTTTTATCTACATTGGGTAGAACACAGATAGGATATAAAGTAGAAGAAACTTTATTAGCTGCCAGAGTCTTAGGTAGTTTAGATTCAATTGATCATAAACGTATTGGCCTTACAGGGATGTCTTTAGGAGGAGTTGGTACATGGTGGAGTATGGCTTGTGATCCATCAATCGCTGTAGGTGTCACAATTTGTGGAAACATTGGGAGTGCTTATAGGCATATTTATGAAGGTATGGCAGAGAGACATAGTTCTTCTATGTATGTACCAGGATTATTAAAGTATTTTGATCATGGAGAAATAGTTGCAAATTGTATAGCTCCTAGACCATTCATGATGATTGCACCTTTGGAAGATGAAGATATGCCGAAAGAGGGTGTGAATGATTTATTAAAAATTGTTGAACCCAAATATGAATCAACAGGTGATTCATCTAAATTTTTCTGTCACAAACCTCCTGGAAGGCATGTGTTTTTAATAGATTATTTTGACAGAATGGTAAGTTGGTTTGACAAATATTTGAAATAAATTTAAGTTTTATTAATTGAAATTGCTTTTCCAGAGTTTGAAGATTCACGCATTGCTTCCCCTATTTCTAATATATGAACTAAATCTTTAATAGGAGTTGGAATTTTTGCTTGGTTTCTTGTTGAATTTAGAAAATCAATAAAAAGCTTTTCTGCACCAAATCCACCATATCCTCCACTACCCATATCTACACCTGACTTACCAAATTGAGTCTTGTAAAATGGGCTATAAGTCATTGCTCTTTGCCCACCTGTGACCCAGTTTTGATTCTCACTATACAAATAAAGAGTATTATCTAAATCGTCTTGTCCAGGCAAATGAAAAGGTATACTAACATATCCTTCAGTACCTCTAATTCCTAGGTACAAGTCACTCACTCCTAATTTGCTAGGACCACATAAAGAATATCCTGTGTGCACAGAACCAAGGATTCCTGATTCGGTTTTGATTGCTGAAATTGCTGTATCTTCGACGTCAATTTTTATAGGATATCTATTTCCTGTAAAAGCTGAAACTTCAGTTACTCTTTCATCTAATATAAAGATAAGCATGTCTAACATATGGCAAGCTAACCAAGAAGTAATTCCACCACCCATGCTTGATTTTTCAAGCAGATATGATTTACCTGGATCGCGCCAATTAATAGAACTAGCTAATAAACGCACTTCTACAGTCATGATTTGGCCAAGTGCACCACTATCTACAGCTCTCTTGATATCAAGCACAGCAGGGTTTCTTCTCCATTGAAACATAGTTGCAAAAGCTAGATTTTTTTTAGCAGCTTTTTTAGCTACAGCATCTAATCTTTTTGAATCATTTGATGCTGGTTTGTCAGTTAGAATTGGTAAATTAGCATCTAGAATTTTATCGAATATATCTGGTGCTAAATCAGGTCTAACGCAAACTGCTACAGCATCCAGTCCTTCAGTGTTTAGGATGTCATCTATGTTTTTTGTTTTGGTTTTTACTTTTTCAGAAGCTTTAGCTACCTTATTTATATCTAAATCTCTTTGATTTGCATCTTTATCGTTCATTACACATAAATGAATAGATTCTAAATCAGGGTTAGCAGCAAGATCTACGATATGACCTTCCACAGCATGTCCGTGAGAAGATATGAAACCTATATTGAATTTTTTATTAGCCATTGTAACCTCCTAAAAGTTACGTGTTTTGAATAAATTATTTGAGCAATGCTGAACTTTTAAGTTTTACTAATTGAAATTGCTTTTCCAGAGTCTGAAGATTCACGTATTGCTTCACCTATTTCTAATACATGAACTAAATCTTCAATAGGAGTTGGGTTTTTTCCTTGGTTTCTTGTTGAATTCAAGAAATCAACAAAAAGCTTTTCTGCCATAAATCCACCATATCCTCCACTACCCAAGTCTACACCTGATTTACCAAATTGAGTTTTATAGTATGGGCTATAAGTCATTGCTCTTTGTCCGCCTGTGACCCAATTTTCATTTTCACTGTATAAATAAAGTGTATTATCTAAATCTTCTTGTCCTGGCATATAGAACGGTATACTAACATATCCTTCAGTACCTCTGATACCCAAATATATATCATTTCCAAATTTGCCGGGACCGCATAAAGAATATCCTGTGTGCACAGAACCAAGGATTCCTGATTCGGTTTTGATTGCTGAAATTGCTGTATCTTCGACGTCAATTTTTACAGGATGTCTATTTCCTGTAAAAGCTGAAACTTCAGTTACTCTTTCATCTAAAATGAAGATAAGCATATCTAACATATGGCAAGCTAACCAAGAACTAATTCCACCACCCATACTTGATTTTTCAAGCAGATATGATTTACCTGGCCCTCGCCAATTAATAGTACTAGTTAATAAACGCACTTCTACAGTCATGATTTGTCCAAGTGCACCACTATCTACAGCTCTCTTGATATCAAGGATAGCAGGGTTTCTTCTCCATTGAAGCATAGTTCCAAACGCTAGATTTTTTTTAGCAGCTTTTTTAGCTACAGCATCTAATCTTTTTGAATCATTTGATGCTGGTTTGTCAGTAATAATTGGTAAATTAGCATCTAGAATTTTATTGAATATATCTGGTGCTAAATCAGGTCTGGCGCAAACTGCTACAGCATCAAGATCTTTAGTATTTAGGATGTCGTCGATATTTTTTGTTTTGGTTTTTACTTTTTCAGAAGCTTCAGCTATTTTATTTATATCTAAATCTCTTTGAGCTACATCTTTATCGTTCATTAAGCATAAATGAATAGATTCTAAATCAGGGTTAGCAGCTTGGTCGATGATATGCCCAGCAAGATCATGTCCGTGAGAAGATATGAAACCTATATTGAATTTTTTATTAGCCATTATTGCCTCCGAGTAAATTTTTATAATTCGTATATATTATCTTCGGTGAAGCCAATCTTCAAACAAATTAGATAAAAATTAATTGATTTATCTCTTATTAGATATATAATCCAGATAATCATTCAAAATATTAATATGAGGCCTGAAATGGAAGCTGTAAATTCTTTAGAAAATAAAAGAGAGTTATTTGTCGATAATTTTTTAATTGACTCGCTAGATGCTACAACATTGAAATTGCATCATCCTACGCCTGCTGATATTGCAATTAAATATGATCAACCTTGGGAAATAGGTAAAAGAGGTGTTTCTTCATCTTTTTATACGACTGTACTGAAAGATGGAGATTTATTTCGAATGTATTACAGAAGTCATGCTACCAATGTTTGTTATGCAGAAAGTGAAGATGGAATTAATTGGTATAAACCAAATTTAAGTTTAGAAGAGTTTGAAAATACTACAAACAACAACATAATTTTGAAAGATATTTCAGATTCATCAGCCTTTTCTCCATTTTTAGATATGAACCCTGAAGCTTTACAGTCTCAAAAATTTAAAGCTAATATGGAAAGAGATTGCCCTTCTAGAACTCCAGAAACTAAAGGAATTAATTTTTATAGTTCATCTGATGGGAAACAATTTAAAAACTTTGGAGCAGATCCTGCAATTCCTTGGATGATGCCAAACCATTTTGATGCACAAAATGTAATTTTTTGGTCTGAAGTTGAAAAACAATATGTGATGTATGCAAGATTTGGTGTTGGATCTAATGGCAAGCTAATCGATCATGATAGATATCGTCAAAGATCTCTTAAAAAAGGAGAGATGATTAGGTCAACAGTTCGATCAACATCATCAGATTTTGAAAACTGGTCAGAGTTTGTCCCAATGGAATATAGTGATACTGATTCTATAACACCATCTGCTCAGCTTTATACAAATCAGACTACTCCATATTTTAGAGCAAACCACATATATATATCGCTACCTGGAAGGATATTTTTTGGAAAAATTAAGGATCCAAAGATTGTTCGAGATATTGATGATGAGGATTTTGGAGATTGTTCTGACGGAGTATTGATGACAACACGTGCAGGAAGCAATCGATATGATTTCACATTTAGAGAGAGTTTATTAAGACCTGGAATAGGAGATGAGAATTGGACTACCCGAAATAATTATCCAGCTTGTGGAGTAATACAGACAGGTGAGACTGAGATGTCTATATTTGTTCAGAGACATTATTCTCAGATGTCTGCATATTTAGAAAGGATGACTCTTAGGTTAGATGGATTTGCATCATTAAATGCAGGTTATGACGAAGGTCAGATGATCACTAAGACATTAGATTTCACAGGTAATAATTTAGAGTTAAATTATTCTACGAGTGCAGCAGGAAGGATAAGGGTAGAGATGCTTGATGAATCGGGGACTCCGTTAGAAGGGTATACACTTGAAGATTGCGATGGATTTATAGGAGATGAGATATCAGGAAATGTGTCATGGAACGGATCTACAGATTTATCTAAGATATCAGGTAGACCAGTCAGAGTACGATTTGTGCTGAATGATGCTGACATATATTCATTAAGATTTTCAAATTAAGGAGTTTGGTATAGTTTTGGTCAATAATTTAAATTTTAAAGAACACTTAATTGATGATACTTTCATGTATGTTTATGGTATTTCCACTGTTGATTTAACCTGCAATGGTTTTTTAGATATTATTGCTGTTGATACAAATATTGGTTTGTATTGGTATGAAAATGATGGTAACGGAAATTTTGTAAAACATGTCATACATGAAAAACCGGGAGAATGGCTTGAAAGGCATACTGTAGGTGATATTAATAATGACGGAAAGCCAGAAATAATTTTTGTTGATAATATTGGTGGTAGCTTACTTTGGTTTGAATATGACGGAGATCCAAGGGACAA
>PBID01000014.1 GCA_002719675.1 Chloroflexota bacterium
CTGGAGCTTCCTCTACTGGAGCTTCCTCTACTGGAGCTTCCTCTACTGGAGCTTCATATTCTGCTAAAAATCCAAAATTACTATTCTTCGTAAGCAAAATAATGGAATTTTTTGCACCCGGCAAAGCTCCTTTAAGAAAAAGTAAATTCTTCTCAAGATCAGTATAAATTACCTCTATATTTTTAACAGTAACCTTTTGGTTCCCCATGTGTCCAGCCATACGCAAACCTTTAATAACTCGACCAGGAGTAGACCCGGCGCCAATAGAACCAGGAGCTCTATGCCTATCAGATTGACCATGAGTCTTGGGCCCCCCCTTGAAACCATGCCTTTTAACTCCACCTGCAAACCCTCTCCCCTTAGAATAACCAGTAGCATTTATTTTTTCGCCTACAGAAAACATTCTACTATCTACTTTGTCACCAATATTATTTTCTGAACCCTCTACAGGCTCTACTTCTCGCAAAATACTGTATTCTCCATCAACATTACCTTGATGACCAGATTGCGGCTTATTAAGTACTTTAGATTGCTCAAAACCTAATTGCACACTATCATAGCCATCAGAATCAATGTTTTTCAAATATGTAACCGTACAAGGCCCAGCCGAAACAGCTGTAACAGCAAAGGATTTCCCTGCACCGTCAAACATAGCCGTCATTCCAATTTTTCTTCCTAAAATAGACTTTACAGACATATAAAATTCACCTTTAAGTTTCCATCTTAATGAAAACACCCGCAGGAACATTCAATCTAGTTAAGGTGTCAATTGTTTTAGACGTAGGCTCATAAATATCAATCAATCGATTATGCGTCCTGATTTCAAAATGTTCCTGAGACTTTTTATGGACATGAGGGCCTCTAATTACTGCAAATTTCTTTATATGAGTAGGCAATGGGACTGGGCCAGAAACTTGCGCCCCAGTTCTTTCAGCAGCGTTGACTATCTCACCTGCCCAAAGGTCAAGAATCTTGTGATCGTACGCTCTTAAAACTATTCTAATTTTCTGCTTGGTGACCATAATTTTAAATTTTATTCAACCTCTTAAGCTGCTACAGACTCGGGTGCAACATCATATTTTTCAAATTCCATAGAATAGCTAGCACGACCTTGAGTCATAGATCTAAGTGAACTAGCATAACCGAAACTTTGCTCTAGCGGAAGTTTAGCCTTAATAATCTGAATAGATTCTTCCCCTTCTATTCCAGCAATTGTAGCTCTTCTAGAATTTAATTCACCAAGAACATCCCCCAAAAACTCGCCAGGTGTAACCAATTCCAACTTCATAACAGGCTCTAAAAGAATTAATTTCGCCTTATTTAACGCATCTTTGGTAGCCATAGATCCAGCTATTCTAAAAGCTGTCTCAGATGAATCAACATCATGAAAACTACCATCTACTAACGTCAATTTTAAATCAATCACAGGAAACCCTGTAAGAGGCCCAGAAGCTAAAGCATCTTGAATACCTTTTTGTACAGCAGGAACATATTCTCTAGGAATAGCACCACCTTTCAAACGATCTTCAAATTCAAATCCAGCACCACGTCGTAAAGGCAGTAATTCTAAAATCACATGCCCGTATTGGCCTCTGCCTCCAGATTGCCTGACAAATCTACCTTCTCCTTTAGACTCTCTGCTTACGGCTTCCCTAAATGCCACTTTTGGCTTGCCAATGTTTCCATCAACTTTAAATTCTCTCTTAAGCCTGTCAGCTATTATTTCAAGATGCAATTCTCCCATACCAGCCATTATAGTTTGACCAACCTCTTCGTCGTAAGAAATTTTTAAAGTAGGATCTTCATCTGAAAGCTTACCTAACGCCAAGCTTAGCTTTTCTTGCTCTGCAGTTGTTTTAGGTTCAATAGCAAAAGACATTACAGGTTCAGGGAAAGTAATAGATTCAAGTACAACAGGGTTAGAAGGATCGCAAAGAGTATCACCTGTTCTAGCGTTTTTAGCACCAACAACAGCAACTATATCACCCACAAGTACTTCAGAAACATCTTCTCTGGATTGAGCATGCATTCTAACAATACGACCTAAACGTTCTTTTCTGCCCAAAGTTGAATTAAGAACAGAGTCACCCACTTTAATACCACCAGAATAAACTCTGAAATAAACCAACCTGCCAATAAACGGATCACTTACAGCTTTGAAAGCCAATGCTGAAAAAGGTTCATCTAATTTGGGGGACCTAGAAATTTCTAAATTATCATTTAATCCTGTGCCTTTAACTGCAGGCACATCCACTGGCGAAGGAAGATAATCAACTATGGCATCTAACAAAAACTGCACTCCAGAATTCTTCAAAGCGCTACCACAAAAAACAGGCACTATTTCATATGCAATAGTAGCAGACCTTAAGGCAGTCTTTAGTTCTTCAGTTTGGATTTCTTCACCATTCAAATATTTTTCAATCAAATTATCATCTGTATCAGCAACCATCTCAACCAAACGTTCTTTATACGCTTTCATTTTTTCCACGTATTCCTGAGGTACATCTACCTCAACTGGAAGCTGATCAATATCAGGAGTAAATTCGTAACATTTCTCTTCTAAAACATCTATAATACCCTTAAAATCTTCACCCTGACCAAGAGGAATTTGCATGGCTACAGGCCTAGCACGAAGCCTAGAAGTGATACTCTCCAAATTTCGTTCAAAATCAGCGCCAACCCTATCCATTTTATTCACAAAGCATATCCTAGGAACATCATATTTATCTGCTTGCCTCCAAACAGTTTCAGATTGAGGTTCAACCCCAGCAACTCCATCAAAAACAACAACACCTCCATCTAAAATTCTGAGACTTCTTTCAACTTCTGCTGTGAAATCTACGTGCCCAGGTGTATCTATAACATTAATTGAGTGAGACTTCCATGTACAACTGGTAGAAGCAGATGTAATTGTAATGCCTCTTTCTTTTTCCTGCTCCATCCAATCCATAGAAGCAGCCCCATCGTGAACTTCACCAATCTTATAAATTTTTCCTGCAAAATATAAAACACGTTCAGTAACGGTAGTTTTACCAGCATCTATATGAGCTATAAAACCAATATTGCGAATTTTTTTTACATCTATTTCTTTCAATTTAATTCAAATCCAATCATAATTTTCAAAACATGAAACAATTTGCAGGTGAAAAAATAAAATCACCAACTATAATGAGCAAAAGCTGTATTAGCTTCAGCCATTCTATGTACATCTTCCTTACGTTTAACAGCAGAGCCCTGATTTTTAGAAGCTTCCCCAAGTTCTTGAGCCAATCTATTTGACATCGAACTACCAGACCTTGCCCTAGCTGAAGTAATCAACCATCTTGTCGCCAATGCTATTCGCTTATCATGGGTCACTTCGGTAGGAACCTGATATGTAGCTCCACCAACCCTGCGAGACTTCACTTGCACAACGGGACTAGCATTTCTTATAGCTTGTTGAAAAAGTTCTAATCCCGGTTTTTTTTCACGAGTTTCTAAAATGTCTAAAGCATCATATACAACTTTTTCAGCTTTATTATACTTGCCACCAACCATAACTTTCTTAATAAAAGCAGCAAGCTGAAGATTACCAAACTTGGGATCCGGTCTCTGTTCTCTTTTTTCAGCCCTTCTTCGGCGAGCCATAACTAATCCTTAAAACTATTAATAATAAATGGAAACAAATATCAACAATGACATAACTTATTAAGCTTTTTTAGCTCCATACTTACTACGACCCTGCTTACGATCTTCGACACCAGATGTATCAAAAGTACCTCTAACAACGTGGTATCGAACACCCGGCAAATCCCTAACCCTTCCACCATTAATAAGAACTACGGAGTGTTCTTGTAAATTATGTCCTTCTCCAGGTATGTAAGCAGTTACCTCCATACCGTTAGTTAACCTGACTCTGGCAACTTTTCTCAAAGCAGAGTTAGGTTTTTTAGGAGTTTGGGTTCTAACCTGAACACAAACTCCCCTTTTCTGAGGGGAACCTTTAGTACGGTCAGTAGTATTTTTCAATACATTCATAGAAAATCTTAAGGCCGGAGATTTAAACTTCTTCGCCCTAGGTTTTCTACCTTTCCTAATTAATTGACTAACTGTTGGCATATAAATAACCTTGCTTAATATGTATTCAAATCAGCGCAATGGATAAAAGACAAGCTTATAGGCATTGCACAAACCAAGAAATTATACTTCTATACAAATTCACTGTCAAATGTAATTATGGTCATGATAGCAAACGTTTTATTAAAGAAGTTAAATAATTTTAAATTAGAAACTTAATAATTACAAAAAGCCCAATAATACTAAGCAATATTCAACTAATGTAGTACCTATATAAAAAAAATTAAATTCTAAACACCATATTTAATCTCAATTCGCTTACCTTCTCTACCTGACTCATACATAGCATCTATAAGCTGTAAAGTATGTAAACTATCTTCAATAGTCAACGGAGATTCTGTGCCATTTCTAACAGCATCTACAAATGATTGAACTAAATTAAACATCCACTGATCAGCTGCATATCCAGGTACAGGTGCTGCTGGCATTTCATAACTATATGTTTTAACTGGAGCTCCTGACCAACTAGGGTGAGCACTTCTAACTTCAAGTTTATCTCCTCCTATAGGAGTCCAATTAACTTCCCCTAATTCACCTCTATAAACTAAAGCTGTATCATATCCACCTCCTACTCTCTGCAGATAGCCAGAATGCATCGAGCCATAAGCGCCATTTTCAAATTCAAAAACAGCTATAGAAAGATCTTCTAAAGGTTCATCAATTATTCCAACAGGTCGTCCATTCATTGCTTGAACACTTTTAACTTCACAGTCCATTAAAAATCTAACAACTTCAAGATAATGCCCACCTAACATATGCTGAATACCGCCGCCTTCTTCTTTATTAGTGTACATAAACCCTGAAGGATCTCTACCACCTGGCCTAACCTGGCCAGTAATCATTCTAACCTCAATATCAAGGGGTTTCCCCAAAATTCCATCGTCAATAAGTTTTTTAATATCTTGAGCAACAGGATTAAATCTGTGAGGATAAGCTGGAAAAACAGTTACTCCATTATCTCGAACAATTCTAGTTAATTCAGCTAAATCAGTAGCCCTTCTAGCAAACTGCTTTTCCATCATGAAATGCTTTCCTGCTTTAGCAAGTTTAGCCCCCACAATAGGGATCTCAACAGCAGGCAAAGCCATAAATGCAATATCAAAATCTTCTTTATCTATTAATTCGTCGTAATCAGTATATATATTAGCATCAGGATAATATGTTGATGCATCTTCAAGTCCAGAAGGATCAGTATCTTCTGCATAAGCTACAATTTCAATACCTTCCATAGCTCTAGCTGAATGTATCCAACCCGGCTTAGAAGGACCAATGGAACCCATATGGCCATGTCTCAAACCTATAGTTGCTGCTTTTAAAATCTTTTTACTCATATTAGTTACTCCATACGATTATGTAATTTACTCATTTTAGTTGAAGTGATAAAAATCCTTCGAGTGATAAAAACAAATAATAGTTAAGGGTATAAAGGGTGTCAACAAACAAATATATAAAAAGGTTGATAAATTAATTTTTTGTTTCACAAAACAGTTGACATTAATATGTGCCATACCTAGAATAGCCCTCATCATCAGAGCACAATAAATGATATATACAGTTATTATTAAAGGAGTTAAAAATGCCAAAAATTAGACATATAGGTATATGTACAGATGATGTACACGGCACTGCTGATTTTTACATAGAAGCATTTGGAATGATAGAAGTAGATAGATCGGACAGAGAAGGGCCACAAAACACACCTGAAGAAAGTTGGGCCGTACTAAGTGATGGATACATCAACGTAACCATATTAAAATTCAAAGAAGATAGATATGGAGGTGGTTATCCAGGATTACATCACTTCGGTTTCCACACAGAAGACTTAGATGAAGCAGGTAAAAAAGTAATAGACAACGGCGGGAAAGAAGTCAAGTGGTGGAATGATGAATTTGGAAATGGAGAAGGTGATGAAAACAATTGGGTAGGAGAAAAAAAATACCTCAGTCCTCAAGGTATTGCACTTGATGTAAATCCATCAGGATGGAGAATGTTTCCAGGCGGTAGCCGTGGCGAAGATTCATAAAAAACAATCAGATCCATATTTAAATAATTATACAGAGGTGTACAATGAAATTCGTAAGATATTCAATAAATAACTCAATCAAATACGGGTTAGTAGAAGGAACTCCTATCCAAGAGAATGAAAATTTTCACGGTGCTGTTGTTAAAGAAATTAGTTCCGCACCATGGGACAATTACAAAATTTCAAATATTCAACATAAAATAGAAGATATTAAAATACTGGCTCCGTGCGATCCTAAAATAGTATTTTTTATGGGAGGAAATTTTAAACCTTCAGATCCCGAAATTCCACAAGTCTATACTAAAACTTCTAACTCAATTATTGGTCCTAACGATACAATTGTAATTCCCAAAGAATGTGCCCCAGGACTCGGTGCTGAAAACATTCAACAAGAAGCAGAATTAGTAGCAATAATCGGGAAAACTTGTAGAAGAGTATCTGTTAAAGATGCCTTAGATTACGTCGGTGGATATACTTGCGGAAATGATGTTAGTGTCCGAGATTGGCAACACGGTAGTGACCTAGTTCCAGCAGACCCTACATTTTGGAGAGCGAAAGCCACTGATACTTTTTCACCTATAGGTCCTTATATTGAAACAGATTTGAACCCTAATGATGTTGAATTATTTGCTAGAGTAAGTGGAAAAGAATTTCAACACAATACAACAAAAGATATAGTTCATGATACCGCAGCATGTATAAGTTATATTAGCCAATGGGTAAGCTTACAACCTGGAGATGTCATATTTACTGGAACTGGAGATCAGTTAACTGATCCTATTAGAGATGGAGATCTTGTAGAAATAGATCTGCCTAAAATAGGAATTCTACGTAATCCAGTAGTACTAGAAAAATAGCATACATGTAATTAATTATAAAGTAACCAATCGGTTATTCTGTGCTGATTCAAGAGCAGCTAACGTGATTTCTAGTGTATCACGAGCGTCTTTTTCAGTTCCCATATGATCTGTGCCGTTCAATAATGAATTAACATAATGATCAACCATATGATAAATGTTATCGTGATGATATTTTTTATTGCTAGAACCAGATTTTCCAACAGACATCCAGCTGGGTCGATTAGCATCGATATATAACATTCCATGCGTTCCCATAATTCTAATAGTTTGATCTCCTCCATATCCATTTGGATGAGGGTGAGGAGTCCTGCCTAATGCAAGAGTGGCAATAATTCCTCTCTCCATGTTCATTGTGATAAATGATAAATCATCAACACCAGCATCTTTGGAATTATCGAAAAAATAAGAACCAGCAATCGCGTAAACACTAATAACTTTCTCAGGAATTAGATACAACATCGCATCTAATGGATACATACCATGAATTTTAGTTTCACCTATTGGAGCTCCTTTTTTACCTGTAGCAATAATCCAATCAGAATGTATAGCCCAAGGTAAACCAACATCTCCATTAGTTAATCTTACTTTAGCATCTCGTATGGAAGGCTCAAATCTATAGTTATGACCTACTCCCATCTTTACACCATATTTCTTGACAATATCTATTATTTCATCCCCTTCAGAGACAGTCTCAGTAAGAGGCTTATCTCCAAAAATATTTATCCCAGAACTTGCAATTTGTTCAGCAATTTCAACTCGTCTAGACATATCACTGGTATATGAAACAACCTGTAATCCAGGTATCTTCAAGACATCTCCAAAATTCATGAAAGGAACATTTAGATTAGAAGCCCATTCTTTACTAATATCAGAAGGAACTCCATCGTCCTCTGTTACAGCAACTATTTCAACTTTGGGGTGTTTTGCAAAACCCTCCGCAGCTGCAAGATTCATTCCAGTAGCGCTAAAAATAGCAACTTTTAATTTTTCCCCTGCCATTTTACAAATTCCTTTCTTCAAATATCCAGTTATTTTATTGCAATCACAGAGCCGGTTTTAATTGAAATCTCAGCAGCTAAACAAGCTGCCAAGGCTATCTTACTGTGGAGACCTCCCACAGGTGGATCTGTATCTTCAATTATTGATTTAACAAACGCATTTATCTCTCTATTAAAACCATCTGTAAATCCACCATTATCTAGTAAAAGACCATCTTCTTTATATACCCATTGCGTATTAACGTCAGAACCAGTACGAATTTCCCCTTCAGTACCTAAAATTGTAATCTGAGAAAATTCATTAGATGTTGGCATATTAGCTCTACTCATATCAACAACACCAATCCCATCATTATTATATTTAAGAGTCATCAAAAAATATTGATTCATATCAATGTGTGAAGAAGTAGGATTTAAAGCTTGTGCATATACAGAAACAGGCTTCGAATCCATCCACCAATTAATCATGTCTACTATATGTACTCCATTATCAACTACATTTCCTCCTGTTCTTTCAGGACTTATTCTATTTCCGGTCCAATCTTGAGGCCAAAAACCTCCACCCGCAACATGCCTGATGTAAACTGGATTTCCAATTTCACCACTATCTATAATTTCTTTTGCAGAAATACCATAATCATAAAAATGATGCGTGTGCCCCAACATTAATTTCACGTCATTTCTTGCAGCAGTTTCAATAATTAAATCAGCATCTGTAAGTGTTGTAGATATAGGTTTTTCCAACAAAATATGCTTTCCAGAATTTGCAGCAAATGTAGCTACATCAACATGTTCATTAGCAGTAACACAAATATCAACAGCATCTACATCGTCACTAGAAATAATTTCACTGTAATCTGTACCATACTCATTGATACCTAGAGATTGAGCTGCAGCCTTAGCTTTATCTAAATTATGATCCACAACATACACAACTTCAGCATCTTGTTGAATCAGCCAAGCTTGAATATGTTTAATGCTTACCATCCCAGCTCCAACTAAAACCACGTTAATCATAAATTAAAAACTCCCAACCTGAATTAAAAATTTTATCACTCATATATTTCTAAGACCTAATCTGTTTTACCGAACCAGTTTTAATTGAAACTTCAGCAGCTAAGCAAACTTGTAAAGCAACCTTACTGTCATTTCCAGTCACAGGTGGCTCTTTATCATTTAGCACAGCATCAACAAAAGAATTGATTTCACGATCAAATCCTGCCTGAAATCCACCATTGTCAAAAATTAAACCATCTTCTTTGTATACCCATTGAGAATTCACATCAGAACCAGTTCTAATCTCCCCTTCAGAACCCAAAACAGTTATCTGGCTGAATTGATTAGTTCTAGGCATATTTGCACGACTCATTTCCACGATACCTATGCCTCCGTTTTCATATTTTATGGTAATTACAAAATACTGGTTCATTTCCATATGTGAAGAAGTAGGGTTTAAAGCTTGTGCATATACAGAAATGGGATCAGACCCCATCCACCAATTGGTTAAATCAACTATATGAATTCCATTTGTAACTACATTACCACCGGTATCTCCAGCACTAATTCGAGTTCCAGTCCAATCTTGTTGCCAAAAACCTCCGCCTGAAACATGTTTAATATACACAGGAGTACCAATTTCACCACTATCTATAATTTCTTTTGCAGAAATACCATAATCATAAAAATGATGCGTGTGCGCAACCATCAATTTAACATTATTTTTTTCAGCAGCATCAATGATCAAATCAGCATCTGTAAGGGTTGTTGAAATAGGCTTTTCAACAAGAATATGTTTACCAGCATTTGCTGCATCTGTAGCTACATCAACATGAGCTGCTTCTGTCACACAAATATCAACAGCATCTACATCATCTGAATCTATCAAATCTCTATAATCATCACTCCATTTCTCTGCGCCAAGCATCTTAGCTGCTGCTTCAGCTCTATCTGCAAAAAAATCAGCTACACCAATTACTCTTGCATTCTCTTGCTTCAACCATGCAGATATATGACTTTTACTAACTGCCCCCACGCCAATTAAAACTACATTTAACATTTAATTAAACCTTTGCCTTTTGAAATAATTAGCAATTTTTTGTGACCACAAATAAATTAATACGACTAGTTTACATAAATTTTTTTCTATGTCTACTAAAAAATAATAAGCTTGTTTTAATATTTTCAACATGTAATTAAACAAGTTTTGAAGTATCATAAGAAATGTATTCAATCATCGGGAGAAAATTATGAATAAATTAGAAAATCCTGAACTAAAAGATAAAGTAGCATTAGTTACAGGAGCATCTCAAGGAATAGGTTTAGAAATTTCAAAATTGTTCTATTCTCACGGGGCTAAAGTAATTTTTGCTGATTTAAATGAACCTAAAGAAGAAATATTACAAACTATATGCTACAAATTTATCAAGACTGACCTAAGTGACCTTGATCAAACAGCTTCACTACCAACCAAAGCTTTAAAAGAAGAAGGTAGAATAGACATCCTAGTAAACAACGCAGGTGTTCAAAACGTACACAAAGCAGAAGAATTTGATGATCTTTTGTGGGCAAAAATGATTCAAATAATGCTGATAGCTCCATTTCAAATTTCCAAAAGAATCATTCCAAGTATGAAATCTCAAGGCTTCGGTAGAATCATAAATATGTCTTCCATACATGGACTAGTAGCTAGTCCATTCAAATCTGCATATAATTCAGCAAAACATGGATTAATTGGATTAACAAAAACTTTAGCTCTAGAATTAGGTGAGTTTGGAATCACTGTAAATGCTATTTGTCCAGGTTATGTTCAAACTGAATTAATGGAATCTCAAATTTCTGACCAAGCTGTAAATCATAATATGCCTGAAGAAGATGTATTGAAAAACATAATACTGGCGCCAGCTGCGGTGAAAAAATTAATACAACCTACAGAGGTAGCTCGTTTGGCATTATTTTTGGCATCTGAAAACAGTGGATCAATTACAGGATCATCATATTCAATAGATGGTGGATGGACTGCTAGATAAAATTGAGGTATTTTACAATCAATTAGCAAGGATAAAAAATGAAAATAGCAAATTATGAACTCAAAAGACCTGATGAACTAGAAACTCCTGTTTTAATTGTTTATGAACACCTAGTTAAGAAAAATATTTCTGAGATTTTAAAAATTGCTGGTTCACCAGATAAAGTGATCCCTCACTTCAAAACTCACAAATCTATTCAAGTACTCAGAATGCAAATTGCTGCTGGATTTAGGTCTATAAAATGTGCCACTTTAAGAGAGGCAGAAGTATTGGCAGAAAATGGTGTTTCAGAAATTTTAATAGCTTACCCAATGATTCATCCTAAAAAACTTAAAAGATTTATTAACCTAATAAATAATTTTCCTGATGTAACTTTCAAGCTTATAGTAGGAACCCCACAACACCTTGAAGCACTTTCTCCTGCTTTAAAAAGTAACAATTCACAAATAGGTGTTTATTTAGATTTAGACACTGGAATGCGAAGAACCGGAATTCAACCTGGTAAAGAAGCATTAGAAATGTATTCTAAAATTTCTCAATATAGCAACATTATTCCTTTAGGTGTTCATGTCTTCGATGGACAGGCTCTATACAAACCTGATTTACAAGAGCGAAAAAACATTGTTTCTGAAACACTAAATAGCATTGATCAAATTTGGGAACATGCGCAGAAAAACAATTTAAATATTTCAGATAACGTAGTTGCAGGATCTTGGACTTTTCATTTATATCCTGACCGACCAAATATTAGAATATCTCCGGGAACATGGATTTATTGGGATTCACGAAACGCAACTATGGAAGAGTTGAATTTCGATGTAGCAGCAATAGTCCTTGGACAAGTGATAGATCACGATCCTCAAAAAGATACAATCACAACCGACATCGGATCAAAAGCATGCTCCCCAGACCAACCAACTGAACATAGATTTAAATTAATTGGATATCCTAACGCTATAGTTACTGCTCAAAGTGAAGAACATGGAGTAATTAAACTCAATGGAGAAAAAATCTCTATCGGAGATTATGTTTTAGCTGCACCTGGACATGCATGTACAGCAGTTGTGAAATACCCATATTCTCTAGTATCTGACCCTTCAGGAGAAATTATAGGTAAATATAATCATGATGCCCGTGATCATTAAAGAATTCATCAACTAATGCATTGGTTTACAATCTCAATTATTGGAGCTATTACTTGGGGTATTGTTACTGTACTAGATAAACGAATCCTGAGTTCATATGAAATTACAGCTATAATTTATTTTAGTTGGATTGGTTTGATTTCAATAATATACTCTTTTGTTCTTTTCTTTTTATTTCCATTCACTTCGTCTTACACAATAGAATTATTGTGGCCTCTAGTAGGAGGAATAATGTGGGGAATAGGTATATTAATTTTATTCAAAGCATTAAAAAAAGATGATTCGTCTAATATTATTCCATTGTATTACACCCATCCAATAACAAGTATTCTTATAGCTCAACTTTTTTTAAATGAAACATTTAATAATCTTCAAATGATCGGCGTCCCATTAACAATGATTGGCACAATCATTATTGCTTCCCAAAAATTTGGAAATAATCAGTTGAAAAATTTTACCCCTTTAATGTCTGCCCTCTTAGCAGGAATTTTTGTAGGCATAGCTGTTGTTTTTAATAAAATTGGCTTAGAAAAGTTAGAAATATCTGAAGCATTTATTCTTCGCAATCTTGGATTTGGAATCGTTGCATTATTAGTCACTCAACGTCCACAAATAATCTTCTTTAAAAAAGTAATTAAACAACCTCAATTGTTTAAACTACTTATTTTTACAAACTTGATTATGGGGCCTACAGCTTTAATAATTCATCAATTTGCACTTGATTCAGGTCCATTAACTCTGGTTTCACCTGTATTAGCAACTACTCCTTTATTTACTTTTGTATTTAGTTCAATCCTAAGTATGAAACATATAAATATACTCCATGAATCAATAGCTACGGATATCTTAGTTCGAAAAGGTGCAGGTGCATTAATTATCGTAATTGGTATTATATTAATTCAAATATAAAAATTTGCAATTCAAAAAAATCAAGTATACTGTAATTTAAAATCAATCTAACATCTAGGAATATTTATGCAGATAATTAACAATAAGATTGAAGGTTCAGCTTACGTTATAGGACCTTATAAAAATCCTGTTGCAAATGTTAAATCAGGAGAGATTTTTCAAATTCAAACACTTGATGCATTTGGCAATAAAGTTGATTCCTCAACGTCAGATATTACAAAGTTAATCCAAATGCCTTTCGTAAATCCTCTGGTTGGCCCTATATACATCGAAGGTGCACAAAAAGGTGATTCATTAGCGGTAACTATTATCTCTATAGAAACATCAAGAGACTATGGTGTCAGTGCAATAATACCTGAGTTTGGAGGATTATGTGCTACGCCTTTAACTCGTACTTTAAATGAACCACTCCCCCCAAAAGTAATGATTCATCCAATAAAAGATAATTCAATTACTTTTTCCACAGATCTTAACATTCCACCAATCCCTTATGAACCTTTCTATGGCACCATTGGAACTTCTCCAGAATTAGAAGCTATTTCTTCATTATCACCTGGAAGCCATGGAGGTAATATGGATGCGGCAGATGTTTGTCCTGGCAATACAATTATTTTACCTGTTAATGTTGATGGGGGATTTTTATATATTGGCGATGGTCATGCTGCTCAAGGTGATGCTGAAATATGCGGAGTTGCCACAGAAATCCCCACTACAGGAACCTTAAAAGTAGATTTGGTAAAACAGCTATCTTTAACAAATCCCAGGGTTGAATCAGACGAATTTATAATGACAATAGGAAGTGCCAGACCCATGGAAGATGCTGCTAGAATAGCATTTTACGAATTAATTATGTGGCTAGAATCTGACTATGGAATTGAAAAATTAGTCGCGTATCAATTATGTTCTCAGGTAGCTAGAGTAAGATTAGCAAATATGGTAGATACCTTATACTCCGTTGTTGCCAAATTCCCTAAAAAATACTTGCCTAATAAAATTTAGAAATATCTTATTAGGATGCAGAATAAATTACAACTGTACATGCCACTATAGATTTTTGCTCAAGTATGACAATAAGTGTAACAATCGATTTTTATTGACCTATTATGTTATGCTGAAATGCACCAATTTATATTCAAAATGGGGCTGTAGCTCAGCTGGAAGAGCGCTTCAATGGCATTGAAGAGGTCAGGAGTTCGAGCCTCCTCAGCTCCACCAATATAATTTGAATATGAGATTTTAATTCTTGATTTATTAAAAATATAAATCAACTCAAAAATATTGACATAAAAATTTAATTAAATTATATTCTGGACATGTTTAAAAGATTTAAAGACGATTTATTTCATTTATGTATCAGCCCTATATAGGGCATTTCAACACGTTAATTAGCTCATAATAATTGTGCCCGTTCATAAACTTGAACGGGTTTTTTATATCTAAAACAAAAAAAATAAGGAGAAAATATGAGTACAACAAAGCTTGGTGGATATTTAGTAATTATCGCAGCTATAGGATTGTTTATCAGTCAATTGTTTGATGGTTTTGTAAGTGCACAAGCCAGTGGATTAATTGAAATTTGGGCAAATGCTGGTTTCACTTTCGCAATGTTTGCTTTCTGTTATTACTTTTTACAAAATGACAAAGATAACGGATTATTGTATCTAATTCCTATCCTAGCACTAATGGGCTGGACTGCTAATTCTGTAGGAATAGGAATGCGTTTACCTCAGGAAACAACGAACATAGAATCCGTTAACGCGTTGACATCAATGGCTGGTGCTGTTGGATTTTCAGCCGGAGGCGCAGGTTTTCTTTCAAATGCATTGTTAGGATATTATATCCTTGGAAAGCCTAAATTTAATTCAAACATAATTTATAAAATAGTTACTGCTTTATGTGTGATAGGAAGTCTGGGTTTCGTAGCACTAGGAATTCTAATACCATTAGCAACTGAAGGAAGAGAAGTTGCAGAAGCTGTAGGGAAAGCAGGAGACAACATTCTTCCGTTTAATCCCGCACTAATGGCTATTATATGGATTCCTGGATTAATATCGACTTTAATTTGGACTATTTGGACTGGTTTAATTTTCGTAAAAAAATAAACAGCATTTTATTAGAGCTTTCTTGAATTTAGAAAGCTCTAATAATTTTTGATATGTCCTACAAATAATATATAATGTATCAGTAAGTTTTTTCGTTTAAATTATTCTTATATTTACTATTAAGACATTTTTCTGGAGTAATCAATGAATTCCAATTCAAGCTCAAATAAAAACAATGGCGGTCATATAGCATTCAGATCCGGTAACCCTGCTCTATCATCAAAAACTTTTGAGAATATCGAAAGAACTAGTGATAATGCAATGACTGTAGATGGAACTGTAAATAAAGTAGCTATCAGTCTAGCCCTTTTACTAGTATCTGGGTATTTCACATACACAAGGCAACTTTTGCCTCTTGCATTTGTTGGCGCTATAGGAGGCTTGATTGTAGCAATAGTAACAATATTTAAAAAACAATGGTCTCCTATTACTGTACCAATTTATTCATTACTACAAGGATTATTTCTGGGTGGAATTTCATACGTATTTAACCAGATGTATGATGGTATTGTTCTACAAGCTGTTTTACTAACTGGAGCTATACTTTTTTCTTTACTATTTGCCTATAAATCAGGATTGATTAAAGCTACAGAAAACTTCAAATTAGGTGTTGCAGCTGCAACTGGTGGAATTTTCATCGTATACATGATTAGCTTCGTAATGAGTTTCTTCGGTTCTGGGTTACCTATCCTGGATATAAATAACAGCTCCCTAATGAGTATAGGTTTTAGTTTATTCGTTGTTGTCATTGCATCTCTTAATTTGGTTCTTGATTTTGATTTCATAGAACAAGGTGCAGAAATGGGAGCTCCTAAATATATGGAATGGTATGGAGCTTTCGGATTATTAGTAACTTTAATCTGGCTTTACATAGAAATTTTGCGATTACTTGCAAAATTAAGAGGAAGATAACAAATTATTATTAAAGAGTCACTAAAAAATAATTTTGACAAGGGACCTGAAAGTTGGTGTAGCTACGATTACCACTGGAGTATTGTTGCTAAAGGACGAGATATATTTGTCCTAACTTCATGGGAACGAAACGGAGGTATTAACGACGGACCCTACATCTGGACTGACGAAAACCGCTGGAGTGCAGACACGCCGGAAAATCCGATCTCTATACTCCCCTTGATTCTATATAGAAGCTGGATCGGAAAAGATTCGATTGACCTAAGAGATGCTGAAATATCCGTATACTTGCGAGGCGACAATCTGCAACTCAATGGTGCAAAATGCTACTTCTGGGTTAATAAAGGCGGCGTACGGTGGCACATGGGCAACAATCCATTGACTATATCTGAAGGTGAATGGGCCTCTGAACCGAATACCATCACGCTACACAACGACGAGACACATTGGTATCGAAGTTGGGAAAACCATCCATCTAAAGTGACCCCTCTTGACGAGGTGCTATCAATTGTTACTAGCTACGGATTTTCTTTCGTCGGATTTGGGCAGGAACCACGTGGCAAACTATCGCTAGGACGATTCGAGATCAAGCTACCATAGAAAACCGATGGCATCCGAAAAAATAATCAATTAAAATGCGATCCCCCGCTAACATTTATTGCTTGACCAGTAATGTTACTCGAGTAATCTGATACCAAAAAAGAAACCAAATAAGCTATGTCCTCAGGCGTTTGTTCCCTGCCTAATGGTATTCTGTTTTTAACATGTTCATCAAACACTTCTCTTCCAGTGACTTGGTCTTTATTGTCAGAAATCGCTCTTTGGCTTTCAGCAATTTTTTCCCACATTGGCGTCCATAATAAACCAGGACAAACAGCATTGACATTTATATTATTTTCAGAATATTTAGAAGCAGCACCTTGAGTTAAATTAATTACAGCAGCTTTAGAAGTTGCATAAGCAACATTTGTAACTGAACCAGTCCTACCTGCAATGGATGCTATATTAACAATTTTTCCGTAGTTTCTTTTGATCATACTAGGAACTACTGCATCAGTTACTCTCATTAATCCTCTAACATTTACTTGATGAATTAAATCCCAATCTTGATCATTTAAAATAGGCCTTGAACCCCAGTCAGAAGCACCTATTACTCCAGCGCAATTTACTAAAAAATCAATATTTTCAAAATTGTCTATTGCAACTTCAACCATTCCATCTACAGACTTTTGATCGGACACATCAACTCTACAAAGAACTGTTTTTTGCTCAAAAGATTCTACCTCAGAAACTACATTTTCTAATTGATCGTAATTTATATCAGCTAAGATTAGTCTTGCTCCATTTTTAGCTAACTCAATAGCAATTGCTTTGCCTATTCCACTAGAAGCACCAGTAACGATTCCATACTTTCCTGTAACATCCATTTTCAGCTCCAATTAATGTTGATCAACAATTTTTATAATTTCCGAAAAAGCTATAACACATGAACTTTGAGCACTTCCAGTAGTTCTAGTCCAAGTTGCACGATCATATGGTATTCCTTTTATAAATCTTTTATTAACTTGAATCGAAGAATTTTTAGCAAAAACCAATAAACTAGACAATACTGATTGTCCTTTTTGATTTTGTGGGCCACCTGAATGAAAAAAAGGATCTTTAAAGTTACTCCATTTCGCAATAATCTCATTTTGAGAGTGCATTATCCGCCAACTAATCTCACCATTAGAATCTTCAAAACGCAAAATCTCAGAATCATAAATTTTCATTTCCTCAGGGAAAGGATAATCCACGGTTTTAGATACTATTTTATTTAAAATAAAAGAAGACAATTTTGTATTATCTGTATAAACACCTGTAAGTGAGGAAATCTCAGGGATGTTAATCAAAACTAGCACCCCAGAACCAAAAGTACTATGATCTGTCAAATATAAACTAAACGAACCAGAATTTTTATCATCTCCCGGTACTCTAAGATAAGACTGCCAATGTTCTCCAGTCCATATTTCAAAATTAGAATCTGATGAAATTTTTAAACTCATTCTGTAAAGATTTAGATCAAATGTTAAATAAAATTCTTAATTTACATTATATCAATAAATTATTAAGAAACAGACCTAGTGCCAATAGCTTTAGAGATCAAATTTATAGCAGTATTCATTGAAATATCATCCATATTGACTACCATGTCATATTTTGACATATCTAAAATATCTGCTCCATACAAATTTTTATAAATACCAGAAATTTCAGCATCTTGTTCTTTCAAAAAAGAATTAGCTTCATCTAAACTAATTTCTAACTCTTGAGAAATCATTTTTAGTCTAAAAGTTTTACTAGCTGAAATATAAACGCTAAAGTGAGAATCACAAATTTCAGGGAGTAACAAATTAGAACCATGTCCATCAAAAATTGAAAGTTTATTCTCTTGATATATCGATTTTAAAATAACTTTTAAGTTTTCAAGATATATTTTTTTATTCAAATTAATATGATCATGAGAGTCATCAAAAATGTAATTTGTATGCAAAAAATCACTAGATAAAGATAAAGTATCTCCTGGAATATACCCTGGATGACTAGCAACAAATTTAGCCATCAATCTGCCCCAAAATGATGCAGAAGATATTAAAAAGTCTTCAATTTCTTTTTGCGTAGTCCTCAAACGAATTGCCAAATCTCTATGAATTTCATGATTTACATAAGGTAAATGATTCTGTTCTGAAACTTTTTGTGCAACACGGTGGGATAATGAACCAACCAAACCAGTAATCGATAAAGAATTATGCGAAATACCAAAATCTGAATCTGAAAAACGAGAATCATATTCTTTTTTTTCTATTCGAAACTCTACGATATTTGTACAACCATCATGTTTGACACATTCAACTGGGTCTAAAGATTTTTTGAACCCAATAGAATTAAATAATTTAATTAACCTATTATTTCGTTCTGGCAAATTAGCAACGATATATCTGAAATTATACCTTACAAAAAGTTCTTCCAGTAAATGAATTAAAACAGAAGTCCCATAACCTTGATTTGATAATTTAGAATCGCCAATAAAAATTGATATTTCAGCTGCATTATCAGAAAGAAAAAGCACTCTGCTTTCACCTAAATGATTATCGTCATCATCATAAACAGATCTTATCTCGTTACGATTATTATCCAATAAAGAATTTAATTCTGCATCAGACAAGGATAGTACTTTCTCAGAATCATAACCAATGTCCAAGACTCCATTTATTGAATAATGACCTAACCATCCATCAATAGAACCAGATTTTCTATTCCAGTCGCGAACACGATTTAAATCATCGCGAGAGACTTTTTGTAATCTAATCTCAGGTAACATTACGACCCTCCAACATATTAATCAACTATTAATCCTTCATAAAAAGTACAACCAAGAAGTTTAAAAATCAAATATACTCCCATTTTAAATACAAAAAAACTAGTACTGGAATTTTGTTTCCTGTAGGGCTATACATGAACTAAATTGCATGAATAAATATCAATTGTAAAAACTCACATTACAAATTTAAAAAAATATTTCTTTATCAAGATGAAGAAAACCACTCTCTTAAAATAGGATAAAGCCTAGTATATTTTTCATATCTTTCTTGAAAATCATTTTTATTTGAATCTTCAGGGCTTGTTTCTCGAGTAATAGTTACTAAATGATTTATCGCCTCATCAAGAGATTTAAAAACACCACCGCCAACAAGTCCAATTATTGCAGCACCAATGGATGGACCCCCATTAAAATTCACAGAATAAACAGACTTCCCTAAAATATTTGCGAGAATTTTTTTCCAAATATCACTCTTAGATGCCCCACCAATAAGTCTGACACCATCGTCTAAAACAACATCATGTTCTTTTACGAGCTCTAAAGAATCTCTAATTGCATAACAAACACCCTCTATAACAGCACGAATTAGATCTTCACTTGAATGTTGAGAACTCAAACCTATAAAACATCCTCTAGCATTAGGATCATTATGTGGAGTACGTTCCCCTGAAAGATACGGTAAGAAAAACAAATCTTTACTACCCACCGGAACATTATTTACTGAACTAACAAAATCTTCATAATTATTCCTGGAATTTAAAATTCCTTTTAACCATCTAACAGATTCACCTGCTGAAAGAATTACACCCATTAAATACCATAAGTTATCATTAACGTGAGAAAAATGGTGCAATTTAGAATCTCCAAGGTTAGTAATATCTTTTATAGGAGTTAACAAAGTACCTGAAGTACCAATACTAACTTGAATTAACCCAGGAGATACAACACCACTTGCAACAGCACCTGAAGGATTATCACCACCACCACCAAACACAGGTAATCCTGGAGTTAAACCTAATTCTACTGAGGCTTGTTTAGATATAAAACCTGTAACATCACAGGAATTAATAACAGATGGTAAAATTGATTCATCAATACTTAATTTACTCAAAATTTCTTGAGACCATTTACCTTGATAAATATCAAATAACAAAGTACCTGCTGCATCAGAAGGTTCCGTTACAAATTCCCCTGTCATTTTGAATCTGACAAAATCTTTTGGGAGTAAAAGTTTCTTTACTTTTTTATAATTATTTGGTTCTTGGTTTCTTAACCAAAGAACTTTTGGTGCAGTAAAGCCTTCTATTGCAATATTTCCAACAGTTCTGGTTAAAACATCCAAACCAATATTCCTGTTGATAAATTCACATTCAGATTTAGTCCGCACATCATTCCACAATATTGCAGGCCTAATTACCTCATTTTTTTGATCTATAAAAACAGAGCTATGCATTTGACCGGACAGGCCAACTCCTAATAAATTAAATTTACTATCTGTTGTTTTTATGATTTTTCTGACGGATTGACAAGTTGCAATCCACCAATCATTTGGATCTTGTTCAGTAGAAAAAGAATCAACTCTGTTAACATCTATTTGAATTTCAGATTCCGCAAATATAGTACCATTTTCACCAAGTAAAACACTTTTTACAGAAGTTGTACCTATATCAATACCTATAGTCGCATTAAATATCGGAGTCATGCATTTTCTCTTCTATATTAAATAAGATTAAAATAAAATAATTATCGACAAAAACAGAAATAAATCAAATGTTTTCTGCTATAATTCAGAGAAATTTATATTTCTGATCTTTAAACTTATGTTTCATATATTTAGGAGAATAAAATTTATACTAAACAACTAAGTGATACAAATATAGAAATACCAGTAATAGGTCTAGGTACATCATTATTTATTGAAGATCCTAGTATAATCACTGCTGGAGTTGAACTTGGAGCTACTCATATTGACACGGCTGAATCTTATGGAACTGAACCTGCAGTTGGCAAAGCAATAAAAAATATTAGAGATAAAGTATTTTTATCAACTAAAATTTCTCCAATAAATTTCTCTGAAAAAAATGTATTTGAAGCTGCCCACAACAGTTTAAAAAAACTAAATGTAAATCATATTGATCTCTACCAATTGCATGCATATAGCGATGAAATTCCTATTGAAGAAACAATGGAAGCAATGAATAAACTTGTAGATCAAGGGAAAATTAGATTTATTGGGGTCAGTAATTTTGACGTAAAACAGTTAGAAAGAGCTCAAAAATCTTCAAACCATAAAATAGTTTCAAACCAAGTGATTTATAACCTATATGATCGTGAAATAGAGAAAGAATTAATCCCATTTTGTGAAAAAAACCAAATTACAATTATTGCTTATACACCTATAGGTAAATTTGGATATACTGAGGAACAAAAAGGGGAAAGAAAACGTGCTGATTCCGGAGACCAAAATGCAAACACCAAGATTCGAAAACTTTTAGATGAAGTAGGTGAATCAATTGGAAAAACATGGGCACAAGTAGCATTAAATTGGTGTGTAAGAAACCCACAAATAATCGCAATTCCCAAAGCAAGTTCAAAGAAACGAATTCTGGAAAATTTAGAATCAACTAATTTCCAATTATCAGATTCTCAAATTAATTCACTAGAAAGTATAGTTCCCATATAATTTTTCAAAGGAGAGAAATTAATGAATAAATTAAATATCTTACTTATGTTAATGATGTTTGCTCTAATCAGCTGTTACAGCGAGCCAGAGCAGGTAGCTGAGCCTGGAGTATTTAAAGCTCCAATTTTAAAGATGAACTCATCAGCAAAAGGTGGTCACGGAGGATCAACAGCAAACAAAGCACTTGAAGTAAGCATTGATCTACCCTTAATTACTTGGGATTCTTTTGAATATAGAAAAATTAATTTGAAACCCGGTTGGAGTCAAGGTGGAGGGAAAGAAAACTTTTGCGTAGTAAATGAAACTGATGGAACTCCTGTCACTGCAGGTTCCCCTATTTTATTTTTAGAAGATGCAACTTGTTTCTACACTTATTACACATCTGCAGACGGAATTCCACATAAATATACAATCGGCATCGTAAAAGTCAGAATACCTGAAACCGGAGCAGAAGTTTGGACTTGGAGAACAGCTATAGAAATTTCAAAATAGACACCAGTTCTCAAGTATTAAAACTAAACAACAACTGAATAAATTATTAAATTTCGAAAATGGATTCTTTATACTCTTTGAGCAATAGCTTTCACTACTGATTGATAATCCCCTGGCAATTCTATAGGACTAGAAGCAAATTTTGATTCAGTAACTTCAGGTAATTTATTTCTATGATAATCTAATTTAAAATTTGTAAATTTCAACCCATTCGCAGTAGAAATCACAATAGTTCTATCTGAACTTTTTATAACTCCGGACTTAACAAGCTTCATTAGCACAGCCAAAGCAACACCTGTTTGAGGGCATGTAAATAATCCCGTTTGGTCAGCTAAACCTGATGCATTTGCCAACTCATCTTCAGTAGCTTGTTCAACAACTCCACCAAATTGTTGTAAAATATTTATTGCTCTATAAATACTAACTGGATTACCAATTTGTATTGCAGATGCTGCTGTTTCTTTAGCAGAAACAGATTGAACTTCTTTATATCCAGATTTATAACTTAAATAAAGAGGATTAGCATTAGATGCTTGAGCACAAACTAATCTGGGGAGATTATTAATAAGTCCTAAATCAAATAACATTTTGAAGCCCAAACCAATCGCAGATATATTACCCAAATTTCCACCGGGAACTATCACCCAATCAGGAACTTCCCAATCGAATTGTTGAACCAATTCAACACTTAAAGTTTTTTGACCTTCAATTCTAAGTGGGTTAACTGAATTAGCCAAATAAAAATTAACATCTTTACTCAATTTGTTTACTATATCCATGCAACCATCAAAATCAGTATCAACAGCTAGAGTGATAGCTCCATTAGAAATCGGTTGAATTAATTGAGCTTCAGAAATTTTATTTCTTGGTAAAATTACAACTGAAGGAATACCTGCAGCAGCACAATATGCTGATAAAGAAGCAGATGTATCTCCAGTAGAAGCACAAATAACTGCAGATATATTTGAACCCAAATTAATTTTTTCTTTAACAGCAGAAACTAAAACTGTCATACCCAAATCTTTAAATGAACCAGTATGACTATTACCGCAATTTTTCACCCAAAAATCATCTAATCCAATGAGATTCCCCAATCTTTCTGCCCAAAACAAGTTTGTTCCACCTTCATACAAAGAAACAATATTTTCATCGCTAAGATCTGGATATACCCATTCCTTTTTCCCCCAAACTCCACTCCCATAAGGCCATTCAGTTTTCATATAACGAGAATCAAATATTTTTCTCCAAGATTGTCCAGAAGTTTTTTTGAGCTGATCAAAATCATGATTTACTCCCATAAGAGAATCGCATCTAGGACAACTATAAATTGTATCGGTGAGATTATATCTTTCGGTGCATAAAGAACTACACTGCAACCATGAATTCTGTTTCATTTTAACTCTGCTATCTTGAATATGTAATTTTTAATTTTAATTAATATACTATACACAAATTTTTATCAACACATGAAAGTTTAAATTATAAAAAACAATTTACTGAAAAATTGCAAAAACAGAATAAATAAAAATAACACCATAATTTTAAATATGTATAATGATGTTAAGTAATTTCACTCAAGGATTAGAAAATGAGTATTCGCCAGAGACTTTTATACTTGCATGCTGCTACTCCTAGCATACGATCAGAAATAATAGCTATGGCTATTCATGAACCAATAAAAAATTCAGTTACCCAAATTGAAAACTCAAGCATAGAATGGTTATATAATTCAGTTCATGATGCAATCATAGATGGATGGAGAATAATCCATTTCCCTCAACAAAGAGCACCATTTGAAGATAGAGAAGTTGATGTAATGGGATATGAATTCATTCTTGAAAAATTGGAGGATAATTTTGATTGATAATAAATTTCTACTTGATGATAAGCAAATATTTGAATTCATAATTAATGGATATATGATCTTCAATCCCAAGTTTTCAGCTGATTTTAATAAAACAATCTTACAAAAAGCTGATGCATTAGAAACAAATCCCGGAGATAATATCCTCGATGAAATACCTGAATTAAACAATGTTTGGGGAAATCCTAAGGTGAAAGGAATACTTCAAAGCCTACTAGGATCCACTTATACTATGAATTCTCATAGACATTGCCATATGAACGAACCCGGATCTGTAAGTCAAACATGGCACCAAGACGGACTTAATGAAAGACATCATGAAGTTAAGACAGTATTAGGAATGTATTACCCTCAAAAAGTTACAAACAAAATGGGACCAACTGCGATAGTGCCCGGGACTCATTTCAGAAATGCACCATCAGATAGATTGGCAACATATGGAAATTTTAAAGACCAAGTACTAGGAACTGTTGAAGCTGGCTCGATAATTTTTTTACATTATGATATTTGGCATGCAGCAACATCAAACACAAGCAACAAAACAAGATATATGTTCAAATTTCTTTTCAATAAAAATAATCAAGCAAAATCTCCGTCATGGCACCATAACCCAACCGAAGCAGTTAAACATTTTGGTTTGTTATTGACCACACAAGTTTGCAAATCTGCACAATCTGATTTTTATAAAGAAAAATTTTTGCGAGAGAAAATGTGGGACAATATGACTGGCGGAATTAAACTAAATATTTCAAGAGATGCATGGTCCGGTAAAAAAAGGCCAAAGAAAAACACAAATATGATGTAATATGAATTCAAAAAGTTTTTATAAATCACCAATTTTCATAACTGCAATAATAATAATATCTTTTGTTGCGATTTATCAAATCATAGATGCAATAATTCCATTCATCATCGGAATTGTCATAGCTTATGCTGTATTACCTATAGTTGAATTTTTGGAAAATATTAATCCATTGAAAAAACGGTGGCAATTAACGGCTAGAATCATTGCGATTATAACTACTTACATAATCATAATTAGTGTAATAGCAGCAATGTTACTAATAATTATTCCTCCAACAATTCAAGAAGCAAAAAATGTAATTGAATCCCTGCCGTCGTATCTAAACACCGCTCAAAATTCAATTCAAAAATTAGATTCAAAATATACTGGAATTCTTACCACAACTACTTATTCTCAGCTCGAAGATTTTATCGCAAACATTGGAACAATCATCGCAGAGTTTATCCAAAAATCCATATCGGGAACTTTAAATGCTTTCAACAAACTATCTACTCTTATACTATCTATAGCAATAATACCAATATTTCTTTTCTACATACTCAAAGATAGAGATAGAATTCCGAAAGAAATTACAAAATTATTTCCTATCTCTACCAGGCCTGATGTGACTAATATCATGTCTGAAATAAACAATGTTGTAAGAGCATACATTCAAGCGCAATTAATTTTAGCTTCAGCGGTAGGGCTTTTAGTCTTTATAGGCTTGTCGATATTAGGTATTAAATTCCCTTTTTTCTTAGGGTTTTTAGCTGCAATTTTTGCTTTGGTACCAATTCTTGGCCCAACCCTAGGAGCGATACCAGGAATACTAGTTACACTTGCAACACAACCAGAATATATATGGTTTGTAATTGGAGTATACGTAATCACTCAATTATTTGAAAGCCTACTACTTGCACCACAAATTCACGGTCAAAAACTACAACTTCATCCAACTGTGATAATGATTTCGTTAATGATAGGTAGCCAGGTTGCAGGACTATTCGGTCTTGTTTTATTTCCTCCACTTGTAGCAGTTTTATTAAGAATTTATTCTTTTTACAGAAGGAATAATTAAGGGAAATTTAAAATCAAATATTCGATAGAAATAAAAAGTTTAACTAAAAAATATAATAAAGAAGTTACAGCTTTATCTGAAGTCAATTTGGCCATAAATCAAGGCGAAATATTTGGTTTTTTAGGGCCAAATGGAGCTGGAAAATCTACAACAATAAGAATCCTTCTTGGAATAATAAAACCCTCAAGTGGTACAGTTAAAATTCTTGGAATGAATCATTTAAAAAACAGCATTGAAATTAGAAAAAAAATCGGCTATTTACCTGGTGAATTCTTAATTTATCCTAATTTAACAGGTTCCCAAATATTAACTTTTTTTTCTAACATCAAAAATGAATACGACGAAACATACGTGAATGTTCTCGCTGAAAAATTACAAATTGATCTTAATAAACAATTTGGAACACTTTCCCAAGGGAATAAACAAAAAATAGGAATTATTCAGGCCCTGATGCATAAACCTGAATTAATAATTTTAGATGAACCTACTAACGGACTTGATCCATTGGTAAGAAATGAATTTTATGAAATTATATCCGACTTAAAAGATGAAAAACGAACAATTTTCTTTTCTTCACATAATATTTCTGAAGTTGAAAAGCTGTGTGATCGAATAGGCATTATTAGAGAAGGTAAATTAATTACAACAGAAAAAATTTCAGAAATAAAAAGCAAACAAATCCAAATATTTGAAATAGAATTTTCTGAAATACAACCTCGAAAAAAAGATTTTACATTACCAAATATTGAAAATGTTGATGTGTCCAACAAAACAGTAAAATTTACTGTAATTGGAAATCCTACACACATAATCAAAAAGGTTTCAGAATTTGAAATCAAAAAACTAATTACTCATGAACCCTCTTTAGAAGAAATATTTATGACATATTATGGTGATAAAAAATGAAAAATCTTTTTCAAAAAACTCTTTTTGATTACAAAAAAGGTTTGATGTTTTGGGTACTAGGGATCCTAGCCTCAGATTTGATTATTACATCCTTTTTCCCAACTGTAAAAAAAATGCCTGAATTAATGAATGAATACGTAGAATCATTTCCTAAAGAAATTTCAGTTTGGTTCGGTGATTTATCTTCAATTGGTACTCCAGAAGGCTTCCTAAATGTAGAGTTATTCTCATTCATGTTCCCATTCGCATTCATAGCTTATGCTATCACTGTAGGAACAAATATCATTGCTGGAGAAGAAAAAAATAAAACCATAGATATTTTGATATCTAACCCCATTAAAAGATCCACTTTAATCATTCAAAAGTTTTTAGCTATGGCAACATTAATCACAATTTTTTGCTTCATTGCCTGGTTTGGTTTTGTTTTAGTAACACCAATCATGAAAGTTAACCTATTTAACTTGGCTCAAATGTGCATAAATTTAGCCCTAATATCTATATTTTTTGGGTCAATATCTATTTTGACAGGATCAATCACAGGCAAAACAGGTATCTCTACAGGATTTTCAGGTGGCTTAGCATTCATTACATTCCTAATTAATGGCTTAGCAAAACTTTCTTCAGATTTCGAATCAATTAAATATATTTCACCATTTTTCTATTACTCTGACTCAAACGCACTTTTTAATGGTATAAATATCATGCACTTTTTAATTTTAATATCATCAATTGCGCTAATAATATATCTTTCAATTTACTTTTACAAAGACAGAGATTTAGGTGTATAGAAATTATATTATTTAATAAGATTGAAAATCTCTTGAGACTTTGGTACTTGACCTCGAAATCTCATGACTTCCTTGAACTCTGAATCAAACACTATGAAAGTTGGCACTTGATTAGTTTTATATTTATGATAAGTTTTTTTACCGTATTTAGAAGTGGCATCTAAAGCAACAAAAACAACTTCATCTTTTAATTGCTCCTCAAGCCTATCAACTACAGGCTTTAATGATAGACAAGCAATTCAATAATTGGAATAAAAATATAACACTAAAGGATCACCAGAATTTTGAGCATTTTGAATACGTTCTAAATCTAAAATCTGGCTATCTGTAATCCGGTTAACTATTTGAAATGTCAGAATACAAACTACAACAAACAAAACACCCAAAGAAATCCAAGAAATTTTAATCCTCGTCAGACCAATAAACAAAAAAATTGCAAAAACTATTCCAGCAGAAAAAATCAACAGAGAATATTGATTTAAAAAAGTCTGCATTTAACCAATCCCAAAATTAACTTTTAATCTCTCTCTCCATTTCTGGTTACCTGATTTATCAAGTAATTCTGGAGGAGGAAAATCTATAACTTTATTTCGATTAAAAGCATTAAAATTTGTTCCAGTTTGCGGTGTAACTCCTAAACAATAAGCATAATTGATCCAGTTGGGGTTATTTGGAAATGGTATAGAATCTGGAACTGAAGCAACAAACTCTTCAAGGGCTTCGGACGAAGACCAAGGTTTGTAAGTTAATAATCCATTAAAGAACCTGATGTCGTGATTATTACTATCAAAAAATGAAGGTTTTTCTTTAGGTGATAAAACACCCCATTCAATTAAATCGTTCAAGCTATCCTCTTCAGCATAATACCAAGCCAGTTTTAATACTTCAGTAAATACAAGATCTTGAGATGCCAAAAAAATCTTCCAACACCAATTCGCTAATCTATTAGTAAAATAATTCGTATATCCAAATTTTTCTTTCATATTTCTTGCCAGCAAATCGAATTCTTTGTTACATCTTAGAACAACTTCACCGGAATCCCATGGAACACCTGATATAGATAAATTTGCCCACATAAATTGTCCATCCAAAAACTTTTTTTCAGACTTTACTTGATCTAAATTATGAACTATATTTTGTACAGTACCACGGCTAGGTAAAGGATCCCAAGCTTCTAGGGAAACTTGATTCAAAATCTTATCTATTGAAAATGGTTTTCTTGAATGAATTAACCGCAACTGACATATACGTTGTTTCAAATATATAGAAAGCCTTGGTTTAACCTGAATTGCAACCATAATTTCTCCTGATAGTAATTATTTATTCAGGCTAAATTATTGTATCTATGGGTATATATTTCTATATACTATAGGGTGTTAATTTGTACAAATTAACAAAAAATTAAAATATGCTACTCAGACTTCTGGACAGCTGACGACCATATCCATCCTACTTCACCAGTAGATTTTATCTTTATTTTTTTCAATCCAACTGCATATTTTTTAAATCCATTATGATCATGCATAACATGTGTACATACAGATTCTTCTATTTCTTCAACTTCTTCGCCAATAGTTAATGCTTTTCCTTCTCCTTTAATTACGCAATGCATTTTCTTAGCTGTACCACTACCACTTTGATGTGCAGTTGTAACTGTATATCTTTTTATTTCACCATCCCATTCCCATAACTGCAAAGGCAACTTTTTCGTAATCGTTTCATTCAATTTAACAGTTGGTTGAATTAAAGTTGAATTCATAGAACCACTAACAGTATCATTAGTTGAACTTTCTTCTTGTGAAGTTGATTCACTACCGCAAAAAACGATCAAAAGAGAAATTGACAAAACTACTAATAACAATAAGCCTTTTCTCACAATAAACTCCTTAAAATTCATTTCTCACTTTAACAGGCACTCCCGTCTTGAGTGATTTCCATGCAGCTAATCCAGTAGAAACAACTCTTGCACCTTCACGGGCTCCAACCCACGGCTTCTCACCATTAACGATACAATTATACATATGTCTTAACATTATGATCATTTCTTGAGCATGGCCTTTAAGTGCTGTGTCAGGATATCCAACTGAATATTCAACTTGCGGCATATAACCTTCTGGGTCAATTTTTTTCATGTTATCAATAATTGAACCTTTCGTACCATAAAGAGCAATTTGATTCATTGGAACATTTGGTGGATTAATCGCACCTAAATAAGCAGCTACTCTGCCTATCTTTCCGCTTGTGAATTTCAAATTCATTACAAAATTATCTTCTTTAGGATATTCCGGAACAATTCCACTTTTTAGTCCATAGCAATGAATTTCTTCAACATCCCCCATATACCATCTTAATAAATCAATAGGATGACAGGCGCCACCCAAAATTAAATCTTGAGGCATTTCTAATCTCCATGGACTATATATATATGCATTCCTCAAGTCATGAACATAATGAGATTCAGCCATGAAAAGATCTCCAATTTCACCAGCATCGCAAGCTCTCTTTGCTTCCATCATATCTAATTTACAACGCATGGTTTGAGTAACCAACAAAACTAAACCAGATTTATCTACAGCATTAACCACATCTTCAGCTTCTTTTTCGGTATAAACCATTGACTTAGTAACCATCACATGTTTACCAGCATCCAATGCAGCTAAAATTTGTGGTGCATGCAATGGTCCCGGAGTATATATTCCCACAACATCAACATCATCCATTTTAATTAATTCATTAAAATCTGTAGTACATGCATCAATGTTATATTCTTTTGAAAATTTACTGAGTATATCTTCATTGGTATCACATAGAGCTGTAACTTTCATTGGAATTATTTCTTTCTTGAGATAATCATTACGACTTCTATATACATCAGGGGTGTTTAATTGTAATAAAGTTTTACCGTGTCCCAATCCAACTAAACCAATTTTTATCATCTCTTTGTCCTTTCCAAATCTTTATTAATTTTTTTCCATCTAATAGAAACAGGATCCGAATTAATTATAGGATTAAAACCTAATGAAAAATATAATGATATAGCAGGCAGTCTCCAATCGTCAGTATTCAAAACAACTCTTTTATAAC
>PBID01000015.1 GCA_002719675.1 Chloroflexota bacterium
GCTGGAGAAGGTTCCAAGGGTTGGGCTGTTCGCCCATTAAAGTGGCACGCGAGCTGGGTTCAGAACGTCGTGAGACAGTTCGGTCTCTATCTGTAGTGGTCGTTAGAAATTTGCGTGGATCTGTGTTTAGTACGAGAGGACCGAGATGGACTGACCTCTGGTGTACCGGTTGTTCCGCCAGGAGCATCGCCGGGTAGCTATGTCCGGATGTGATAAGCGCTGAAAGCATCTAAGCACGAAGCCAACTCCTAGATGAGATCTCCCATCCCTAATTTATTAGGGAATAAGGCTCCCGGAAGACTACCGGGTTGATAGGCCGTGAGTGTAAGGCGAGTAATCGCTTCAGCTAAACGGTACTAATAAGCCGAAGACTTGACCTACATTATGGTTTGGTTACTAATTAATATAAAATTACACAGGATTAAATTGAAATTTTGTTTTGAGTCATTTTCGTCGCGGGGTGGAGCAGCGGCAGCTCGTTGGGCTCATAACCCAAAGGTCGCAGGTTCGAGTCCTGCCCCCGCTACCATAATGTTTTATTGCGGATGCAATACTTTGACGTTTTTTGGTGGCTCGACGAAATCTTTTACTTTCTTATAAACTTGCAGCCTACCTTTGGTGTCAGTGATAACTATCGTGTTGTTGTAATTAATTTCGATACCTATTGGTCTGCCAAATAACCCTAGCTTTGTGAACTCTTCAACTTCAACATGCTGATAAGCTTGGCTCCAAGCTAGTTGTCGGCTAACGACATTTTTTCCTGCTTTAGATAATTCAGTTGCATCACCATAAAGCGAAGTAATTATTTCTCCGTTAGGCTCATAAATATTTATTTTTTTATTACCCCAGTCTGTGACATATACATCATTTTCTGAGTCAATAGCTACATCAGCGGGGTGATTTAAGTTTCCACTATTTGAATTTTCATCTCCAAATGTCATGATAAATTTTCCTTGAGGATCAAATTTTTGAACTCTATTATTACCCCAATCTGCAACATAAATATTTTGATTATCATCTAGTGTTATGCCCCAGGGAGTATTAAATTCTCCTGGGTTTTTCCCAAATTTACCCCAATGCATAATATATTCACCGCCAGAGGTAAATTTTTGAATTCTATGATTGTAGCTGTCTACGACGATGATATTATCTTGGGCATCAAATTGAATTCCATTTGGAGAATTAAATTCTCCTGGGTTTTTCCCAAATTTACCCCACGATCCAATTGATTCAGTTTCAAGAGAAAATTCAGGGTAAGGGACTATTTTGTTTGGATCAAAAAGTTTGATTAGGTTTTCGAATTCATCACTAATAAATATTGTTCCATTTTTTGATTTTGTGATTCCTGAAGGCCAAGTGAACTCGTTTCTGGCGAAATCTCCAAAATGATGTTGGTCCAATCCGACTTTTCCAATTCTTTTATATGAATCATGAATTTGTTCTGGAAGTTTAGTATCCCAACCTCTACTAACAACAAAAAAAGTGTTCTCATCGAAGATAGTTAAAGAGTAGGGAGATCCAAATCCTCCGGTGTCCCCAAGATCAGGATTGCCAGGATTATGTTCGGCTGTATTACGGCCTATAGCATGGCTAAAATGCCATGACCTTCCCGCTGCGTTAGTGATTTTCAAATTTACCTCGATTTTTTATTTGATGAAGTTATATTTTTCGAAAGTTCCATTTAGAATTTCGTTTGAGTTAATATTTAGCCAGTTTTCCAAAAGTGTGCTATATGAACTTCTAAAATCTAAGTTTGGATTTAAGTCACCTTCTCTAAGTAATTCGGCTTTGGTTTCTGGGTATTCTCCTGAAATGCCACCATTTACATTTGGACCAAATACAAATGAAACTCCTGCTGCGCCATGATCTGTCCCAGAGCCGTTCTCTTTCACTCTTCTACCAAATTCTGAGAAAACAAACATGATTACATTTTCAGCGGAATCATGTTGTTTTAGATCATCCCAAAAATCTACAATTGCACTAGAGGCTTCTTGCCACAATTTTTCATGAGTTTTGCCTTGACTGGCATGAGTATCGAAACCTCCATGTTCTACGTAGAATATTCTAGTTCCAACATTTGAAGTATGAATTATTGAGACATCTCTGAGTTTTTTAGCTAAATCAAAGTTACCATATTCAACACTAGAAGAATATTTGATTGGAGAATCTTTTAACATATCAGCGCCTTTTAATGCATCTAGTCCAGTTTTACCTAAATATTCCATTATGGGATTTGATTTAATTGAAGGAGCATACATTTTTTCAAATCTTTTTAGCATATTTTGACGGACTTTTTCTTGCTCAATTACAGTCAGCATACCATAATTTGATAAATCAGAAACCGAAGCTACAGAAACTCCAGGAGCAACTAGAGCTCTTGGCAAACCATGACCTACATTAACAGCAGTTACTGGATTTGAACCTTTTGGATCAATTTGACGAATAGCATTGCCCAGCCAACCTTCTGTACCAACTTTTTCTGGTTCTGCTGTATGCCATATATCCATTGCCCTAAAATGAGATCTTGTGGATTTTTCAAAACCTATTCCATGAATTATTGACATTTCTCCATTGTCATATAGATTTTTTAGGGGCATCATGGCCGGATGCAGACCGATATCAGGGTTTAGTTTAATCACTTGTTCTTCAGGAATTCCTAGTGTTGGTCTATTATCGTAGTAATCTGGATTAGAATAGGGAATAACTGTATTTAAGTAATCATTACCTCCAGTAAGTTGTAATACTACTAAAACAGGATCTTTTATTTTTTTTTGCATTAAAGTGTTTTCCCTTTTATTAATTTAACAAAACTGATATTCACGAGTTCCAACTATCAAGGATAATATTGAACTAATATGAATTTCCATTTGAGGTTTATTAGAACAGATTACTGGGGATATTGATTCAGTATGGTGTACAAGCTCATCAAAAGTTTTTTGTTCAACTTGAACTCCTCCCAAGGTTTCAAGACATTGAGTAACTACTTCTTGGGGAGATGGGTTATTTAAATTTTTTATTATATGGTCAAAAATGTTTTTTACGCCTTGTAATTTAACATTGGTAATTTGATCTGAAATGAAGTTGACTCTTGTCATGAATGCACCACTGTTAATCCATTCTTTTCCAGTATGCCAACCTTCAACTGATGGAGGATCAAATAGATTTTGTCCCATAAAGCCAGGTATATTTTGCATTTCAACCCATCCTGGATGAGGGCCATTTAGGTTTTTAGTTAATTTTAATGTTCCTGCTACAACTTCAGCAGGATTTTTAACTTTTTTAAATAATGAACCTTTGAAATATTCTGAGTTAAATAATTCTCTTAAGGTAGGTTTGATTTCCCAATTATATTTGATTAAATTTTCTTGGATTTTTTTAATAGCATATTTGTCATTAGGAGGTTCAGTAGGCCAAGCTGGTACTTGAGGCTCATCTGCGACAAAAAAATTGTATATATGTCTTGCAATAAAATTTGCTGTTGCAGGTTGTTGTAGAATAATTTCTATGATATCTTCACCATTCAATTTTGCTGTATGGCCTAAAAATGTTTTTTTAGAATAGTCATGGTCATCAGGGTCAAATTTAAAATCCCATAAATAAGGTCCCCATGGTTGTTGAGGGAGCCTGTCATACATAGTCCAACCTGAAAATGCTCTTGAAGCCTCAAAAACATCTTTTTCAGTATAATTTGTAGCTCCCATTGAAAATAATTCGAGTAATTCTCTTCCCCAGTTTTCGTTAGGTGCTCGCTTATGATTTTCGTTGTTGTCTAGCCAGAAAAGCATAGCTGGATTTTTGGAAATTTCAATGAGTAATGTTTTGAAATTTCCTAAACCATGTTTTTTAAATAGTTGGATTTGCTTGACTAGATCGAACGGAGATTCTACTTTTGATTCCCCAGTTGCAAAAACCTGATGCCAGAAAAGAGCGATCTTTTCTTCTAAAGGTCTCTTAGTATTTACCATATGGTACAACCACCAAAACTGACTCTGTCCAATTAAAACGGGACGTTCAGTCATAGGGTGGTATCTATATAATTCTAGTATATCTACCTCAGGAACATTTTCAATATTTAAATATTTTTCAACTACATTTTCATATTCTAATTTGGAAAGTTCATCAATTTCATAAGGTGTAGAACCAAATCCGGCACGCCTTGAGAGGTGTGAAATCATTTGTTTGTTTTTTTGCATATTATCCTCAATTAATTTGAAAATTCTTCACGTAATTGATTCAGGATTTTTTGTAAACCAATAGTTCCTACAGATAGGGCATTTGGAATGCTCATCATGGTATATCCTTCTGAAATCCATCGTCTACAACTTTCTACATCTCCGAAAGTCGTTCCAGGTTGTTTGCCAGCTTTTCGAACTTTTTCTGCTACATCTAACATGATTTTTTCAACTTTGGGATGATGTATTTCTCCGGGAATACCTAGAGATGCAGATAAATCTGTGGGACCTACGAAGATCACTTCAACATCTTGTAATTTTAACATTTCTTCTAATTGCTCATATGCAGTTACACTTTCTAATTGCGTTAGTAGAATTGATTCACTATTGGCGTTTTCAATAATTGTTTGAGCAGGAACACCTAAAATACCACCAAACCAAGGGGCAATACCTCTGTTACCTATTGGAGGATATTTTGAATATTCTATGGCTTTAGCAACCTCTTCAGCTGAATCAATTTGAGGTACCATCACTCCTACTGATCCTACATCGAATGCTTTTTTGATATAACCAGGGGTATTCCATGGAACTCTGATAATAGGAGCAATGTTTGATTGACGTGCTTGCACACATAAAATTCCTATAGATTCTATACCCCACGGTGTATGCTCCTGGTCAATCCATATCCAGTCAGGTTTAGTATTAAGTATTGCAGATGCAACATGTGGCTCATTTGAGAAATACGAAGTTCCAAGAAGGAGTTCATTATTTTTCATTTTTGATTTAATTTTATTTGGATACATAATATTAGCCTTCAATCTCTGATTATTAACATGCCAACATTATATAATAAAGATAGAATACTAATTGATTTAAACTGAATCGATTTTAAAAATATTGCGACAAAGTATTTTAAAATTTAATAATTTTAAATATTTTTATCTAAAAAATAAGGAGTTTGAAAAAAATGAAAGGTGTTGAAGTTGTAGCAAAAATATTGAAACAAGAAGGTGCTGAGTATTTATTTTGTTATCCGATGCATTGGTTGATTGAAGCTTGTGCAAAGGAAGGTATCCGTCCTATTTTATGTCGACAAGAAAGAGTTGGTATGGCAATGGCTGATGGTTTTAGTAGGACAACTAACGGAGAACGTGTTGGAGTTTTTGCTATGCAACAGGGCCCTGGGGCAGAAAATGCTTTTCCCGGTGCTGCTCAAGCTTTTTCTGATTGTGTACCTATTTTGTTATTGCCAGGTGGTGTCCCAACTGAACGCTCTTTTATTTCTCCTGAATTTTTTGCTACAGATAATTACAAAAATGTAACTAAGTGGCAGGCGAGTGTGAACTATGTTGAAAGAATACCAGACTTGATGCGTAAAGCTTATTATCAGCTTAGGACAGGTAAAGGAGGACCTGTTTTATTGGAATTACCCATGGATATATTGGATGCGGAGTTTAATGGTGAGATAGGATATAAAGTTGTTAGTGGGAATAAATTTCAACCTGATCAAGATGAAGTTCGACAAATTGCAAAAGTTTTATTAAGTTCTAAAAATCCAGTGATTCATGCTGGCCAAGGTTGTATGTATGCTGATGCGACCGATGAATTATTAGAATTTGCTGAAATATTAGATGCTCCTGTAATGACCACATTGCCTGGAAAAAGTTCATTTCCAGAAAATCATCCTTTATCATTGGGAGCTTCTGCAGTTTCTACCACTAAACAAATTGTAAATTTTTTACAAGATTCAGATTTGGTATTTGGTATAGGGACTAGTTTTACTAAAACTGGTTACGGGAAAAGGATTCCTAATCCAAACGAAAAGATCATTATACATTCCACTAATGACTTAAACGATATTAATAAAGATTACCAGGCTGATTATTCTCTAGTTGGAGATGCAAAATTAACTTTAAAGGCATTAATTAATGAGATTAAAAACCAATCTTCTGGAAGTGGTAGAGTTGTTAAAACTTCTCCTTCTGTTGAACTTGAGAAGCTGAAAAATGAATGGTTAAATGAATGGGAATCTGAGTTAAATTCTGAAGAATTACCTATGAACCAATATCGAATTATCTCAGAATTAATGAAAAATGTTGATCCTGAAAATACTATTGTGACTCATGATGCGGGCAGTCCAAGAGACCAAGTTGTACCTTTTTGGAAAAGTATCTCGCCCAGAACTTACATAGGATGGGGTAAGTCAACACAACTTGGATATGGTTTAGGTTTGATTATGGGTGCAAAATTAGCTGATCCAGAAAAACTGTGTATCAATATTATGGGAGATGCTGCAATTGGTATGGTTGGAATGGATTTAGAGACAGCTGTTAGAAATAAAATAGGTATTATTACCATTGTTTTTAATAATGGAGTAATGGCGATAGAAAGAAAGACTATGCCGTATGCACATGAAAAATATAGTACTTTAGATGAAGGAGGGGATTATGCAAAAGTTGCTGATGGCTTGGGAGTTTGGAGCAGACGTGTGGAAACTCCTCAAGAATTTGTTGATGCTTTAAATGAAGCCAAGAATGTTACTTCTTCTGGTAGACCAGCATTGCTTGACTGTATTGTTAAAGAAGGGTATAAATTTTCTCATCCCAGAGAATAATGGCAAGAACTTTCAAGGATTGATTTTTAGTGTCTAAAATTCGAAAATCTCCATTTAAATTAACGGCTACTGTGGATTTTCCAGGGGAGACGACTTATGGTGTTTTCACAATAGATTTACTTAATCAATTTATTAGGAGTTTAAAATCTGCAGGAGTTACTAGGATTAATTGGATTTATTATGGAGATATTTCTAGTGATTCTTTTTGGGCAGGGTCAATATATTCTAATACACCTTATGGATTGGAAACATTATCCTTAATTGGTGAACCATTGGCTGCGGCGGTACCAATTGCTCATTCTATGGGGATGGAAATTTATGGGGTTTTAAAACCTTATAATACTGGTGGTGCTACTACTACTCCTGATGGTGTGATTACAAAATCAGAATCATTTTTACCTAGAGTTGGTGGAAAATTAACACAATTTATTCCGTTTGTGGAAAGATTTCCGGAAAAACGTATAGAGCGATTAAATTATGATCAAGTTCTAGGACCAATTGAATTTATTCGGTTGTATAAATCTAATAACAAAGAAACAAGAATTTCTAAAGAGAACATCCAAATTTGGGTAAGTGATAATAATTTTCAATATAGATTATTAGAAACAGATTTTAATTTTAGACAATTTGTTGAATTAGCTAAAAATGATGTTTGTGATTATTATGGTCAACTTTTAACCAGAAAAAATGATCCTGTTACGGTAATTGAATTAGGTGATCTATTTATAGAAGAAAATTATTGCATAATCACCACTAATTTAAAGGGACAAGGAGATTTTAATAATTCAGCTTGCGAGATGATTAAAGCGTTTGATGGAAAAATGAACCAGATTCCTACTTCTATAGCTACTAGGAGCGATATATGGAATTATAATCGTAATTTTGAAACGAGTGGTTTAGAGTATGATAGTGGTTGGAGTTCATTCAATTATACTTTAGACACAAATAACGATTCTCCTAAAGGGAAATTTTTCTGGAGTGATTTGCCTGCTCATGGAGTAATTGGTATTGCACGAGGTAAAAATAAGTTTTTACCAACAGCTCCTTGCGAAGTTTATCCTGAAGTAAAAAAACTTTGGTTAGGATGGGTAAGAAAAATATTGTCTACAGGCGTGGATGGTATTGATCTTAGGGTTTCTGCTCACGGAACTTTGACTGATGAACCTTACAGCTATGGATTTAATACGCCAATTTTGGAAGAATATCATGATAAATTTGGAGATGGAAAATTTGATCTTAGAAAGATTTCAGTCATAAGAGGGGAACATTTCACATCTTTTATGAGAGAAGCATCTTCTATCACTAGAAATTTTGGCAAAAAAATACAAGCTCATATTCATACAGAAATTTTTAGAGATAATCCTGTGCCTGGTCAAATAATGGGTTGCCCTGTGAATATATTTTTTGATTATCAAAAATGGATTGATGAAAAATTGATTGATTCAATTACTTTAAGATCTAGTTGGTTTGAAGCATTAGAAGATCCACCAGATTTAGATCCTTATAGAGGTAAATTAGATTATATTTTTGCAGATGATGTGATAAGCAATGTAGTTAATTTATGTAAAGTAAATAGATTGCCAATTTATTTGAATAGATATCTTGGTAGAGCTGTAAAATTTGATGAATATTTAGATGATTTGGAGAGAGTATATTTTGATCCAGATTTTAATGGATTAGATTTATATGAAACTATGGATTTAATTAGATCAGATGGTTCTAGTGGGCGTTTGATACAAGTTGAAGATAAATTAGATCGTATTAAATCTAAATTTAAGAACTTGAGTTGATCAAGATGAATTTTTTATTAAAAGGCATTTAAATTGAAATTAATTTTTAGAGTTGCTATTTATTTTTCCTTTGTGATTTTAATCACATTTTTACATTTCTATAAAGTTATTCCGTCAACCACAGATTTATATCTAAATATTGGTTCCGCAATTGAGCCTGTAAAAGAGTGTTTTCAGGGAGGATGTGTTAAAAAAGTTCCCGAAGTTGGAGCTTTAAAAGCTTTAAGCTCATATAGTGGGATACTTATTTTATTTTATTTGAAAATTTTTTTATTGGGTTTAGTAATATTTTTTGTGAATCATTGGAGCACAAATATCTTATTTACTGAACATAAAAGATATTTTAGATTTACTGGGAGTATATTTTCTCATGAGAAATATTTTCTATATATAAGAAATGTTTTGTTATTAATGGGGTTACTATTACCTACATTTTTTTTCATGACAATTTTAGAAATATTGATTTTCGAAACAATAGTCTGGGGTTTATTGTTTTTAATTAATTCGTTTTTAAAGAGTAAAATTTCATCAGATATAGATGAGTTGTTTTTTGATTTTGATTTGAGTCAATTTTCATCAAAGATTTCTGGGGTTTTATCCCATGTGGGTTGGCTGATAATTTATGTTCTGTTTGCCACGGTTTTAGTATCTATATTCTTTTCAAATTTGATTGGCACTTTGCCAGATATTTTATTAGGAGATACTGTAGCTGCAGTATTCATTTTTGTATTTTTTATATTGTTATTATCAATTTTACCTTTATTTTTACAGATATTTTTAATATATGGATTATTTTTAATGGGAGTTGGGATTGAAATAGTAATCATTTCAATTTTTGTTGGCCCGTTAATGTCTTATTTTGACTTTCAATTTTTAACTAAAAGGTTTTTGAAAAATTACGGATCCTTATTAAAAATTGGTAGTGCAGTTTCAATTGGTATTTTTGTAGGTTTAATGAGTTTAGGAGTGATGAAAATATACCCTGAAATCAATCCAATAATTATTCCTGATGATGAAGGGCAAATAGAACTTTCTGGATATTTTTCTAAAGCAATGACTGCTGCAAATTCAGCTTCTGATGAAGAATCTAATCAACAAATTTATCCATCTGTTTTTGTAGATGTTACTCAAGATTCTGGCACTACATTTATACATCATGAACCTGATAGAGAGCTAATGATGATTGGTGGTGGAATAGTCATTTTTGATTATGACAATAATGGATTTAATGATATTTATGTTGTTGATTCAAATGGACCGAATTCTTTGTTCCGTAATAATGGAGATAATACTTTTACTGATGTAGCAACTTTAGCTGGAGTTGATGATCCTGAAGAATCTGGAAATGGAGGATGTGCTGCTGATTATGACAATGATTCAGATGTTGATTTGTATGTAACAAATTATGGGATGAGTAAATTTTATTCTAATAAAGGAGATGGTTTTTTTGAGGATGTTACGAAGAAATCTAATTTAGCAGAATCTAGGTTTGGATATAGATCGACTGGATGTGCTTGGGGTGATTATGATAACGATGGATTATTAGATTTGGTTGTGGTGAGGCATTTAAATGAATGGAACCCAATGCTATTACAAGAAAAAAGTTTTTTAGATGCAGTAGGTATTTTAGCTTTATTCCATAATAACGGTGATGGTACATTTTCTAATACTACTTATTTATTAGGTGATGTTAATGCATTACCTCAATCTAAGGGAATTCAATTTGGCGAATTATTTGGTTCAGGCTTCCAGCCAGCTTGGTTCGATTACGATAATGATGGGGATTTGGATTTGTATATAGTAAATGATATGGGTGAAGATATTCAGCCTAACGTAATGTGGCGAAACGATGGATTAGGATCTGATGGTCAAGTTGTATTTAAAGATGTTTCAGTTGAGACTCGTACGAATGTGGCTATGTTTGGAATGGGCATAGCAGTTGGAGATTATGATTTAGATGGATATTTAGATATGTTTTTAACTAATATTTACAACAATGTTTTATTTAAAAATATGGGGGATGGTACTTTTCTAAATGTTTCTTCTGTAGCTGGCACTGAATTAGGATTGATTGGTAGGCAATTAAGAGTTGCTTGGGGCACTGTATTTTTTGATTATGACAATGATGGAAAAGAAGATTTATATATGGTAAGCGGTTATTTAAAAGGTGTACCTAATCCAGTGAATCCAGATAAGCAAAAGAATGTTCTATTGAGAAACCAAAGTAATGGTACTTTTTTGGATGTTTCAAATGGCTCTGGCATAGAAGATGACGGATGGGGTAGAGGGGTATCTTTTTTTGATTTTGATAAAGATGGTTGCTTAGATTTATATCTTACAAACTTTAATAATCATTCGAAGTTATTTCAAGGTTTATGTGAAATTCAAAACAATTGGATAACTATAAAGTTAATTGGCAATATTAGCAACAGAGATGCAGTGGGTGCCAGGATTGAATTAGAGGTAGGTGGAGAAAAAATGATTCGTGAAGTTACAGCGGGGAGTAGTTCAATGGGACAAAATATGATCGAGGTACATTTTGGTCTTGGAGAGTTTAACAAAATTGATGGTTTAAAAATTAAGTGGCCTAGTGGAATTGTGCAATATTTGAATGATTTACAAATTAACCAATATTTGGTTATTGAAGAGCAATCTAATTGAAATTTATGGCTCTTCTTATGTAAAATCATTAATACATAGGTCTCTAAGGAATTTCACTTCAGAACGAATATACTTATAATTGGTTGTAAATCAAATCATTGCTTGATTTAAATCAGAACACGTAGAGGATAGTTTGTTTAAAGTTGAATTGAATTATTTTTCAAGATTTTTTTTATTGATATTTACGGTAATTTTAATTTTAAATTGTTCTACTTCTAGCAATTTGGAGCACAAAATTGACTCTTCATCAGGATCAAGTAGTATTTCTGAAAATATTCCAATAAAAAAGGATTTAGGTTTAAAAGTAAGTGATGGGCTTAACTTTGCCACTCCTGTACCTCTTGCAACTCCATTGCCGGCGGCTCCGTCATTGACTCCATCTCCTGCTGTTCCACCTCAACCATCTATGAGAAAAAATTATAGTTCTTCTAAGCCAGAAATTGTTCCAATACCAAGAGCTTTGAATACCAAGGTCAAGCCAATTAAAACACCCGAAACAATAGAAACACCTATTAGTTTGGACTCAGATCAGAATTTTTATTTGGCTGTTAGATCTCCTGCAGATCATGTTAGACCTTGGAAAGAAGGTGCTGATCAACGTATTTGGATGACCTCTGCTTTTATGCCCATTTTTAGATTTGATTCTGACAACAATGTTCAGCCTTCAGTTGCATTAGATTACGTAGTTAGTGAAAATCAACTAGAATATACAATTTTCATTGATCCTAAAGCTATTTTTACTGACGGATCAAAACTGAATGCTAGCCATATAAAGGAAAATTTAGAATTTGGATCTATACCTCAGCAGCAAGTTTCTTGGGGGGCTTTAACCAGCATTACAAGATTGATTTTTGGATGCGAAGATTTGATTAATGGTTTATCTGAGGAATGTACTGGATTAGAAGTTGTTGATGATCATACTTTGAGGATTAAATTAAATCAAATCTTTCCAACTTTTCCAAAAGAATTATCTAAATGGCTTACAGGAATTCAAAAAATTGAAAATGTTAAACAAAACCCTGATTGGGAAAAAAATCCTATTGGTGTGGGCCCTTTTGTAGTTAGTTGGGATAGAGAATCTGGAGAAGTAAACTTGACTAGAACTTCTAACCATTGGATCGATTATTCAGGAACTGTTTCGGGTGTAAAAGTTTTACCTGTACAGGATTCTGATAAACAGTTGGATTTATATTCAAAATCGAAGTTAGATTTAATTATTGCAGGTCCTGGCATTCAGCCTTCTGTTCATAATATTGGAAGTAAATATCTCACTGAATTGCATCGAATACCTTATGAAGGTATTTTTTATTATGCTTTTGATGTAACTAAATCTCCATTTGATGATCTTGATTTTAGGAGAGCAATAGTATCTGCAGTTGATGTTGGTCAGATTAACAGATCAGTTTTTGGAGGTAAGGAAAAAACTTCATTTGGTTGGTTGACGCCAGAGACAATTTGTTTTAACCGAGATTTCCAACACCCCATACCTTATGATCCTAATGGAGCAAAAAAATATTTTTCTTCTTCAAAATATAACACCGGAGATAAACTTGATATTCCAACTCTGCGAATATCTCAACAGTATGATCGAAAAGATTGGTTTGTTTGGACGCAGGGATTTAAAGCAATGGTTGAATTTAATCTAGAGGTTCCAGTCGAAATTTTGTTAGAAAATGAAATATATGGAGATCTTATCAATTTTGGAAGATACAGCCAAACCATCACAGATGCTGACCCAAATTCTATTCTTTGGAAATTAAGTCATCCTGACTCAGATGTAGTGAATTCTCAATTTGGTTTTAATGATAATAATTTGAAAGAATTGATAGAAAATGCTGGAAAAATACAAGTTAATTCTTCTGGTACAGGTTTAAAAGATGCTGATTATGGTCGAGAAGATCGATGTAAAGCTTTTAGAGAAATTGAGATGTATTTATTAAGAAATGCTTATGGTATTCCAATTATTAATGTCAATCACCATTTTTTAGTTAAGCCATGGATTAGTGGTTTCAAGACAAGCGTGAATTATGACATCTCATCATTGCCTTCGATTAAAATCTTACAAAGGATTGATGTTTCTGAATAAAATCTTATTAATTTAAATTTAGTTTAAAATCTTCAATATCTAAAAAATTACTGATTTTAATCACATTGTGTGTAGATCTGTTAAAATCTTTGATGTTGCACTAGACGAGATATGATAGAATACTCCCATTACTCAGCCTGTCTTTAGATATGTTGAATATTTAAATCATTTTTTTTTATTTATGCTAGGTGGTAAAAATGGCCAAGAATGACGTAATATTACAAGTTGAAAATTTACAGACTCATCTTGGGTCTAGAGAAGGTACTGTGAAGGCAGTTTCAGGCTCTACTTTTCAAGTCAATAAAGGTGAAACACTCGGGATAGTTGGTGAAAGTGGTTGTGGAAAAACAATGACAGCATTATCTATTATGGGGCTTGTGCCGCCGCAACTTGGTGGGGTAGTTGGTGGAAGTATGGTGCTTGATGGTGAAGACTTGGCTCAAATGCAAGATGCTGAAATTAGAAAAAGAAGAAGTACTAAGATGGGTATGATTTTTCAGGACCCTGCTACTTCTCTTAATCCTACTATGAAAGTAGGTCCTCAGATTGCTGAAACTTTACAGATTCATATGGGGCTAGATGAAAAAACAGCTAGAACTAGAGTAATCCAACTATTAGACAGAGTAGGAATTCCTTCTCCTGCTACTAGATATTACGAATATCCTTTCCAGTTTAGTGGAGGTATGCGTCAGAGGGTAATGATTGCAATTGCACTTAGTTGTAATCCCATGCTTTTGATCGCAGATGAACCGACTACAGCTTTGGATGTTACTGTTCAGGCGCAGCTATTAGAGCTTGTGAAAGAACTGCAAAAAGAGGAAGGTATGTCTGTTATTTGGATCACTCATGACCTTGGAGTTGTTGCAGAGTTATGTGACAGAGTAGCTGTTATGTATGCTGGCTACATAGTTGAGACCGGATCTGCAGATGATATTTTCTTTAAACCTAAACATAGGTATACATCTTCACTGTTGAAGTCACTTCCTACAATGGATAAAAGATCTACTGATGAGTTAGCTTCTATCCCTGGGATTGTACCTAGCCTTGCTAACTTAAAGCCAGGTTGTCCATTCATGAATAGATGCGATAGTGCAGTTGATAAGTGTGCTGAGGATAATCCTGTTTTAGAAGAAATGGGAAAAAATCATATGGCTGCTTGTTGGAATCCAGTGAAATAGTTAAGAATTGAATTTTATATTAAACCTTTAAACTAATAAATTGTAATTAAAAAGGATTTGGAAAAATGGCTGAAGAAACCAAAACTACAACAAATACTCTTGATGATGGTGTAAAGCCTGGTGATGTTCTAGTTGACATTAAGGGACTTAAAACACACTTTAATGTTGGAACTAAGGGAGTTATCTTTGGTCTTGGTGCGGATAGAAAAACTGTTCTAGCAGTAGATGGAGTTGACCTAGAGATTAGAAAAGGTGAAACTCACGGTTTAGTTGGTGAAAGTGGTTGTGGAAAGTCTACTTTGGGCTATACATTGCTACAGTTAGCTGACAGGACAGATGGAACAGTAACTTACGCTGGCAATGATTTAACACAAATGGGTAAGGAAGAATTAAGAACTTACCGAAGAAATCTTCAAATTATTTTTCAGGATCCTGCTGCAGCATTAGATCCTAGAATGACTATAGGTCAACAAATTGCAGAAGCCTTGGAAATACACGCAATTGTTCCTGAGAATGAATTTGATGATAGAGTAACTGAACTTTTGACGACTGTTGGTCTTAATCCTTACTTTAGAAATAGATATCCCCATGAATTTAGTGGCGGACAACAGCAAAGAATTGTAATAGCGAGAGCTTTGGCTGTTCAGCCAAATTTCATTGTTTGTGATGAGCCTATTTCTGCTTTGGATGTTTCTATTCAAGCTCAAATATTGAATTTGCTTGAAAATTTGCAAGAAGAATTGGGACTGACTTATTTGTTTATTTCTCACGATTTGAGAGTTGTTAGACATATTTCAGACACTGTTTCAGTAATGTATCTTGGTAAAATTGTTGAACAAAGTGATTCAGATGGTTTATATGATGATCCTTTGCATCCTTATACTAAAGCTTTATTATCTAGTGTACCTGCTGAAAATCCTAAAGAAGCTAAAGCTAAGAATAGAATTGTTCTTGAAGGCGATGTAGCGAGTCCTATTGATCCTCCAAGTGGTTGCAGATTTAGGACTAGATGTCCTATAGTTGAGGATGCTTGTGCTGATGCTATTCCAGAGTTAAGAGAAGTTAAGAAGGGTCACTTTGTAGCTTGTCGTTTGGCTTAAATATTAATAGGTGTGACATCTGAATAATATAGCCTTATTAATTTACAGATTGGTTTTGTTGGCTTTTCTGCTTACTTTTTTTAGTTTTGCAGCTTTGGATAAGGGCGTTTTAGACATTTTTGTTAAGACTATTGTTGCAATAAAGTCTACTTTGGTATCCCAATATGAATATTATAAAAATATTTCTGAAACTTCAGATAAATTTATTTTAGCTTCAACAGCATATTTTCGTAGCATTATATTATTAATGTCTGGAATTGTAATAGGTTCTGCTTTTGGTTTTGTTTTGGGGATAATTTCTGGATCTAAACCAAGGTCTATATTTGCAGGAATTTCTTCTTATTTTAGCTTTGCAGGTATTTTTGTTCCTAGTTTTTTGCTAGCTCTTATAGTATTGATTTTGTTTGTAAGATATATAGGACCTGCTACAGGGATCAGATTTGTTTTAATTAACCCCATGGTGGATGTTTTTGATCCTAGAAGATTGTTAGCACCTAGTTTGGTTCTTGCTGTTAGACCTATGGCTTATGTTACTCAAATCACTATCGGTGCTTTAAGTGAAGTAATTACAAAAGATTATATTCGAACTGCAAATGCTAAAGGATTAAAATCAAGAATTATACTTTTTAGACATATTTTGCCCAATATTGCTTTACCTTGTTTGACTGCAGTGAATTCTTCTATATTTTTCTCTCTTAGTAGTTTACTTGTTGTTGAATGGCTATTTGCCTGGAATGGTGCTGGCTATATGTTGTTAGAAGCTGTTGAAAAACGTGATCCAGTGTTAACTACTTATTTGCTTGTATTTATAGGAGCAAGTTTTATGATATTAAACTTTTTAATAAAACTTTTAATGCTTAAATTAGATCCACGTAGTACAGGTTTAAATTAAAATTTTTTAGAAGGAAAATTTATGACTAAGAGAAATTTGGATCCAATTAAAATAGGCAACAGTAGCCAGTTATTTGTAGATGAGTATTTGATTGACTCTAAAAAAAATCTTGATTTGAAATTACATAGTCTTATTCCTCGTGAAACAGCATTAGAGTTAGATGCACCTTGGGAAGGACTTACATGCGATTATCATACAGTTTTCCAAGATGGAAAACTATTTCGAATGTATTACAGAGGAACTAGTCATTCAGGTTATACTATTGACTCTATGCTTTCTAAGAAAGAAAAGGTAATTCAACCACATCCTGAAACAATCTGTTATGCAGAAAGTGAAGATGGAATAAATTGGGCTAAGCCATCATTAGGTTTGTTTGAATTTGAAGGAAACAAAAATAATAACATTGTATGGATGTCTGACAACCATGATTTAGTGCCATTTAGAGATGAAAATCCAAGTTGTAAAGAGGATGAAAGATACAAAGGTATAGTATGGGTCAAGAATTTTATTTTTGCTGTAAAATCTCCTGATGGACTCAAGTGGAGTTTGATGCGAGATGAACCAATTCTTACAGATGGTCCATTTGATTCACAAAATGTTCCAATGTGGGATCCATTTAGGTCATGCTATGTAATTTTTACAAGAGGTAAAATTGGACAGGGAGGTTCATTTGGTGGCGGCTATAGATGGATTCGGATGGCTACTTCTGAAAATTTCCTTGATTGGTCAGATTTGATTCCTATTGAGACGCCTGGCTCACCTATAGAACATTTATATACTAATGGTATTGTTTCTTATAAAAGATCTCCAGGTTTATATTTAGGTTTTCCAAGAAGATTTTCTCCTTCAAGATTGCCGTTTGAAGATTCAAATTGGCCTGGAACATCAGATTCAGTTTTTATGAGTAGTAGAGATGGAATAAATTGGGATAGAAGATTTTTGGAATCATTTGTTAGACCTGGGTTGGATGATAGGAACTGGACTTCTAGAAATAATTTATTATCATGTGGGATTTTACAAACATCAAATACAGAATTATCTATGTATATTTTGCGTCATAGAGATTTCCCATCATGTCGCTTCGATAGAGCAACTATTAGATTAGATGGATTTGTGTCTTTAAATGGTGGTTATAGCGGTGGAGAAATGACAACTGAATTATTGGAGTTTTCAGGTGAAAATTTATATCTTAATTATTCAACTTCAGCTTCAGGATTTATTAAAGTTGAACTTCAAGATTTTCAAGGTAAATATATTGAAGGTTATTCTGTTGAAGATTCTCCAGAAATTTTTGGTGATAAATGCGAAGGATTGATTAAATGGAAAAATGGACCAAATTTGCCCATAGAATCTATACGTTCAGGTCTAGTAAAAATGCGTTTTGTTTTAAAGGATGCAGACATATATTCATTTAAATTTGCCTGAATTAATAAATTTATATCTTCATATGATATACTTCTATTTGATTTAAACTTACTTTAAACAAGTGAATGAGATCATATTTTTGTTCAAAAAATGATGAAATGTTGAGTTGGAAAATGATTGAATTAATAAAGAATGGTACTATTACTTCAGCAAAAGGTTTTGTTGCCGGAGGTATCTCTGCAGGTATAAAAATAAGCAGTGAAAATAATTTGGATTTGGGAATTGTTAAATCAAAAAATCTTTCAAATATAGCTGCAACTTTTACTTCTAACAAAGTAGTTTCTCCTTCTGTAACAGTAAGTAAAGAAAAAATTGCTTTAGGAAATTCTGCTCAAGCTATAATAGTTAATAGTGGTTGTGCAAACTGCTGCGTAGGTAATCAAGGATATCTTGATGCTCAAGAAATGTGTGATTTAGTATCAACACACCATTCAATTTCTTCTGAAAATGTTTTTGTAGCTAGTACAGGTATGATTGGCGTTGAATTACCTATGGCTTTGATTCGTAATCATGTTGGGAATATCAAATTAACTGAAGACGGTGGTCATGATTTTGCAAAATCAATAATGACTACTGATACTAGGCGTAAAGAAATTGCTGTGTCATTTGAGATTGATGGTTCTAGAGTAACTATTGGTGCAGTTGCAAAAGGTGTTGGAATGATTCATCCAAATATGGCAACTATGCTTTGTTTTATTGCTACAGATGCTAATGTAGAAAGTGGGTTTTTGCAGACTTCTTTAAAATCTTCTGTTGATACTTCGTTTAATATGATTGATGTAGATGGTGATCAAAGTACTAATGATTCAGTTTTTGTAATGGCAAATGGTGCTTCAGGTACTTCAGAAATAAATAAAGATTCCATTGCTGCTAATGATTTTCAAGATGCCTTATCGTATGTTTGTATACAATTAGCTAAAGAGCTGGTTAAAGATGGAGAAGGAGCACAACGGTTATTACAGGTTACCATAGAAGGTGCTGATTCATTGAAAGATGCTCGCAAAGGAGCTAGGTCTGTTGTGAGTTCATTATTGGTAAAATCTATGGTTCATGGTGGAGATCCAAATTGGGGAAGAATTATGATGGCTTTAGGGAAATCTGAAATCAAAGTGATTGAATCAGAAATTGATATTTTTTTAAATGATATTCATATCGTTCATAAAGGAGTTTCGATCCCATTTTTGAAAGAAGCTGTTGTAAGTGCAATGCGTGTAGAAGAAGTTAATTTCAAGATAAATATCAATCAAGGTAACTTTAGTGCTACAGCATGGGGTTGTGATATGACTGAAGAGTATGTCATTTTTAATTCTGCATATAGCACATAATTTTTTATGGGCTGGATTGAATAATCTAGCATAAAGTGTGACAATTTATTAGAGTTTTATTATAAAGGTGTTTTTCTTATGGAATCAGGAAAATTGGATAAATCTGATTTCTCTTCGGAGAAAAATTTGGGTAATTTGTTTGAAGAATTAGATAACCCAATTGATAATTTTGCAATTATTTCTGAACGTATTGTAGTAGTAAAATTAGGTGGTAGTACTTTAGGAAATCATGATACAACTATTCAAGACATAGTTAAATTGCAATCTGAGGGTTTTTACCCACTTGTTGTTCATGGTGGTGGAAAGATCATTTCTGATTGGATGAATAAAATTGGATCTCGTCCTAAATTTATCAAAGGCTTAAGAGTGACAGATCAAGATAGTTTAAATATTGTTGTTTCTGTTTTGTCGGGTCTGGTAAATAAAACTCTAGTAAGTGAGATAAATAGTTCTGGAGGTAAAGCTTTGGGATTATCTGGAGTTGATGGAGGTATTTTAAGGGCAAAAATAACAAACCCTGAATTAGGGTTTGTTGGAGAAATAGACAATGTAAATCCTAGGCCTTTACAAATACTTATTCAAAACAATATCATTCCAATTATTTCACCAGTTTCGATTCAAATTGATTCACAAGGTTCCTTAACTGATCAAATGTTGAATGTAAATGCTGATACAGCAGCAGGACATATCGCTAAAACTATTGGAGCTGGCAAGTTGGTATTTATGACTGATGTCGAGGGTGTTCTTGATACCTATAGAAGACTTATTCCTAGACTGACAGCACATCAGGCAATAGGTTTAATTAAGTCCAAAGTGGTTGAAGGTGGCATGATTCCAAAAATTGAAGCATGTGTAAATTCTCTTTTAGAAGTAAAATCTGCATCTATAGTGGATGGAAGAGTTGCACATTCTTTGATTGATTATATAGATGGAAATAAAATTGGAACTAAGTTTGAATAGGAGAAATTAAATGAATTTTCAGGGTGAGCCCGGGGTGCCATTTTCGTTGAATCAAATAATCCCATTTGGGATTCAAAGGTTTTCTAGATGGCTTTATGTATTATTAGCTGCTTTATTAGTTTTAGTTCCGTTATATTTTCTTCGAGGTTTGTATACGGATTATTTATGGTTTTCTAGTTTAGGTTTTTCTAGTGTTTTTATCACCATAAAATTAAATCAAATAATTTTGTTTTTTATAGGAGCTTTATCTTTTGGAATTCTTTGCTCTTTAAGTTTTTATTTTGCAAGAAGATTTTCTTGGGGGCAAGTTGAAATATTAATGCCTGAGTCAACTTTTAACTTTCTAAAGAAGGCAATAATTTTAGGGATGGCTTTGTTTGTCTTTGTTGGAAGTTGTGTTTTTGGAATAATTTTAGCTCAATCATGGCAAACTATTTTAAAGTTTCTCAACAGTTCTGAATTTGGTATTAATGACCCTATTTTAAATAAAGATTTATCTTTTTATATTTTTAATTTGCCATTTTATGAGTTGATTCAGAATTGGATTTTGTCTGCTATTTTAGTAATTTTTGTTGGTAGTATCATAGTTTATTTTGTTAATTATACTTTTAGAGGAATGGCATTTAAATTCAATTCAGGATTGAAAATACATTCTTCAATAATGTTTTCTTTATTAATGATTATTGTGTCGTTTAGTCATTTTATTCAGCGTTGGAAAATAATTCATGGTTCTGGAGATATTGTTTCTGGAGCGTCTTATAGTGACGTTTTTGCCCGAATGCCAGGTTTAAATATTTTAGCTGTGATTGCGTTAATGGTAGCTGTAATAATTTTAGTGAATATTTACTTTAGCGGTGTAAGACTATTGATAGCAGGTGTAGCTTTATGGGGTGTTTCGGCGATAATTTTAACCATTGGTTGGCCTAATGCAGCTCAGAGATTTAATGTTACTCCAAATGAATATAAGAAAGAAGCCCCTTATATAGATCATTCTATTAGAATGACTAAAATTGGATTTGGTTTAAATGATGTGAATGAGATTGAATATCCTGTGGAATATCAATTGGATATTGAAACTGTTCAAGCTAGTAATGAAACTATTTCGAATATTAGATTGTGGGATCATGCTCCGTTATTAGATGTATATAAGCAAATTCAATTGATTCGTCCTTATTATGATTTTAATGATGTTGACGTAGACAGGTATATGTTTGACGGAAAATTAAGGCAAGTTATGTTAGCTGCAAGAGAAGTTAATGTTGATAAACTTGATGATGAATCTGACACTTGGATAAACAATAAATTAAGGTATACACATGGTTTTGGGTTGTCTATGAGTCCTGTGACTGAATTTACTCCTGAAGGACGTCCTGAATTTTTTGCGAAGGATATTCCTTTAGATGGACAGTATAAAATTATGGAAAATAGATCTATTGAAGAATCTCAAACTTACTTATTGACAAATCCAAGAATTTACTATGGCGAAAAAACTAATCAGTACGTAATTGCCAATTCAGAAACAGCAGAACTTGATTATCAAGCACAAGGTGGGGAGATAATGAGTAATCATTATGATGGAAGTGGTGGAGTTGAAATTGGTTCATTATTTAGAAGGATACTATACGCTGTAGAAATGAGAGATTTGAACATCCTAATTAGTGGACAAATAAGTAACCAAACAAAAATTTTATATGATAGGAATGTTCAAGAAAGGATTAATAATGTAATGCCTTTTTTGGGATTAGACAAAGATCCTTATTTAGTAGTGGCTGATGGTGAACTTGTATGGATTCAAGATGCTTATACTTTTTCTAATCGATTTCCATATTCTTCTAAAAGTATTACAGATTTAGATAATATATATTGGGAAAACACTCAATTTAATTATATTCGTAATAGTGTCAAAGTTGTTGTGAATGCTTATTCTGGAAAAGTAAATGCTTATATATGGGATGATTCTGATCCAATCATTAGAGCATATGCAAAGATTTTCCCCGAATTATTTTTAACTAAGGATCAAATGCCTCAGGTGATTTTGGAACATGTTAGATATCCTCAAGATATTTTCAGTATACAATCTAAGAAATTTCTCAAGTTTCATATGGAAAATTCATTAGATTTTTATAATTTAGAAGACGTTTGGAGTATCCCGGATGAAAAAGTTGGACAAAGTGATGAATTGCAAGAGGTTTTGCCATATTATGCAATCATGAAGATTCCGGGGATGGATTCTGAGAAATTTACTTTATTAACTCCATATACTAGGAACGATCCTCCTATTATGTCTGGATGGTTAGCTGCAGGGAACGATGGTGAAGATTATGGTAGTTTGACGGCTTTACTTTTCCCAAAGGATAGACAAGTAGATAGTACAAGGCAGATAGAGGCAAGAATCGATAATGATTTAGCAATTTCTCCTGAATTGACTCTGCTGTGTCAACAAGGTTCAGTTTGTTTGAGGGGTAATTTATTGGTATTACCATTGAATTACGAAGGAAAGTTTGGGTTGCTTTATGTGGAGCCGATATATTTACAAGCTGAAGGTGTAGATTTTCCTGAATTAAAAAAGGTAATTATGGCTACTCAAGAAAAAGTTGTGATGACTGATAGTGTGCCAAATGCTGTCAAAGCTCTCTTGGGTTCAAGTGAAGCGTTTGTTATCTCAGATTCTAATGATAAAAATCAATCTAATAATAGTGATTTTAATTTTTTCAAAAAGACTATTGAATCATTAAAGGAAAAAATTGAAGATTTGAAAGTTACTTTGAATGAATTAGAAAAATCATTAACTGTTCTTTCAGAAAGTTTAGAGGAAAAATAAGATGTCTACTGATTGGAAGATGATTGAAAGTGAACTATATATGTCTTGTGTTAATAGACAACAAGTTGTATTAGTCAAAGGTGAAGGGAATTGGGTTTGGGATGATAAAGGGAAAAAATATTTAGATTTTACTTCTGGTTGGGCTGTAAATAATGTTGGGCATTCTAATGAGGATGTTGCATCTGCTATAGGTTTACAAGCAAAAACATTATTACAGACGTCTAATCAATTCTATACTGTTCCTCAATTACAGCTAGCAGAAATTTTGATTTCTAATAGTATTCTAGATCGAGTGTTTTTTTCTAATAGTGGAGCTGAAGCTAACGAAGGCGCCTTTAAAATCGCTCGAAAATATGGAAAGATTAATTTAGATGGGGCCTATGAAATTATAACAGCAAAAAATTCATTTCATGGTAGGACTTTAGCAACTTGGGCAGCTACAGGTAAACCACATGATGAAGACGTTTTTCAGCCATTACCTTCAGGGTTCGTTCACGTAGAGTACAATAATATTGATTCTATTAAAAATTCTACGACTTCTAAAACAGCAGCTGTGTTATTAGAGCCTGTACAAGGTGAAGGAGGAGTAAATATTCCTAATGATGATTATTTTCATCAAGTTAGAGAATGGTGTAATGAAAAAGGATTACTTTTTATGATGGATGAAGTTCAAACAGGTATGGGTAGGCTTGGTTCTTTGTTTGGTTATGAAAAATTTGAAGCTCAACCTGATGTAATTACTTTAGCTAAAGGGCTTGGTGGGGGAGTTCCTATAGGTGCAATTTTATCGAATGAAAAAGCTTCTGTTTTTGAACCAAAAAGTGAACATGGTTCTACTTTTGGGGGCAATGCTCTTACTTGTGCGGCTGCATACGCTTCCACAAAATATATTATTGAAAAAAAACTTTCTAGAAATGCTGAGGAAATGGGCAGATATCTTGGATCTAGGTTGCTTGATTTAAAAAGTCGACATCCAATCATTAAGGATGTTAGAGGAATGGGGTTACTTTGGGGAGTAGAGTTTGATGTTGATGTAGCTCCATCAATTTATTTAAATTGTAATCAAACAGGGGTTTTACTTGGACTTTTATCAACTAATGCTGTTCGAATTATGCCTTGTTTAACCATTAACAAAATTGAAATTGATGAAGGTATTAAAAAATTTGAAGACGGTATCAATAAAACGAAAAAGGATTTAATTTAAATGAAGTGGGATTCTTTATTAAATGATGGTTTCAATTCGATAGCTGGAGCTGTTTCTGGAGGATTAGATAGTTGCACTGTTACTCATTGGCTGACTTCAAAAGGATTTACAGTAAATTGTTATACCGTTGATTTAGGACAACCAGATGAATCTAATATTGATTCTATTAAGAATAGAATGATTGCATCAGGTGCATCTAAGTCAGAAATATTACCTGGTAAAAAACTTCTGGCAAAAGCTGGATTAAAGGTGATACAAGCCCAGGCAAAATATGAGGGCGGTTATTGGAATACAACAGGAATTGCAAGACCAATCACTACTCAAATAATTTTAGAGGAAATTCAAAATACAGATACTCAAGTTTTTTTCCATGGTGCTACCGGAAGAGGTAATGATCAAGTTAGATTTCAATTAGCAGTAAATATGATGAATCCTAGTATGAATGTTTATGCTCCTTGGAGAGATCCTGAATTTATAGATCAATTTCCAGGTAGACAAGAAATGATTGATTATTGCCATAGAAATGGAATTCCCATAGGTTCGAAAGTTGATGCGAGTTATTCCACTGATGCGAATCTTTTAGGATTGACTCACGAAGCAGGTGATTTGGAAGATGTTCAAATATCTCCTTCTTTCGTAACACCTGGTATGGGTGTTTGGCCTTATGAAGCTCCCGACAAACCAGAAATTGTTAGTATTAACTGGGTAGAAGGGATACCTACAGAAATTAATGGAGATCGATTGGGGTTGGTAGAAATTTTTGAAAGAGCAAATAATATCGGAGGGAGAAACGGTGTTGGAATTGGAAATCATGTTGTGGAAAACAGATTTGTTGGAGTCAAATCTAGAGGATTATATGAATCTCCTGGGATGGAATTATTAGGTAGTAGTTATGAATATTTATTGCAATTCATGATTGACAGAAGAGCGAGGGAGTTTTTCGAGGTAATTTCAAGCGTGGTGAGTAAACAAATTTATCAGGGTTATTGGATGGATTTGGCGACTGTTTCTGCTTTGAATGCTTTGAAACCTATAACACAATTGATTACTGGTAAAATTTCTGTGAAATTATACAAAGGTAAAATTGAATTTGATTCGATTGAAAATACTCCAGAAGCAATTCCTAATTCTTTGTATACAGATGATTCATCTATGGAAGCAGTTGGTTCTTATAGCCATTTAGATGCTGAAGGATTTCTTCAGGTCCTTGGTGTTTCAGCTAAGAATATTGGTAAGAAACAGTTTAAATTTATTAGAGATAGATGGATCAATGATTAGATTGAGGTCATTATGCGTACTTATGGATTAGTAATTAATCTCAATGATGACCCCAAAGTCATATCAGAATACAAAAAATTTCATAAATCTGTATGGCCTAAGGTAAAAAGCGACATTATTGATTCAGGTATAACTCAGATGAAAATTTTCATATTTGAAGCTACTTTGTTTATGTATCTTGAAGCATCTGAAGATTTTGATTTTAGCTTATTAGCAAATGCATCAAAAGAGACTAAAGAATGGAATAAATTAATGAGTATTTTACAAGTACCCGTGTCAAGTGTTAAACCAGGAGAGTGGTGGCATCAGCTTGAGAAAGTCTATGACCTTAAATGGTAGTACTATTAGTTGCTATTAAATTCTTGACTCAAATACTTGTGATTAAGTAGAATAAAGTATGTAGTTGCAGGTACGTTAGACATATCTGTAATTTCTTTTTTAGTATTTTGATTTTTTAAAAAGTTCATTAGGAGGAATTGTCGCATGGCAGATGTTAAATTTAAGCCATTAGGTAATCGTATTGTTGTTCAACCCCTTGAAGAGGAAGCTCAAGTTAGTGCTGGTGGTATCTATATTCCTGATACTGCTAAAGAAAAACCTCAAGAAGGTAAGGTTGTTGCTGTGGGGCCCGGAAAACTTGCTGAAGATGGCACACGAATTCCTATGGAAGTCTCAGTTGGAGACAAAGTTGTTTATTCTAAGTATGGTGGTACTGAATACAAGGTAGGTGATATTGAGTATTTGGTATTGCGTGACGAAGATGTTTTATTAACCGTTTAGATATAATTTTGACACTTTTATCAACGTGTTTAAAATTTTAATTTGGAGAAAAAAATAATGGGTGCTAAACAAATAATTTTTGATCAGGAAGCTCGCAATGCAATCAAAAAAGGTATCGATCAATTAGCTGATACTGTTGCTGTAACTCTTGGTCCTAAAGGTAGAAACGTAGTAATTGACAAAAAATTTGGTCCTCCTCAGGTCTGTAGTGATGGTGTTACTATCGCTAAAGAAATAGAGCTAGAAGACCCGTTCGAAAACATGGGAGCTCAGTTATTAAAAGAAGCTGCTAGTAAGACCAATGATGTTGCTGGTGATGGTACTACAACTGCAACAGTAATTTCTCAAGCAATAATTAATGAAGGATTCAGAAATATTGCTGCTGGTGCAAATCCTATGTCAATCAAGAAAGGAATAGAGAAATCTGTTGCTGTTCTAAGAGAAGCTGTGAGTAAAATGTCTACTGACATAACTAAAGAAGGTAGAGATGGAATTGCTAAAGTTGCTTCATTATCTGCTCATGATGAAGAGATGGGTGGATTAATTGCTGACATTATGGAGAAAGTAGGGAAGGATGGAGTCATAACTGTCGAGGAATCAAAAGGTATTAGTTATGAACAGGAATTTGTTGAAGGAATGCAGATAGATAGAGGTTACATTTCACCATATTTTGTTTCAAATCAGGAGAGAATGGAATCACAGATAGATGACCCATATATTCTCATTACTGACAAGAAATTGTCTGCTGTATCAGATTTATTGCCTGCATTAGAAAAGATTTTGCAAGTGAGTAAAAACTTAGTGATAATTTCAGAAGATATCGAGGGTGAGGCATTAGCTACTCTTGTCGTTAATAAGATGAGAGGAACCTTAAATGTTTTAGCTGTTAAAGCACCTGGATTTGGCGATAGACGTAAAGCTATGCTTGATGATATTGCTATATTGACTGGAGGTACAGTTATTAGTGAAGAAGTTGGCAGAAAATTAGATTCAGTTACTACTGAAGACTTAGGTAGATGTAGAAGAGTTGTTTCTTCCAAAGATGATAGTACTTTTGTTGATGGTTCAGGTTCTGAAGAAGATATTCAAGGTAGAATCACTCAGATTAAAGCTCAAATAGAAGAAACTACTTCTGATTATGATAGAGAAAAATTACAGGAAAGATTAGCTAAGCTTTCAGGTGGTGTTGCTATCATAAAAGTTGGAGCTGCTACTGAAGTTGAACTTAAAGAAAAGAAACAAAGGGTAGAAGATGCTCTTTCTGCTACTCGAGCTGCTGTTGAAGAAGGTATTGTACCTGGTGGTGGATTAGCTCTTCTAAGAGCTAGTAAAGCTTTGAGTGATATTGGATTAGAAGGTGATGAATTGACAGGTAGTCAGATAATTGCGAAAGCTATAGAAGCTCCTATCAAGGTTATTGCTCAAAACACTGGTCAGTCAGGTGATGTCGTATTGGAGAAATGTTCAAATGGCGAAGGTGATTTTGGTTACGACGCGGATGCGGGTGTATATGGTCAATTGCTTGAAAGAGGTATCATGGATCCAGCTAAAGTTACTAGAGCTGCTATAGAGAATTCAGCTTCAATAGCTGCTATGGTTTTGACTACAGAATCTTTGATTACTGATGTTCCTGAGACAGAAGCTCCACCAGCTGCTCCTCCAGGACCTCCAATGGATTATTAAGAATTCGATTTTTAAAAAGGCTCCTTTTTAGGAGCCTTTTTAATTACGGGCTTCTATATAACATAATTCCTTCAGTTAGAGGTGGCGCTAAAACATCTCCCCCAACAGTCCATACCCCACCTTTTTCATCTATCCAAACTGAATGGAGTCCTTTTTTAGACTTGATTCCAGTATCAATTTTTTCCCATTGTTCATTGTTTATTTGGTGTAATACACTTGTATTGATTCCTACAGCGTAAGCTTGGTTTTCTCGACGGAAAATCCCCATAAGATGTGGGGTATTTTTTGGAGATTTTTCAACCCACGAATCATCAATATATTCTAGAATTATTCCTTTTACTAATCCTCCAACAATCGTAGTGTTTAAATTGTTATTTCCATGAATTGTAAATAAAGGATATTGAGTTTTTGTTGATTGCCCTATGAAATCTTTACCGTTAAAAAATATAGTTTTTCCGTTAGTTCCAATCAACCAAACTTTTTCTGAATTTTCCCCCCAAACTTTGAACAAAGATTGGGTTCTAGAAAGTCCGGCAGGAAATCTTTCAGCATTTTCCCATTTGTCTCCATTATATCTCCATGCGAATGCACCATTGATAATGTTTCCACCTACTGCCCATAAATCATTTTCAGACACACCCCAAATACCAAAGACTGTTGCATCTCCTGGAGTTTCCATTGTTTCAAATTGACCTTCAGAATATTTTAGGATGAGTCCTTTACTGCCTCCGAAAAATATTGGTCCTGTATCAAAACCAAAAATCCACCATAGATCTGAATCAGAATTTGAATATACTCTTTTCCATTCTTTACCATTAAAATGTAGAATTAGGCTACCAGTTTGATCTACAGTATTTCCACCTACTGCCCAGATGTCATTTGAATTTCTGCCCCATACAGCTGTTAGTGCTGCAGGTAATTTTTCATGAATTACTTCCCATTTTTCTTTTTCATCATTATTTTTACCACAGGAAACTAATATTGAAATTATAACTATTAAAAAAATAATTTTTTTGATTTTAATTTGTAGCTGCACAGCGAAATCCTAGATGACCGGTTGTTGAATCAGGTGTAGAGGAAGTTCTAGCAGAGTTTCTATATCTACAACAATATGAAGCATGACAAAGATAAGATCCACCTTTCATGATTTTAGTATCATTTGATGAATTTGTTTGGTTTTGCTGGGTGAACCAATCTTCACACCATTCCCATACATTTCCAGAAGTATTAAATAATCCATATTGGTTTGGCTCAAATGACTTAGCAGGTGCAGTTCCGATATATCCGTCATCTTTGGTATTAATGTATGGAAATTTTCCCTGCCAAATGTTACACATATGTTTTCCTTTGATTTTTAAAGTATTTCCCCAAGGGAATTTATTTTGACTCAATCCTCCTCTTGATGCGAATTCCCATTCTGCTTCAGTTGGTAATCTTTTTCCAGACCATTTTGCGTATGATTGTGCATCATACCAAGACACATGAATTACAGGGTGTTCCATTCTATTATTTATTGAAGAATCGGGACCTTCGGGTTTTTTCCATGTTGCTCCTTTGACTTTCCACCACCAGGGAGTTTGCTGGACTATTTCGGTCACATTTTTCTTTGTTTTCTGAGATATGAACATATTGAAAACAAATGACCATCCAAATCGTTCTGCATCAGTGATGTAATTTGTTTCTGAAACAAATTTTGAAAATTCAAGATTTGTTACTGAAGTTTTATCAATCAAGAAGTTATCCACTTCTACTTCACGTATAAAGCCTTCTCCATCAGATTCTATCAGTTCTTGATCATTTGACCCCATTAAAAATTTCCCAGAAAGATTAACCATATTTGAAGTGTTTAATTTTTTTGAGGATAGGGATTCTACTTCTTTCAAACGATCAGGAAGTTTTGATTTTGAAATGTTGTTTTGTACACAACACGTTGGATTTTTTTTAAATGATTTTTTCAAAAGAAATTACTGTTGCCAAATTAATTAAGCTTATAATATAGATATTATAAGGAAGTTTTTAGGTATTTTTTGTTCACTTTAGCTACATAACTATAAGTTGGATTGATATAATGGGTACACCTAGCTTCTAGGACTTGCGCAAGTAGCATGTAAGCATCTTCAGGTAAATACCCGTAATCTTCTTCTAACCAAAGAAGCATTTCTGATAAGGCAATTTTAAATGCGTTATCTGATGGTTTGGCTTGAGCAGTAGTCATTAAATGAGTTTCGCTAGTAATTCTTGGCCATGTCATACTTTTTGGTTTTTTCGAAATTGAGCATTTGATTCTTACTCTACCTCCTGCTTCAATTCCACCAGCTCCACAAATCTCTCCATCACCTTGTATAGCATGCATATCACCAATGTGTAATAAAGCACCTTGGACATTTATAGGCAGATGTACTGTTGCTCCTTCACAAATTTCTTGGATATCGAAATTGCCACCCCACTCTCCAGCCCATCTATTGTCCCATCTAGTAGACTTAGGTGAAACTCCCACAAAACCAAGCATGGGTTTTGTGGGTATTTTTAAATTTTCATCCCAATGGATAAATCCATTTTTAATTTCGACTACTTTATGTTGTTTAGTTAAATTTTTTAGTAGCATCCAGTTTGGAACAAGAGGATTATATTTTGTAAATTGAGTGTAACCTATAGGATCTAAATCAATTTTTTTGATAGTTACGTTTAACATGTCTCCTGGATTCGCTCCATTAATAAATATGGCACCGGAAGATGGGTTTGCTCCTGTTAATTTTTTTTCCAAGTCTTTTTTTTCGGGGTGATTATCTAACCAAGGTCCTTTATTGATTTGTGTTTGAATTTCTATTTCTTCCTCGGGGTCAACATACAATGTTGGTTGATTATCAGGGCCGGTTTCGAAGTACAATTTATCTGTTGATGTATATTTCATTTTATCTTTTCTTTTTTCTGAGTGAATTTTTCCAAGATTTTCGGGATTTGATTTCTTTTTCGGTAGGTTGTCCTTTCGAATCAAAATAAGCATTTTCTCCAGGAGATTCAATTAATGGTTTGTATAAATCTGGTCTTCTAGCTAGAAATTTTCTTCTAGGTTCAGAAATATTATCTGAAGATGATTCATTAGGTACTTGAGTCTCAATTTCTTCTGCTAAATGTGAGTGCACATCAATTCTTTGTAAAGTTACGCATTCACATTCATATCTTTGAGAAATTATTTCTCCCTGTGGGCTGATTAATGCGCAGCTCCATGTGTTTGCAACAACAATCCAGCAATGATTATCCATTGCCTTGTATCTTAAAGCATCTATATTTTCGGTACCACCAGCTCCATCCATTGGCAGGAAAATTATTTGCACACCCTGGACTCCTAGAGTAGAAAAATTATCAGTAACTCCTCTGTCACTACAAATCAAAAAGCCAATTTTGCCAAAAGGGGTATCAGTGACTTTTAATTCTTCACCGGGGGTGATAAATGATTCGTTTTTTGGGTGAACTTTACTGTATATAGAAACAATCTCACCTTCAGGATCAAACATTACAACACTATTATATAGTTTGTTATTTGAAATTTGTAAAAATCCGAATATGAAATAAATTTTTAGTTCTTTGGCAAGCTTAGAACCTTTTTGCATATATTGACCATCAGGAATTTTTTGTGCGATAGAAACTAATTCTTTAAATTCAGCTTCTGGATCAGCCCCGTATGCATAACCATCTAAAATTGCTTCAGGTGCTATCACTAGGTCAGCACGTCTATTTACAGCTTCTCTTGTATATTTTTCTAATCTCTCAAAGTTTTTTTCTAATTCCCATGGATCTGCTTCCATGGTTATGATTCCTACGTTTAATCGATATACTGGGTTTCTCATTTAAAATTTTCCCCATTTATTTTATATAATAAGTAGCAACTTTTCTGATTGCTTCTATTGTATTGCCAACGTTCTCTTCAGTTAAAGTGCTCAAAGGAGAGAAATTAATGGTTCTACTCATTAAATCTTCCCCATTAGAACATTTTGATAGTTTATAATCGACTGCTCTGATTCGTTTGTAGTTAAATGGGTACTTGCTTTTCCCAAATGCATCTAGGTTGGTAAAGACAGGATGCTTATATAGGGGGCCTAAAGGATGATTACCAGTACCAAGATATGGGCCACCAAAAGGAATGCCTTCAGCTTGAATAGCTTCTGAGAATTGATTTGCGTCACATTTAAATGCATTTTTTGATAATATTAGAGATAAATTCCAATATGTGTGTCTGTCATTAGGACGAACTTTTTGAGGGATTAATTCAGGAATATCTGAAATTTGATCAAGAATATTTTGAGCGTGCTTAATTTTTTTTTCTATGTTTATTGATGCTTTTGAAAACTGAACATTTAAAATTGAAGCTGCTAATTCATTTGCATTATAGTTCTGTGCTAAAAAGTTATGAACATATGGGTACTTTCTAAAAGGTCCATCAATTCTATTCAAAGCTTGATCTGAATATCCGAAAGCTCTTTCATATAATTTCGTATTGTTTGTAACCAATACTCCACAACTACCAGCACCAGTAAAATGTTGGTGTTCACTCAAACCCCAGGCAGAAATATCACCAATAGAACCTACTATTTTTCCTTGATATTCTGAAAAATGTGATTGAGTACAATCTTCTATAAGGAATAGATTGTACTTTTTAGATATTTCAATAAGTCTCTTCATGTCGCATGGATTGCCAAACATATGTACAGCAACGATAGCTCTTGTTTTGTTAGTAATTTTTCTTTCGACATCTATGGGGTCAATACATAGAGTTTCGTCGATGTCGGCAAAAACTGGAACCATACCATGAAAAATTGCACCTGAAATACTGCCAATTGAAGTCCAAGGTGTACAAATTACTTCTGTTCCAGGATCAGGGTTAATTGCTCCATAAATCGAATTTATAGCTGATGTGCCAGAGTTAACTAAAATTCCGTATTTTGAATTATGTAAATTTGAAAAATTTTCCTCAAATTTATGACGTTCAGTTCCTCGTTGTAAAACTTCTATTGGCCTGGAACCATGTGAATTTGCTTTTTGTAAAACTTTTGTTATCGCAGCAATATCATCAGCACCAAAATAGTGAGGTGCTGGAAACTTTCTTTTTGTTATCGGTTTCCCACCGTGGATGGCTAAGTTTTTTCTCATTTTAAAGACTTAATTAGTATTTGAATACGAGATTTGAAAATTTAACTTATTTTTTAAAATGAGAAGAAACTTTTCTGATTGATTCTATTATATTTCCTACGTTTTCTTCGGTGAAACTTCCGCGCATCGATAAAGCTATACCTCTACCCATTAAATCTTCGCCATTAGGACATTTTGTAAGTTTATAATCTACAGGTCTGTCTCGGTTATAGTCAAATGGGTATTTGCTTTTTCCGAATGCATCTAAATTGGCAAATACTGGATGATTATACAAAGGACCCTGGCCAGGTGTTCCTGTACCAATATAAGGTCCCGACATAGGAATTCCTTCACCTTCTACAGCTTTTGCGAATTCTTCTGAACTACAGTTGTAAGCATTTTTTTCTAAAGCGAATGATAGATTCCAGTATGTATGTCGATCATTAGGACGAACTTTTTGAGGAGTTAATTCAGGGATGTCTGAAATTCCAGATATGATGTTTTTAGCATCTCTTATCTTGTTTTCGATATAACCGTGAACTTTTGTAAGTTGAACATTCAAAACAGCAGCTGTTAATTCATTTGGTTTATAATTTTGTGCTAAAAAGTTATGAACATATGGATAGTCTCTATAAGGACCGTCGCTTCTATTAAGAGCTTGATCAGAATACCCAAATCCTCGTTCATATAATTTTATATTGTTGGTAGTTATCATTCCGCCACCACCGCCAGTCATATGTTTTCCACTGAAGCTCCATCCAGAAATATCACCCATAGATCCTACTACTTTTCCCTGATATTCTGAAAAAGTAGCTTGGCTACAATCTTCAACAAGAAAAAGGTTGTGTTTGTCAGCGATAGATTGAAGTTTATCCATGTCGCATGCGTTTCCGAACATATGAACAGCAATGATTACTCTAGTTTTAGATGTAATTTTTCTTTCTACATCTTCAGGATCAATACATAAAGTATCGTCAATATCTGCAAAGACAGGAACCATTCCATGGAAAACTCCACCGACTACGCTTCCTGCAGAAGTCCAAGGTGTACAAATAACTTCAGTACCAGGATCAGGATTAATAGCTCCATAAATTGTGTTGAACGCTGATGTACCTGAGTTGACTAAAATTCCATATTTAGAATCATGCAAAGCGGCAAAATCTTTTTCAAATTTATTTTGTTCAGATCCTCTAGTTAAACTACCGTCTTCATTGGCTTTTTGTAAAACCCTTGTGACCGCAGCAATATCTTGCTCATCGAAATCATAAGGAGCGGCGAAGCCTGAAGAAATTCTACCCGTTCCAAGAGAAGAGATGTTAGCTTGTGATACTACTGGAGTGCCGCCATGTATTGCTAATTTTTCTGCCATTTTATAACTCCTTTTTTAAAAACTTAATTTGATTCTTCTTCTGTAGTTTGTGATTCCTGAACTTGATCTTGAGGGTTATTTTGTTCATCTGTTTCATCTTTTTCTTCTGCTAGTTTTTCAATTTCAGATGGGTCGGTTCCAACTGGGTGTACAATTACACTAATTTTTGTTTCGATACCTTGTAATAAATTAATTGGAATTTCTACTACACCGATCTCTCTAATAGACTCAGAAAGTTGTATAGATTTACGTTCGATATTGCAACCAAATTTTTCATTTAATTGCGTTATGATCATAGAATCAGTTATGGAACCAAATAATCTACCATTTGAGCCTGACCTTGCTTCAATAGGAATTTTTTGTCCATTTAGTTTTTCTGATAACTCATTCATGTTTTTAGTTAAAAGTAATCTGGTTTCTTCAGCTTTTTTCTTTAGAGAATTAATTCTTTGTAGAGATTCTGAAGTTGCAGGAGTAGCTAAATTTTTTGGTAATAAATAGTTCCTAGCAAATCCGATCTTAACGTTTTTTATTTCTCCGCCTTGTGCTACACCAGGAACATCTTCTAAGAAAACAACCTTCATTGAATTTCAATACCTTCCTATTTTTAAATATTTTATCTTATTATTAAAACATTATTTAACTAGAAGATTATATCACGTTGAGGTTAAATAGTAATTTATTAAAATATTATTTTTGCATATTTAAATTAGTCTTTTCATATTTGACAATAGTGTGCTTTGAGGACTAGAATTTTTGTATACGCAATTATAATTATTTATATACTTAGGTAGGTATTGATATAATAGGCAAATAAAGATTTTATATTGTTAATTAACTAATTAGTTTGGAGAAATAATGTTAAGGATAAGGTTAAGGAGAGAGGGCAATAAAAAGAGACCTAGTTATAGGCTGATTGTTGCTGATCAGAGGGCAGCTAGAAATGGTTCTTTTGTAGATTACTTAGGGTTTTATGACCCGAAAACTGAACCTCCTACTATTGAGATTGATAAAGCTAAAGCTGAAAAATGGCTGAAAAATGGTGCTAGTCCTTCTGACACAGCTAAAGGAATTTTAGATAAAGTTCTTAATTCTACTGAATCAGCTGAAGCTGATGACTCACAAGATACTACTAAGGATACAAATGACTGACTTAGTTGAATATATTGCGAAATCTATAGTGTCTCAGCCTGATGCTGTGAATGTTTCTGAAGAAAAATTGGATTCTGGGGTTGTCAAAATTATTTTGAATGTTGCAGAACAAGATAGAGGAAAAATAATTGGTAGACAAGGGAGGCTTGCTCAGGCAATTCGTACTCTTGCTAGAGTAGCTGCCGTAAAACAAGGTGTTAAGATCAATCTTGAGATTGTTTAGTTTTATTCCTTGAATAGATTAGGTATTTTAACTTGAAAGTTGATGCAAACAACGACTCATCTGATGCAGTATTGGTTGGAGTTGTAATTGGATCTTGGGGGCTCAAAGGTCATTTGAAGGTTAAACCATTTACTGATATTGATAATCGTTATCGAATTGGTAATTCTGTTTGGATTTCATCTGAAGAGTTGAAAATTTTAACTTCAAGATTTTTAGAGTCAAAAGGTTATTGGATAATATCATTTGAAGGCATTAATTCTTTGCAAAAAACTGAAAGGTTTTTTGGTTGTGATATAACTATCCCTAGAAAATTACTCGAAATTTTACCACCTGATGTTTTTTATTTTTATGATTTGATTGGAATTACTGTTTTCAATCAAGATTTTGTGGAAATCGGAATTTTAAAAGATATTTTAAAAACTGGTGCAAATGATGTCTATGTAATACAACCTAAATCAGGTAAAGAAATATTGATTCCGGCAATTAAAGAAGTTGTGAAAAAAGTTGATTTGGAGAATGAAAAAATGTATGTAGTATTACGGGATGGAATTGAATAGATATTGATTTATATAGACCCTACGTAATAATGCGTGCTAGAATCTAAATTGTATTAATTTTATAAGGGATTCATATTATAATGTCAGGACATTCTAAATGGTCTACCATAAAGCGTGCTAAAGCTTCCAATGACGCTAAAAGAGGCCAATTGTTTACCAAATTATCTAAAGAAATTATTGTTGCTGCAAAAAACGGTGGGGCAAATTTAGATTCAAATTTTAGATTACGTATGGCTGTCCAAAAAGCTAAAGATAATAATATGCCTTCCGATAATATTGATCGGGCTATCAAAAGAGCAGTAGGTGATGGTTCGAATTCAGATATGGAAGAGATAGTTTATGAAGGCTATGGTCCTGGAGGCACAGCTATTCTTGTTCAGACTGTTACTGATAATCGGAAACGAACAGGATCCCAAATACGAGCGATATTTACTAAGTCAGGTGGTAGTTTGGCAGAGGTTGGAGCTGTTGCTTGGCAATTTAATCAAAAATGTGTGATTTCAGTAAACATTTCAGATGAAAAACAAGATGAATTAGCTTTACTTTGTATTGATGCGGGAGCAGATGATTTTGAAAGTTCAGATTCTTCTTTTGATATATTTTGTGCATTAGACAAAGTTAGTAGTGTGCAAGATATTATCGATCCCTCAGTAGGAAATACTTCTGTAGATATTTCTATGATGGCCAATAATACTGTGATGCTTGATGATAGTACCTCAATGAAGATATTGAAGTTGCTGGATGAATTCGAAGATTCTGATGATGTTCAAAAAGTATTTACGAATGCAGATTTTTCAGAAGAAGTATTGAATTCTTATCAAAATAATTCTTAACTTTTATGGATATCGATAACCTAAATACAGTTTCTTCAAATAATTATAGGATTTTAGGTGTTGATCCTGGTACTTATAAAATGGGAGTTGGGATAATTGAAAAGGATGGTACAGATATCACTTTTAATCATAGTGAAGTGATTGAAGCTGGCAAATTAGTTTTACCAAATAGATTGAAACTAATTTATAATAGACTAACTGAAGTGATAAAAGATTTTAGGCCTAAAGAAATAGCTATCGAACAACCTTATGTTGCTAAAAATGTTAAAGCTGCTATGGCCATAGGGAATGCACAAGCTATAGCTATGTTGGCAGCTGCAGAATTTTCAATACCTGTATCTAGTTATCCTCCAATGACAGTTAAACAATCTGTTACCGATTATGGAGCATCTTCGAAAGAACAAGTTAAATCTATGGTAGAAATAATTTTGAATATTCAAAACGATTTACTTTCTTATGATGCGAGTGATGCCTTAGCAGTTGCTATTTGTCATGCGAATCAAATGGATGTGATTAGTTTTATAGGAGACAATTAGAAACTAAAATATTGGAGGGATAATGATTACTTCTATTAGCGGTAAAGTTTTCAGTTTTGGTGAAGATTATGTTGATTTATTGGTAGGTGGTTTTGGTGTTAGGGTTTTTGTTCCAAAAAATACTTTGGGTTCTCTTGGAAAAGAGGGCAATGAAGTTACTTTATTAACAAATTTTCAATTTCGTGATGAAAGCTTGATACTTTATGGATTTACTAATGGAGAAATGAGGAAAGCATTTGAATTGTTGATAACTGTTAACGGTGTGGGACCTAAAGCAGCTTTGAATATTTTATCAATTTTAAATGTGGAAGAATTATCTATTGCTGTATCATCAGGAGATGTAGTAGGTTTAAAGGGAGTACCAGGAATTGGGATTAAAACTGCCAATAGAATTCTTTTGGAACTAAAAGATAAATTTGAAGAAATATCTTATCTAAGTTTGGAAGCAAACCAAAATACTGATTTGATTGAAGCTTTAATGGCGCTTGGATACACTAGGTCCGAATCTTTCAATGTTGTTTCGGGGATTGCTACAGATGAAAAAATGTCTTTTGAAGATAAGGTTAGATTTTGTGTACAGAAATTAGGTGGATAGTTTCTCATGGAATTGGATTATGATAAATGGGCTGACGTCTACGATTTAGTTTATTCTTACGTTAAAGATGATATAAAGTTTTTTGTTGAAGAATCAAAAGCGTGTAGCGGCGAAATATTAGAACTTGGTTCTGGGACAGGTAGAGTTACCATTCCAGTTGCAAATGCTGGGTGTAAGATAACAGGGATAGATTTTTCTCCTAAGATGATCTCTTTGGCAAGGGAAAAAGCTTCAGATCTTTTTCCTGATCCAGATAACTTAAATTTTATTCAACAAGATATGCGTGATTTTGATCTGCATAAAAAATTTTCAAAGATTTTAATTCCTTTTAGGGGTTTTCAGTCACTTCTTAGTGTCCAAGATCAAGAATTAACATTACGATCTGTAAAAAATAATTTAGATTCTAATGGCAAATTAATTTTTAGTGTTTTTGTACCAGATCCCCTAATGCTAGCCGATGGATATATTCCATTTTCACATTTTCGAGATATAAAAGATCCAATTAGTGGAGAAAATATCAGTTTATGGCATGAAGGAGAAATTGATAGTTTTAACCAAATTATGCATGTCCGTCTTTCAGCAAAAAATATTACTCCAGGACGAAAAGTTGTTAAAGATTTTTCTAGGGAATTTCAAATTAGATATTCATTTAGGTGGGAAATTTTTCATTTGCTTAGTAGTTGCGGTTTTGAAGTTGAAGAAATTTATGGAGATTTTTCATATTCATCTTTCAACGAAGAGAGTACTGAAATGGTTTGGGTAGCAAAACTTTTTGGTGATAGTTGAGTTTTTATGACTTCATTTAATTTAGAGTCTGATTTTGTTCCATCAGGAGATCAACCCAAAGCTGTTGAGAAATTAATCAATGGTGTTAAAAATGATTTGAGAGAACAAACACTTTTAGGAGTTACTGGAAGTGGGAAGACATATTCAATGGCATGTGTGATTGAATCAATAAATAGACCTACTTTAGTAATAGCTCATAACAAAACTTTGGCAGCGCAATTAGCAACTGAATTCAAGGAGTTTTTTCCAAATAATGCAGTTGAATACTTTGTTAGTTATTATGATTATTATCAACCAGAGGCTTACATGCCTCAAACGGATGTATATATTGAAAAAGATTCAAGTATTAATGATAAATTAGATGAATTAAGACTTTCAGCAACTAAATCCCTTTCTAGTAGACAAGATGTTTTGATTGTTGCCTCTGTTTCATGTGTTTTTAATTTGGGTTCTCCTATTGATTATCAGAATATTGTTTGTGTAGTAAATAAAAACCAAGATTTAGGTAGAAATTTATTCATGAGACAATTAATTAACATGCAATATGAAAGAAATGATTTCGATTTTTCTAGAGGAAAGTTCAGGGTAAGAGGTGACACTATTGATTTGTTGCCTGCCTATGAAAAAGAAATGGGATATAGAATTGAATTTTGGGGAGATCAAGTAGAAAAAATTATAATTTTTGATCCCTTAACTGGAGAAATTATCAGAGAAGAATCGGAAGTTTCTATTTATCCAGCTAGGCATTTTGTTACAAATCCAGATAATCTTGAGAAAGCAATAGATGGAATAGAGATTGAATTAGAAAGTCAATTAAAGAATTTTAGAAAATCAGGTAAAATCCTTGAAGCATCTCGTTTAGAATCTAGAACTAGATATGATATTGAGATGTTAAGGCAAACTGGATTTTGTTCTGGAGTTGAAAATTATTCAATGCATTTATCTGGTAGAGAACCAGGGAGCACTCCTTTTTCATTGTTGCATTATTTCCCTCAGGATTATTTGATGTTTGTAGATGAATCTCATATGACTTTGCCGCAATTGAGAGGGATGTACATAGCGGATAAGTCTAGAAAAGATGTTTTGGTTGAACATGGATTTAGATTGCCATCAGCATTGGATAATAGACCGTTGAATTTCGATGAATTCAGTAATCAGATAGAAAAAGTAATTTATGTTTCTGCTACTCCAGCAAAATATGAATATCAGAATTCTTCTCAAATTGTAGAACAGGTTATTAGGCCTACTGGATTACTTGATCCAAAGATTGAAGTAAGGCCTATTGAAGGTCAAATTGATGATTTGTTATTTGAAATTAAGAATAGGTCAAATGAGAACGAAAGATCTTTAGTTACAACTTTGACAAAAAGAATGGCGGAAGAATTATCTGAATATTTATCTGAAGCTGGTGTTAAGACTCATTATTTACATTCAGAAATTAAAACTTTACAAAGAAGTGAAATTTTAAGTGATTTAAGATTAGGGATATATGATGTTGTAGTTGGTATAAATTTACTCAGAGAAGGTTTAGATTTACCGGAAGTTAGTTTAGTAGCTATTCTTGATGCTGATAAAGAGGGTTTTTTACGTTCTGAGACATCTTTGATTCAAACTATTGGTCGTGCTGCTAGACACATTGATGGTAAAGTAATCATGTATGCTGACCAAGTTACTGATTCTATGAAGAGAGCAATCGATGAAACTAATCGCAGAAGGTCAATCCAAGAGAAGTATAATCTAGAAAATGACATTCAACCTAAGAGTATTTTTAAGGCTGTTCATGATATTACAGAAAGAATTTCAGACAAGTCAAATTCTGAGGATAAATTAGATCAAATTTTGGCGGAAAATCCCGATGCTAGCGTTCAAAGTATTATTGTAGATCTTCAAGCGAAGATGAATGAAGCTGCGGAGAACTTGAAGTTTGAAGAAGCTGCTGTGATTAGGGATCAAATTAAGGAACTAAAAACGATGGCAAAAATTGAAGTTTATAATGATTGATTTTTGTGACTTAAGGTGCATTTTTATCGTTAATTTTATAGTTGACACTAAAATTTATAGAGATTAAAATCCGGTAATGGAGGCTTTTTAACATGGCAGAATCAAATGTAGTTCAAGAAGAAGATATTTTCGAAGCTTTACGTGATGTTTTTGATCCTGAAATTCCAATCAACGTAGTCGATTTGGGTTTGATTTATGAATGTAAAGTTGATGGATCAGATGTTGATATTAAAATGACTCTCACTTTTCCAGGTTGTGGTATGGGTCCACATATAGCTCAACAAGCTGAATGGCGTGTTTTGGAAATTGATGAAGTTGATAATGTTAATGTGGAAATGGTTTTTGATCCACCTTGGAATCCAGAAATGATTTCTGAAGACGGCAAAGCTCAGCTTGGTATGGACGATTAAAAAATTAATGGTGAAAATATATGAATGAATCAAAGGGTCAAAAACCAGTCCCAAATCCTGCTCAGGCTCGTGCGAAAATTGAACAGATGAAGAGGCAATTTGAGGAAAAGAGGAAAATTTCTGATAATTTGTCTGGGATAAAAAAAATTATTGGAGTTTATAGTGGTAAAGGTGGGGTAGGTAAGACAACTGTAGCTGTAAATTTAGCTGTTACATTGGCGCAAACTGGATCAAAAGTTGGTTTGATGGATGTAGATATTGATTGTCCTAATGTTTTAAGAGTTCTTAATGTTTCAGGTTTGCCGGAGCAAGATGATGATCAAAAAATGATTCCCCCAAATAGATGGAATGTATCTGTGATGTCCATGGGCTTTTTCCAAAAAAATGAAGAAGAAGCAATAATTTGGAGAGGTCCAATGATTCATAATGCGATCAATCAGCTACTTCAAGCTACTAAGTGGGGAGATCTAGATTATTTATTCATTGATTTGCCCCCAGGAACATCTGATTCACCACTAACAGTCATGCAGACTCTGACAGTAGATGGATTTTTGATTGTGACTACTCCACAAGATTTAGCAAAAATTGATGCAAAACGTTCAATTAATATGATAAGAACCATGAAAGTAGATCTTCTTGGAGTTGTAGAAAATTTTTCAGGCTCAATTTTTGGAAGTGGAGGTGGGGAATCTCTTGCTCATGAAATGAAAGTTCCATTTTTAGGAAGTTTAGGATTGAGAGAAGAGTATTTGGACCTTAGTAAACCTACAGCTTTATCGAATGAAGCAGTGTTTAAAGAATATGAAATTTTGGTTGATAATTTAAAATCTTCTGTAGAGATTGTCTCTAAAAATTAACTGGAATTTCATACTAAGTGACTAAGGTTTTCAATTTTTGGATTTATTTCTCCTTTTTCTAATTTTTTGACCAGGTCTACTATTGCAGAGTTTGTTCTTGGATTTATTTTTGTACCTTTAGATATTTCTAGTATATAACCATTTAATTCGTTGATTTCTGTTTTTCTTGATTTGATAATGTCTTGTGACATTGAAGGCTTTCCAGATCCAAATGTTTTTGCTCCTTCAATGATTTTTTTTTCAAGTATTGAAAATTTTTGTTTAGATTGAGTTGCTTCTAAAAATAGATTGGGTTCAATTCCAACAATTTTTTCTATCTTGATTCCTTTTTCAACAGCAATAGAAATGATTTCTGAAGCAATTTCAATTGAAACTTGTCTTGAAATTTTATTTGTTCGAATTTGCTGAGAGGTCAAACCAGTTAAGCTACAAAGAGGATTACTCATACAGTTTGTAATCAGTTTTGACCATCTTTCTCCGTATAAATTATTTGTTACTTTAGAAATTCCTATATGATTAAAAATCTCTACCAAATTGGTTACGCGATCAGTATTTGAGCCATCAATTTCTCCTAGCGCGAATGCGGGTTTTTTAATAGTGGTTGTTCTCATTGCATGTCCTGGAGATTCCATAGTTGCTCCCAAAGTAATTACGCATCCTAAGACGTTATTTTTTCCTATTACAGATCCTATTTTATCTTCATTGATCCCGTTTTGAGCAGATACAACGAAGCCGTCTTTTTTTATGAATCTTTTTATAAAAGTAGTCGCCCATTCTGTGTCATAAGATTTCACTGATAATATTACAAAGTCAAACAAAGGGTCATTTGTTGATACTTCACCAATATGTAAAGCTTTTGGATGAGTTTGAAAAATTTCTTCTACAGAAGTTATTTTTAGGCCATCATTGTTAATTGTTGAAATATTTTCATGCCAAGAATCTATAAGTGTAATGTCAAAGTTAGATTTTTTTAGATATCCTCCAATTAGTCCACCTATAGCACCTGCTCCCATTATTCCTATTTTCATTAAATTACTCTCCTAAAAATTTGAATTTGGTTTGATTGGATATTTTGGATATTTAGAATTTCTTAATTTTATTAAAAATAATAATAAAATAGAAAAACAGAAAAATATTGAGATAATTATAAAAGAGAAAGTGTAACTGCCATAGTAGTCAAAAGAAAAACCAGAAAGAAGAGGGCCAAAAAACAAAGGAATTATTGAAGAGAATCCTATGACACCTGCTATAGAGCCATAATTTTTTAACCCAAAAGCTTCTTGGATTACTAGTGAAAATAAAGCCCCATATCCACCCATAAAAATCCCAAATATAGCTAAGTAAATTGGGATAATATTTTTGTTTTGTACAGTTGACAACATTATGAGGAATATTATTTGCCCTGTAAGGCTTAATATCATTGCAAATCTTGCTGTGTATTTTTCTGAAAAATATCCGAAAATTAGTTTTCCAGTCATTCCAAATGTAGCTAACATGCTGATATATATAGGAGCCATTTTTATATCTATATTAAGTGAAACTAAGTGGTCTCCCATTTGAGGTAATACAGCGCTGTATAAGAAAGTACCTAGGAGGGCTGAAAAAAATATTAGATAAAAAGTTTCTGATTTAATGGTCTGTTGCAAAGTATCTCCGGATAGATAATTTGTTTTTGAATCGAGTCCATTGATGCTTTCTTTTTTTGAAATTTGTGGTGTGTCTGAAATAAATAACATGGATAAAAATGAGATGAATAATGTTATTCCACCTATCAGTAAGAACCCAATTTGCCATTCACCTTTGGCTATATAAAAACCAGTAAATAAAGGGACTGTTAGACCTCCAAAATTATTTCCCATTGTAGCAATTCCATATATTCGTCCTCTATGTTTTGGGAACCAAATTCCAATTAGCCTACCTGCAGGTAAATTAGATGTTCCAGAGTAACTAATTGATTGTAAAAGACTTAGGGCATACCAATGCCAAATTTGAGACATCATAGGTCTGAGTAGATAGCTAATAGAAAAAAACAATAAAGATATTGTCATTGTGATTTTCGAACCTGATCTATCTAGTATTCTTCCAACTATAGGAGTTGTGATACTTCCAACAGCACCGAATGAAAGAGATGCCATTATAACTGATTTTTGCCAATCAAAATGATTTTGTAAAGGTTCTAAAAATAGACCAAAGCCATATACTGGACCTGTAGTAATAGCAGCAGCTAGAAATAATGTAAGAAGGATAATAAATTTGTGATATTGATGAAAGTAAACTGATTTGATTTGCATTTAATTATTAGAAAGAGATTTTTGATATTTTTGTTGATATCTTTCGAAGTTATAAGACTCTTTGACATATGGGGTGAATTGTTAAGTTTGTTATTGTTTATTGAACTCTAATTATGCATAATATTCAATTCAAATATCTAATTTATAAGGAGCATTTATGTCAGACTATAAAACATTTGATTTGTCTAGCTTATGTAATGAA
>PBID01000016.1 GCA_002719675.1 Chloroflexota bacterium
AGGAGCAGGAGTAGCTTCAGGAGCAGGAGTAGCTTCAGGAGCAGGAGTAGCTTCAGTTATTTTTGCAGATGTTTGAGTGGATGTTTCAGGTTTTTCATTATTATCTGTAGAACAACCTAAAATAGTTATAATAGTTAATAAAACAAAAAGAATTGTAAGTTTTTTGTTTAATATATTTAAATACGTCATTTTTAATACTTTCTCCAATTTTAAATTAGTATAATTACACCTAGAGTAACACGAAACTCAGTAACATTATTAATATACTATTAATATACTATTAATATACACTAAGTTAAATTCTTAGTACATAATTAATTTTTTCATAATTGATGTAAAATTTGATGTAAAATTTTTACTTAAATTAAAGTTTTATTATTTAAAAAAGTTATTTGTTCGTATGTAAGTATAAGTATTTTTGTGCGCAATAAAATGATTTATATTAATGAATTTATTCCTTAATAAAGACTTTGTAACTAAGACTTTATAACTAATAAAAAATTGCTGGAAATTTTTCTTTTATATTGGTTAATTAATTTATTGACTAATTAAAATACTTAGTATATGCTTATTAAAAAAATTAGCGTATAGGAGTTAAAAATTGTTAAGATATAAATTTATAGCATTTTTTGCTGTAATGTGTCTCACTTTTGTGATTGCTTGTTCAGACACTACTGAGCCAGCGCCAGCACCTTCCTCTGATGCAGTTGCTGCGAAAGCTGCCCAAGCAAAAGCTGAAGCTGACACTACTGCTGCAAAAGCTGCTCAAGAAAAAGCTGAAGCTGATGCCGCTGCTGCAAAAGCTGCTCAAGAAAAAGCTGACACTGATGCCGCTGCTGCGAAAACAGCTCAAGAAAAAGCTGAAGCTGCTGCCGCTGCTGCGAAAACAGCTCAAGAAAAAGCTGAAGCTGACGCCGCTGCTGCGAAAACAGCTCAAGAAAAAGCTGATGCTGATGCTAAAGTAAAAGCTGCTGATGCCACTGCTGCAAAAGCTGCCCAAGCAAAAGCTGACACTGATGCCGCTGCTGCAAAAGCTGCTCAAGAAAAAGCTGAAGCTGATGCCGCTGCTGCGAAAGCTGAAGCTGATCTGCAAAAGCTACTCGCCAAAGCTGCAAAAGCTGTTACTGTGCCTGCTGATCCGGGAGAATTAGTTGTTTATTCTGGACGTAAAGAATCTTTAGTTGGTGCTATCATTGAACAGTTTAGAGTAGCAACAGGTATTGACGTCAAAGTTAAATATGGAAAGACCGGTGAAATTGCGGCTACCATTTTAGAAGAGGGTAAAAATTCCCCTGCTGACGTTTTCTTTGCTCAAGATCCTGGTGGTCTAGGAGCTGTTGCTAATGCAAATATGTTCAAGGTTTTATCTAATGATATAACCGAACAAGTACCTACTTGGGCTAAGTCAAATGAGTCTTTGTGGGTAGGTATATCAGGTCGAGCTAGAGCAGTTGTATATAACACTGCAAATGTTGATCCTGCTGATTTACCTGATACTTTAGAAGGATTCACAGATCCAAAATGGAAAGGCAGAATTGGTTGGCCTCCTACAAATGGATCTTTTCAGGCAATGGTTACTGCTATGAGAGTCAAATGGGGTGAGGATAAAACACGTGAATGGTTAAAAGGCATACAAGCTAATGAACCAATCGTTTATCCTAAGAATACTCCTACTGTAGCAGCTGCAGGAGCAGGGGAGGTTGATGTAGGATTCGTGAATCATTATTATTTGTATAGATTTTTAGCTTCTGAAGGTGATAATTTTGGAGCTCGAAACCATTACTTAGCAGGCGATGGTCCTGGAAGTTTAGTTTTGGTTGCAGGAGCTGGAATTTTGTCTACTGGTAAGAATCAGGATAATGCAGAAAAATTCTTGAATTTCATGTTGTCTAAGGTTGCTCAGCAATACTTTGCTGGCCAAACTTATGAATATCCTGTGGTTGAAGGCGTCAAGGTAAGTAGATTACTTGTTCCTCTTGCTGAGGTTACTAAGGCTGAAATTGATATGGCAGACTTAGAAGACTTAGCCGGTACTCAAGCATTATTGCGTGACCTTGGTTTAATTAACTAATGTTTTTTAATGGTTATTCTAGTATCATAATATCCTAGTTTTCCGGGTACTAAATAACATTTCATTAAATCAATTAGGCGGCATAGATAGTGAACTTTTTTTCAGCCAATAAAAGTGCCTATCGTATGCCGCCTTCTCTTTTTGTTTTTATAACACTATTCGTTGCATTCATTATGGTAATTCCTTTGCTTTATTTATTGTTACGAATAATACAACTGTCTTTAGATGATTTATTAGTTTTGGTAAGTAATAGGGCTTTTCAGACGCTAACTAGATCATTGATTCTAATGATTTGTGTCACGACTCTATCTTCCATAATTGCTATACCTTTAGCCTGGATTACAGCTAGAACACATCTTCCTTTTAGAAAAATTTGGATTATTTTAGTAATGTTACCTCTAGTAATACCTAGTTATGTTGGTGCATATTTGTTTTTATCAGTATTTGGACCCACAGGATTGTTTCAAAAAGGATTGGAGGTATTATTTGAAATTCAAAGATTACCTGATATCAGAGGATTATTTGGTGCAACAATTGTTTTATCTTTACTTAGTTATCCCTATTTATTTATTACTTTACGAGGGGCTATTTCAGGATTAGATATTTCAATGGAGGAATCTTCTAGAATCCTAGGACATAACAGATTTTGGACCTTTATTAAAGTAACTTTACCTCAATTGAGATTTCCTTTTGTGTCTGGTGCATTACTAATTTCATTGTATACATTGAGTGATTTTGGGGCTGTCTCAATATTTAATTACAATACTTTTAGCTGGACAATTTATCAACAATACAATTCTTTAGTAGATCGCTCTATGAGTGCTTTGTTTTCAATAATATTTGTTTTATTGGCATTTTTAATCGTGTTAATAGAATTCAAAACTCGTGGATTTCAAAAATACTACCGGATTGGAAGTGGAATTTCACGGAAACCAAAACCAATTTCCTTAGGCTTTTGGAAATTTCCCGTCTATCTATTTTTATCTGTGGTTATTGGATTTTCTTTGATTTTGCCAATATCGATGCTGTTTGTTTGGTTATTTAAAGGAATGTATTTTGGTGATTCAATTGTTTTTTCTTGGTCTCCAATTTTCAATTCAATTTTTGTTTCGGTTTCATCAGCATTATTAATTGTATTTTTTAGTTTCGCGGCATCTATTATTCTTGTAAGGTATTCTTTAACTGGAAATAGATTTTTTGAATCTATAAGTTATTTGGGTTTTGTTTTGCCAGGCGTTGTAGTTGCAATTTCTGTAGTTTATTTTGCTGCAAATTATATAGGTATTTTGTATCAAACTACAGTAGTACTGATTTTAGCGTATGTAATTTTATTTTTCCCAGTTGCTTTAGGTGCTATCCGTTCTGTTTTATTACAAATTAATCCTAGGCTAGAAGACGCAGCTCATGGAATGTCACATAATTATTTTAGTGTTTTATTTAGAATCAATGTTCCATTGATGAAACCTGGTTTAATAATGGGATTTGCAATGGTGTTTTTACTTGTTATGAAGGAATTACCTGTAACATTGATTTTAGGACCTTTGGGTTTTAAAACTTTAGCCACAGAAGTGTGGTCTTTTTCTTCTGAAGCGTTTTTTGCAAGCGCAGCTGTACCGGCTTTAATAATAATATTAATTTGCTCATTACCTATGTTAGTGATTATAATTTGGGATAAGAGAATTGGTGATTAACAAATGAGTTTATTAAAATGTTCATCTGTATTTAAAGCATTTGGTAATATTGAAGCTTTGTGTGATGTTTCAATAGATGTTAATCCTGGTGATATTTTAGCTATAGTTGGAGAAAGTGGTTGTGGTAAGACTACTTTGTTACGAGCTATTGCTGGATTTGAAACGATTGATAATGGCGAGATTAATATCAAGGGACAAACCGTTTCATCCGATCAAATACACGTTTTACCTGAAAACAGGAATTTGGGAATGGTATTTCAGGAATATTCCTTGTTTCCACATATGAATGTTGAATCTAATATAATTTTTGGATTACGTTCCTATGATTCAATCGAGAAAAAAAATAGAGTTAAGGAAGTTTTAGATTTAGTCCGATTGCCAGGTTATGAGAATAGATATCCTCATGAATTATCAGGAGGACAACAGCAAAGGATTGCATTAGCAAGAAGCTTAGCTCCAAACCCTACATTGATGTTGCTTGATGAGCCATTTAGTAACCTGGATTCAGTGAATCGGGTGGATATGTTAAATGATCTTCAGTCAATAATTAGAGATAGCCAAATGGCTACAATTTTAGTGACTCATGATAAAGAAGAAGCATTTTCTGTTGCTGACAATTTGGCTGTAATGGTTGATGGGAAAATCAATCAATATGATAAACCTAATGAAATTTATTTTTATCCTAAAAATTATAAAGTAGCAAAATTGGTTTCGAATGCTGAATTTATATCTGGAAATGTGAATAATGGAGTTGTGGATTGTTTTTTGGGTTCATTTCCTTATTTCGATTCAACTGGTCAAATTGATTCTAAGTCGGAAGTAACAGTTATGATTAGATTTGGAGATTTTAGAGCTGTTTATGATCCCAACGGTAATTTTTTTGTTACTTCTATTGAATTTAAGGGTTCAAATTATATTGTTACGGTTAAATCTTTTAAAGGTGCTACTTATATCAAATCTGTTGAATCATTGGATACTAATTTAGCTATAAATTCCAAAGTTAATTTGGTTCCGGTTAACTCTGATCCTTTGCTGGTTTTTCCTAAAATTTCAGAAGAAAATGACTGAAAGTGATTAAAAAAATTTATTTGATTTAAAAATTTATTAGTGTTAGTTTAAATTAACTAGGAGTGAAAAATGTCTAAAATTAAGCAAGCCCGATTGTCTATGGCAATGGAAAATTATTTGCTTTCAATTTTCCGAATTCAAGAAGAAGGAGAAACTGTTACTATCACGCAGTTGGCTGAACATTTGAAAACATTACCTGAGGGTGAAGGACTTGGCACTTCTTTACCATCTGTTTCTGGAATGTTACGTAGAATGCAGAAAGAAGGCTTTATAGATATTGAACCTAAGAAAAAAATTATCACTTTCACTAGAAGTGGTATCGCAAATGCTGAAATTATAGTTCGTAAGCATAGGTTGTCGGAAAGATTAGTGGTGGATTTGTTTGGCGTAGAATTATATAGAGCTCATACTGAAGCCCATCTTCTAGAACATGCTATTTCTCCATATTTGGAGAATAAAGTTCTAGCAAAACTTGGTAATCCATCAATTTCACCTTATGGGTTTCCTATTCCAGGTAGCAATTATGTTATAAATAAAAAAGCTATTCGTTTAAGTGAATTAGATTCAGGATTAAATTTTTTGATTGATAGAATTCCAGAAGATGATGAAAGTTTATTAAAATATTTGGTAGAAAATAATGTTGTTCCAGGACAATCAGGGATATTGAAAGATATCAATAAATCTACTAAAACAATTTCTATAAATTGTTCTTCAAAGGAATCTTTTTTTGGATTTGAAGTAGGAACTTTGATTTGGGTAATACCAGCTTAAAGTTAGAAAATTTTTATTTGATTTCTCTTTTTTTATAGATTAAAATTATCCCAATTTATAGATGCTTGATTTTTATTGGGAATGATTATTTAATGCAAACTTATCAAAATGTAAGCCATAGGCAGTTAATTTCTCATTTGTTTAGACGGGCTGGTTTTGGCGTTTCTGATAGAGAAATTGATAAATATTTGGATAAAAGCTATGAGGATGTTGTCGACGAATTGCTTGGAACTGGAGATTTCATTGATTTTGAAGATGATGATATTCTTGAAAGATATTATGGAGAGAAAAATATCTATACAGTCCCAGCTCGTAATATTTATAGAATGATTAATACGAATAATCCTTTACAAGAAAAGGTTGCGCTTTTTTGGCATCATCTTTTAGCCACAGGGTATTCGAAAGATTCTGTTCCTTGGTCTAGTGATTTGCAAATAAATTTATTTAGACGTTTTGGTTTGACAGATTTCAAAACAATTTTGGTTCAAATTTCTAAAGATCCAGCAATGATTTCATGGCTAGATAATAGTGAAAATCATGCTGGAGAACCTAATGAAAACTACGGACGTGAATTGTTGGAATTGTTTTCAATGGGAGTAGGTAATTATACTGAAGAAGACGTAAAAAATTGTGCATATTCTTTTACAGGTTGGACTTTTACTCAGCTAATTCCTTTATACCCAACAGGACATTATTTACCTGATTTTCAGTTTTTAAGCCATGAACATGAATATTCTATGAAGCAATTCTTAGGACATAATGGAAAATTTAATGGTGAAGATGTTATAGATATTATTGTTCAACAGCCAGCTACCGCTAGATTTTTATGCCGGCATTTGTATAATTTTTTTGTTGCAGATGAAAAACAGATCCCTGCCTGGAATTCTGAGCAGCCGTTAGATCCTATTGCTATTAAGGAATTAGAACATGCATATTTTGAATCTAACGGTGATCTCAAACATATTTTAAAAACGTTATTTAATTCAGATTTTTTCAAAAAATCTTTGTATAAAAAAGTGAAAAGTCCTACTGAGTTAATTGTAGGTGTAATCAAGTTGGTTGAGACATATGGGTTTCCTGAAATGGGTCTTACAGATTTGGTTTATGCAGGTACATATATGGGACAACAACTCATTAATCCTCCAACTGTTGAAGGTTGGCATACGGGTACTGAATGGATTGATGGAGGTACATTGTCAGAAAGAATTAATTTTGCTACTGAGCAATTTGTTGATACTCAAAAACCTGGTGTTAAATTTATGCTAGAAAAACTTTCTTTGAATGCTGGAGATGCTTATAGTAATTTATTGCTTGATCATTGCTTAGAAATTGTTGGTTTAGTGGATGTTAAAAGTGAGACTAGACAAGGTATTTTGACAGATTTTGATTCAATGGAAGAATCTTTTTTCGGTAAATCAAATTCTGATGAATTTAAAATTAATCGTGTAGCTAGAATGCTTCAATTAGTTTTATCTACAAGGGAATATCAGTTGTGTTGAGTAAAAAGGAAAAATTTCATGAGTAGGCCTTATGCATTGTTGAGGGCAGGGTTCCCGTATTTGACTACTATAGGTGTTAGACGTAATCAAAATGTTACTCACCCAACTGATATAGCTTTTGGTAAAAATGGTGAAATTTATATAGTTTGTCAGATGCATATATCTCAAAATACAGGAATTGTAGTTTTAAATATTAACGATGATTGCTTAGATTTTTTTAGTTTACAGGGATCAGATTTTGGGCAAGCTAGATTCCCTGAATGTATATTAATTGATGATAATGAGACTCTTTATATTTCTGATTCTGCATTACATAGAATTACTTTGCTTTCAAAAAAAGGTGAATACATAAGCCATTGGGGAGAATTTGGTTCCAAAGAAGGCCAACTTAATAGACCATCTGGTATGTCATTTGATTCTACTGGCAATATTTATATCTCTGACACCATGAATCATAGAGTTCAAAAATTTACCAAAGATGGTGAATTTATTGGATCAATAGGTGGATTTGGTTCAAAAAAAGGTGAAATGAATATGCCTTTTGGTATAAAAATTGATGAGTTAGATTATTTATATGTAGCTGATTGGCGTAATGATAGAATTCAAAAATTTGATTCAGATGGAAAATTTGTTTTTAGTATTGGTAAATCAGGGAATGGGCTTGGAGAATTTAATAGACCATCTGGAGTAGATGTTGATTCAGATGGTGATATTTATATAGCTGACACAATGAATAATAGAGTGCAATTATTTAACGAAAAAGGTCGATATGTTCAAAGATTTTTGGGCGATGCAACTTTATCTAAATCAGCTGTTGATCTGATGCAAGTTCAAAGTTTACCTCTACGTTTAAGAGATACTGCTGATTTAGAAGACCAGAAATGGTTGACTCATCCCAGAACCGTTAAAATTAATTCAGAAGGAATGATGTTTGTCCCTGATTATCATAGATATAGGGTGCAAATTTATAAAAAAGAGGCTTATCATCTAAAAGAAAGCCAACTAGCTCCAGAGCAGAGATCTCCTAAATTAAAGACGGTTTAACTGATCTATTTCGTATATCCAAAGATTTGGTTATTTGTTATTTTGTTATCTTTGATATAGTCAAAGTTAATATCTTCACCAATACCTGGTAGTTCTGGAACATGTACAAACCCATCTTTGTCTAATGGCTCAAATGGAGTTTTAAACCATTGAGGTCCAATATCTAGATTTCTAAATGGATGTTCTAGCCCTTTTTCGTAGTATGTTCCATCAATTCCCATAGCTGCAAGTACTTGTATATTTGCACCTTGTCCACCATGCACTTCCATATTCATTCCAAAAGATTCTGCAAGATGAACTAATTTAATTAATGCAGTAATACCACCTACTTCACCAGCTCCCCCTCTTAGCATGTCGCAAGCCCCAAATTTTGCCCATTCAGCTCTTGATTTGAAACTACCTTCAATATTCTCAGGACCAAGAATAGCTATATCAAGTTGATCACATAACCATATATATGAAGACATACTATGTTCATTCATTGGTTCCTCTAGCCATACAAAATCAAGTTTTTCGATTGCTCTACCTAATTCTTTAGCTTCCTGTCGACTATAATGATGATGAGGGTCTAGCATTAAGTCTATTTCTGGGCCTACGGCATCCCTTACTGCTTCACATGCTTCAATGTCTTTTTTTAAGCTTGGGGCCCAAGAAATTGGAGGGCACCATAGATGTAATTTAATTGCTTTATATCCTCGAGATACTAGTTTTTTTGAAAAATTTGCATAATCTTCAGGAGAACTTAATCCGCCAGGAGTTTCATCACCTGGCATAATGCTTGCATAAGCGAGAATTTTTTTTCGATTACCTCCAAGCATTTTATAAACAGGAATATTCAGAAATCTTCCACAAAGATCCCATAAAGCAATATCTGCAGCAGCCATGATCATATCGGTGAGATTATGATTAAGTTTCTGAATTCTTCGAAATCTTTGCCAAATTTTCTCTCTATCAAAAGCATCCTCGCCTATCATTGCAGGTTCAATTACAGATTTACATATTTCTTCGGATACGCCACCAAAAGCGTAACCTTCTGCTCCACTATCTGCTTTAATTGTTAATAATGTATTTTGAGATTCATGTTCTTTTCCAACACTAGGATGCCCTTCAAGATCTCTCCAAACACTTGTGGTATATCTGAACCGAGTTGTTGTAACGCTAATTATCTTCATTTATAAACCTTTCTTTTATAAGAATTTGTTGAAAAAACTTACAACTTTGTTGAAATATTCCATCATGTATACGTGTTTTCCAGGCGGTCTATAGCATTCGAAGTTTTGAGATAAACCTTCTTTTTTGTATGCAGGTTTTACGATTTCCAACATATCATCAACACCACTTGAAGGCATATCTTCATCCTCGGTTGGAGCAATCATAATAAAAGGTCTTGGAGTAATGCATGTTGAAATAATTTCTCCATGGTCGAAGTATTTTAATATGCCAGGGATATATCCAGCAGAACTCTGCCTCCAAGGTTGTCCTTCATATAGATTTCTATATAAACTTCCAATTCCTCCACAAACTGGAGCCCCTACTGAAATGGATGGATCACAGGCCATTCCATACCATGCTCCTACTCCGCCTAAGGACATTCCTGTTAAGCCTATTCTGTCTGAGTTAACAGTGTTAATTGAGGCAAGAATTCGTGCAGCAATTAAGGTTTCTTCAACGATATATCCATATTGAGTCCTACCTAATGGAGATAGTAATTTTGCTTCTTGTTCCCATTTAGCTACAGTTCCTCTTCTTTCAACGCATCCTTTTAGAGAAATTGATATAGTTGCGTATCCTAATCTAGCTAGTTCTCTAGCCCATCCAAAAAGTTGTCCTTTGTTTGGGTGAGGTCTATAGAATTTTTCATTAGTGATGCTTTCTTTGGTGGCAGCAGTTCCACCCATGCAAACAATTCCAGCTAATTTGTTAGGTTGATTTGTGATCGGAGTAATCACTGTAGCTTCAATTTTTTCAGATAATGAGTTTTGATATTTTATTTTATATTCAATTAGCCCTTCATTTTCCTTAGGTTTTGCTACATTGAAATTAATATTGGTAGGTAATTCTTCAATCCCTAAGATTTCTAAAAGTTTTTCTCTAACTTTTTCCGGAGCTATGTTTTGTTGGTATGTTGGCTTTAAGCCTTTTGGGATTTTTTGATTGATTTTTGGATACAGCTTATCTATATCTACAGGGATATTGTTATCGGACAATTTTTCACCTATAAGAAATTAAAAATATTTTTTGTTACTTTACTATCTTAATAATTTATTGAAAAGGTCATTACTAGCTAAATAGTGTTTTTGTTTAGATTAAACAGACGCAACAGATTTATTAACTTAAATTGAAATACTAAACTTGACACTTACTATTAATCTATCTTACATTTGAATATTAGAGGGGCCCGTAGCTCAGTGGTTAGAGCGGTCGGCTCATAACCGATTGGTCGTAGGTTCGATTCCTACCGGGCCCACCATTTATTTATTTGGCTCCCAATTAATTACGAATTCTTTTTGCATATCTGTTTGTGGGGATTGGAGCCATCTATTTGGTAAATTTTTTCTTAGTGAAGCTATCTTTTTTATAGCTTTTTCGCCTGTTTCACCATGTCGGACCAAATAACATCCAATTACTATACCTGTTCTACCTAAACCTCTCAGGCAGTGGACATAGATTTTTTCTCCTGCAGATATTTCTTGATCTATATAATTTAGTATTTCTTCCATTTCCGTTTTTTCAGGAGTAGACATATCTTGAATAGGCATTCTTTTATATTTAATAATTTTCGAGTCAGGATTCATTAATTCTATCAGTTGTGAATAAGGTGGTAATTCTCCTTCTACAGTTAAATCAATGAAAGATGTAATTCCAGATTTTAGTAGTGAATTTAATCGTTTTTTTGGTCCAAAATATCCTTTTGACGGGTCTTTTAGAAATGCTAAAATTTCATAAAGTTTAGTTACTATTATTCTCCAAAAAAATTTTGGATGTTGTTTGCCTGGGTAGTCTCCGGCTGTAATTTGACTTGAGGCTATATATGAATATGGAGGTATGGACATTTTATTGAATAATTTCTAGAGGATTAGTTTAATTATTATTTAGTTATTATAGATGATTCTGAAACAATTTGGGTATTTTTGTCGTTTTAATATATATTAGAGGTATAGAAGGTTATTTATTTAAATTGAGGTTAAATATTGAGATATTTGATAACTGGCGCTACTGGATTTATTGGCAAAGAATTGGTTTCTCAAATCCGAAAAAATGGAGATTCATTTGATGTCATAACAAGAAATGCAAAACGGGCAAAAGAGATTTTTCCTGATGCGAATAAAATTCATCAGGTTGATTTAAAGAAGCAAGTGCCTCAAGAAGATATTTTTAAAGATGTTGATGTTGTAATTAATTTGGCGGGAGAATTTGTTTTTAGTTTATTTGGTTGGACAAAGTCAAAAAAATTATCAATTTATAATAGTAGAGTTGTGTTAACTAGAAATCTAGTTAAAGGAGTTGTTTCTAGTGGAAATAGTACTGTTGGTATAGTTTCAGCTAGTGCCGTTGGGTATTATCCGCAAACAGAAGAGAAAAAAATTCTTGATGAAAAGTCTGAAAATGGAACACAGTTTCTTTCTGGAGTCTGTTTTGATTGGGAAAATGAAGCTATTTCAGCTACAAAGCTTGGTATTGATGTTTCAATAGTAAGACTTGGGATTGTTTTAGGAAGACAGGGAGGAGTAATTGCGAGTTTATATTGGCCATTCGTTTTAGGCTTAGGAACTGTATTTGGTAGAGGGACCCAATGGTGGTCTTGGATACATGTCTCAGATGTTGTCAATTTAATTTTGTTTTGTGCTGAAAATAGATTGAAGGGCATATATAATGGAGTATCAGTTGATCCTGTAATGCATAAGGATTTTGCTTTAACATTAGCTAAATCTTTAAACAGGGGGCTTTATTTTAAATTCCCTGAGTTTTTATTGAAGCTATTTATGAGAGAAATGTCTTCTGAGTTATTAAATAGTTATTTTGTTAAACCTCATGCAATACTTAGTGCTGGATTCAGATTTAGATTTGACAATTTAAATGAAGCTTTAAAAAATATTTTTTCAAGGAATGTTAAATGAATAAAATGATTTTAGTTGGTGCGATTACTGCGACATTTATACTTTTCATATTTATATTTGTGTTAATGAATTCTAATGAGACTGAAGTTCAAGTTCAGTATGATACTGGTGAGGAAACATGTAAACAATTGGAAGTTTTGTTAAATGGTGTAAATTCGTTGCCTGAAATTGAATATCAAAAAGCTGCAGCTAAATTAGAAATAATTTCTCGTACTTCTGAGCCAGCTTTTATTGAGGCTGCCAGGGCTGTTTCTTCAACGCTTGTACCTACGATAAAGATGGAATCGTTTCTAATGGTATCAAGTCGAATGATTACGTTATGTGAAAAAGAAGGCTATTGGAATTAGCCTTAACGTCCTTCGAATTTTTTTAGTTCAGGCCATATACTTTTTATATTCCAGCTTTTAAAAAAAATTAATTCAGCATCACTGCCTTTTGAGAAAACGGAAATTCCATTACTGTTTTCAAGAGAAGGATATGTTCTAAGTGTTAAACATTGCTTTCTGTTAGCAAAGACTTCAACAATACTTCTGTCAATAAATATTCTTAATTCAAGGTTTTCGCCATTTTGTAATTTTAATGGACCTGTTTCGGGAGATCTGGCTTTAACATTTTTCCTCAAAGAAGAGTTTGAAACATCTATTTGCAAAGAATCAATGATGGTTTCTGAGGGATATCCTTCAGTATGATTTCCTTTGAGAAAAGATATTTTAGTTTCTTCTTCCTTGTTTGGTGATTGAAGGACGTTAATTCCAACTTCTCTAGCTTCTTTAGGATTGATAATTATTTCCAACTCTATTGCTTTGCCTTGGATTTCCTTTATATCGATTTGTGTGTTTGCAGGTATATTAAATCCGGCTACATTTTTTTGGTTAAATCTTAATTGTTTTAATTCTTCTATAGGATCGATATTTAAAGAATTATTTTGTAGAGATAAATGTCTTGGTAATGTCATAATTCCTTTTGTAGAATCCTTTTCTTGAGGTTTCCCTTCTATTGTATTGAAAATTGCAATGCACCTGCCTTTAGAATCAATTGTTGCTGAAGCTGCGTGTAGACTAGAAGACATCCAAGGTCCATAGTTCATTCGTCCGTGAATTTCCGGGTAAAATTTGTGATCTTCAGAATCATAAGTGCCTATGTAATAGTGACTGGCTCTTTTGTGGCTAAATAGTAGGAGTAGATGTTTATCTTCACTAATGGGAAGAAAATTTGGAACAGCAGCATCTTCTCCGGGATCGGCATAAAAGATATCTTCGAATAGTGATCCTATGTGTTCCCATTCATCCAGATTAGTTGATTTGAATAAATGGTCAATTCCAATTGCATCAACACCTCTGGTTCCGTTTTTATAGGTTCCAGAAATTGAATAATATTCATTATTTTGTTTCCAGATACAAGGATCGAATACTCTATAAGGAAGGCCATTTTGATCTGTTGGAATAATTGGAATCACAGGATTGTTTTTATTTTTTTTCCATTTTAGTAACAATTCGTCTGATGCAGTTGCGATGCAATTGCCAGACTCAGTTCCATGATATATTGCAATCACTCTATCTTTTTCTACTAAAGATTGTCCGCTGAAGCAGTCCTTTTCATTTTCAGGGTAAATAGCAGGTGGTAAATCTATCCATGAGATTAAATCATGGCTAATTGCATGTCCCCAATGTACTCGAGTTTGGTTGTCGCCTTTGAATTGGTAAAACAGATGATATGCTCCCTGCCATTCACATAGTCCATTGGGATCATTCAGAGAATTTTGAGGAGGTGAAAAATGGTATAAAGGACGATCAATATCCGCACTTAATTTTAGTCTTGATTTTTGAAATTCTTTTACAAGTTGATTCTCTTCAACTACAGACTGTAGTTTGGAAGAAATTTGAGAAGGGTAATGTTTTTTATCAATCGTCATTGCTTTTACCATAGTAATTTATATTTATTCATTAATAGAATCATTATATTATTAAAATATTGATTTCATATTATTTTTCAAGTTGTTTTTCAAAATTTCATAAGAAAAAAATTTAAAATGGAAAAATCAGGAATTTTTATAGCTCTTGTGATGGGAGCAATTCAAGGCATATTTGAATGGCTTCCTGTAAGTTCACATTTAGTAATTAATAATACTATTTCATTATTTGGAGAATCTTTTCAAAATAATGATTTTGATTCTGGTTATGGTTTTTGGTTACATTTAGGAACTATGATTTCTATTTTAATAGTGTTAAGAAAGGACTTAACTACTTCATTCAAGAAAATCTCAATTGATAACGATAAAATAACCATAAATTTTTATAAATTAATTACTATAGCTACGGTAGTTAGCTTATTTTTTGGGATGATATTTTTTTTAATTTCAGATTTAAAAATCATTAATTTGGTAGGGATATTTGTAATGGGAACAATGGGTGGTTTGTTGATTAGTGAGTCAACAACGAAGAATCAGGACTTTCGCAAAATATCTGATTTTAATTTTTTAGATAGTTTATTGATTGGATTAGTTCAGGGATTGGCAGTTATTCCTGGTGTTAGCAGATCTGGGGTTGCGATTGGTGTTTTAGTTAAAAGAAAGCTAAATATTCACAGTTCTTTTTTATTGAATTGTTATCTTAATATACCTTTGAGCTTAGCATCTTCAATATACATGATACTTTCAGCTAGAACAGTAATTTCATATTATTCAATTATTTCTTTATTTGCGTCCTTTGCTGTAGGTTCAATTTTTTTGTTCCTCGTTTTGAAAGTTTTTGAGAAATTTGAACAAAGAAAATTACTATTATTCACATCCTTGCTAATTTTAGGGAGTTGTTTTTTTCAGGTTGTTTTTTAAAAAACTCTTTTTAAAAAAAGTGTTCAGATTTAAAAGGGCTTTTTAAGTTTTTCGCAAAATTTCTTTTAATTTTCTAAAAAAATAACAAAACCACAATATGTTCTTTTAATTTCAATATTTTTCACTTTATATTGTATAAATTAATAATGTGAAAAAATCATTACGATATTCGCAATTAAAAATATGCTTTCCTGCTGGATGTATTATGTATTATGTAAAAATTAAGGGTGTTAATCTTTGATTTTTATGAATAAATTAATCATCATTGATTTTGCAAGGGTTTTTTGATTATACATAAGGAGTGGTAAATTGAAAGAAATAATTTTGAATAGAATTAATGTAACTTTGTTTCTGATTTTCTCATTTGCCATTATGTCAGTAGCTTGTTCTTCAGCTTCAGAGTCTGAAAATGAGTTAACAGGAACAATCGAAATAGATGGTTCTAGTACAGTATTCCCAATTTCCGAGGCTGCTGCTGAAGATTTTGGTAAATTGCCTGGAATGTCTAAGGTAAGGGTAAATGTTGGTGTATCTGGTACTGGTGGAGGATTTAAGAGATTTGCTGTTGGTGAAACAGATATTTCTGATGCATCTCGATCAATTAAAGATACAGAAAAAGCAAAAGCCGTAGAAAATGGTGTTGAGTATACTGAATTTAAGTTAGGTGATGATGGTTTATCAGTTGTTGTTAATAAATCAAATTCTTTTGTAGATTGCTTGACAGTGGAAGAGTTGAAAGCAATTTGGGAATCGGGAACAACTATAACTAATTGGAGTCAAGTGAGAGATGGATTTCCAGATGTAAAATTGCAAAGATATGGTCCTGATACGGATTCTGGCACTTTTGATTTCTTCACTGACGAAATTAACGGTGAGGCACAATCTAGCACCAGTGATTACATTGCTAGTGCCGATGATAATTACCTTGTTAAAGGTGTTAGTGCAGATAAAGGATCTTTAGGATATTTTGGTTATGCATATTACATAGAGAACAAAAATATATTGAAGGTACTTGGAATTGACAACGGAAATGGTTGTGTAGTTCCTGCTCCAGCAACTATTGAAGATGGATCTTACATGCCTCTTTCCAGGCCTTTATACATATATGTAAATAACAAAAGTTTACAGAGAGAAGAAGTTAAAGAATTTCTTAAGTTTTACTTAGAAAATGGCGCAAATTTTACAAATGAAGTTGGATATGTAGCTTTGAGAGATTCTCTTTATGCAGAAAATTTGAAAATACTTTCAAGTCTTACCAGGTAATATACTTTTCGATTGGTAAAATTGCTCTTAAATTTCAAAGCAAGAGGTTAGTTTATCCGGTCTCTTGTCATGTAGGTTACAGGGAATTGAAATTAAGTTAAAAAATCATGAATATATGTTGAATTATATCATTAAAAATATACGACAATTTTTTCACAAATGTTAACATTTCCTAGATCTACAGATCATTTTTCTTTAATCAATGATTGTATTTTATAGGGAAAAAAATTAAACATGCTAAGGAATTTTTTCAGAGATATTGAAGGCAATATTTTCCGAGGCATATTTTTTACATGTGCTTTTTTATCTATTGTTGTTTCTGTAATAATTGTTTATAGCTTGGTTAGTCAAGCTTGGGGATTTTTTGCAGAAGTTTCAGTTTCAGAGTTCATTTCTGGGACACGCTGGTCTCCAATATTAAAGCCCCGCTCTTATGGTGTTTTACCTTTAGTTTCTGGAACTATCCTTGTATCTATTATTGCTGCAATGGTAGCTGTACCTGTTGGAGTTGGAGTGGCAATGTTTTTGTCAGAATATGCCTCCGAAAAAACTAGAAAAACTTTCAGGCCTTTATTAGAGATATTAGCAGGTGTTCCTACTGTTGTTTATGGCTATTTTGCTTTATCGTTTGTTACTCCAGTTTTGGAGAAAATATTTCCTGATATTATGGTTTTTAATGCTTTAAGTGCTGGATTAGTCATGGGATTAATGATTATCCCAATGATATCTTCCATCACAGAAGATGCTATGATTTCTGTACCTAAGTCTTTGAGAGAGGCTGGATATGCTTTAGGGTCAACGAAAATGGAAGTCTCACTTAAAATTGTTTTACCTGCAGCTCTTTCTGGAATTGTCGCAGCTTCTATCTTAGGAATATCAAGAGCAATTGGCGAGACTATGTTAGTTACAATTGCTGCAGGTGCTACACCAAAAATGGCATGGAATCCGTTAGAAGGAATTCAAACAATGACAGCATTTATCGTTCAGCTTAGCTTAGGTGAAACTCCTCACGGTACTTTGGAATATAATACAATTTTTGCTGTGGGCTTTGTATTGTTTGCTATGACATTGATTATGAATTCTTTAGGCCGATATGTAGTTACTAAATGGGGGATAAAATATTAATGGAGAACAATATTTTTCACCGTAATATTAAAAGACGTCAAAATGTAGGCAAGCTATTTTATATTATATTATTGTTATTTAGTCTAATAGGATTAATTGGTTTATCAGCATTATTGATACAAATTCTTAGAGATGGGTTGCCATATTTGAGTACAAATATAATATTTAATTACCCATCTAGGCACATTGACCAGGCTGGGTTGAAATCAGCATTGTTTGGAACTCTTTGGATTTTATCATTAACAGCACTTATTTCTTTGCCCATAGGTATGGGGGCTGCTATATATTTGGAGGAATTCGCAAAAAAGAATTGGATTACGAATTTCATTGAAATTAACATTGGAAATTTAGCTGGTGTGCCTTCAATAGTATATGGATTACTTGGTTTAACTATTTTTGTTGAATTACTGGGTTTAGGAAGAGTTGTACTAGCGGGAGCTCTTACAATGACATTATTAATTTTACCAATAATTATTTTGTCAACAAGGGAGTCAATTAAAGCTGTGCCTAATTCTTATCGAGAAGCTGCTTTGGCTTTAGGAGCTACAAAATGGCAAATGGTTAAAAGAGTGGTATTGCCAATTGCTTTTCCTGGATTCTTAACAGGAGCAATTTTAGCTATGTCTAGAGCTATTGGCGAAAGTGCCCCAATGATTGCAATCAGTGCTTTAGTTTATATAACTTTTATCCCAAGCCATGCTATGGATAGGTTTACAGTTTTGCCTATTCAAATTTTCAATTGGATTTCTAGACCACAAGCTGAGTTTGCAGGGTTAGCAGCAGCGGGAATAATTGTTCTATTAACTGTTTTATTATTAATGAATGCAGTAGCAGTTTATTTTAGGAATAGATATCAAGTAAAGTCGAATGAGTAATTGTGGAGGATATAATTGAGAGATAATATATTGAATGTTAAAGATTTAAATGTTTGGTATCGTGATTTTCAAGCTTTAAAAGATGTCAATATAGATGTTTTATCAAACAAAGTAACTGCTTTGATAGGACCTTCAGGTTGTGGTAAAAGTACTATGTTGAGATGTATCAATAGAATGAATGATTTAATTCCTGATGCTAAGATTGAAGGGGAAATTAATTTTGATGGAGAAAATATCAATTCTAATCATCTTGACCCAATATATGTTAGATCTAAGATAGGAATGGTGTTTCAAAAGCCTAATCCTTTTCCCAAATCAATTTTTGATAATGTAGCATTTGGTTTGAGAATTAATGGTTTCAAAGGGTCTATAGAAGATGAAGTTGAAAAATCATTAAAGAAGGCAGCTCTTTGGGAGGATGTTAAAGACCGATTAAAAGATGGTGCTTTGGAATTATCTGGAGGTCAACAGCAAAGGCTTTGTATTGCTAGAACTTTAGCTGTGAATCCTCAAGTTATGTTGATGGATGAACCTGCATCAGCTCTTGATCCTATAGCTACATTAGCCATAGAAGAACTAATTAGGGAGCTTTCTTCTGAAGTTTCAATTGTGATTGTTACACATAATATGCAACAGGCTGCTAGAATTTCTCACAGAACAGCCTTTTTTATGGTAGATGAAAACAGATGTGGTTATATGGTGGAAGAAGGGGAGACAAACCAGATATTTACTGACCCTCATGATGAAAGAACAGAATCTTATATTACAGGAAGATTTAGTTAGGAGTATTTTATGCCAAGAGAAAAATTTGATAGAGAAATAAATGCTGTATCTAGTGAGTTATTAATTTTAGGAGGCATGGTTGATAAAGCAATTGAATCTTCATTGATTGCTTTAAAAGATATGGATAACCAATTGGCAGAAGATATAATCTATCAAGATGATTTTATTGATAGAAAGCAAATTGAGATAGAAGAGAGATGCAATAATTTAATTGCTACTCAACAACCTATGGCAAGTGATTTAAGGACGTTGATAAGTATTATTCATATTGCAGTTGAGTTAGAAAGAATGGGAGATTACGCTGAAGGTATAGCAAAGATTGCTATCCAAATGGGAAAAGAAGGTCCATTAAAGCCTTTAATTGATATTCCAGCAATGTCTGAGATATCTAGAGATATGTTAAGGAAGAGTCTGGATGCTTTAGTGAATCGTGATTTAATTGCAGCTCGAAATGTTTTGAAACAAGATGACCAGGTAGATCAGTTGTATCAGAGGGTTTTTCAAGAATTGCTTGGCTTGATGACTACAGATGTTGATTTAATTAAAAGAGCTACTTATTTGCTTTGGGTAGCTCATGATCTTGAAAGGGTTGCCGATCGAGCAACTAATGTTAGTGAGAGAGTTATATATTTAATCACTGGGAAGTTGGAAAGTTGAATTTATTCATACCAATTGGTTTAGAAATAGCTTTTCATGGACTATAGGTTTAAGTAATTCCGTAATATTTGGTATTATTGCTCAATGAATTATTCAAAGTTTTTTACAAGATTTAGTTTATTTTTTTCAAACTATCTGCCTATATTGTCTATTTTAATTTTATCAGCTATTTTTAGATTGAATGGCTTAGATTGGGATGTTGGATATAATTACACCCCTCATCCTGATGAACGAGCAATCTTAACCAAAGTTTCACAATTGGGATCAACTGTAGGGTATTCATTTTTTGATGCAGAAAATAATTCTTGGAATCCCAAATGGTTTGCATATGGAAGTTTTCCTTTATATTTACTGAAGTTTTTTCAAGAGATTACATCTTTTCTAAGTGGGGAAAAATTAACAGATTTACGTTTGTTGGGAAGATTAATTTCAGTTGTTGCTGATATGGGAACAATATGTTTTGTATATCTGATTGGGAAACAGATGTTTGGTAAAAGAGAGGCTATTTTATCTGCATTTTTGGTTGGATTTTGCGTTTTACATGTCCAGTTAAGTCATTTTTATGCAGTTGATACTTTGTTAACTTTTTTCGTTATCGCAATTTTATTTTACGTATATCAAATTTCCAAATCTTGCAATATAAAATATTCGATAATTGTAGGTGTATTAACTGGTATCGGTCTTGCAACAAAGGTTAGTATATTTCCGATTTATTTCACAATTTTGATGTCATACGTGATTTTTGTTACCAATCCATTGAAATTTTTGGATTCAAGTGCTTCAGATTTTTTGTATAAACTCAAATATGCATTCGGATGTTTGTTGTTATCTCTTTTGACATCAATTTTGATGTTTTTTATTTGTCAGCCATACATGTTATTGGATTATTCTAAGTTTATTTCTGATGTTTCAGAACAATCAATGATGGTTAGACGTTTATTGGATTATCCGTATACTAGGCAATATATTGGAACTTTGCCATACTATTATCAGTTGCATCATTTGGTCATTTGGGGTTTGGGTGTTCCTTTCGGTTTGCTTGCAATTTTTGGATTTATTGGAAATTTTGTTCGAGGTATTAATTTAAATTCTCTTATTTATTTCACATTATTTGCAATAATCATTCCTGCCGGAATAATTGTTTATAGCGCTAGTTTGTTGGGTATATTTTTTGCTCTTTTGATATTATTTTTTGTTTTATTTTTTAATTTTACAATTCGAAAACAAAAAGCTAGAGAAGATGTTTTGTTACTTGCATGGATTTTACCTTATTTTTTAATCGTAGGTTCATTTGAAGTTAAATTTTTACGATATTTATTACCCATTGTTCCTGTTTTGTTTTTGTGTTCTTCACGGACCCTGGTATTGATTTGGGAGAACGTTAAAATTAGAAGTGTTCAATTGAAATATTCATTCTTGGGATTGATGTTGTTGGGGTTTTTGTTTGGTGTAATATATTTAATTTCATTTTCATCGATTTATTCTCAAAAACATCCAGCAGTCCGAATGTCTAATTGGGTTCAAGAAAACGTACCAGAAGGTTCATTGTTGTTAAATGAACTTTGGGATGAATATTTACCTAATATGGGTAAATATAAATTAAAAACTCTTAATTTATACCAACCTGAAAATCCATTAAAAAAAGCGGAAATTTCTTCTAGATTGGCAGAAGCAGATTACATATATATTTATAGTCACAGATTATACGCAACTATTTCTAATTTACCTGAAAGATATCCTGACACATCTGCATATTATCGTACTTTGTTTTCTGGAGAATTAGGATATGAATTGGTACATTCAGAATCCACATTTCCATCAATAGGGGATCATTTGACGATTGTTAATGAAACATTTTTTTCTTCTAACCTTGATCCACCTGAAAAATTAAGTAAGTTTTTCCCATCAAATTATATGAATTTTGGAAAAGCTGATGAAAGTTTTACTGTTTATGATCATCCTGTCAATTTATTGTTTAAAAATAGTTCAAGATACAGCGCTAATCAAATACAAAAAATCATTACTCAAGAATCAGAAAAATTTTCTGAAAGAGATACACAATCTTCGAAGGGTATTTTGTCTGAAAATGATCGCTTAATTCAAACAAAAGGAGGTTCTTGGAAATCTATAGTAGATGAGAGGAGTGTTTTCCGAGATTTACCAGTACTTGTTTGGCTTGTTTTTATACAATTTTTGGGTTTGATTTCTTTACCTTTTACTGTTCTGATTTTTTCATCATTTAAAGATAAGGGGTTTTTATTTTCCAAAATCGTTGGGTTGCTAATTTTAAGTTATTTGATATGGATTTTGTTGAGTTTAAAAATCATAGATTTTTCAAGGGATTTGGTTTTTATTGTTTTGTCTCTAATGTCACTAACGTCGATTTTAATATTTTTATTCAATAAACAGAATTTCATGAGTTATATCAAATTGAATTGGAAAATGTTTTTACGTATGGAACTATTGTTTTTATCTACATTTTTAATCTTTGTTTTGATTAGGATGTTGAATCCGGATTTATGGCATCCGAATTTAGGTGGAGAAAAACCAATGGACTTAGCCTATTTAACAGCAGTGATGAAATCATCGACTATGCCTCCTTACGATCCTTGGTTTTCAGGAGGATATTTAAACTATTATTATTTTGGACAATTTATGGTTGCGGTAATAATTCATGCGACTGGAATTTTACCGGAAATTGCCTTTAATTTAGCAATAGCTACATTTTTTGCTTTCACATTTTCTGGGAGTTTTTCTATAGTATTCAATTTGGCTGTTAAAAGTTCACAGTTGCCAAATTTTAGAAAAATGATTTTTGCTAATAAATCAAGAACTTTTTTTCAAAATGTTAGAGGGTCACCAATTTTTGCAGGTATTTTTGCTGCTTTGTTATTGTCTGTTTTTGGTAACCTAGATGGTGGATTACAATTATTTGAAAATTTAACGAATATGATTTCAAATCGTGATTTTTCTATTTGGAATTTTGATTTTTGGCGTAGTAGTAGAATGATGCAGCCCGGTATAGAAATTACAGAATTTCCATTTTTCACATTTTTATTTGCAGATTTACATGCCCATTTGATTTCTATTCCATATACGATATTGTCTTTGGGGCTTTGTGTTTCCTTACTATTTTCTTATGACGAATTTGGAAAAAAAGTAAGAATACTTAATTATAAGTATGATATAAATGAATTATTGAAGTTATTTATTCTAGGTGTTTCTCTTGGTGCATTGAGAGTAATAAATACTTGGGATTATCCAATATTTCTTTTAATTTCGATAGTATCAATTTTTTGGATATCGATTTTCAAGTATAAATTTTTCAATATTGATGCAATTTTTATTGGTATAAAAAAATCAACTTTTGTGTTTTTTGTTGGGTATATTTTATTTTTACCATATCATATCAATTATCATTCATCTTTTTCTTCAATAGAAAAAACCACCAACCAGACTGATATTACTCAATTTATTTACATTTTTGGTATCTTCATATTTTTAATACTTAGTTTTTATTTATATATAGGATTACAAAACTGCAGTAAATTTGATTTTACTAAGACTAGTTTTAAGTCAAATTTTAAAAAGAATTTATTTATATATACGTTTATTTTAATGTTTGTTCTTATGATTTTTTACTTTATCTATTCATTGATAGGTTTAACTTCTGTGGTTTTATTTTTAATTTCTATTTTTATCTTTTTTGTTTCAACAAAATTTATTTCCAAAAGTTTATTTCAAGACCCGGTGATGTTTTTCGTAACTACATTGGTAATTGTTGGCATTTTTCTTGCAATAGGGTTAGAAATATTTAGGGTGTCCGGGGATGTTCAGAGGATGAATTCAGTATTTAAATTTTATTTGCAAATTTGGACATTATTATCTATAGTTTCTGGTTTTTTTGCTTGGGTATTGATTAATTCAAATAACATTTTTAAATTCAAAGTTGATGTTTTTTGGAGAATTTCTTTTTGCTTTTTATTGTTATGTGTAATGATTTATCCGATTTTTGGAACTGGTAAAAGAATTAACACACGATTTGATCAATTACCGATAACTTTGGATGGAACAGAATTTATGAAAACATCGATCTATCAAAGCCCATATGGCCCGATTAATTTGAAATATGATTATGATGCAATTAATTGGATTCGTGATGAAATTTCTGGTTCACCTGTAATGTTGGAAGGGCAATTTCCTTTATATACTTGGGGTGGTAGAGTTTCAATTTACACAGGTCTTCCAACATTATTGGGTTGGTATTGGCATCAAGAGCAACAGAGATGGGGTAATAAAACTGAAGTAGCAGAGAGAAAATCAATTGTTGACACCATATATAGTACTACGAACATTCAGCTTGCAAAAAATCTAATTAACTCATATAAAGTTGATTATATATATATTGGAGAATTGGAGAAGAATAAATATCCTGTTCAAGGTATAAAAAAGTTTAATAATATCTCTGAATTAAATCTCAAGATTATTTATGAAAATAAAGAAGTAAAAATTTATTCAGTTATACCTCGCTAATCTGTTTCATCTTTGATTGAAATAATTTTTGGAAATTCAAATTCGTTTGACATGGAAACACAGCCGACATAGAATGGGGTGGATCTATGAAAGATATAGAGAATTTTGAGTTGTAAATTTTTCTAGGAGGAATCAATTGTCAGTTAAGGCTTTTATTTTAATAACTACAAAGGTCGGAAAATCCAGAGAGGTACTATCTAGGCTAAGTGAGATAGATTCTATCGAAGCAGTAGATTCTGTTTTAGGTCCTTATGATATTATAGCTATTGCCAGAGCTAATGATGTTAATTCTATAGGTGATTTGGTGCCTTCTATGATACATCCTATTGATGGTGTTGATAGAACTACAACATGTTTGTCTGTCCAAAAAGATTAATTGAGAATAAAATTGTAAGTTCTATTTAATTTTTTGTTATTAACATTTTTTATTTAAATGTTTCGTTTTTAGTGCTGTCTAATTCAATCAAAGAGAATCTTAGATATTATTTTTAGCCAGTTTTTTAGTATTAGGTTTATTCAAGTAATTTAAAAAGAACTTTGGATTTAACCTAATGCATTAAATATTTCAAGATTTTATAATTTGTGATAACAATGTTAGTTAAGGATATTTTTTATGTTTGAGTCTGTAAATTCGAAAATTGATTTTCCTTCAATGGAACGAGAAATTTTTTCTTGGTGGGAAGAAAATAATATTGTTCAAATGTATTTGGATAGAAATTCAAAATCTAATAAGAAGTTTTCATTCATTGATGGTCCAATAACCGCGAATAATCCTATGGGTGTTCATCATGCTTGGGGAAGAACTTATAAAGATCTTTGGCAAAGGTTTAAAACGATGCAAGGTTTTAAACAAAGATATCAGAATGGTTTTGATGGGCAAGGTTTATGGATTGAAGTTGAAGTTGAAAAAGAATTGGGTTTGAATTCTAAGCGTGAGATTGAAACATTTGGGATAGATAAATTTGTAGAATTATGTAAAGCCAGAGTGAAAAAGTTTTCTGAAATTCAAACAGAACAATCTAAAAGATTAGGTTATTGGATGGACTGGGATAATTCATATCATACGTTGTCTGATGAAAATAATTATACTATTTGGAAGTTTTTGAAGATTTGTGATGAAAAGGGTTGGTTGTATGAAGGGACAGACGTGATGCCGTGGTGTCCAAGATGTGGAACAGGATTATCTCAACATGAAATAGTTACTGAAGGTTACAAGGAAGTTGTCCATCCGGGTCTTTTTGTAAAACTTGAATTGAATGACAGGGAAAATGAATCGCTTCTTATCTGGACTACAACTCCCTGGACTCTTTCAAGTAATACAGGTGTTTATTTACATCCTGATTTGAAATATGCCAAAGTTCAATTGTCATCGGGTGGAATCATTTATGTATTAAATAGTCGTTTAAATGTGATACTTGAAGATCATCAAGTATTAGAATTAATTGAAGGTAAAGAATTAGAGGGATTGAAATATAAAGGGCCATTTGATGAGTTGCCAATTCAAAAAGATGTGATTCATAAGGTTGTTTGTAATGAAAATGTAAATGAGTCAGAAGGTACAGGGATTGTTCATACCGCTCCGGGAGCTGGTCAAGAAGACTTTTTAATTAGTAAAAAAGAAGGTCTGGATGTGATTGCACCTTTAGATGAATTTGGAACTTTTATTGAAGGATTTGGATGGCTTTCTGGGAAAAATGTTAGTGATGTTAATGATGAAATTTATGAAGATTTAAAAAATAAAGGAATTTTTTACAGAGTAGAAGATTATACTCATAGATATCCTGTTTGCTGGAGATGTGATACTGAACTTGTATTTAGATTAGTTGATGAATGGTTTATATCTATGGATGAACTTAGAGGTATGATTGCAGATGTTACTAAGAAGATCAATTGGTTTCCAGAATTTGGATTAGATAGAGAGCTTGATTGGTTGAAGAACATGGATGATTGGATGATCTCTAAAAAGCGATATTGGGGGTTGGCTTTACCTATTTTTAAGTGTTTTGATTGTGGTAATTTTGACGTTGTAGGAAGTGAAAAAGAATTACAAGGTAGGGCTGTTCAAGGTTGGGAATCATTTGATGGTAATTCTCCACATAGACCTTGGATTGATTCAATAAAAATTGAATGCTCGAATTGCGGGAAAAATATTGATCGTATTAAAGATGTGGGCAACCCATGGTTAGATGCAGGGATAGTTCCTTTTTCTACACTAAATTATCGCAATGATAAGAAATATTGGGAAGATTGGTTTCCTGCAGATTGGATTTCAGAAAGTTTTCCTGGACAATTTCGTAATTGGTTCTACTCCTTATTATGTATGAGCACTGTATTAGAAAATTCTCCACCTTTTAAAAATATTTTTTCTTATGCCTTGATGAGAGATGAAAAAGGCGAAGAAATGCATAAAAGTAAAGGAAATGCAATTTGGTTTCATGAGGCCGCTGAAGAAATGGGAGTAGATTCGATGAGGTGGCTTTATTCAAGACATAATCCAGCCAACAATTTAATGTTTGGCCCTAATATTGCTGATGAGGTTAGAAGAATGTTGATAATTCCTTTATGGAATGTTTATTCTTTTTTTGTAACATATGCCAATATTGATGAATATGATCCAGCAACCAAATCAGACAAAAATAATCTTTCGGAGTTAGATAGATGGATTTTGTCTGAATTGAACATATTGATTGGAGATGTTACTGATTCATTAGAAAAGTATCAGCCCGAACGAGCTTCTAGAAATGTAGAACAGTTTGTATATTATTTATCCAACTGGTATGTTCGACGAAATAGAAGACGATTTTGGAAAAGCGGTACAGATGAGGATAAAATAGCTGCTTATTCAACTTTATATGAGTGTTTAGTTGTGATATCTAAATTAACTGCTCCATTTATGCCATTTTTGAGTGAATCAATTTATAGAAATTTGGTAGGTAGTTCTAGAGGTAAATTAAGTGTACATCTAGAAGATTATCCTATAGCCGATAATTCTAAAATAGATAATCAGCTTTCTAAAAAGACGTCTTTAGCTATGAAATTGTCAAGTATTGGTAGATCAGCTAGAAGCAAAGCAGGAATTAAAGTTAGGCAGCCTATTTCTAAAGTTGTAGTTTATTTAGAGTCTCAAGAAGACGTGGATCTTTTTTCAAGTGTAAAGCCTCAAATGCTCGAGGAATTGAATGTTAGAGATATATTGGTTACACAAAAAAAAGAAGATCTTTTGGCATTAGAGATTAAAGCAAATATGCAAATTCTTGGTCCTAAATTTGGTAAAAAAGCTAACGAAATTAAAAGTCTTATCGAACAATCCGATCCAGAGGATATTTTGTCTAAGTTAAATATTGAAGATTCATATGAAATTCAGGGAAATTTGATTTCTAAAGAAGATGTAGAAATTGTTTCTTCTGATCAGGATGGATTTTCTGTTGGTGTAGATGGAGGTTATTTTGTAGGAGTTGATATTAATTTGACTGATGAATTACGCCTTGAAGGTTTAGCAAGAGAATTGATTCATGCGATTCAAAATATTCGTAAGAATTCAGGATTTGAAATTTCTCAGAACATAAAAATCGAATATATTTCTGGAGAAAAATTTGATAGTGTTCTTGAAAGTTTTGGAGATTTAATATCTAAAGAAACTCTTGCTAAAACAATTTTGAAAGTTCAAGAAATTCAATCATCTGTAACCGAAGAACTGAGATTGAATGGTGAAGAAATTGTGATAGGTTTAACTCCTTTAGATTAATATCAATTAAGGTCTTTCGATAAGAGTTAAAGTAACGATGTTTTTGGTTTGATTTCTATAGAATTCTACACTGATTTTGTCCCCGGGAGAAAGTTTCCATAATGCATCAAGGAATTTATTCATGTCAGGAGTCTGAATGTCGTTTAATTTAGTAATTATATCTCCAGGTTTAATCCCAGATTTACTTGCAGGACCATTAGAAGTAGTAGTTGTAACAATAATACCTTCGTAGTGCTTAATTCCTAATTCATTAGCTATTGCTTTGGTAAAATCTTGCCCTGAAATACCAAAAAATGGTCTAATTACTTTTCCTGTTTCAATTAGACTTTCAAGTATTTTGTTTGCAACATTAGACTCAATAGCAAATCCTATACCTTGTGCACCACGTACAGTTGCTTGATTTATTCCTACAACTTCTCCATTTAGATTAATTAAAGGGCCACCACTATTTCCTTCGTTAATTGCAGCATCTGTTTGAATTAAACCATGAAACTGTCCAATTGAAGTCGTGATTGTTCGTTTTAGTCCACTGATGATTCCAATTGTTACAGTGGGGCCACCTTTCAATGCTAAAGCATTTCCAACAGTTAAGACCCATTGTCCGACTTTTAATTTATCAGAATTTGCAAATGAAGCAAATTCAAGGTTTTTAGCATTAATTTTTAGAACTGCTAGGTCTGAAATTCTATCAATTCCAACAATTTTTGCTTTATAAGTTGGCTGATTTGGTAAATGTACATTAATTTGTTTAGCGTTTTCAATAACATGTGCATTTGTAAGTATATATCCATTAGATTTAGTAACAACTCCTGTACCTGCACCTTCGCCTCTGACAGTATAAAATTTGCTAATTTGACTAGATTCTGTAGTAATAGAAGCTACCCATGGTGTGACTTTTTCTACTGCTTTGGAAACGGAATTAATTTGCGTAGGGAGTTCTTGAGTGGAATTTTCAGGTTCTAATCCAATCTTGCTCTTAGGATTTAAATCAATATTGGTACAACTTGAAAAAAACAATATGAATAATATTGAAAATTTTAGTAAATATTTCTTGCCAAATATCATGTGTATATTTTAGGAGTGATTTGTTAACAGTTATTTATTGTAGATTAATATTTTGATTATCGCTAGATTTATTTTGAATATATTTAGATGATAAAAATGATCCGAATAGTAAAATTAAGCTGGAAATATATACCCAGGTAAGTAATGCTAAAATTCCAGCAATTGATCCATATACAAGGTTATAATGCGTCGAAATTTTTAGGTATTCTATGAATGCAAAATTTCCTAAATTAAAAACGAATGCAGTTAACAATGCAAATGGAATTATTTCTTTAATATTAATTTTTGTATAAGGTATATAAGTATACAAGAATAAAATTGTTAAAAATGACATCGTTGGGAAGATAACTTTAGAAGATATATTCCAAAAAAGTTGAGTAAATACTTCTGAATCAGGTAAAAAATATCTAATTAGTTCTATAGCAATTGACAAGATTGGGCCACTTAATAATCCAAAAATCAGTAGTATACTAACAATCACTACTAGCATGAAATCTATAAGTTTTTCCTGAATAATATTTCGCGTTTTGTTGATTCCCCAAGTAATGTTAATACCTTTTCTTATAGTTGCAAATACGGAAGTGGATGCCCAAGCTAAAGCAACAACACCAAACGTTCCAGACAAAGGTCGATCTATAGAAATTCCGTAGATTGTATCACTAATAAAATCCTTGGATACGGGTAAGAATTTAGCTAAATTTACTGAAAAATCTGCCAACTCAGAAGTATCTTTAGTACCTAAAATAAATCCCAAAATTGAAGTTGCCAACAAAATTAATGGGAATATAGCAAATAGAGTGTAAAAAGATATCGAACTAGCAATTAAATGGCAATTTAGGTCTAAGAATTCTTTAATTACAACTAAGATTTTCTTATTTTTAAGGGAGTTCATTGTAAAGTATATTAATTCCTTACTGTATTTTTAAATAGAATATTGCAAATTATAATTTAATTATAGGATTTTTTAGGTATAGTAATTTGTTTCGTTGACATGCTGCTTGTATCTAAATTAATATTATTCTTGGTCGTGCTATGTGAGGAGTTAGCGGTGCCTTGAACTCGCAATCCGCTATAGCGAGACTGAATTCCTTTTTTGAGGTTCTTTAGCAGATAATTATATTTGGTTGATTACAATGTTGATAGTTTGGGTCCTGTGCGACAGATTGACATCTAATCCCGTCAGGTTCGGAAGAAAGCAGCGGTAAGTGTTTTATTTGGGTGCTGCAGATTAACTTGGATTGAGTTGTATTAGTTGAGTATATATTTGTTAATGAATCGATTAAAAGGTGCACGGCCACTATAATATTCAAATGAAATGTAGGTTAATATCTTGCGTATACCTTCTAAGAAATCTCTCGGGCAACACTTTTTATTTGACACAAAAATTAGAGATTCTATAATTAAGGCAGCTCAATTAAAGTCACATGATTTGGTTTTGGAGGTTGGGCCTGGGAAAGGATTTTTAACCAAGGAATTAATTAAAAATTGTGGGGAAGTGATAGCTGTAGAAATTGATGATCGACTAGTTGAAGTTCTTCAACAGTTGTATTCTACGTCAACAAATTTAAAAATTGTATCTGGTGACGTTAGATATATGGATTTAAATGATTTGATCTCCGAGGATACTAAATATAAAGTTGTTGCGAATTTACCGTATTATGCTGCATCAAGGATTATTAGACAATTTTTGGAAATTGAACATAAACCTTCTTCTTTAACAGTTATGGTTCAACTTGAAGTAGCGAATCAGATGATAGCATCACCTGGACAGATGGGAATGTTATCCGTTGCGATACAATTATATGGAAATCCAAAAATTGTGAAAAAGGTTAGCCCTTCGTCATTTAAACCAAAACCTAAAGTTAGTTCAGCTGTAGTAAACATTCAGATTTATCAGAAATTTGAAGTTGAAATTTTATCAGAGAAACATTTTTTCGAAGTCGTAAGAGGTGGATTTTCTGCACCTAGGAAACAGTTGCGTAATTCATTGAGTAAAGGATTAAATATTACACCTCAAAATGCTGAAAAATACCTTGAGAAATGTGAGATAGATCCTTCACGCCGGCCGCAAACTTTGAGCTTGAAAGAATGGTCCAAATTGCATGTAAATCTTATGAGTTAAATTTTGATAAGATACAATAGAATTATATTTAGAGAAGGTTGTAAATAATTATTAAGAATTTTATGTCTGTAAAATTTGGTGTTTTTTTAATACTTTTTGGATGTTTGTTATTTGTAATTTGGGCTTCATTTTTTGTTTGGACACAATTTAAAGTTACCAATATTGATGAACTAAAAATTGTTAAACAAAGACCGTCTGAATTAACCAAAGAAGAATCTTTACGAATAGATACACCAGAAGAAAAAAATTTTGGGGAAATAAACTTAAGCAAGATTGTTAATTCTTTTCCATCATTTATATCTAATGATGAAAATATTAGTTCTTCTACCGTAGATGATATAAAACAAAACCAACAAGCCGATACTTTTAGCACTAATAGAAATTCAAATAATAATTTTATAAAAACTGGAACAAGTAAAAATAATCAAGAAACACAATCTAATCAACCTAATATTAAAATTAATGTCAGGATAGCTCCCAAAGTAGGTGGAAATCCTCCTGGAACTGAATTTAAAGTTTTGCCGCAAATAGAGGGTAAGTTGTCTAATTCAGATTTAACCAATGCTAAATTCATGACGAAGAATTTTTATCCAATTTCTATATTGGATTCTAATAATTTTCCGCCTGAATCTCCAATAAGAATTGTTATCCCTATTTTAGGAATTGATTCGGTCGTTGAAGATTTAGGAGTGGAGATTACTGCTAATAGCAGTTCGTGGGAAACTCCGAAGAACGTAGTTGGTCATATACCTTCTACTGCAAAGCCATCTGAAGAAGGTTCTGGTTGGTATTTTGGACATTTAGAGAGCCCAATTAGAGGTGAGGGAAACGTCTTTAGACGTTTGCCTGAAATCCCAAGACTTGTGAAAGAAGATAGATCGGTTCTAATTTATATACAAGATATTAATCGAACTTATTTATACGAGGTTTACAAATCCGATGTTGTTTATCAAGATGAATTATTTATAAAAGACTCTGGGAAAAGAGATATATTTTTAGTAACTTGCTACCCAAGATTAAAGTATGATCATAGGATAATTATTACTGCAGCAATGGTAGGGGTAACTGAAATAGAAAGACAGATTTCTCCAAAAATTACATCTTTTAAGGCAAATTAATTGGAGATAATTAAAAGTTTTTTTGGACATAATTTAAAGACAAAAATGTTATTTATTTTATATTTTTGTTTTATTGTTTTGTTTGTATTTTTATTAGGATGGGGAATATCTAATAGAACTCACATGACTGAATTAAGTGGTTCAACAAGAATAGGTAAACCAGCTCCAGATTTTTCTTTGAATCTTTTTGATGGTAATCAAATTTCTTTTTCAGCGATGGTAGATCAACCAATGGTGATAAATTTTTGGGCATCATGGTGTGTTCCTTGCATTGAAGAAGCTAGTATATTGCAATCAGTTTGGGACTCTAATAGAAATGAGTCTATACAATTTATAGGTATTAACATTCAAGATTCATCAAAATCTGCAAAAGCTTTTATTGCTTCTAATGGCATTGATTATATGAATGGATTTGATGCTGATGGAATAATAACTATTGAATATGGTGTGATTGGTATGCCTACTACGTTTTTTGTAAATCGTGAAGGAATTGTTGAGGCAAAATGGGTAGGATCTATACCAGATTTTGTTTTAGATTCATGGGTAGAAGATCTAATAAATGGTGTGAAAATTGATATGGATGAATTTCGAGGCCAAAATCGTAACAATATATTTTTAATTGGAAATTAATGTCAAATTTTTAAAATGTCTGTAAGATTTGAGAGATAAATTTCTTGATTCTTAGATGCAGAAATATATCCTGCAATTATTGATTTTAAAGTTTCATATCCCATTTGGGCATCTATTTCAGGCAATTTGTTTTTTTCAATACAATCGATAAATGCGTTAATATCAAGTTCTGCTATTTCTTGTGCGCCATCTATAGGGATCCAAGTTTTTTTGGGTTCAACAAAAAATTTCTTGGATGTTTCTTTCCACATACCCATAGGATCTAATGGATTGTATGGAGGTGGGTTAAAAGGTTTTTGATTGTTATAAATTTCTATCCTAGGATTGTTTGAGTCTAAAATTTTTGTTGAATTTTCACCAATTAAAATTATTTTTTGAGGGCCTGATGAGGGATGGCTAGTCCATCCAAATCTTCCTCCAATTATTGAAGCATTTACTCCAGATTTAAATTTGATCAGAATACTTCCAAAGTCCTCTACGTCTACGTCAGAGTGTTCCTTGAATATATAATTTCCAGTGATCCCGATTACCGATTTTGCTGAATCTTTTGTTAGCCAGTTAGCTAAGGTGATTGGGTAAACACCTATATCAAACATTTCTCGTTTAGCTTCTGTAAATGTCCATTTTTCAAATGTGGTTTTTTCTTTTCTAATCCTATGTTTGGGAACAGTTCCAGCTTTGCCTTTAGAGAAAATATTTTCTATATGTAAAGCTTTTAATTTTCCTAATGAGTTTTTTGTTATTTCTTGCTTTGCTTTTTTTACCCAGGGTAAATGAACCATACTGAACATTTGTGTTTTAACAGAGTGTTTTTTTGCAGCAATCACAATATTTTTTGCTTCTTCAATGTCTCCGCATAGAGGTTTGTCAAGATACAGATGTTTTCCTGCCTCAATACATTTGAGAGCGACTTCACCTCTTTTTTCAACTTCTGGTGCAGAAGAGACAATTTGAACATTTTGATTTTCAAGTGCTGAATTTAAATTATCAAAATAAGGGACTTGATATTCATTAGCTAGCTTTTTTGAAAGCTTTTTTCTAAATGAACTAGTTTCGATGGGATCTGCAATTCCCACTATTGATGTTAGAGGATGTTTATTAAATACTTTTGCGTACATCTCTTGATGAGTACGTCTTCCTCCAATTAGCAAAACTCCATATTTATTCATATATATTTCCTTGGATGTACCGTTTATTTTAAGTAGAGTGATAGATACTACCCTTATCTCCAATAATAAGTACATCAAATTTTTCTGTCAGATTGATTTTGTCAATTGATATAGTTATTAAAGCACCTTCACCAGTATCCCATTTTAGTAATTTTGTTATATAGGTAGACTCATCTTTGACATGAATATTTTGGGTTTCTGTTTTTGAAAAAGAAGATCTGCAAAAATCTTCAATTATTTTCTCGTATTTTTTTAAATTTTCAGGGTTATTTACTATTGCAGTATGTCTGATAAATTTTGGGATACCGATGTCCCCATTATTTATAGAGTTTAAAGATGTAGTATTTAAATTTTCGATAAACATGGATTTCACAGGGTGTTTTTGCTAGTAATGGAGTTTTTTGTTTGTTTAGCAATTAAGTCTAAAAATGGTTTGGTTTTAAGTTCTTTATCAAGAATTGATCTCATATATCCAGAGATTACTCTTTCAATTTCTTCAAGCAAATTTTTTGTGGAATTTAGTTTTGCAATTTTTTCAAAATTTTCATTTTGAATGAATCTGATCAATTTGATTGAATTTGTAGATAGTTTTTCTGTGAAAGAATGAATTTTTCCAGCACATTGATGGCATAAAAGTCCACCAGATTCAAAACTAAATTTATAGCTTCCAGGTACCAATTTAGTCCCGCATTCTGAACAAATAATCATTTCAGGTTTAAATCCTGTTTGGGACATTAATTTTATTTCAAAAAACTTTACTAATATTTCAATATCTGGGGCTATTTGTAATAGAGTGATACATTGTAATAAAAGGTTAAATATTTGTTTAGATTCACTATGTTCTTGTACAAAATTTTCTGCTAATTCTGTCATGTAGGAGGCTTTAGATAATAAATATAAATCCTCTTTGATTTTTCGAAAACTTTCAATAGTTTCTACTTCAGTTATTTGATCTATAGTTTTTGTGTTAGCAACTGAAATCTTTACACGTGTAATGGGTATTAAGTGGCCACCCATTTTACTTTTAGGTTTTCTTGAACCTCTAGCTACCGCTCGAATTTTACCTATGGAAGGAGAGATTAATGTGACAATTCTGTCTGCCTCTCCAATTGGAATATGTTTTGTAACTATTCCTTCAGTTTTTTGGATATTTTTAGACATATTTTTATTCAATTAATCCAAGAGTTTTCTGCCTTCTAAAGCTTTTACTAAAGTTAAATCATCTGTGTATTCAAGGTCACTACCTATTGGCAATCCTCTAGCTAGGACACTAGTTTTGATTTTTTTTTCAGAAAGAAAGTTATTAATGTACATAGACGTTACTTCACCTTCCATACTAGGATTAGTTGCCAAGATCACTTCTTTAATTTGTAATGAAAAAATTCTTTGAAAGAATTCAGTGATTTTTAAATTTTCGGGCCCAATTCCATTTATTGGAGAAATCACACCATTTAAAACATGATAAAGACCATTAAAAACACCTGTGCGTTCTATATGTATTACATCTATTGGTTGTTCAACTACACAGATAATAGAAGTATCCCGAGAAGAGGAAGAGCAAATTTCACAGGGAGATTGCTCTGTGATGTTAAAACATTCTGAGCATGATAAAATTTTTTCTTTTAATTCAGAAATAGCGTGTGATAAATCAAAAGCTTGTTCCTTAGATGCTTTAACCATATAGTATGTTAATCTTTGTGCAGACTTAGGTCCTATTCCAGGTAATTTACTGAATTGTTCAATTAAATTTGTAATTGATTTTGATGTGGACTGATGATTTGCCATATTAATTTGTATCTAAATGTTTAATCCTGGAATATTTAATCCAGATGTGATTGAGGACATTTTTTTGTTTGAAATTTCTTGGATTTGTTCAATACCATCGTTTATTGCACTTACTATTAAATCCTGTAACATTTCGACATCATTTGGATCAACTACTTCAGGATCAATAGATAAAGAAGTAAGTTTCATATTCCCGTTGACAGTTGCTTTTACTACACCACCCCCAACACTAGTTTCAATCTTTTCACTATCTAGTTTTTGTTGCATCTTTGCCATATCTTTTTGGAATTTTTCACTTTGTTTTTGAGCTTGTCTTAGCATTTTTCTATTCATTTGTTACTTCCTTTGTATCCAAAATTTGAGCTCCCTTAGCCATGGCAGCTTTTACTAGAGGACTTTGTAATTGGCGATTATTATTTTTATTAACTTGGTCATTTGTTATATGAATAATTTTAAATTCTTTCCCCAAAACTTGAGAAAATGTGTTTTCAAAAATTTTTTTAGTGTCTATATGTTCTAGTTCTGTGATCATTCTTTCTAGGTGAGATATATGTGAATAAGTTAGTGTGATTTGATCATTTTCGACTTTCCTCTCAGTAGTTGATCTCAATAAGGCCGATAAGTCGAATCTAGAACCTTTTTTGCGTAATTTTGAAAGAATTGTTTTCCAATTTTCTGTTGGTATTGAGTTTTGAGGATTTTCATTTGTCTGGATCACAGTAGGTTGATTAGTAGTGTGATTTTTTTGAGGAGTATTTTCTGTTGGTATTGAGTTTTGAGGATTTTCATTTGTCTGGATCACAGTAGGTTGATTAGTAGTGTGATTTTTTTGAGGAGTATTTTTTGCTGGCATTGAGTTTTGAGGATTTTCATTGCTTTTTTGGAGGTGAGATGGAATTTTTAAAGGACTTGAATTTTGATTTATTAAAGTATGGCTTTGAATAAATGCTAGTTCTAGGTTTAGAGAAGTTGTTTCATTAGTATGTAATAGAGGTTCTGAGAAAATTTTTGTAATTTTACTCAAAGATTCTAAGGTAGATAAATTAGATAACTTTGAAATTTGTTTTTGTATTTCTTCGCTATAACCTTGTGATGAGATATTTACCCCAGCTTTTACCAAAGTTACTGCTCTTAAAACATCAACTATTTGCGAGTTAAATTGTTTAATATTACCGCCTGAATCTGAGAAATTGATAATAATTTTTAATCCTTCAGCGATAGGTTTAGTTATTAAATTTGTAATTAGGTCTATTTCAGAATTATTAGTATTGAGTTCTAAAAATGATGAAATTTGGGTTTCAGAAATTGAATTTCCATATGAAATTATTGCTTGTTCTAATATATTTTCAGCATCCCTTAAGCTACCTGAAGCTTTCCTAGAAATTAGCTGGAGGGCTTCATTTGACACAGTAACATTTTCAGATGCACATAGCTGGTTTAGTTTAGTAATCATGATTTCCATTGAAATTCTTTTAAAATCAAATCTTTGGCATCTTGAGATTATTGTTAGAGGTAATTTATGAGATTCTGTTGTTGCCAAAATGAATATAACATGCTCAGGCGGTTCCTCTAAAGTTTTAAGGAGTGCATTAAATGCGGGATCAGTTAGCATATGAGCTTCATCGATAATGTAAATTTTGAATTTTCCCTGTGTAGGAAGAATGTATATTTTTTCTTTTATATTTCTGATATCTTCAATTCCCCTGTTGCTAGCAGCATCTATTTCAATAAGGTCTAAAGTATCTGATTTGTTAAAAGAAATACATGTTGCACATGTGTCACAGGGCTGTGTGTTAATAGGTGTTTTACAGTTAATTGATTTTGCTAGAATTCTTGCGGTACTAGTTTTTCCAGTCCCTCTTGGTCCACAAAATAGGTATGCATGAGATAGTCTATTTTGTTCAATAGCATATTCTAAGGTTTTAACCATATGTTCTTGACCTACAACTTGGTCAAGGTTTTTTGGACGCCATTTTCTATATAAAACTTCTTGCATTGCTAAAGTATTTAACCTTTGTTAATTATTTGATTCAACAAAAATTTTGTTGCCTGTTCCATTTCAAAATTTTCTTTAATATTAGTATGGTCAAATCCCAGTATGTGTAGAATACCATGTACAATCAAAGTTGTGATCTCATGATCTAAGCTATGGTGATGTTGTTTGGCCTGTTTTTTTGCTTGAGGGTAAGATAAATACACTTCTCCGAGGTATATATGGTTGTTGTCTGGGCTTAAAAGTTGGATTTGTGAATTTACGGAGTATGATGGATCTGATTTGGAGGATTTTGCTGGAAATGCTAAGACGTCTGTTGGTGAGTCTTCTCCCATGAATTCTTGATTTAGATTATGTAAGAGAGTGTCATTAGAAATGATGATATCTATTGAAAGGGTATCTCTTTGAATTTGAAAGAAATTTGATAAGGTCGTTAAGGCTATTTGACGCAACAAATTTTTAAGTTCTTTATTTTGGTATCGGGTTTGAATCTGAATATTTATTTTAAAGTCATGCATGAATAGAGTTTATATTATGAAAACTCAAAATAAAAATTGATCAAGCAATAAATTTTTAATTAATTAAACCAAAATCAACTAAAAAGTTATTTAGAAACTTTTTATTCTTGTGTCATGTATTTAAATAAATCGCTATCCAAAGATAGGATTATAGTGGAATTGTCTTTTAAGATTTTTGTGTAAACTTCTAATGATTTTGTAAAATCAAAAAACTCTGGATCTTTCTCTAGAGCATCAGCGTAAATTTTGATCGCTTCAGCATCACCTTCACCCATAATTTGATTTGATTTTTTGATCGCTTCAGATTCAATGACGGTAGCTTGTTTGTCTACTTCAGCACGAATTTCTAAACTTCGTTTTTCACCTTCAGCACGTTCTTCATTTGCTTTTCTAGCTCTTTCAGCTCGCATTCTGTCATATATTGCATTAAGTGTTTCATCAGGAAAATCAGCTCTTTTGACCCTGATGTCACTGATTTGTATTCCGAAGTCAATTATTTTTTCAGCTGAAGCAATAGTTACTGCTTCCATAATTTTTTGTCTATTTGATTTAATAACGTCGATTTGTAGATCATTTGCAATTTCACTTCTTAAATCAGAGGCTATAATTCCGGTAGCAGCTGTGACAGCTCCTCTTGGAGTTTTTACTGTTTTAAAAAATTGTAGCGGATCAACTATTTTACCTATAGCATAAGCATCAATAATCAATCGTTTTTTATCTGATGTTAGCAAAGAATCAGGAGCGGCATCGAATAAAGTATTTCTTTTATCAAATTTAGTTACCGTGTCTATAAATGGTGTTTTTGCATACAAACCTGGAGATGTAATTGAAGGTCTAATTGGATCTCCAAATCTAGTAACAATTGCAGTTTCAGTTTCATCTACAACGAATAATGCTTGGCCAGCAATAATTATGGATAAAATTATTAATAATGGAAAGAATATTGTTATGAATCTCATAATGTTTTACTCACCTCCAGAAGTTTCTTCAGAAGTTTCTTTAGGAGGAGTAGAGAAGGGGATGAGTTGTTTACTAGTGCTATCACTATTATTAACCAAAACTAGATTAGTATTATCATTAACTAAAATTTTATTTATACCAGGAAGAAAACCTTCAACTGCTTCCAAATATAATCTGGTTCTTGTAACATCTGGAGCTTTTTTGTATTCAGTTAAAACAGATAAAAATTTATCAGCTTTACCTGTGGCAATATTGATCAGTTGTTGCTTATATGCTTCAGCTTCTCGTATGAGTTTTGTTGCTGTACCTCTTGCTTTAGGTAAGACATCAGCTTCGTAAGCCTGAGCTAAGTTGATAATTTTTTCTTTGTCTTCTCTAGCTCTGACTACATCATCAAATGCATCTTGTACTTGGTTAGGCGGTCTAACGGTTTGCAACTTCACTTCTCTAATTCGTATACCTGTTTCGTATTTATCCATTAAACCTTGCAACATTACTTTTGTATCAGCTTGAACAGCTTCTTTTTCGGTTGTTAAGACATCATCGATGTTGCGCTGTCCTACTATTTGTCTTAATGATGATTCTGCAGCACTTTTTAATACTAAACCATTAGGGTCAGCGGTCTTAAAAAGAAATTTCTCGATAGATGCTATGTCGTATTGAACTAAAAGTTGTGCGTCAACAATGTTTTCATCTCCGGTGATCATTAAAGATTCGCTAGGTACTTCAGTGTCATCTCTGAAGCCAATTTCAAGTCTGCGAATTTCTTCAACTGAAACAACAGTTCTTTTACCGATAGGGGCAGGATACCACCAATGAAGACCAGTTCCTTGAATTGAATCGAATTTTCCAAGCCACTGCAATGCTGCTTGTTGACCAGGTTGAACCTGGTAAAAACCGCTTGCACCCCATAAAGCAACTGCTATTAAGACAATGATAATTTCTATAAATAACAATCTTCCGGGATTACTTTTTTTATTACCTTTTTTGCCACCAAAAATTGACCCAAGTAATTTATTTAAGTCTATTTCTGGTTCAGGTGGTCTATTCATTTAATTTAATCACCAAACTTATAATTTATCGTGAAATTGTAACATATTTGTTTTGTTATATACATAATTATGCGGTAAGGATTCTGTTATTTTGAGAATAGATCTAAGAACCGATCTTCATAGTAATTAAATATGTTCCATCTGTCTAATTCTTTTTTTAGTATGTTTGGATCTGCACCATTTTTTACTTCGAAAAATAAATTTTCAATATTTTGAGCCACAGCTTTTGGTATGCCACCATATGAAGGTTCAGGATTAAGTAATCCTTTTGATTGCAACTGTTTCAAATTATCTGAAATCGAGGAAGCAGTAAATTCATAAATAAATTTTAATATACTAATATCCCACAAAGAGTCTTGGCCAATAATTACTACTGACATTTCTTCCTGTTTTTTATTTAGATCGTTGGTGATTCTGTCAGCAACTTCGTTGGGGAGGCCATGTACAATATCTGTTTGTCCAGTTTCATTTTTATAAGAGTATAAAATTCCTGGATTATTGCCTCCATCGTCAGTGATTACTTGATTGAAAAATTCATAAGCATCTTTACTAAATCCTTCAAGATTCATAGCATAATGTGGGGTGATTATTTTAGGTTTTTCAGCTATTACTCTTCCTGTACGTATCACAGTTTCTTTTTCTTTGGAATCATGACTTTGGTACACAGGTTGAGTTAGAACATAATATTTAATATTTGTTGACCCAAAAGTCGCGAGACGTTGTTTGGGGAAACGAACAATTAAAGAATGTTCTAAGGCTCGATTAAACTGTTGATTATTTTCCATTATTAACTTGGATACTTATTAAGTTGAAACATTTATACTTCTTTAAACTCTCCTTCAACTGTATCATCATCATCACTTTTACTTTCAGAATTTTCTTCAGACTCACTGTCAGTTGGTGTTTCGCTATTTTCTTGTTGAGCAGCGTAAATTTTCCCACCTATATTTTGCATAGATGTTTGTAGTGCATCTATTTTTTCTTGAATTTGAGAATTCTCAGAACTATCATCAGCTAAAACATCCCTAAGTGATTTTATATCTTCTTCTAGTTGAGTTTTGTCTGATTCTTCAATTTTATCAGCATTATCTGCAATAAGTTTTTCGGCAGAATAAGCTATATTTTCAGCGTTATTTTTTAATTCTATTGCTTCTCTTTTTTCTTTGTCATCTTCAGCGTGTTGTTCAGCTTCGTTTACCATTTTCTCAATTTCATCTTCACTAATTCCTGAGCTTGCCGTGATGGTAATTTTTTGTTCTTTACCGGTTCCTTTATCTTTTGCGGAAACATTTAAGATGCCATTAGCATCAATATCAAATGTGACTTCAATTTGTGGCACACCTCTTGCTGCTGGAACTATACCGTCTAGCATAAAACGTCCAATAGTTTTGTTTTCAGTCGACATAGTACGTTCACCTTGAAGTACGTGAACTTCAACGCTAGTTTGGTTGTCTGCAGCAGTTGAAAATGTTTCGGTTTTTGCAGTAGGTATTGTTGTGTTTCTAGGTATTAATGAAGTAGTGACGCCGCCCAATGTTTCGATACCCAATGTTAGAGGGGTTACATCTAATAGTAAGAGATCTTGGATGTCACCTTGAAGGATTCCACCCTGTATGGCAGCACCTATTGCTACGACTTCATCTGGGTTCACTCCTTGATGAGCCTCTTTAGCGAATAGCTTTTGAACTTTCTCCTGTATTGCAGGCATTCTAGTCATTCCGCCTACTAAAACAACTTCGTCTATTTTACTAGCAGGAATTCCAGCATCTTTCAAAGCTTTTTTACATGGGGATAGAGTTTTTTCTATTAGTTCTGCAACTAATTGCTCAAATGTTGACCTCGTAAGATTCATAATTAAATGTTTTGGGCCAGATGAATCAGCAGTAATGAAAGGAAGATTTATTTCAGTTTGCGTTAGAGTTGAGAGTTCAATTTTCGCTCTTTCTGCAGCTTCTCTCAATCTTTGTAATGCCATTCGATCATTAGTTAAATCTATTCCTTGATCTTTTTTAAATTCTTCTATAATCCATTCAATTAATTTTTCATCAAAATCATCTCCACCTAAATTGGTGTCTCCATTGGTAGATTTAACTTCAAATACACCATCTCCAATTTGCAATATTGTTATATCAAATGTACCTCCACCCAAATCATATACAGCTATAGTTTCATCAGTTTTTTTATCTAGTCCATAAGCTAGAGAAGCTGCTGTTGGTTCATTGATTATTCTTAGTACTTCAAGTCCGGCAATTTTCCCTGCATCTTTTGTAGCATTTCTTTGGCTATCATTGAAATATGCAGGAACAGTGATTACAGCTTGAGTGATGCTTTCACCAATTTTTGCTTCTGCATCTTGTTTCAGTTTTTGCAATATCATAGCTGATATTTCCGGAGGGGCATGATTTTTATCACCCATTTTCACATAAGCATCTCCATTTGAATTTTTGATAATTTCAAATGGAACAGATTTAGATATGTCTTGTACACTTTTTTCTTGGAATTTTTTACCCATCAATCTTTTAACTGAAAATATTGTATTTTCAGGGTTGGTGATGGATTGTCTTTTTGCAGTTAGTCCCACGTATCTTTCTGCGGTTTTTGTGTTTAAACCTATTACAGATGGGGTGGTTCTGGCTCCTTCACTGTTTTCTAAAACTTTTTGGTCTCCAGCTTCTATGATTGCCATACAAGAATTAGTTGTACCAAGGTCGATTCCTAGAATTTTAGGCATTGTTATTTTCCTCCTGATTTTTATTAGTTTCATTTTGAGCAACTACTACCTGGGCAGGTCGTAGTATTTTTTCATTGATCATATATCCTGTTCTTATAACTTCAATTACTTGCCCTTCAGTTGCATTTTTTGTTTCCTGATATAGAATTGCTTCGCAAGTGAAAGGGTCAAATGTTTGATTGAGTGGGTTAATTTTTGAAACTCCTTCGGATTCTAGTGCATTTACTAGAGTTTTTTGTATCAATTCAATTCCAGTTTGCCATACATCTGAATCTGAGTTTTTAGGCAAAGAAGCTATAGCACGTTCTACATCATCTACTACCGTTATTAATTTCAATATTATGTTGTGTTTACTTTTTTCTCTTATATCAGTTTTTTCTTGTTCCGTCCTGTTTTTGTAGTTAATTAGATCAGCTTGAGATCGTTGAGCTACTTGCTGCAATTGTGTTTTTTCATCATTGATTGATACGATTTCATTTCTTAATTGTTCGATAATTTGGTCTTTTGTAAGTTTTTTGTTAGTTTCAGAATCTGACTCTTCTGAGTAGATATTATTATCTTCTTTACAATTATCTTGATTGCTATTTTTTTGACGTGATGATTTTTTATTCATAGGTCTTTCTATGGAAATTGAGGTTTAATTTCACTGGCTGTTTTGCAGAATATCCAGAATTTCATTTAAATTTTTTGCTATAAATTCTTGGTCAGCCTGTGACTTAAGTTCAGGAATAGAATTTCTCATTGCTAGTAATTTATTAAATATTCCCAGTATTAGATGTATTCCGGCTAAATTGATACCTAGTTCTCCAGCAAGACGTTTAATTAATTTCAATCTTGCAATGTCTTCCTCAGAGTAAAGCCTTAACATACCCACTGTTCTAGTCGGAGAAATAAGTCCAAACCTTTCATACTTTCTAAGAGTTTGTGGATGCATTTCTAAGATTTTGGCAGCGACGCTAATGATATACACACCTTCTTGAATATCAGGCTGTTGAAAATGATATTCTCTTTGTATAATTTTCCCCAATTTAGTGTGTGTAAAAAAATCCATTATTTTCTATTTCAGATATAGGCTTAATATTATTTGATGAGTGTATAGGTTGACACGACTTATGTCAATGTTTTTTAGTAGATTTGATCAAGTTAATTAAGTTAAGTTACTAATTTTTGTTGAGAATTTTATATCTTTTTAATGTATAGATTAATTAAAAATTTTTTAGTGAACCATTTTAACTTTTGTTTAAAGTGTATTTCCTTTTTTTTAAAAAGGATGTTTTTGATTGAATTTCAGATATCTTTTTAAGTATACTTTATTTATGCTCGAGGTTAAGTTTGGAAAATATTAATTCAAATAGAATAGTAGAAGATGTCTTACATGGTTCTTTTGATTTACATGTACATTCTGGTCCAGATGATAAATCCAAGTTAAGGCTTGGCCCATTGGAAACAGCTAGATATGCTCAAGAGTTTCAAATGAAAGGTTTTGTTTTAAAATCTCACCATTATTCTACCGCACCTATAGCTATGATGTTAAATGATATTTATCCAGATTTGACCGTTATTAGTTCGATTACTTTGAATGACGAAGTTGGTGGAATTAATCCTAAAGCAGTTCAATCAGCGGCTGATATGGGGGCTAAAGTAGTTTGGTTTCCTGCGGATATACCATTTGGCCAAAACCATCCATTATTGACTGATGAATTAGGTAAATTAACAAATCCTGTTTTAGAAATATTAGAGATAGTTAAATCTAGAGATTTATTGATTTCTTCCGGGCACATTAATTTTAATGATTCTAGATTACTTTTCAAAACTGCAAAAGATATGAAAATTGAAAAGATGCTACTAAGTCATCCGTTGTCATTTATTGAACTTGACCAACAGCTTGAACTAGTAAATTTAGGAGTTAAAATTGAATTTGCCTTTTTAGCTTGTACTCCATCTAGAACACTGGCAACTGTTAAGGATTTTTCACAAATGATAAGGAAGGTTGGGATTCATAGTTGTGTGTTAACTACAGATTTTGGCCAATGGTTAAATCCTGTTCCAGCTGAAGGAATGAGAATGGCAATTGCAGAATTACTAAATGTTGGCATGAAACCTGAAGAATTAATTTCTTTAACTAGGGAGAATCCTATTAATTTGGTTGGAATTTGAAATAAGAATTTATAATCCCCAAATTCTCATCCTGATAAGTCCTTTAATGTCTTCAATTATTGTTTTTATTACATTGACTTTGCTGTCTCGGTCATCAGTCCAATTTACGGGGATTTCTTTTATTTTGAATTTTTTTTTCTCAGCTAATAATAATAACTCTGTATCAAAAAACCATCCAGAATCTTTAATTTTTGGTAGTAAAGTATTTGCTGTATGTTTGTTGATTATTTTAAAACCGCATTGAAAATCGCGAATTTTACTTAGGAATAAAAATCTAGTTAGAAAAGAATATGTTTTTGAGGTTAAAGTTCTAAGAAATTTTCTATTAGAAACGACGGAGTTTTTTAAAAGTCTGGATCCTATAGCTATATCAAAGTTATTAAAATCAATCTCATAAATTAATGGTTTGAGAGAGGAGAGATCTGTAGAGAGGTCTACATCCATATATAAAAGTAGATCTGAAGAACTTTCAGACCATGCAGTTTTCAAAGCAATCCCACGGCCTTTAGTTTTTATTTTTTTTGCTTTTATATTATGATGAGATTTTGTTAGCTGATTTGCAATTTCAAAAGTTGAGTCTGTTGAGCCATTATCAATAATAATTATATTTGTATCATAAGATGTAAGATTGTTTATTATAAATTCACAAATTATAGACACACTTTGTTTAAGTATGGATTGTTCGTTATATACTGGTAATACAATGTCTAGTGATTTTTTCATAGAAGTTTAATGTCTAAAATGCCTAACACCGGTAAAGATCATTTTGATTTCTAGCTCATTTGCTTTTTCAATAACCTCTTTATCGCGGATAGATCCTCCAGGTTGAATAATACAAGAAATATTTCCTTGATTTGCTAACTCGATAGTGTCAGGAAATGGGATGAAAGCATCTGAAGCTAAAATGCTTGATTGACTTTTGTTTCCTGCTTGTTTTAATGCGATTTCTAAACTTGAGACTCTATTAGGTTGTCCGGCTCCCATTCCTAGAAGTGTGTGGTTTTTGGCTAGAATAATAGCATTAGATTTCACATATTTTGCGATTGTCCAAGCAAAAGTTGAATCTGATAGATCATCTTGGCTTGGTTGTAATTTTGAAACAAACTGCCATTGATTATGATTTTCTGTTAAGGAATCTTTTTTTTGGATTAATGCACCTCCAGAAATTAATTTGATATCTATTTCTGGAGTTAAATCAGATTCTTTATTTGGATTTACTGAAATTATTCTAGATTTTTTTCGTTTTTTTAATATTTCTAAAGCTCCATCAGTAAACTTTGGGGCAACAATTACGTCAAAGAATATTCCTTTCATAGTTGATGCAGTTTTTTCAGTTACTTCAGAGTTAAATCCAACAATTCCGCCATAAGCTGAAACAGGGTCAGCTTGATAAGCCATTTGATAGGCTATGCTTTGATCAGAATTGATTGATAGGCCACATGGATTATTATGTTTAATTATTACTACTGCATGATTTTCGAAATTAGAAACTAATTCAACTGCAGCATCAGCATCTAGGTAATTATTGAACGACATTTCAATACCATGGAGTTGTTCAGAATTTACAATCCCATTCTTCATAGATGGATTTGAATATACTGCAGCTTTTTGATGAGGATTTTCGCCGTATCTTAAATTTTGCTTTTTTACAAAACCAAAAGGTTGATATGTTCCAAAATATTCATCAGAATCATCTTTTAAATAGTTTGTAATTGTAGCATCGTAAACAGATATGTGTTCAAATGCTTTGACTGCTAAACTTTTTCTTTGAGACACAGTGATAGATTTTTTAGGTGATTTGGAATTTTTCATTGATTCATAAATCCATTGATAATCATCAGGATCAATCACTGGGATAACATTTAAGAAATTTTTTGCTGCAGCCCGAATCATAGTGGGACCACCAATATCGATATTTTCTATAGCTTTTTCTAAAGTTGTTTTTTCTTCTCTGATGGTTTCTATGAATGGATAAAGGTTGACTATTACCAAATCAATTGAATCAATATTATGTTGAGACAGTTCATTTTTATGTTTATTATTATTATTAGCCAAAATACCGCCATGGATTGAAGGATGTAAAGTTTTGACTCTACCATCTAAAATCTCAGGGAATTTTGTAATTTCTGAAACTGCAGTTACAGGAATCTGATTATTTTCTAAAAACTGTTTAGTACCTCCAGTACTAATAATTTCGAAACCTAAATCAACTAAATTTCTGGCAAAATTTTGCAGGCCATTTTTGTTTGATACACTTATAATAGCTCTCATTGATTCCTCTAATTTGATTCAATTCCATCAATTATTACTTGATGATTATTTTTTTCTATAAGTTCTCCAATTTTTGTACTTTCAGGTATGCTTGAAAGTATATTTGGCAAATTTTCTGACGAGACTATCAAAATCATTCCCATCCCCATATTAAACACATTCCACATTTCTTCATCAGATACATTTCCTTCATTTTGTATTAGATTGAAAATATTAGGTATGTCCCAAGATGAAGGATATAATTTAGCGGTAACATTTGATGGTAGAACTCTAGGTAGATTTTCATAAAAGCCTCCGCCTGTGATATGGCATATAGCTTTTACTTTTTTTGCTGATTGATTTATTTGCTTAAGATAGCTTATATGGGGTTTTAGTAATTCGTCTCCTAAAGTTGAATTTAGTGAAGGTTCAAATTGAGATAGCCGGGAAGGAAATTTATCTAACTTGAAGACGTTTCGTATAAGAGAAAATCCATTTGTATGAATTCCATTTGAAGGTAATCCTACTAAAACATCCCCTTTTTTAACTTTGGTGTTATCGCAGATTTTTGAATCATCCAATACTCCTACTACAAATCCTACCAAATCAAAATCTTCTCCAGTATATATTCCAGGCATTTCAGCAGTTTCACCACCTATAAGTTGACATTCATTTTCTAAGCAGGCAGATGCTATACTTCTAGCAATTTTGCCGATAGTTTCTGGGACAATTTTACTAGTTCCTATATAGTCAAGGAAAAATAATGGTTTTGCTCTATTAACTAATATGTCATTCACACAAGCGTTTACTATATCAAAACCTATATAATTGAAATTATTTGTCATGGATGCTAATTTAGTTTTTGTACCAACTCCATCAGTACTTGAGATTAAAATTGGAGATTCATATTTTGAAAGATCAAAGCTAGCGCCAAATTTGCCGATTAAATTTCCCGTTGAAGTACCATGTATTTCAGAAACTGCTTGAGCTATTAATTTTTTTGCCTGATTAGCAGAATTTCTGTTGACACCGGAAGATTGATAACTATTCATAGGAAGTTTTTTTCTTATAATTCAAGATTTAGTTTGTCTAATTCCAATTGGAATGGTACAGGGTGATCTCCCGTGAAACAACCTGTACAATATTCAGAGGAAGGTTTATTCATAGTTTTCATTAATCCTTCTAGACTTAAATAACCTAAAGAATCTGCTCCTACGAAGTTGCAAATTTCTTCTATTGACATATTTGCAGCTATGAGTTCTTTTTTTGTTGCCATGTCGATTCCTAATTGGCAAGGGAATTTGATAGGAGGGGCTGTAATCCTTAGATGAACTTCTAAAACTCCTGCATTTTTAAGCAGTTTTACTACATGAGGAGTTGTAGTTCCTCTAACTATACTGTCATCTACAACTACTAGTCTTTTACCCGAAATCAAATTTGTCAAAGGATTTAATTTGGTCTTTACTCCTAAATCTCTGAGTTTTTGATCAGGTTGAATAAAAGTTCTTCCAACATATCTATTTTTTACAAGTCCTTCAGAATAAGGAATTCCTGATTCTTGAGAATAGCCAACAGCTGCTGCAGTGGCAGAGTCTGGAATCCCTATCACAAAATCAGCATCTACAGGATGTTCTTTTGCTAATTCAGATCCCATTAGCATTCTGCTATTATAAACCAATTGGTCATCTAGAATACTATCTGGTCTGGCAAAATAAATGTGTTCAAATATACATGAATTACAATTTTTTTCAGTTGATTTGAAAATAGATTGGATCCCATTTTCATTAATTAGAACTGCTTCTCCAGGTTCAATTTCTCTAATGAATTTCGCTCCAAGGTTGTCTAATGCACAACTTTCTGATGCAAGTATAAATCCTTCGTTTAAGCTTCCAACACATAAAGGCCTAACTCCCAATGGATCTCTAATTCCAATTATTCCTTTTTCTGTCAAGATTGTCAGAGAATATGCTCCTTTTAATTTTCTCATCAGATAGGAAATTCTTTCAGTCCAAGAAGTGTGTGGAGAATGGGTAATTAGGTTTGCGATAATTTCTGAATCGCTACCAGATGAAAAATCACATCCCCATTGAATCAACTCTTCTCTGATATCTTTTGCGTTAACGACATTTCCGTTATGTGCTAGAGCAATTTTGATTTCTGGGCCTTCTGAAATTATAGGTTGTGCGTTTCTAATATTGCTACTTCCGGTAGTTGAATATCTGGTATGGCCAATTGCTTTATCACCTTTTAATTCAAGTAAGTCATCACCGTGTATTGCTTGCGAAACCAAGCCCATTGATGTGAAAATATTTATTTCGGTACCATCAAATGAAGCTATACCCGCACTTTCTTGTCCTCTGTGTTGAAGTGCATAAAGGGCAAAAAACGTTAATTTTGAAACTTCTTGAGATGTTGAATATACGCCTACCACACCGCATTCTTCCATTACTTTATCGTCAAAGAGCATTTTAACCTCATGGGAAGTATATAATTTCCAAAATGAATTATATTGTTTTAGTTTAATTTAGGTCAAATATCAATTATATCTAACATCTTACACAAATTGTTAATGCTTGATTTTTTCGAAGTTTTTGCAGTTAATTGAGAAATGTGCATTTCAAAAGCTGTTAATTAAAAAATCTGTTGAAATTTTTTTCTAAATTTGAATAAAGCAATGGCAAAAACTGTTAATGATATGCCTAATGAGGAATTTAAAATCAGTGAATATTGGGGGCTGAAAATTTCTGCAACTTGACCTACAAATAATGCTCCAAATGGACCACTTCCTATAGCTATAGTGATCAATCCCAAACCTAGTCCTCTTTTATTGTAAGGTGTGTTGGTAAGTATAATTGTAGATTGCATTGATGCGAACCCAGCAGTACCTAATCCTATAAAGATTAATATCATACTTGATGTAATAAAATTTGTTGAAATAGCGAAACAAAAAACTCCTAAAAAAGAAATTAAACATCCAATGTAGTAAATTTTAAAGTGATTCGGTATTTTGGGCATGGAACATATCAGTATTGTCCCAATCATTGCTCCTGCTCCTGGAGTTGACTGTAGAATTCCCATTAGATCAGGCCCTAGTTCCAGTGTGTTTTTTGCGATTACTGGTAGAATGAAAGTATACGGGAACATCAAAAGATTCATTATTACAGTTAGAAATATTGTAGGGACAATAATAGGATAAGCTTTTAATAGATTTATTATTTCTTTTGTTTGGATTTTAAGTAATTTTCCTTTAGAATTTTGATTGATTGCCGGAGTGGAGGGAATTAAATTAATTAAAAATATAGACACAATATAGAAAATACAAATAAGAAATAATCCACTACTTATTCCATATATTGAAATTAATATTCCAGCCAATGCAGGGCCAATGATAGTAGCTAAACTGATTCCTATAGAATCTAAGGCTATTCCGTTTGCTATTGGTTTATCGCCCATAAAGTCGTGTATCAATGATCTACGAGAAGGCATGTCGATAGACCAACTAATTCCTATTATTGTGATAGAGATATATACATGCCAATATTCAATTGAATTTGTAATTATTTCAAGAAGGAGAATTAGAGAAGTGATTAGAGAAATTAGTGCTGTAAACAAAAGCATTTTTTTTCTGGGGAGTTGGTCGGCTAATTGACCACCAAAAATTCCAATAATAAATAAAGGAATTGTTCCAAAAAATGCTACTAATGAAACCAAGAACGGTGAGTTTGTAATCTCTAACACTATCCAGTTTGAAACTATAAGTTGAGTCCATCTCGATTGATACGAAATCATATTTGAAAACCACAAAATTTTATATTTTGGATTATTAAATGGAGAAATGAGATGTTTTGGTGAAAATTTTGGGAAATTTAACATTTTTAATCAATATAAAGCAATTGAATTTTTTTCATAATTTTGTTCTTTCTGGAAGTCAGATAATTTAAACTGAATATATTTCGTTCGATTAGCTTGACAGTAGCTACTTCACATCATACTATTTATGCTATCACAAAGTAATATGTGATTAGAAAGGAAGGTGGGATATGAATACTACGGTATTAATTGTACTCACTGCCCTTTCCGGTTTAATTATAGGAACACTTTTAACCATTCTGTACAGAATGTTAATGAATCATAGGAGGAATGGTCTAGCTTTAGATAAGGCTTCAGAGATATTAAAGAGTGCTGAAGAAGAAAAACGTTTGATGGTTTTGGCTGCTCAAGAGGAAGTAATCAGTATTCGTTCTGAAATGGAAAATGAATTGAAGTCAAGAAGGTTAGATCTTCAACGATCTGAACAACGTTTGTCAAATAAGGAAGATAACGTTGATCGTCGTTCTAGCAATTTGGATCGTAAGGATAAGGAGATATCTAGAAGAGCTGAAGAAATTAGCTCTGTTGAAGAGAAAATTAAAGATATTGAACAAAAGGCTTTGAATGATTTAGAGGAACTTTCAGGGCTTTCGGTTTCCGAAGCCAGCGATGCAATTATGGCCAGAACTGAAGAAATGATTCAGCATGATTTGGCGGTTAGGTATAAAGAGATTGAAGATAGAATCTCTGAAGAATCAAATGACAAAGCAATTGAAATGGTTTCAAGTGCGATTCAGAGGTTAGCTTCTGATGTTGTCTCTGAGCAAACTCTTACTACTGTTACATTGCCAAATGATGAAATGAAAGGTCGCTTAATAGGCCGAGAAGGGCGAAATATTCGTGCTATAGAAAAAGCAACTGGTGTTGATCTAATTATCGATGATACTCCAGAGTCTGTAACTTTAAGTTGTTTTGATCCTATCAGGAAAGAAGTAGCTAGGTTGTCTATTGGAAAATTAGTTTTAGATGGAAGGATTCAGCCAGCCAGGATAGAGGAAGTAGTTTTTAGGACTGAAAAAGATTTAATGGATAATATCAGAAAGATGGGACAGGATACTATTCTTGATTTAGGTTTACGTGGAATCAATAGAGAATTGACAAGATTGATGGGCTCTTTGAATTATAGATATAGTTATGGTCAAAACGTTTTGAAACATAGTATAGAAGTTGCTTATTTAGCTTCAACCCTGGCGCATGAAATTGGTGCTGATCCAGGCGTTTCAATGATGGGAGGGTTTCTCCATGATATAGGAAAATCTTTATCTCATGAAATTCAAGGCCCACATGCTCAAATTGGTGCAGATATTGCAGGGAAAAATAGAATAGGACAAAGTGTTTGTGCATGTATTAGGGAACATCATGATGATGAACATTCTACAGCGGAATCATTCTTAGTGGCTGCTGCTGATGCTATCAGTGCAGCAAGACCTGGTTCAAGAAGAGATACAGTTGAAAATTATGTTCAGAGGATGGAAGCTCTTGAGGCTATTGGATCTGGATTTGATGGAGTAGAAAAATGTTTTGCAGTTCAGGCAGGTAGGGAAATTAGAGTAATGGTAGAGCCTGAAAAAATTGATGATGCTGAAGCTGCAGTTTTGGCTAGTGAAATAGTTAAGGAGATTGAAGAAAAGTTAGCTTATCCTGGCCAAATCAAAGTAACAGTGGTACGTGAAAAAAGGTCAGTTGAAATTGCTAGCTGATTAGATTTTAAATCTAATCAGTAAATTTAAGTAGAATTTTTTTATTGGGAGTTTAATTTTGCGGGTATTGATGATTGGAGATATGGTTGGAAGAAACGGAAGGGATGCTGTCAAACAATTTCTTTCAAGCAAAAGAAAATCTTTAAATATTGATTTAGTGATTGCTAATGGTGAAAATTCAGCTGGTGGCTTTGGTATTACTCAAAGTATTACTCGCGAATTGCAATTAACGGGAGTGGATGTAATTACTTCAGGGAACCATATTTGGGATCAAAAAGAGATATTAGGTTTTATAGAAAAAGAACCTAGGTTACTTAGGCCTGCAAATTATCCTGAAACAGCGCCAGGGAATGGGTGGGTTGATTTGGGAGATATTGTAATAATCAACTTGATCGGCAGGCTTTTTGTAGGTGAATTTGATTGTCCTTTTAAGATTTCAGAAGAAATCATTTCTAAATTATCTACAAAAAAGATTTTGATTGATTTTCACGCAGAAGCAACATCAGAAAAAGCTGCTCTTGCACATTTTTTAGATGGGAAAGTTACTGCTGTAGTAGGAACTCATACTCATGTTCCTACTGCTGACGATTGTATATTGCCTAAAGGAACTGCATTTGTTTCTGACCTTGGTATGGTAGGTGCTTTAAATTCTGTTATTGGATTTGACCCTGATCCTGCTATTTTTAAATTCAGAAATCAAATGCCAACCAGAATGAAAGTAAAACAATCTTCGCTAGTACAATTCAATAGTGTTTTAATAGATATTGATGATATTTCAGGGAAGGCAATTTCTATTTCTAGAATCGATGAGATAATAGAATTATGAGTTATGAAATTGCCGTAGATTTACATTTACATACCTCTTATTCAGATGGTGTTTTAAGTCCTAAAGATCTTGTAAACTTATGTTATAAAAATGGGTTAAAACATATTTCTGTTACAGATCACGATTGCACTGATGGAATTCAAGAATCAATTGAAATTGCCAAACACATTGATGGCCTTGAAGTAATTCCAGGTATTGAATTAAGTAGTCAAAATGAGATGCATATTCTTGGTTATTATATAGATTTTCAAGATATGCGATTACAAAAAATTTTATCTGAATTTAAAAATGACAGAGTTTCTAGAACTCAGGAAACAATCTCTGTTCTCAAAAAACTTGGAATTAATATCGATTGGAACGTAGTTAAATCTTTTGCTGGAGAGGGCACTGTAGGGAGGCCTCATATTGCTAAAGCAATGATTTCTGGAGGATATGTAAAATCTTTTGAAGAAGCTTTTGATACTTATTTAGGAAAAGATGGTTTAGCTTACACTGGTAAGGTTAAAATGACTCCTAAAGAAGCAATTGAATTAATTGATTCGGTAGGGGGAGTTTCAGCACTTGCACATCCTACATTTTGCATGCAAGGAGATGATGAGGAATCAATTAGAATATTTGATGAAACATTGATGGAACTTAAGTTATATGGCTTGAAAGGATTAGAAGTCTACTATAAAAATTATTCACTTGAGCAAGTTTCAATGTTGAAAAGATTAGCAGAAAAGAACAACCTTATATGTACCGGAGGTTCTGATTATCATGGAAATGGAGCAGCTGACGAAGTTTTACCTGGGCTAGTTGGTCCTCCAGTTGAAGATTTTTTATTATTGGGAAATTGACATCACATTTTTCAGAATTTTTTGATGGAAAGTATTTATATTTTATTTGCTTATATGTTCGGTAGTATTCCTACCGCATATATTCTTGCTAAACATTTTGCTGGGTTGAATATTTTATCTGTAGGTTCAGGAAATTCAGGAGCTACAAATTTGATGTTTCAAACCAATTTCTTTGTTGGTATTTTAGGAGGGTCTGTTGATTTTTTTATTAAAGGGTTTTTACTAATATTCTTAGCCAAAAATTTTTTCCCAAATCAGGATTTAATCCATTATATTGTTGGAATTTCTTTGCTGGCAGGGCATAACTGGTCTCCATACATAAAATTTAGAGGAGGTAGGGGTATAGCAATTTTTATGGGGATTTTGTTGGGTTTGGGATGGTTGGAATTCGTTTTATTTTTAGTTTTTCTTCAAGGCTTGAATTGTTTATTATCTTTTTCCATTAGTAAAAATTTATTTGAACCTTCTGTATGGATAATAATTTGGTTTATCTATTTATTATCGAGTGTTTTATTAGGTGACTATGGAACTTATCCCATATTGTTCATTTCAATATCATTTTTTTTAATTATCATAAAAAGACTTTTAGCTAATTTTGAACAATTAAATAGGGATCAATCTTATTTCAAGGTTTTAATTTTTCGATTATTATTAGATCGAGATATTTTGAAAAAGAATCTTTGGTTAGATAGGAAGAATTTTATCAATGATAAAGAAGTTTTTTGATAGATCAAAATGTAATTCGAAACACAGCAATGCTAACATTTTTTGTGTTAGATGTAGTATTCCTGTTTGCCCCAAATGTATTGTTCATTCTCCGGTAGGAGTTAGATGTATTTCTTGCGGGAAATCTTCTTTATCTGTGTTGAATAAAATGTCTATTGGTTTGTTTTTGAAAACCTTATTTATTTCGGTTTTTTCAGGGTTGCTAATAGGTTATGTATTATTAATTATGTCGGATATATATTTATATTGGATACATTGGATTGGTGTACTTTTTGCAGCATATGCAATATCTGAAATTGTTTATAAAATCTCAGAGTATAAAAGAGGTTTTAAAGTTCAGTTAATTGGGTCTTTGGGATTGGGAGTTTGTATTTGTGTCCAATTATTTTTTTCTGGTTATTTTAGTGTGTTTACATTAATAGTCGGGGGAATATCATTTTATTTAATTATGTTGAAATTAAGATAGTTTATACGAATTATTTTTTCCTAAAATTACATCTTTTTGTTTCAAAGTTCTTGAAGTAGTAGTATGATTATATTCAAATAACTTTTGGAGAGATGTATGGATTCTTTAGATTTAAAAATTGTTAAAATTTTACAGTCCAATGGCAGGGCTCCTAATGCAACTATTGCTAGAGAATGTGAAGTGAGCGAGGGAACGATAAGAAGGAGATTAAAGCACCTTATTGATTCAGAGGTAATCCATATTTCTGCTGTTCCAGATCCAGCTAAAATGGGATTAGAAGCAGAAGCGTTGGTTGGCGTTCAAGTTGATCCAGATAAAATCACTTCTGTAGCATCTAGTTTGTCAAGTTTAGATGAAGTTAGTTGGGTTGCCAATACGACAGGAACTTTTGATATTTTTGTTTGGGTAGTTTTGGATACTTCGGAGGCTCTTGGGGCCTTTCTTAGAAGTAAAATTGGTTTAATTCCAGGTATTAGAAGGACAGAAACTTTTGTGAAATTGACAAAAATGTCTGATCATGGGATCACTATTTGATACATTTTTATTTTTTTAATGGGGGAAAAATTGTTAAAAGATCATACTTGTGGAGAATTGGATATCTCACAAGTTGGAAAGCTTGTTAAATTATCTGGATGGGTAGCCAAAAGACGTGATCACGGGGGTTTGATTTTTATAGATTTAAGAGATAGTACAGGACTTGTACAAATTGTGTTTGACCCTGAAATTTCAGTAGATTCTCATAAACTAGCTAATCAATTAAGACCTGAGTGGGTAATTTCAGTTTCAGGAGAAGTTAGATTAAGGCCAGAAGGAACTGAAAATTTGAATTTGGCTTCCGGACAGGTGGAAATTAAAATCAGTGAAATTGAAGTTTTTAATGAGTCTAAGACACCACCATTTTATATCAATGATGAGTCTGATAATGTAGATGAATTATTACGAATGAAGTATAGGTACCTAGATTTACGCCGTTCAAAGATGTTTTCTATTTTGAAACTTCGTCATAAAATTGTTCGTTATATACGCCGTTTTCTTAATGATAAAGATTTTTTAGAAATTGAAACACCTATCTTAATTAAAAGTACTCCTGAAGGAGCACGTGATTATGTTGTTCCAAGTAGGCTTTATCCGGGTAATTTTTATGCCTTGCCACAATCTCCTCAACAACTTAAGCAGCTTTTGATGGTTGCTGGGGTTGAAAAATATTTTCAAATTGCACGTTGTTTTAGAGATGAAGATCCAAGATCTGACAGACAGCCTGAATTTACTCAACTTGATTTAGAAATGAGCTTTGTAGAACAAGATGATATTTTAAGTTTAGTTGAAGATTTATATTCTGGTTTAGTTAGAGAATTATTACCGGATAAAGAAATTGTTTTTCCTTTTCCTAGATTAACTTATCAAGAAGCTATTGATTTTTATGGGAGTGATAAACCAGACACTCGCTTCGGCTTATTAATGACTGAAATTTCTGATGTCGCAAAACAATCTAAGTTTGTAGTTTTCAGTTCGGCTGTTGAGGAAGGTGGAATTGTAAAAGGATTTGTAGTTCCAAATGGTTCGAGTTTTTCTAGAAAAAAAATAGATAAATTAACTGATTTAGCGAAAATGAATGGCGCGAAAGGTTTAGTATATTTTTCTATATCTGACTCAATAAAATCTATCGATGACTTAGATGAATCACACGTTAAGTCTCCAGCTAAAAAATTTTTTAATGAAATAGAATTAAAGAATCTATTTAAAAAATTTCATGCTCAACCTGGAGATTTACTTCTTTTGGTAGCAGGTAATAAAAAGATTGTTAACAATTCTTTAAGTGAATTGAGGTTAAATCTAGGAAAAGAATTAGATTTAATGGATCCTGCGAAATTGAATTTTTGCTTTGTTGTTGATTTTCCTTTGTTTGAATGGGATGAAAATGAAGAAAGATGGAATTCTATGCATCATCCATTTACTTCGCCAGCTGGTGAAGTAGGCAATTTATCTGATTTTCCTCCAGATCAAATTAAGTCTACAGGTTATGACTTAGTTTGTAACGGACTTGAAATTGCTGGAGGAAGTATTAGAATCCATGATAGAAGATTACAAGAGGAAATCTTTGAAATTTTAGGACATTCTTTAGAAGATATACGATCTCGTTTTGGGCATTTATTAGAAGCCTTTGAATTTGGAGCTCCTCCTCATGGAGGAATTGCTGGAGGTATTGAAAGGCTTGTGATGTTACTTGCTGGAACCGAAAACATTAGAGATGTTATAGCTTTTCCCAAAACCCAAAGTTTTTCAGATCCTTTGTTTGAATCACCATCTGAAATTGATAGTGATCAACTGAATGAGTTAGGTATTATTATTCAAGAAAATAGAAAAAATTCTGAGGAGATTTAAATGTTTGATGTTTTAATACGTGGTGGTTCTATAGTAGATGGAACAGGCAAATCAGCTTACAAAGGAGATATAGGGATAAAAGGTGATAAGATTATCGAAATTGGAGATCTTTCTTTAGCTGAAAGTAAAGAATTTATTGACGCTGAAGGGATGGTTGTTTCTCCTGGGTTTATAGATACACATGTTCATTCTGATGCTGTATTACTTACTAATCCTCAACATCCTCAAGGACTAATGCAAGGGATCACTACTGAAATTTTAGGTCAAGATGGTCTTTCCTATGCACCTTTGTCAAAGAAGAATTTTTTAGAATATAGTAGATATTTGAAGGGTATTTTGGGTTCTCCACCCGAAGATATGAAGACTGCTTCAGTGGCAGAGTTTAGAAGCAATTATCATAAGAAAACAGCTATAAATACTGCATATTTGATTGCACATGGAGCTCTTCATTTAGAAGTATTAGGATTTCAAGATCGTAGAATGTCCGGAGATTTAATGTCTAGGGCAAAAGATTTAATCAGAGAGGGCATGGAACAAGGTGCTGTAGGCTTTGCCACTGGTCTTACTTATCATCCTCATGCTTGGAGTTATACCGAAGAGATTGTTGAATTATGTAAAGTTGTCAGTGAATTTGGAGGGGTTTATGTGACGCATCTTAGAGATGTGAATACAGATCGAGCAATTGGAGGTGGTGGAATTCCTGAAGCACTTGCTGTTGGTCAACTTTCATCTGTTAAAGTTCATTTTTCACATCATCGAACAGCAGAAAAAACTGCTGGAAAAGTCAATGCAAGAATGAGTTTGATTGATCAAGCTAAATCAGAAGGAGTCGATGTTACTGGAGATTTATATCCATATCCAACAGGATCAACTTTTCCAATGGCATCTATGCCTAGTTATGTACACCAAGGAGGAACTCAAGCTATTCTGGACGTATTATCTGACAAAGATGGTTTTAAACAAATGTCTGATTATTTCAATGAGAGTAATCGTTTGAGTAAAATTTTACCGGACCCAGAGTCTGAAAAAGCTAGCTTACAAAAACCTAGAGATCATACGTTAGATCTTGATGATACCATTTTAACATTTGTCCCAGGAAATCCTGAATATGAAGGTGTGCCAGTTAAAGAAGCTGCAGAAAATATGGGGATGAGTATGGGTGAAGCTATGTGCAAATTGTTATTGGATTCTGAACTTTGTATTGGATTTTGGGGGACACCGCCAGACAATGTTCAAGTTTGGGATCAATTAGGAAAAGATTTTATAGAAATTTTGTCTAGGGACGATTTTATGGTGGGAAGTGATTCAATACACTTAGGTAAATTTAGACATCCTAGAGGTCATGGTACATTTCCAAGATTCTTAGGAAGGCTACGAAGAAAATATGATTTAATAAGTCTTGAAAAGATTGTGAATAGAGTTACAGGAACTCCTGCTGACCGGTTTGGGCTCACTAAACGAGGATATTTGAAGACAGGTTTTTTTGCTGATGTGGTTGTTTTTAATCCTGAAACTTTGATTGATACTGCAACATATGATGATCCAATTCAATATCCTATAGGTATTTCGCATGTTTTGGTTAATGGAACAATTGCAGTTTCAGAATCAAAATGCACTGGCAAACTAAATGGATATTCAATTCCGTAATTGTTGTTGATATAGGAGTTTTAGATGAAAATTACATCCGTTGTACCTATTTTGGCAGATAGATTTTTGTTTGTAAAAATTATCACAGATAATGGTCTTGTTGGGATTGGAGAATCTGGAGCCTGGGGTTTCTTGGAAGCATCTGAGGCAGCAATAGTTAAATTTGGAGATTATTTAATTGGTAAGGATCCATTACTTATTGAACATCATTGGCAGACGATGTACAACACCAGTAATTTCAGAGGCGCAGCAATTATGGGGGCTATCAGTGCAATAGATATTGCTTTGTGGGATATTGCTGGTAAAAATTTTCAAGTTCCTGTTTATCAATTATTAGGCGGAAAAGTCAGAAATAAAGCTAGAGTTTATTATCATGTTTACGGAGATACTAGGCAAAAATTATTAGATGGAATCAAAGAAGCTAAAGATTCAGGTTTTACAGCTGTGGGTCATTTAACACCTTTTTTGGATGAAGATATTTCTGTTCCTTTTTATAAAAGTCATGTAGATAAAATGAAGAATGCTATTGATGCAGTTGAAATGTATAGAGAAGTAGCTGGAAATGATTTGGATTTATGTATAGAAATACATCGAAGATTAACTCCAGCTGAAGCTATAGTTTTAGGCAGAGGAATCGAACAGTTTTATCCCATGTTTTATGAAGATCCTATTTTGCCAGATAATTTAGATTCTATGGCTGAAGTGGCATCTAAAATCAATATTCCTATAGCTACAGGAGAAAGGATTCATACTACTTATGAATTTAGTATGTTATTGAATAGAAATGCTGTTCAATATATTAGGCCAGATGTTTGTCTTGCTGGAGGCTTGACTCATTCTAAAAAAATAGCAGCTTTGGCAGAAGCAAATTATGTTAATGTTGTACCTCATAATCCTTTGAGTCCAGTTAGTACAGCCGCTTGTATCCAATTAGCCGCTTGTATTCCAAATTTTTCTATTCAAGAATATCCGATAGGAGAAAATATTCATCCAAAAAGTTCACTGGTAAAAACCCCTTTGGAATTGGAAAATGGGTTCATTAAAATTCCAGATACTCCGGGTATAGGGATTGAGTTATCAGATGATATACAAGAAAAATGTCCACCAGTTAAATATGGACAAATAAATACTAGAAGACATTTCGATGGTTCTGTTGTTGTTCAATAAAACAAATATTATAAATTTTAGAAAAGAGGTTTAAATGACTTCAATTAATCAAAGATATTCTGAAAAATTCAGAAAATCTGGTGACCTATATTCAAAAGGACATGGAGTTATACCTGGAGGAGGACATCAATCTAGGGTGCAAAAACCTTTTCCATATTTCGTTAGTAATGCCAAAGGATCAATAAAATATGATGTAGACGGGAATAGGATAATTGATTATATGATGGGGTTTGGTTCTTTAATCCTTGGGCATTCTCATCCTGAAGTCGTTGAAAGCGTTACAAACCAGGTCGAAAATGGAACACATTTTGGAGCATTGAGTGAATTAGAGTTAACGTGGGCCAGTAAAGTTCAAAATTTAATTCCCAGTGCTAAAAGGGTTCGATTTACAAGTTCTGGAACAGAAGCAACTTTATTAGCTATGCGTTTGGCCAGAGGATATACCGGTAAAAATAAGATAATAAAATTTGTTGAACATTATCACGGTTGGCATGATTATGCTATTCCACAATCTGGTTTAAATACAGAATTTGGTATTCCAAGTGACACATTGAATTCTGTAGTTGTTCTTGAACCTAAAATTAGTTTAATTGAAGATTATCTTAAGAGTAATGAAGATGTTGCTGGGATTATTTTTGAGGCTACAGGTGGTCATTGGGGACAGTTTCCTTTACAAAACCCTACTTTTGTTAAGGATTTACGTGAATTGACCACTAGATATGGCGTGATTATGATTATGGATGAAGTGATTTGTGGATTTAGAATGTCTAAGGGAGGAGCTCAAAGCAGGTTTGACGTAATCCCTGATTTAACTACCATGGCCAAAATTGTTGCAGGAGGTTTACCAGGAGGTTCAGTAGCGGGAGATGAGAAAATCATGTCTTTATTAAGTGAACAAGATGGTGTTCAAAAAATGTTTCATCCTGGGACTTTTAATGCTAATCCAGTTTCTGCTGCATCAGGAATAGCTACACTTAATTTGATTTCTAAAGAATCAATTAACCAAAAAGCTGATCAGTCTGCTAAAAAACTAAAGTCTGGCCTAAGAGAAGTTTTACATAAAATGGAAGTGAAGGGTCACGTACACGGCATTGCATCTATTGTCCATTTGGTTTTGGGTGTTGAAGGCGAAGAATCTACGGAAGGTGTTTCCTCGGTATCCCATTCTGAGTTGGCTAAAGCTACTATGGGAGATGTTCCTAAAACGTTGAAAACAGCGTTTTTAAATGAAGGAATTGATATTATGGGTGGAATGGGCTTTTTTGTCTCAGCAGTACATTCTGAGGCTGATATTTCAGAAACTGTCGAAAAGTTTGAGAACGTACTTATTGCTTTAAGAATTGACGGAGTTATTTGATCTTTCGCTTTAACAAAGTATTTAGTTTATACTTTGTTAAATCTAAGGAGCTTGATATGTTGCCTAAATATTTTAAAGTTTTATTAATCTTTATTTTGGCAAACATCACATTTTTTGCTTTTGTTGATTGCGGATCTGGAAATAAAACAATTAAAGGGGTCATTGTTGAAGGCTCTGTTTTATATGGAATAGGTTCTAAAACAAGCGGCTTTAATATTAAATCTGAACAAGATCAAAGAGTTAAAGAAAAAAAATTACAGTCTATTTTATGGCAATCTTTTGAATACAAAATGATTAATAATAGATTTTTAGGAGCTTCTGGTGGAGCGCAAAGGGAACAGTTTTGCGTTGTATCAGGAAGTTCAGCTGGAATAGCAGTTGGAACTGAAGTTGATGTTGTAGAAGAAGCTACTTGTATGTGGGTATTACATCAGATTGACTCTCAGAATTCTGATAGATATCAAGTTAGCTTAACTAAAGTCCGATCTGTTGAAACAGGGGAAACGGGATGGACTTGGAGTAAATCTGTTAAGATCTCAGAATAAAGTGAAAAATATCAGTTTGCTTGATTGTCTGGATCAACTGGTTTATTTGATCTGTTTTTAATTATTGTTCTAATTGTTAAACTTAAAGCTATAATAAATGCTAGTAATGCTATAGAAGTAAGGATTCCTTGAAAAGGATCGCGTTTGACAACGTTACTTTCGAAATAAACAGTATTTGTTTGTATACCATCATTTATAGTGAATCTGAATTGCCACATACCTTCAGTAGCTATTTCAATGTTTGAATGATAGTGACCAAGTTCGATTGTTTGAGTCATGTTTTTGTTAATTGGATAAACTTTTTGCTGGTTTTCCTTTGCGGAAAAAGATACATTGCCTTTAGTCATGGGTTCTTCAGAATTGATATAGTTGATTTTTAAAGATATTTTTAAATTCCCTGTTGTAGGAGATTGTGGAGTGGTTCCAAAACCAATTTTGAAAGGATCTGACTCTTGGTATCGATAATTTATTTGTCCATTGGCAAAAAGTATTTCAGTGGAATAAATACATGAAGTAATTACAATTAATAAAAGTAAATATATGAAGCTTGAATCATGTTTCATTTTAATCAATTTTGAAATTTTTTTGAGACATAAGTAAGCCTAGATTAATTAAGAAATCATCTGTTTTGAAACCATTGGGTAATTGGGAAGGGATTTCTAATTGAGTATTAGTAAGGTCTAGATTTTTTGATATTTTTTCAATATTTGAAAGATGAGTATCTTTTATTTTGCCAGTGAATATTAATGGTACAAAAGAACTAATACCTAATTCGTTATGAGTTAAATTATGCTCATTTAAGGTGTTTGTTAATACATCTAATATTTTTTCAAATATTTCTTCTTTTTCGATAGAAAATTGTTGTCCCCAATATGCTGTTTGATAAGTTAAAGGTATCCAATTTTTTATTACAATTACCTCACAACCATCTTCAGATAAATATACACATACTGCATCTTTACGATTTACTGCCCTTGCAATTGCAAACGGTTTAGGTTCAAGTATAAATGAAGTTTTTTTTGTAAATGAAACAGATGAAACCCAAGATTTAATTGATTTTTTTGTTGAAGAAATTGCTATCCATTTGTTTGTGTCAGATTGAGAATTATATTGCATCCATTTAATTTGGGAAATTTCTGATGAAATTCCAAATTTTTGATGCATTTGTATAGGGATAACTGAATTGGGTTTGATTTTACCAAATCGAGGCAATTCGATATTTCTAATGGTTGTTTGATAACCAGGAACGGCACCAAAAATCTTTAGATTTGTTGAAGAAACTCCATTTTCATTTAAAGTGTATTCTAGTAAGTTCGATGTCATTTGTGATTCTATAACTAGGCCTTCTTGGAAATGTGATTTTGGTAAGTTTACTTTCCAGCAGTCTACAATTTGATTTTTTTCATATATTAATATCTTGGACACTCCAAATTCAAAAGTGATTGAAGCAATTTTTTTTGTTTTAAATTGAGGAAGATTTAAATTTATTTGAGAAATTTTATTAAATAAAACTTTCGAGTTTTTAGAATATATTGATGTAATAATTTTTTTTGATTTGCAATATATATTTAGAGTCTTATTAATTAATGATTTATTGATTGCTTTCAAATGTTTTTTAAAAGTATTGATATTGATTGTTTTAATATTTATTGAATGGAATGTTTTTATTAGTGTTTTAGGTATTTGCAAGAAATTTTTTTTAGATATAGAAATTTTGAAATTTAAGGGTAATAATTTTTTTTTCGTTCCTATATTTATTTTTTGAGGGTTTTTGTTTGAAATATTTAATTGATTTTTTGAAACATCAATATCATTCATTATTATTTGAAGAACTAAATGTTTGTTTTTTTTTAATTCTGACAATAAATCTTGAGGGATAGCCTCAGGAGCTGAAATTGTTACTTTATCATTAACTATTTCAAATTCAGCACCTAAATTTTTAGCTTCATTGATTAACAGTTTAGTATTTTGTAAACCTTGCATTAAAGTTCCTCTACCCACTTCGATATCTGAGGTTTTGATTTTATTTTTTGAGGGTTTTTATTTTCTGTATTAATAAAATGTTCAATCAAATGATTTTGGGCAGTGTTTTCTTCAACAATATATTTACCACATATTAAACAGACATATTCGTTTCTTGGAATTCTAGATGTCATTTTTATTAAGTTTAAATTTAATAAAACAGAGGGTGTATTTTTATACTGGGATTTAAATCTTTGAATTGTGATGATATTTACTTTTAATGTTTCACTAATGCGTTTTGATGACCATCCTTCTAAAATGGCCCACAATATAAATCGTTTCTCATCATCATTCAATCTTTTTTGCAATGATTGTTTTTTTCTTGATGGAAAATTATTTCTAAAAATATCGGATAAAGTTTTTTCAGGCATAATATGTTAAATTTATATTTAAATGTTATATAATTGTAATAATCATTTATTAATAAAGCAATACTTTTTTTGTCCATTAATCAGGAAAAATTATTACTGTTAAAATCAAATATTTTTCTAAAATGATATAAAAATGATATAAAAATGTAACAAGATGATTTTAGACTTTATATTTGTTGAGTAGGTCCATGTTAAGTTCAAAACCTATACCTGGTCTGGTAGGCAAAGTAACGAATCCATCATTTTCTGGACGTAGTGCAGGTAGAAACATTTCTGTTCTGATTGGGTCAACTTCTGTTGGGTAATATTCTAAAAATATTCCGTTTTTAGTTGCCGCTGCTAAAGGTAATTGTAGTTCTTGGCATCCATGTGGGGCAATCAAAATCTTGTTGGTTTCTGCCATTTTACTGATTTCTAGGCCTATATCATATCCGCCACAAATAGTTACGTCTACGTTAAATATTGAAGCTGCATTATTAGTAATTAAATTTTGAAAATGTTCTTTTGTATATCCATTTTCTCCTGTTGCAATTTCAATTTCCGTACTTTCAGAAAGTATTCTGTGTCCTTCATAATCGTATATGTTCAAGGGTTCTTCAAACCAGAATATGTCATATGGTTCTAATTCTTTTGCAAATTCAAGTGCTTGTTTTAAATTTAATGCACAATTTGCATCTACCATTAATTTTATATCAGGTCCAATAGCTATTCGAGATGCTTCTACTCGTTTGATATCGTTAGCAATTCCAGTCTCTTGAGATCCAATTTTAATTTTCACTGCTGTTGCATGTAATTCATTTATGTTATATTGAAGCTCGTTTTGCAGTTCTTTGATACCTTTTCCTTTAGCATAATAACCCCCTGCAATGTATGATCTAATACGTTTCTGTTCTCCTCCAAGCATTTGATGGATAGATAAATTTTCTATTTTTCCTTTAATATCCCAGCAAGCAATATTGATAGCAGATAGCACTTGTGTATTTAATCCAGCAGGACCAAGTATTTTAATCATATTTGTACCTAAGTCCGTTAAAATTTTTTTAGTATTAGTTGGGTTTTGATCAATAAGTAGAGGTTTAAAATATTCCACATATCCAGGCATCAAATGTAAAGGCCTTTCAGCAGCAGTACCTCCATTCCAACCAGTACCAGTAATACCTTCATCTGTGTATATAGTTACCTTATGAAGTTTTCCTGGTCCATAAAAATGATTTCCATTCCAAATCCCTGGTCGTTCCCATTCAAAAACTTCACTTGTTACATCTATTATTTTCATGAATTGTTACCTAATATAAATTAAATTAACTGTTATTTGAAATAAAATGAATTAAACTTTCATATAATTATTAAAATGTTATATTATATGATTTTCCTAATTGAAATATAGAGTAGGTTACATTTTTTTGTTTAAAAATGTAGTTTTTATCTTACGTTAGTTATGTGTGATATTTTTCTTTAGTTTAAGGCGTCAAAATCAGTAAATTTTTCAATGATAATATTTTTTCACAAATCCCAGTAATTTCTTGGGCAATTGTAGATTTTTCTAAAACTGTGTATTACGTTGCTGTTGTGGGGATCTTTTTTCCATTATGGATGTCTAAAACACTTAATATGTCAGATGCTATCATTGGAAACACCATAGCTTTATCAATGGTTGTTACATTGATGGCTGCTCCATTAATCGGTTCAATTTCTGATCAAACAGGGAAACGGTTACCTTATTTAATTTTAGGAATATTAGCCTGCACAGTCCCGACATTTTCTATAGGATATATGGAGAATGTTTTTATTTCTATAGTTGTATTTTCAATTGGTTTGATATCTATTAATCTTGTTGATGTTATATACAATGCTATGCTATTTGATGTTAGCGAAGAATCAAATAGAGCTAAAGTATCAGGATTTGGAGCTGCTACAGGTTATTCAGGTGCAATATTAGCTATAATTTTATCCATTTTATTTACTGAAGATGGCAATTATTTAGTTGGTTTCAGAATAGTTGCTTTGACATTATTTTTTTTATCTATTCCTTCTATGATTTTTATTAGAGAAAAAAAATTAGGTGCAAGAAAATTTGTTTCGTTGTGGCAATCTTTTTTCTATGCTTTCGTAAATTTCAAGAGGACATTTGATGGAATTATTCGTACTAGAAAAGATATCAGTACTTTTTTAATAGCAAAGTTTTGGTATACATCTTCTGTTTATACAGCCCAAACATTCGCAGTTTTGTATGGAGTACAAACAGCCGGTTATTCTGAAATACAAGTACAGGTGTTGGTATTTTTTGGTACATTAATAGCTATTCCGAGTGCTTATTTTTTAGGAATTTTGGTAGGGAAATTTGGATCTAAAATAGTTTTGATCAATATGTTGAGTATTTGGACTTTAGTTTTGCTAACAGGTGTATTTTTACCAGATATGAATTTTGACACCCAATTTTTGTGGATTATTTTGACAGTTTTATGTGGTATTTCTATGTCAGGAATTTGGGTGTCAGATCGTCCTTATATGTTAGATATTCTCCCAAAGAGTATTATTGGTCAAGGTTTTAGTGTACATAGTATGTCTGCGAGATTATCTAGCATTATTGGACCATTCACTTGGGGTATAATTTCTACCACAATTAATTTGGGACAACAGGCAGCTTTGATGTCTTTGGTTGTTTTTTCATTGACAGGTTTATTTTTTGTGTTTAAATTGGACAAAAAATAGAATATATATTTACAAGGAGAAATAATTTGACGAATAATCAAAGTACTATGAAAAGAATAAAAGAATTACCCAAGAATTCGCGGAAACAACTTTTAGGTTGGTATATGTATGATTGGGCAAATTCAGCTTTTTCTACAAGTATAAGTACCGCATTATTACCAGTATATTTTGTCATATTATTTCAACAAGCAATAGGTTCTCAAATAGAATTTTTTTCTCTGAAATTCACAGGGAGTTCATTGTGGAGTTTGTCTATTGGTATTTCAACTTTAATAGTGGCAGTAGTAAGTCCTGTCTTGGGTGTTATTGCTGATCAAAGGGGTATCAAAAAACTTTTGCTTTTTTATTTTACTTTAGTTGGTTCGTTTTTTACTGTATTAATATTTTTCACGTCTTATTCTGATTCTGCTTGGGCTTGGATTTTATTTTTCTTTATTATTGCAAACATTGGTTTTTCAGCAGCGAATGTCTTTTATAATGCTTTGTTGAATGATTTGGTTTTACCTCAAATGCTTGATGAAGCTAGCAGTAAAGGTTTTGCATTTGGATACATTGGAGGAGGTTTAGCTTTAGCGATTCACTTGGTTGTCGTTCAATTGACAACTGATACACCGCATTCTGACCTATTTGTTAGATTGTGTATAGCTTCTGTTGGAATTTGGTGGTTTGGGTGGTCTATTTGGACATTTAAATCATTAGAAAATCTGAAATTTGATAAATCGGAAGTGAAAATCAGTTTATTTGAATATATTTCTTTAGGATTTTCTGGATTATTAAAAACTTTTCAACAGATTCGTAATTATAAAGTTGTTGTAATTTTTCTGATTGCTTTTTTGTTTTTTAGTGATGGGTTAGCAACTATATTGGGTGTTGCAGGTGCTTATGCATCGGATAGTTTGGGCGTTGGAATGTCATTTGTTATGGGAACAATTTTGATTATTCAGTTTGTAGCAGCACCTGGTGCAGCATTTTTCGATTGGTTATCAAGAAAACTATCAACAAAAAAGTCATTGTTAATATCTTGGATTGGCTGGGTAGTTGCAATAATATTTGCGATTGGATTAGCTCCTCTGATTCCAGTAAGTGATTCAGAGCTTGATTATGTTTTAGAAAAATCTTCTACAGATCAATATATCATTTTGAAGTCTCCAGAATTGTCAGATTCAAAAAATGAATCAGATTTTTATAAACTTTATTCAGACATTGAAGAAGGAGATTTTATTTCCTCAAAAAGAAAGAATCAATTAGTTTCTGATATCGAGGGAACTTCTACTTCAAAATTTGGTGTTTTAGTAAGAGATAAAAATGATGCAGATTCAAAAATTGTATTAGGTAAAATGCATCCTTCCAACCTCGGAGATGGTATGATCGATTGGTTTCCGATTGCTGTGAGAGATTTAATTTGGATACCTTTAGGATTGTCTGCCGGATTACAGTTTCTTATTTTAGGTGTTTTTGGTGGTTTTGTTATGGGAGGTAGTCAAGCATTAGCTAGAAGTTTATTTGCTTATATAATACCCAATAAAAAAAGTGGTGAATTTTTTGGATTTTTTGGCTTTGTTTATAAAACATCTTCCTTTATAGGTCCATTTATTTATGCTTTAACTGTAAGTTTATCTGATACAAGAGTTGGTATTTTTTCAATATTAATTTTTGTAGTAATTGGAACTATAATTCTAGGAAAAGTAGATGTTGCAGCTGGAAGATTATTTGCTGAGAGAGAAAATAGTTAGCTTCTAACTTCTAACCAATTTTTTAAGATTTGATTGTCATGCTCAAATGCTAATTTTGGTAATTGATTTAATTCGAACCAATGTACATCTGTAGCATCTGATCCTGCTGCAGCTTCATGACTAATGAGATGTACTGAATAAACAGCTAATATTACTGGATTACCTTTTGTTGAATAAATTCCGATTAGTTTGTTTATTTGAACATCTAGCTCGGTTTCTTCTTTAACTTCTCGTAATAATGCATCTTCTGGAGTTTCATATCGATTCACATATCCAGATGGGAAAGCCCATTTTCCTATTTGTGGTTCTACACCTCTTTTGATTAACAATATTTGATTATTTTTAGCAATAATGCTTGCTACAGCAAGTTTTGGATCTTCAAAAATAGTTTGTTTGCAATGAGAGCAAAATTGATTAATTAACTTGTTTCCACAGTTTTGACAAAAATTTTTTATTTGAGTCGACATTTATTTAGTGCATTTAATTAAGTTAATATTTTTAATTGGATTATTATCTTCTTCGAAAGTTTTTAGAACATAATAAATTTGCGCAATGTGCAGATTTTAGTGAACCTTGATTAGTGTCTCGAAATACAATTAAACCTAATCCATCAATTCCTATAGTAATTGATGAGTGGAACCATTTGTCTCCTGTGGACTGAATTGTAGTACTAGTTACAAGACTGCATTCGATATTCACGCAATGTCCAATTTTAAGTTTGTCGTTTGTTGCATCCCAATAAGAAATCAAACCTAATCCGTCAATTCCTATAGTAATTGAGCTGAATTCTCCTGTGTTTCCAATTGAATCAACAATATTACTGACTCCGCCAGAACAGTCTAGGTTAGTGCAATGAAATATTTTCAGATCTCCGTTGATGCCATCATAATAACTTATTAGACCCAGGCCATCTACTCCAGTGGTGATTGAAGTGTGATAGTAAATTAAACCTGAATTATCTATTGAAGAAATTTTAAAATTTGAACAATCTTGGTCGTTACAGTGAGCTACTTTTAAATTTTTATTAGTATTGTCTTCATAGCTGACAAGTGCTAATCCGTCACCGCCAATAGTAATTGACGAGTATCTACCTACTGATCCCACATCGTCAATTAATTTGATTTCAAAGTTTTCACAGAGTTTATCTTTACAATGGGCTAATTTTAAATTTTGGAGAGTAAGGTCATAGTAACTTAATATTGGGAAATCATCACTTCCAATTGCAATACTAGTATATCTACCAACGTCGTTTAATGAATCAAGAGTTTTTATAGTTGTATCTGTACATTCGATATTATTACAAAAAGCAATTTTTAGATTTCCATTGAATCCATCGTAATACGAAATGACAGGATTGCCTGTTGTGCTAATTGTAATGGAACTGTATTCTCCGATTTTAGCTGTAGAATCATCTACAATTGTTACAGATGTTGATGTGCATTTGATATCTTTACAATGGGCTACTTTAAGTACTTTGTTAGTATTGTCATAATATGAAACTATTGGTAATCCGTCAGAACCAATAGTAGTGGAATTTTGCAAACCAACATCATTGGTTGAATCTAAGGTTGAAATAGTAAATCCTTTAGGGATTTGTCTATTGAGTTCATTACTTGATTGACCTGCGGGCCCTCTAGGACCAATGTCACCTTTTGCACCTTGGCTACCAGTGTCACCTTTTAGACCTTGGTTACCAGTGTCACCTTTTGCACCTTGGCTACCAGTGTCACCTTTAGTACCTTGGCTACCAGTATCACCTTTAGTACCTTGTAAACCGGTAATACCTTGAGGCCCAGTTCTTCCTTGGGTACCTTGTGGTCCTACGTTACCTTGTGGTCCTATAGGTCCAGTGTTACCTTTGATACCTTGGCTACCAGTGTCACCTTTTAGACCTTTTAATCCAATTTTGCCTTGGGCACCTTGTGGTCCTACGTTACCTTGTGGTCCTTGAGGCCCAGTTCTTCCTTGGGTGCCTTGCGGTCCTTCAGGTCCTATCAGGCATGAATTACTAATTAGAATCAATAACGATATAATGATTGATATAGTGATTATAGATATAGATATTATAGGTGGTGAAAATTTATTCATATTTGAGTTTTGTAATTTTTGAAAATTTAAATTTGTATGCAATATCAATTTTGAATATTGGTTTTCAAAATTTCTAGCGTAAATTTGGTTTAAAATTTGATTTATTGGAGGTATTAATGGATTTAGAACTTAAAGGCAAAACTGCACTGGTTACAGGAAGCACCAGAGGGATTGGGAAAGCAATTTCAATGGTTTTATCGAATGAAGGAGCAAATTTAGCAATTGTTGGAAGGTCTAGAGATAGATTGAATAGAAGTGCAAAAGATATTTTTGCCAAAACAGGGACGAAAGTTTTTAAAGTAGTTGCCGATACTGGAGAAGATGAATCTGTAGAAAATATGATTGATTCAGTTGCTACAAATTTTGGGAAAATAGATATTTTAGTTAATTGCGCTGCAACTCCTTTAAGTCAGGTACCTGTAGTAACAGGAGAACATTTTAATAATCAATTATTTTTAGATGATATAAACGTAAAGGTAATGGGATATATTAGGTGTATTAAATCTATAGTGCCTGTCATGAAAAAAAACAATGGTGGTAGGATAATAAATATAGCAGGTTTAGCATCAAGGAACGTAGGTTCAATGGTAGGTTCTATCAGAAATTCAGCCCTAGTTTCAATTACCAAAAATTTGTCATATGAATTAGGTAATTATGGTATATCAGTTTGCGGTGTACACCCAGGTTATACTAGAACAGAATCTACTGAAGAGAAAATTTTAAATAGATCTAAAAATGAAGGTGTTTCGAAAGATCAAATCGTTTCAGAAATGAGAAGTACAAATCCTTTAGGTAAAATTATTGATGCTTATGAAGTCGCGAATGTTGTAGCATTTCTTTGTTCCTCTAAAGCAATTGCTATCAACGGAGACTTTATTTCTGCTGGCGGAGGGGAAGGAAAATCAATATATTATTAAATTAGTGATATAGATGCAGGAGCGGCAGGATTCGAACCCGCGACCCTTGGTTTTGGAGACCAATGCTCTACCAACTGAGCTACGCTCCTATAAAGTGTCAATATATATTATCATATTAAAATATCAAAAACTGGTTTATAATTTATTTCTGATTTAAAATATTTTTGGTGATTTATTATAAATTATTTAGATTTATTTAGAAGTATATTTAATGCATAGTGAAGCAATACATTTTTCTGGAATAATTTCAGCTTTAATAGTTGGATTAATTATTGGATTTGCGCATTCAACAGATGGAGATCATGTTGTCGCAGTATCAACTATGGTTAGAGATTTTAGAAGTGTTTTTAAAGGTCTTTGGGTGGGATTATCTTGGGGATTAGGACATTCTACTCCTTTGCTTATTTTAGGAATTTTGGTCTTGCTTTTTAAACAGTCTATCATTGATTATTACGAACCGATTTCAGGATTTTTTGAATTTGGAGTTGGTTTAATGTTAGTTTATTTGGGTATACAAGTTTTTTGGAAATTAAAAAATAATGAATTCCATGTTCATTCTCATGATCATGACGGTGAATCACATAAACATCTTCATGGTTCTCATTTTCATGAAGAAATTGAGAACCATAATCCTCATAAGGAGAGAAAACATGGACTTTTCCCAGAATTGTTTCCATTTTTCAGGATGAAGTCGTATACCATTGGTATAGTTCACGGATTAGCTGGTAGTGCTGCAATTTTGATTGCAATTTTGCCTACTAGCCCTTCTTTTGTTTCAGGTTTAATTTTTTTATTTTCATTTTCCTTAGGGACTATGATTTCTATGGCTATAATGACAGTGTTTCTTTCATTTCCTGTTCTAATATTTAGTAAGTCAAATTATTTTAGTAATTTGATTATGTCTATTGCTGCCTCTTTGAGTGTTTTATTGGGGATTGGTTTAATGTCAGATTTGGGGTTAGGTACAAATTTCACAGATTTTCTATGGTATAGGTAAAAATATTTTTAAGATTTTGGATTTTGTGAGATAGTCTATAAGCCGAGTTCTGTTCAAAATTTTACAATTCTTTTGCAGTCATCTATCTAGGTCTACGGTTGCCCGGAGACTCAAGCGGCTAACCCGTGGATTTGGTCTGGGAGAACCTTGATCCTCTTTTTGGCCTTGCTCCAGATGGGGTTTGCATTGCCTTGGATGTTGCCATACAAGCGGTAAGCTCTTACCTCACCATTTCAACCTTACCTTTTTCAAGGCGGTATATTTTCTGTTGCACTTTCCGTCGGGTCACCCCGCCCCGCAGTTAACGGGCATCATCTCCCAGAGGAGCTCGGACTTTCCTCTGTGGTTTAAATCACAGCGACTGCTCAACTATCTCACTGTAAAGATTTTAACTTGATACTTAGTATGAGTCCAGTTTTAAATATAAGTAAATTTTACTTCTAGGTTATCTTCAACAGATATAGATTTAGCTAGAATTTTAATAATTAAACTTTTTGTTGGAATTGGTTGTTTTTCCCAATTTTCCCAATTTTCTGTAGCTTGTTTAATATATTTTGGTGAAGATACTTCATCTAAAGTTTTTTTTGCCACATCTATTTCTTTAATATATTCACCTATAAGAGTTATATTAGTGGCTTTTGTTGCAGATTCAGTGATGAATTTGTTTAGTTTAATTTTGGCTTTTTTGATGGAAACATCGCGTGCAATTTTCAAATCATTCATGGATGATTTGTTTATAAGGATTTCTTTAGATTTGATATGTGATTTCATTTTCTCGAATACTTTTTTTTCTAAGAGATCTTCTTTCACTGTATGATAATCACAAGTTCCTTCATTGTTTCTAGATTGACATTGATAATATCTATAAACTTGTTGATTTATTTTTGAAGCTTTGTTTTTCCAAGATTGTTTTTTTGTAACTCCCATCATTTTACCTTTACAGTAACCACATTCAATTAACCCTGATAAAAGGAAAGGTTTGGATTCAAAGATTCTTCCTATTGGTTTGCGTGATTTAGTTATTTCTTGTGATTTTCGAAATATTTCTGGAGTAACTATTGCTTCATGCATCTTTGCTTTTCTTATGCCCAGTCTTGTATATGTTCCAATATATGTTACGTTCTTTAGGATGTCTCTAACATTTAGAGCGCTCCATGGTTTTTCTTTGCGGAATTTAATTTTTCTTTCATTGTTTAAATGATTTGCAATTTTCCTGAATCCCATTTCTGATTGTGTATATAATCTAAAGATTAATTCAACAACTGTAGCCTCTGATTTAATGATTTCAAGCCTGCTATCAGGTCCAATTTGATAGCCGTAGAGAGTACGTCCTAGAGGTTTCCCCTCTAATGCTTTTATCATCATAGATTCTTTAATTTTAGAACTTCTACTTTTTGAAATTCCTTCGAATCCGATATTATTTAACGCGTTTTGAAGGATGTTTGGATCATTCTCATCCATACAGGCTACTTCGCTTCCGGTTTGCACCAATTCAAATAATTTTCTTGAAAATTCTTCTAGAGTTTTTCCTAAATGTTTAGCAGATGGAACAAGTATAAGAAATGTTTTCCCGGAATTTTTTATATAATGAATCATATTTGTATATTCATTTTGATTATTTAAAGCAGAATCATTACTTTCATAGAAAGATTTGATTGGTTGGTGCATGTTGTATTTGCAAAATTCTTCAAATTTTGAAGATGCTTCTTCTATAGAGTTATTATGTTGATTCAAATTTTGAAAATAACTTATTGATAGCATTCAATTATCAACTTACATAAAGTATTCTGTTGCACATTTTGCATTGAATTAGATCTTTTAATTGTATGATTTTTTGTAGCTCAGCTGTAGTTAAGGCGATCCTACATCCTTGGCATGTGTTTTTTTCAACTTTTACAATAGCTAATCCGTTTTTTGTTTTTCTCAAAAGTTGGTATTTTGATAAATGTTTTTTTTGGATTTTTGTTTCAACAGTATCTTTTTTTGTAATTAATTTTGAAATCTCCACTTCAGTTTCAGATTTAATTTTTGAAAATTTTTCTTTCTTGAGGCTCATTTGAGTTTTGATTTTGTCAATTGTAATAGAATCTTCCTTTAATTTTTTGTTGAATTCATCTTGCAACAACATAATTTTAAGAAGTTTGTTTTCTTCTACAGTTTTTTCTTGGTTTAAAAACCCCAGAGAATTTTCTATAGCTTCAAGTTCTTTAGGATTTGAGACTGAACCATCATATAGTTGCTTCTCAATCGAAGAAGATTTTTGGTTGATGTCAGATAATTTATTTTCTGATTTACGTCTAAATTTTTCTATTTCAGAAAGTTTTGAAGTGGAGTGATTGATTTTATTTTGAGCAATGTTTAATTTATTCTTATTAGTTAATTCTTCATTAATTTTTTGGATATTATTATTTAACTTGTCTAACTTAGAGTCAATTTTTTGCAAGTCAACCATCGACTTAATAGAATCCATTATTTAGCCTTGTAGTTTTTTTTAAGAAAGTATACATTTATACTACATTTTTCTCTACCTAATCGATAGTATAATATGAAGAAATTTGTATATGATTGTTTTAGAATTTTACAAGTAAGTTTAGGAATTTTAATGGAATTAATCAAATTACCAAAAACCAAGATGATATGTACTCTCGGTCCTTCGACTAATTCAGAAGATGTCATAATTCAATTAATTACAGCAGGAATGAGTATTGCTAGATTGAATTTTTCACATGGCGATTTACAAGAACATAGAAAATCTTTTCAAATAGTTAGAGATGCTGCTAAAAAATTAAATACTAGGGTAGGAATTTTAGTAGATGTTCCTGGACCTAAATATAGAACTGGGAAATTAAACGACCCATTTATAATGCTTGAAGAGGAACAAGAATTAATTCTTACAAGTAAGAGTAGTGAGCTAGCTGATAAAAATAAAATTTCAATTTTACCTTCAGGAATCCATAATGACGTTAGCCCTGGTTCTGTTATTTTACTTAACGATGGATTGATGGAATTGTCTGTCGAAAAAGTTGAAGGTCTTGAAGTTTTTTGCAAAGTGATTGTGGGAGGGAAACTTACTGAAAAAAGGGGTGTTGCTACTCCAGGAAAAAGTCCTTCTTTACCTTTTCCCGATCAAAATGCTGTTGATGCTTTAGAATTTGCGGCTGAATATGGTGCTGACTTTGTTGCTCTTTCTACAGTAACAAATGAATCACATGTTTTGTCTGCTAAAAAAATACTTCAAGAATTTAATCATTCTCCAGTGATTATTTCAAAAATTGAACGTTCAGAAGCTTTAGAAAATTTCGATCAGATTTTGTCAGTTAGTGATGCTATTATGGTAGCTCGAGGAGATATGGGTGTTGAAGTTAAGATGTCAAAATTACCAACTATTCAGAAGGAATTAATTTTTAAATGTAATAATGTTGGAAAGCCTGTAATTACTGCTACTCAGATGTTAGAGTCTATGATAAATTCTCCTATACCAACTAGAGCTGAGGTTACTGATGTAGCGAATGCAATATATGATGGCACAGACGCTATTATGCTTTCGGGAGAAACTTCTATCGGATCTTTTCCTCTGGATGCTGTAAAAGTTATGTCTGAAATTGCTCAGGAAGCAGAATCTAGTTTATCTTATGAAAAGATTTTAATTGATAAAAGAAATTATTTGGAACCTGATACAAGTGATGCTATAGCGTATTCTTCAGTTCAAACATCGAATCAATTAGATGCTGATTTTCTAGTTGCTTTTACCGAATCTGGTAGCACAGCAGTTAGGGTTTCAAAATATAGGCCGCGAGCACCAATTTTAGCTCTTACCTCAACTGAAAATACATCAAATCAATTGACACTTAGCTGGGGTGTATTTCCATTTACTATTTCAAAATTAGATAATGTAGATGATTTTTTTCATTTAGCTGAATCTTATTCAAAGCAATTAAAAAAAATGGATCAAGGGAACGTTATAGTTCTAGTTGCCGGATTACCCATTGGTGTTTCAGGTGGTACAAATTTGTTAAGAGTAATCACTTTGTAAAAAATATTATTGTTCTAGAGGTGAATTAGTTGTTGAAAATTAAAGACTCTATGACAGGTGATTTAAAATCGGTAATCTCTGATAATCAAACTCAGGTAAAAATTTATACTTGCGGCCCTACTGTGTATCGAAGTGCACATTTAGGTAATATGCGTACTTATTTAATGGCAGATTGGATTCGTCGTGTAATTTCTTTAGACTCTAATATAAAAATATTTCATGTTAAAAACATTACAGATGTTGGTCATATGCGTCAAGAGAGATTAGAACTGGGGGAAGATAGAATTATTTCTGCTGCTATTAATGAAAATAAAACTGCTAGTGAGATTGCAGATTTTTATACTTCTGAGTTTTTTAGAGATGAAAAAAAACTTAATATAATTCCTGCAGAATTTTTTCCTAAAGCTACTGAAAATATTAACGAGATGATTGAAATAATCGAAAAGTTATTGGTAGATGGATTCGCGTATAAAGTACTTGGAAATATTTATTACAATGTAGATAAATGGAAAGACTATGGAATTTTGTCTGGTAATAATGGTAGTGATTTACTTGAAGCTGTCAGAATTAAAAAAGATTTGAATAAATTAGATCCTAGGGATTTTACGTTATGGAAGAAAGCAGAGAAGGGTAGGACTTTAAAATGGAAAAGTCCATGGGGCGAAGGATTTCCTGGGTGGCATATAGAATGTTCAGCAATGTCGATTAAATACTTAGGTAAATCTATAGATATTCACACAGGTGGTGTTGATAATTTATTTCCCCATCACGAGGATGAAATTGCTCAATCAGATGCATTCAATGGAGTTAAAACAGTAAAAACTTGGGTTCATGGACAGCATCTTTTGTGGGATGGTGTAAAAATGTCAAAATCTGAGATGAATGATCTAACAGTTTCTGATTTAGAAAATAAAGGGTTTGATCCAATTGCATTTAGATACTTATGTTTGACTTCTAGGTATTATAATCGGCTACATTTTTCTATTTCTTCTATTAAGTCAGCACAAAATGCTTTGAAAAAAATCCGACAAAAGGTTTGGATTTGGTCAGAAAATTTGGTTAATAAAAGTTCTGCAGATCAAATTTTGATCAAAAATTACAAATTAAAATTTCATCAGTTTGTTTCAGATAATCTGAACTTACCTCTTGCAGTATCTCATATGTGGGCAGTAGTCCATTCTGATTTGTCAGATTCTAATAAATTTGAATTGTTATTATATTTTGATAAAGTTTTTGGTTTAGGTTTAGATTCAATATCAAAAAATAAAATTGATCAAGAGATTAATTCAAAAATGTCTTTGCGATCTGATCTTCGTTTAAATCAGAATTATTCAAGCACAGACAAAATCCGCTCGGATATTGCTGGAAAAGGTTATTTAATAGAAGATACTTCAAAAAAATCTAGAATAAGACCTTTGATGAATTGGGAGAGTCCTGAAAAAAAGTTTTTGGATTGTTTAAAGTCTCCGAAAGATTTTGCTTTTTTACCTTTGAATGAATCGGAATTTGAAATTACAGTAGGATTGATTGCTAGGAATGATCTAGCTGATATTACACGTTTCGTCTCTGGATTTTTAAATACGCTTAAGTTCAAAAATTCTGAATTGTTGATTGTAAATAACTCAACAAATGTTTATGTACACTCCTATCTAGCAAATTTAAATAAAGATTATCAAAATGTCCGAGTAATTCATTTGGATCATAATTATGGAGAAGCTACAGCAAAAAACATAATTTTGAAACAAAGTAGAGGCGAGATTCTTATATTGATGGATGTTAGTACAGAAGTTATTGGAGATATTTTTACTCCAATTAAAAATATATTGTCAGATGAAAAAATTGGTGTTTGTGGGATAGATGGATTAACTTCAGATGATTTTAGGCATTTTCATGAAGATAATAACAAGGGTCTTTTTGTTGATGCTATGCAGGCATACTGTTTTGCTTTCAGAAGAAACATTTTGTTGGATGTGGGCTTAATGCGTGAAAATTTTAGATTCTATAGGAATTTGGATTTGGATTTTAGTTTACAGATAAAGAACTTGGGATATAAAATATTTTCTTTTGATATGCTTCCTTTGAACAAACATGAGCATTGGGTTTTTCAAGAATATTCTTCTGAAAGGGTCGATGAATTGAGCAAGAAGAACTACAAACGCTTCTTGAAAAAGTGGGATGGAAGAAATGACTTACTCGTAAAAAACCAAAAAAATCAGATTTGATTTTTTATGAAATATTTGGTGGGATTAAATGGAGATTAACCTTTCTTTAGCTGTATTAATTTTTTTAATTTCTGCTTTATTGGTTGTTATAAGTGGGATAATTTTAGCAAAATCTGGTGATTCTATTGCAGAATATTCTGGATTAGGCAGAGTTTGGGTAGGTTCTCTTTTAGTTGCTGGTGCTACTTCTTTACCTGAATTGGTTACTGTAATTAGCGCTGTGGTATTAGATTCTCCAAGTTTAGCTGGCGGGACTATTTTTGGAGCAAATATGATCAATATGGCAAAATTTTCAATTTTGGTTTTAATTTTTGGGGGATCAAATATTTTTCAAAATTTATTAAGGTTGCAAGTTTGGGTTGCCACTTTTGCTTTTTTATTGACTTGTGTAGCAGTATTGATGACAATTTTTTCAAGTAGTATAAAAATATTTGGGGTATCTCCTTTTGGAGTAATATTAATTATAATGTATATTTTGTCTTCTAAGTTTTTATATCATAAAAGTGCACTTGATTCTTCTAAACAAAATTTTATAGAACATAACTCTGAAAATAATTCAATTAAGAGACAATGGGCTTTATTTTTTTTGTCGGCATTAATGCTTTTTATTTCAGCTCCATTTCTAACTTATAGTTCTGAACGAATTTCTGAATTCTCGAATGTCTCTCAAAGCTTCATTGGAGTTTTAGCTTTAGGTTTTTTGGCAAGTTTACCAGAGTTTACAGCAGCTGCAGCGGCGTTTAAAATTGGTGCTCCAGATTTAGGAGTGAGTGCTCTTTTTGGGAGTAATGCTTTTAATATTGCTGCCCTTGGTATTGCTGATATTTTTTATCATAAAGGATCTTTGTTTTCAAGTTTAGATATTAGTCATTTAGCAGCAGGTGTTTTTGCAGTAATTTTAATAGGTTTATGTCTTTTGCAACTTTATCAAAGAACAAAACTACGTCTGTTTTCACTAAGTACGCCTTCTCCTATAATTGTTATATTTTTATATATAGTAGGACTTTTTGTTGTTTTTAAACTAGGGTAAATTTTAAATTATTTATCTCTAGTTAAAACATAATCTACGAGATCAATGAGAGCTATTTTGTGTGAATTTTCAGGAAGAAACTTAATTTCATTTAATGCTGTTTTGCAAAACTGCTCTGCTATTTTTAATGCTTCAGAAATGTTTGATTTCTCTGATGCATTTTCAATTGCTTTGGAAAGTAAAATATTATTTGAAGGATCACCTAAAAATTGAATTATTGGATTTTCTATAGGGTTTTTTTCAATCGAAATAATTGAAGGTAATGTGAGTGTCCCTTTTGAAAGATCAGCTGATGTTGGTTTGCCTGTTTTTTGTGAATCTCCAGTAAAATCAAGTATGTCGTCGATTATTTGGAATGCCATTCCCAAATTATATCCAAAATTTTTCAATGCATTGATTGTCCTTTGATCTGTATTACTTAAAATTGCGCCAGATTCTGAAGCTGTTGTAAATAATGATGCTGTTTTCTTATAAATTCTTTTGAAATATTTTTCTTTAGTTTGATCTGATGAATACGTTGAATACATTTGATCTAATTCACCTACGGAAAGTTCCATGATTGTTTCAGAGAATCTTTTGATTACGTAAATAGATTTAGTTTCACATATTAAAGATGCAGCTGCAGCAAAAATATAATCTCCAATTAAAACAGCTGAATTATCACCCCATAAGTTGCTAATAGTTGCTTTCCCTCTTCTGAAATTTGAGTCATCTACCGTGTCGTCATGTACGAGAGTTGCGATATGAAGTAGTTCAACAGCAGCAGCTAATTTTTCAACAGTTTTCAGATTTTGATTGCCGAAACCCGCTGATAATAGCGATAGAGTTGGTCTTAATTTTTTCCCCGATGAATTTAGTGAATACTCAAGTAATTGTGACAAAAATGGTAAGTGTTTTTCATTATTATAGCTTTTAGAGAGGTCTGAAATTTCATCTTTGACATTTTCAAGACTATTGTTAATAGGTGAATAAATATTTGATAGTAGATTGTTTCTGAGGGTATTCAATTTTTTCCTATTTTTTTTGTTTCAGTTTCAATAATTGAATCATCTAATTTTTTGAATAGAGGGGCACTCTTTTCAAGCTGAATTCCAGGGGAGAGTAAGTTTTTGTCCCATGACCATTTTATAGAACTTTCTTGATTGTCAGTGAACCCAAGCATTTTATGTAATTGTTGTGATGAAAAAGGTAAGTAAGGATATAAAACTACTTTGAGACAATTAATTACTGATAAGCATGTCCAAATTGTAGTTTGAGTAGATTCTATATCGTTTTTAATTGTTTTCCAGGGTTCTTTGTGGTCTAAATATTGGTTTGCAGATTTTGCTAAAGCCATAGCTTTTTCCAGTCCTGATCTGAATTTACATTTTTCAATGTTTTCACTTATTTCAACAAATTTTTGATTGCATGTATTTAGTAATGCTATAGAGTCATTATCTAATGTACCTGGTTTTGGTATTTTGCCTTCAAAGTTTTTATGAGTTAATGTCATTACCCTGTTAACAAGGTTTCCATAGGTAGCTACTAATTCATCATTATTAGCGCGAATGTATTCTTCCCACGAGAAATCAGAATCGCTATTTTCTGGCATATTTGAAGCAATTGCGTATCTAAGAGGATCTGGGTCGTAAAGTGATAAATATTCTGGAAGCCATACAGCCCAATTTCTACTTGTTGATTGTTTAGAACCTTCAATGTTTAAATATTCGTTAGCAGGAATATCATGAGGTAAATTTAGGTTGTCATATCCTATCAAAATAGCTGGCCAGATAATGCTATGAAATGGAATATTGTCTTTCCCCATGAAGTAATAGCTTTTTGCAGAAGATTTCCAAAAATCTTTCCAAGATATTTCAGATGATTGGTTGTCAGACCACTCGATTGATGCGGAAAGGTAACCAATTACAGCTTCAAACCAGACATATAACTTTTTGTTTTCATAATTTTTTAATGGAACGGGAATTCCCCATTCTATGTCTCTAGTAATAGGCCTGTCCTTCAATCCGGATTTTATATACGACATAGAGAAATTTTTTACATTTGGCTTCCAAGTATCTTTGGTTTCTAGCCATGAAAGGAGTGTGTCTTGGAAATTACTTAGTTTTAAAAAGAAATGTTCAGTTTTTTTTAGTTTGGGAGTCGAATCACATAGCTTGCATTTCATATCGATTAAATCTTTGGGATCTAAAGTGATCCCACAACTATCACATTGGTCACCTCGGGCATTTTTGTCATTGCATTTAGGGCATGTTCCGTTAACATATCTATCTGCTAAAAATCTTTGGTCTTGTTCACAAAATGGTTGAGTCATAAAATCTTTATAAATTAATTTTTTTTCGTATAATTTTAAGAATATATCTTGTGCAACTTTTTGGTGATTTTTTGTATGAGTTGATGTGAATAAATCGAAAGTAATTCCTAATTCTTCCCAGTTTTTAACAAATTCTTGATGATATTTTTGGAATACTTCTTTTGGAGAAATACCTAAATCTTCTGCAGTTAATGTTACGGGAGTTCCATGTGAATCACTTCCTGAAACCATTAGGACGTCATTACCTTTTGCTCGATGGTATCTTGCAAAAATGTCTGCTGGAATATAAGCACCAGCTGTTTGCCCAATATGCAAAGAACCATTTGCATATGGCCAAGCTACACATATGAGGATTTTTTCATTCATTAGTAATCAGCCTTTTTTATACTAGATATACTATTTTACTAGAATTTAAGCTTTGATGTATTAGAAGATATGTTTTTACTATGATAATTTGAATCTTTTAATTGGTCATGTTGTTTTCAATTGTTGGGTCGAGAATTATTGTGAATTCACCTTTGATAGGTGAAATAGTTTCCAATGCTTGTGATGCTTGACCATAAAAAATTTGTTCGTAAATTTTTGTCATCTCTCGACATACTATTATGTTTCTATTGCCCATTATTTCTATGATAAGGTTTATTGTTGCTTCAAAACGATACGGAGATTCAAAAAAAATGGTAGGTATCAAATTGTTTTTTGCATTTAATAGCGCTTTTTGTTTTTTACCTTTTTTTTGGGGTAGAAATCCCAGATGTATGAAACTATCAGAATTCAATCCTGAAATCGATAGTGCTGAGGTAACTGCTGATGGTCCAGGGATAGGGATTATCTGGGCATTCATTTTCCTAGCTTCAGAAATCAAAATTGATCCAGGGTCATTTATTCCAGGAGTCCCTGCATCAGATACTAGTGCCATATTTGAAGTTGAAAGTTCTTTCAAAATTTTTGGTAATTTAGATGTTTGGTTATATTTATGATAACTTGTGGTTTTTGTTATAATTTCAAATTTTTTAAGTAACCTTTTAGTGATTCGAGTATCTTCTGAAATTATTGTGTCTACTGTTTTTAAAGTGTTTATAGCTCTTAGTGTAATGTCTTCTAAATTACCTATAGGTGTAGAGACAACATATAATGATCCCACTTTTTTAAAGCCCCATAATTTTTTCTAACCCTACTGTTAAACCTGGAGTTTTAGTTACAGATTTGACTGCCATTAGCACTCCGGGCATGAAACTTTCTCTATTAATTGAATCATGCTTGATAGTGAGAGTTTGGCCTAAATGACCAAAAACTAATTCATGGAATGCAACTCTTCCAGGCATCCTACCACTATGAATAGAAACTCCTGATTTAGAAACTCCACCTCTAGAATTTTTAATTAATTCTTTCTGAGATTCAGGAGATTGAAATTTTGTTTTTCTTTCTTTACCTGCAGCTTCAGCAATTGCTATTGCTGTTCCAGATGGGGAGTCAATTTTTCCTTCATGATGCATTTCAATAAGATCAGCATATTCAAACCATTTGCCAGAAATTTTTGCCAAATGCATCATTAAAACAGCTCCCATAGCAAAGTTAGGGGCAATTACTATACCAGTGTTGTTTGCTTCAGATTGTTTTTGTGCTTCTTGGTAAATTTCATCAGTGATACCTGTGGATCCTATTACTAAATGGGTTTTAGCTTTTGGTGCAATTTTAATTAGATTATAAGCAGCTTCTGAGTTGGTGAAATCTACAATAACATCAGTATTTAATAGTAATTCTGAAATTTGATTGGATGAAGGAACTGTAATTGGGCAATTTGGAATTTCTCCAGAGTCTTTTGATAGATGTTGATCAACTACACCTGTAAGTTCTGTTTCTATATCTTTATTAACGGCTTTGATAACTTCTTGTCCCATTTTACCTAGAGCACCATGGACAACAACTCTTATTTTAGACATCAATTTCTCCTAAAATTTGAACAAAGATTTTACTATTGTAAATTTTACATGATCTTATCAAGTATTTTAAATATCAATTGATATAATATTTTAATTATCGTCTTCCGCCAGAATCTCTTCCTCTGCCACCACCTCTGAAGTTTCCTCTTCCGCCAGAATCTCTATTGTCATTTTGTTCAGTTTTTGTAGGTTCTGATTCATTATTACTTAGTAATTTTTTTCTAGAGAGTGAAATTTTGCCGTTCTCGGTTCTGATAACTTCAACGGTAATTTCTTGATCTAGTTCAACTACATCTTCTACATATTCAACTCTCTCTTGTGAGAGTTCACTAATATGAACTAATCCATCTTTGCCAGGTAATATTTGAACAAAAGCTCCAAAATCAGCAATTTTAACTACTTTTCCTGTATAAATTTCTCCTACTTCTACTTCTTTTGTAAGATTTTGAACCATTTCAATAGCCATATCTGTAGATTCAGAATTAGTAGAAGCAACAAATATTGTCCCGTCATCTTGAACATCTAATGTCGCTTGAGTTTTTTCAACTATATCTTTAATAGTTTTACCTCCCGGCCCAATTACCAATCCAATTTTATCTACTGGTATAGTAATTTTTGTCATTTTGGGAGCGTATTTATTTAATTCTTCTCTTGGTTTTTCGATTGCTTGTTCCATTTTTTCAAGAATTTCTAATCTTGATGTTTTAGCTTGAGATAGGGCTTCTTTTACTACTTCTAGAGAAATTTGTTGAACTTTGATATCAAGTTGAATAGCTGTGATGCCAGTTTGAGTTCCGGCTACTTTGAAATCCATATCACCAAAATGATCTTCTAGTCCTTGAATATCTGTTAAAGTAGCGAAATGATCGTCTTTTCCTGTAACTAATCCTATAGATATTCCAGCTACATGGGACTTTATCGGAACACCTGCATCCATAAGTGATAATGATCCTGCACATGTACTGGCCATTGATGTACTACCATTTGAACTCATTGTATCGGCAACGATACGAATTGTGTAAGGAAAATCACTTTGATCTGGTAAAACAGGTGCAAGAGCTTTTTCAGCTAAAGCTCCATGACCAACTTCTCTCCTGCCAGTAAATCCTATTCGACCTGTTTCTCCTACACTATATGGAGGAAAATTGTAATGTAACATAAATTCTTTTGTTTCTTGTGGAGACATATTGTCTAACTTTTGTGCATCGGTCAAGGGGCCAAGAGTTGTAACTCCTAAAATTTGAGTTTCTCCACGTGTGAACAAAGAGCTTCCATGAGTTCTAGGTAAGAGACTAACATCGCAATCAATTTGACGTAGTTCGGTTAGTTTTCTATCATCAGGTCGTAAATTATCCTCAAGGATTTTAGATCTAAATATATTTTCAAGTTCTTGTTCAAATGCTTCGTTAATTTCATTTTGTGTGAACTTTTCATTGAGTTCAGTTACAACTTTGTCTTTTATTTGTGATGTTTTGTTTGAAGTTTCTGATTTTGAGTTGGAATTTGACATAGCCTCATGCAGGTCATTTCCTATTATTTCTTTAATTGATTTTGTGATCTCTTCTGAAGGGGCAAATGATTGGAATTCTGTTTTTTCTTTTCCAATTTTTTTAATTATTTCTTTTTGAAATTCTATAAATTCAGAGTTGATATTTTGTGCAATTGTAATTGCTTCTTCCATTATAGATTCTTCAATTTCATTACCATCAGCTTCTATCATGGTTACACCAAATTCATTTCCACAAACAAGCAGATCTAGTTCACTAGTTTCAAGTTCTTCAAAAGTAGGGTTTACTACAAATTCATTATTTATATAGCCAATTCTACATGCTGAAACTGGTCCATCAAAAGGTATATCTGAAATTCCTAAAGATATTGAAGAACCTAAAATCGATAATATATCAAAAGGATTCTCCAGGTCTAAAGATAGCGGCATTGCTACTATTTGGACTTCATTTCTGTAGCCCTTAGGAAACAAAGGTCTTAATGTTCTATCAGTTAATCTGCAAATTAATATACTATCTGTACTAGGTCTACCTTCTCTTTTGAAAAAACTTCCAGGTATTTTCCCTCTGGCATACATTCTTTCTTCTACTTCTACAGTTAATGGGAAAAAATCAGCTCCATCTCGAGCATCACTACTTGTTGAGGTGACAAGTAACATATTGTCGTCTTGACAAATCAGAACAGATCCATTAGCTTGTTGTGCTAATTTACCTGTTTTAATACTAAATGTTTTGCCAGCAATTGTACGTTCAAAAATTTTTTCAGACATTGTGAATTCTCCATGATTACATTAGGGAAGGAATACAAGTTGAGAGAAGAGTTTTTATTATTTTCTTAAATTGAGCGAGGCAATCAAAGAGAGATATCTTTGTGTGTCTTTAGACTTTAAATATCCAAGCAATTTTCTTCGTTGGCTAACCAAACGCAAGAGACCCCTTCGGGTTATTTCGTCGTGGTTGTGCTGTACTAGATGATCAGTTAGTCTAAGAATTCTTTTAGTGAGGATAGCTATCTGTACTTCCGTAGAACCAGTATCATTCTCGCTGAGTTTGTGATCATTAATAATCTGTTGTTTTGTACTTGTGTCTAGACCCAATTGTCCAGTTTCCTAAATTCCATATTTATATTTTTTATATTTATTATATTATATCATAGTAAAGTTGAATCATTCAATGAATTGCATTTGCAAACAATTTATTTGTTGACTTTAGCTTGGGATCTTTTTGAATGCAATATAGGTTCAGTATACCCGTTGGTAATTTGACGTCCCTTAAAAACCAAATCAAGTGCTGCTTGAAATTCTATACTTTCATCAAAGTTTGAGGACATTGGGTTATAGCTTTTGTCAGTTGAATTTTGAGAATCAACAATTTTAGCCATTTTTTGAAATATCATGATTATTTCTTCCCGATTGGTAATTTTATGATGTAGCCAGTTAGCGAGATGTTGACTTGAAATTCTTAAAGTAGCACGATCTTCCATGAGTCCTATGTTATTGATGTCAGGAATTTTTGAGCAACCTATTCCTTGTCCTATCCATCTAGAAACATAGCCTAAAATTCCTTGAGCATTATTTTCTATTTCTTTAACGATTTCTTTTTGGCTTAGATTTCTATTTAGTAATGGAGGTGAGATTAATTTGTTAAAATTAATTTTTTTTCTTGAAGAGATATTTTTTTGGATTTGTTTAACCTTGATCAAATGATAATGTATAGAATGCAACGCTGCAGCAGTAGGAGAGGGGACCCAAGCTGTATTAGCTCCAGATTTTGGATGAGAAGATTTTGTTTGCATCATTGAATCCATTTCGTCAGGCATTGCCCACATACCTTTTCCTATTTGAGCTTTTCCAATTAATCCGCATTCAATACCAATGTCCACATTTTGTTTTTCATATGATTCTAGCCAAGGTTGATTGCGAATTTCATCTTTAGGTAAAACTGGACCTGCTTCCATACTTGTATGAATCTCATCTCCTGTTCTATCTAAAAACCCAGTGTTAATAAAAATTATTCGTTCTCTTGCTTCATAAATACATTGTTTAAGGTTTACAGTAGTTCTTCTTTCTTCATCCATTATTCCAATTTTGATTGTATTTTTTGGAAGATTTAGTGATTTTTCTACCAAAGAAAATAACTTAACTGTTAAAGCAACTTCTTGAGGACCATGCATTTTAGGTTTTACAATGTAAATGCTTTTTTTCTTACTGTTAGAAATTTTGCTTTTGCCTTTGATATCATGAATGGCAGATAAAGATGTTATCATAGCATCTAGAAATCCTTCTGGGACACTTTCTCCAGAAATTGTTTTAACGGAATTAGTGTACATATGCATTCCAACATTTCTTACAAGAAGAAGGCTTCTACCATGCAAAGTAATTTTTTTACCTTGATTTGAAATAAAATTTTTATCAGAATTTAAAGAACGGCTAATTATTTTACCTTCTTTTGATAATTTAGCAGTACACGTGCCTTTCATTAATTCTGTCCAATTCCTATATGCTTTAACTTTATCTTCAACATCAACAGCAGATACAGAATCTTCAAAATCTTGGATAGTTGTTATAGCGGATTCTAATAAAACATCTTTTATTCCAGCAGGATGTTGCATCCCAATAGGATGATTTCTGTCAATTTGAATTTCCACGTGTAAATCATGATTTTTTAATAGGATACTAGTGATGTCTTTTTCGTTATTTTTTTGAAATCCTATAAACTGAGAAGAGTCAGCTAATGTTGTTATTGTTTGGTCTGTGAGAGTGATTTCAAGATGTTGGGTGGCGTTAACTTTTTTTAATGAAAAATTAGATGCATGTGAATAACTGCCATTTCTAATTGGAAAAATTTTGTCTAACAAAATTGTTGAATAAGATACAACCTTAGCACCTCTATGTGGATTGTATTGAGAAGTTTTTTCAGAATTATTTTTTTCTGAAAGGATATCTGTTCCGTAAAGAGAGTCATAAAGACTCCACCACCTAGCATTTGCAGCATTGATTGCAAATCTTGCATTATCAACAGGGACTACTAATTGTGGTCCAGCAATATTGGAAATTTCATCATCAATACCTTTTGTTGAGATTTTGAATTCAGGAGATTTTGGTTGTATATATCCAATTTTTTGTAAAAATGATTTATATTTTTTTATATCAAATTGATTAGATATATTATCTTTGTGCCAATTATCTATTTTTTTTTGTATTTGAGTCCTTTGATCAAGTAATTGACGGTTTTCATTGGAAAGTTTGTCTATGATTTGACTTAGAGAAGTCCAAAAGTTTTCTTGATCAACTCCAGTTCCCGGTATGATTTCATCATTTACTAAGTCGTATAGAGGTTTAGCTATTTGGATTTTGTCTGTTGAAATAAATTGTGAGTTCATAAGGACCTATGACCGTTGAATTTTTTAAGCTGACATGATGAAGATATCTACGTATTTAACGTCTAGATTGATTCCATGATCGTTTTTTATATCTAGTATTCGAGGATACCCTTGAATTAGAAGAATAAGATCTTGAAGTACCTGTTTTGTTGTCATTTGAAGGTTTTTCTTTACTCCATAAGTCTTTGAAATATTCTGGGGTAAAAAATTCACGAGTGTCTGCAATTTGTAGTAATTCTAATGAAAGATTTGCTTCAAAAGCAGCCACCTCTACATGTTTTCCAAAATCTTTAACTGTTTTAACTGCGTATGAAAAATCTCCATCACCGGTAACCATGATACCTATGTCATATAGATCTTCCCATGCACATTTCAGAAGGTCTGTAGCCATCATTATGTCTACACCTTTTTCGACCGCTTGATCTTTTCTTAGTTTGTAATTTCCGAGTCGAACTTCTAGAAATGGAGTGTTATATAAAGCGCCAAAAAAACGTTTCTGATGTATGTATGCTTGTTGTTCTCTATCAGAATCTCTTGTTACATTATAGTAATAAACTCTATATAATTTTCTACCTTTACAGAGTTTTTTAGTGAATAAGCTAAAGTCTACGTCAAATCTTTTGCAGTTTTCTTCTAAACTATGGTATAAATTACTACCATCTATAAATATTGCTACTCTATCTGATAAATCTATCTCTGGAAAAGTTTCTTGTTGTTTTTTGCCCATTCCTATAAATTTTAAATTTCTTTCAAATAATTTCTTCAACCAAACCTCACATCTTTATAATTGAGTCTGTCAGACTCTTTAAATTTGAATACTACTTAAGTCTAACATAATTTAAATGAAAAAACATAAATATCATTTAGCTATGTGTAGTTCCTTTTCAGTTTCAGAGATGCATTTTTTTATCTTAAGAACTATCTCGTCAATTTCATTTTTTGTAATGGAAAGAGATGGTCCAATTCCAAGAATATTGTTTCCGAGTTTCAATAATAATTTATTTTCATACAAATATTTATTAAATATTGTTTCGATTTGATTAGCTTTAGAGGAGTATTTTTCAATTTCTTGAGGAGAATAGAATTCTATAGCTAACAACATACCTAAACCTCTAACATGTTTAATTAGTTTATGATTCAGTTTTAAAGACTCTAATTCACTCTTGAAATAATTCCCTAAATCTCTAGAATTTTCAACTAAGTTTTCTTTTTCTATAATTTCAATATTTTTTAAAGCAAGTGCAGATCCAACAGGATTTCCAGATGAAGTAAATACATGTTTGAAAAATTTATTAGGAGGATTAAATTGATTTGCAATTTTTTCAGATATTAGGGTTGCTGCAAGTGGTGAATATGAACTTGTGATACCTTTTGCTAGTGTTAGAATGTCGGGAGAAATATTCCAATGTTCTAAGGCAAACATTTTGCCTGTCCTACCAAACGCAGTCACAATTTCATCTACAATTAAAATTATTCCAAATTCATTACAAATTTCTCTGATTTGCTCCCAATATCCTTCCCCCGGAATAGCAGCTCCAGGTCTTGTTGGAATAAGGTCAGCTATAAAAGCAGCTATTGTATCAGGGTTATTAGACAAAATAGTTTTTTTGGTAGCTTCGATACATTTTTGAGTACATTCATCTGGAGAAGTAGCTCCGAATTCACAATTTGATGGAATAGGAAGAGGGACGTATACATTAGTAGGAAATTGAGGGAAGATGGTTTGATCTGGTTCTAGGATTTCATGTCCTAGAGGAGATAGTCCCATTGTAGCTCCGTGATAAGAGCCTCTGCGGCTAACTATCTTTACTCTATTTGTTTCACCAGTTCGATTGAAATATGATTTTGTCAACTTGATTGCTGTTTCGTTTGCTTCGCTGCCGCTTGATGTGAAAAATGCCTTTGACATTTTTCCTGGTGAAATTTCAACAAGTTTGTTTGCTAGATTGATAGTTGGTAGACCAATAGATTGCGGAGGATATAAATTTAATTTTAATGATTCTTTTGTTGCAACTTCAGCCATTTCAGTTCTACCATAACCAATATTAACAGACATATATGAAGAATGAGCATCAGTCCACCAATCTCCATTTTCATCCTGGATTTTGATCCCTTTACCGTTTGTAACTATTAGAGGGCGATTAATATGGGGATTTGCTATAGGATTGAAATTAGGAACAAAAACATGTTTGAGGTCTATATCTTGATTTTTTTTCATTTATTTCCTGCATTCAAATTTTTTCTACTGAATCTGGATTTTAAATTTGTGGAATTGTAAAAGATATTATTATGTCAAGCAAGGATAAATCATTTGAATTTCCACTTGTTCTAAAATGAAACTGATATTGAAGAGACTATTGAAGATGTAATCAATGTAAAAACCCAGTATTTAAGAGTTTGAATAGTTTTAAAGAATGAAATCTTTCTTAAAAAGCAATGGATCGGTAAACTTATACTTGTGATCAGTATGATTATGATTAAAAAAATTATCATCCAAGATAAAAATAATTCCAAAATTTACTCCTTAGTTACTGGCTAGATTTGACTGGTGCATTTGTTATCTTCTTCGGGTCTTATCTTTTTTATTTAACCGACCACTTCTTTAAAATATCTGAGGTAATTTAAGCCTAGTATTTTCTTTAGTTCTATTTCATTAAATCCCCATTCTGCAAGCTTTACGGTCAGGTTTGGCCAATCTCCAAAATTATCATATCCAGAAATTCTATATTCAGGAGTTAATCTATGGTTTTCTCTGAAGCCACCCCAATTAAACTCTTTAGGGTTTTGTTTAAAATATTGTATTTGACCAGGCATGTTTTCTGGAAATTCAGAATCAAAGATAACACCTGTTTCTGGTCCATTTGCACATATGTCACTGCCTATTCCCACGTGATCAATTCCGATTACGTTGACTAAATGGACAACATGTCTTGCAAAATCATCTAAAGTTGCAATTTTGCCGTTATTTTGAATAAAGCCTGGTACAATTACAACTCCAAAGAATCCTCCTTTATCCGCCACAGCTTTAGCTAGATCATCATCTTTTCCTCTGTCATGATAACAAATTTGATTGCTTGATGAATGTGTGATAATTATTGGAGATTTAGAAACTTCTAACGCATCCCAACCTACTTGTTGACTGGAATGACTTACATCTATTGCCATATTCAGATCGTTTAATCGCTCTACAACTGTTTTTCCAAAATAACTGAGACCAGTTTGGTACCTTTCAGTACATCCATCACCTACAAGATTTCTTAAATTATATGTTAGTTGGACAACTCTAACTCCGAGTTGATGAAAATGATTTATATTATCTAAATTGGTTCCAAAAGGAATAGTATCCTGGAAATCAAGTATTAAGCCTCTTTTTTTTGACTTGAAAGTATCTTCTATATCTTGTGAATTTAGTATGAGATTTAATTCTCCGTTTAGTGCTTTTATATATTGTTTTGCTTGAGAAATTTTTTCTACTGAATTTTCAAATGCGTTTTCGATTGCACTTCCAACACTGTAAGTTCCACTAGCTATATTTACTCCTGATTTTTTCCAAACTGACATGTATTGATTTCTAGCAGATTCTGAATTCACAATTTCATCTTCAGCAATTTTTGAAAGTCTTTGTATCGCTTCACTTCTTGAATACCCTAATTTTTCCATTGTGATCAGTTCAATTTTCATAGCTTCTGTAAATATAAAGCCAGTAGTAGCTGGAGGTTGTTGAGTATCAATTACGAGAGATTCTTCATGTAATATTTTTGCTTCAGTATTTGAAATCAATTGTTTCTTTTTTTTCATTTTTGTTACCTAGTATATTTTTTAATTTCTAATTAGGATATTATATATTAAATATTAAAGGGTAAAATTATGATCGTATATACGCATCCGGACTGTGATTATTCAGCTGCATTGAAAGAAGAATTAGATAGAGATGGAATTGATTATCAAGAAGTTGATTTAAAACTAAACAACGATGCTTGGTCGAAGGTAGAGGATTTAACAGGAGGTGAAAGGATCACACCTGTGGTAGTTGAAGGGGAAAGTGTAATTATTGGCTTTAAAGGGGTTGGTTGAACTTTCTGATTTAGAAGCCGTGAGCTTCTTTTTAGATGAGTGAGTAACCTAGGATGCTTGATGTTAGATAATTATGATGATATTAAGTGATGATAGCGATTGCTTCAATTTCTATGTCTAGACCGTCTTCTACTAGAGCACTTACTTCCACTACAGAGTTTGTAGGGAATTCATTTTTGAAATATTTTTGAAATATTTTTTCATGATCTGAATTAATTGGCCACCAGTCAGACTTGTTGGTTACGAAAGTGGTTAATTTGACGATATCACTTGGCTTTCCGTTTTCCGATTTCACCATTGAAGTAATCCTGTGTAAAATTACGTCGAGTTGTTGTAGATGCGATTCACCTTGAGCAGAAGAATTTTTGCAGTTGTCCCAGATATAAATAAAATGTTTCCTGATCTTACACCTCGAGTATATATTTTACCTGCAGGATAAATATTTTCGAAATTAATTCTTTTGTTTTTCATCGAATAAAATTGGTGTTTTTAAAGGTTTGCTATGTTTACAGGATTACCTTGTATAAATGAAATTATACTGTGCACAGCGCCTTCATTCAAGGCATCCATACATTCTGGAATTAGGTCAGCGTTATGGGGAGTAAGAATTACTTGTTCACATTTGAGTATTGGATGTGATTTTGGAATAGGTTCGATTTCGAATACATCTAAAGCTGCACCTCCAATATGTCCATTTTGAAGATATTTTACTAGGGCATTATTATCTATCAGTCCACCTCTAGCTGCATTGATAAAAAGTGTATTTTTTTTCATCATTTTGAATTCTTTTTCACCTAACATTTTTTCAGAATCTTGAGTTAATTTAACTTGAATTGAAATGATATCTGATTTTTGAATTAGATGTTGTAATGAGACATATTTAAGATTGAGTGATTGTGCTTTTTCTACTGAAGGATTGAATGTCCATGCTATAACATTTAATCCTAGGTTATTAGCTAAGTTAGCTATTTTAGATCCAATATTTCCAGTTCCAATTAATCCTATAGTTTTTCCACTTATGAAGTAATTAGGTTTTGTATTCCAGTTGCCAGATTTGATTTGTGTTGTTTGATAAGCAGTTCTTTTAGCTAAAGAAAACATTAACCCTATTACGTGTTCGGCGACATATTTTGAATTTACACCTGGAAGATTACTAACTAAAATGTTAGATTTTTTTGCGGCTACTAAGTCTATATTGTCTAAACCTACCCCACAAGTAGCAATCATTTTTAATTTTGGTAATTTTTTGATTGAATGAGAATCCCATTTAATAGAGGCTCTAGTATTTAATATGATATCAGCATTTTTAACTCGTTGGATTTGGTCTTCAATGTTTTTTGGTAAAGAGTCGAATAGAGTGATTTGTCCATGTTTTTTTAATGTTTCTAAGTGAGTAGATCCTTTAATTTGTAAAGGATAATCTCCTGGGATTACTATAGACAAATCATCTTGCTTTTTCATTCAATTTTCCTGAAAATCATTTTATTTCAATCAATTATATATTTTTTTGAGGATAAGTAATTTGTTTTTTGATGTGATTTCCATAGCAAAATTTTCGCTATCAATTTTTAAAGCGTGCTCTAAATCTTTCGGATGAAATTGTGGCTGTGTAATATCATTAAATTGTTTTGCACTTTCAGATTTCATAATTAAATCGATAACATGTTTTTTATCCATGGGTTTGTTTTCTAGTAAACTTTTTAAATATAAAGCACAAATTTCATCTTCCTCAGTTTTTTCAATTCCCTGATATCCCATAGCTACAATATATATATTATCTAGATTACGACTTTTGATGATGTCGGTAGTACTTTTAGCAGTCATTAAGCCAGTTGCAAAAATATGTGTACTATTATTTGTTTTAGCAGCTAAAGACACACCTAAAGTACCGGACCTAGTTGATTGGGCAATTTTTAATCCTGAAATTTTGTTGGCAATTGAGATTTCGTATGGAGAATTTCCGTGATCAAAGTTCAAAGGTTTGATTCCATTCACTTCTCCCATAGTAATGTTAGCTATCTGGTTTTTTTTAAGTTCAATAGCTTCTTCAATTGTTTCAGTTAGAAATATCGAATTTGCACCTTTGGAAAATGCTACAGCAGCTGTTGTGAATGCACGAAAAACATCGATGATAATGACAGTCCCCGTAGCCTTTTTAGCTCCATGTTTTAAGCTGTCTAAAGTAATTTGCATTCTATCTTAATTAACTCACCAGTAAAGATTAAATTTCAGGCATTTTAAATGAAATGTCTTCATTAGCTCCTACGACAGGTATTACTTTTTCTGGTTTCAAGAAATCTATTACAACATTAACTTGTTCTTCAGGAGTAGAAGCTCCAGAAGTAATACCTACTTTTTTGATATTTTTTAGCCATTCTTTTTGGATTTGTTTTGGAGAGTTGATCAGTTTCGCTTGAACACCATATGATTCAGCAACTTCCCTTAAACGATTACAGTTAGAGCTATTTTCTGATCCAATGACCAATATTATTTCGACCATTTTGCATAATTTTTTTACAACGTGTTGTCTGTTTGTTGTCGCATAGCAAATATCGTTTCTAACAACTACGTTATTGAAATTGTTTTGAATTGTGGAAATTGACCTTTCAGTATCATCTTCAGATAGTGTAGTTTGAGTTAAAATTGTGAGGGGTGTATTTTTTTCCCATTTAGGGAGATTGGGGTTTGTTTTTTCTCGGTCATCTATTAAATGCATTTGCTCTTGTCCCATAGTTCCTTTAACTTCTTGGTGTCCTTCATGGCCAACTAAAATAAGTTTCCGGCCATCCTTTGAGTATTTTTTTGCCTCATTATGCACTTTGGTTACTAGTGGACAAGTTGCATCTAGAACTTGTAAATTTCTAGATTTTGCTTCCTCAAAATCTGATGGAGCAGAACCATGAGCTGAGAAAACAACTTTTTCTCCTTCAGGAATTTCGGAAACTTTTTCTACAGTAATTGCGCCTTTTTGTTCAAGTTGATTGACAACGTATGAGTTGTGAACAATTTGATGTTTAACGTAAATGGGAGGTCCATATTTTTCAATAGCAATTTCTACGCTGTCTATTGCTCTTACAACTCCTGCGCAAAATCCTCTAGGAGATCCAAGGAATACTATCATTGTAATTTTTTCTCCTCATATAATCTTATGTATTAAACAATACAAAAACTATTTAACTTCCTTTAAATTATAAGGTATATAAGAAAAAAATGGGTATATTTTACTAGCTTTTTAATCAGCCTCATGGTGTATATTTTTGTTTTTTGATATGCTAGTCTAGTTTTGTTATGTACTTGCAACAAATTTTTCTTCTTTGATTGTTGCATATATTTAAATAACTATTAAGGAGTGTGTGAAAATGAAGTTGGCTTCGAGGATGGATAGACTAGGAACAGAGACAGCTTTTGAGGTTTTAGCTAAGGCTAAGAAACTTGAAGCGGAGGGAAAAGAAATAATTCATTTAGAAATAGGTGAACCAGATTTTGATACTCCAAATAATATTGTAGAAGCTGGTCGAGTTGCTTTGTCAAATGGATTTACCCATTATGGGCCTTCTCCTGGTTTAATGGAAGTTAGAGATACAATAGCTCAAGAGGTTAGAGAGACTCGGGGGATAGATGTTACTGCAGAGAATGTTGTCATAACTCCCGGAGCGAAACCAATTATGTTTTTTGTGATTATGGCTTTAATTGATGAAGGAGATGAAGTTCTATATCCTAATCCAGGATTTCCAATTTATGAATCAATGATAAATTTTGTTGGTGGTGTCCCTGTACCTATGGAATTGTCTATGGATTTAAATTTTGATATTGACTTAGATAAAGTAATTGAAAGCATCACTCCTAAAACTAAAATGATCATAGTTAATTCTCCCAATAATCCTTGTGGAAGTATTGTCAGTAAATCTTCTTTAACCAAGTTAGCTGATTTAGCCTGCCAAAATGATATTATTGTTTTGTCAGATGAAATTTATCGTCGTTTTTTATATGGCGGAGACTTTCAAAGTATTTCCAGTTTTAATGGGATGATTGACCGGACGATTATTTTAGATGGTCTGTCAAAAACTTATGCAATGACTGGTTGGAGAATTGGATATGGAGTCATGCCCATAGATCTTGTTGATTCTATTTCTAAATTATCTACAAATTCTGTTTCTTGTACTGCTTCATTTACTCAAATAGCTGCATCTGAAGCAATTACTGGTCCTCAAGAAAGAGCTTTGGAAATTGTTGAAGAATTCAATAGGCGAAGACATATCATTGTGAATGGTTTGAATTCTATTAAAGGAATTAACTGTCCAATGCCTGAGGGAGCATTTTATGTGTTTCCTAGTATAAAAGATACAGGTATGGAGAGTAGATTTTTTGCTGACAAATTATTACAAGATTTTGGCGTAGCATCTTTAGCAGGTGAATCTTTTGGTGAGTTTGGAAAAGGACATCTTAGATTTTCTTTTGCAAATTCTGTTGAAAATATTGAGAAGGCATTGGATAAAATTAATGAATTTGTTCAGAGTAATTCTTAATTTTTTATTGAAATTTTGTTTGAATTTCAAATTAATCATTAAGTGATTTTGTCATTTGTATCATATAATTAAGTAAGAATTTAGTTATTTTGTTTGGGATTTGATATGTATAAACATAAAATAGCGATAGTAGGGGCGACAGGAGCAGTAGGAACTGTTTTTTTGAAAATGCTGGAGGATAGGAAATATCCTTCTGAGTTATTAAGAATATTTGCATCTAAAAGATCTTTGGGTAAAAAAATTGATTATTTGGATGATCATTTATTTGTTGAGGAAATACAAGAGGATTCATTTTTTGATTCAGATTTTGTTTTTATTTCAGCAACTACTAGTATTAGTGAATCGATTGCAGAATTGGCGGTTAAAAGCGGGGCTATTGTGATTGATGATAGTTCTGCATTTAGATTGTCTGAAGAAGTACCTCTTGTAATCCCAGAAATTAATTCGAAAGATTTGACTGCTCATAAAGGTATTGTTTCAATACCTAATTGTTCGACTACACCTTTAGCTATGGTGTTAGCATGTTTGACCCAGTTAAGTCGTCCATTAAGAGTGATCACAGATACATATCAATCTGTTTCTGGGACTGGTTCTGCAGCTGTTTCTGAGTTGTTAAATCAATCAAAATCTGTTGCTGTAGGAAAAGAAGTATTGAAAGACGTTTATCCTCATCAAATTGCTTTTAATCTTTTCCCTCACATTGATGATTTACAATCAAATGGATACACCAAAGAAGAAATGAAAATGGTTTTAGAAACAAAAAAAATTTTACATAGACCCGATCTTGAAATTTCTGCAACTTGTGTTCGTGTTCCCGTAATTGTAAGTCATAGCCAATCGGTTCACATAGAATTTGAAAATGAAGTCAAAGTTGATGATGCAATAGAGAAACTTGATAATTTTCCTGGGATTAAGATTTTAGATGACTTAAATAATAATATTTATCCTACTCCACTTGATGCCGCAGGAAAGGATGATGTATTTGTTGGCCGTGTTAGGGCAGATAGCTATAGGTCTAATATATTAGTCTTATGGGTTGTAACCGATAATTTAAGAAAAGGTGCTGCTTTGAATGCATTACAGATATCAGATTCTATGATTGAAATGAAATTGGTTGTATAATTTAAAGAGTAACATTATTTCATTTGAAAAGGATTTTTACATTGAAAATAGGTAGACTACTTACTGCAATGGTTACTCCTTTTGATCCTTCAGGTAACATTGATTATCCTCAAGCTCGAAAATTAGCTTCAGCTTTGGTACGCTCTGGGAGTGATGGTCTTGTAATAGGAGGTACTACCGGAGAATCTCCATCTATGACGGATGAGGAGAAAATCAGATTATTTGCTGAAGTCAAATCCGAGGTAGCTGAGAGGGCATCTGTTATAGCAGGGACTACTGATAATAATCATCAAAAATCTCTTGAATTATCTATTGAAGCAGAGAAAGTAGGAGTTGATGCTTTATTGTTGACTGTCCCGGCATATAATAAACCTACTCAAGAGGGTTTGTTCAGGCATTTTAAAAAAATATCAGAAGCAACAGATTTGCCTGGTATTCTTTATAATGTTCCTTCTAGAACTTCTTTAAATATGGATGTTAGTACCACTTTGAGATTATCAGAAATCGAGAACATTATTGGTATTAAAGAAGCATCTAGTGATCAATTTCAGATTACTCAAATTATTGACCAAGCACCTGATGGTTTTTTAGTTTGGAGCGGTAATGATGACGAAACTTTTCAAATCATGTCGGTTGGAGGTTATGGAATTGTTAGTGTTGCTTCAAATATAATTGGCTTGCAAATAAAAAATATGATCACTTTGCTTTTAAGTGGTCAATTTTCAGATGCTGCTATCTTACACAGGAAACTGTTGCCCATTTTTAAAGGGTTATTTTGGGTGACTAATCCTATACCTATTAAATATGCTTTAAATAAATCTGGGTTTCATGTTGGATCTACAAGATTACCTTTGTATGAACCAGATATTGATTTTTCAAAAAACTTTGACTCATTGATTTCAAATTATGAAATTGATGTAACTAATGTGTAATTGTTTTATGTTTGTTTCCTTACGATCTATTAAAAAATCCAAAATTTCTTTATTTGTAATATTCTCTTTTGGGTTAATGTTTTTTAGTTTTGCAGATTTGGGTGCTGCTGGATGGAAATCTTTAGGACCTTTAGGAGGGACACCTTGGTCTATAGCTTTTTCTCCTTCATTCGAACAGGATGGAAATATTTTTATCGGAACTAACAAGGGGATTTATAAATCTATTGATAAAGGAAGATCTTGGCGTCAATCTACAAAGGGAATTGGTAGAAAGCTAGTCCCAACTATTGAAATTTCTCCTAATTTTCAAGACGATCAAACTCTATTTGTAGGGACTGCTAGAGGGGAATTATTTGTTACACAGGATGCAGGAGAAAACTGGAAGATGGTTTTCAAAGGCCCAGAACTCCGATCGAATAGTTCTATGACTTCTTCTAGCTTGGAAGCAATTTCTATTTCTCCAAATTTTGCGAATGATAGTACCGTTTTTGTAGGAGTATTTGGCGGGTATGTTTATCGTTCAACGGATAGAGGACTTTCATGGGAACAGTTTAAGAAAGGATTAGATAGTAAGTACACTCTTGCCTTAGGTATTTCTCCAAATTTTTCTAGTGACGGAACTCTTTTTGCTGGCACAATCGATAAAGGTATATTTGTTTCATATGATAGAGGTGAAACATGGAAATTCACAGGCGAAGGATTACCTGATAAATTTATTCAAAGAATTGTTGTTTCTTCTAATTATTCAAATGATCAAACAGTTTTTTTGGCAATGCCTGGTGAAGGATTGTTTATATCTAGAAACCAGGGTAAATCATGGGTAAGAACTGGAGATGGTTTAGATAACAACTATGTAAGAACTATAGATTTGTCTAATAATTATTCAAATGATCAAACACTTTATGTTGGAGCTTCATTCGGAATGATTTTTAAGTCAGTGAATGCTGGTGAAACTTGGACAAGGGTTAACGAAGCGAAAAGGGAAGCTATATATGGAAGGAATATACAAGATAAGCAAATTAGGTCTCTTGCTTTATCACCAAATTTTACTAATGATGGGATAATTTTTTCTGGAACATCTGCTGGACTTTTTTATTCAGATGATTCAGGTGTTAAGTGGGTAAAAGTTACTGAAGGTCTAACAATTTCAACAATTAGAACTTTATCTATTTCTCCAAATTTTGTGAATGATGGCATTGTGTTTGCTGGCACCAATAACACAGGCATTTTTAAGTCAGTGAATGCTGGTGAAACTTGGATGCAGGCTAATTTTGGTCTAGACAATTTGAAAATTTGGATGATTGATATTTCACCAGATTTTGTTAACGATCAAACGATTTTTGCTACTGGAAAAACTGGATTATATAAATCTGTTGATGCGGGTGATTCTTGGGTACCTTTGTCCAGAGATTCTTTTAAAGGTGTTATTCAAGCGGTAGATATTTCAGAGAATTTCAAAGAAGATACAACTTTGTTTATAGCTACAACAGATGGAGCATTTAAATCAATTAATGCTGGTGAAACTTGGGAAAATATTAGTGAAAATTATTTTCAAAGTAGGATATTGGAAATAACTTCTTCACCAAATTTTGCTAACGATAAAACAATGTATATAGGAACTCTAGGAGATTTTGTATATAAATCTGTTGATGCGGGTGATTCTTGGGTAAAAATTTATCATGAAACTCATTCTGATCTTTCAGTGCATTCAATTGATATGTCTTTAAATTTTTCTGAAGATCAAACACTGATAATTGGTACTAACTTGGGAGCATTTAAATCAGTTGATGGTGGTGAAAATTGGATCAATATGTATGAAGGATTGCCAGTTTCACATAAAATGATCTCTTCTGTAAAAATTGCGTCTGACGGGACAATGTTTGTTGGATTACCTAATGAAGGTATTTTTAAAAGTGATGATTCTGGAAAATCGTGGGGTCAAATAAATTTTGGATTGTTTAATGACTATGTATCTGTTATAGATGTTTCTCCAAATTTTGCGAATGATCAAATTATATATGCAGGTACTCTAGGTAGCGGTGTATTTCGAAGTAGTGAGTTTAAGGCAGCACCTGAACCTACTCCTATTCCAGTACCTCAAACTTTATATTTTAGTGAAGAATCTTGGAATACACTTGGTTACGTGTTTGGAATCTTGGCATTAATGGTATTTATATTAATTGTCATGTATAGGAAAGCCTTAATAAGACTTTTATCTTCTAACAAAGAAATTTCAGGAAATGCAACTTGGAATGAAATTTTGAAGAATACTTCTTCAAAACCCGATGAAGATAATTAATTCAAAATATTGGGTTTACAAGGATGGTTTCTTTTCGATGTGGACCAGTAGAGATTATGTTAATTGGAATACCAATCAATTCTTCAACACGATCTACATATTTTCTAGCACCCAAAGGGAGTTTAGATATATCAGTTAGTCCAGCAGTTTTAGTAGACCAACCTGGAATTTCTTCGTAGACTGGAGTGCATTTTTCAAGGATTGAAATATTTCCTGGAAAGTCAGTAACTTTTTCTCCTTCTAATTCATAATGAGTACATATTTTGATTGAATCAAAATTGTCAAGAACATCTAACCTGGTCAGCACAAGAGAGGTATAGCCGTTGATTCTAGCACTATATCTAGCAGCAACTGAATCAAACCATCCAACTCGTCTGGCTCTTCCAGTTGTAGCTCCAAATTCTTGAGCGAGTTCTCTAATGAGTTCTCCTTGTTCGTTTAATAATTCAGTAACAAATGGACCTCCTCCAACTCGTGTACTATAAGCTTTGAAAACTCCAAGTACGATATCTATTTGAGAGGATAATAGTCCTAAGCCAGTACATGCGCCTCCAATAGTTGGGTGTGACGAAGTTACAAAAGGATAAGTTCCATGATCTAAGTCTAAAAGGGCACCTTGTGCACCTTCAACAATTAAATTTTTATTAGATTCAATGGAATCATAAACAATATGTTCTACAGAATCAATAAATGGAGTAAGGGTTTTTGACCAAGACAAACACTTTTGATGAATTTCATCAATAGAAACAGGTTCTTTTTTGTGTACATTTTGTATGATTGCATTATGATGAGTTAGAACTGATTCTAGTCTTGAAAATAGAGTGTCAACATCTTTGAAATCTGCAGCTCTTATTCCAATTCTTGCAGCTTTATCTGTATAAGCTGGCCCGATACCTCTGCCTGTCGTTCCAATAGCTTCGTTACCTTTAGCAATTTCGTTCAGATTATCTAAAATGACATGATAAGGCATTACTATATGAGCTCGTTCACTAATTTTTACTCTATCAGATACATTTTGTTTTTTTTGTTCGAGCTCACTAATTTCTGATAAAAATACATCTGGATTAACGACTACACCATTTCCTATTACACCTTGAACTTTAGGCCATAAGACACCTACGGGGATTAAGTGGAAAACAAATTTCCCATCATCGTTAATTACTGTATGGCCAGCATTATTTCCACCTGAAAACCTTGCAACAATATCAGTTTTTTCAGATAGATAATCAACTATTTTACCTTTCGCTTCATCTCCCCATTGACCACCCAAAACGGCACAAACTGTCACTTCAACTCCTTAGTGTGTAGTATTAAGTATGTTTTAAAACAAGACCTGTTGGGGAGTATATCAGAGCTTTTCTTAAGTGGAAAGATTAGAATAAATTAATATTGATAAAGAATCTAAAATTCTTGAAATTTTTATATAGATTTCAATTTATTTATATATAATTTCTGTAAAAGTAAAAATATTTAATTTCAATAATTTTTTAATCTTATTTAGTTTAGATTGATTTTTAATTGCACTTTTATTCCTATTTTAATAACATATTATAGTAAACGTGTTTATCGGGTTGTTTTTAAATTTTCTCTCGTTATTTAACAAGGAGATTTTCCTTTGGTTGTAAATGAATTGGCTTCTGTGCAAGAAGTTATTATGTTGTATATAGGTTCTCTAAGTAAAAAAAGTAGAAATTCTGATTATTTACAGGAACTCTACAGGTTTTCACAGTGGTGTGGGCCTGATAAACAAATAGATAAGGTTTCTGCTCCTGAAATAGGCGACTATAATGAAAGCACTATTATTAGATTAGGAATTGAAAATTCTGCAAATCGATTAACAGAAGTTAAAAAACTATTGGTTTATGCTTATAAAGAAGGATTTATCACTCAAAACCTTTCTCAGCACGTTAGGCTTAGAAGGCCTAGAAAAAATGTATCTTCAAAAAATTTCACAAACGGTAAATCTAATTCATCTAACAAAGAGTCTTTGACTAAGCAAGGTATTGCCGAATTGAATCGTGAATTAGAATCTTTAAAAAAAGGGAGACAGCCAATTGCAGATGAAATTAAGAGAGCTGCTGCCGATGGAGATGTCAAAGAGAATGCTCCTTTAGAATTTGCAAGACAGGAAATGGGTAAGTTAGTTGCACGGATTGATGAAATCGAAAATATGCTAGCAAATTATGGTGTAATTGAAGCCAATGAAGATTCCGATTTTATAAATCTTGGTTCTAAAGTTGTTTTACTGGATGTTAAATCAAAGAAAAAAGTGAAATACATGGTAGTTGCAGCTCCTGAAGCGAGGCCTTTTGATGGAAGGATTTCAAATTTATCCCCCATAGGAAAAGCTGTTTACAAAAAATCGGTAGGAGAAGTTGTTGATGTTAAAACTCCTAGAGGTTTGATTAAGTACGAAATTATAAAAGTTTCTTAATGTCCTGTTTCATTCTTTGTGAATGTAATACGTAATTTATTTTGCTTGGTTCGGTGTTTTTGATGGCTACAGAACACAATCTTGAAGAAATCACAGAATTATCTCAGCATTTGGGTCGATTAATTGATGGCGAAGTGAAATTTGATCAAGTGACTCGGATGATATATTCAACTGATGCAAGTATTTATCAGATTGAACCATTAGGAGTAGTAATACCGCGTTCTGTTGAAGATGTAATTGCAACCATTGAGACTGCAATTAATTTTAATGTTCCTGTTTTACCTAGAGGTGGAGGAACAAGTCTTGCTGGTCAGACAATTGGTAGATCTATTGTAATTGATTTTTCTAAATATTTGAATAATGTAATTGAAATCAATCAAGAAGAAAAATGGGCTAGAGTTCAGCCAGGAATTATTTTAGATGAATTAAATCATCAAATTAGAGATTTAAACCTGTTATTTTCTCCAGATCCTAGTACAAGTAGTAGGGGGAATGTGGGTGGAGCTATAGGAAATAATTCATGTGGGGCTCATTCTATTGTATGGGGTAAAACGGTAGATAATGTTATTGAACTTAATGGAGTTTTGTCAAATGGAGACCAAGTAAAATTCACAGAATTATCTGGTTCAGATTTCGACTTAAAAATGGATGGAAAATCTTTTGAATCAGAGATTTACAGGAAATTATCTTCTGTTATCGCTAGCAATAAAGAAGAAATAACTAATAGGTTCCCTAAAATTCAAAGAAGAGTGTCTGGATATAATTTGGATGAATTGATTTCTCCTGGAAATCTTAATATGGCAAGATTTGTGACTGGTTCTGAGGGGACATTACTTACAATTACTGACGCAAAAGTAAATTTAGTTGAAATTCCAAAAATTAAAGCATTAGGGGTTATACATTTTGATGATATGTTCAAATCAATGGAAGCTACTCCTTTGGTTTTAGAGTCAAAGCCTTCTGCAGTTGAAATGATTGGAGAAATGATTCTTAAACAGGCAAAATCTAATATTGTGTATTCTAAGATGATGGACTTTATTGATGGAGAGCCACAGTCTTTGTTAGTAGTTGAATACACAGGAGATTCATTCTCAGAAATTGACTCTAAACTAAATTCTTTGGAGAATTTAATCAAGTCCAAGAGATTAGGTTATTCTGTAGTAAGATTATTGTCAAATTCTGACCAAAATAAAGTCTGGAATGTTCGTAAAGCTGGGTTGGGTTTAATGATGAATTCTCCTGGCGATGCTAAACCGATACCTTTTGTAGAAGATACAGCTGTAGATCCTCAATTATTACCCGAATTTGTTAGAAAATTTGATTTAATTGTTAAAGAAAATGGTACTACAGCAGGATATTATGGACATGCTAGTGTAGGTTGTTTACATATTAGACCGGTAATAAATTTGAAAAATCAAGTTGGTGTAGATCAAATGACTTCTATTGCAGATTCTGTTAGTGATCTTGTACTAGAATTTGGTGGGTCATTGAGTGGAGAACATGGCGATGGATTAGTTAGAAGCTCTTTTAATAAGAAGATGTTTGGTTCAAAAATTTACAACGCTTTTAATGATGTAAAATTGGCATTTGACCCGAATAATATCATGAATCCTGGAAAAATTGTGGATTCTCAATCTATCCAAGAAAATTTGAAGATAGGACCAAATTATAAGCCTGAACATATCAAAACGAATTTCAATTTTCATAAAGAAAATGGTTTTAATTCTGCGATTGAGATGTGTAATGGCCAAGGTGCTTGCAAAAAAATTACTGGCGGTACAATGTGTCCGTCATATATGGTTACGAGAGATGAAGAACATTCTACAAGAGGTAGAGCAAATGCATTAAGAGGTTATATATCAGGGGAATTGACTGCAGAAAATTCTATGGATAGAATTCGAGAAGTTTTGGATTTATGTTTAGAGTGTAAAGCTTGTAAATCTGAATGTCCATCAAATGTTGATATGACTAAATTGAAATATGAATTTTTACATCAATATCATCAAAATAAGAGATATTCATTACGAGATTTTATTTTTGGAAATTTTCGAAAATTTGCGCAATATGGTTCCGTTATGGCGCCAATTTCTAATTGGGTTATGCGTAATGATATATTCAGAAAAATTTTATTTAGTTTTATAGGTATTGACCATAGGAGAAAGATTCCTGCATTTGCTCAACATTCATTCACTAATTGGTATCAAAATAATAGGAATATTTTTGGGCCTCATAAGAAAAATTCAACAAAGGTAATTCTTTTTCCAGACACTTTTACTAATTATAATCACCCAGAGATTGGTATAAATACATATAAAGTTTTGGTTTCTTTAGGATATGAAGTAGTAGTCCCTGAATTAAAGTGTTGCGGCAAGCCATTATTATCTAAAGGAATGTTGCCAAAAGCAAAATCTTTAGCAAGTGAAAATATAAAGATTTTATCTCAAATAATCGATGATGATTCAGTGATTGTTGGGATCGAGCCTAGTTGTTTGTTGACAATTTTTGATGATTATCCAGATTTGTTAAATCAAGATTTAGAAATCAAAAATATTATAAATAAAGTGATGTTGGTAGGAGATTTGATAGTCAGAGATTTTTCTAAAGGATTGCCAGATAAATTGTTTAAAGCTGTGGACAGTAAAGTTTTATTTCATGGTCATTGTCATCAAAAATCATTGTTTGGTACTAGTAAAATTAATCAATTGTTAAATTTATTACCTTCTATCGTTGTTGAAGAGATTCAATCAGGTTGTTGTGGAATGGCTGGGACATTTGGGTTTGAATCCGAGCATTATGAAATTTCCATAAAAATGGCTAAGAAAAATTTGGTAGATAAGATTAAGAGTCAATCGGGAGATTTTTTACTAGTTAGTGACGGAATATCTTGTAGACAACAAATCGATCATACACTTGGAATCAAATCATTGCACGCTATGGATCTTTTTGCTTCTTTGTTAATTGATTAACTGCTACTTAAGTCTAAAAGTTTTGTTTGCTGGAGCGAAACTTTTCCAAATTTGTCAGGGTATGTGTGGAAAAAACATAATATCTCATTTTTATTAATTTTTATCATATCTGGATACCCGCACAATGATCCTGGTTCGTGTGCAACATTGTCATCATCTGGCTCATATAGTTGTCCTATTTTGTCCCATGATTTTCCGTTGTTTTTGGATTGGCTTATCGAAATTCCCTTAGGGTTAAGATTTTCATTTCTATATGTACATATAATTGCACCAGAAGAAAGTTGAAGAAGTTTTATATTAGCTCCTTGAAATCCAGTTTTTTTAGTTTTGGACCAAGTTTTTCCTCCATCAATTGAATATGAAGAAACTGAGTTTTTTGTAATATGTTCTCGTATTACAGATAAATAATGTGATTTTGATAATTGTAGAATATCAATATCACTGAAATTTCTATTTTCTTCTTCAGCAATAATTATTGGAGTTTCAAAAGACTTATGAGGATATGAACTAAATGTGATTCCAGCATGCCAACCTTCATCTCTACCTTTAGTCCCCATACATGCCCACATCAATTTGTTTGTGGAAGTTAAATGGGGATTACTAGTTCCATATAATTCAGTCCAGAATGGAAAAATTTTAATTTCACTTGTTTCTTCAGACCATGTTTTTCCCTGGTCGAAAGAATGCTTTGAAGTAGTATAAAAGCCACTGAAAGGCTCATCACCTCCTAAAGAATGGTCAATTTTTATTCGTCCAATAATCATTACTAAATGATCATCAGATATATGTGCTAGGCCACCCATAGAAATACAATCCCATCCAACAAAATTCATTACAGGCTTTGGAGTTGACCAGGATTTTCCAAAATTTTCAGATTCAGAAATCACTACAGTACTATTTTCAGAATCTATTGGTAGAAATTTACAGCTGAAAAGTAAAATTAATTTTCCGCTATCAAGTTTTATAATACTTGGAGATTTTGGGCTTTCAAAATCTGAGGATTGGAATAAATTTTTTGATTCGACAAATTTTAACTTGGAATTCTTTAAAAAACTTGGATTCTTCATAGTTGGATTTTCATTTTGATTTTTTCAATAGCAGTTTCAAAAGAGACTAATTCTTGTTTCCCTGATTTTCTTTCTTGAATTTCAACTTGTTGATTTTTTAAATTTCTTTCACTTAAGACAATTCTAAATGGTAATCCTAGAAGATCTGAATCTTTGAATTTAACACCAGGTGATTCATCTCTGTCATCGTATAAAATATCTAAACCACAATCCATTAGATTTGAGTAAAATTCCTCTCCAATTTTTCGGATATTTTCTTGCTTGGTATTTATCACAGAAAGCATTGCATCAAAAGGAGCTATAGATTTAGGAAAAATTATTCCTTTTTGATCATTATTTTGTTCTATTACAGCCGAGAGCAATCTTCCTATACCAATTCCATAGCATCCCATAATTATGGGAATTTGTTTGTTTTCAGAATTAATATACATTGCCCCTAATTTTTCGGAATATTTTGTTCCTAATTTAAATACATGCCCAACCTCGATGCCTTTTTTTAGGTCAAGTTTATTATTGCATTTTACACATAAATCTTGAGGTTTAGCTAGAGCTATGTCACTAACAATATCTGAAGAAAAATCTCTTGGATAATTGGAATTTTTATAATGGAAGTTTTCTTTATTGGAACCTATTATATAGTTGTTTCCAAAATTTAGTGAAGTATCTACAATAATTTTTATATTTTTCAGCTGAATTGGAGAAGCAAATCCGTATGGGATATTTAGATTAGATAGTTCTTCGGATGTAGCTAATCTTAAATCTTTGCCATCATTTAGATTACTTAATTTTGTTTCGTTGACATCTAAATCACCACGAATAATTGCAGCTAGGGGCTGGTTGTTAGAATCTAAATATATTAATGTTTTGATCATTTTGTCGGGATCTAAAGATAAATTTTTTGTCAATGATTCAATTGTTTTAATTTCTGGAGTATGAATTTCTTCTAACGGCAGAATTTTTTCTGATATTGTTTTTTGTTTTATTCGAACGAATTCTGCTTTTTCAGAGTTGGCAGCATAATCACATTTTGAACATTTCAATATCGTATCTTCGCCTATACTAGAAACAGCCATAAATTCATGAGATGCTTGCCCACCTATGGCACCACTGTCGGCTTCTACTTTGATGGTTTCAAGTCCTATTCTATTGTAGATATTTTCATATGCAGCAATCATTGCATTGTAGTTTTGATCTAGACCTTCATTAGAAATATCAAAAGAATAAGCATCTTTCATGTCAAATTCTCGTACTCTAATTAGTCCTCCTCTAGGTCGTGTTTCATCTCGGAATTTTGTTTGTATCTGGTATATTAAAAGAGGTAGATCTTTATATGTATTAACATGGGTTTTTACCATAAGAGTTAATACTTCTTCATGAGTGGGGGCCATAACTAATTTTCTTTTTCTTCGATCTGAAAGTTTAAATAAGTCTGATCCAAATATTTCTGTTCTACCACTAAGATCCCAGATTTCTTGAGGTTGCAGGACTGGCATTCTAATCTCTTGTCCACCAGCTTTGTCAATTTCATTACGAACTATATTTTCAATTTTTTTTAGTGATCTCCAAGCAATAGGCATATAACTATATATTCCTGAAGCAACTTGGTGAATCAGGCCTGATTTAATTAATAATTGATGACTAATTAATTCTGCGTCACCGGATGTTTCTTTTTGAGTTTTTCCGAAATTTTTACTAAGTTTCATTTTGTGTTTTGGGATTTAAGAAATTTTTTGCATTTCTTTTTCAACAGATTTGATTTCTTGTATTAATGATGTAAGCATTTCATCTTCGTTAACGATTTTTGATTTTTTACCTTTTCTAAATATAATTGCTTTTCCTGCGCCTGCGGCAATTCCTACATCAGCATCTTTAGCTTCGCCTGGGCCGTTAACTTCACATCCCATCACAGCGACCTTAACAGGAGTTTTAATTTCTTTTAGCATATTTTCGACTGATTTTGCAAGCGAGACAACGTCTACATCAGCCCTGCCACAGCTAGGGCAAGCTACTAGTACGGGAGAATTTTTTCTTAATTCAAGTGATTTTAATATTTCGAATCCTGTAGAAATCTCTTCTGTAGGATCATCGCTTAAGGAGACACGAATAGTATCTCCTATTCCTTCATATAATAGAATACCTAATCCGATAGAACTTCTAATTGATCCTGATTTTAATGTTCCAGATTCAGTGATTCCTAAATGAAAAGGATAAGGCACAAGTCGTGACATTCTTTTGTAAGCTTCAACAGTTGTAGAAATATCAAATGATTTTAGAGAGATTTTGATTGAATCAAAACCTAAGTTCTCTAATATTTCTATTTCCCATAAAGCTGTATTAATCATATGATCTACAGCTGAATATTCACCTTTAGCTTCAGAAGAAGATTTTGGCAATTTGTTCACGCCGTCTTTATGTCTAGAAGTACCTCTACTTAAGCCTATGGAACCCACAGGAGGTAAACTTCCAAAATTCACTCCTATTCTAATTGGAATTTGTCTAGCTTTTGCTTCTTTAACAATTAATTTAACTTTACTAGAGTCTCGTATATTTCCAGGATTTAATCTTAAACAATCAATACCATTTTCAATTGATTTAAGGGCTAATTCATGATGGAAATGGATGTCAGCTACTAAAGGAATATTGATTTGTTTTTTGATTTCTGAGATGGCTTCTGCAGATTCAATATCTGGAATCGCACATCTTACAATTTCGCAACCTGATTTTTGTAAGTCTTTAATTTGATTTACAGTTGCTGTAATGTTTTTTGTGTCAGTTTTTGTCATAGATTGAACAGAAATAGGAGCATCCCCTCCAATTTTGACATCTCCGACAAAAACAGGTTTTGTGATTCGTCTTGGTTTCAATTTTTCTCTCTTCAAAAAAATTATAGATCCAGCATCAATTAAGCAATTATCTCATTTATATTTCAATCAGAAAATTTTTTCACCACTTATAATTCTTGCTATATCTAAGTAACTCAATACTAATATTAAACTAATTAATCCAAGAAATCCTAGAATATGAATCAGGTTTTCTTTTTGGGAAGATAATTTTTTACCTTTTCTCAGTAATTCTATTATAACAAAAAGAAGTCTACCTCCATCTAATGAGGGAATGGGAAGTAAATTTAAGATTCCAAGGCTAATGCTTAAAAAGCCTACAAAGTTGAGTAGAGGTGTTATACCAAAAGAGGCTATTTGACCAGTTGCTTGGGCTATACCAATTGGGCCAGTGAAATTTGCTTCTGAAGTACTATTTTTCCATCCTAAAATAGACATTGAAAAAATATTTTTAAATTGTTGGAATCCTTTGGAAAATGCTTTTTGTGGAGGGTCGTTTGTTTTTATTTGTTTTGGATTTGATAATCCTATAGTAATTCCAATTGGCCCTTCTTGTATGCGGTCTCCTAAGTTGATGTTTGCATTAATTTTTTGTGCTTTAATTAATGAAATTTCTTTTAATGGATCTACTACATCTTGAACTACAATGCGCTTTGGAGGATTTTCTCTAGGAATTAATTTTATTTGTTCAATTGTTGAAGTTTCTGGAGAAGATTTAATTCCAGATAAATTAGATGATTTTCTGACATTTAATGTTATAGTTTTGCCTAAATTATTATTGGTAGATTGGACAAGATGAGTATGATTAAGCAATTTTTTTTGATTTACTGAAACAATTATATCTCCAGTTTTTAAGCCTGAAGAATCGGCTGGAGAATTAGGAGAGACCTCTACGATTGTTACCGCACCATAGATTTGATTGTGAGGAAATAAAAACATTGTTGAAAAAAGTATTATTGGGAAAAGTAAATTGATTATTGCGCCTGAAGATAAAATTATGATTCTTTTGTAAATTTTTTGTTGGGAGAAATCGTTGGGTTTTTTTTCATTTGGGTCGTCTGATAATTTTACAAACCCTCCTATAGGAATTGCATTAATTGAATACAATGTTCCTCTATATTTAAATCCTATTATTTTGGGAGGATATCCAATCCCAAATTCATCTACTTTTACTCCGAAATATTTTGCAGTTAAAAAATGACCTAATTCATGAATTACTATCAAGAAAGTTAGAATTGGTATTATTAATATCCAATTGGGTAGGAGAAGCATTTTAAAGTTCCTTTGCCAATTGATATCCCTCTTCTTTTGCCCAATTATAAGAGTCTATTATTTGGTGAATATTTGGATTATCTTTTGGTTTATGGGTAGAAAGAGTTTTTTCAATTAAGGTGTATATTTGATTGAATTTTATTTTGTTTTTAAGAAATAATTCTACAGCTGTTTCATCAATTCCACATAATGCTGCAGGCCAAGTTTCATTTAATTTGAGAAATTCTAAAGCGAGGTCAAAACAAGGATATTTTTGTTGTTCAATTTTTATAAAGTTTAATTGGTTAATTTTTGTAAGGTCTAGCCTTGTTAATTTTGGATTGATCTGTCTTTTTTGTTCAAACAATGCATATTGAATTGGCAATCTCATATCTGGGTGACTAAGCTGAGCTTTTATTGATCCATCGTCAAATTCAACCATAGAATGGATAATGCTTTCAGGGTGCATCACAACATCGATTTGTTCCCATCCAATGTTGAAAAGCCAATGAGACTCTGCTACCTCAAGAGCTTTGTTAATCATTGTAGAGGAATCAATAGTTATCTTGCCTCCCATTTTCCAATTTGGATGATTTAAAACTTGTTCAGGAGTTAAGTTAGAATAATTATTAGTTTTTTCGTTTCTTACTGCACCACCTGATGCTGTTAAAATCAATTTATTCACTCCGGAATCTTCACCTTTTATACATTGCCAAATTGCATTTGGTTCACTATCAAGAGGGTAAATATTGACATCATTTTTTTTAGCTAATTGAGAAATCAATTTTCCTGCAATGACAATTGATTCTTTATTTGCAAGACCAATATTTTTTTTTGAATTGATAGCTTCAATAATTGGTTTTAAGCTAGAACAACCATTAGTAGCAGCGATCACAATGTCTACATCTGGGTCTTTAACCATATCTTCCATTAATATATTCGAGTATGAAAAATGCTTCAAAAAATGCTTGTTTGGTGAACTAGGGTTGAATGAAATTGATTTCGGAGAAAATTCTTCAATTTGATTTTTGAGACAAGCAATATTATTATTTGCAGCTAGTCCTATAACTTTGAAATTATTTGGGAATGATCTAACTATATCAAGGGTTTGTGTACCAATAGAACCGGTTGACCCAAGAATAGCTAAACCTTTTTTTTTGATTACCATTTAAGAAAATAATACACTAAAGGTAGGTTAAAAACAATTGAATCAATTCTATCTAATACTCCACCGTGACCTGGAATTAAATCACTCGAATTTTTTGTATTTAATAGCCTTTTGATTTTTGATTCCATTAGATCTCCAATTTGCCCAAAAATACTGATGCCTACACCTAAAAGAAGGATTTTAATTATAGGTATTGAATCTGAGGTGCTTGAAAGTGTTAATTCATAGACTATTGTAGTAGTTAAAATTGAACCTATAAGATTCGCAATTGATCCTTCCCAAGTTTTTGTGGGGCTGAAAGAAGGTGCCAACATTTTTTTTCCTAAAAACTTTCCAAAAATTAACGCAAAGGTGTCTCCTATAGATGTAGATAAAAATATTAGAAGAAGCCATTCGAAACCATTTTGTTCTAAATTTCTGATTATAGGTGCAAAAGCTAATAATCCACTTACATAAAATGGCCCACATATTGAAATAATCCAAAATAAAGTTCTACTTTTTTTGTCTAATTTACTGATGCCCAATAAAAGTAATAGCAAAGAAGTTTTTGCTAATAACCACAGATATACAATGTTTAAATTAATGTTGGAATGAATTCCAGTTGCTGAGAAGATCAATATTGCTCCCCAGGAACTAGTGATAATAGGATTTATATGTATGTTTTCTTTTTTTGCCATTTTGCAAATTTCATAGATCGCGAAAAAGGCTATTATAGATGTAAATATTACAAGTATTGGTATGTTTTTATAAGAATTTATCCAAATAATTAGGATCACTATTGGCAGGCCAACGAGAGTTGTAAGACTTCTTTGTATAAATTTTTCATTCATGATCAGAATCTTTTGGTAGGTTAATGTGTTGTTTTGCCATAACGCCTATGTCTTTCATTGTAATCTAATAATGCTTTTTTCATTTCTGTCTCATTAAAATCAGGCCATTTTACTTCAGTACAATAAAATTCAGCGTAATGAGATTTCCATAGGAAAAAATTACTTAAACGCATTTCTCCAGATGTTCTTATTATTAGATCTACGTTAGGTAATTGACCCGAGTATAAGTATTCTTCAAAAAATTCTTGATTAATTTCATCAATATCAGGTTTCTCTTTTATGATTTTTTTTACTGCATCCAGTATTTCTTCCCTTCCTCCAAAATCGAAAACAATATTTAGGTTCATCTTAGTATTATCTTTAGTAAAATTTTCAGCTTTTTGTATTTTTTCTTGAATGTTTTTTGATAATCTATCTGGTCTTCCGATGTGTCTAACTCTAATGTTTTGATTTTTAAACCGTTGAATATCTTCGTCTAATGCTTGGTCCATGAGACTTAACAGGTATTTAATTTCTGAATTATTTCTTTGCCAATTTTCGTTTGAAAAAGCAAATAAGGATAAATTTTTAATTCCGAAGGTCAATGCATGATTTACAACAGAATAAATGTTTTTCAGGCCTGCATAATGCCCTTCTTTTCGGGACAAACCTTTTTCAATTGCCCATCTTCCGTTTCCATCCATGATAATTGCTATATGATTAGGTTTATCTTTTAATGGTGTCATAGGTGGAATTATTTATCGATTTCCATGATTTCATTAATTTTTGTTTTGGTTATATTTTCTACTTTATCAGTGAATGTACTAGTGATTGATTGAAGATCAGATTGTACAGTTTTACTTTCATCTTGAGATAATGATTTGTTTTTTTCCATATCTCTAAATTTATTCAAGTAATTTTTTCGAATATTTCTAATAGTTACGTTTGTGTCTTCGGATTTTTTGTTAACCATTTTTACCAAAGTTTGTCTTCGCTCTGTAGATAAGGGAGGTATATTGATTCGAATCATAGATCCATCATTATTAGGAGAGAGACCTAGGTCCGAGATTTGTATAGCACGTTCAATTTCTTTAATGGATTGTTTATCCCATGGTTGTATAAACAATGACATTGGTTCAGGTGTAGATATTGTACATAATTGCGTAAGAGGTGTTAGTGTTCCATAATAATCAACTTTAATATTTTGCAATAATTTGGGATCTGCTCTGCCTGTTCTTATTGAAGATAGTTCAGTTTCATAAAAAGCTATAGCTTTTTCCATTTCATTTTTTGTCTGATTGAGAGTTTCTGTTTCTATTGACATTTTGTACTCCCCATATTTATTTTGTAATAACAAAGTGAATTCAATTCAAGTGATGAAATCATTCATTTTTAACTATTGATCCAATTTTCATTCCAGATATTGCTTCTAATAAACTATTTTTTTTAAATATATCGAATACTATGATAGGTATTTTATTGTCCATACAAAGAGAAAGAGCTGTAGTATCCATTACGTCAAGACGTTTTTCTAAGACTTCTCTATGAGTAATAGAGTCATATTTTTTTGCATTTTTTATTACGTTAGGATCCTGTTCATAGATACCATCTGCTTTGTGTTTAGCCATTAATAAAATTTTTGCATCTATTTCGGTAGCCCTTAAAGCAGCAGCAGTGTCAGTGGTCATAAATGGATTTCCAGTTCCAGAAGCAAAAATTACAACTCTAGATTTTTCAAGGTGTCTTATTGCTCTTCTTCGGATGTAAGGTTCGGCAACTTGCGCTACATTTATAGCAGTTTGTGTTCTGGTTTTCACATTATTTTTTCTTTCAAGAGCGTCTTGCAATGCAAGAGCATTAATTATTGTTGCTAACATTCCAGCGTAATCTGCTTGTGCTCTATCCATGCCTTCTTTTTGTGCCTGTGCGCCTCTCCAAATATTTCCACCACCAACCACTATCCCAATTTCTACTCCAAGTTTGTAAACTGTTTTGATTTCTGAAGCCATATAGTCTAGAGAATCTCGATCGATTGTGTATCCATCATGGATGCTTTTAAAGGACTCTCCGCTAAGTTTTAGAAGGATTCTTGAATATTTTGCTGAAGGTTTCAATATTTTCAGTCTCCTAGAGAGAATCGTGTGAATCTACGAACTTTAATATTTTCTCCGACTTTTACTATAGTTTGTTGAACTAAATCATTAATTGATATTTCTGGATCTTTGATAAATGTTTGTTTTAGTAGAACATCTTCATCTTCGTTTATATCATCTTCCTTATTAGAATCAGATATTTCGATAATTTTTGGATTCATTGCTGCGACTTGCATGGCTAAATCGTGGGCAAGTAATTTGAAATCTTCAGTCCTTGCAACAAAATCTGTTTCGCAACTAATTTCAACAATAGATCCAACTTTACCGCCGTTGTGAATATAGGATTCAATTAAACCTTCATTTGTTTCACGGGAGGCTTTTTTTGCTGCAGTAGCTATGCCTTTACTTTTAAGAAATTCTTCAGCTTTTGTTAAATCTCCATTACTTTTTTCTAATGCTTCCTTGCAATCTATGATTCCAGCGCTAGTCTTGTCTCTTAATTGTTTTATAGTTGATGCTGATACTTTCATTTAGATACCTTGATAATACTTAACTTTCTTTTTCAGGAGTAGGTTTTTTATTTCCAGATTCTTTTTCAGGAGTAGGTTTTTTATTTCCAGACTCTTTTTTAGGAGCAGGGTTTTTACTTTCAGGTTCTTTTTTAGGAGTAGGTTTTTTAGATGTCTCATCTTTATTTTTTTCATCTTTTTCAGAAGAAATTTTTTGTTTTTCAGCTTTTTCGATTTCTTTTTGTTTAGCTATTTCAGCTAATTTTTCTAATCTTAACTGACATCCATAAATATAGTTGTCAACAATTAAAGATGTTGCAAGCTGAATAGATCGGATAGCATCGTCGTTTCCAGGTAAAACATGTGCTACCGGAGTTGGATCCCCATCTGTATCTACTAGAGCAATAATTGGGATATTTAATTTGCTAGCCTCTTTAACAGCAATATCTTCTTTAGCAATATCAACAATAAACAGAGCATCAGGAATCTTTTTCATATCTTTGATTCCGCCGAAATGTTTTTGCAATCTTGATAAATTCTTTTCAATTTTTTGAGTTTCACGTTTTGTTAATTCAAAAATGGATTTTGTTTGAGGTTTGTTTCCAGATTTATTGCTCTCCAGTTTATTTAGATCGCTAATTCTTTTTTTGATTGTTTCAAAGTTTGTTAAAGTACCACCTAGCCAGCGGTTAGTAACGTAAAATCCTCCCGCTTTGTTAGCACCATTTATTATCGATTCTTGTGCTTGTTTTTTAGTTCCAACAAATAATATTTTTCCACCACTCAAGCCTAATTCCATAACAAATTTGGCAACTTCTTTGGTTAAACGTAAAGTTTGTTGGAGGTCAATAATATGTATTCCGTTTCTTTCAGCAAAAATATATTTTTTCATTTTTGGATTCCATCTTTTCCTTTGGTGCCCAAAATGAACTCCTGCTTCCAATAAAGCTTTCATTGTTATCGGTTTGGGAGGATTTTCAACAGAAATATTTCCGTCAGATTGACCAGTACTTTTAGATTGGTCAAGGTTTTGTTGACCAGTATCTATAGTTTCATTTTTTTTAGATGTTTCAACATCTAGAGATTCAGTTCCTACATTTTCTGTAGCTTCTTGTTCCATTTGATTTACCTGCCTATATCAGTACAAAGATTTATACTATACTTCCTCAACATATGTTTGGAAAAATGTAATTAAGTTAGATAGTATTTACTTGAGTATAGCATATTGGCAAATTACTAGTAAATTTTATATATGTAATTATCTAAATTAAATTAGATTTTAGTTGGACATTAATAGGTGTCATTTCTCCCCAATTAATTCCTGATTTTATATCAATTTCTAGTGGTACTAGTAGCTTAAGAGAAGTACTCATGATTTTCGTTGCTAAATTAGCCATTTCCACCAACTCATTTTTGGGGACTTCAAAGATTAATTCATCATGAACTTGTATAGTAATGGTACTTTTCAGATTTTGTTCTAAAAGTTCTTTTTGAATGTTAATCATGGCTAATTTAATTATTTCTGCTGCTGTTCCTTGAATTGGCATATTAACAGCCATTCTTTCTGCAGATGCTCGAATTCTAAAATCTTTTGAATGTATTTCTGGTAGATATCTTCTTTTACCTAAAATTGTTTGGGTATATCCATTTTCTTTGACCATTGATTTTGTATCTTCGATATATTTTAGAATTCCAGGGAACTCTTTAAAATATGTTTCTGTAAAAATTTTACCTTGATCAGGTGTTAATCCAGTTTGCTGGCTAATGCCATAGGGGCTAAGTCCGTAAATTACACCAAAATTCATTATTTTGGCAATTCTTCTCATTTCTTGGGAGATGTTTTCAATAGGAATTTTGTAAATTTTTGATGCTGTCGAGGCATGAATATCTATTCCATTTTTAAAAGACTTGAGAAGATTGTTATCTTTTGTAAAATGAGCTAAAACTCTTAGTTCTATCTGAGAATAATCAGCTGACATCAATACTGACTTTTGTTGAGACTGTGTGATGAATGCTTTTCTTACTCTAAGTCCTAAATCGGTTTTGATAGGTATGTTTTGGACGTTAGGTTCAGCACTTGAAATTCTTCCAGTAGTAGTCCCGGTTTGATTGTATACAGTGTGTAGTTTCCCAGATTTCGTGTCGATTAATTTGGGTATAGTATCTACATATGTAGATTTAATTTTTGTAAGATGCCTGTATTTAAGAATATTTTCTAGGATTTCAAATGTTTGCGGATTTTCTTTATTTACAAGGTTTTGGAGAGTTATTAAAGAAGAAGCATCAGTAGAGAAACCTGTTTTTGTTTTTTTCATTTTAGGTAAATTTAGTTTGTCGAACAAAATTTCAGAAAGCTGCTGAGAAGAACTGATATTAAATTTTTCACCCACAGATGAATAGACTTTTTGAGTAATCATTTCGATTTCATCTGATAATTCTTTAGACATATTGTTTAGATATTCAGCATTAATGGATATTCCATTGGATTGAATTTGATGTAAAACATATATAAATTCCATCTCAATATCATAAAAAATTTCGGTTAGTTTTTTCTCTTGAATTTCTTTGTTTAGATATGAGTACAATTTCCAGGTTAAATTTGATTGGTTGGTTGAATAACTAGCAAAATCTATTAGGTTAAGGCTTGAAAGCTGTTTCTTTAAATCGTTGAAATCCATATATTTATTTGGTGTTTGATATTTTAAGCATTCTGCAGCTAGATCTGGAATTGTTTTTGATTGATATCCCAATAAATGAGCAGCTATTATATTGTCGAATTTCAAGTTATTAATTTTAATTCCATTATCAGATAAAATTTTAATAATTTGATTGCTATTGGTAGTGATTTTAGGTATAAATTTATTTTCGAAGAGGGGTTTTATTGTTTTAATCACATCCGATATTGGGATCTGTTCCTCATTTATATGGTTGATGGGTATATACCAACCTTCGTTGATGCTATTAAAAAAAGAAATCCCCAAGATTTTTGAATCAGATAAATTTTCTGAGTATATTTCTACAGAGAAAGAAAAACCTTTGTTTTGTTTGTTAAATTCATCACAAACTTTTTCTAGATCTGCATTTGATTGGATTATTTTGAAATTATGAGAATCTTGGTTCTTTTTGTCTGATTGAGGAATTTTATTAATCAAGCTAAAAAAACCAAAATCTGTGATGGTTTTTGTAATTTTAACTTGATCAAAATCTCGGAATTTTGATTGATCTAAAGTAAAATTTAATGGAACATCAGTAACTATTTTTGTAAGAAATTTATAATTTATTAGTTCGTTTTTAGAATTTTCAATATTGTTTTTTATTCTGGGCGGGCTTATGTGATCTATGTTTTCTAATATTCCTTCAATTGAGTGAAATTTTTTCAGAAGTTCAATTGCAGTTTTAGAACCTACTCCTGGAACTCCAGGGATAGCATCAGATTTATCTCCCTCTAATGCTTTGATATCTGCTACTGATTCCGGGCCTAGGCCTCCATATCTTTTTTTGACCATTTCAATGTCGTAAATTGGATTTTTTTTAGTTGTAGAATTAAATAGTACTTTCACATTTTCAGAAACGAGTTGGAATGTATCTGAATCGCTTGTTACAATTAAAGAAGGAATTCCTAATTCTTCTGCTTTGATGGATAGTGTTCCAATTAAGTCGTCAGCTTCAAAGCCTTCATGTTCAAGATATGGAATTCCAAGATCTTGGATGATTTTTTTAATAGGAGGAAATTGTGCAATTAGTTCTGGTGGAGCTTTTGGGCGATCTTTTTTGTAGTCTTGAAAATTGATATGTCGGAAAGTTGGTTTAGGCAAATCAAAAGTCACCACACAATGAGATGGATTAAAAGTATTTATAGCATTTAAAATTTGTGACGTAAATCCGTATACTCCATGGATTGGATCAGAAGTTCCAGGGAATGTCATTGGGAATTTTATTCCGTGCCAAGCTCTATAAACAATTGAATGTCCATCAATTATTAGAAGTAACTTTTTTTCGCTTAAATTATCTTGAGTCATTAGAATTCTATTAAAAAACCAGTCAAAATTAAATATCTGAATTTGTATCAGTATATTAGACTAAAAATTATTAAAAGTTTAGTTTTGATTCCATGTCAGAAATAATTTTTCTTGCTAATTTATTGGTTCTTGCTTCGCAATACAATCTGATTAATGGTTCTGTACCGGAAAATCTTATAGCTGCCCAGTTATCATTTTTTAGAATAAATTTATATCCATCTATTGAATTGATTTGTAGAATATCAATGCCCCCCAACTGGGAGATATTATCATTGATTAAATTTTTTACAATTTCTTGATTGGCTTTGGTGCTATTTTTAAGTTGTATGTCTTCTCTTGTATAATAGAATTCACCAGAAATATTTTTAAGTTTTTTTAAAATTTTTGGGATTGTATATTCTGTTTTTGATAAAAATTCTAATATTTTTAATCCACTTAAGATACCATCTCGCTCACCTATAGCTCCGTTAAAAGCAAAGCCACCGCTTTCTTCGCCAGCCAGTACAGCTTTTTTTTCCAACATTTTTTCAGACAAATGTTTGAATCCAACTGGAGTTTCAAAAGTTTTGATATTAAAAAAATTACAAATTGAATTGATCTTATGGCTCATTGTAATGGATTTTACTATCGGGCCTGAATTTTTTTTGATTTCAATTTCATAATAGCAAAGAATAGAAAAGACATCTGCTGAATTTATGAATTGACCATTATTGTCTATCAATCCTAATCTATCACCGTCGCCATCTGTAGCTAAACCGACGTTAATTTTTTTTTCTCTCACTAATTGTTTTAGTTTGACTAAATTTTCTTCTACTGGTTCAGGCGCTCTGATTCCAGGAAATTTAGGATTTTCTTCAGAGTTTATTTCATGTATTGACAGATTTTTATCAGAAAGAATTTTTTTAATATAACCAGATCCGGCTCCAAACATTGAATCAATTGCTATTTGAATTTTACTTGATTTAATAGAATCTAAATCAATAATTTTTTTAATATTTGAGTAGTAATCTTCGTATGGAGAAAAGAAGGTCATATGATTCTTGTTCGAATTATTTTTATTAACTTCTTTATAGGATTTGATGTTTTGTATGTATTTTTCTAATAATAATTGTTCGCTTGGTTTTGCTGTTCCACCATATCCAGGCTTAAATTTCAATCCATTCCATTCACTAGGATTATGGCTAGCAGTCACCATAATACCAGCTGAAGCTTTCTTTGTGATGATATTATGACCGATAAAGGGTGTTGGGCAAGGGGAGTCTGATAGTAATACTTTGAAACCATTTGAACAGGCGATTTTACTGATTGTTAATGCAAACTCTTTAGATTTGAATCGTGTATCATAACCAACTATTAACAAGTTGTTTTTTGGTATAGTATCTTTTAAATAATTTAATGTTCCTTGGGTAAAGACACCAACATTTTCAGTCGTAAAATCGGTATCGTTCATGATTCCACGCCAACCATCTGTGCCAAATTTAATTTGATTCATGTTAAAAGAATTTTTCTAAATCTTTTGCAAATTCTGTGTTTTCCCAAGGTAGAGATAGATCGCTTCTTCCAAAATGTCCGTAAGTTGCAGTTTGTTCGTAAATGGGATTTCTCAATCCTAACCTTGAAATAATTGCAGAGGGTCTTAAGTCAAAAACTTTTCTTATTGCACGTTCAATTTGGGAGTCTTTTATTTTGCCTGAACCGAATGTATTAACCATAATTGATACAGGTTCTGCTTTTCCGATTGCGTAGGATAATTGAACTTCTACTTTATTAGCAATTTCGGTTTCGATAATATTTTTAGCTATATGTCTTGAAGCATAAGCTGCTGATCTATCAACTTTTGTAGGATCTTTGCCTGAAAAAGCACCTCCACCATGTTTTGCTGCACCGCCATATGTATCTACTATGATTTTCCTTCCTGTTAGACCAGCATCTCCAACAGGTCCCCCTATAACGAATCTTCCTGATGGATTAATGTAAATTTTTGTCTCTGAATCTAATAAATCCGAATCAATCACTTCTTTGATGATTTTGTTATATAGATCATCTTTCATTTGATTATTGGTGACATTGTCATCATGTTGAGTTGAAATTAGGACAGTGTCAACTCTTTCAACTTGATGATTTTCGTTATATTCCAATGTTACTTGACTTTTAGAATCTGGTCTTAGGTAACTAATTTCATTAGATTTCCTGGCAACACTCAATCTTTTTAGAAGGTCATGGGCTAAAGAGATAGCTAAAGGCATTTTTTCTTTTGTTTCATCACATGCATAACCAAACATCATTCCTTGATCACCGGCACCTTCTTGGTTAGTATTATCAGTTGATTGATCATTTCTATTTTCTAATGCAAGATCTACTCCAGCTTTAATATCTTGTGATTGTTTGCCAATGAAATTGAATATTTTTATATTGTCAGGTGTATATCCATATTCTTCATTTGTGTAACCAATTTTTGTGATTGTATTTTTAATGATTTTTTCATAGTCAATGTTGGCATTTGTAGTGATTTCACCAAATACCATTGCAAAACCTGTTCCAACGGCAGTTTCACATGCAACACGACTCATATTATCTTGTTTAAAACATTCGTCTAAGACAGCATCTGAAATTTGGTCGCACATTTTATCTGGATGGCCCTCTGAAACAGATTCAGAAGTAAACAGATATGAAGTGGGTTTTGAAGAACTGTTAGGCATTTTTAAAAACTCCTATAAAAAATTAGAGATTATTAAGTTCCGATCGACCAACTAGTTAAATATTTTTGTTGTTGCGGAGTTAGTTTGTCTATGTACATGTCCATAGATTGTAATTTTAGACTTCCGACCAAGTTATCTATTTCACTTGGAACATTGTGAACATCTAAATTTAGGTCTTTTGATTTTTGGGCTAAATATTCTACGCATAAAGCTTGGTTTGCAAAAGACATATCCATTACTGCGGAAGGGTGTCCTTCAGCAGCAGCCAAATTAATTAATCTTCCTTCTCCAAGTAAATAAAGCTTTCTTTTGTCAGGTAGAATATACTCATCTATATCATCGCTGATTTTATTTTTGGTTTTTGATAATTCTTCTAATCCTGAAATTTCAATTTCCACATTAAAATGACCGCTGTTAGCAATTATTGCTCCGTTTTTCATTAATTCAAAATGCGATTTTGATATAACGTTCATACAACCTGTTAAGGTAATAAATACATCACCGATTTTAGATGCTTCAGACATTGACATAACTCTGTGACCGTCCATAGCAGCTTCTAGGGCTCTAGTAGGATTTACTTCTGTAACAATAGTATTTGCTCCCATTCCTCTGGCTCGAAGTGCAACTCCTTTACCGCACCATCCATATCCACAAATAACAATTGTTTTACCAGCCCATAGGATGTTTGTTGCTCTAGTTATTCCGTCTAAAGTGCTTTGTCCAGTCCCGTATCGGTTATCGAAAAGATGCTTTGTTTCAGCTTCATTTACGGCAATTATGGGATATTTAAGTTTGTTTTCTTTTGCAAGACTTTTTAATCGTATAACTCCAGTAGTTGTTTCTTCAGTGCCGCCAATTATGTTATCAAGTAAATTTGTTTTTTCTGTATGTAAAGTTGCTACTAAATCAGCGCCATCATCCATTGTGATATTGGGTTTTTGATCTAGTACTGAATTAATATGTTGATAGTATGTGTCATTATCAACATTATTAATAGCATATGTTGCGATTCCATATTCGGTAGTTAATGCTGCAGCCACATCATCTTGAGTACTTAAAGGATTGCTAGCGCACAGATATACTTCAGCACCACCACTTTGCAAGGCTAAAGCAAGATTAGCAGTTTCGCATGTGATGTGTAAACATCCCGATATTACGGTACCTTTTAAAGGTTGAGATTCTTTAAATTGTTTTTTTATTTGGTTTAAAACAGGCATTTCTTTCATAGCCCATTCTATTCTGTCGATACCTTGTTTTGCTAAAGATGAATCTTTTATATCACCTTTATCATTATTGTTTACCATTAATTTTCTCCTTTAGAATATAACCATTTTAAGATTGAGTTTTAAAAATTCACAGATTTTTTATCCTAGAATTAATTTCATCTAAATTTATATTTGTTAGCTTGCTTACGCTAAAATATTCTACAGCGAATGAACCAAGAATTGTTCCAGCTTTCAAAGCTTTTTTTAATACATCTTCAGAATAATTTGAGTCGTTTCTAGATATATATCCTAAGAATCCACCTGCGAAAGAGTCACCTGCCCCTGTAGGATCTACAATTTTTGATACTGGATATGCTGGTATAGAAAATGTAAATTCTTTATGGAACATAGTAGAACCCAAGCCTCCTTGTTTAATTATAGCTATTGAGGGGCCAAGTTGTAATAGTTTTTTCCCTGCATCTTTAATATCTTTTTCACCTGTAATTTGTTGAGACTCTCCAGAATCTACTAGTAGAACGTCTGTTTGATTAATCATTTTTATTAGAGAGAGATAATTGTTTTCTATCCAGAAATTCATTGTATCCATAACTACTAAATTTGGTCTATTATCAAATTGGTTCAATACATCTAATTGAGTTTCAGGTGACATATTTGCTAGAAACAAATACTTCGATTTTTTATGTTTTTCAGATAATATTGGGTTGAAATTTGATAATACATTTAATTGTGTTTCGATTGTTTTTCTTTCCTTAAGGTCTTCCCCGTAATATTCACCAGACCATTTGAATGTTTCCCCTTGAATCGTTTTGAATCCTGATAAATCTATTTTGTTTTCATGAAGGATATTTGTATCATTTTGATTAAAATTTTTTCCAACAACAGCTATAAGACTCACTTTTGAAAATTTTGAACAAGCTATTGAAAAAAAAGTTCCGGAGCCACCCAATATATTTTTTTTAGTAGTATTTGGTGTGGTTATTGTGTCATACGCAACAGTACCTACAACTAATACTGACATTCTTTTCTCATCATAAAACAGGTATGTATATTTTTGAATAAATGATTATTTTTCATTGCCATAATCAGTAGGATATCCATTTTCAATCCAAGTAGGAGTTCCTTCTTCAATGTTATAGAGGTTTTCAGGATTGATTCCCATTGAAGCAGCCATCTCACATGCTAACCCACTTCTTACTCCAGCAGCACATATAAAGAACAATTTTTTATCCGTTGGAAGTTCATCTATTCTGCCAAGTAAATCATCAACTGGTATCAATTTTGCTCCAGAAACATGGCCCGATTCATATTCGTCTTGATTTCTGACATCTACGAAACATATGTCGTTATTAGAGTGCATGCCAGAAGCTTCTTGGACAGATATACGGTAGAATGTTTCACCTTCGTGTTTTTTAGCTGCCATAATTTTCCTCTGTGGTATTAGGTATTTGTTTTAAATATACTTAAAAGAGTGAATTAAATTTATCAATCTCTACTTTTCGAAGATACTACTTGTATCCATTCATGTCAACTTTTAATTCCAGTCGAAAACAACTCCCATTAAATTTGAAATATTGCCATATAACATTTCAAAAGCAGTTGTTGCTTCAGAGTAATGGAATTGATGTGTAATCATTTTTTTTGGGTTAATAGATTTTTGTGAAATTAGTTTTAGGGCTTGATCAGAAGCCCATATTCTGTTTGCATCTGTTGAGAATCCACCAATAATTTTTTTGCCTTGTATTTGTCCTGAGTCAAATTGCAACGGTTCATTTTCATATAAACCTATTACTTGAATTATGCCTCCCTGGCTTGTAATTTCTAAAGATTGCTCAAAAGCAAATTTTCCGCTTGGGCCACCTACTGCTTCAATTACTACATTTGATTTTTTTGATTCAGTGATTTTGGATATATAATCATATAGGGAATTTTTTGAGGAATTGATAACAAATTTTGCTCCTAATTTAGTTGCTAACTTGCATCTAAAATCAAGGGTATCTACAGCAATGATTTTTTTTGGATTCTTAGATAAAGCTACTTGCATAATTAAGCTTCCTACTAAACCTTGGCCTATAATAGTAATAACTTGGTCTTTGATTGGCATTAATTTTGTAATCTCATCAATCCATAAAACAGCGCTTGTACTTAATGGCCAAAATGTACCTTCTTTTAGGTCAACTTCATCAGGTAATTTGACGATTGAAGGTGTTAATTTTTTGTCTGCAGTGTCTACAGAAACATACTCTGAATGAGGAGCTACGGCCGCGACTTTATCTCCAACAGAAAATGAGCTAACTAAACTGCCGATTTCAACAATTTCTCCTGTTAAGCAATACCCCATCATTTTTTGTTGAATAGCTTCTGGTCTGACATACCTTCGCCATATTTCTGATCCTCTAGATACTAAAGTGTATCTAGATTTTATTAAAACTTCAGTAGGTAAAATTTTTGGTATTGGTACTTCTTCTATGAAGATATTAAATTTGTTTTTTGCTTTGGCAATTCTTTTCATATAACTTCTTTAGAAGTAATCTGCGCACCAAGGTGAACGAGTACTATAAAACATTTGGTCAGCTAAGTGTAATTTTTCAAGAGAATTTGCTTCAATTAGTTTTGATTTCCATAAATTGAGCCAGCTGGTTCCTCCTAGATATAGGGAACTTAATTCTCTGATATCTATTTTGATGTCATGGGGCAAATTTGTTTTTTCACATTTCACGAGATCCCCTGATTTTTTAAGTATAAATTTTGTATTATTTGAGTCTAGAATATTGTCTTCAACAAGTATCGTAATTTCTCCATCAACATTGTATTGCCTAGAAACTAATGCATTAGGAACATCAAGAATCCTTAAATGTAGCTGGTCTTCGATTTTTCTAGATAATTTTCTCGGATCTTCTAAAACCCAAGTAATTGGATCATCTAAGGGCCTAGAATTAGAAGTTATTTTATTAACCCCATCGATATTCATGCAAAAATTCAGTAGATTTAAATGTGCTTCGTCTGTAGTTGAAATGATTTCGTTGATCATTAAATTTCCATTTGTAGAAGTTGAATTGATATCTGTGCGATAGTTTACATAACCTTCAGGTTTTCCATCTTTTTTAAATAAAGCATAAGAGGATATGCCAGAAATATCTTTTCTTTCCATTTCAAGTTTTAGTCTATTCCATCTAGATATTTTTCTTTTAATCATACCAGGGCGTTCATTCCAAGCAAGTTCATAAATTCCAGGCATTATATTTGAAATTTCTTTAGAAGAAAGCATTTCTATGTTTTCAACGCTATCATAATCAATTAAAGTTTTTCTGAATTTAGTATCACGTCTATGGATTTCCCAGCTTTCTTGGAAAGAGGCAATTCCAAAACCGAATCTGCCATATGTACCGCTATCAGCACTATATAAAAATGCTATTGGTTCATCTTTTTTAAGGATTTCATTAAATTGTTTTTTCATTAATTTTGACATAATTCCTTGTCTACGGTGAGTTGGATATACAACGACATCAATTATTCCTCCAGCTTTAACAACTCCTCCTGGCACAGATAAAGTGAACGTTAAAACACTATTAGCGCCTACGATTTTTCCATCAACAAATGCGCCTAAACATCTATCAATCTCCATAGTATGTTTTCTTCTTTCAAGATAGTCTTGAAATGGTTTCATTGCGAATACTGTATAAACAATTTTTAGATATTCTTCTTCTTCATTTGGAGTGATATGTCTTATATTAATTTGCATGCACTCAATTCCTTATTTGAGATTTCCATTCTTTGAATTTTTCAGACGTAAATCCAGGTTCTTTTAACATTTCATGTAATGTAGCTTCTTTTTTTGTGATATCCGATGCGTTTTTAATGATTTCTTTGACATTATGATTATTTGGAATTTTGGTGCATCCATCAGAATCAGCGACCAATATCTCTGAAGGATTTACAAGTAATTGTCCCACAGTAATTTGTGAATTTACCCTGATTAACTTAAATGCCCCATGCCCCGGGACTAAACCTTTGCCCCAAACAGGTAGTTTAATTTGCCTGATTCCTTCTATGTCTCGAACAGTACCATCAATAACTACTCCAACTACGCCGAGTGCTTTATGGACAGCAGCCATGCCGTCTCCAAATGAGGCTCCACGTCCATGTTTTGTATCAATGTCCTTAATAATAGAAATTATTGGTAGTGTTTCTTGCCCAATTAAGTCGTAATAATCATCCCAAGATAATCCATCTGAGTCTGGGTCGTTTGTAGTTACCTCAGCTGTTATAATTTTGCCTACTACGGGTCCAAATTGAGGTAGCAATGATTTGATCTCGGGTCCTGTGTAATTTATTGGTTGAGAAGATAAGTTGTTACTTGTTTTTTCCATATTAATTTTTACGGCATCTGCAATCATTGCAGAGCCAAAATCCCTAATTTTTTCCAAGTCTCTGTAATCCAATTTAATTTTCCTTTTTTTCTTCATTTTCTGAATTTGTAATTAATTTAATCAATTCATTAAATTGATCTTTGAAATTAGTTTTGAATTTCTTGATTGTTAAAATAGTTTTGAAAATTTCTATTGCAAGTAAAGTTAGTAAAGAAATAGTTGTAATGAAAATTATTACAAACAAAATATCTTTAATAAAATTAATTGATGATGTTAAATTTGCTATAGAAATTTGTATGTTTAGGTTTATGTCCATAAGTCTGACAATCATAGCAGAAACCTAATGGAGAATGAAAGATACTTGGTTTTAGAAAGAATCAAGATATTTAATCTAACTGTAGATTAAATCCTTCGATTGAAATAGATTTAGAATTTACAGTAATTTTTGATTTAGGAATTCGTTTCATTTCTCTATAAACTTCAGATAATCTTTTTTCAATAACAGAAGGGACAGATTTTTTAGTTTCTATAGATGATTTTGGTCCCCATAAACTTGGTTGTGGAAGTGTTTTAATATATTCGCCAAAATTGCGAAAAAATTCTTGGAAAATAGATTTGGATAAGATACTTAGATGTTGGTTAGTTTTTGGATCAGAGAAAGATAATTCAATTGATAATTTAGCATCTTGTTCAGATAGTGATGCTAATAGTATTGGTTGATGGCTCTCAGAAGGATCGATATGGTTTGCAGAAAAAGCTGTTTCTCTTACAGCAGCTTGAATTATTCTCAGCAGGGAAGACAAATAAGATACTGGTATTGGGGTTGGTTGAATTTCTATAATCATAATTTTTAGATTATAATTTCAATCTTGAAATTATAATATATTAAAGTTAACACATTTGATAGGCATTTCCAAAAAGATGTATTAATCATCTTGGTCAAATTTTATTCTTCCGTCTTTGTATCTCCTGGTGATTAATGATTCATCTAGGTGTTCTAAAAATGGAATTGTGTATTTTCTTGTTGTATTAAACAATTTTTTGAAATCATCCACTTTGAATAGGTCGTTTCTCTGGAGGGCAATTTTAATTTTGGATAGCATCTCGTTATATGTCGTAATCGAATAAATGATGTTGTCTGAAATTTTAATGACTTTATTTTTTTCAATTAGAAAATTTATTATATCTTTTTCAATAGTATGATTAGTTGGAGGTGCATAAGAGTTAGATTCTAAAATTTTGATATATTTGTTTACTTCAAAGTTTTGGCTCTCAGATAATTTTGGAGAATGTGATTTTAATTTGATTAATGAGTGTTTTTGAACTAATTCTCCTGATTCAATGAGATTGTTTATTAAAATTGAAAATATTTCAGAATTGATGTTTGTTAATGAGGAGATATGCTCTTTAGAGGCCCCTTTTTGTAGAGGGTTAATTAAATGAAAATCTTTTAAAAATCTAATGATTTTATTTGTTAAAATTTTTTCATGTTCAGTTGTAATGTAGTATTTTTCTTGATCAAGAGTGTTCTTGGTAAGTTTTGAAATCTTTTTTGATTCGAGTAATTTTTTTATTTCTCTGGTAGTATCTTCAATTGAAATATTGCCAATTTTTGATATAGATTTTGTTGGCAGGACAATATATTTTTCAATGATTTCCAAAACAACTTTTTCATTAGAATCACTTGATAGATTTCCTAATCTTTGAAGTATTTTTTGTGAATTTTTTTTATGTCTTGGTGGATTAGGGTCAATTATTTTTCCTCCTCCAATTGTGTGATTGCCTAATCGAATGATGAAGGGGTCATTTTTTGAAAAAACAACAGGGTTAGTTAATTTTAGTTGTGCAAAGCAAGAGGAATTTTTATATAAAACATTTCTGTCTAATAATCTGATTTTGGAAGATGCTTGAGTAGTACCAAAATGCAAGTTTACTATAGAATTGTGTTTAATATCTTTTTCGAGAGAAATTAATTCAACGTCTGCTGCTAATGTAGTGTTAATATATCCTGGTAGTGCAAGAGTTTGTCCTCGTTTGATTTGTTTATGTGAAATTCCTGAGAGATTTATACCAACTCTAGTACCAGGCTTGGCAGAGTTAACAGAATTTTGGTGGATTTGAATACCTCTGATTCGACCTGAATATTTTTCTGGGAAAATAATTATTTCTTGTCCAACAGATATTTCACCATCTAAAAGTGTTCCAGTAGCAATTGTTCCAAATCCTGTTAAAGAAAATGATCTGTCAATTGGCAATCTTGGTCTGTGAATATTTGATTTCTTTGGGACTGTTTTGATTATTTTAAATATTTGTTTCTTTAGTTCTTGGATACCAATATCTGAATTTACTGAAGTTTCAATTATAGGTGAATTTTCTATTGAAGTCCCAGATATTAAATTACATATTTCATCTTTGACAAGGCTTATAAATTCTTTTTCAACTAGATCAGTTTTAGTTATAGCTATTATAGCTTTTTTGATTGATAATAAATTAATTATTTGTAGATGTTCAATTGTTTGAGGCATTATTGATTCATCAGCAGCAATAACCATTAAAACCATATCTATTCCACTAATCCCGGTTAACATGTTAGATACAAATTTTTCATGACCTGGGACATCAACGAAACTTATTTCATTGTTGTTTTCATCTTTTAACCATGCAAACCCGAGGTCTATTGTTAGACCTCTTTGTTTCTCTTCTAAAAGTCTATCAGGGTCAATACCTGTGAGTTTTTCTATGAGAGTTGATTTTCCGTGATCAACATGGCCAGCTGTACCTATAATACTCATAATTTTATGTGATTTTCATTTTAATTTTTGTTAAAAATATTATAAAAAGTTTATAAATACTTCATTACCTAATAATTTGCCTTTATCACTGAGTTTAATTTGATTATTTTTTTTGTTGATTAAGTTTTCCGAAATTAGTTTGTCAATTTTTCCAGGAAATATTTTCTCAATTTTTATTTGGAATTTTTCTTCGAATTCATCAAGATTTATACCTGAATCTAACCGGAGTCCCATGATCATTGTATCGGACATTTTTGTTTTAATATCCTGTTTTTCATAATTTTCTGTTGTTGGGATTGTAAGAAACTTATCTTTGTCTGTTTGTTTATTATTTTGTGTTTTTTCAAAATCGGGACTGGATTTTAGTTTTTGAATGTATTTTTTTGGAGATTCAATATTGCTGAAGCGATAGGAAGATAATAATGAATGAGCTCCAGGTCCTATGCCTATGAATTGTTGGTTTTTCCAATATGCCAAGTTGTGTTCACAGATTTTATTATTTTTTGCCCAATTAGATATTTCATAATTTCTAAAATTTTCTTGTTTCATAAAATCTGTGGCAATCTCGTACATTTCAGCTGCTAAATCTTGATCAGGCATTTGTAAAACACCTTGATTAACTTGGTGGAACATAGGAGTATTTTTTTCTATAGTTAAGCAGTACATTGAAATATGTTGAATTGGTATTGTTGGTACCACCTCTAGTGTTTGAATCCATTCATATTTTGTTTGATTTGGTAATCCAAACATTAAATCAATGTTGATATTTTCAAATCCAGCAGATTTAGCATTTTTGATTGCATGAATTCCTTCGGCTGAAGAGTGTCTTCTATCTATATTTTTTAAATGGATGTCGTTGAAGCTTTGTATTCCTATACTAATTCTATTGATACCAATCTTTAAATAATATTCCAGTTTTTTAATTTTAGATAAATCATTTGGATTAGATTCAATTGTGATTTCTGTGCAATTAGTCGTATCCATTTCACTTTTGATGGTATTTAGAATTTGACCTAACAAATTTGCCGGTATATATGACGGAGTTCCGCCTCCAAAAAATATTGTGCTAATATTAGCATTAGGTATAACAGAACCCCATAATTTGATTTCTTTACATATAGAATCTATATATTGTGCCAATAAGTTTTCAATTCCGGCATATGTATTGAAATCGCAATAAGAACATTTTGTTTCGCAAAATGGGATATGGATATATAGACCAATTGGCATATTTTTATTCTAAAATGATATGATTTTGAGGTTGTTTGTCGATGATAGTTTATAATTTAGAAATAGTAAATTGATTACAACTTAATTAAACAACAATTTATTTGTTTTATACTATTTATAGAATTGGAGAGATTTAATGTCTAATTTTAACAAAGATACATCTTTTGAGACGTTTGTAGTTGGTAGTTTACCTAGACCACAATGGGTTAAAGATTTAATAGATGATAGAAAAAACAACTTGATTAATAAATTAGATGCAAAATTGTTATTAGATCAAGCTGTTCCTTCTGCAATAAAAATGCAAGAAAGGGCAGGAGTTGATTATATATCTGATGGCGAATGGAGACGGGAAAGTTATGTTAAAGTTTTTGCAGATTCTGTATCTGGTTTTGAAAAAGGTTTGATTTCAGATCCTACTGGAGTTTCTGGATTAGAATACCCAGCTATTGTGTCAAATATGAAAAAAATTGATGATATTGCAGTTTCTGAAGCAGTATTTCTTAAAAATATTACTCAATCAAAAACAATTATTGCTTTACCAGCTCCATATACTATTGGTAGAAGAATGTGGAGTCCTGAACATTCTTCAAGTGCATATGAAACTTCTGATGATTTTGTACAGGCATGTATTCCTATTATTAGAGAGGAAATAAAAAATTTAATTGATATAGGTGTAGATGCAATACAACTTGATGAACCTTGGCTTGCTTTACTTGTTGATCCTGATTATAGAAAAAGATCAAATATTTCAGGTTCTCAAATTGATCATGAAATTCAGTTATCTATTCAATCAATCAATTCAGTTGTGGAAGGTTTAGAAAAAATACCTTTTAGTATTCATCTTTGCCATGCACATTATAATCGAAAGCATGGCACAAAGGGGCCTTATGATTTGATTATAGATGCATTATCTGACATGAATGTGGATAGATTTGCGATGGAATTTGCTACACCTGATGCGGGAGGGTTAGAAGTTTTAAGTAAATTTCCTAAAAATAAAACTATTGGTTTAGGGGTAATTGATCATACAGATATAAATATTGAAACGCCCGAAGTAGTAGTTAATCGCGTAGAAAGAGCAATGGAATACATTGATAAATCACATATTACTTTAAACCCTGATTGTGGATTTGCTCCATCAAGTCAAAATCCTATGGATTTTGATGAAGCTTATAAAAAATTGAGATCTATGTCTGAAGGCTCCAAGTTATTACGTGATAAATATGAATAGGGCAAGAAAAACGAACGGGGCGCACAAAGACGCCCCGCTACAGAGGTGTTTCAGAGAACACCTATCTTAAACACCCCTTAGTATTACTGTTCAATTAAACACTCCTTTCTTGAGAACACCGAAACTATCTTCACTTCATCATCTCTCAAAGGTATTATACATTTCTAAAAAAATAGTTGTAGCACTAAATGATTATCTAAGTGTAGATTTTTAATTTTTACATTAAAATGGTTAAGACAATATTTAGAGTGTAAATAGGAGTAATATTTTGATTCAGGGTGTAGCAGGGACTATAATTTGGACAGAAAATTTCACAGAATTATTAGACTTTTACAGGAATGTTTTTGTTACTGAACCTAAGTCTATTAAAGGACAATTTGCGTCTTTTGATTTTGGTGAAACTAAGTTTGGTTTAGGTATTCACAAGAATGTTAAAGGGATTTCCAAAGAAATTTATAGAGTGATGATTAATTTGCGTACGGAAGATATTTTTTTTGAATATGAAAGACTCCAAGCTTTGGGTGTAAAATTTATAAGAATTCCAGAAAAGGAAAATTGGGGTGGTTGGATAGCTACTTTTTTAGATCCAGATAATAACGTTATTCAGATGATTCAGCAATCATAATGATTTTCGATTTAAGATGACATCGAAGAGAATAGAATTGATATTGATGCAATTATAAGACCTATTACTGTGATGAGTTGGCTTTCGGTATAAATTATACCAAAGTAAGTAACCGGGATACTTAAAATCAATGTCCAAAACGATATATTGTTAAATAGTTCTTTATTTTTCATTTATATTGCTTTCAATAAGTAGGAAAAAATCCAAGCTTGTAAACCAACGATCAGTAATATCAGTAGGCAATAAGGAATGGCTTTTTTTAATACTTCTCCTTCTTTACCACCTATTCCAACAATTGCAGTCCCTACTAATATTTTTGCTGGTGCGATTGATGAAGCGATAGATCCTCCGATAGTTTGAATACTTGAGATTGTAACAATTCCAATCCCTAATTTTGTAGCTGTTTCAAGTTGTAATGCTCCAAACATGATGTTTGAACTTGTATTACTTCCTGAAATAAAAGTTCCTAAAGCACCAATGAATGGAGAAAAAATCGGGAAAGTGTTTCCGGTGTTATTTGCAATTAACATACTAATTAAGGTTGTCATTCCAGTTGTAGTCATTACCATCGCCATTACTACAATTGAGACAGTTGTTAGTGTTGTAGGGATACATTGATTATAAGTTTTATGAAATGTTTTTTTCAAATCTTGAAAATTTGAATTTTTATTTGATAAATTTGTAACCCAAAATAGTAATAAAGAAAGTAGAATTATTGGCGCAGGATGAGACAGTAATTTGATTTTAGCAAAATTTTGTATTTCATTGGTTTTAAATCCGAGATTAGTTACTGTGGATGGAATGTCTATTGCAAAAAAGAGATTTGTTCCGATTTCTTTAATAAATGGTATTTGAGACAATAAGCTAAACGATATTAATAGGTAGTATGGCAGAACACTTAAATGGATAGATGTTTTTGATTGAGTATTGGAACTTTTCTCAGTTTGTTTTTTTGCAATTGAATTTTTAGACAATATTTTTGTTCTGTTAGATATTACCCAGGCAAATAAACAACCAGATAGCCCAGCAACGGTAGAGGCAATTTGTGGAGAATTTAATATTGTAGCTAAGTATTGAGATGAAGCCATTATGATGCTAATTACTACAACTAATGGGAGACCATTAACAATACCTTTGAATCCTGAATGAATATGAGAGACGGCAAGTCCAGTTAGCAAAATCGGTATGAAAAAAAGAATAGCTAAATGTGGACCTAGTATTTCAGTATCAATATTTGTCATTAATTGTAAAGTATAATATGACGACCCAAGAGAGCCAAAAGCTACAGCCCATGAGTGTCCGATCAATGCAATTGCTGATGCTTTAAACGGATTCATACCAATTATTACCAATAACGGAGCTATTACAGCGATAGGTACACCAAAACCTGCTATGCCTTGAATTAAACCTGCAAAACACCATCCAAGAATCAGAGCTTGATGTAAAGGGTTGGAAATCAAAGATGTAATTGTTGTAGCTATATTTTTTATTGAGCCACTTTGTTCTGTTAAATTGTATAACCAGACTGCAGACCAAATTATGCATAAGACAAATAAAGAGAGAGAAATACCTTTTAAGAAACTTAATGCTGTAATTTCGGAAGTAGATCCAAAAAATATAAAAGATATAATGATGCTTGAAATTAGCCCTGCTGCTCCAGCGCGTTGCCCACTCCATTTAAGTGTTGTCATAGTTATGATTAAAATTAGAATAGGAATTACTGAAGATATTTTTGCGATTAGGCTGAATTGTTCAAAATTTTCCAAAAGGAGTTCCTATGTGTTTTTGATAATTAGATTTTATTTGCGTTAAGAAAATTCGTCAAATCTGATTTTTATTAAATTAATTTATATAGTTACTTCAAAATTTTTAATGCTTTTTGTTAATTTTATATTTCTATTTAAAAATTTTCCAAAAAAGTGAATTTATTAATATATTAATTGTATTCTACCTATTTTTAAGTTTGAAATTATTTGATAGACCTATATTATATTTGTTTATGATTTATTGTACTCGAGGAGAATGTTTTAATGGGAACTGCAAGGCGTAAAGAGATAATAGAAAAAATTGCTGATGATCTTGATGAACCAAGGTATCAAGCAGAGGCTATTTTAAATTCTGTATTGAATAGTATTAAATCTTCATTAGAAGATGGAAATAAAGTAGTTTTGACTGGATTTGGTTCGTTTTCTGTACGTAAGATTGCTTCTCGCAAGATTAAGCCAATTAGGGGAATTGATAATGGAGAATTGGTAAATATTCCTGCACATAATAGAATTGGTTTTACTCCTGGATCAGGATTAAATGAATTAGCACTAAAGTTAGATTAATTATTTAGGATTAAATGGAGGATTAAAATTGAAATATTATAGAATTGCATACGGAAATGGATCCTATGGGTTATCAGTAGAGTTGTCTGATGGCGTTTTGAGTAGTTTAGATAGCTTGAACGATGAAGTTAATGATTTTAGAAAATTATGTAATGCCAGTTATATAACAGGCGTTTCAATTGATGATATTTCTAGAAATATATTTTCAAATGGAACTGCTGAAACATTTGATCTTAAAGAGTTGATAAAAAATTCTCAAAATGGAAAAAATCCTCATTTAGCTCCTGCTGTTGATCCGGATGAAATGTGGGCTGGAGGAATGGGGAATCTGCCTGTTCCTGATGATGTTGTACCTACTTTGCCTGAGCCAAGTAGAGTAGCTTTTGAAGGTGATAGGGGTATAGTAGTTTATAAAGGAAATTCTAGTAGACTTGCTGGTCCTTTTGGAGAGATAGGTATTAGATCAGATATACCAAAAACAATTTCTGAAGGGGAGCTGGTAGTGGTAATGTATAAAGGTAAAGTTGTTGGATATTCAACTGGAAATGAAGTTGCAGGTGGTTTAGCTGGTATTACTTTGTGGTATTTAAATCCCAGCAAAGTTTTCAAGGGTTGTGCTTCCTTAGCACCATGTATTGTGACACCTGAAAGTTTGCCAGATCCTACAAATTTAAAAATGAATCTTACAATCACAAGAAATGGTGAGGTTGTTGATTCTACTAGTAACATAACCGAACATAGAAGATCGCCAGAAAAATTAGTTTCTGCTGTTATGGATCATGATGTTCCTGCTGAACTAAGTATTTTATATACAGGTGGGTGCGTTGCAAGTGCTCCTATGGAAGTTGGAGATGTTGTTAGAATTGACTTAGAAGGTATCGGGTTCGTTGAAAATACAGTAATTCAGGTATGATATAGGTTATAGAAAATGGCGACGTGGCCAAGTGGTTTAAGGCGGAGGTCTGCAAAACCTCTATTCATGGGTTCGAATCCCATCGTCGCCTCCAGCATTTTAGCTACGAAATGACCTCATTTTAATATGGGGTCTTTCTGTTTCTAGGGGTTCACCTGATCAATCACCTGATCAATCACCTGATCAATTGCCATTATTTGACCATAAAACATTCACCTGATTTTTCGTGCTGATTTGTTGTTTTGTGTAATTTTCGTGCTTATTATTTGTTTTCTGATCTTTGTCGTTGGTTTGTTGTTTGGGTTGATGTTGTCGATGTTGTCTCTTGTAGGGGTTGTGGGGGGTATGTCTTATGTATTTGTGAGTTTATTGGTATATAGCCATGCCAGTTTAATTTTTTTCAAAAGAGTGTATAATCCGAAAAAATTATTACATATTGGTAGAAATTATTGTGAAAGAATTAAAAATGCCTAAAGCAATTTTCTATTTACTTACTTTTATATTTCTTTTGACTATTATTGGTTGCTCTAACGAGCAGGCACAAAGTTCTCAACCTGGTGTGTTAAAACAACCTGGATTGAAAATAAAAGATTCTGAGATTCCTGAAGCTGTTGTTAAACTGCCATTGTTACTATGGCCCTCTTTTGAATATAAACGTCTTGCTTGGAATCATAAGACCAAAGTTGAATATTGTTTAATTACTGAATCTGAAGGTGTTGAAATAAATATTGGTTCAAAAGTTGAAGTTCTTGATGAAGCTAGATGTCTGTATGTATGGTTGAATTCTGTTCAAGGAGCACCTAAAAAATACTCAACTGGAATTATGCGAATTCGTGTTGTAGAAACTGGGGAAGAAGGTTGGACTTGGTCTAAAGCAGTAGATTTCAAAGAGTGACAGTTTAATCTTTTACCTGAATATTCAGGTGTCAACAGAGGATTCTGTTTAGATTCTGAAGACCTGGAATGTAAAGTCATTTGGCCAAAAGGTGATTTGCAATCATTTGGTAGTCGCCGTCTACGTCTTCGTGTAAATTTTAAAAGACTAGATGGTAATAATCCTCTATTATATGCAGTTTATTTCAAATAATAAGATTGGTGTTAAAACTTTTAAATCAATTACTTACCCAACTCAATTGAATACTGTTAAGAAGTCTAATCGTAAAGTTGGTTAGGCAGACGTTATAACTTCTGAATCCGACCAACCTCCCGTCCAATCCAAAAGTTTTTGATATTGTTATTTTTAGTTCTGGCAGATAATATCGTAGTTGAAATATTATGATTTTATATTGCGTGAGGTACTTTTGGTCAATAATTTAAATTTTAAAGAACACTTAATTGACGATACCTTGATTTATGTTTACGGAATTTCTTCTGTAGATTTAACTGGTAATGGGTTTTTAGATTTAATTGCTGTTGAGACAAATATTGGATTGTATTGGTATGAAAATGACGGTAATGGAAATTTTTCTAAACATGTGATTCATGAAAAACCAGGTGA
>PBID01000017.1 GCA_002719675.1 Chloroflexota bacterium
ATTGTGTTCTATTCCACTAGAGACGGAAATAGAGAGATTTATATAATGAATTCTGATGGTTCTAACCAAACTAATATTTCAAACAACCCTACTTATAATGTTTCACCATCTTGGTCTCCTGATGGAAAAAAAATTGTGTTTGTTTCTAAACGAGATGGAAATAGAGAGATTTATATAATGAATTCTGATGGTTCTAACCAAACTAATATTTCAAACAACCCCTCTTTTGACATCGCACCATCTTGGTCTCCTGATGGAAAAAAAATTGTGTTCACTTCTAGTAGAAATGGAAATTGGGAAATTTATAGCATCAAACTAAATTAACTGAAAAATGAAAAAATATTAACGCAAAAATATACTATCTAAATATAATCACTAACGAAATTCCAACTAGTGAAACGAAAATCGCAAATAACTGATAAATAGAAATCTTTTCTTTGAGAAATAAATATCCAATTATTAACGCAAAAATTGGTGAAGTATTTCCGAAAATCACGCTTAGAGAACCTGTTGTGTAATTTAATGAAATAAACCAAAGAAGAGTTGATGATGTAGCTAATATTGCAGCGAAAATTATTTTGATTAAATAAGGTTTATTGCTAAAGATGAAATCAAACTTTTTTCTAATAACTAAAGTGATCATAGCTGGCAAAATTACCCATACAATTGCCCTGACTAAAGCTGCATCAATAAATCGTGCTCCTTCAAGAGCTAAGTCATTTAAGTAGGTAGCAACACCCCACAATAACCCAGCAATAATTCCGTAAAATATACCTCTAAAATTCTCTACAAATTGTTTCGATTTAGAAATAAATTCAAAATTTAGTATAAAAATACTAATCAAAATTAGTAAAGCTCCAAATAATACTAACCAATTGTATATTATTGAATTTAAAAAATAATCTAGTAATGAAATCATTAAAAGATTACAACTTGCAGATACTGTAAACACAATTCCTATGGAAATTTTTTTGATTGCTCCAACATAGCTGATGAATCCTACACAACCTATACCCGTTCCAATTGCAAACAAAATAAGACTATTGAAATTCTGGCTAAATACCGAGCTCCAACTATAAAAAAATGTAACAAAAACAGACAATAAAAATAAAGAAAAAATTGCTTCGTAAAATGGAAAGCTCAAAACATTTTTTATTTTAATTGTTTTAAGTATAGCTCCTGAAATTGCCCATGAAAAAGCACTTATTAAAGCTGAAAATTCAAAAAAATTATGCATTAAGACCACATGAAAATAGTATAAATTTAGATCAATTGAATGAAATAACCAATAAAAATAATCTGATCATCGATTCACAATTATTACAAGTAATTAATTGAAAAATATAAGTGAATCTTTATTAAAAAAATTATTTCTTAGATTGATCATATTTATCGCCAGCTTTCTTGACAGATTGTCTTCTTTTTTCCATCAATTCATGCCTTAAATCAGCTGACCATTTCTGAGATCTGGTTAAACTAGGTAAAGAATCTTGAAATTCAGGAGCAACATATCTAGAAATTAATTCATAACTATTAAGAATTTCATCTCTTGTAGCAAATTCAGTAGCCTGAACAAGCAAACCACCAAAACCACCAGTCTCAATATTTAATTGTTTAATTGCATCAATCAAATCATCAGGGGTGCCAATCACCCAAGTTCCTTTTTCCACCATAGCATCAATAATTTTTTCAGGAGGCCCATCATATACTGAATCAAATCCCATAGTATTTTCAAAATAATCCCTCTGATAGTAAGCAGCACCCATACGTGCTTGTTCCATAGCTTTTTCCCGGGAACTTGCCAAATGAACTACTATCACTATTCTCCAATTTTCACGTCTAACTTCTTTATCATGCTGTTTTGCTGTATTTTCAGCAATCTCCCAAAAATCCTTTAAAGTATTACTATAACTTTCGTTAGAAACTGTATACGATTTTAATCCAAGTGATAACACACCCGCACCATGTTTTCCTGCTAAAACCATGCCGGAAGGTGATTGTGCAGCAGCTACTGAAATTGGAAAATGAGGTCGTGTGTATGGCTTTAAATGAACAGCTGCATCATTCAACGAAAACCAATCTGATTTATGAGTAATTGGGGTAGTTTCGGTTAGCAATCTCATTATTATTCCCAAAGATTCATCCATTCTTTCACGTTGTGTCAAAGGATCAATGCCCAACATATGTGCATCTGTTGCAAGAGCGCCAGGGCCTACTCCCATCATTACTCTTCCACGAGTTAGATGATCTAAAAGTATCATTCGATTTGCAACCATTAATGGATTATGATAGGGAAGGCTTATTACACCTGTCCCCAATTTAATATATTTGGTTCTTGCAGCTGCATTCGCTATAAACAACTCAGGAGAAGAAATAGTTTCCCAACCTCCACTATGATGCTCCCCAATCCACGCTTCATCAAAATCTAAACGATCTAAATGCTCAAGTAATTCTAAATCCCGTTCTAAGCCTACTGTGGGATTTTCACCTAGCCTGTGAAAAGGTGCCAAAAATGTTCCGAATTTCATCCTCTGGTTTGTCATTATACACCTTTAATTTTCTGCCAAAAATGGTATTATTAGTGCCGAAGTATACCATAAAAATATATTAAATTACCCGCAAAACTTTATTTAAATCAGGAACGAATAATGCCATTGCGAAGAGACAAACCATATATTTGGACAACATGGATAACAAAACTGCTATCTGGGGACAATTCATGTGAGTGGGCAGCTCAATTTAAATCATTACATGAAAGTAAATCTTATTCCAAAGCGAGCACAGGGTTTGACTCTGCTAAATGGCAAATTGAACATACCGATTTACTAAATAGAATCAGAACAAACCTAGAAACAGAAGATCAAACCATATATACAGAAAACCAAAACTACTTTAATCTTCATGGTAAAAGTGCAACTTTATCAGGCAAACCAGACTTAGTAACTATCAATGGAAATAATGGAATAATAATTGATGCTAAAACTGGTGAAGAATCAGCATCTCATATGATCCAACTTCTAATTTATATGTACGCTTTACCAAAAGCTTTACCTCAATATGGAAGCATCAAATTCGAAGGAAAAATCATTTATTCAAATAATGAAGTTTTTATTCCATCTGATGCTGTTAATAACAGTTTTACAGAAAAATTAGTAGGACTAATTAAAAGGATTACCTCTGAGACCCAAGCAAATAAAATCCCAAGCTCTCAGGAATGTAAATTCTGTAACATCACTTCATCAGATTGCGCAGAAAGAATAGAACAAGATGAACCTCCTATAGCTTCATCTACTGATGATTTTTAATTACTACTTAATAAAAGGAATATAATGTCACCAAAATCAAAGATTAATATTGGATTAATCGGTTTAGGTAGTTGGGCACAGCAAGCATATGTCCCCGCTTTGTCAGAGATGCAAGATTTAGTATCAGTCAAGGCAGTAGCTGCTAAATCGCAAAAAACCAGAGATTTAGCAAAAAATATTTTTCATAAAGAAAATATTTTACTTTTCGAAGGCTACGAAGACTTAATTAAAAACTCTCAAGTTGACACTATAATGATTGGATTACCAAGAAAAATCACTACAAATGCTACAAAACTTGCATTAGAAAAAAACTTAAATATATTTGTTGAACCACCTTTTGAATATGAAAATTTGTCTAATGAAATTTTAACAACCGCATCTTCATACGATAAAATTTTTCACGTAGATATTGAACTTAGATTTTTACCTATAATCACAAAATGTCATGACTTAATCAATTCTGGAAAACTTGGCGAAATACTTAAAACAACTGTCACATTAGAATGTGATTGGTTTAAAGACGCTACAGATGATGTAAAAAAAACTAATGAATTCGTCAAAGGATTATCCACTTGGTATATTGACCTCATAGATTTGTTTTCAAACCATAACCCAAGGCGAATCAAAGTTTTGGGAAAATCTGAAAATCAAACCGATCAAATATCTTTTGGAAACGTATTAATTGAGTATTCAAACAATTACATCGGAGAATGGAATTTCAATCTAAATAAAACTAATGTTTTTAATCTTAAGCTTAACTTGTCAGGATCGAAAGGCCAAATAGAAACAAATTTGATTGAAGGGACTTACACGTTTAATAATGATCAAAATTCTTCTTCCGGAATTATAAAAGCTTCATCTCCTACGCTAGGTTTTGTTGGAATGAGAGAAAGTATTAAAGCTTTCATAGAATCAATTCAAGATCACAAACAATCTCTATCAAACGCAATCTCATATAATAATATCCACATCCTACAACATGGAATTTCTAAAAGTATAGAAACAAATCAAATAATAACAATTAATTAAATAAGTATCATTTGTGTAATTAGATACAAAATCAGTACCTTCATACGCTTACAAAGAAGATTACAGTGAATTTGATCATTCTTCTAGCATTTAAAAATACTGTGTCTGTGATTTAAATAGAACAAATGTCAACACAGTAATACTAAAAATATTTATAGTCAAACGATTCCCATAATTCAAACACTAAATCACTTTCGAATTCTCTAAGTTTACTAGGAGCTCCTCCTCCAAGCTTACTGGATGTAATATCTGGATTTATCGTTACTTTTGGCTCTTTTAGGATTCCTAATTGGCTTGACGAGATTTTTGATTCACATGCGAAAGAAACAATCAAAAGAAAAATTGTTAAAAGTAATAAATTCCAATTCATATCGAAAATTATACTCTCTTTTTATAGTCACCAGTCTTAAGCCTTATCCTATATTCGCAGACTTAATTTGCAAGTTTTAGGTAATTTTGGGTACGAAGGTAGTTTTTTTATTTCCTTGCTAATTTAATAGCTATCTAGTTGTTGCACGAGTACTGATTGAGTAAACGCTAATGCAACCTACCAACGTACCATAGATAATATTATCATACCCTTTTTTATAAGACTTGAAATAGATGGAACCCATTGTTTTAGATTAAAACCAAAAAGTAGATAATGAAACAATATTAATTCCAATAAAAGCAACTCCAATAATTATTTGCATAGTGTGTTTACCTTTGAGCAAGTTTTCGCTCAGCTTAAGATAAACAAGTAATGATCCAGACAGTATGCCAAGACCTACTACAAAACCAAGAAAACTTTCCATAATCTCAGAATTATACCTCCTATTTTGCAAACACGGATTGTGAACTTTGGTTCAGTAATCCGTGCATTCATAATTCCTTTTTGAAAAATTTGAGATAAAGATAGTCAAATAAATTAAACGAGCATTTATCAGGCGAGTAGGCTCTGATAAAAACTCAGTTTCGTGAGAGAAACTAAACTGATAAGTTATAACATTATATCACATAAACCAAGCGATATTCCATATTCTATATCTGAGCGTTACAATTCCCATTATTTTTTGCCAATAGATTAATTATGAATAGTTACAAAAAAAATCACTAGCCCTCCTGACATAAACAGACAAGTTTGGACATCTGTTGACAAGTAAATGTAGTTAAACGAGAATGTGTGAACCTAAGTAGCTATAGATTTCACAAAATGAGATGGTTTTAGCTGATAAGTATCATTTGTGTAAAGGAGTAAAAATGCACCAACCCACAATGGACTTCGGATATAATCCTCCTACTGGCCCTAGAAGTATGGAAAAAATCAGACCAAGTTTCTTTTCTTTAGATTTAGAGAAAACTCTGAACATAGCTTCAAATGGATTCAAGTCAATTTGGGTGTCTGATCATTTAAATTATACTGATGAATTTCGACTAGAATGTTGGACTTTGTTAACATGGATAGCGGCAAAATTTCCTCAATTCGACTTAGGAACGATAGTAATGTGTAATTCATTTCGAAATCCATCATTGATGGCAAAAATGGCCGCAACTATTCAACACCTTAGTAATGATAGATTGATTCTAGGATATGGCGCAGGATGGTATGCAGAAGAATATAAAGCTTTTGGATTCGAATATCCAAAAATAAAAATTCGTACAGAAATGTTAGCTGAAGCAACTCAAATCATGAAAATGCTTTGGAATAAAAGTAATGCAACTTTTGAAGGACAATATTACCAAATCAAATCAGCAAATTGTGAACCGAAGCCTAAAAAAGCGCCACCAATTATGATAGGAGGTGGAGGTGAAAAATTTACTCTAAAGGTAGTAGCTAAACATGCTGATTGGTGGAACGACCTTTCAAGACCTATTGACGAAGCAAAACATAAACTTAAAATTTTAGAAGAACATTGTGTTAATGAAGGAACAAACTTTAAAAAAATCAGAAAAACTATGACCGCTAGAATTTTCATAGACAATTCTCATTCTAAAGCTCAAGAAAAAATCAAAAGCATGGGATTATACATAGAAAATCCTCCTATTGCAGGAGATCATGTTTATGTAACTGAAAAATTAACAGAAATAGCAGAATTAGGATTCGATTTATGTATCGCAGTACTAGAAGATTTTCAAGACCAAGAGGATATGAAATTATTTTCAGAAAAAGTTATTCCCAATTTCAAATCTACTGAAAAATAATTATGTCGCCTAACAAAGCCGCTTTTATATATTCTGACAAACTTAGCCAACATATTCTAAGTACTTCTCATCCTATGCAACCCAAAAGGTTAGCAATGACATATGATCTATTAAAACAATATAATGCATTCAATCAAAATAATGCTAATGTAATCCCTCCTAGAAAAGCTACTAGAAATGAATTGATTAAATTTCATACTAAAGACTATATCGATGCAATTGAAAACATGAGTAATAACCCAAATACCATTTCTGCGGCATTATATAACCTAGGAACTGCAGATAATCCTTGCTATCCACAGATGTTCGAAGTTGCGTTACTTTCAACTGGTGGGTCAGCTTTAGCTGCTGACTTATTAATTTCTTCAGAATATGACTCAGTTTTCAATATTTCTGGAGGACTGCACCATGCAATGAGATCAAATGCTTCAGGTTTTTGTGTATTTAACGATCCAGTAATTGCTATAGAAAAATTTTTAGAACAGAAAATGAAAATCGCTTATATTGATATTGACTGCCATCATGGCGATGGAGTCCAAGAAGCATTCTACGACAGAGACGACGTTTTAACTATCTCAATACATGAATCAGGTGCATTTTTATTCCCTGGCACAGGAAACACAAATGAAATTGGAACAGGGAAAGGTAGAGGATACTCAATCAATGTTCCACTTTATCCATATACTTACGATGAATTATATAAAGACACTTTCAAAAAAATTGTTCCTCCTCTTATAGAATTTTTCCAACCTGATGTTTTAGTTACACAAATGGGAATAGATTCACATTTCCAAGATCCTATTACTCATTTATCTTTAACCGTTCAAGGATTCACTGAAATTCTCAAAATATTCAAATCATTCAACCTTAAATGGTTATCACTTGGTGGTGGTGGATACAATTTAAAAGCAGTTGCACGTGCCTGGGCAAGTGGCTGGGGGGTAATATCTAATCAAACTTTACAAAATGACATTCCAATAAACTTCAATCAAACTCACAACATATCATCTTTATTCGACATCTCTCCTCCTAAAATTACAGATGATATAAAAAATGTTTGTAAAAAATTTGTTGATAAAAATATTTCAACACTTGAAAAAGATCTTAAAGCAATTTACTCAATTAATTTCGATTAAACAAATTACTTCAAGTTAGTTGCATATTTCTTTGTCCTAATGAGAAAATAGAATGAAGTTATACCTAATATGTGACAGGAACATTAGTGAACCCAAACTCAAAAAAAATATTTAATTCAAAAATATCTCCTACAAGTTTAATTACACCCTTCCAGCAATTTACAGCTCTAGAAGCTTCTGCTGGGATAGTAATGTTTATTGCAGCTATTGCTGCTTTATTATGGGTAAACTTAATAGGCTTAGAATCTTATGAAAATATTTGGAAAACAAAACTAACTATCGGTATTACTTCTTTCTCTATAGACGAGACGCTTCATTTTTGGATAAACGAGGGTCTGATGGCAATATTCTTTTTTGTTGTCGGTCTAGAAATCAAAAGATCAATGATTTTAGGTGATTTATCATCTCTGAAAAAATCTGCATTTCCTATTATGGCAGCGATAGGAGGGATGTTGATTCCTGCATCAATTTTCATTGTCCTAAATTACAACCAAGAAACCATCAATGGCTGGGGAATTCCCGTAGCAACTGATATTGCATTTTCTCTTGGAGTTCTTTCGTTACTGGGTAGGAAAGTTCCTCTAACATTGAAAATCTTTCTAACCGCATTAGCTATAGTTGATGACATAGGTGCAGTACTTATCATCGCCTTGTTTTACACATCTGAGATAATTTGGCTAAAAATAGCTATAGCTGGCATTTTACTCATATTATTAATTGTGGCAAACACTTCAGGAATTCGAAATATAACTATTTATTGCGTGGTAGGAATATGTGTTTGGATATGCTTTTTACATTCTGGAATTCATGCAACAATTGCAGGAGTTTTAGTTTCAATGACAATTCCATTAAAAGTCCAGATAAACACTTCCGAATTTGTTGAACGTTGTAAAAATCTTTTAAAATATTTTGAGCCACCATATCACTCCAGAACTTCAAAGGGTAGTTCAGCTCTAAGTACTACAGAACAAAGGAGTGCATTAAATGGCTTAGAAATTGCAGTCAAAGAAGTAGAATCTCCTCTTCAAAGATTAGAACATAGTCTCCACTATTGGGTAGCATTTTTTATAATTCCTATTTTTGCATTATCTAATTCTGGATTCATTATTGACCAAGATGCTATATCTAATACCGGTTCTCTAACAACAGGAATAATTTTCGGACTTGTAGCAGGCAAACCAATAGGAATATTTATTTTCAGTTATTTATCCGTAAAATTAGGAATCTCAAATCTGCCTTCAGGTGTAAACTGGAAACAAATAGTTGGAATTGGGTTCTTAGGTGGAATCGGATTCACCATGTCTATATTCTTGAGCGGATTAGCTTTCGAATCATACGATTTAATTTCTACTTCCAAAATGGCTATTTTTGGTGCATCTTTACTGGCAGGCATTGTAGGTTTCTTAATTTTAAAACTTACAAAAACTAATTAATTTTCATTACCAGTCATATCAAAATGCAGGTATTAGTTTTTAAAATCAAAATAAGATTACATGATAGTAGAAGTTTGAAAAATAAACGCCAATTTGTCAAATCCACATCTACAGTGATCCAAAAAAAATTCAATGTTTCTATTGCAGAAGTTGAAGATCAAGATTTATGGCAATTAGCCACTTTTGGAATTTCCATTTCGGGAAACAGTTCTTATCATTTGCGTTCACAAATTTTTAATATAGTTAAACTAATTGAAGAATCAAAAGAAAACATTTCCATTATCGATTCTTACGAAGAAATTTTAACTGGATTTTAATAAAATCTATTCAACTGCTTACAATATCACTATAATAATTAAATCTAAATTATCTAACTGACAGATGAAAATTTTCTAGGACTTAACTAATGTATTGCACCAACTGTGGACAACAATTTGAAGAAGATTCTTCTTTCTGTCCATCTTGTGGAAAATCTAAACCAACAGATATTTTCCCTCAGGTTAGTTTTTTTAAAGCTTTAGAACTGGGTTATAGGCGTGCCCCTGATTTCAGAGGCAGATCTAGACGTTCAGAATATTGGTGGTGGGTACTTTTTACAACCAGCATAAATATATTATTAGGTTGGATTCCAATAATAGGAATTTTGATAACCTTACTCCTGTTAATTCCAACAATCTCACTAACAACAAGACGTCTTCATGACATAAATCTTTCCGGATGGTGGCAAGCTCCCATACAAGGATTAGGAATTACAGTATTGCTTCTACCTCAATCATCTTTGCCTGATCTCCTATCTTTAATATTAACGTTGATGATACTGGGATGCTTATGTATTTTCATATATTGGACTGCCAAAGATGGAGACAAAAATCCAAATAACTATGGAGATAGTCCTAAATTTCCAAAGACTAAAGATATCAATCAAAATATTTGATAAATAAAAAATCATTCTTTTTACTTGATCTCAATCAATTCGTATGCTAAATTGACCAAACCGGGGTGTGGCGCAGCTTGGTAGCGCACTTGCATGGGGTGCAAGGGGTCGTTGGTTCGAATCCAATCACCCCGACCATAAAAACTATTCAAACAGAGTAGCTATGAATAATTAATCAGTCGGAGGATTCATTGAAATATTCCATCAATTATAGCTTCAAAAAACTAATGGAAATTTAATGTCAAATCTAATAATCACATCTATAGAAGTAGACGAATTTAAGTTCCCGTTAAAAGATGTAACGAAAGACTATAACGGTTTCAATTTAGTATATAAAAAAAATTCTAACCAAACTGCAGTAACGTATGCACTAAAAGTATTCACCAATCAAGGAATTACTGGAACATATATCGGTGGAGATTCTCCCAGTTTTGCTCAATTCAATATGTTCGCATCTTATCTAATTGGTAAAAATCCCCTACATAGAGAGCTTATATATAATGATGTCAAAAGAGCTCTAAGAAAATTTGACAAAATGGGAATGGGGCCAATAGATATAGCACTCTGGGACTTAGCTGGAAAATATTATAATGCTCCCATATATGAACTATTAGGGGGTTGGAAAACTAAAATTCCTGCATACGCAAGTACGATGCACGGAGACAGAAACGGGGGATTAGATTCTCCAGATGCTTACGCAGAATTCGCAGTTTCATGTAAAAATATGGGATATCCAGCTTTCAAAATTCATGGCTGGGGTGATTATAAGCTGGAAGAAGAAATTCAAACAATTCTAAAAGTTAGAGAAGCAGTAGGAAATAACATGGATCTAATGCTTGACCCAGCCTGTGAAATTAATACATTCTTAGAAACTGTTAAAATTGGCAAAGCATGTGATGAAGCAAATTATCTATGGCTAGAAGACCCCTACAAAGATACTGGTATTTCAATTCATGGACATAAAATGCTTAAAGGGCTAATCAAAACTCCTATATTACAAACGGAACATATCAGAGGATTAGAAGAACATGTTAACTTCATACAATCAGGTGCCACTGACATTGTAAGAGTAGATCCTGCATATGATGGTGGAATTACTGGTGCAATGAAAATTGCACATGCAGCGGAAGGTTTTGGGCTAGATTGTGAAGTACACGCTCCTGGTCCTGCACAAAGACATTTAATTGCATCTATACGCAATACAAATTATTATGAAATGGCCCTTGTACATCCAAAAACATCAACAAACGGAACAATAGTAGATGAAGTGTATCAAAACTATGAGGATTCTTTAACTTCTATTGATTCCGAAGGAAAAGTTTCAATACCAAACGCAGCTGGATTAGGGGTTGAATACAATTGGGACTTTATAGCAAAAAATAAAACGGGGGGAAGAAAATACGAATAAAGACTGTTATTTCCTGCCTGATCCATGATTAAAATTATCACTTACACTAAAAACACCTAAATCTTTTCCTTGATGTACGTGCACTATAATTTCTTCTTTCGTTACTCCAACTGCCTCACATAATTCTTCGTCCATTGCATCAATTAATTCTTGTATTTGTTGAGATGTAACGTGATTTAAAACATTTAAACTTGCGTGAACAACATTATCCGCAAAATGAATATCTAATCTACCTATAGACTCTTCAGAATATAAAACAGTATAACATTCGGATGAACGAGTTCTACATTCACGTTCAAAATAAAATTTATCCATATATCACCTGATATTTTAAGAAAATAATCACAAATCAATGAAAATTATTCTCTAATTTGACCATTACCTTCTACGATCCATTTATATGAAGTCAATTCATCTGGCCCCATTGGACCTCTAGCATGAATTTTATTTGTACTAATAGCAACTTCTGCACCTAATCCTAATTCAGAGCCATCATTAAATCTAGTACTAGAATTCAAAAACACCACAGAAGCATCAATTTCTCTTAAAAATTTTTCTCCATTTTTTGGAATCGAAGTAATTATACATTCAGAATGCCCAGAACCAAAATTTTGAATGTGAGAAACAGCTGAATCAAAGGAATTTACTACCTTGATAGCTAAAGTCAATCCTAAAAATTCTTTACCCCAATCAGTTTGTTCTGCTTGAAGAATATTATCATCAATTTTATTATTCTGTTGAGCAATTTCAAATGCATTCGGATCACACTTAAACATTACATTTTTATCAATTAATTTATCTAATAACATGTCTAAAAAAACAGATGCTATGTCACTATGTAAAATTACAGTATCAACTGCATTGCAAACATATGGATTTGAAGTCTTAGCATTATCAACTATAGAAACAGCCATAGGTATATCCGAAATGCTATCTACGTATATGTGGCAAACACCTATACCACCAGTAATTGAAGGCATAGTAGCTTTATCAGATACATACTTTATCAATTCAGCTCCACCTCTAGGTACCATAAGATCTATATATTGATTCATATTTAACATGTCATTTACAATTTCTCTATTAGTGTCAGGCACAAATTGAATGATGTCCTTAGGTAAACCTGATAAAGAAATGGAGTCCCTAATTATTTCAGATAATAATAAATTTGAATTAAATGCATCACTTCCGCCACGCAAAATTACTGCATTGGACGATTTAATACATATTGCTGAAATATCTACAGTAACATTAGGACGACTTTCATAAATCACACCAATAACACCAATTGGCACTCGTACTTTTGAAGCTTTCAAACCATTCGGTAATAATTTTTGATCAAATTCAATACCCACGGATTCTTTTAACTCAGAGATCCTAATCATATCTCCAGAAATTTTCTGAATACTTGATTCGTCTAATTTCATCCTGCCAATCAAAGAAGGGCTGAGACCTGAAGAAATTGCATTCTCCACATCAGAATTATTTGCATCAAGAATTTCACTTTTTCTATCTAATAACTGTTCAGAAATATTCAATAACGCACGATTCCTAGAAGACGATTCATATTTCAAAAACTCAGACGCAGATTCTTTAGCTTTAATACCAATTTCATTTAATTTTGAATTTAATTTAACCATAATAGAATCTTATATTTAAATTAACACCATATTATTTCTATGTATAACTTCTTCTCCATAGTTATACCCTAAAAGTTCATCAAATTTTTCAGACCTTTTGCCCATTATCTTAATTATATCTCCAGAATCATAGTCTGTAATTCCAACTGCAAAGGAAACCAAATTTGGTCCAACAATTGAAACTATATCACCTCTATTAAAAGAGCCAGTTACATTTTTTATACCAACAGACAATAAACTCCCACTTTTTTCTTGAATAGCTACTAATGCGCCTTCATCAATTGTAATCTGTCCGCTATTTGATAATGCACTAATCATCCATCTCTTACGACTTTCTATTTTATTCACGTCCGCAGGGAAAAATGTACCACATTTAGATCCTGATAGTAATTTTGATAAAATATTCTCTTGTAACCCGCTAGCTATGACAGTATCTACTCCAGATTTAGTAGCTAATTTTGCTGCACTCAATTTTGTTATCATGCCACCCCTACCTTGAGTATCTAAGGACTCTCCTCCCATCGCTTCAATATTCTCATCAATACTGGCTACATTTTCAACCAAAACAGCTGAAGAATCTAAATTAGGATCAGAAGTATATAATCCACCAACAACACCAAGCATAATTAACAAATCTGCATCTATAAGATTTGCAACCATAGCAGAAAGAGTGTCATTATCTCCAAATGTTTCACCGTGAAGTTCATCAACAGCTACAACATCATTTTCATTAATAATTGGAATCAGATTTAAATCAATAAGCGATAAAAGAGTATTTCTAATATTTAAATACTTCTCTCTTACAGAAAAATCAGACCTGGTAAGTAGTGCTTGAGCCACTGACAAATCTCTAGAAGAAAAAAATTCTCCATAAACATGAATCAATCTTCCTTGACCTGCAGCTGCTAAAACTTGTCTGAAAGGAACATTTTTTTGATCTGAATTCCTAATCACAGCTCTCCCAGCAGCCACAGCACCAGAAGAGACTAATATAACTTCGATTCCTTCATTTTTCAGAGCAGAAATTTCTTCAACAAGATTCTCCATAAATCCTAGGTTTAACGTGCCAGATTTGTCTGTAATTAATGCTGTCCCTGCTTTAATAACTATTCTTTTATAATTATTGGAATTCATATATCAACCGTAATTCAATATAGTTTTTAATTATTAGTTTACCAGTCAGGATCGTAATCATCATATAGATTATTAGTTACCCGGTTTTGTTCTGTACCATCAGGACGCATCACAAAAATTTCAGAATCTCCATCCAAATAGGAAACAAAAGCAATCTTCCTCCCATTTGGTGACCATACAGGTTGATCATCTCGTACATTATTACGAGTTAATCTAACAACCTTATTATTCTTTTTAATATTAACAACATAAATTTCAGAATCTTCTCCTAGCCCAGAAACAAACAGTATTTTTTCACTTTTAGGCCCCCATGAAATATTCGAAATCCTTGAAATGTCATCTGGCAATTCTATTCTTTTATAATCCGTTGTTTCACTATGAACAGAATTTCCAAATACCTTCTTATACCATTGAGAATTTGTTTCAATTGGCTTCAATGAAAAATTTTCATCATCATAATCAGCAATATAAAGACCTGTAAAATCACCTTGATTAGAAAGGAAAATTAATTTCTCTCCATCTGGTGATAGCTTGGGAGAAAAAGCATTAAAATCTATCAATCTATTTTCATTCACTCCATCAGGATTACGAACGTAAATTCCTTGAATACCTTCAATATCTGAAGAAAAGAAAATAGATTTCCCATCTATAGACCAATCTCCTACCTCATATCCTGGAATAGAGGTTAGTTTAAGTGGTTCAGATTCATCAATTCCCATCACGTATATGGAAGGACCGGAGTCAGAAGCATAAACTATTTTTTCTCCGTCAGGCGACCAGATTTGACTTGATAAATTATATGGACCTCCAACAAACAAATCTACATAATTTTTACCCTCTAAGTCATTATTGTTAAGTAAATAAATTGATTGTATCCCGTTAAAATTTTTTAAAAATACAATATGACTACTATCAGAAGAAACTTTTGGAGAAAATTCATCTTCCAAATCATCAGTTATAGCCTGTAGGTTTTGGCCATCAGAATCTATAGAAAATATATCAAAATTACCATTTTGATTCGACGAAAAAATTATTGGAGGCTCTTTTGAAATAGTAGTAGAACAGCCTAAAACCAAAAATACCCCAACAACCTGAATTAAATGGATTATGTAAATAAAATTTTTCAAGTTTTTAACCACAAACAAATATTCACATCAATTTCAAGAATAGTAATATAATTAAAATTTATACCTGACAAATACAATACGCCTTACTGCAAAAATTTGAATTACATCGATTTTGTTAACTCGAGTTTAACTCGAGATAAAACGTAAAAAAAGGGGCCTTCAGTTCTAAATTCATGGATTTATTAAAATATAAAATACGAAAATCGAATTTTATAACACCTAATAACCTTTTATATACTTACTAAATTAACATAATCAATGTTTAACTATATCATTACAATTATAAATTTAAATCAATAGTAGATTAATCGAATAAATTTAACGGAGTAAGATTTGCCCGAAAAAAATAATTCTTTCGAAAATAGAGTGGTAAATATATTATTAGAATTAGAAATAATTTCTACAGAACAGCTTGAATTGGCAAAAAAATCTTTGACTAATTCAAATCATACTATATTACAAGAACTTACCAATAAAAAATTTCTCTCCAGAAAAATTTTATCAGACACGATTAACTCAAAGTTAGGTGTTCCAATAATAGATTTAAAAACAATCAATATTGACCCGACAGCTATTAAATTAATCCCTGAAGAATTTTCAAGAAAAAATCGTATTCTTCCAATAAGTATTGAAAAAGATGGAACAATAAAAATTGCAACACTTACCCCTAATGATTTTGAATTAGCTTCAGATATTGCCCTTATCACTGGGCATCAAACAAAGTTTGGATTCATATTAAATGGGTCTATCGACGATATGATCAATAAAGTTTATGTTTCAGGAGTTCCTCAAAATATCCCCCAAGAGACTCCTAATTCTAATAACAGTTCAATAATCAATACAAAATCTAATATTTTGAATGATAATAATGAATTATCTCCATCTCAATTCGTTGAAAAAATTACTTCTCAAGCAATAAAAAGAAAATCATCTGACATTCATATCGTGCCTGAATCAAATTCTTCAAATATTTCATTCAGAATAGATGGTTCACTCAATAAAATCACATCAATTCCTCTAAAATTTCATGAATCAATTGTTTCAAGAATCAAAGTATTAGCAGAAATGGACATTTCAGAAACAAGAAGGCCTCAAGATGGAAGTTTTACTGTCAAATCAGCAGACATAAATGTAGATTTCCGTGTATCGTCAATGGGAATTTCTTGGGGTGAAATGATGGTAATCAGAATTCTAGAAAGATCAAATAGTTTAATAAAACTAGAAGACTTAGGAATGGAATCTTCTGTTAGTTTATGGAGAAAACTCTTATCTCTTCCATTTGGGATGTTACTTGTTTCTGGACCAACCGGATCTGGAAAAACTACAACCCTATATGCATCAGTAGCCGAATTAATTCAAGATAGAGGTAACATAATGACTGTAGAAGATCCAGTCGAATATAGACTTGAAGAACTTCATCAAATAGAAGTAAACAGACAAGCTGGAATAGACTTTTCAACTGGATTAAAGTCGATAATGAGAATGGACCCCGATGTAGTATTAGTAGGAGAAATAAGGGACTCTGAAACCGCCAAAACGGCTGTAGATGCAGCACTTACCGGACATTTAGTTTTAGCATCTATTCATAGTAATGATGCCTCTTCTGCATTCCTAAGATTACTAGATATGGGAATTGAACCTTATATGGCAGCAACTGCCGTAATAGGATGCCTAGGTCAAAGACTCGTTCGGAAATTAGATGAAAATTGCGCAATTCCGGGCGAACTATCTGATCAAGAATCAATAGCATATCAAAATGAAATCAAACAATCGTCTGCAAATTTTAAAAAACCTAATGGTTGTAATTTTTGCGATTTTTCAGGATACTTAGGCAGAACTGGTGTATTTGAAATTCTATCGGTAAATAATGACATCAGAAATTTGGTTACATCTCAATCAAGTGGTCAACAGATACATAAGCAGGCATTAAAAGATGGACTAGTACCATTAAGGAAATCAGGTATGATTAAAGTACAAAACGGTATTACTACAGTTCCTGAAATCATGAAGAATGTATTTTTTATAGATTAACAAAACAAAAATTCACCTAGATTTAATCATTATGAAAATTAAATATAAAGCATACACTCAAAATGGCGAAAAAGTTAGTGGAATTCTTGACACAGAATCTGAGCAAATTGCTTACAACATTCTCGAAAAAAAACAATTATTACCTTACCATATAGAAGAAATAGAAAATAAAACTTTTGAATTTTCTATAAATATATCTTTTAAAGTTAAAACTCAAGATCTAATAACTTTTACTAAACAACTATCATCTCTTCTAAATGCCGGTATACCATTAAGAAAAGCTTTATTGATTCAAAAAGAACAAACTAACAGTAAAAAATTAAGAAAAACATTAATCAATATTACAAAGGATATCGAAAATGGATCCAGTTTTTCAGCATCTTTTTCAAATCATCCATCTGTATTTCCAGAATTTTACCTAAGATTATTAAAAGTAGGTGAAGCAACTGGAAATATTCAAGCTACATTAAAACAACTAAGTGATTTTCTCACAAGAAAAAGAAAAACATCTGATAAAATTAAACAGGCTTTACTATATCCAATATTTAGCTTAAGTGTAGCTTTGTTTGCTACATTCATTCTAGTAACATATTCTCTTCCAGCTCTACAAGACTTGTTGGATCAATTTGGAGGAACTATTCCAATCACAACAAAAATATTAATCTATGGTTCGGGAATATTATCAAGTTATTCTTATATATTTATCGGAATGATTTTAATATTAATTTCATTGTTTCTATTATCTACAAAAATCCAATTGGGTAAAATTATTATAGATAAATTTCTTCTATCTACACCTGTAGTATCAAAAATCATTGTCTCTTCAAATATGTTTTTTATAACCAATACTCTTTCTACTCTCATTAAAGCGGGAGTCCCAGTAATTGAAGCAATGAAACTTTCAGAATATGTTTTAACTAACAGCCAAATCCGAAAATGGCTTACTTTGGTAACTGAAAAAACTTCTCAGGGTGAAAAACTAGGAGAGGCTTTCAAATCAATTCAAGGGTTTCCTTCAATCATTTCAGATGCAATTTCTATATCAGAATTGCAGGGTGAACTAACTGAAACTTTAGACGGACTTTCAGCTTATTACGAAGATTTAACTGAAACTGCTGTATCTAACACTACAGAATTGATACAACCAATTGTCATTTTAGCAGTTGCCTCAGTGATTGGATTTATAGCCGTAGCTGTAATTCAAGGTATATACTCGACACTAGGAGCAGTAAATTGATTCCAAAAAATAAACAAAAATTACCTCTAATTAATATGCTTGATGAAAGCAATAATTATTCTAATTTGGATTCAAAATTTTTCATACTAATCATTGCTCTAATTACTTTAATTACAGGAATATTTTTTATACTTCAAATTAATGACAATCACCAACGGGAAATACTAGATATAAACTCAGAAATTAATTCAACAGAAAATTCATTGCTAAAAAAACAAGAACAACTTAACGATTTAAATACCTCAATAGCTGATATTGAATTGGAAATTAAATCAATTAATGAAAAAATTCTGATTACCGGTCAAGAATTAGATCAATTAGTGGCGGGACAATTAGACCGTAGTAAAACCTACCATTCAATTTTAAGTGGCAATAATGAAAATCTTAAAATTCTCAAAATATTAGAAAATTCAAAAAAAGAAATTCAAATCATGGGGGAAGCAAAAAATATAGAAAATCTAGGAGAGTTTCAAAAGCAACTCAACACTAATCTGAGTATTGAAAACTTGCGTTGGAACAATACAGAAAATGGTTTATTATTTACCGCTCAAATAACTGAAAATTAGAATGAAACATATTAAAGAAAAAATCAATCCACTAATAATTTTAGCTTTTGTGTTTTTTGCACTGATTTTTAGCTCTATCTATTTATACACTGAAACACTAACTTTGAAAAATTCCAAAATCGAAAGTACAAAAACTCTTGATCAATTAGCACAAAATTCTATTCTTATTTCAAACCAAATTCAACAAAAAAAATTCTCTCTAGATGATCTTTCAAAAAATCTAAATAATAACAAAAAAGCTGTAATTGAAGCTCAAAACTTAGTGATTCAAGAATATTTACCATCTAAAACAGAGGCATCTAAATTCATGAAGCAATTAATTGATCATGCTTCTAGTCAAAATCTACTAATATCAAACTTTGATTCTCAAATATCATCAGTCAGTTTAATTGAGACGGGCATTAAAATTCCTGCCATAGATTATTCTCTAACAGGGACTGGTGATATTAATGCAATCGTTGGTTTATTAAACCTAATTTATCAAGAAAAATTAGTTAATATAGAGCAAATCGAAATTTCCAAAAACCAAACGATTGATTTAAATTTATGGGAGATTAAATTACTGCTAAAAATTATTCACTTCTAAAGATTTATACGGAGAATTTATAATAATTGGACCCAAGTTTATCATCCCAAAACATTTTACCTGCAATTCTAGGAATATTTTTTGGAAGCTTTATCAACACTTTGATAGATCGCATTCCTAAATCTACACCTATCTTTTTTTCAAGATCTAAATGTGATCTATGCAAGAAGTCTTTAGCTCCTTCTGAATTAATTCCTATAATTAGTTATTTATTTTTGAAAGGGAAATGCAAAACTTGTAAAGGAAAAATTAACTCCAGGATTCCTATTATCGAATTTTTAACTGGACTTATTACTCATCTTGTCTTCCAAAATCATAATTTAGATTTTAACTTAATTCCTATTATTTCTAGTATTTATATACTAATTGCCATTTCAACAATCGACCTTGAATACAAAATAATCCCAAATAAATTAATCTTACCATCTAATTTAATTGCCATACTAGCATCACCTTTTTGGAATGTTGTTAGTACACCAAAAACATTTCAAGGAGTATCGGGAATCATTGCGTCATTTATAAATTCATCTTTATCAGGAATAGGTTCTATGACACTACCTTTAATAATATTCCTTAAATATCCTAAAGGAATGGGGGGCGGAGATTGGAAACTGGCCTTATTTACAGGAATAATTTTAGGTTCCCCGGGTATATTGCTAGCATGGTGGATTACATCAATAACAGGTGGCTTAATAGCAATTTATTTATTAGCAATTAAGAAGAAAAATTTAAAGTATGAAATCCCGTACGGAATTTTTATATCTTTTGGGGCATTATTGATTTTAACTTTTGGTGATTCCGTAATTACAACAATTCGATATATAATATAAATACATGAATACTATTAACATTAAAAATAAAATTAAAAATTCTAAAGGGTTCACTTTAATAGAACTAATAGTTGTGATTGCTATCATGGGAGTACTTACATCTATTGTTACGCCGTCTCTTATCAGGCATTTTGGACAAAGCCAAGAACAAGCATACCGACAAGAAGTAGCTAAAATACAATCAGTTGTGGATCAATATCTAGTTTCAGAAAATAATCCAAGATGGCACGGAGAAATGCAATTGCCAATTATAGGAGCAACTAAAATTTCTAACAAATTCTATGAAGGTGACCAAAACTCGCAACCAAACATTCTAACTGAAGGGATCAATTCTAATCCTTTTCTTGGTAAATCTGGGGGATCCCCTAAATGGGTAGATGACGGAGACAATAAAAGAGATCAGTCTACAGAAAATATTCTAAATGATGAAGATTCAAATCCGAACCAATTTGGTTGGCACGTTTCAAAAATCACTTATCAAACTAATACTTATTATGTTGATAGTAGAGATTATTTAATTAACTTTGACCTTCTGGCTAATATGTTCAGAAGTTACCCCAAATCTGCAGCTCAAGAAAATTGCCCTACAACTACTTGCACAGGTTCTTACATTTATTTCATAGACAAAAACGGAACTGTTAAAACTCTTTTAGCAGAATTGCCAATTGAATCAAAAACTGGATTCCAAAATATATTTCCTTAAAATCAGAAATTAATAGGATCATGGTAAAAAAACACCTATTAAATCAAACTTTAAAATTAAAAGATGAAAAGGGTTTTACTCTTACTGAATTGCTAGCTGTCCTTGTCATTTTGGGTGTTTTAGCTGGATTAGTATCTATAGCTGTCAGTAAAATCCCTCAATCAAGTAAAAATGTCAGACTTTCAGCAGATAAAATTACGATAAGTACTGCTGTAGATAGTTTTTTTAATTTATCATCTCCAAGACGATATCCAATTATCAGATTAGATGCTACTAATTCTGATTTATTACCAAAAACTAAAAATGATACATCTAAAGATTTTGGAGTGAGATTACTAAACTTTGATGCTAACTTAAATAAAAATTCTTCTCAATCATTTGTTCCAGACTTTCTGAAACAAATCCCTCCTTCATCAAATTCTGTAAGTTGGAGAATTGATATACAAAGAGGAATATTATTTTTTGCTTCTGAAGGATCTCCATTAATACCTCCTTCAAACAGTAGATTTAATATATCTATTTTAACAACTAATAAATCTGAAAAAATCTCAAGTTATGAATTTGATTTAAAAACAAACCAAAATGAAGCAGCTTTAACAGAAATTAAAATTACAATCCCCAAAGGGTATATCTTAGATACAAAAAAAATAGATACCAATACCTTAATTGGAAAATTAGATGGTATAATTTTGGAAAATAACCCCTGGAAACCTGGAACATCAATCCAATTCACAGGAGAATTAAAGACGACTAGCGTTGAAAATAAATGGATCCTGAAAATTGATTACCCAGATTTAATGAACACTAAAATTAACGAAAATTTATTCACACAAAAAGACAAAATTCATAATGTAGTTTTAATTCCGCCATCAGACAAATCTCCTGGAGAAATTAAATTAACTTTGGATAGAGCTGGAGAACAAACTAATTACAATCTATCTGATGAGAAATGGACACTCAAAATATTCGGTGAAAATGATAAAATAAATATCATTCAAAACCCAAAAACCCCGAATCTTTACAGATGGGTTGTTAAAGGTAAAACTACAATTGATCCTGAAGAAATTATGAACATTATTCCCGGACAACAATCCATAATTATTAAATAATCATAATGATTAAACATATAACAAAACAACAACAAGGATTCACTTTAATAGAACTCATAGTTGTAATAGCAATTATGGGTGTAATAGCTGCTATCACTGTGCCAATGCTTACTGGATATTTGGATAATTCGAAAGAAAACGCATATGAAGCTGATAAAAGAAAAATACAGATTGCCGTCAATGCAAATTATAGTAAATTAAGTAACCCAAAATTTACAGGAAAACGACAATATCCAATTTGGGGACAAACAAACAAAGGTACAGAAAATGCTCTAAAATCTACTTCAGCAAATGCATCTGAAATAATTACTTATGGGACTGGATTAAAATCAAACCCTTTGGGAGGTACTTTAGGATGTACCCCGTCTTGGGTAGATGATTCCAGTGACGATGGTACCAGAAGAACTGATTCTAATGATTCGTTATTCTATAGAAACATAGGAATAGCTGCAGAACACTGGAACACTGTGCAAACCACCAGAGGTGACACAGAATATGAAATCGATTCAAGAGATTGTTTTATTAATTTTGAATTCTTAATTGGTAAAGAAATAGATGAATTGCCAAAATCTGCATCAAAAGACAATGATAAATCTAACGGAACAGGCAGCTACAGTTGGTACATAGATAGTAACGGTCAAGTAGAGAGCCTCTTTTTTTATTATCCAACATCCGTTAAGAAAGGTTATCAGGGAGTATATCCTTAGTAATCCTCAATCTACTTAACAGTAATTTTCCCAATCATCCCTTGAGTTTCATGAGGAATACAAATCAATGGGTAAGTACCAGGTTTATCAAATTTAAAAGAAAACTCTACAGTTTCTCCAGCATCCACCGACTGATCAATATTTAAATCATCAACAGTAAAAGTATGTAGCTCAGTCTCCGAAGTCATCACAAAATTCACTATTTCTCCAACTTTGAAATTAAATTCAGCCGGAGTATATGCATAAGCACCGCTACCTTTATCATCTCTTAATTTAATCTCTACCCGTGTTCCACCTGTTAGACTTGAACTAGAATCATTAGAAGAAGTAACAGTTGTACCCAATGATTTTGCCGCAGACTCCATAGCTTGATTAGATGCTGTGGGAGGCTTAGAATAGCTTGCTTCAATTGTCTCAGAATCATCTGTTGAAGATCCACATGCAAATAAAAGCAAAGAAAATATACTTAAAACCGTTATTAAAAACCACTTATACATTAAAATAGTCACCTTCCAAAATATTTTTTATTTACATTAATATTACCAGTAGAAACAAAGTGATTCAACAAATAATCACCTGTTTAAAATCAACCTTACTTCATCTATTATTGAATACAGATATGATTTTGGTAACCTCTTTGATATAACAATCCAAAAAGAATTAATCACTATCATATAAACATTGGTTCTAGAAATTTTCACACTCATATTTGTGGGAAAATCCTGGTTTAAAGAAATCTGCTTGATTGTTTTAAGTCCAATCAATATTGGAATTAAACATGCCAATCTAAGCCTGAAATTCCTTCTGGGAATTAATAAAAAATATTCTATGGCATGTAAATAACTTTCCAAATTTATTAGCATGACATTGCGAATAAGTTTTTTTGCAGACATAGAAAGTTTTTCTTGGATTAAATCTTGTGGTTTTAAATGATAAATATTTAATAACTGATTAGGTATATAACATCTGCCTATATCAAAATCGCTCCTGATGTCTCGAATTATATTGGTAATCTGTAGTGCTTTCCCAAACTGAATTCCTAATAGCATCATCTTCTGATAATTTAAAAAAGAGATACTTGGATTGTTTTGCAAACTAATCTCTGTCCAAAATTCTCCAACACAACCCGCAGCATTGTATGTATACGAATCAAATTCATCGAAAGAATCTATAGCAATCACTCCACTTGAATTGATTGATTCAAATTTATCTAAATCGTTTTCTATTCCAGTAATCAATCTAACAGTTATTGATTTAACATGGAAACGTTCAGTTTCATTCAAAGATACGTAAAAAGAAAATAAATCTGGGATAAATCTAATTAAATCTCTTTGGATGGGATATTTTTTCAGTTCAAATAAAAATTTATTTAAGTCTTTCAAAAAATTTTCATCCAAATTTTCATTCTGGATTTGCTTTTTGAATCCTATCAAAAAATCACGTTTATTTTTAAAAGATACTTGTAACAAAGTGTCTGCAACCGTATCAGCAATTCTAGCCAATAGATAAGCTATAGAAATAGGCTTAAAAATTTCCCTGGGTAAAATTACTAAAGTAATGTAAAAAGACCTAGAAACTTTTCGTAGATGTGACCTTAAATCAGATTCTTTTAACATTTAACAAACTTCGACAATAAATTGAAATCAATTTCTTTAATTTGTAAAACTTCTCGTGGATTTTTTATAAATATCGTATCAATATCATCTTGAGAAACTCCAACTTCTAAAAGATGAGGAATGAAACTCTCCAAAATAAATGAATATCCAGTTCCTCCAAATTTTTTTAATTGAATTTTAGTACAAACATCTTGGGATAATAAAATTTGGTCTGCATAACCATAGGAGATTAAAGTAGGAAGCACTTTTGAAACCAATGCAGTACTTGATATATCTAAATATGATGGCCAAGGATTACTTAAATCTGAAGGCTCAATCATTAAATGAGCCCCTACACGGCCTAATAGATCAAATTGTATGTAAATCCCATAATCTAGTAATTCTAGAATTAAGTCTAAATCTCCTACAATCAAATCACTATGGCCTAAAATTATTCGATCTGTTGGACATCCTTCGTTTTGAATGATATTTAATAACTTAAACCTCTCTCTTCCAGTTCCTCCATAATGAAAAGATATTGAAATTCCAGTTGCAATACTTGCCTGAGAAGCAGCTTGGATAATTTTGATTTCATTCTCTGTTAAAGCCCCATCTTTGATTCCAATTTCACCAATAATTCCTGCACGAATAAACGTTGAATCTACACCAATGCATATTTCCTTCACCAATTCCCTAGCTAAACTATCAACTGTTCTAGAATCCATATCGACAGGATGAAAATCTGGTACATACCAACCGGTTCCCATAATTATATTAATCCCAGTTAAACGAGAAATTTTATATAGCCCCAAAGGATCTCTTCCAATTCCTCTAACTGTTACATCAACAATTGATTGACCTCCTCGGGAAAAATAATTGTTAAGTTCTGACTGAGCTAAATTTAAATCATTTAAATAATAGTTATCTGCAATTGAATATCTATTACTCATAGAATCATTCAAATTATCAAGGTTTAAAGTTTGTTTATCCCAATCATGCAAAAATGATGCAGGAATACCTTTAGAAAAAATCTTGTCTTTCTTAGCTCGAACCCTTAACGATCTACGTTCTTTAGCTTGTTGATCAACCAAAACATGCTCATGCATTAGGGTGATCCCTAAATCACTTTTCGGAACAGACCCTAAAACTGTTTGAATACTTCCAATCAAATGATCGCCATATTCAGGTTCAAACATAAAGTCAACTACAATTCAAAAAATAATCAAAATAAAACGAATACATTTAATCTTTAGCTGATTTCAGCATGCAAATTTCGTTCTTTTAGTTCTTTAACAACTGTTTCTTGATCAACATCATCTCCCCAAGGTGTAGGTAATATATTAGCACCAAAAACTTTAATTAAATGCTCATCAGGTTTACCATCAATATGATGCTCAGTATGCCACAATCCATCTTTTAAAATAACTTTGATAGAACGATTTTCTCCAATCCAGCCAAAACTAACATAACCAATACTCATTAATCAAACTCCTTACTCAATTGAACATACTACAATTATTCAAAAACTCTTATACCTTCTCAGATGAAATAAAAATATATACAACTATCTATAAAGTGTCAAATAAATGAAAGATACATTGTTTATAAAAATTAATTTAAAATACATTATTGATGTTTAAGAATGGTCGACTTTCAAAATACTTAAAAAAGCTTCCTGAGGGATATCTACACTACCAACCCTCTTCATTCTTTTTTTACCTTCAGCCTGACGTTGCAACAACTTTCTTTTTCTTGTTACATCACCACCATAACATTTAGCCAAAACATTTTTTCTTAAAGCACTAATTGTTTCCCGAGAAATAACCCTACTTCCTATAGAAGCTTGAATTGCTATCTCAAACATTTGCCTAGGAATTAATTCCTTCAATTTTGAAACCAAATTTTTACCCAATTTATAAGCTGAATCCTTATGAACTATTGCAGATAATGCATCTACTTTTTCTCCGTTTACTAACAAGTCTAATTTTACAAGTTTACTAGCCTTATAACCATCAAATGAATAATCCATAGATCCATATCCTTGAGTTGATGATTTTAAAGAATCATAAAAGTCAGCTAACATTTCAGCCATAGGCATTTCAAATTCCAACATTACTCTAGAACGATCCAAAAACTCGCTATTTTCCCCAGAATCGGTCACCAAATTCTGAGCTTGCGATTGATGCTGAATATAATCTATAGATTTTGATTCTCCTCTTTTAGATTTAACCAAATCTATCACATTACCCATATAAGGTACTGGAACTAAAATGGTAGTTTTAATCCATGGCTCCCTAATTTCAGCAATCAGACTTGTTTCTGGTAATTTAGAAGGATTATCGACTTCAACGAGTTCACCATCCTGTAGAACAACTTGATATGAAACACTTGGAGAAGTCACCAACAAATTTAAGCTAAATTCCCTTTCAAGCCTCTCTTGAACTACTTCCATATGGAGTAAGCCCAAAAATCCACATCGAAATCCAAACCCTAAAGCAACGGAATTTTCTGGCTGAGATACTAAAGATGAATCATTTAGTTTTAATTTATCAATTGCATCTCTTAATAAAGAATAATCTTGACCTTCAACAGGATACAATCCAGCAAAAACCATAGGATTAAAAGGCGTATATTTTTCAAGTGGTTGAGACGCGGGTTTCAAACCAGATGTAATAGTATCCCCAACTGGGACATCTTTGACATCTTTCAAGCCTGTAGCAATATAACCTACCTCTCCTAAATCTAATTGAGTCAATTTCACTTCATTTGGCAAAAAACATCCCAATTCCAAGATTTCACTTTTTTTGTTTGTAGACATTATTTTTATTTGATCACCTGATTTAACCAAACCATCAACAACTTTAACAAAAGCAATCACTCCTTTGTAAGGATCGTATTTAGAATCAAAAATTAATGCTCTAAGAGGAATATTTAAATCTCCCTTCGGCGAAGGAATTCTTTCAACAACAGCTTCTAATACTAAATCAACTCCGTCTCCAGTTTTTGCAGAAATCATGATTATTTCATCCATCATAAATCCAAACGACGAACTTAATTCTTCAGCAATCCTTTCAGGTTCTGCAGCACTCATATCAATTTTATTTACAACAGGAATTATATGTAAATTATTTTCTAAAGCCTGATAGACGTTTGCTAAAGTTTGAGCTTGAATCCCCTGAGTAGCATCAACAACTAATATTACACCCTCACAAGCTGTCAAACTCCTTGAAACCTCGTAACTAAAATCAACATGCCCTGGAGTATCAATCAAATTAAATTGGTATTTTTTGCCAGATTGACTCGTATAATCTATCTTCACCGGTTTAGCTTTGATAGTAATGCCTCTTTCACGTTCTAATTCCATTGAATCCAATCTCTGTTCAATCAAATTATTTCTAGATCTGGTTAGTTCTGAAATTTCAAGTAACCTATCAGCTAAAGTTGACTTGCCGTGATCAATATGTGCAATAATACAAAAATTTCGAATAAATTCTGAATTCATATACAAATACTAGCACGTAATAAATATTTAAGACTATATGTATCCATATCTCATTACATACTTATCATTCCTGTTGGTATCTTTTTCTCTTAAACTATTTTAAAATTAACCCCTGAGAGAGCCAATATGATCAAAAAACCACTGAGTTTAGTAAAAAAAGCAACAAAATATGTACCTGGTGCATCATATTACACTGCAGGTCAAAATTTACCTACATTACCTGAATTTATTTTACACAGAGGAAATGGTGCATATGTTTATACAACTGAAAATGAAAAAATGCTTGATGTAACTTTGGCACATTCTTCTCTGATCCTGGGGCATAATCACCCTGCGGTTTCAAATGCTGTGAAAAATCAAATCGATAAAGGTTCAGCTTTTACAAATATCACTGAACCTGCTATAGAACTTTCTGAAATAATGTCAAAAACTATTCCTTGTGCTGAAAAAATTCGCTTGGTAAATTCAGGTACAGAAGCTTCCATTTTAGCTACTAGAATTGTTAGGGCATATACTGGTAAAAATCTAATATTGAAATTCGAAGGTGCTTACCATGGGTTCGCAGATAATTTATTATTCAATACAAATTATGGAAATTCAAATAATTGGGACAACTATCCATCTCCAACTCCAGACTCAATAGGAATCCCTAAGTCATTAAAAAATGATATTTTAATTGCACCTTATAATGATCTGAGTAAAACTAAAAGTATAATACTAAATAATAAGGCAAATATTGCAGGGATAATCATTGAGCCTGTAATGCGAGGGCTAGAAACAAATAAATCATTTATCGAAGGCATCAAAAACATTTCCATTAACGAAAATATCCCGTTAATCTTTGATGAAGTCATCACTGGATATCGGTTATCACTAGGAGGAGCTCAAGAATTTTTTGGAGTAACCCCAGATATTGCAATTTATGGTAAAGCATTAGGTGCCGGATATCCAATTGGAGCAATAACAGGAAATAAAAAAATAATGAATTTGCTAAATCCGCAATCATCTGATGAAAATCGGATATTTTCAATTGGTAGCTTCCATTCAAATCCAATATCAAGCACAGCTGCATTAATGTGTATAAAAGAACTTCAAAACCCAGAAAATTATATTAAACTCAACGAATTTGGAGATAACCTTAGATCTGGATTATCACAAATTTTTTCTGAATATAAAATCCCTCATTTCATGACCGGTGCTGGTTCTATAGTAGAATTCTTCTTTACCTCTAATACTGTGTCTAATTACAGAGATACATTAAAAACAAATTTGAATCTCAAATCTCTACTTTCTAATCAATTGCCTAAAAATTTTATTGTTGGGGGTGGAGGAAGATATACATCTTCGATTTTTCATGAAGAAAAAGAACTAAGCTGGCTTTTAGAAGGAATCAGTAATAGCCTTAAAGAAATAAAAGCTTCTGGAGAACTAGAAAAAAGCTTCGAAAAAAATCAAAACTCTTTGGCTTCTGCGACAAAAATGGGATAATAATGATAGATTATTTAAACATTCTTAATCTTTTTGATTATTTGATTTAAATCCAATTTTTCCTGTTTACTATCAAGCATATCTCGAAAAATTAGATTGCCATCTCTTAATTCATCCTCACCAATAATAATAGAATATAGAGCATTGATTGATGATGCATATCTCATTTGTGATTTCAAACTTCTAGAAGGAGATCCCAAAACCGACCTAATTCCATTGTCACGTAATTTTGTTACCACTTTGATTGCAAATTTCTTTGCATCATCCCCATTATGTGCAACAAAACATCTAACATAATTTTCATTTATAGAAATTTTATCTTCTGATTCTGATTTTAGTTTCATTATTACGCGATCTAAACCTATCGCGAAACCTATTCCAGGTGTAGATTGACCTCCAATTTGTTCTATGAGTCCATCATATCTACCTCCAGCAAGAATAGTGCTTTGGCCACCCTGATTTCTAGGTACAATTTCAAATACTGTTTTAGTATAATAATCGAACCCTCTGACTAAAGTAGCATCTATTTTGTAATCTATTCCTAATTGATCTAAATACTCCAGCAACTCATTCCAATGAATCAAACAATCTTCACATAAATAATCTAATGACTTAGGAGCATTTTGAATAAGTTTTTGACAATTCGTATCCTTACAATCAAGTAACCTTAACGGATTCGAATCTAACCTTCCTTGACAATCAACATGAACTAATTCGCTAATTCGATTTTGATAATATGACTTTAAATCTGCAATATATTTATTTCTACAATTATCATCACCTATAGAATTTATAATCAAATCCAAATCTGATAGCCCTAATTTAGAAACTAATTCACAAGCAAATTGTATTACTTCTAAATCTACAAGTGGCGAATGTTCGCCTATTATTTCAATCCCAGCTTGCCTAAATTCTCTATATCTACCCGACTGGGGTCTTTCATACCTATACATAGGAAATTGATAAAACAATCTAATTGGTTGAGGTAAATTTTGCATTCCATGCTCAAGATAAGACCGACAAACTGGCGCAGTACCTTCCGGTCTCAAAGTTAAAGAATCACCTCCGCGATCATTAAAAGTATAAGTTTCTTTTTCTACAATATCTGTAAATTCGCCTACCCCTCTAGTAAAAAGATTTGATTGCTCAATCACCGGAGTATCTATACGATCAAAACCATATTTAACTGCAATTTCAGAAAAAATTTCTTGCACATAACCCCAATATTTCTGATCCTCAGGTAAAATGTCAGAAGTTCCCCTAGGTGCTCGTAATTGATCTTTATTCATTAAACTTTAACTCTCAAATAACTGAAAAATGATTATCATCATACTTAATTACCACATATAGTATATCAGTCAGTATCACAAGTATTATATGATTTGATAAAATATATAATACTTTATTAACAACCCAAATATTTTTTTACTATCTTAATGTTCAATTAAACTGTGATTTGTAGCAACTTAAAAAAAAGATTTACAATTGGCAACAATTAATAATTTAATTTCTAAAACTTCAAAATATCTTACAAGCGAGCAAGTATCAGATATTAAAAGTGCTTTTTCTTTCGCTGAGAAATCACACAAAGGACAATTCAGAGCTTCAGGAGAACCATTTATACAACACCCTCTTAAAACTGCAATTTATCTCTCTAATTTACGGCTAGACTCAGAAGCTATTTCAGCCGCTTTATTGCATGATGTCGTGGAAGATTGTGGTATTAATGAAAATCAAATAACCAAAGTATTTGGTGAACAAGTCTCTAAATTAGTCATTGGGGTAACTAAATTAAACCGTGCTGAAGTCTTAAATCATAATAATACGATTGAAGAAACAACAGACATTGCTTCTTCAAATAATGCAGCTAGCATCAGAAAAATGTTAATCTCCATGTCTGATGATGTAAGGGTAGTATTAATCAAACTAGCAGATAGAATGCATAACATGCAAACCCTAGGATCTTTACCTAAAGAAAAAAGACTTTCTATAGCACAAGAAACTCTAGAAATATATGCTCCACTAGCTCACCGATTAGGTATTTGGGAAATGAAATGGATGCTTGAAGATTTAGCTTTCCAAAATTTAGAACCAGAATCATACCAAAAAATTGCTGAGCTCTTAAATTCCAAAAGATCTGAACGAGAAAATTATATTAAAAAAGTAATTTCTAAAACATCTAATGAATTAAAATCATTAAAAATTACTTCGGATGTCCAAGGAAGGCCAAAACATTTATTCAGCATACATAAAAAAATTAAAAAATACTCGGAAATGAATCGTGGAATAAGTGAAATATACGATCTATTTGCTCTCCGCATTATAGTTAATTCCGTAAGTGATTGCTATGCGGCCCTTGGTGCAGTACATTCCCTGTGGCACCCTATCACAGGCGTGTTTGATGATTATATTGCTGCTCCAAAAGATAATTTATATCAATCCCTCCATACAACTATTATATGCGAAGAAAATCACCCAGTAGAAATTCAAATCCGAACTAAAGAAATGCACGAATTATCCGAATATGGTGTTGCCGCTCACTGGTTATATAAAGAAGGCGATATAAATGATTCAAAATTTGAACATAAAATGACATGGATAAGGCAATTGCTAGAATGGCAAAGAGAAATATCTGGATCTGAAGAATTTGTTGAATCTTTTAAAACAGATATATTTAATGATCAAGTATTTGTGTATACCCCTAAAGGTGATATTAAAGAATTACCAATTGGTGCTACTGTTTTAGATTTTGCATATCGAATACATACAGAAATTGGTCATAGATGTATCGGCGGAAAACGAAACGGAAAATTAGTTTCACTTAACACAAAAATTTCTAATGGCGATACTATAGAAATAATGACAAGTAAAAATATTAAAGGTCCTAGCTTAGACTGGATCAATCCCGATTTAAATTATGTTCAAACAACATCTGCAAAAACAAAAATACGCCAATGGTTCAATAGACAACAAAAAGAATTTACTATTGCTAATGGAAAAACAATTCTCCAAAAACAGCTTAAAAAAATTAATGAAAAAATCAGTCTAGAAGATTTAGCAAAACATTCTAATTTTCTATCACTTGATGAAATGCTTTTAGCTATAGGAAGCGGAAATATTAGTCTCTCTCAAATAATTAATATACTCCCTGAAAACCAACCTCAACTTGATAATGCACAAGTAAGTAAAAAAATTAAATCTCCCACATCTGGAATTGAAGTATTAGGAGTAGGCGATCTCCTAACAAAAATAGCAAAATGTTGTAACCCTATCCCAGGTGATTCAATACTAGGATTCATCACAAGAAGTACCGGTGTAACTGTACATATAAAGTCTTGTATAAATATTTTAAATGAAAATGAAAAAGAAAGGCTAATACCCGTTAACTGGAGAGAACAACAACCAGCTTATCCTGTAGACATAAAAATAGAATCATGGGATAAAGTGGGATTATTAAACTCAATCACATATGTAGTTTCGAATGAACAAATTAACATTGGGTCATGCGTCTCTCAAGAATATGATGGATTTAGCACAATCAATTTAAATATTTTTGTTAACGGAATAGAGCAACTTGGACGTGTGATTTCAAAAATTGAAGCTCTAGATCCTGTAATAGAAGTCAACAGAGTTAACTAGAACATCATTTAAAAATGTATCCCTTTACAGTAATATTATATATAATATCAATATTAAAAAATTATCTTGGAGGAAATTATTGTCAAGCGCTAAAGCACTCAGAGTATCAAATCGCAAAAAAATACGAAACGTTTCTGTAAAAAGTAAAGTGAAAAACTTGATCAGAATAGCTCGTTTAAAAATCCAAGAAAACGATTCAGATGAAAACATTTCTAACTCTGTTCAAGATGCAATAAAAAATTTAGATAAAGCTGCACAAAAAGGCGTTCTTCACAAAAAAAATGCTTCTAGAAGAAAATCTCGCCTAATTAAAGCTATGAATAAATAAAACTACCAGTTTTGTTAAATTTCTGATTATTTGATTCGTATTTTCTAGTAATTTCTAATTCATTTATTTAAAACTAATTGACATAGTATCTTTGCTTTGTTACATTTATTCAGAACATAAGTGCTAATTACTCAAAGGTTTATTATGAAAAAAGAACTTTCCACCAAACAAAAAAACATCCTTGATTTTATAGAAAACTTCCTTAATGAACATCATTACCCGCCCACTATTAGAGACATCCAACAAGGATGTGAAATTAGTTCAACATCCGTAGTTGACTACAATCTCAGAATTTTGAAACAAAAAGGATTACTAAACAGAGATGCAGAAGTTTCTAGAGGAATAGAACTAGTTAACCATGATTCAATAAAAACCGATACTGAATTGATAGAAATTCCCATAATGGGAAATATTGCAGCTGGTGCGCCGATACATCTGCCAGAATCCAATAATTGGGCTAACAATCAGATTGACTCCGTTAGCCTGCCATCTTTCTTAACCAAGGGTAAAGAAAATATCTTTGGAGTTAAAGTTAAAGGTGAATCTATGATAGATGCTTTAGTAGCTGATGGAGATCTTGTACTTCTTGAATCAATTACAAATAAACCAAATAATGGTGATATGGTTGCTGCATTGATTAAAGATCAAAATGAAGTAACTTTAAAACATTTTTTTATTAAAAACGGAAAAGTAACTTTACAGCCTGCAAATTCTTCTATGAAACCGATTCAAGTAGATGCAGAAAATGTTCAAGTACAAGGTAGAGTGGTTGGTGTAATTAGATCAATTTAATTGATTAATTATTAATTGTTAATTATATATTCAAACAAAAAATCTCAATGTGCTGTAAAATAACATCTAATGTTGTTTTATGCTAAAAACTCAATGGAGATTATTATATGCCGTTTAACTTAGGACCAACTGAACTCATTATTGTTTTAGTAATAGTGATGATACTTTTCGGTGTTGGGAAACTACCGGAAATTGGAGGAGCTGTAGGAAAAGCTCTTAGGGAATTTAAAGAATCTCAAAAGTCTGATAAAGAAAAAACTAACAAAACAAAGGACGATGTAGCTAACAAATAGCTGTATCCCAATTTAAATAAATCTCTTTTAGATTATGAAAGTCTTTGAATCGGGATACTTCATTATATATATCAGATCGCAATGAAAATTAAGTTGAAATATATGATAAATATCCAACCTGAAAGATGGCGTTAGCAATAAGAATTAATTGATAAGGATACTATACTTCTTGCTATTTTTGGCAATAATTAAGACCCAGTAAAACCACAAAATTCTTCATAATCTATTAACTCTGTTACCGTGGGATTATCGCCACATAAAGGACATTTTGGATTCTTATGAATTTTCAATTCTCTAAATTCCATAGTTAATCCATCTATTAAAAGAAGCCTTCCCGACAGAGAAGAACCTATCCCCATTATAATCTTTACAGTTTCTGTAGCTTGAATTGTGCCAACCAATCCAGGTAGCATGCCTAATACGCCAGCTTCTGCGCAACTAGGGACTTCACCAGGAGGGGGAGGTTCCGGGAACAAACATCGATAGCAACCATTTCCAGGCAAATAAACTGTTGCCTGTCCATCAAAAATTAAAATACTACCATCCACTAAAGGTTTATTATTTAAGTAAGATGCATCATTTGTTAAATATCTTGCAGGGAAATTATCTGCTCCATTAATTATCACATCATACTTAGAAATAATTTCCATAGCGTTATCAGAATTTAAAGGTTCTTCATGATTAACTACATTTACATCTGGATTATATGCTTTTAATGTTTCAGTTGCAGAAACAACTTTTCTTTTGCCAACATCGCTATCATAATGCAGAATTTGTCTTTGTAAATTTGTAATATCAACTGTATCAAAATCTACTATTCCAATAGTTCCAACACCAGCCAAAGCTAAATATATTGCTACAGGAGATCCTAATCCACCTGCACCGACAATCAAAACCTTAGAATTCAACATTTTTCGCTGACCATTACTACCTACTGTAGGCATAATTATATGTCTGCTATATCTTTGAACTTGATGAGGAGTCAATGGTTTTAAAATTTGATCATTTGACATCATCTAAACTCCATGTTGAATAAAAGTTAATTTAATTTGCTACTCACTTGAGTATATCATGGGACTCCGAAAGCTATAAACAATTAATTTTTAAAAGCAAAAATATATACAAAAGCATTGGTGAATTGTATTATAGATTTCTAATTTATATCTAAATTTTACAGGAACAAAAAATGAAATCTCCGTACCAAGGCTCTATTCAAGAGTATGATGTTTTAGAAAAAAAAGATGTAATGGTTGAAATGAGAGATGGAGTCAAACTAGCGTGTGATATTTATTTGCCATCTAATAAAAATAAGATAATTAACAAAAAATTTCCTGTCTTACTAACTCGAACTCCATACAATAAAACTAGAGACTTTGTTGATGGAAGGTTTTTCGCCCGAAGAGGTTATGTTTATGTAGCTCAAGACGTCAGAGGACGTTTCAACTCAGAAGGAATATGGTATGCCTTCGCTAAAGAAGCTCCCGATGGATACGATACTGTTGAATGGATAGCACAACAAGAATGGTCTAATGGTAAAATAGGTACTTTAGGAAGCTCCTATGCAGGGAGTGACCAATCGGCACTTGCGACTTTAAACCCACCACATTTAAGCACAATGATCGTGGCTGTGGGAGCATCTAATTACTATGACAGCTCTATGCGACAAAATGGTGTTCTAGAACAAAGATTCATTGTTTATGCATATAGTATGGCAATCAGCAGTAAAGAAGCTGCTGCTAACCCTGCTTTAAAAAATGCACTAATTAAAGTATTTACCCAAGATATTGAAAGCTTAGTTGATAATTTACCAATCAAAAAAAATGCAACAATTCTTAGAGAGCTTCCTTCATACGAACAATGGGCAATAGATATCTCTACAATTTCAGAATATGACGATTATTGGAAACAGCGAGGATATGCTATTTCTGAGTATTATAAAGAACATGCAGACGTACCATCTCTATATCTAGGAGGGTGGTATGACTCATATGCTAGAAACACATGTGAAAGTTATATTGAACTATCTAAAATCAAATCATCTCCTCAAGTTCTTCTCATGGGACCTTGGATTCATGGAGGTTGGCAAGATAGCTTTTCAGGAGAAGTAGACTTTGGAAATGATTCTGTAATTAATTATAACGATACCAGATTAGCTTGGTTTGATTGCTATTTAAAAGGATTAACTACAGAATTTTCCAAGTGCAATCCTGTGAAAATTTTTACTATGGGTGGTGGACCTGCTGATAGAGTTACCTTAGGATCCCCTCGTTTACAAACTGACTACCCAGGAATGTTATCTCATGGAGGTTGTTGGAAAGAATATTCTGACTGGCCTCTCCCAAAGACAAAATTTACTAAATATTTCATACATTCAGATGGCTCTTTATCATGTGACGTACCGAATAATAATGATTCAGAATTTACTTCATATGATTTTGATCCCAAAAATCCTGTCCCAACAATCGGAGGAGGAATTTCTGCAGCAAACGCCATAATGGTACCTGGTGCATTTGACCAAAGAGGACGTCCTGATTTTCATGGATGTAAGAATCAGCTACCTTTAAACACTAGACATGATATTTTAAGCTTCCAAACAGAAACCTTAACTAAACCAATTGAAATTACTGGACCAATTAAAATGCATTTGTTTGCTTCGTCATCAGCTGTTGATACTGATTTTACCTGTAAATTATTAGACATTTACCCTCCTGATTCTGAATATCCTGAAGGATTGTCTATAAATATAACAGATTCAATTATTAGGGGTAGATACAGAAGCAATACTGGCAAAAGTGAATTGTTAGAACCAGAAAAAATTTATGAATTTATATTTGAATTATATCCAACTTCAAACATCTTCAATTCCGGACATAAAATCAGAATTGATATTAGTAGCAGTAATTGGCCAAGATTCGATGTAAATCCCAACACTGGTCAAAATCTCGGTTCAAACAGCACATCTTTAATAGCAAAACAAACGATATTTCACTCTGCAAATAAAGCATCTCATATCACCTTACCCATAATTGAATCATAAAAAATTATTTCATGTCAGTTTGAATTTTCATTCATCTGTTCAACTAATTTTTGAAATAAATGAGCAGGTACATCTTCGTAGTGATCAAACTCCATTGCAAAAGTTCCTCTACCTTGAGTAACAGAACGTAAATCCATTGAATATCTCAATAGTTCAGATTGTGGAGCTTCAGCATTAATAATAGTCGTCCCGTTACCGTTAGGTTCCATACCTAAAATTTTAGCCCGTTTACCATTTAAGTCACTAATCACATCACCTGTATCTAAATCCGGAACTGTGACAGCAATTTTCATTACTGGTTCTAATAAAACGGGATTTGCCTGTTTAACACAATCTGAAAAAGCATGTTCTCCAGCAATTTCAAAACATATACCTGAAGAATCTACAGGATGAAAACTCCCATCATAAAGGGTCACTTTTAAATCTACTACAGGAAATCCAGAAATCACTCCATTACCTATAGCCTTATTACAACCTTTTTCAACGGAAGGAATATATTCTTTAGGTACAGCTCCTCCAACAACCTTATCTGTAAACTGAAATCCAGAACCTCTAGATAAAGGCTCCACTTCCAAACAAACGTGCGCAAATTGACCGTGGCCACCACTTTGTTTTTTATGACGATATTCAGCTTTTGCTAAATTTCCAACAGTTTCTTTATAAGCCACTTTTGGAAATTTCGATTCAATTTCAACTCCAAATTTACGTTTTATTTTTTCTAAAGAAATATCAATATGAACATCACCTAATCCACCTAATAACAATTCTAAAGTATCATTATTTCTACTCAAATTTAAACTAGGATCTTCCTCAACAATTTTATTTAAGGAAGATGTAATTTTATCTAAGTCTGATTTGGTTTTCGGAGATACAGCCATTTTATGTATAGGGTCTGGGAAAAAAATATCCTTAAATTGGATACTGTTTTCCTTAACTGAGATTGTATCGCTAGTTAAAGTAGACGCCATTTTAGCAACTGCTCCAATATCACCAGCAACTAATTCAGAAACTGGTTTTTGCTCTTTCCCAACCATTACATAAAGCTGGCCTACTCTTTCATTTTTTGATTGCTTAGAATTCCAAATTGAAGAATCACTATTTAAAACACCACTATATACACGTACATAGGACAATTTACCAACAAATGGATCAGCTGTAGTTTTAAACACGAAAGAAGACAGAATATTGGATTTAGGTTCAACAGCATCATCATTAGCACCTTCAGCTAAAATTCTAACGTCTGATTCGACTGGTGAAGGCATTAAATCAACAATAGAATCCAATAATTCAGTTACTCCTACTTCATTAATTGCTGAACCTACCAAAACTGGAATTATTGAACGAGATTTCACTGCACTTTTCAAAGCTAACAAAAGCTCACTACTTGATATCTCCTCACCTTCTAAATACTTTAAAGTCAAATCATCATCGGTCTCTGCTATAACTTCAATTAACTTTTCTTTAGCATCAATAAAATTTTGATCAGAAGAATCTTCATTTTTCCCCAATAAATTTATTGCTTTTGTAAAGCTATTCTCAGCACCATTAGGTATTTGAATAGGAACACATTTTCTTCCAAATTTTTCAATAATTTCATCAACAACAGCATTGAAATCTGTGTTTTCTCTCTCTAGTTTATTAATAAATATACATTGAGGTAATTTTTGCTCTTCTGATAAATCCCACATTTGAATAGTACCAACTTCAACACCAGACGAAGCAGATACAACCAATATTGAAGAATCAGCCACACTTAAAGCAGACATTACTTCTCCGCGAAAGTCTGAATATCCTGGGGAATCAATAATATTAATTTTATTGTTTCTCCAATCACAAGGTACTATAGAAGTTTGAACGCTAGACTGCCTTTTGATCTCTTCAGGTTCATGATCAGAAACGGTGTTACCATCCAAAATAGTGCCTAATCTTGAAATAGCTCCACTAATATGAATTGCAGCTTCCGATAAAATAGTTTTCCCAGCGGAAGAATGGGACAAAAACACAACATTCCTAATTAAATCAGAACTAATACTAGCCATAGAAAAACTCCACTTTACTGAAAATTTAAAAATGTAAATCTTAAAAATTAGGAGTAAGTAAATGTTGATTACAATTACTTAAATTTGCGTCTTCTCAGTCTCCTCAAACTTCTAGCTCTATCTAACCGAGCTTGTTCTCCCCTGGATCTGAAATAACGACGATTTCGAAGTTCTTTCATGATTCCAGATCTTTGCATAGAACTTTGAAATCTTTTAAGTAATCCTTCCCCATCCTCTCCTTCACGAATCCTCACATATGACAACGGTTCCTCCTAAAATTAAAATCGTATACATATAATAACATACCGATATTGGTGTCTAAGTTTATCATGTCCAAAAAATATAGTTAACAAGTAAGTTAACAATTGGTAGTTAAAAAATTTAAAAAAATTATAGAAGAAACCAAAATACATTTTAAAACTACTCAAACAATGAAAAATAATTTTCAAATTTCCTGATATCTCATATTTTGCATGTTCAAATTTAATATTTTTGTAAAAATCTATCAATAAATACATTTTTTTTACAAAATATAATATTTTTCCAATATATATATTGACAAATTTTTATATTTATCCGAAAATTTTGGAGTGCTTTGGGGGTATGATTCCCATAAAAATACTGTTTTTGCTCGTTTTAATTAGCAGTCAATGCTTTGTATAGCTTTACAATAAATACATAGCAAAACGAGTGCCAGTCATTTTGTGTGATAAATGCCACCTACCAAAATTCGCATAAGCGATAAATAATTTGGAGGCTGGAAATGGTCATTGCTGTAAAAGCGAATCCGTCGCATTCAGTTATTGTTGATAAAAAAACACACTGTAAAAGGTGTGATTCTAAACTTTTTATGGGCGATTATGAACCAGAATGCTTAAACTGCGGGTACGCGGAATATTCTTATACTCAAGCAAAATTACCCAAAAATAAAAGAGGTATATTGAGTACAGCTACAAGATTTATAATCAGATATTCTGGAGAATTTGCCAACCTGGCTCAAACTCTAGCTCACGTAAAATTGGTGAGATCTGGTCATAAAGTGGTTTATGATGTGAAGTGTCCGTTTTGTGAAAAACATATGGACCAAACATCTTTGTCCGGTAAAAGACCTGACATGAGAGAACAAAGATATAAATGTCCAAGCGGACATAGGTTATCTTTAATTCCAAACCACCGTGGTGTACTTGGCTGGAGATAAGAATTAGAAAAAAATAATTCATTGTGATTTTAGATATCTAAAATGATTTTACGAAAGATATCTGGAATTTCTTTTGAGAAAAAATATCTTGGATTTGTGCTATAGTCTATAGAATGGATCAACCAGAAAAAAATCTCAAAAACAAATCTCAAAAAATAAGGTTCATTTGTGATTTTTCGCCTCCAAAAGGAAGCGATCCCAATCTGATCAAACAAGCCGAACAACTATCTACAGATTATATCTCAATAGCATATAATCCCGGAAAATCTGTAGGAGCTAACTCCGCTTTTACTGCGTATCTAATTAAAAAAAAATTTAAAAAAAACGTCATATTTACTTTAGCTACCCGGGATATGAACACACTTGCTATACAAAGTTATTTAGTAGGTGCAAATTTACTAGGCCTTAACAACGTAATTGTACTTAGAGGCGATCCATTAAACCAAAAAGAAAAAGATATCATGAGTGAAATTCATGATATATCTACAACCGAAACAATTTCATCAATAAAAAATTTAAATTCAGGAAAAGATTTCAAAAACAAATCTCTTAAATCAAAAACTGATTTCAGAGTTGGTGCAACAGTAGATTTATGGAAAAATTTTGAGAATGAGAAAAAATTAACCCGTTCAAAAATTGAGTCAGGTGTAGATTTTTTAATATTTCAGCCTATATTCAATCCCAATTTATTGATTGAGTTCCTAACCTTATATAGAAAATCATACGGAGAAGAAATTAAAGTCCCCCTATTTATCGGATTACAAATGCTAGAACAAAATAGTCTGTGTTTTTCCAAAATACCTCAATGGATATCAAACGATCTATCTAATGGCAGAAATGGCATTTCTATATCTGAAGAAATCCTAGAAAATTTCATATCTGAAGGTTTCACATCCATTTATTTAGTCCCAGCGATATTCAAAGATGGGAAAAGAAACTATAAAACAGCAAAATGTATTTTAGATAAATATAATTTTTAGCTCATATCTTTAACGGCTGCTTCATGTTGTTCAGCTGCGTGATAAGAACTACGAACAAGTGGACCTGCAAAAACATGACTAAAACCTAATTCAAAACCAATATCTTGAAGAGAAGAAAATTCTTCGGGAGTATACCACTTAGATAATGCAACATGTTTTTGACTTGGTCTTAAATATTGACCTATTGTTAACACATCACACCCAACTGACCTTAATTCTTCCATAGTTTCAATAATTTCATCCCAAGTTTCACCCAACCCAACCATCATACCTGACTTGGTAACAATATTTGAATTAATCTTCTTAGAATCACTTAAAAGCTTTATAGATTGATCAAAATTTCCTTGAGGTCTAACTCTGGTAAAAATACGCCTTACGCTTTCAATATTATGATTCAATGTGTCCGGATTTGATTCAATTATCGTTACCAATGCTTCATGATTTCCTTGAAAATCTGGAATTAATACCTCAATTTTACAATCATCAACTTGTTTGCGGACCTGCTTTACACATTGGGAAAATATGAATGACCCACCATCAGGCAAATCATCTCTATTAACTGAAGTAATCACTACGTATTTTAAGCCCATTTTCTTAACAGACTGAGCAAGTCTAGTAGGTTCTGTTAAATCCAATCCAATTGGTTTGCCAGTTTTCACAGCACAGTAAGCACATGCTCTAGTACATGTATCACCTAGAATCATAAATGTAGCAGTTTTCCTATCCCAACAACCACCAATATTAGGACACTTTGCCTCTTCACAAACGGTATGCAACTCATTTTCTCGAAACAAATTACGTAATTCTATATAATTTTTGCTAGAAGGAGCTTTAACTTTAAACCAATCTGGCAACTTTCTTGTAGTCACAAAAAACTCCAATTAAAATTTTTATCTTTGAAATAAATTCTTTCTAACTATATCAGATACAAAAAAAGTAGGACATAAGAAATATACCCTGAACTATCAAAACAAAAAAATTAATTAATAAAAACGCTATCTTAAAGGAAGTATTCTCTGAGTATGACTAATATAGTAATATGAGAAATAGAAAATATTTGTATTAATTTCAAATTAAAGATAGGAAAAAATGAATTTCATAGGAATAGGACCAATAGAAATTATAGTAATCCTTTCGGTAGCTATAATCATTCTAGGACCAGAGAAAATCATACAAACTATCAAAAGTTTAACTAAAATTTACAAAGAAGTAATCTCATACATTAACGGTATAGAAAAAATTAATTTAGATATTGATGACTCAGAGTCAATTCATAATGATGAAACATCCTTCACTATTGAAAAATCCGAAAAAAAATCTATTGAATCAGACAAAGATAAAACTTCAAACCATTAACATTTGGATTCAGAGTATTAATTGAACAATAATCAATCGACATTTTTAGAACATTTATCAGAGCTAAAATCAAGACTGATAAAAATCTCACTATTTTTATTTTTATCTACAATAATTTGCTTTATTTTTCACCAACAAATTCTAACTGTTCTAATGTTACCTGCTTCTGGTTTCGAAGGAATTCCGGCACAAAAACCAATATATACTTCATTGACAGAATTCATTGGCATAGCAATGAAAGTTTCTTTATTTAGTGGATTTATAGTTTCTCTGCCATTTTTAATTTATCAAATAATTATGTTTTCTGCCCCAGGCTTAACTGCAAAAGAAAAAAAATATGTGTATTTTTTAGCACCTTTCAGTCTTTTAGGATTTTTATCTGGTGCAGCTTTTACGTATTTTGTCTTACTCCCACCTTCTATCACTTTTTTACTAACTTTTGGTGACGACATAGCTTCTCCATTCATAAGCATAGGGAATTATATCAATTTAGTAGTCAGACTAATTTTTTGGATAGGATTAATTTTCGAAACTCCATTAGTGATGTTCTTTCTAGCTAAAATTGGACTTATCTCTCATAAAACTCTATCTAAAAACCGAAGATATGCAATAGTATTTTCTTTTGTACTCTCAGCAATAATTACCCCCACTATAGATCCAATCAATCAGACACTAGTTGCGATACCAATTATCGTCATGTTCGAATTAGGATTGATATTAGCTAAAATTGCACAAAAATAAACTCAACTTTAAATCAAATTTTTCCTGTCTACTATTTCACCATTAGTAATCACGTCAACTACATTTCGTAAATTATTTATATCTTTAGTAGGATCTCCATCAACAACTAAAATATCAGCAATTTTATTTTCTGATAATGTGCCAACTTTATCATCTATCCAACATGATTTAGCAGAATCTTTAGTAGCGCTAACTATAGCTTCAATTGGGGATAGACCAACACTAACATGAGCAGATATTTCTGACTGAAAGTCTCCTGTTTTATAATAGGTCCAAGAAGCATCCGATCCACATGCAAGTTTGACGCCTTCAGAAACCATTTTAGAAACAATCTCTGCAACTTTTTCGCTTCTATATTTAGAAGTTTCTAACAATTCCCGATCAATTTGGGTCAAAGAATCTTGCTCTTGTTTAGTTTCCAAAACTTTAATTGTTTCTCGGCCTTGGTGTAATGTTGGATTTAAATAAGCTCCATTTTCTATAAATTTTTCAGTGATTTCAGGCCTATAATTAAATGTTTCATCAGATTCGATATGATAGCCATGAATAATTGTATCTACTCCCGAATCTAATGCATTAATTATTCCCTGACTAGACGAGCAATGCGCAGCTACATGTTTCCCCATTTTGTGCGCTTCATCAGTGATTGCTTGAATTTCTTTTCTAGTGAATGAAGGCCTAAATGGTAACGAAGTAATTGTGCTTCCTCCTGTAGCAGTTATTTTGATAAAATCTGCTCCTTGTTTAATCAATTTCCTTACTGATTGGATACATTCAATTTCTCCTGTAGCTTCTTCACCAAAATATCCCAAATGCCCCCCAACAATACTTAACGGTCTTCCAGTTAAAATCAACCTTGGGGATGGAGTAATGCCCATTTCAACAGCTTTTCTAAGCATAAATGTTGTATTATTTTTTGCTCCACAATCCCTTACAGTTGTAACGCCAGAATATAAATGTCTCCTAGCATTTTTTGCTGATTGCAAGGCTAAAACTTCATCAGGTAAAGTAACCAAATCATTACCCACTCGACCATCTCCAATACCATTCAAATGCACATGACAATCAATCAAACCCGGTAATATTGTCTTATCTCCATAATCTAAAACTTTAACACTAGCTCCTTCAGGAGCTAAAACTGATTCTTGATTTCCAACATCCTTAATCAATCCATTCTTGATCAAAACCGAAGCTTTTTGCAAATTGTTACCTCCGTTACCATCAACTAACAAACCTGCTTTAATCAAAGTGAAATCGTAATTATTGTCTGTCATGCTATTCCAACTTTCTTTTTTATAAATCTAATTTATTGATGGAGGAGATTGTATGTATACCTTATTTGAATCTTTTGAACCACGGTCAATTATATTGCCATCGAAAATTACTTCGTGAATATTTCTTAAATTTCCAATTTCTTGAAGTGGATTACCTTTAATTACAACCATATCTGCTTTTTTGCCAGCTTCCAAAGAACCAACAATATCATCCATGCCCAAAGCTTTTGCAGCGCCCAATGTAACAGAATTAAAGCTCTGTGAAACTGAATATCCTGCCATATTAACACATTCTGTTTCATGAATAGTATTTCCAAGCTTATAATCTCCCCAGGATGAATCTGAGCCAGTAATTACTTTAACTCCCATTTCCATCATCTTTGAACAATCAAGTAATCTCTGATCAAAATTTCTTCTATGCTCATCAAATAATTTGATTTCATTCTTTGAAAGAGGCCTTTTGAGTGCTAATTTTTCCATCTCCCAAGCTCTTGCTCTAAAAACGTGTAAAGTAGGGTTAACAAAAGCTTCAGATTCAGCCAACCTTTCTGCTACATCTGGTCTAAATTTATCTGTTCCATCAGGCTCCTTAAAAACGGAATGAATTATCATATCAACTCCGCTGTCTAATGAATTAATTGTTCCTTCAGTAGAAACACAATGAGTTGCAGTTAATTTACCAAACTTTTTTGCCTCATTAGTAATCGCTAAAAGTTCATCCATGTTAAATGCTGGCAAAAGTGGAAATGATGTCCTTGTCGTACCTCCAGTCTGAGTAATCTTAATATAATCAGCTCCCTCTTTAATCAGAGATCTAACGAATCTAGTAACTTCAAATTCTCCTGTAACTTCTCCTCCAAAATATCCCATGTGTCCACCAATAATGGATACAGGTCTCCCACATAAATTCATCCTTGGTCCAATTTCTATACCATTTTTGATAGCATCCCTAAGTCGAAACATTGTCATGTTCTTTGGACCGTTTTCTCGGATTGTTGTAACACCTGAAAAAAGAGCAATCCTAGCATTACTGGAAGATTTTATAGTAAGAATTTCATCAGGGATTTCTGCAACTTCATCACCTAATCGGCCATCACCAAATCCGTTGTGATGAGTATGACAATCAACCATTCCCGGAATGAGTACAAAACCTGTGTAATCTAATAAATCATATTCTTGATGTTCAACAATTTTAAGTATTTCAGATTTTTTACCAATTTTTACGATAGTAGAACCTTCTATTAAAACAGCTGACTCTTCTAAAGGTTTCCCTCCTGTGCCATCAATAATTTGACTTGCTAAAACTACTTTTTTCTCTTGGTTCATATTAATTTAACTATCTATTTAAGTCAGCTCCACATTCAGGACAAAATTTTTGATCTTCTTTAACTTTAAATTTACACTCCGGGTCCGGGCAAATATCTTCATCAATATCTTCATCAATAATTTCTTCTTCAGATGAAAAATTTACACCACATTCAGGACAAAATTTTTGATCTTCTTCAACTTTAAATTTACACTTCGGGCAAATATATTCGTGTTCATCAATAATTTCTTCTTCAGATGAAAATTCATTTATACCTTTATTGATTAAATCGAATGCGTTAGAATCTGGAGAAATATAATTAAGTGTTGCGACAGTCCCTTTGTCCAAATAAACATCTACTGATTGATATCCTAAAGGCCTCCCTAATATACCATCCCTAACTTTAACATCCCTAATATTAGAAAATGGAAACAAAAACCTCTGGCTGCCAAAAAGCCCTCCTCTTTGATAAACCAAAGAATTTTTTGATATCGCATAGAAAGTCCTTTTAGTTTCCAAATATCTTGGTAAAACTACAACGAGTATGACTACAGCGCCAGTAATTTCTTCTATAACACCAAAAGCATATAAAGCCAATAATACTATCAACCATGGCAGTGAAGACCATAACCAAGAATACGGAACTTGTTTAACAATTTCACTATCATCTGGAACCTTAATATTGCGCCCCAATGGATCTCTTTTATTTGACATATAATTCTCCCTATTTTTTTATTTGATTTTTCAGAAAATCATTCTCGTCTTCTAATTGCTGCAATCTATCTAATAAGCCCATTATTACTTCTACTCCAGCTAAATTAACTCCAATATCGTCAACCAGGGTACGTAATTTTTTTACGCGATCAATATCTCTCCTTGAAAAAACTCTCTGGTTACCTTGACTACGAAAAGGTTCGATCAAACCAATTCTTTCGTAATATCGCAAAGTTTGAGTTCTTAAACCTAGAATCTTGGCAGCAACGCTAATTACAAAACAAGGTTCATCATATCCTAATAATTGACGCTTATTCATTATCTATTCTCTCATCCGAATATGAATCTCTTGTATTTTTGTAAAATTGTTCTTCCTCTACACTTAATTTCATAGGAAGCAAAGGACGAATTACTGCGTAAAAATCTCCTCTTTTTGAAAAATCTCCAACTTTAGACATACCTAAACCTGGAAGTTTGATTTTTTGACCATTTTGAGTTCTAGGAGGAATTTTCAAGTCAACAGATTTATCTAAAGTATCTACTCTAGTTTTACATCCCAAAATACAATCTGATAAAGGTATGAAAACTTCTGTAGATAAATCCAAACCATCTCTTGAAAACTTTTTATTAGAAACAACGTGAATTTTAATCAAAATGGTGCGGTCTCTACTAGGTTTAATTTTAACTACAGATCCCGTATCAACTCCTGGAGGAATCTTAACTTCAATATTTCTAGAATAATTTAAATTTAATTTTCTGACAGTTCCTCGAAATGATTCTTCTAAAGAAATAGATACATTTATCTCATTTTGAATATTTTTTCTCTGACTAGGACTCGGATTTTTAAATCCATGGTTCATATTAGAAAAAATATCGCCGAAGCCCCTAAAATCATTAAAAGAAGATTTTTTGTTATTACCGAAACCAAAATTTGACCAATCGGAACCAGGATTGTTTTGATTTATTTTCTTCCAATCTGACCCATATAAATTATATTTTTCTCTTGAATCTTTATCTCCTAAAACTTCGTAGGCTTCATTAATTTCTTTAAATTTTTTCTCTGAAACTTTATCTCCTGAATTTAAATCAGGATGATATTTTCTTGCTAACTTTCTATAGGCTTTCTGAATTTCTTCTCCAGAAGAATTTTTTGAAACACCTAGTGTCTTATAATAATCTGATGATCTTGTTGCCATATCGTATATCTCAAATAAAATTAGAAACAAAACTTCCAATAGTTATAGTGTTTACTATAACTAATATAACACATATAGTTCATGTAAGTTTAATTATTATATAAAACTTATAATTCAAAAGCAATTTAAAAAAATTTCTTGGTCAAATTAAAATATTCCGTTGACATTGCTGTTGACATTGCTAGTTTCATTATGATTTGATTAGTTTAGATCAATTTTGTTTCGCATGGTAGTGGTTTTAGATAGAATCTAAAATAAGAGGAAACCGGTCAAAGTCCGGTACTGTCCCGCAACGGTAGGTGAAAATTCACAAGTCCGATACTCAACCACCATCAGGTGTGAAGATCCTTCGAGGCTAAGGCAACACACAAAATTAAACCTCGTTTCCTTATCCTTGAACGAGGTTTTTTAATTTTTATGCAATATGCAAGGATAAAAAAGAATGAAGAATAACTTAATTACAACTATGATGTTTTTAATAGTTGCATTATCTATTACTGTAGCATGTAACAGTTCAAATACTGATTCAAATCAATTAAATTCGAATCAAAACCAAAAAAATGATACGACAAAATATCCTATAGATATATTGGATTCTAACGGGGAAAATGTTCGTATATATGAAAAACCAGAAAAAATAATAGTACTAGATTCTGCGGCTGTCGAAATTTTGTTCGCAATTGGACAAGGAGATAAAATTGTCGGAACTCATTCTTTCGTTACTCACCCAGAAGAAGCTAAACAAATCCCCAAAGTTGGAGATGCATTTAGTATAAATATAGAAAAAATTATTGAACAAGAACCAGATTTAGTTTATATATTTTTCAATAAATTTGCTGAAGACTTAAATAAAAATCAACTAAAAGTCTTATATATAAAAACTCTCGAAAACGACTTCTCTAATATAAGTGATCAGATATTAATGTGGGGCAAAATAACAGGCAATCAAGATTCTGCAATTCAGTTATCTGAAAAATTTCAAGATCAGATTGAAAATATTCAATCAAAAATCAATTATCAATCTGAATCTCCGAAAATTTTTATAGACACTACTGACTTATGGACAAGTGGGCCGAACACTTTAATGGGTGAAGTTCTTGAATTACTAAACTTATCTAATATTGCACATGATATTTCAGGTTACGCTCAACTAAATCCAGAAATAATAATTGAGAGAAATCCAGATTTCATTATCACACCAAATCCAAGTACATTTAAAAATAATCCTGCTTTTCAAGAAATTTCTGCAGTAAAAAATAATAAAATATTTACGCTGCAATCAGATGCTCTATCGGTTCCAGGGCCTAGATTTCCTGAAGGAATAAATGAACTAGCTTCTTTAATATATCCTGACTGGTAACAAAAATGATTTTCCCTTGGAAATATACATTATTAAGCTTAATAATCTTATGTTCAATTATGGTTATTTCAATCAGTATAGGGCCAGTGTATATTTCTTCATTTGAAATTCTTAAAATTATAACAAATAAATTACAAATAATTGAAATTGAAAAATCATGGCCACAATCCTTTGAATCAATTATTTTAAATATCAGAATGCCTAGAGTTTTCTTAGCAGGAATAGTCGGACTTGCACTTTCAATTTCAGGAGCTTCATATCAAGCATTATTTAAAAACCCTTTAGCCGATCCATACTTATTAGGAATAGCTTCTGGAGCTGCTTTGTCAGTGACAATTGTCATGACACAATTTGAAAATTCATCTCTAATAACAAATTTCATTCCTGTCTCTGCATTTTCAGGAGCAATAATATGTGTTACAGCAACTTATTATATTTCTACTAAACAACATGGATCAACAAATACATTGATACTTTCAGGAATTGCTATAGCTTCAATTACTCAGGCTTGCACTAGCTTTTTAATGCTATATAGTAATCCTGACTTAAGGCCTCTATTAAGTTGGATTTTAGGTGGATTTGCTTCAGCTCAATGGGATCAAATATTAATTATTGGACCATATATTTTAATAAGCACCATAATTTCTATATCAATTTCTAAATACTTTAATTTAATTCAATTAAACCAAGAACACTCACAACAACTGGGATTAAACACTCAAAAAATCAAATTAATTATAGTGATTAATTCATCAATTAACACAGCTGCTGCAGTTTCATTCGCGGGAATAATAGGTTTTGTAGGATTAATTTGTCCACATATTATAAGAAATATTTTTGGAGGAGATTACAGAAATATAATTCCATTATCTGGAATATTTGGTGCCATTTTATTAGTTCTGTCTGACACAATTTCCAGAACAATTTTAAATCCAGTAGAAATTCCTGTTGGAATACTTACAGCTTTATTTGGGGGACCGTTTTTTCTATATTTGTTAGCAAAAACAAAAAATCAAAACTAATTATTAAGTTAAACAATGAATAATTTATTAAAAATTTCGAATCTTTCATTTAAATATGAAGGTGAACATATATTAAAAAATATCAATTTTGAAAATTCTACAGGAAAACTCACAGGTGTTATTGGCCCAAATGGAGCAGGAAAATCAACTCTATTTCGTTTGATTACCGGCACATTAAAACCTACAAATGGCGAGATCGTAATTGCAGGACAAAATGTGTCGGAATTAAGTATAAAAAACAGGGCTAAATTGGTTTCATTAGTTCCACAAAACCCCGAAATTCCTTCAACTCTTTCCGTATATGAAACAGTCTTATTTGGCAGACATCCATATACAAATTTTTTAGGGTGGGAGAACAAAAAAGATTTAGATGCTACTAACAAATCACTAAAATTAACAAAGATTGAACATTTGGGGAAAAGAAAAATTCAAACTCTATCTGGTGGTGAAAAACAAAAAGTTCTGATTTCTATGTCAGTTGCTCAAAACACCCCTATTACTTTACTAGATGAACCAACTTCAAATTTAGATATTGATAATCAAATTTTGATACTTAATACCATTAAGAACTTACAAAAAAATAACCATTCATTTCTGATATCTCTACATGATTTAAATCTTGCTTCATTATATTGTGACGAACTAATTCTTTTGTCAAAAGGAAAAATAATTACTATTGGTACTCCTAAATCAGTTCTTACAGAAGATAATATCAAAAAAGCTTACGATACAGAAATTAAAATACTAGAACATCCAGTCTACAACACACCTATCATCACCCCTATAATTAGCAACCCATCTAAGTAATATCACAAATTTTGTTTGAATTAATTGTTGTATTTTGATAATCTCACTTTATAAGCATTTATATGTATGTAAATTAGAAAGCCATCATGGAAAATATTATTGAGATAATTTCAAAATTATCTTTATCAGCTATAGCAGGATATCTATTAGGTTCTATTCCTTTGGCCTACCAAATTAGTAAACGTAAAGGAGTAAACATATTTAAAAGCGGAACTGGACTTGCCGGTGCTTCAAATGTCCTACATAGTGTTGGTAAAAAACCTGCTGCAATAGTATTTTGGGGAGATTTTTTAAAAGGCTTTTCCTCAATATTATTTAGCAACTTTATTGGTATTGAAGGACACTGGTTAATTATCCCTGCTTTAGCAAGTATTATGGGGCACTGGAACTCAATCTTCACAAAATTTAAAGGTGGTGATGGAATGGTTACACTTGGAGGAGCTACAGTTGGAGCATTTCCAATTATTGGACTAACAAGCATTACTACAGCATCCGTTCTAACACTTCTACTTAGAGTAATTCCCTATATAACATTAATAGGATTTTCAATCGGTGGCTTCATGTTGTTTATTTTGAATATGATTTATTTTTCAGATCTAAATCTTGCAACAGGTTACTTTATTCTCTATATTTTGGTTGTAGCACATGCGTTACGTGGCCACAGAAAAAGAAGACTCTTTTTAGAAAAAATATAATTTATATTCTACTAATCTATTACTAAGGTGATCCATCATGGGAAATATGTCTGGAGTACAATCAATTCTCGAAATATTTAAATCTAGAGAAGTTAGATATATTTTCGGAAATCCTGGTACTAGTGAAAGTCCTTTGATGCTTGAACTAGAAAAACATCCGGAGATTGAATATATTTTGGTACTTCAAGAAGGAGTAGCAATTGGAATGGCTGATTCATATGCGCGTTCCACAAAAAAATCCTCGATCGTAAATCTACATATAGAAACTGGTCTAGCAAACGGCATTAGCCTTTTGCATAATGCAAAAGAAAGCCGAACTCCAATAATTGTTACTGCAGGCAATAAAGACATCAGAGAGATAGCAAATGGCCGAACTGATCTTGCAGAAATGGTAAGATTATTCACAAAATCTACAGCAGAAGTTACACATCCTGAACAAATATTAACCTCACTTAGAAAAGCATTTAATGAAAGCATGAATCATCCTACAGGACCCGTTTTTGTTGGTTTTTCTGCAAACTCTTTAGATGAATTTCATCAAATTGAAATCTCTGATGACATGCAAAAAACCAAAAAATTTCAACCTGACATGAATGCAATACAGGATTCTGTTGAGCTTCTTGCTACCGCAACTAATCCTGTAATATTAGTTGGAGATCAAGTATCTCAGTCCGACGCAACTAAAGAAGCAGTTCAAACTTCAGAAATTATTGGAGCTAAAGTTTTTGCAATGTCATTTTCAGGAGTCAATTTTCCAACAAACCATCCAAATTTTAGAGGAGATATCAAATTAGGATATCTAAACTCATTTCAAGCAATTGAAAAAGCTGATGTAATTTTATCTATAGGAAAATTCACAGATGGATATTATATGTTCTCAAAACCGCGTTTAGAATACTTCAATCCAAGAACGAAATTAATCCACATGGATGTAGATTCAACATCAGTAGGAAATACTCAAAAAACAGAAGTGGGTTTAATAACTGATCCAAAGATTGGATTATCTATGCTAAATACCGCTCTCCAAAGTGAATTAACTACAAATCAAAAAGAAATATCAAAAACTAGAAATAAAAAATTATTAGATGAAAAAAAACTAATAGAAGAAACTAAAAAAATTCAAATAAAAAATAATTGGTCAAATTCTCCTATGTCACCCACACGAATGATGTATGAAATTTCAAAAGTGCTTCCCAAAAATGCAATTCTAGTAGATGATTCTGTAACTTCAAGAGAATCAATTTTTCAAACGATGAATTTCGACCAACCAAATACTTATTTTTCAGGATTCGGAGGAGCTATAGGATGGGGGATGGGAGCAGGGATAGGAGTCCAATTAAGTAATCCAAACAATCCTGTAGTTTGCATTATGGGAGATGGATCAGCGATGATGACCATTCAAGGGTTATGGACTGCTGCAAATTACAATATCCCTGTAGTGAATATAATTTGCAATAATTCTTCTTATCGCGTCCTAAAAATAAACATGAATTATTATAAAAATCATGTCCTTAATAATCCATCTAAAGAAACTTCAAAATATATCGGTATGAATTTCCCCGAAAGAATTAATTTCGAAGGTATTTCAAACTCTATCGGAGTTCAGGCACAAACTATTTCAAATCCAGAAAAATTATCTGATGCAATAAAAAAATCATTCGATTCTGGAAAACCTTCACTAATTGATGTTCATATCAATGGTGAGATTTAATTTATCAAAACAGGTAATCAATAAGTGGCAAATAGTATTCAAATAGTTCCAATTGAAATGATGGAATATGCAGAGGGATATGAACTGCAAAAAAATTTGCATTCCCAGATGTTAAAAAATTCAGATGAAAATTTGTTGCTTATATTGCAACATCCTCACGTTTATACACTTGGTAGACGAGCCAATCAAAACCATATCCTAATTAACAAAAAAGAGCTCGATAAATTAAAAATCCAAACACATATTTCAAATAGAGGAGGAGAAATCACATACCATGGACCAGGGCAATTAGTAATCTATCCATTAATAAACATAAAACGATTAAAAATTTCTCCGATAGAATATATTCGAATCTTAGAAGATATAATTATTAACATTTTATCAGAACTCAATATCGATGCAGAACGAAAGAATGAATGCCCAGGAGGAGTCTGGGCAAACCAAAAAAAAATTGCTGCAATTGGAATACGAATCAGCCGTGGTATTACTTCACATGGATTCTCTTTAAATATATCTACAGATCTTTCATACTTTAATCATATTATTCCATGTGGAAATCCCACAGAAACTTATACTTCTGTATCAGAAATCCTTGATACTGATATCCCTATATCAAAAATCAAAAAAATTATTATCGAACAAATAAGTAAAAAATTAAACTTAATACCTAAACTAGTAAATGTCCAAAAATTTTATAAACAACACAGTATTACACCAATAAAATTGAGCTAAATACAATTACAATATTATCTAGTCCCTAAAATATTACAGAATGTACATAAAATGAACTTCCTATCGATTAAAGATTTCTCAGGCTTAGAAATACTGGATGCTATAAAAATAGCTCAATCCATCAAAAAAAATGGTTCAAAAAATTTGTTGGAAAATAAATTTATAGCTCTTATGTTTGACAAACCATCTCTAAGAACTCGAGTAAGTTTTGAAATAGGGATAAAAAGATTGGGCGGGGAAACAATTTATTTAAGCAAAGACGATGTAGGCCTTGGTACCAGAGAACCTGTATCAGACATCGCAAAAGTATTAGATAGATGGGTTGACGGAATTGTAGCTAGAGTATTTTCACATCAATCTTTAGAAACTTTATCCAAAAACACAAATATCCCTGTAATAAATGCTCTTTCTGATTTAGAACATCCTTGCCAAGCTTTGGCTGACATACTAACAATATATGAAAAGAAAAAAACTTTTGAAAATATAAATGTCGCCTTCATTGGAGATGGAAATAATGTTAGTTCAAGCCTAGCATTAGCTTGTTCTTTAGTTGGAGCAAATTTCATTTACGCATCTCCTGAAAATTATAAAATACCTATTGAAATTTGGAAAACTGCAGAACAATATTCCAGACAATCAGGTACTAATGTCTCCTGGACAAATTCACCCGAAGAAGCAGCTAATAATTCTGATGTAATTTATACAGATGTATGGGCAAGTATGGGACAAGAAGAGGAAAAAGATTCAAGGAATCGAGATTTTCAAGGATTTCAAGTGACCCCTCAATTAATGTCTCTGGCAAAATCAGATGCTATCTTTATGCATGATATGCCAGCACATGAAGGTGAAGAAATAAGCAAGGGAATGTTACAACACCCAAATTCAGCTGTCTTTGATCAAGCTGAAAATCGTTTATACGCACAACAAGCAATCATTCAGAAAATATTTAGCTAACATACAATGTCTTCAAAGCCTGTAATTACAATAGTAGGACGACCAAACGTGGGGAAATCAACCCTGTTCAATAGGATTATCGGTAGTCAAACATCCATAATATCTTCAAAATCTGGAACCACAAGAGACAGAATTATAAGTGAAACAAAATGGGGTGACAAAGAATTTATTTTAATCGATACAGGCGGTATTCAAGACAACAAAGAAAATGAATTGTCTGATGCTGTTAGACTTCAATCAATTATTGGCATTGATGAATCGGATGCGATAATTATGGTTTTAGACGTTAAAGAAGAAATCACATCACTAGATTTGGACGTAGTCCAGATATTAAGAAAAACAAACAAACCTATCGTCCTTGCTCTAAACAAAACTGACAATGTGAAATTAAATGATGAATTAGTTGATTTTTATCAATTAGGATTTGAAAAGCAAATAAAAATTAGTGCTTATCACAATATTGGCATTGATGACTTAATGACAGAAGTCATTTCAGAAATTCCAATAGAACACGGAAATGAATTTAATGAAACTGACGCTGATATTAAGATTTCTATTGTAGGTAGGCCAAACGTGGGGAAATCACATCTTCTAAATGCTTTGACAAATGAAGAAAGAACAATCGTAAGTAATATCCCTGGTACTACAAGAGATTCTATAGATTCTTTTATGAGTTATAAAGACAAACAAATCATGCTAATAGATACTGCAGGAATCAGAAGAAAAGGCCAAATAAAACCCGGTATTGAAAAAGCCAGTGTGATTAGAACAATTAAAGCAGTATTAAGATCTGACGTTTCAATATTAATGATTGATGCTACAGAATTACTGACTAACCAAGATGCACATGTTTTAGGATATGTTCTTGATCATTTTAGAAGTTTAGTAATTGCAATCAATAAATGGGATTTAGCAATAAAAAAAGGAATGAAAAAAGAAGAAACCCTTGAGAAAATCAAAGCTCAATTTCCTTTTGCAAAATTTGCAAAAATAATTTTTATATCTGCTAAAGAAAAAACAGGGTTGGAAGATCTTTTAGATGCTTCATTTACCGCCTTAAAAAATTGGAAAACAGAATTATCCCCTTATGATCTAAAAAAATTCGTTAGAGAAGCAATTTCAGCCTATCCACCAGCAACTACAGGACGACATGCACTAAAAATATACGGTGTAAGGCAAACTGGTATTAGTCCACCAAGTTTAACTTTTTACGTAAACAATACAGAATTTATTCATTTTTCTTATCAAAGATATCTCGAAAATTTCATGAGAAGTAAACATGATTTTGAAGGTACTCCAATAAAAATGTCTTTTAGAGGTCGCAAAAGATGACCAATTTCATAATATTTGGAACCCTAAGTTATCTAATTGGAGCCATACCAATAGGATTAATATTAAGTAAATCCTTAAGAGGTATAGACATTAGAAATTACGGAAGTGGTAGCATTGGGATGAGTAACATTCAGAGGAATTTAGGTAACTTCCCGGCAGCAGTGGTACTTACTTTAGATATGACAAAATCTTTTTTACCCATACTCTACGTAAGATATTTTCTTCCAGACCCTCAAATATTAGAAACTATTTCTGCCCTGGGTGCATTAACAGGACACTGTTGGCCAATTTTTGCAAAATTTAGAGGTGGCAGAGGAGTAGCAACAGGATGGGGAAGTTTATTAATATTATCTCCAATTACTGGAATCATCTCAGGAATCATTGGAATCCCAATTATAATAATGTATAAATTTATTTCCCTTGGATCAATTATTGGCGCGACATCTGGATGTATTTCTATGATGTTATTATCCATAACCAGATATCATTCATTCGAATATTTATGGTATGCCTTGCTAGGAAATATCATCGTAGTTTACAAACATAAAGAAAACATACAACGATTACTTGAAGGAACTGAACGAAAAATTGGAAAAGCTTGAAAATATCACAAAACCGAAAATTGGAATTGTCGGAACCACTAGCTGGGGAACTGCTCTGTCTATAATTATTGCTCGTAATCACAAAAATATAACCTTATTTTCTAGATCAATTTCTGAAGCTAATCAATTAAACAAAAAAAGGATTAACTCAAAACTTGGCGAAAACATAAAGATATCAAATAATATAATGATATCTAATATAAATAACAAAATTAATAAATTAGACCTGATTATCATTGCAGTACCATCTCAAAAATTCAGAGAAAATGTTTTACAAATCAAAAAATACTTAAACCCTCAAACATTAATTGTTAGTGCAACTAAAGGCCTGGAAAAAAATACCTGCAAACGCATGTCAGAAATATTGGAAGAAGAATTAGGTTCATCAGTTTCAGAAAAAATTTGTGTTCTTTCAGGACCAAATTTAGCATTAGAAGTTGTAACACAGAAACATTCTTCTACAGTTTTAGCTTCAAAAAATATATCTACTGCAACACAGATTCAACAAATATTAAATTCTAAAGAATTCAGAGCCTATACCAACTCCGATATTATTGGCGTAGAACTTGGTGGTGCATTAAAAAACATTATAGCTCTAGGTGCAGGAATATGTGATGGCCTAAAAGTAGGAGATAATGCTAAAGCAGCATTTATTACTCGAGGTTTAAAAGAAATCACTCGTTTAGCAATATCTGTCGGTGCAAATCCAGAAACTCTATCAGGTTTATCTGGATTAGGAGATTTAATTGCCACATGTTCAAGCACACTAAGTAGAAACCATTCTGTAGGAGAAAAATTAGCTCAAGGAATAGATATCCAAACTATTCAACAATCTATGATTCATGTAGCTGAAGGTATTGAAACAGCTTCAGTTGCAGTACAATTAGCAAAAAAATTCGATGTAGAACTTCCAATAACAACAGGCATTAATTCTATTATTCAAAAAGAACTTTCTCTGACAGAAGCAATATCTAAGCTATTAGATAGAAACCCCTTACACGAATAAACACGCTAACTTAATTCATAAAAAACATTCGAAATTGCTGAGATCGCAGCAGTTTCAGAACGTAAAATTAAATCTCCCAAAGATGCAGATTTAATACCTATAGAATTAGCTAACTTAATCTCATCTGAAGAAAATCCTCCCTCAGGACCTACAAAAATATTTATAGAATGATCACTTCCTTTTAGGCTTTGTAGAACAGATTTAAGTTTTATTTTTTCTTCATTCTCCCACAATATTATAGAAAAACAATCTTGAGATTTTTTACACGCAATTTCATAAGAAACAGGATCAAAAAAACGGGGAATATCTGGACGTCCGCATTGTTCAGACGCTTCCTGAATTATTGATTTCCACCGAGAAATTTTATTATTCCCAATAGAAGAAGATTTTTTATCTAATTGAAATATCGATCTAGAAGAATAAAATGGTACAAAAGCAAATACTCCCAATTCAGTACATTTTTGTAACGCAACTTCAAATCTATTTTGTTTAATTAGTGAAATGAAAATCGTAATTTTAATTTTATTATCAGTATCGAGAGAAATTTTCTCCAAAAATTTAACACTACAAATCTTATTTGTTATATTTACTATTTTAACCTTATAGTCAAAACCTGACCCATCAAATATAACTGCCTGATCATTTACTTTACATCTCAAAACATAAATTAACTGCATGGAAATAGAATCAGGCAATTTTAAAATTCCATCTTGATCAAATATAATTTTATCTAAATAAAAACGATTGATTTGCATCAATTATCCTCTTTACGTAGAAGTAAAGTTATCCAACCTTCTAAATCTTTTTCTTTAACAATTTTAAATCGAGATAATTTTATTTTGTCACGAATGAAATTTAATTTATTTTTCATAAATCCAGATGCAATAAAATATCCACCTTGATTTAACAGATTTTCTACATAATTAAAATTGTCAACAACTACTTCAGCAGAAACATTTACAACACATATGTCAAAAGAATCTTGAGTTTTAAAATCTTCCACAGAATTTTCATAAATGAAAATTTGACCATCTAGATCATTCATAGAAACATTACTTTTTGCACCCTGAACAGCAAATTGATCAATATCAATACCTACTGAGTCAAATGCCCCATACTTACATCCTAAAATTAGCAATACTGCTGATCCGCATCCAATATCAATTATTCGATCACCTTTGCGAACAATATCTTCTAAAAACTCGATACAACCTTTGGTAGTTGGATGATGCCCCGTACCAAATGCCATTCCAGGTTCTAATCTAACCACAATTTCTTCTTCAGTTGATTCATATTCAATCCAATTAGGAACAATCACTGAATATTTACCTATTCGTAATAATGGAAAATGTTTCTTCCAAATTTCATCCCAATCTTCATTTTTGATATCTTTCGTTTGAATCTTTCCAATACTGCCTAATTGAGAAATTAATTTGACTGAAACATCAATATAACCAAATTTTTCTTCTAAAGTCTGGTCTTTCAATAAATATGTAGTTAATTTACTAGAAAATGAATCTTTTTGTTGGGTAATATTTTCTGAAGATTCTTGAGTAGTTTCAATGGATACCCCTTTAAACCCATATCTGAAAAAAATATGAGATAAAGGTTCAACAAATTCTGAAGGTACCTCAATGCTAACTTCTAGCCAATCCAAATTAACACCTCCATACAATCTACTTTGTCAAATAGAAGTTATTAATTTTCATATCCAAAAACTTTTTTTAACTTATCAAACCATTTATAAGTATTCTCATTGTCATCACTTGGTTCTTGAATAGTCTTAGAAAGATCATCAAACAATCTTTTTTGCTCATCAGTTAATTGATCAGGTGTAACAACCATTACAATAACAAGCTGATCTCCTCTTCGATTATTATTTCTAAGATGAGTGATACCTGAATCTTTTAAACGAATTACATCACCGGTTTGAGTACCTTTGGGAATTTGTATTTCACTTTGACCATCCAATGTGGGAACTTGCAATTTTGCACCCAACACAGCAGAAGTAATACTTATACGTTTTCTAAAAATAACTTCATTACCCTCTCTGAAAAAATATTCATGAGGTTTAACATTAATTACTACAAATAAATCTCCTGCATAGCCTTTGTTTATACCAGCTTCCCCTTCATTTTTGATTCTTACTTTCATTCCAGATTCTATTCCACCAGGAATAGAGACTTCTATTTTACGAGATTTTAATTCCTGACCAGATCCTTGGCATCCAGAACATACATTAACAATTACAGTTCCTTCACCATGGCATCTTTCACATGCTGTAACTTGTACAAACTGGCCAAACATGCTCTGCTGAGATCTCTTAACTTCTCCAGTACCTGCACAATTCATACAAGTAATAGGTTTACTTCCTGGCTCACTTCTAGACCCATTACATTTCCCACATGACTCCGTTCTTTCAAGATCAATTGTTTTTTTGACCCCAAAAGCAGCATCTTCAAAGCTAATTGATATCTGAACTTGTATATCAGCCCCTCTTGAACGAGTATTGCGTTGCCTTGTATTTCCTCCACCAAAAAATGCATCAAAAATATCTCCAAAACCACCAAAGTTCTCAAACCCATCAAAACCTACACCACCAGCACCTTCTACTCCAGCATGTCCAAAACGATCATATTTTGCACGTTTATCGGGATCAATCAAAACTTGATAAGCTTCATTAACTTCTTTAAATTTTTCAGAAGCATCTTTATCTTTATTACGATCAGGATGATATTTAAGAGCGAGTTTTCGAAAAGCCTTTTTAATATCCTCTTCAGTAGAATCTCTTGATATTCCAAGAACTTCGTAATAATCTTTTTTCTTTGTTGTCATTATTTATACCTAAAAACACAAATCTAAAACAAATATAAATACGTATTTATAAATTATATAACGAAACCGAAAAGATAACCCCTATTTAAATTAATAATTAAATTATTAATTTCGTGTATAACAAAAATTATTTATTTTGATTTTTTCTGCGCATGCCAACTAAAACACCTACTGGTAATAATAAAAACATCATATTGACAACCCCCGTTGCAAAAGATGTTTCCTCAGCAGCAAAGCAGCCTCCACCAGAAGATTCGGTAGGTGTTGCTGTAGGTGGTACAGATGTTGCTGTAGATGGTACAGATGTCGCTGTAGGTACTATCTCAGAAAGCTTAGTCGAAATCTTTTTTGAAATAGGTATAGGCGTTGGTGTAGGAGGAAGCGGTACAGGTGTTACTGTAGGCGGTACAGGTGTTGCTGTAGGCGGTACAGGTGTTGCTGTAGG
>PBID01000018.1 GCA_002719675.1 Chloroflexota bacterium
CCATGACATGAACATATGAATCGATATTATCGTCCATGGTATATCTGCCCCAATTACCAGCATGTGAATGGAAGTCAATTACATGATTATTTTTTTGCATTTTTTAATCCTAAAAGTTCATTTTTGTTTCTTGATACCATACAAATTTATATCCAAAATTATACATAGTCTTTTGTAAAAATCAACATTGCCTTATAGCTTATAATTTGCTGTTTTGTTACCGACATATCAGTCTATTTATTTTAAATTTAAAAACTTTATATCAACATTTTTGTCTCGATACATCCAGCTTGATTCATAATATCTCTCAGGGCTTTTGTTGCATTTAACATCCCACCAGGACCACTAAATCCACCTTGCTGTCCAGCCAATTTCAAATGTGGTTCCAATGCTAGAAATCCGTGATAACCATGATCACGTAAAAATTGGAGCAATTTCAAAATCTGTCCATCTCCTTCGCCAGCAACTGTGATTTTTCGATCAGATAAACGAGCATCTTTGATTTGAACACACTCCACATAATCACTCAATATTGGCCATCCTATATCAACGGAATTTTCAACGCCTGAATGAGGGAAATTTCCTGTGTCCCAAACAAATCTAAGATTATTACTTCCAACATTATCCAGTATCTTTCTACATCTTTCAGGAGTATCGCCTATTAATCCGTTTTCGTTCTCCATTATTAAAATGACTCCATAAGTTTCAGCTAATTCTGCCATAGACTTAAGTCGCCGCACAGATTGTTCAATATATTTATCTTGATGTTGATTCTGTGGAGGATAAAAAGAAAATATTCTCACCTTATCAGTCTCAAGTAGAACGGCAATATCTAAAATCCTTTTGAGTGTAGCTTTAGTTTCATCCAAATTATCTGTGATCAGTGATTTGCCAACTGGACTTCCAATACAACTAATTTTTATTGAATATTTTCGACAAGCTAATTTCAGATCTTGTATTTGACGATCATCCAAATCAGCAACATTGATGCCCCAAGCTTTTCTTAGATCTAAATAGCAAATATCTAATTCATTAAGTACTTGAAATTGTTTTTCTATATCGTCATCAATCTCATCTCCAAATGCACTCAATACAAAAGTTGATTTTTTTTCTGCCATAATAAACTCCTATTCAGATGTCTTAGTCAATCTCATGGTCGCAAATTATACACCACATTACGATCTAAGAAGATAGCATTTGCGATATTGCGATTTGACTATCGTTAATCTTTCAGATACAAATTATTGACATATATTACAATTGTAATTATATTTAATACTATGTTAATCAGATTTAAAGACGATTTATTTCACTTGTGTAGTAGCCCTTTATAGGGCAGTAATTCAACATGTGTAATTAAAATCTGAATTATTAAACATGTTATGCCCGTTCAAATTCGAACGGGTTTTTTTATTTCCGAAAATCAAAATGCTAAAGGAGTATTGAAATGTATTTTAAATCTTTATCATCGGGATTTGTATTAATCCTACTGATGGTCTTTGCTACAGTAGTAGCGTGTGCAAAAGACCAAGAACCAGCGAAGCCTGCAGCAGCTGAAGAGTCTTCATTTGAGGTCTGGGCGGTTGACCAGTCGAGCACTGGTAGCTACGGAACTGGTGGACTCATATACATATGGGACGGGGCTGACATCTCTGCAAATGCTAGCGAAGCAACTCCAGAGATTATCGATCTAGCTAAGGCAGCTGTCGAAGCAGGTTGCGAAGCTCCCAAAAAGCCACACATGGTACTTTCTAACCATACCACTCCCAAGGCTAGCCACGTGGTCCTAGCCAATGTAGGTTCTGGTGACACCTTTTTTATAAACATTGAGAGCCGTACTATCGTTGGCTGTGTCAACACAATCGGTGGTTTCAATGGAGAGGGTGGAACAGCAAATGCACACGCCTCCGTTGCATCTCCTGACAACAGTATAGCTATAGTCGCGAATATTGGCGCAAAAGGTGAGTCCGGATTCCTGCATAAAATTCATACTGATTACACCAATGATGATTACAAATTGGTAGAGACGTTGTCATTGGACCAATTCTCCAGTGAATTAGGAACTTCAGTAACACGACCTATCTGCCACGAGTTCACTGAAGACAGTAAATTCGCATACGTAACTCTAGCTGGTGGTGGTCTGCTAGTGGTAGATGTGGGTTCTTCAGACGGAACAACACCTATGACTGTCGTGAAAGTATATGACAAAGATACCGTTCCAGGTATCGGCTGCGGCGTGTCTCGTCTCCCAGAGGGCAAGATAATGACCAATGGCGAGAGTGGAGCTAAAGGAGGAGATGATTTCCTATATACCTTTGATGCTAGTAAAGCTGCCGACGGAGTATTCCCAGATCCAGTGCAAATTGAACTCCCAGGTGAAGATACACATGGTGCGGTTACCTGTACTGATAAAAACGGCAACTTATTTGCAATAACAAGTATGCGAGTCAGTAATGACGTCAACTTCGTAGACCTCCAAACCAATACGGTTGTAGGGACTCAGTCGATGTCCGCATCCTTCAGCGAGGATCCAAAGCCCGACGTGGCAGATATAGTGGGCAACAAGATGTTCATTGCTTTGAGAGGTGCTAAACCACTAACAGCTATCGGTGCACTTGAGTTCGCTGGTAGAACTCCAGGTGTAGCTGTTTTAACCATCAATGATGATTGTAATGGTTTCAGTTGGGAATCGAAGGATCTTGCTTCAATGAAAGACCCTGTCAGGCTGGTTGATGGAATTTTCCCTGGACAGAAAATAACGGCCGCCGACCCACACGGTCTTGAAGTGATAATAAAATAAGAATTTTTAACGGTCAAATTAGCGTCTCGTGGGTCGGACTCCGATCCATGAGACGCCACCAATAAGGAAAGCTTAAGTGATGCTTCTAAGTATGAGAGTTTTATGCAATTTCGATTCAAAATACATAACAAATTTTTAAAATAAATAGGAATATCAACAATGAATACAATCAATAATGTGTTTAGTTTTCCAAATCCAGTAAACGAATTCTCAGCTAGGTTTGTTGCAGGAATGGTTGTGATTTTGACAATTGCAACAATTTTAACTCAAAATCAATTCGTCGCAGGATTCTTGTTGTACGGATTTCTTGCAAGAGTCGCGACTGGTCCAACTTTGAGTCCCATGGGCTTGCTTGCAACAAAAGTAATTGTGCCTGCATTAGGCAACCCTACTAAATTGGTAGCAGGACCTCCCAAGCGCTTTGCACAAACTATTGGATTGATTTTTTCAACAACTGCTTTCATCATGCTTATACTTGATTTAATATTAGCATTTCAGATCACCTTAGCTATTTTAGTTGTATTTGCAATATTAGAATCCGTAGTAGGATTCTGTGCAGGTTGTTTTGTATTCAACTACCTTATGAAATGGAAAATAATACCACAATCAATATGCGAAAGTTGTATTACAGGTGTAGAAGAGTAAAACTAGTCATCAAATCCAAAAAAAGTATTCAAGATCCATTCTATCCAACCCACAGTACCTTCTATTCGAAATCTCTCATCTATTAATGTCAACCATATCAATGGACTATCACAGACACTACCGCCCATTATACACGCAACTAAACTCGCTACATAAACAAAAACCGTCAAAGCAATAATCAGAAAAATTATTGCTAATAATATTAAAGAAAAACAACCCCATCGCCTAAGTCTTTTTTTACATTCATAATTACAAAACACCTTACCTGTTGAAAGTAAAAGGAGGATATTTATCTGTTAGCCCAATAAGCCAACAATTTACACGCAAATTCCAACGTATAACTCCAACTTGTAAGGCAAATAAACCTCGTGGATATTTGCCAGTAATAATTACTAAAATATATCCCACCAAAGCCATCAACAATGCAATTATATTTAAGAAATAAAGCACAATATAATGCGGTAAAAGTGCAACTGGTTTTAGTATAAACAGTATTGCCAGCAAGCGCGAAGAAGATTCTGGATATTCTACTTCACAATTGGCAAAGTAAGTATTTTTTAATTTAGACATTAGGAACTCCTTTCAATAGAACATAAAAGATACCAAATACCTCACAGAGTATATACCACATTGCGATCTCAGGAGCCTGTCGATCTTCGATATTTACGATATTACTTGCTCGATGTACAATATGCTTATTATGTATAAGTTAATAACAAGGTTAATAGCATATTCCTTATTAGCCCTAGTGGCTATATCACCTTTTGGAGGGATATACTTCAGTTGGTTCTTCGATCGGAAGAAGAAGGCAAAATTAAACCAATCAGCTACTTAAGCCAGTTTGAGTTATCTGCAAAAATACCCCATTGAATGTATGACTGAATGTATGAAAGAGAAGTCACAGGAGAAAATGTGCCGGTGGGTTAGCTAGGAATCCGTAGCTGGTGACCCGCCTCGGACTTGAACCGAGAACCTATTGATTAAGAGTCAATTGCTCTGCCAATTGAGCTAGCGGGTCTAACAAAAATACTTAAAGAAATTTTACCACTCATAGTCATTGGTGAATAGATTTTCCAAGTTAATAAAACTAATTAGAATTAATAAACCATATGATATACTAAGTTTATCGACTTTATGTTATTTTTCGAAACTCAAAAATTATATTCATATCAAATAATTATTGACTTAATTCAAACGTGAACTCAAGTAAGCAAAACCAAAATACAAACTTGCATAAAGCACTTATATTCCTAGCAGGATCTACGCTGTTTCTTGCAATAATACAAGTAACCCTTGGGGCTATAGTAAGAGTTACTGATTCTGGATTAGCATGTCCTGACTGGCCGCTATGTCATGGTAAATTAGTGCCTGAATTTGATTTTAACATCCTTCTAGAATACACTCACCGGCTCTCAGCTTCTTTACTAATGTTAACTATATTTTCAACAACTTTTATTACCTATAAAATCTTAAGACACAACAAAATAGCAATATTTGCAATAACTGCGGCATCGATAACTGTAATTTGTGCTGCAATATTTGGTGGCATTACAGTTCTTTCAAAACTAGATTGGTGGTCTGTGCCATCACACTTAGCCCTAGCTGAAATTCTTATATTATTTTTAGCAATTTTAAATACTGCAATCTGGTTTGGTGATTTCGACGAAAATTCGATTTGGAAAAATTTGCACATCAAACATAGAATTATGTTATCAACTACATTATTTTCCATCTTCATGCTAATAATATATGCAGCCATAATGGTTGCTAAAGGATACGGATCTTCCTGTGGAACCTGGCCATTATGTAATGGAGAACTAATCCCCACCAGGATGCCAATGATTATCAATGCTTCACATAGATTCCTAAGTTTAATTGTTCTAGGACTTCTGTTTCATTCGTTAATTAGAATCCCTTCCGGCAAATCAAAAATGAAAATGTTTTTCATAATTGCTATTGCAATATATTTAATTCAAATACTGGTGGGCTGGGAAATAATATCCCGTGATTTTTCTGCTACACTAAAATCCATCCATCTTGTACTTGCCACTGGAATTTGGATAAGCTTTTCGTTAGCTATAGGAACTTCTTTAACACAAAAAATAAACATCTCAAATAACATTAATCAAAGCTAAAAAATGACTTCTAAAATATCAAATTTCCTGTCTAGTTTAATCAACTTAACTAAACCAAGAGTAATTTCATTATTACTAATTACTGCTATGACAGGTATGTATTTAGCTTCCCCTGGTAATCCTCCAGATTTAAAAATAATTTTATTCGTTTTATTAGGAGGAGCACTTGCAGCAGGCGGAGCAAATTCTATCAATAATTATCTTGATAGAGATATAGATTTATTAATGGAAAGAACAAAAATCAGACCTCTAGCAAAAGGGGCAATTCCTCCTCTAGTAGGTTTATATCTGGGTCTAATATTAAATATCTTAAGTTTTCTGTTGTTATATTATCAAGTAAACTTGCTTAGTGCTTGTTTAACTCTTAGTGCTACATTATTTTATGTTTTCATATATACGATTTGGCTTAAAAGACGAACTCCTCAAAATATAGTAATTGGAGGAGCCGCAGGAGCAATACCACCTGTAGTAGGATGGGCAGCTATCACAAACGAAATTGGAATTCCAGCTATTGCATTATTTTTGATTATATTCTTTTGGACTCCCCCGCATTTTTGGGCTCTATCCATATTACTCAAAGAAGATTATGCTAAAGCAAATATCCCAATGCTTCCAGTAGTATCTTCAATTCAAGAAACATCAAAACAAATCGTAAGATATACCATTTTTCTAGTTTTAATTACTATTGTTTTTGCTTTTCATGACTCGGTCAGCTATATCTATATGGGTTCTGCAATATTATTAGGAGCTATTTTCATTTACTTTTCAATTCGCTTTAAAACAGAATCTACGCAAAGCCGAGCAAGGACATTATACATTTTCTCACTACTTTATTTAGCTTTGCTCTTTCTTTCAATAATTCTTGATGGGTTTTTCGCTTGACGGTTATCTAGAAGCTCTGATAAATTCGTTAGCTGAAGAATAAAAAACTAGGATCAAAAAAATAAAATCAATGAATTTAAAAAACTCGCTGAAAAAAATGCTCTCAATGCTCTCTACAAGAGTATTTCTTCCACTCACATTATTAACCACAACTCTATTAACTTCTATTAGTTGTATCCCTACAATATCCACAAACCCGCAATCAACATTTGACACTTACGGACCAGTAGCAGAATCTCAATTAGTCCTGTTCTACTGGATTCTTGGTGCAGCAATATTTGTTTTTGTAGCTATGACTTTCATTTTGCTATACACCGTGTATAAATTCAGACGGAAATCTGATGATGAAATACCTGAACAAATTCACGGAAACAAAAAACTTGAGATAGCATGGACAATACTACCTTGTCTTATTTTAGCTGCAATTGCAGTGCCCACAGTTTTAACAATTTTTGATAACACAAATAGTCCTGACACATCCAGCAATAGTGTCACTGTAGATGTTTATGCACATCAATGGTTCTGGGAATTCAAATATAATCACCCCAGCAATGAAACAGAAAAAATTACAGTAGCCAATGAAATGCATATCCCAGTTGGTAAAGTAATTAATATTAATTTATATTCTGACGATGTTATTCATAGTTTTTGGATTCCAAAATTAGCTGGAAAAGTAGATTTAATGCCCGGAAACAATAATACGATGTGGCTTCAAGCTGATAAAGAAGGTGTATATTTAGGACAATGCGCAGAATTTTGTGGTGTAGCTCATGCTCTAATGAAATTCCGAGTAATAGCTGAAAGTCAAGAAGATTTTGAGAAATGGTTATTGGCTCAAAGTACAGAAGCAATTGAGACAATAGAACCTCAAGCTTTAGAAGGTAAAGAAATATTTGAGAGTAGGGATGCTGGATGTTGGTCTTGCCATACAATTCGAGGATCCTCTAGATCAAAAGGGAAAACTGGACCTGATTTAACTCACATTGCTAGTAGAAGCCATATAGCTGCTGGTGTTATCGAAAATAACCAACAAAATATGACTAAATGGATTGAAAATCCTAACTCAATTAAACCTGGAACTCTTATGTCTACTAATGGTCAAGTCTATAACGATCCAGATAAAAAATTAACTGGCCCTGAAATTTCTGCTTTAGTTGCTTACCTAAGGACGCTAAAATGACAACATTTGCTATACCAATACCAAAAAGACCTACTCATCCTACTGGAATTTTAAATTGGATCACTACTATTGACCACAAAAAAATTGGTGTCCTATATGGTGTTACAGCTTTCATTCTTTTTCTAACTGGTGGGATTGAAGCTTTTTTAATTAGGATGCAATTAGCTGCTCCGGGAATGGATTTTGTAAGCCCTGAAATATACAACCAATTATTTACTATGCATGGTACTACAATGATCTTTTTAGCAATCATGCCTATGGGAGCTGCATTTTTTAATTTTTTAATTCCATTGCAAATTGGTGCTCGAGATGTTGCTTTCCCTAGATTAAATGCTTTTAGCTATTGGACTTTCTTGGCTGGTGCCATTATGCTCAAATCTAGCTGGTTTCTTGGTGGTGCACCAAATGCTGGTTGGTTTGGTTATGCTCCAATTACAGAAATTGCCTACAACCCAGGACATGGAATTGATTTCTGGATTTTAAGTTTACAAGTTCTTGGAATAGCATCTTTAGCTGCCGCATTCAATTTTATAGTAACAATTATTAACCTTAGAGCACCTGGAATGACTCTAATGCGTATGCCATTGTTCACTTGGATGACATTTATCACATCAATTTTATTGGTTCTAGCATTCCCTGTTATCACAGTAGCCCTAATTGAATTAATGTTTGATAGATTTTATGGAATGAATTTTTTCAATCCTCTTCGAGGAGGCAACCCTGTATTATGGCAACATCTTTTCTGGGTTTTTGGTCATCCTGAAGTTTATATATTAATTTTACCTGCAATGGGCCTAGTTTCCGAAATCATTCCTACATTTTCTAAAAAACCTCTTTTTGGATATCCTGTTGTTGTTGTTTCCGGAATTGTTATAGGATTTATGGGATGGATGGTTTGGAGCCACCATATGTTTACAGTTGGATTAGGTGCAATTGCAAATTCAATATTTGCCATAACCACTATGCTAATCGCTGTCCCCACGGGTGTAAAAATTTTCAATTGGATAGCCACAATGTGGAAAGGCTCAATTGATTTCAACAAGACTGCCATGCTCTATTCAATAGGTTTCATTTTCTTGTTTATCATCGGAGGATTAAGTGGTGTGATGCACTCATCTGCTGCTTCTGATGCTCAACAACAAGATACTTATTTTATAGTAGCTCATATTCATTATGTTTTGTTTGGTGGTGCTCTTATGGCATTATTGGCAGGAGTATATTTCTACTTTCCTAAAGTCACAGGAAAACTTATGGATGAAAATTTAGGAAGAATGAACTTCTGGTTAACTTTCATTGGTATGAATTTAACATTTTTCCCAATGCATTTTAGTGGAATGGATGGAATGCCCAGAAGAATTTATACATACACCAGTGACATGGGTTGGGATTTATGGAATTTACTTTCCACATTTGGTGTTTTCATCATGGGTGCTGGTATATTGATATTTGTATTAAACGTAGTTTATTCTTACATTTTTGGTAAACAATCTGGAAATGATCCATGGGATGCAAGAACTATCGAATGGTCAATATCATCACCTCCCCCAGAATATAATTTTGAAAAAATTCCATTAATTCAATCTTTAGATGCTTTTTGGGAACACAAACGCAACGGAACTCCAATAGAGCCTGCTTCTGGTGGTTCTGAAAATTCTGAAGAAGAAAAAGATATCCACTTACCTCAACCTTCTTATTGGCCGATGGTGGTATCTATTGGGATTATGTTAGCAGCCTACGGTATGATTTTTGGATTACCTCTTTCAATTTTAGGCACTATTATTGGATTTATTGGAGTGTATGCTTGGTCGCTTGAACCAGTCAATGAACCAACTGAACATTAACATATTTAGGAAAAATTTTGGAATCAGAAAATAACAACCACGAAGAAGAACATTCATCAACTGGATTAAACCATAAAAAATTACTTATGTGGACTTTCCTTGGCTCTGACTGCATGTTTTTTGCTGCTCTTATAGCAACATATCTGGTTAACATGGGCAATAACCCTGCAGGAACTCCATCTCCAGAAGATGTTTTTAGTATTCCAATAACAACGGTAAGCACGTTCGTTCTACTTATGAGTAGTATGAGTATGGTTTTATCTTATGCAGCACTATCACAAAACAGAATTAAAGCTTTTAGAGTTTGGTTGTTATCAACTGTAATTTTAGGAGCAACATTTGTAGGGTTTCAGATATTTGAATTTTATGAATTTGCAAATCATCAAGTTAAAGTCGAATGTAGTGACCTGCTTGATGATAGTAAAAGAGAAAGACTTACAGATTTAGAAATTAAAATTGGTAACGAAAAATGTATTGAAGGTGTTAAAAAAGTTTCTGAAAAAGTACCACTGACTCCACAAGTAAATTTATTTGGATCTACTTTCTTCACCTTAACTGGATTTCATGGTGGACACGTCACTTTCGGAATTATTTGGCTTCTTTCTTTATTAATATATTCTTTTAGAGGGAATGTTAGTCCATTGAATCTAGATCTAGCAGCTTTATATTGGCACTTTGTAGACGTTGTTTGGATAGTTATTTTTACAGTGGTTTACCTTTTTGGAGTTTTCCCAGGATATTAATCAAAGATCTATATAAACGTATTCAAAAAAATAAATGAGGTTAATAATATGACTGCAGAAGAACATAATCATCCTAATGCATCAAAATACTTCAAAATCGCAATAATTCTTTGTGCTTTAACTGCTTTAGAATTCGTAGTATTCTATTTAGAATTCCTTAGCTATGGCATTATACCTGTTTTAACAGTCTTATCAATAGGAAAATTTGCATTAGTAGCAATGTATTATATGCACCTCAAATTTGATTCTAAGTTATTCTCCGTACTATTTTTAACTGGATTAATTTTAGCTTCATCTGTGACAATTGCATTAATGGTTCTTTTGGATTGGTTTTAATCTAGGTAGGTTCTTTGAATTCAGAAATTTTTGTATGGCACTGGCATATAGAAATATTGCTTGGACTAACTTTAGTTCAAATGCTTTATTTGCATATAATAGGAGCATTTGTTTCTGAAAACAAAACCAAAAAAATAAACCCTAAAGAAGTAATATCTTTTACCTCAGGCATTTTGTTAATCTTGGTATGCACAGTTTCTCCGCTACATCACATAGCTGATAATTATTTGTTCAGTGCTCACATGCTCCAGCATGTATTCCTAACACTAGTAGCACCACCATTATTGATATTAGGTATCCCAGGTAGGATTATAGACAATTTAATTAAATCTAAAATTCAAATATTTATTTTCAAAAGATTGCTACATCCCATATCAATATTTTTTATATTTAATCTTGTGTTCTCAATCTGGCATATGCCGATATTATATAATCTTTCCGTGAATAATCATTCGGTTCATGTTTTTGAACATTTTACATTTATCTCTTCAGCATTTGCTATGTGGTGGCCAATATTTAATAAATCTAAAAATTTGCCTAGAATTTCATTCCCAGCACAAATGATTTATATTTTTCTTCTATCTGTAGCACAAATAATTGTTTTTGGAATAATTACTTTTTCAAATAGTCCAATATATGAATTCTATGCAAATGCTCCTAAATTATGGAATCTTACTCCTTTGATCGATCAACAGATTGGTGGGGTAATTATGAAAGTTGGTAGTGCAATACTATTTATGACAATAATTTTAAAAAGATTTTTTGATTGGTATCAAAATGAACAAAGAAATTCACATTTTAAATAAAAAATGCGATAATAAAACGGAAATTAATTTTTAAGAGGCAACACGAAATGGAAAAACAAAGATTTAACTTAGCTATATTAGTACCTACAATTGCAGTAATATCAATAGCTACAATTGCAATTTTATTAGGAATTACATTTATACAAATATATCACTCAGTTGGTGAAATAGGTGTAATAGTACTCGGTATGTCTATAGTAGTTTTTGTACCAATTTTTGCTTATCTAGCAGAAAAAAAATTTAATTCTGTAAGCTAAGTTTCGCTTTTTCAACTATTCCAGAAAAAGTTTGAGGATCGCTAGCAGCAATTTCAGACAAAATCTTTCTGTCTAATTTGATACCTGCAACTTTCAATCCATGAATTAACTTGCTGTAAGAAATACCATTTTCTCGAGCAGCAGCATTTATTCTTATATTCCACAAACGCCTTAAGTCGCCTTTTTTCTCTTTTCTATGAGCATAAGAATAACTTAATGCGTGTAACATTGATTCATTGGCTTGTTTAAATAACCTATGACGAGAACCTTTATGTCCAGCAGTTAATTTTAAAACTTTCTTATGTCTATTACGCCTGGTAGTTCCTGTTTTTATTCTAGTCAAAATTTACTCCCTATTACTACTATACAACAAGAAGACGTTTAATCCGCTTCTCGTCTCCCTTACTTACTACCAAAGAGTCAGAAAATTGTCTTTTAACTCTAGCAGACTTTTTTCTCTTCAAATGGCTACGATTACCTTTCATCCTACGAAGCTTGCCAGTACCGGTAACTTTAAATCTTGCAGCAGCCCCTTTATGTGTTTTTATCTTTGGCAACTTCTTTAACTCCCTTTGTATTTTTCGATCCCGCAGAACCAGATTTCTGTGGTGCTAACACCATTGACAAAAATCTGCCTTCAAATCCTGGAGGTTTTTCCAACATAGCATCATCTGCTAAATCTTCTGCTACAGAACGTAATAAATTCATTCCTATCTCTGGATGAGTAATTTCTCTACCTCTAAACATTACGCTAATCTTTACTTTAGCACCTTGTTTAAGCATGCGACTAACTTGGCGTGCTTTCGATTGACGATCATGTTCCCCAATTCTAGTTTTAAATCTTACTTCCTTAGTGTCAGGAACTGAACTAGCTTTGTGTTCTTTCTTTGAATTTCTTTCACGGCGTGTAAGCTGATATCTAAACTTTCCATAGTCCATAATTCTACAAACTGGTGGAACAGAATTATCAGAGACTTCAACTAAATCCAAACCTTTACTCTCTGCTAATTGAACAGCTTGACCGGAAGGTAAAACTCCTAACTGTTTACCTTTCTCATCAATAACCCTTACCTCAGGCACACGAATCCTATTATTTATCCTGTATTCTTTCGGGATCTGTATTCTCCTATAAAAATATTATGATTAATTTATTCAATACATAATATTAACACAATTGACATACTATCTACTATAAAACCAGTGTTTGTTATTAATTAACTTTAATCAAGTCAAGTAATTCATCATAATTCATTACTTGATTACTGGAGTCATCACGTGTCCTAACAGATATAGTATCTGATTCCATTTCCTGGTCCCCAATTATGAACATATAAGGAATTTTAAGTAGTTGAGCTTCCCTAATTTTTAAATTCATCCTCTGATTTCTATTATCTGAAAATATTCTTATATTCTTAGACTTTAAATCAGATTCTAAAGTTTTAGCATATTCATGATGTTTATCAGAAATTGGAATAATTACCGCCTGAACAGGAGCTAACCAAACTGGAAAAGCTCCACCATAATGTTCAATCAAAACCCCAATGAATCTCTCCATAGAACCTAATAATGTTCTGTGGACCATATATGGTTTTTTTTCTTCCCCGTCACTCCCAATATATTTCAAAGAAAAACGTTCTGGGAGATTAAAATCAAATTGTATAGTTGAACATTGCCATTCTCGTCCAAGAGCATCTTGAATATTCACGTCAATTTTGGGACCATAAAAAGCTCCACCACCATCATCAATCACATAATTTAACCCTCTCGATTCAAGAGTTTTCCTTAAAGATTCAGTTGCAATCTCCCATTGTTGATCATCACCTACAGCTTTAGATGGCCTAGTTGATAAGCAATAACTATTAGGCTTCAATCCAAAATGTTCAAGTACATTAGAAGTTAAATCTAAAACAGAGTTCACCTCGGCTTCTATTTGATCTTCTGTACAAAAAATATGAGCATCATCTTGAGTAAGCCCTCTTACCCTAGTCAAACCATGTAAAACTCCACCTCTTTCATACCTATACACTGTCCCAATTTCACCAATCTTCATTGGCAAATCACGATAACTTCGTAAATCCGATTTATAATACATAATATGAAAAGGACAATTCATTGGTTTCAAATAATAATCCTGCTCCTCCATTTCCATTCCTGCAAACATATTTTCTTGAAAAAATTCAAGATGTCCGCTTACTTCCCAAAGATTAGACTTTCCAACGTGTGGTGTATAAACCAAATCATACCCAGAATCATAATGTTTTTCTCGCCAATAATCCTCAATTATTCCTCTTAATCTAGATCCATTAGGATGCCAAATTACCAAACCTGCCCCTACTTCATCATGAATTGAAAATAAATCCAATTGCTTACCTAAAACTCTATGATCTCTTTTTTTAGCCTCTTCAATACGATATAAATGCTTATCTAATTCTTCTTTAGACTCAAAAGCTGTCCCATATATTCGTTGAAGCATATGATTGTTCTCATCACCTCTCCAATAAGCACCTGCAACACTCAATAATTTAAATGCAGGGATTTTACCTGTAGATTCTACATGTGGTCCAGCACAAAGATCTTCAAAATGTCCATGTTTATATGTAGTAATTTTTTCATCATCAGGAATCTCAGAAATTATCTCTAGCTTCAGAGGTTCCTCATTGTTCAAGTCTAATGCTTCATCTCTAGAATATTCGTGCAATTCAAATTTTAAATTTCTTTGAATCACTTTTTTCATAGCCTTTTCAATTTTTTTTAAATGTTGATCTGTAAAAGGATCTTCTGTTAAAAAATCATAATAAAACCCATCCTCTGTTGGCGGTCCAATCGCAAGTTTCACATCAGGAAACATTTTTGTCACAACATCAGCCATCACATGCGCCGTTGAATGTCTGATTTTTTCTCTTAATTTAATCAAATCTTCATTTGGATTTTGAACCATTCATCTATCCTTATTCATCATGTTGTCAACTCAAACATTTGTAAGTATAACATCATTTTTAAAGTGAATTTGCTACTTGCCACATATACCATGAACCGATTGTCCTATAAGGTTTCCATTTTTTTACAATCTCTTGAATTTCAGAAATATTTGCAATTTCTCCATCAAAATATATATGCCTAATACCATTTAATAACCCCACATCCTTAGGTGCAAAAATGTCCATACGTTTTAAACTGAACATCAAAAACATCTGAGCAGTCCATTCTCCCACACCCTTTAAATTAACCAATTCTTCAATCACTTGATCATCAGTTTTTGAAGTTAAATCATCAAGAAAATCTGGGGATTCATAACAAACCTCAGAAATAGATTTAATGTATCTACATTTTGCACCAGATAAACCACAGGAACGCATATCATCAAATTTTAAATTTAAAAAATACTTTGGAGTAAATTGATCAATTTTTCCAAAAGAATATAATCTTGATTTAATCACTCTTGCGACCTTTGTAGACAACTGTTGAGAAATTATCGAATTAATCAACGAATCAAAAAAATTAGATTTGTCGAAATTGTCTAATATATTTGGTTCACCATAATCGTTAATCAAATTTAACATCTTAGAATCATTAAAAACTAAATGGTTTTTTATTTCTTCCCAATTCTTCAATTCAAATCACTAACTTAATAAACATTTTAAATTCAACAAAACTTATTATGCACATAAAGTGATTATTAGTCATGACTATAATTATTTAAAATAGTATAATTCGAAAAATCGGATTTTTAGGATAGGATTATGATCAAATTAGCTATAATTGGTTCGGGAAGCATGGTATTTACTAGACGAATAGTGACTGACCTACTTCTTGATAAAAATCTGTCTGGCATGGAAATTGCTTTGATGGATATAGATCCTGAAAAATTACGAGTTTCCGAATTGATAGTAAACGCTGTAGCAAATGAAATAGGTGTAAAACCTACCATAAGTACACACATAGATAGAAAAACAGCATTAAAAAACGCAGACTTTGTTCAAACAACTTTTCAGGTAGGTGGATTCGACCCATCAACAAAAATTGATTTTAATATTCCTAAGAAATATGGGCTTAAACAGACTATTGCTGATACTTTAGGAATAGGTGGGATTATGCGAGGACTTCGCACAATCCCAATATTACTTGATGTAGCAAAAGATATCATGGAAATCTGCCCTAAAGCGATTTGGTTACAATCCGTTAATCCTATGGCAATGAATATTATGGCAATATCTAAAAAATTTCCCGAAATAAATGTAATTGGTCTATGTCATTCTGTCCCACTGACAGCAATGATGCTTGCAAATGATCTGGAAGAAAAATTTGAAGACATTGTTTTCGAATGCGCTGGGATAAATCATATGTCTTTCTATTTGTCATTTCAAAAACAATTGCCTGATGGTTCAACTATAGATTTATATCCAAAATTAAAACAAATTGCAAAAAATATACTTAATGGACAAAAAGTATCATCCAGAACTCAAAAAAAAACTAGTCATGGAAAATTTTTATCTGAAAAAGTACGATATGACATCCTAATGAGATTGGGTTATTTTGTCACAGAATCAAGTGAACATTTTTCAGAATATGTCCCTTGGTACATTAAAAACAATCATCCAAACTTGATTGATAAATTCAAAATACCAATTGATGATTACATTTTGAGATGTGAAAATCAAAACAAAATCTGGAAAAACCATTCTAAAAATCTTACTCATAATAGCAATCTAGAAATATCATCGTCAAATGAATATGCTAGTGAAATAATTAAATCACTCGCTACTTCAAATAAGATACAAGTAAATGGAAATGTCATCAATAACGGTGCCATCAAAAATCTTCCAAATGACTGTTGTGTAGAAATCCCTTGTGATATAGATAAAAAGGGAATTCATCCTCAAGAAATTGGTAATCTTCCAATTCAATTAGCAGCATTAATTTCAACTAATGTTAATGTGCAACAATTAACTGTTGAAGCAGCGCTAAATCATAGAAGAGAACATGTATATCATGCTGCAATGGTAGATCCCCATACAGCATCTGAATTATCTCTTAATCAAATTTACCAAATGGTTGATGAACTTATCGAAGCCCATGGTGAAATGATACCAAAACTAATTTAACTAATTAAACTACTCATGATTATTGATTCACATACATATTGTTTTAAATCTGTAAATAATTCAAATGACTATAGAAATAAATCTGAACATTTAAATTGGATACAGCAAGCTAATGCTCAACATCATCAACCAGCTATAAAAATTTCAGATAGAAGCCCTCAAAAAAACAACGGATTATCATCTAAAAAAAACAAATTCTCAGATCTACCTAAAGTAAATTTTAGAATAGACAACAAAACAGGAAGAGTACTTTGGGATTTCAACAATGAAACATTTACAAAATATTATTATCCTCCTAATTTACTCAATTTAGAATTTTCTGCTTACAGCCTAATTTCAGAAATGGACTATGCTGGAATTGACATCGCAATTTTACACACAAATCCAAGTTTAGGTAAAAGTAACGAATTTCAATCCGAATGTATCAAACTATTTCCAGACAGATTATTATCCATGGCTTCTGTAGATGAATGGCTTATAGAAAATCAAACAGAACAAATCATTGAAAAAACAATTCATTCAATAAAAAACTTAAACCTTAATGCAATTAAATTTAATCCATTATGTTATTTGGAAAGTAATACTCCCTGGGATTCAGGTAATTTCATTCATTTCTGGGACGAAATTACAAAACTTGGGGTCCCGATATTTTTCACATTAGGTACTGGTCCAAATTTCGATTCTCAAAATAAATCAAGTCAAAATTCATTAAAAGGATATTTCAACGAATTAAAAATATTAATTAATTGGATGCACAAATATCCGAATATAAAATGTACCATCACCCACGGCTTTCCTTGGAGACTATTAATGAATCAATCTAAAATTGAATTGCCAAAAGAACTTTGGGAACCATTTCAAAATCCACTACTAAATATGGAAGTTTGTTTCCCTGTTCGCATAGGAGATATTATAGATTATCCTTATAAAGAAATTTGGCCGACATTGACTGAATTAATTAACAAAATTGGTTCTGAAAGACTCCACTTCGGAACTGACATGCCATTTCAAAATAGATTTTGCACATATTCTCAATCTAAAAAATGGATAGAATATAACTACAAAAATTTCACAGGAATGTCAAAATATGACCTGGAAATGATAATGGGTGGAACTGCAAAAAAACTTTTAGACATCAAATCATAGAGTGGCTCTGTCCACCATCTATCACAATGCAAGATCCTGTAAGAATTCCTAATCTATCAGAAGATAAATATGACACTAAATCTCCTACTGGTTCTGGCCAACCAAACTTACCCATCGGCAAGTTATTTGATATAAAATCAGCTACCACATCTTTAGAATTTTCGTTTTGAAACCTTTCCCAAGTCCCTCTCTCATGAGCAATCGATCCTGGCGCAATACTATTTACTAAAACACCGTCTTTTGCTAATGATACAGCTGCATGTTTAGTCATTGAAATCAAGGCAGATTTTGACGCCATATATGAAATATTACCTCCATATTCTCTCCCCCAAATTGAAGCAATATTAATTATTCTTCCCCATTTTTTATTTTTCATCTCTGGAGTTACAAGCTTCATCATTTCAAATGCTCCAAATAAATTCAAATCAAAAGTCTGCCTAAAACCCTCCAAAGAAGTACCTGAAAAATCTTCTCTAACTTTAGACCCACCAACATTATTCACTAATATATCTATAGTTCCAAATTGTTCCAATATAACATTATATGTATCTTCTAATTTTGATAAATCAGAGATATCAACAATAAATCCTTTAGAGTCAACACCCAGACTTTTTATTTCTTGAACTGTTTGATTTAAGTCTAATTCAGTTCTGCCACATATAGCTACATTGACTCCTTCTTTTGCGAGAGAAATAGCTGCAGCTTTTCCTAATCCTCTACTTCCTCCAGTAACTAAAGCAAACTTTCCTTTTATACCAAGATCCATGTGGTAATAACTCCTCAACTCAAATTTAAGATGTGATTTTGAAACTATATCTTAAAGGGAATAATGTCAATGCTATCCAGTTAATTAAAGCAATAAAATCCAACAAACATATATGATAAACTAAAGCCGTTTATAACAAAACCTTAATAATTGATAGGAGGGGACAAAAATGGGTCTGGATCAACCTATCTCCGTAGCTTTGATCGGTGCTGGAAATCGTTCCCAAAAGGTATACAAGCCTCTTATAAATGAGATTAAGCCATGGGTTAACTTGGTAGCTGTGTGCGATCCCATTCGCGAAAACGCTGATAGTTTAGCCGAATCTTTAGGTGTCCCAGCATTTTACGACATAAAAGAACTCGTTAAATCCCGTCCAATGGAAGCAGCTTTCGTTGTCACTCCAGTTCCATCACATCATTCGATTGCCATATATTTGATGTCAAATGGTATTAACGTAAACGTAGAAACAAGCATGGCTACATTACTGGTTCAGGCTCAGGAAATGGTGGATACAGCCCGTGATAACGATGTTATCTTAAGAATTGGAGAAAACTTTTTTCGACAACCTTTTGACAGGTTAATAAGACTGATCAATCAAGATGGATTTATAGGTCCAATTAAGCGACTTACATGTTGGCACGATCATACTGGATATCACAACAACTCACGTTGGCTCTCATTTTTTCAATCCTATCCGATTGCAGCACAGGCTATAACACATACAATGCCAACTGCGGATCATTACCAAATGCCTCACAGATTGTTTGATAACGAGACTTATAAAGCACATTTCTACTGGTTTCCAAATAATGAACTGGTAATCGATCATGCGGGTAACATCAAGAGTATGCTAGGTAGATATCCCCGTCCGGGATATACAGAACTCGCGGGGGCTCGCGGATCAATCGTCCAACAAGCTGGCAAAAAAAATGCTGCCAAACAACCGTATCAGGGTTGGGAAGGACTTGGTGAAGTCAGATACTGTAGTGATGAATCCCTACAACAACATGGGAAAAGTGGAGTTGCTGATCAGGTATTTCCGATCGTACACTCAAGTGATAACCATGATTGGTTGTCTTCTCATGTAGATTTACCTACCGGTCGCGTAGAATATGTAAATCCACATCGACCTGGAAAATCTGCATACCATCATGGTAATTACTATAGCGCAGCAGTCATGGATCACATCATAGACTTTGCTGAGACCATACGTCTTGAAAAAAAATCGGAATACACTGACCAAGACGCACTCATGGCCATGATGATGGAAGTTGCAACACGTGATTCTGCTATTAAAAACGGTGAACGTTTAAGTCTGCCACTGAAAGGTGAATCAGAAAGTGATGTCCTTATGAGAACTAAGCAAAGGCAAGAGTATGGTGTTGATCCTCTCGATGTGGAAGGAATGTTGGCAATTAAATTCCCTCGCCCTTAAAATAGTTAATCCCAGATTACCTTCAATAACTATACGAAATGAAATGTCAAAGCATGAAATTAAAATCAATACTCCGCGACTCAAATTTAAGATGTAATTTTGAAACTATTAAAGGGAATAATGTCAATGCTATCTAGTTAATTAAAGTAATAAAATCCAACAAACATATATGATAAACTAAAGCCGTTTATAACAAAACCTTAATAATTTGGAAATATTAAATGTCTAAAAAACCAAAAGTATTAGTTACAGGAGCGAGTGGTTTAATCGGAGGTCTCATATGGAAAAATCTAGGACATAAATATGAATTTTCTGGTCTGAATAGAAGCCCTCTTAAAGAAATCCCAACAACTCAAGCAGATATAACAAATTTAAATGAAATAATGCCTGCTTTCGAAAATATAGACATGGTTGTTCATATGGCAAACCATACGAAAGATGCTAATGACTGGGAAAAACATTCATCAGTTGGAATGTTAGGAACAAGAAATGTTTATGAAGCTTCTATGCTAAATGGTGTAAAACGAATCGTCTTAGGAAGTACAGGAGACACCATGACTGGATATGAAATGGAATATCCATATGGAGAACTCGCAGCAGGTAAATATGACTCAGTTAAAGCTCCTTGGAAAATGATCACTGAAAAAGATCCTACACGTCCCAAAAGTGTTTACGGAGCATGCAAAATATTTTGTGAAGCTTTAGGTCATTTTTATTCAGATCGCTATGATATTTCAATAATATGTATCAGACTAGGTTTAGTACACATTAGTAACAAGCCTTTTTTGAGAAGACAATTACCTGGTTTTTTGGATCAAAATGATTGTGTGCAAATTATAGATCTATGTTTAAGCGCACCAAAATCAATTAAATTCGATGTTTTTCATGCAAGTTCGAATAACAAATATGCATGGAGAGATTCTCAACACGCTAAAGATGTCTTAGATTGGAATCCTACTGGCAGTGCTGAAATGCATGAAATCCAAGATGCTGGCGGATGGCACCAAGTTTTAGAAGACGAACAAAAATTAAGACGCAAACCTGAACAACAAAATTAATAATAAATTTTCTAAATTCCAAGCAGAAAAGTGAATGAAATGGCTCCGCAGGTAGGATTCGAACCTACGACCCGTCGGTTAACAGCCGACTGCTCTACCACTGAGCTACTGCGGAATATATTAACAGTATACATAAAGTTAGTATAACTTAATATAATATCATTTTTAGAATCAGTTTTTAATAAAATTTTTAGATTTTCAATCACATTTAAAATTGTTTAAATGTTCAAAAAATAGTGAAATAAACTTTTCAATAAAAGCTTATATGAATAATATTAGAATAAAAAATAAAGGTGCAAAACCAGAGATAGATAGATCTAAGAAACTATTAACCCAGATTTATTAGCATCAATTTTAACATCAGATCCACTTCCAATTTCTCCTGATAATATTTTGCTGGATAAAACATTTTCAATATATGTTTGAATTACTCTACGTAATGGTCTAGCTCCATACAGTTTGTCAAAACCTTTAGAACATATCCATTTTTTAGCTGAATTTGATAAAGAAATTTTGATTTTATGTTCATCTAATCGATTTTGAACTTGGACAAGCATTAAATCTACTATCTGTCTCATTTGTTTAGTATCTAATGGATCAAAAATAATTATTTCATCAATACGGTTTAAAAATTCAGGCCTAAATGTTGACTTAAGGGCATCTTCAATATCTGAATTAATTTTTGAATTATCGTCTGGATCTCTAATAAAGCCAACATTTTCTTTACCTGCTTCCTGTACTCCTAAATTACTAGTCATCAAAATCAATGTGTTAGAAAAATCAACTGTACGTCCATGACTATCAGTTAACCTACCATCGTCCATAATTTGCAACAAAACATTTAAAACATCTGGATGAGCTTTTTCGATCTCATCAAATAGGATAACCCTAAACGGTCTTTTTCTAATTGCTTCAGTAAGTTGACCACTTTCATCAAACCCAACATAACCTGGAGGGGAACCAATCAATCTTGACACAGAATGTTTTTCCATATACTCAGACATATCAATTCTAACCATATTTTGTTCATCATCAAAAAGATATTGTGTCAAAGCTCTAGCTAATTCAGTTTTACCAACTCCTGTTGGTCCTAAAAATATAAAACTACCAACAGGACGATTAGGATCACCCAAGCCAGCACGAGTCCTTCGAAAAGCCTCCGAAACAGACCTGATAGCATCGCTTTGCCCAATCACTCTCTCGTGTAATCGATCTTCCATCTTTAAAAGTTTTTCTTTTTCAGACTCCAATAATCGATCAACAGGGATCCCTGTCCACGTCGCAATCAAAGATCCTATATGAAATTGGTTAACTTGCATATCTTCATCCAAGTCTAAATCTAATTCCTTTTTCTTATTGGAAAATTCTTCCTCTAATCTCAACCTTTTTGATTTTAACTCAGCTGCCTTTTGATAATCTCTAATTTGAACAGCTGCGTCTTCTTCATTTTCCAATTGTTGTAGATCAATCTGAGTTTCTTTTAAATCAGATGGTAAACTTTGAGAGTCAATACGAATCTTACTAGCTGCTTCATCAATTAAATCTACAGCTTTGTCAGGCAATAACCTTTCAGTAACGTATCTTTGGCTTAATCTAACAGCAGCTTCTACTGCTTCATCAGAAATCTGAATCTTATGATGAGATTCATATCTGGGCCTTAATGCTTTAATCATTTCAATAGCAGTTGAATAATCAGGCTCCGTTACCAGGACTGACTGAAATCTTCTTTCTAAAGCTGAATCCTTTTCGATATACTTTCTGTATTCAGATTCAGTTGTAGCTCCTATACATTGTAATTCCCCTCTTGCTAGAGAAGGCTTCATCATATTACTAGCATCTATAGCACCTTCAGCAGAACCAGCCCCAACCATTGTATGTATCTCATCTATAAAAACTATTATCTCTCCTTTAGCTTGCTTAATTTCGTCAATTACAGACTTAAGCCTTTCTTCGAATTCCCCTCTAAATTTTGCTCCTGCCAACATCGATGACATATCTAAAGCAATTAATTTACGATCTTTGAGCTCATCAGGTACATCTCCTGAAACGATTCTATTTGCTAAGCCTTCAACTATTGCTGTTTTACCAACTCCTGCACCACCAACTAAGATCGGGTTATTTTTTGTACGTCGAATTAAAGTTTGAGATACTCTGGCAATTTCAACATCTCTACCAACCACAGGGTCTAATAATCCATCTGAAGCTAGTTTAGTTAAATCCACACTAAATTTTTCAAGGGATTTATACAAATTCTCTGCATTGGGCTCAGATACTCTTTTATTTCCTCGCACTTGATGTAAAGCGTGATATATTTTTTCTAAAGTAATACTACTCTGTTTAACAACTTTTGAAACTTCTCCATCATCTGTTTGTATCACAGAAACTAATAGATGTTCTACTCCAATAAAATCGTCATTCAATCTTTCAGCTTCTATTTTAGACATCTCCAAAACCAATGCTGCCCTTGGTGCAACATAAATTTGATCAGTTTGAAATGAAACCTTTGGTGATTTTCTTAACATCATATCTAATTTAAATTTTATTGATTCAACATCAATTTCAATCTTTTTAAAAAGTTCACCAGATATACCATCTCGATCTTCTAATAAAGCCATGAAGATATGCTCAACATCCCATTGAGAATGTCGATACTCTCTAAAAATTTGATGAGATCTAGCCAAAATTTCTCTTGCTTGATCAGTAAAATCGTCCTGCCTAATAACCATCAGAATACCTCTATGAGAAATGCCTTAGTTGAATCATTCTATATATAATACATACACACAATTCAACTATATAAGATTGCAATTATTTAGTCAAGCATTCTTGAGTCAAGTCGTATCAATCCATGTATTAAATCATATCAATTCGAAAATTTCAGAAATTAATCTGTCTGTTAACAAACGTTGATTTAAATTAGAAGATTTAACTAATATTTCAATTTCTAAAATCTTGCTTTGAATCTTATCAAGTTGACTTTCTGAAAATAATAATTCTTGCTTCATGGTCTTTTCTAAAGCATACCCATGCAAACCTAATCTATTAGAATATTGTGAATTAGAAATGTTTTTTTTCTTTAAATATTTCGTCAAAGTAATCAATCTTATTTGTCTAGCTAACATAAAAAGAATCAATCCAATATCAGCTCCTTGATCTAAAATCATATGGGATTTAGATATTGCTAAATTTAGATTTCGTTCAAGTATTGAATCAATAATTTGAAAAATATTACTCTCTTTAGAACTCGGGACAAGTAGCTCAACATCAAATTTTGTAATTTTTTGATCTCTACAATAGATATTTAGCTTATGTAATTCATTCACTAACAATCTGGTATTTAATCCTATAGAATCTCCTAACAATTTAATTGCTGAAGGTTCAATAAGAATTTTATAACTATTTGCACGATCTTGAATCCATTGAAATAAGCTTGAGTAATTAGGTCCATTGCATTTAAACACTTCAAATTTTTCATTCACTAATGTGGACAAATTTGATCGACGTAGTAATTCATTTTCAACAAAAACTAAATCTGTAGATTCTGGCATATTTTCTAAAAAATCTACCAGTTTTTGCAATTCCAAATTTTTAACTTTTGCAGAACCTACATGTCTTTGAAATTGCCCTAGCCAATAACGAACAATTACTACACGCCGATTCGAAAGAAATGGTACCGCAGTTGCATTAGCGATTAATAAATCCAAACTGATTTCTTTTCCTTCTAAATCAGATAAATTAGAATCTAACAATTCGCTTGGTTCAATTTGACGTTTGATTGAATTTATTTTTTCTTTAACTAAAAATTCATCATCACCATAGATGAAATATTTCAATTTCCAATTCCCTCTAAAGATATTTAGCATGTATAATTACTATAAATAAGGTAGTAAAATATGCCAATTTTGAAATTATTACAATTATTATCCTTGTATCAACTCCCAAAAATTTTATTTAGGGGGTTAATGAGTCATAAAGTATCAATTTGGTTAAAACTACCAATAATATTAGCAATAGTCTATCTGATTAGCCCTTTGGATATCATACCAGACTTCTTAAGACCTGGAATTGGTCACCTAGATGATCTCATTGCATTAATTTTTGCAATTTCAATTTTCATAAACTTTATCCCGAAAAAAATACTACTAGAACTCATTAAAAAAACTCCAAAAAGAAGTCATGAAAAACATAAAGTTGTAGATGGCAAATACAAAATCATCGAATAGAATAGTAACACAATGTCAAAACTACTAGAAATAAATAATCTTTCAACAAATTTTTCTACTCCAAGGGGAATTCTTAAAGCTGTAAATAATATTTCTTATAATGTCAATTCAGGAGAAATTGTTGGAATTGTTGGCGAGAGTGGAAGCGGTAAAAGTGTTAGTGCTTTATCTATCATGAGACTAGTCCCAGATCCTCCAGGTAAAATTGTAAATGGCGAAATAATCTTCAATGGTCAAGATATATTGAAACTAAATAATTCTGAAATGAGAAAATTAAGGTCTAAAGATATCTCAATGATTTTCCAGGAACCTATGACTTGTTTAAATCCTGTTTTAACTATTAACAGACAACTAACTGAGACATTAGAGTTACATCTAAATTTAACTCCAAAACAGTCCTATGAGAGAAGTAAAGATCTCTTATCAATGGTCGGGATTCCTGATGCAGAAAGAATTTTAAAAACATTTCCGCATACACTTAGTGGAGGAATGAGACAAAGAATCATGATTGCAATAGCAATCAGCTGCAATCCAAAACTTATAATCGCTGACGAGCCTACGACAGCTTTAGACGTTACCATTCAGGCCCAAATTTTAGACCTACTTAAAACAATTACTTCAGATATTGGTAGCGCCATGATTATCATCACGCACAATTTAGGAATTGTTGCAAAATATGCTGATCGAGTCTTAGTGATGTACGGAGGAAAAATAATTGAAAACTCTCCAGCAAGTGACATTTATTATTCACCCAAACATCCATATACATTAGGTTTACTTCGTGCAGTACCTAGACTCGATGCCCCAATAAAAAACAAATTAGCAACAATAGATGGAACAACCCCTGATCTTACAGAATCAATTATAGGATGTAATTTTTCAAATAGATGTGAATTTTCAATCGACAAATGTAATCAAGAACAACCTCCTTTCTCAATTGTAGGAAAAGAACACTACTCAGCTTGCTGGGAAGCAAATAAAATACCAAAACCATAGGAACTAAAATTTGACTCTAAATTTATCAAATAGACCAATACTTGAAGTACAAAATTTAAAAATGTATTTCCCTGTATCAACTGGTAACATCTTCAAGCGTCAAACTGGTGAAATAAAAGCTGTAGATGATGTGAGTTTTTTTATTAGAGAAGGAGAAACTCTTGGATTAGTTGGTGAAAGTGGCAGTGGCAAAACAACTATAGGAAAATGTATCCTTCAATTGAACCAATCTACAGCAGGTGAAATCATGTTTGAAGGACAAAGACTTGTTGGAATGAAACAAAATGAACTAAAACAAATAAGAAAAAAACTTCAAGTAATTTTTCAAGATCCTTATGGTTCTCTTAACCCAAGAATGACTTGTGGAGATACAATTGGAGAACCATTAAAAGTCCATAAAATAACTAAAACAAAAAAAGAATATCAAGAAAAAATTGCTTCTTTACTAGATATAGTTGGATTAAGTCCATATATGGCTAATAGATATCCTCATGAATTTAGTGGTGGTCAAAGGCAACGAATAGGTATTGCAAGAGCACTTGCTGTATCGCCCAGTTTAGTAATTTGTGATGAACCAGTATCTGCTTTAGATGTTTCGATTCAAGCACAAATAATCAACTTACTGGAAAGTCTTCAAAAAACCCTAAAACTAACCTATTTGTTTATAGGACATGATTTATCTGTTATTAGACATATTAGCGATAGAATAGCTGTAATGTATCTTGGACATATAGTAGAAATAGCAGATAAAGGAGAACTATATACAAACCCACTACACCCATACACTAAAGCTTTATTATCAGCTGTTCCAATACCAGATCCCCTGAAAGAAAAAGAAAGAAGTAGAATAATTATTGAAGGAGAATTACCAAGTCCCCTAAACCCTCCTTCAGGATGTGTTTTCCATACAAGATGCCCCATAGCTGAATCAGCTTGCTCAACACATATACCCCAATTACAAGAAGTCAGCCCTAATCACTGGGTTTCATGTTTCTTAACACCTGGTTATAAATAACAAATACTATTAAATAAAAAAGAGATTCTTTAATGACTAAAAACGAAAAACCAAAAATTCGCATAGCCTTAATAGGAAGTGGATTTTCTGCAACTTTCCACATTGAAAACTACAAAAGAGTACATGGAATTGAAGTCGAATTTGCTGGTGTTTTCAGTAGAGACAATCAAAAAGCAAAAGATTTTGCACAAAATCATCAAATTAACAAAGTTTATAATACACTCGAAGATCTTTTGCAAGACGAAACAATAGACATGGTCGATATTTGTACTCCCAATGCTTTACACGAAAAATTTGTTGTTAAAGTCCTTCAATCTAATAAACATGTTGCTGTAGAAAAACCATTCACCGGAGTATTTTCAAAACCCAAAAATATTGATGAATGGAATCAATGTTTAAAAAAAGCTTTAACTAGTGCTGATAATATGATCAAAGCTGAAACTGATTCAAAAAAAAATATTTTATATGCTGAAAATTGGGTTTATGCACCTGGTATATCAAAAGCTATTAGTTTATTAAATTCATCCAAATCAAGAATCTTAAGAATTGTTGCAGAAGAATCTCATAGTGGTACTCACTCTAAATATGCCATGAACTGGGCAACAAGTGGGGGCGGTAGTTTATTAAACAAAGGATGCCATCCATTAGGTGGTTCTATTTATCTTAAACATTTGGAAGGATCAAGAACGTCCATAAATCCAATTAAACCTGATTGGGTTCAAGCTAGCACAGAAAATTTAACAAAAAGTGCCGCTTTTATTCAGGATTCAAACAATTTAATTAGAACAGGATGGGTGGATTGTGAGGATTGGGGACATATGATAGTAGGATTTTCTGATGGAAGTTTAGCTCAAATTGGTGCTAATGACACTAGCCTAGGTGGAATAAATAATTTTATGACAATTTATTCTACGCAAAGTGTAATAAAAATAAATATGAATCCAAACGATGCAGTAATGTCTTATTCAGCTAATGAAAAAGCTTTTGAAAATGAATATATTAGGGAAAAAGTTGAAACCAAAGCAGGATGGCAATATACAAACCCTGATGAAGATTGGATGAATGGTTTTCCTCAGGAAATGCAAGATTTTTGTGAATCTATTGCTTACAATCGCCCGCCTTTATCAAATAGCAAACTTGGCAGATCGGTTGTAGAGACATGCTATTCAGCATATTTGTCTGCAAACTCGGGCACACGTATTAAAATCTCTGGTTGACGATTAAAATGTCTAAAATTGTTAATAAAAATTTATGTTCAAATTATTCTCTAAACATCAATGAGTCTCCTATCGGATCTGCATCTAATTTTGATAAATATTTACTAATAGGCGTTCCTACTCCTTGGAAATCAGAAATTACAGAAAGTGAAAAATTTCCAAAAAAAATTAAAGCATTACTTCAGGAAAATCCCAATCTATTAAAATCAACTAAAATTCTAGGTTTCAATACTGAAACCAAATATGATGATGTAAATAAAATTCATATAATTCTATTTGCAAAACCAAAGGGGAATTTTGAAAATTTTTCTAAATTTGAATTTGTTTCAAATCAAAAAAATCTTGAAGAATTAATTCTGCATTTATTAAATTCTAATTATAAAAATCATCCTTCTGAAATTAACCAAAATAATAACTCAAGAGACTTATTGATTTGTATTCACGGAGCTCGAGATACTTGCTGTGCGTCAATAGGTTATCCTATATATGAAAAAATTTTAACTTCAAAACAACCTTTTAAAGTTAATGCCATTCAAGTAAGCCATATTGGAGGACATCGATTCGCACCAAATATTATTGACATGCCTGATGGTAGAAACTGGGTGAAATTATCAAAAGATTCAATTGATTCGTTTATTTCCCAAAAAAAACCGTTTAATTCTTTCACAGAAAATTATAGAGGTTGGACTATTTTGAAAAATGGTTTTGAACAAGTAGCTGAAAGAGAAGCATTCTCTATTGAAGGATGGGATTGGATTCATAAAAAAATTCTTTCCATTCAAACATTAGAAACAAAAAATTTACTCAATTCCAAATTAATTGAAATAAAATATTGCAATAGCGATGGAACAAAAAATAAAAAAATCCATGTTGAAGTAAAAAAAGCAGAAAAACTACCTGTATTAAAATGCACTAAAAATGAAATTACAGAATACTCTCAACAATATGAGGTAATAAAAGTAACTAGAAATTAATTTCAATCCACTTAAATTTACCGAACAACAATATTAATTAATTTACCCTTGATATAAATAGTTTTAAGTATCTTCTTACCGTCGGTATGTTTTTTTATTTTTGTCGAATTCAAAACTAGTTGATTAATTTCTGATTCATCAGTTTCTAAAGAAATTTCCATAGTATCTCTAACACGTCCGTTGACTTGAATCACTAAAGTAATTAGATCTTCTTTTAACAAATCTTCATCCCAGCTAGGAAATTTTTGACCATGAATGCTGAAGTTATTTCCAAGTTTTTGCCACATTTCTTCAGTGATATGTGGAGCCAAAGGAGATAACATTAAAATCAACGACTCAATCGCTTTTACCCAAGTTTCTCTCTTTATATTTTTCATTTCCCAAATAGCATTTAAATCATTGGTAAATTGCATCAATATAGCTAAAGAAGTGTTAAATTTAAATTTTTTCAAATCTTCATATACAGACTTGATTGTTTGGTTAGTCAGCCTTACTAATTTCATGTCAGATTCATCAGACAAATTTATATTATCTAATTTTGAAAAATCTCTACTAGTTATATTCCAAACTCTGTTCATCCAACGCCACATTCCTTTTATACCATCATCACTCCATTCACCTCCCTGTGACCAAGGACCAATAAACATCAAATAACAACGTACCGTATCAGCACCATATTTTTCAACAAATTCATCAGGAGCTACAACATTACCTCTAGATTTACTCATTTTATGAGCTCCTGAAATAATATGCCCTTGATTAAACAATCTAATAAAAGGTTCATCAAAATTTAATATTCCGATATCCCTCAAAGCTTTAGTAAAAAATCTAGCATACAAAAGATGCATGACTGCATGTTCTGCTCCACCAGTATACTGATCTACAGGTCCCCATATATCTAATAAATTCTTATCAAAAGGAGCGTCAGAAAAATTGGGACTAATAAATCTAAATTGATACCAAGAAGAATCTACAAATGTATCCATAGTATCAGTTTCCCTGCTAGCAGATTTTCCACAATTAGGACAATCAACATTGACGAAACTTTCCTTAAGTTTCAAAGGAGATTCTCCTGTTGGCCTAAATTCAGCATCGTCAGGCAATAGAACTGGAAGATCTTTTTCTGGAACCGGAACTGTTCCACATATATTACAATGAATAATTGGTATCGGAGTTCCCCAATATCTTTGCCTAGAAATTAACCAATCCCTAATTCGATATTGGGTAGCTTTATTACCCAAACCTTCGTCCTCAACAAAATTTGCAATCTGTTCCATAGCATCGACATTTTTCATTCCATCAAATTTTCCTGAATTAACTTGTTTACCATTTTCAACAAATGCTTCAGTAAAATCTTGACCTTCCCAATCATCAGGTGCTATAACAACCCGAACATTTAAATCATATTTTTTAGCAAATTCAAAATCTCTTTGATCATGAGCTGGCACACCCATTACTACACCAGTACCATATGAAGCTAAAACATAATCTCCTATAAAAATAGGAACTCTTTCTCCTGTGAGACTGTTGATACAATAAGAGCCTGTAAAGACTCCTGTCTTTTCTTTCTCAGTAGAAAGTCTTTCTAATTCAGATTGATTACTGGAATGTTCAATATAACGTTCAACTTCTTCAATTTTTTCTTGAATAGTTAATGATTTAACAAGATGGTGTTCTGGAGCCATGACTATGAAAGTGACTCCAAAAACTGTGTCGATTCTAGTAGTAAATGTAGTTAAAGTTTCCTGTGGTAAATTATGTTCTGAAATATCAAAGTTAAACTCTACACCTGTACTACGCCCAATCCAATTAGATTGCATAATATTAATTTTTTCTGGCCATTGAAGTTTTGAAAAATCTAATAATTCCTCAGCGTATTTGGTAATTCTAAATAACCACTGATTTACATTTTTTCTTGCAACTATTGTTTCGCACCGTTCACATCTATTTTCATCCAAAACTTGCTCATTTGCTAAACTTGTATTACATGAAGGACACCAATTGACAGGAGCAAAATCACGATATGCTAGCCCAGCTTCATACAGTTGAAGAAAAAGCCATTGATTCCATTTATAATATTCTGGAGAACAAGTTACTATCTCTCTGTCCCAATCGTACATATTCCCCATACTTTTCAATTGTCGTCTCATATTATGCATGTTAGATTCTGTATAAGATTTTGGATGTTTCCCGCCTTTAATCGCTGCATTCTCTGCAGGTAATCCAAATGCATCAAATCCCATTGGATGTAAAACATTAAAACCAATCATATTCATAAACCTAGCATGTGCATCTGAAGGAGCCATGGCATACCAATGACCTATATGAATATCACCAGAGGTATACGGGAACATTGTTAATTCATACCATTTTTTACGATCAGAATTCTCGTCAACTTTATATACTAGATCCTTGGACCATTTTTTTTGCCATTTACTCTCTATATTCCCAGGAGTATACTTTTGATCAAATGAGCTTAAACTCGTCATATAAAAACCTTGTGAAAATCTACAATAGTTAAATAAATTATAACCATAGTACTGATATTAAAACATTTATTTCAATCAGAATACAGTTTAAAACAAAATTATACGTGTTGTAAAAATTTTAATTTTCGCACAAAATAATTCTCATAAAATTATTTATTCACACTTTGTAATATAAAATATAATCTTATTAATATCAATTAGTTATATAGAAAGTTCAAAATGAAAAAATATTCAGTCGGAATTATAGGTCTTGGAAGAATGGGCAGTACAATTGATGACGAAGGCCATCCAAGCGTAATATTACCCTATTCTATAGCTGCAGCTTGCAAAGCTAGTAATAATTTAGAACTAATTGCTGGTGCTGACTTATCTAATGAAAAACGTGAGCAATTCAAAAATAAATGGGATATCAATTCTGTTTATGAAAATTATGAAACTATGATCAAAGAAGAAAAACCAGATATTGTGGCAATTTGCACCAAAGCTGATGTTCATTCTGAAATTGGTATCAAAGTTTCAAATTTAAACGTTCCAATGATATATCTAGAGAAAGCTATAGCCTGTTCTCTTAAAGAATCAGATCTTCTTAAATCTACATGTTTAAAAAATAAAACTATATTTAATACTGGAGTAATGAGACGTTTCGACAGTGTTTATAATACTGTTCATAAATTGATTAATTCAGGAGCAATAGGAACTTTAGAATCCATAATTCAATATGCACATACAACATTGCTACATGGCCATATCCACTCTATAGATACTATTTCATTCCTTAATAACGATACAAAAATAAAAGGAATCCGTGGTCACCTCTCTACTTCTCCTGCACCATGGGAACCTTTAACAATTTCAAATGATATTTCTTTTACAAACAACAAACTTGAATCTGATCCATCTTCAACATTTGAATTAGTTTTCGAAAATGATGTCAAAGCTTGGTCAATCCCAACAGGAAAATGGGGCTTTGAAATTATTGGAACTGAAGGTTCAATCAGGACTTATGAAAATGAAAGAGAAATAATTTTACGACAAGCTGATAAAACTTTGCAAAAAAAAGTTAAAGGAAAAATTTACTCTCCTTATAAATCAAAAAATATTCCTGAGGAAAATCCAAAAAGTGCAACTCAAGTAGCTTTAGAAGATCTGGCGAATGCATTTGAAAATAATCAAACAACTAAAAGTAATATTAAACATTCTTGTGAAATATTTGAAACATGTATGGCGATTTCAGAAAGCCATAAAAATAATAATTCTTGGATTACCTTACCTCTCAAAATAAGAGATACTTACATATTTCACATCTAAAATGAAGAAAAATTCCTCTCAGATAGTTGAATTCAATAATATTAATTCCATGGCCAATTCAATCAAGTCTGGTATTCCTTGGCCTAACGCTCTACTAACTACAATTTCAAATTGGAGAACTCCTGAGGAAATATTTCAAGACAGAAAATTTCAATATTTCATTTCTGAAGAAGCATTCGACTTATTTCTATTGGCAGAAAGAATTTGCACATGTACAAAAATAAAAAAATTGATACCTTCAAATGAAATTGTAAATTTAATTGTGCAAAATAAGTTTCCATCATATTTTGATTATAATCAAATCAAAGCAATTTTAGGTTTTGAAAAATATAGAGCCCATATGAATTTTTTTTATGGAATCACTGTAGAAGAATCACTTCAATTAGCAACAGAATTAGAAATCTATAAAAATAAAACTAGTGTAGGAATTTCTAATTCCATCGTGACATTAGAAGAAATATTCAATAAAATTTATGGCGATTCAGATTTGAATTTGATAAAACAATTTTTTAAAAGCAAAAACAAAAGATCTAAAAAAAAATTTACACTAACAGAATATAAAGAACTTACTTATTGGCTATTTAAATACAGACTACGGAACTCTGATAAAGCTAAACTTGCAAGTGACACAAAAAAAGCTATCAAACAACTAAACTTTATGGAACCCAGCATTAAATTAAGTCAATTAACTAAAACACAGGCATAAATGCTTCTTGTTGCTCAGGAGTTCTATATCCATCAATGATTTCTATAGATAAACCTTTACTCTTAACAGAATCTTCTACAATTCTCTTATTAAAAAGACTTACCCTGTCATCAGCAAGATATTGTTTAATAGGCATCCAAATTGATTCTTCAATTTCTTCAGTTTGAATAACTATTTCAGAATTTTTTGGAGTCAATAAACAAACAAAATAAATGTCTGATTTATCAAATCTATAACCATGAAGATTCCTGAAACAAATTATTGATTCAAATTCTGTATCTATCCCTGTTTCTTCCAAAACTTCCCTAACAACACCTTCGCTAATATGTTCACCTTCTTTGATTGTACCCCCTGGTAGCTTATAAGAAGGTTGTGAACTTGGAACATTTCCTCTATTTTCTACCACAACCAATAATTCATCTTTTTGATTAATTACAACACCTCCAGCACCTATATAATGCGAAGCATAAGGAGGTATAAACGAGTCTTTAACAATTGAATAAGTTAACATTAAATACTCTGATGTACAATGATGATATTTAAACCCCAAATTTACAGCAATTGGAACTAAAGCAGATCTGTTCAAATCTAATTCTAACCAAACTACCTTGAAATTTTCTTTTTCCCACTCTTGAATTGAAAATTTAATTGTATCCAAAAAATCATCTGAACTTAACGGAATATCATTTGAAGAAAGTATCACCCCACCAAATGGATTTGAACTATATGGTAAAATCTTCATAAAAAAGCCTCAAACTAATTATTATAAATTAACAATCTACCTAAACTATGATAAAAATACTCGTACAGGACACTATAAAATAGTGCGGGAGTAACTCAGTGGCAGAGTGATTGCTTCCCAAGCAATATGTCGGGGGTTCGAATCCCCTCTCCCGCTCCAAATATTTTTATCAAAACAAAATAAATACTTTAATCTTTATTCTTCATCATAATCAACAGATGATCTAAATGTCCAACCTTCTTCACCAGTAGAAATTACTCGAATTTTTAATAATCCAACTGGTGCTACAACAGGAGGATTACCTGGTCGTTGCAAACGAAAATACATACATTCAGATTCTTGTAAAACTTCGACTTTTGTTCCAACCTTGATAGGAACTCCATCTCCTTGTAACAAACATGCTGGAACTTTTTTAGTAAGTCCAGAGGTAATCGCCGCCTGCCAAGGGATCATCCTATCTTGTTGTACAGGTTCAGGCCACATAGAAGCAGGTAGTTCCTTAACAATATCAGCTTTTTTGTTTGCAGCATCTCCTTTACTGCTAGTTTTATTTATCGTTACCGTTGGTTGCTTAAATGTTAAACCAACTTCAGAAGAATCACCAATGGCTCCACATGCATTTAATAGAAAAAACATCCCCATATTGACAATTGCAAAATACAAAAGATTCTTATACATAACAAAGCCTATCTATAAATATTGTTTATTACATGTGGTATATATTTAATTAAGAGTTTTGTCAAAGCAAATAAACAAATTTAACTGCAAATTTTAAAAATTTTATCCCTCGAATTAGAGACAAACAAAATTCATCTATATACTATAGATTTTAATTGATAAAATTTGTTTTTAATTAAAATTAAATAAAAATTTGGAGGACAAAATGTCAACTCAAGTTCAAGGGAAAATATTATCATTACAAATTCATAGAAACAAAAGACAACCTATGGAAAAATCAACTTCCTTAAACCTTATTAAAAATTTTGGAATAGAGGGAGACATATATGGAACAAATAAATCATCTCGTGAAAACAATCAAATACTTCTAATGGATAAAGAAACATTAGATCATTTAAATTTAAGCCCTGGAATAATTAAAGAAAATATAACAACAAAAAATATTGAAATTAATTCTTTAAAAATTGGTCAAAAGTTATCTATCGGACAAGATGTGATTTTACAAATCACAAAACCCTGTGTACCTTGTAGTTTAATGGACGAAATTCGCCCTGGATTACATCAACTATTAGAAAATCAAAGAGGTATGCTTGCAAAAGTAGAACAAGGTGGGATAATCAATGAAAATGATTCAATTGAATTAATAAATTAGCGTTAACGGAAATCAATATGACAAAATTTGCTAGATTCTCAATAAATAAATCAATTAAATATGGAATTGTAAAAGAAGATGTTATTCAAGAAATAAATAATCCACCTTATCAAGATTATCATATTACTAAAAACACTTATGATTTATCAAATGTTTCTTTACTAGCACCTGTGGAGCCTTCAAAAATAATTGCAATTGGCCTGAATTATAAAAGCCATCTAGGGAATAAAAAAATGCCCACAGTTCCTGAGCCATTTTTTAAAACTCCAAGCTCTTTAATAGGACCAGAAGATCAAATAATTATCCCTAAAGAAGCTTTAGATGAAAAAGTAACAGTACAACCAGAAGCAGAAATGGTTGTTGTAATCGGCAAAACTTGTAAAAATGCATCCGCTGAAGAAGCTCTTAATTATGTCCTTGGATTTACTTGTGGTAACGATGTCAGTGCACGTGATTGGCAAAAAAATGATTTGCAATGGTGGAGAGCAAAATCATGCGATACTTTCACTTCTATTGGTCCTATAATTGAAACTAGTCTCAACCATGATTCAATGAATCTTAAAGGATATGTTAATGGTAAAGTCACGCAAGAACAAACTACATCAGATCTGATTCATAACGTTCCTAAAATCATAGAGTTTGTGAGTAAATTCATGACTTTATTACCTGGAGATGTGATTATGACCGGTACTCCCGGAGACCCTCCAGACATACATCCTGGAGATACTACAGTAGTAGAGATAGAAAATTTGGGAACTTTAACAAATTTTGTTAAAGGTGAAAATTAAAACTACTCATTTCCCCATGGTAAAGAATTTACTTGAATATCTCTATCCTTTGTTGGCATAGGGACTATTATTCCCCCTTGTTGATTTGAAGCATATACAGCAAATCCAACCTCTGTTGCACGACGAGTTTCTTCAAGACCACAAGAAGTTTTAGAGCCAAATCGAATTGATTGAACCAAATCTGAAATTGCTAAAGGACCAGCTAACCAATCATTTTTTTCATCTTGAAAATCTATTGTAATTGGATCATCTAAAGCATCATGTTTCCAATAATCTATTCTTTGAAAGTCATTTAAAGTAACTAAATAACCTTCTGAACCTATCACTGAAAATTGCAGCCCAAAGCCATCTGGTAAAATGTGAATAAAACACCCATTGGTTAATTTGATAGTTACTCTTCCTGGAGGATCTAAAGATTGTAAACTTGTATCTTGATCGTCTAATCCTTGAATATAACCATTTACCCAAATAGGTTCAACATCTCCAGCTAATGCAAAAGCCATGTCATACCAATGACAACCATGGTTAATTAAATTTGGAGAACCATATCCCACTATAGTTTTTACTTCTCCAATAATCCCTTCTTTAATTAATTCACAAACTTTACTATGAGGTTTCATCCAGCGTCTATCCATTAAAAAAACAAATGAAACATTTTTATCTTTACAGGTTAAAATTATTCTATCTGCTTCTTCAAGACTAGTTGCAAATGGCTTCTCACAAGCAATTCCTCTAACTCCTAAATTAACAGCTGAAATAATTTGTTCCTCGTGAAGTGTTTGTCTTGTAGCGATACAAACTATATCGGGGCGTGTCTCAATTAACATTTTGTCATAATTTTCGTACATTAAAATATTAGGCCATTTTGAATTCCAAACTGATTGAAATTGATTTCTAGTTTGAATATCTTTATCAAAAACAGCAACTACTTCAGTTTCTGGCACACGTGCGAATGCGTTTGCCCAATTGTGTCCACGACTCGCTTGATCCAACATACGATGACATCCAGCAATTGCTACTCGTAAATTTCCTTCATTCACAATTTTCTCATCCTGTGTTTAATTCAAATTAATCCTTCAAATCGTAATTCATCCCAAAATTGTGGGTCGATATCTATTGATAACATCTCAAAATTCTCAATGACTTCACTAACACTTCTAACCCCTGGAATTACAGAAGTCACAGCGGAGTTCATTAAACCAAATTGAAGTGCTGCAGCCTTCAAAGGAACGTTCTGTCTATTACATATATCATTTATTGAACGAGCTTTTTTCAATATACCTTTTGGAGCTTTTTGATAAAAATATGTTGAATTAGAATTAAATTTAGGATCAGCTAATATACCACTATTATAGGGACCTCCTAAAATCAAACTGATATTTTTTTCCAAACAAATAGGAAATAATTCTTGTGCAGCTGATTGATCTAATAAAGTATATCTTCCGGCAACTAAAAAACAATCTAAATCAACTCTATTGGCAAAATCAATCAAAGGCTCGCAATAATTCATCCCAGCACCAACAGATCTAACAACACCTTGAGATTTTAAATCAAGTAAAGCTGGGAAACTTTCTTCTAGAGCCAGTTGCATATGTTCATCAGGATCATGTACCAAAGCAATATCTAGATAATCAAGTTTCAATCTGTTTAAACTTTCTTCAACAGATCTAAAAATACCATCTTTAGAATAATTTTTTTTGCTATTAAGTGAACCTAATTTATCATCATGATAAATTAGGTTGCCAACTTTTGAAGAAATTACAAATTTAGAACGATTAAAATTAGGTAAGCAATTTCCATAATATCTTTCACTTTGACCGTATCCATAACCTGGGGCAGTATCAAAATAATTTAAGCCATATTTTATGGCCTCAGAAATAGTTTTTGAAACCGTATCAGCAGAAACTTCAGAGCCTTGAGACCATTTATAATTATGCCCAAATGGGGCGCCTCCAACACCTAAAGAAGATACAAATATACGTGTGTCAGATATTTGGTTTAATTTCAAAGGATCCATATGATTACCTAAAAAACATAAATCTAAAAATAATTAATACTTCAATACCCTAGAAATATTCATCTGTTTTCTAAGATGATTGAAAATATTATAAAAATAATTAACAGATGAATTAACTATGAATATTATAATTATAGCGGTAGGTGGTGCAATAGGAACAATTTCTCGATTTGGATTAAATCAACTATTTTTAGACCAAAATGGAGGAAACACTATATCTACATTTATAGCAAATTCTACAGGATCATTTATATTAGGTTTCCTGATAGCGTATATATCTCTGAAACCTGAATGGCCTCCCGAGATAAAATTATTTTTATCTATAGGGATATTAGCTTCTTATACTACTTTTTCAACATTAACCGTTTCAACAATTTATATGATTGAAAACGGAGAAATAATTAAAGCACTTATTAATGTATCGGGCAGTATACTAGTAGGTCTAATAGCAGCTTATTTAGGAATAATATTAGGAAGATCAGTGGGGAATATCAGTTAAGATATTCCATAAACTAACTTCTGTTACCACCCTCACGAGGCCTAGACTGATTTACTACCAACTTTCTACCTTGAAACTCTTCCCCATTTAAGGCTTCTATAGCCTTTTGAGCATCTTCATCAGATGGCATTTCCACAAATCCGAATCCCCTCGAACGTCTAGTTTCTCTATCAGTAATAATTTTAGCAGACACTACTTCACCGTACTCGGCAAAAGCATCTTTAAGTTGATCATCAGTACAAGTATAAGCTAAATTGGCACAATATATATTCACTATCTAATATTCTCTTTTCCTTAAATTTATCGTTTGATCTGTCTTGGGTTGATAGCATCATTGATACCATCACCTAAGAAATTGAAACCAAATACTGCAACAGCTAACACAACACCTGGAATAGCAACCAATAATGGGTAAGCACGCCATTTATCCATGTTAGAACTGACCATATTTCCCCAACTAGCTCCAGGAGGTTGAATACCTAAACCTAAGAAACTAAGTGAAGATTCCAATAACATAACACCACCAAACCCAGCAGAAATACTGACAATAACTGGTGCTATAGAATTAGGAATTAAATGCTTTCTTATAATACGCCAACCAGTGGCTCCTAAGGCAACTTCTGCACGAATAAAATCTTGTTCTCTTAAAGACAAAACCTGACCACGAATTAACCTAGCTACTCCAGCCCAAGAAACAATCGCTAAAGCTCCAAAAACCATCGTGTAGTCGATGAAAACAGTATTTTCGAGTACTTCCCAACCTGTAGCTTCTCTAACTTTATCAGCAAAATCAATAACTGGTCTTCTAGCACTTGAGCTAATAAAAGCAGCCAGCAGCAAATCAGGGAAAGCAAAAGTGATATCAGCAACCCTCATGATAATATCGTCAACAATCTTACCAAAATAAGCAGCCATAGCACCAAGAACAACACCCAGTACATTACTTATAAATGAAACCAAAACGGCAACAAAAACAGCAGTTCTGGCACCCATTAACATTCGACTTAGAACATCTCTGCCAAGCAAATCAGTCCCCAACCAATGATCTCCGTTAGGGTTTTGAGCTATGTTAAACAAATTAATTTCAAGATCATCATAAGGCTTGATATATGGCCCAAAAAGAGCAGCTATCATAATTATTCCAGAAATGAATAGCCCCAACATTGCAGCTTTATTTCGAGCTAATCTTTCGTACGCATCAGCCCACAAGCTTCTTTGAGCTACAGCTTGGAATTCATCGGCAACAGTAACCTGATCTTCAGTAATTTCATTATTGTCGTTTTTTTCAGTTGTCATCAAAAAAGCTCCCAGGCTTAATATTAAAAATTAATAAATCTACTCGTATCTAACTCTAGGATCTAACAATCCGTACCCAAGATCAACAAGCAAGTTAGCTACAATAATAAGGAAAGACCCCATCGCAGTAGTAGCTAATATAACTGGATAATCTCTACGCTTAAATGCCCAAATGCCTAAGCCAGCTACACCAGGAATACCAAATATCAATTCTACGAATAAAGCACCTGTTATCAAACCACTCATGGTTAAACCTAAAGTAGTCATAACAGGAGTCATAGAATTCTTTACAATGTGTTTGCTAATAACCATGCGTTCTCCCATACCTTTAGCCCTAGCAGTTCTTACATAGTTTTGGCCTATAACTTCCAAAACTCCAGAACGAGCCATACGTACTATACCTAACATTGGACCAGCTGCCATAAGCAAAACAGGTATGATAACTTTCTGACTGAATATTCCCTCCCATCCAATAGGAGTCTTCTTTAAAACACCAAGTTTAAGTACTAAAATTATCAATAGAAGAGGGGCCAATACAAAAACAGGAATAGATCTTAGAGAAATAGAAAATGAAATAATCCAATAATCAACCCAAGTATTCTGTTTAACTGCGCATAAAACTCCTAATGGAATTCCAGTAAATACAAGGACTATGGTAGCAGCTAAACCAAGCTGTGCCGAAATAGGCGCACCAGCTTTAATCATATCTAAAACAGGCCTTTTCTCAATAATAGAGTTGCCCAAATCACCTTTAAAATACCCTGTTATGTAATCACCAAATTGTACCCAGAAAGGTCTATCTAAACCATGTAATCTACGTAGTCTATTAATTAATTCAGGGTCATCAGCCATGAAAGCGTCATCACCAAAAAAAGTAGTTAATGGATCACCAGGTCCGTAGAAACCAAGAGTGAAAGTTATCAAAAGAACAAAGAACAATATGGGCAGTAACATGATTAATCGTCTGGTTGAATACTGTAACATTTATTTATCCTTTTAATCCTAGTAATTAAACAATATATAACAAAAACAAATTCCTCAACATCATACACAAATCATAGACCGTAATAAATACCTAAAATGGCTTTTTATTTATTAATTCTATTCTAAATAAGTACTTTGCCTAGTACTTTATTGCGTATGTGGGTGCTGTTAAACAGCACCCACATATATTTCTTTTAAGTTTTAATAACCTCTTTATAAAAGATTATTTACGACGTCTTTCAGGTAGATCGAAGAATACTCTTTCAGAAAGTGTAATCACGTCTAAGCTGAAGTCGTTGTTAACACTCATGTCAAAGTTGTTAACCCAAGGAGCTGCCAAATATGGATAGTTCACCTGGATTGTTGGCAATAAGTGGTAACCTTCTAAGAATCTCTTCTCAGCAGCCTGCCAAGCATCACAACGAGCTGGATCATTAAGACCTAAGCTTTCACCGTACTCAATCAACTTGTCCAATTCAGGGTCGACGAATTTACTTCGACTCTGGTTAGTTGGGGAAGCTGAGTGACCTTGCAACCAAATTGGATATGCTGGGTCAGCAGTTGTAATACCCATGCTTCGGCGACTAAAGTTAGAGTCTGGAGGAGTTTGACCTCTCTCATAAACCTGTATCTTTAAGTCAAGACCGAGATTCTCTTTAAGCTGTGCTTGCATAGCTTCTGTATACCTTACCCAGTTGTCATCATAACCAGCTGGCAATGAAATCAACATTGGAGGAATAGTTCC
>PBID01000019.1 GCA_002719675.1 Chloroflexota bacterium
TGCATTAAAACCATCAAATACCCATAGTTTTGTAGCTAAAGACATTAATGTTCAATATTAATTTTCATCTATGGCATCATTTAAGTTTTTTAGTAGATTTTGTATATCTTTTTCTTGCATAGGTTGTGATAGTACAAACCCCATTCCGTCTCTAGCATATATACCTTTTAATAACAAAGACAACATGATTCTTTCCCATAGTTCTTGATTTGAAGATGAAACTGCTTCAAAATTTGTGATGGGTTTGTTAGTGAGATATGTATTTACTATTGAACCTTTGCTGACAACTTTGCAAGGAATATTAGCATTATCGAATATTTCTACTATCCCTTTATGTAATTTCTCCCGTAATTTATCTAAATGTGTATATACTTCTGGAGTTAAATTTTGCATAGTAGCTAATCCTGCAGCCAGTGTTATATGATTGCCTGCAAATGTTCCACTTTGACTCAGGCCAGTTGCAGGGCCTGAATTATCTAAAATTTTCATAAATTTAGATGCGCCCCCGATTGCTCCTACTGGCATTCCGCCTCCAACAATTTTACCAAAAATGCTTATATCTGGAATTACTTTAGAAATCCCTTGATACCCAGTACGACTTGACCGAAAACTGATTACTTCGTCCATTACAAATAAAATGTCTAGTTCGGAAGTTAGATTTCTTAAAAATTGGGTAAATTCTATAGGAATATCTAAAATTCCTGGTTTTCCGTCAAAAAAGATTGCTGCTAGTTCATTTTTATTTTCTCTAACAATCATTTCAACAGTTTCTGGATCATTCATTGGGAGAATTATGATATTTTTTTCACCATGTTCAGGCATGCCGTCCCATGCAGGAGAAGGTTTAATATATTCTGAGTCAGAATTTGTATTTTCAGTGACAGATAAATTGAATTCTAAACTATCGTTGAATCCATGATAGTTACCTGCAAATTTTGCAATTTTGGGTTTTCCTGTGATTGCTCTAACCATTCTGCCAGCAGTTATAGAAGACTCTGTACCAGAGTTGGTGTATCTAACTTGTTCTATTGAGGTAAATCGTTGAATGAATTCATTTGCAATTTGACCTTCTAGTATTGAAGGGGCACTTAATGCTAATCCATTACCTACCGCTTCGTTAACTGCTTTAATTACTGCTGGGTGACTATGTCCCAGAATCATTGCAGTATGATGGTTAGAGAAATCGGTATATTCTTTTCCGTCTATGTCTAATAATTTACAACCTTCAGCTTTTTGAATATAAATTGGATAAGGGCTTGAAAAATAAGCTCCTTTAATTACTCCACCAGGCAAGGTTTTTTTATTATTATTCCATTCACTAAAAGATTTTGGATTAACTTTTTGAAATTCCTTTTGTAATTTTTCTAATGATTTTACCATTAATAATTCCTTTGATTTTTAATTGACCATATTAATAAGATTCAAACAATTTTCCCCAAGATGTTTTCATGGCTTGGTTGATTCTACGTTTCCCGATTAAATTTCTCCAGTATACATTGTGATAAATGTTAGAGGCCCAAAATGACCAAGGTGCTATTGGAGACCGTAGTAAAAGATTTTCCAGTCTTTTTAAAGGTCCCCAGTAAATTAGTTTTTGTCCAAAGCTAGCCAAAGTATTTTCATTTTTTGAAAAATTCCAATTTAATTCAGAAATATCCGCTCCTTCGATTTGTATTTTGTCTATTTCTCCTACTCCTAATCCAATGTCATTTGCAATCCTGATGAATTTTATTTCCATTGGATCAAATCCCATAATTTTGGCTGCTACAGCATCTATTGCTACTTGGTCACTGCTAGCTAGGATCATATTTTTTTGATGCCATCTCATCGCTCTTGGACCGGGGCCGTCACCTGCGAAAGTACCATCAGTTACTGAGAATATTCCAGGATGTATTTCTTTTTGAATTGTTAGCAAGTCAACTAATGTTTCGTGGATTACAGAATGAGTCCAATGACGATTGTAATTTAGTAGGCCTCCAAATGCATTTTTCATTGCTCCTGTAATTCCTGTGAAAACATGTGTTTTCATTGTAGGTAAGTGAATAATATTTTTGTTTAAAAAAAGATCAGGTATTTGAATTCCTTGAGGAAAAACTTTATCTAGAACAATAAATTTATTTTTAGGAATATAGTCAATCCATTCAACTTGAGGTGAATCTAGATATACTGATTGGATATTATGTTTTTTTTCTACAGGGGAAAGTTTATTGTTGATGGCACCCTCATGAGGATCTACAACTACAGTTCCATTATGTGCTGAAAGAATATTTTTGTATTTTTCAGATACTAAATATTTTATTACACCTTCTAATTGCCATGGAGTCGTGGAACAGGCAGGATAATAATGTTGCCATGAAGTATTAATTTTTAATATTGTATCGAATTGTTTTTTGATTTCTTCCTTGAAGTTTGAGGATTCAAGAGAGATACGAATATCTTCAAAAATTGTTTCAGGGCTTGTAATGTTTACAGAAACTATTGGGTTTTTTTTCATATTAATCTTTGATGAGTATATTTATTTACATTTTCACTTTTTCATTTTTGGGATCATAAGCAGGTTTAAATTGAACATCTGTGGCATATTTTTTTAGTCCTATTTGTATCTCGAAATCTCCTGTTTTTAAGAATTCGATATTTACTCCAGATTTATTCTCTATATATCCTAATCCAACGGATTTTCCAATTGAATGTCCAAAGTTTCCAGATGTGATTATTCCGACCAGTTTTCCGTTACGAAAAATAGGTTCGTCACCTAAAAGTAGTGGTTCTGAATCTCTGAGTATGAATACTGCAAGACGTTTTTGTCTAACCTTATTTTTTTTCTGTTCTATTAATGCTTGTTTTCCTATAAATTTATCTTTGTCCACCGACACTGCGAAATTTAAGCCAGCCTCAATGGGGGTATCTAGGTATGTTATATCATGTCCCCAAGATCGATAAGCCTTTTCGACTCTTAGTGAGTCTAAAGCATGGTATCCTGCTAGACACATTCCCTGGCTTTTACCTTCTTCTAAAAAGATAGGCAAAATACTTTTCATGAATTCTGAAGGAATGTATAATTCCCATCCTAGCTCTCCTACATATGTGACCCTTGATGCAATTATTTTTGCGTATCCAATTTCTATTTGTTGGGATGTCATATACGGGAATGTTTCATTTGACACATTATTCGGAGTTAGTTTTTCCAAGATTTTTCTTGATTTAGGCCCCATTAAACTTAATACTCCGTATGATGAAGTAACATCCGTAAGAATTGCATGTTCATTTTCATTAATATGAGATTCGATCCAGTAAAAATCTCTTGAAGACACTCCAGGTCCAGTAATTATCATAAATGAAGTTTCAGATAATTTTGTTATCGTAACATCAGATTCAATTCCACCTCTAGAATTTAACATAGCTGTGTAAACTATTTTGCCAATAGGAACATTCATTTGATTAGCACAAATTCTTTGAAGTACGGATTCAGCATCATTGCCTTGCAATAAAAATTTTGCAAAAGAACTTTGATCAAATAATCCAGATTGATTTCTGACAGTATTGTGCTCGTTTTCAGAAAATTTGAACCAGTTTTGTCTTTGATATGAATACTCATATTCAGGTTTTACTCCTTTAGGAGCAAACCAATTTGCTCTTTCCCATCCAGACATAACTCCAAAACAGGCTCCCAATTTTTTCACCTCCGAATGTATAGGTGAATGGCGGATGTTTCTAGCAGTTTTGGGCTGTAAGTGAGGCCAATGCATTCCGTATAAAGTACCTACGTTTTCTTTTGTTCTGTCATATAAGTATTTTGCATTGTTAGAAAATGACGAGAATCTTTTAATGTCAGCATCAACCACGTCAGAAGTTGGATGTCCATTTACAATCCATTCTGCAGTGATTTTACCTACTGCAGGGCCTCCAGCTATACCATTTGAGTTTAATCCAGCTGCAACAAAAAAGTTTCGAACTTCTGGACTTTCACCTAATATATAGTTGTTGTCTGGCGTAAAACTTTCTGCACTTACATATAATCTGTTTATACCAACTTCTTTCATTTTTGGGACCCGATTTGTTGCTGATTCCCAAAAAATTTTGAAATGATTCCAGTCAGGTTCTAATAATCCAAAATGATAATTTTCAGGTAGATCAGATTGAACTAGAGGTTTTGCGTTTTTTTCAAACCCTCCCATTAGTATTCCGCCTGTTTGTTCAGGATCATGCCTAAAGTATATTTGTTCGTCAGGATCACGAAGGCAAGGTAAGTCTTCAGGAATATCAAGTTGATTTGTTACAAGAAACATATGTTCAGCTGCGTGAAGAGGGATTTTAACGTTGCACATTTCTCCTATATGGTTTGCCCACATCCCAGCACTATTCACTACATATTCACATTCAATATCACCAGATTCAGTTAAAACTTTTGACACTTTGTTATTTGTTGTTTCAATTCCATTGACTTTGATATTTTCTATGATTTTAGCTCCATTGTTTTTTGCTTGTTTTGCAAAAGCTAATGTTGCTAAAGCTGGATGTATTTGTGCGTCATTTGGTATATATAAAGCTCCTATTAGATCTTTTGTTTCCATCAATGGCCACATTTCAGAGGCTTCACCAGGAGACATTGAATGAACTTCTATATCAAAAGCTCTGCCTAAGGCAGCGATCTTATTTAATTCATCCATCCTGCCTTTTGTTTTTGCTATAGAGATACTTCCAGTTTTTTTAAACCCAGTAGGATGATTTGTTTTCTTTTCTAGTGCAGGCATTAGCTCTAAACCATATCTGGCAATTTCTATGGTTGTTTTTGTATTACGTAATTGAGTCAAAAGACCTGCTGCATGCCATGTTGTTCCTCCAGAAATTGTTTTTCTATCGATTAATACAACATCTTTCCAGCCGAGTTCGGTTAAATGATATGCTGTGGAACAACCTGCTATTCCAGCTCCTATAATTACTACTTGTGCATGTTTGGGTAAGTTCATCTCATAATCTCTTGAGTTTGCTTGTGTTTTGTAAACAATGTAAGCAAATTTGGAGGGAGTTTACAAGATTATAATTAGTGCTATAGATTCGATTTAGATAATTTAAATGAAACAAATATAGTTTGAAAGAAATTGTAATTTAAACAGAATAGCTTTTTAACAAACTCTCTATGTCTTTTTGTTTTGATTTGTTGGTTAAATCTTCAAATCTTTGAGTTAAGGTTGGTTGTACCTTGGATTGATATAAAATTCCTAATGGAATGTTTGATGTGTCGACGATTTCCATTGCTTGTTTTAAATCATTTGGGTTATGGGATTCATCTATTGGTTTTGCTAAAGGTTCTATACCTTTTTTAGGGCTCCCTTTCAGTATTTCGTAGGTATTGTTGTATTCAGTACATGGAGATTGAACATGTACTATGGAAAATCCAGGATGAATCATACCTTCATATATTAATTCAGATAGATCTTTAATTTTGCTGGATAATCCAGACGCTACAAATGAAATTCCTAAAGATAAGTAATATGCTAAAGGGTCGAATCCTTGTTCTGTTTTGCCGTATGGGGTTGATGAGGTTATCATTCCTTCTTCGGAAGTTGGAGAGCTTTGCCCTTTAGTTAATCCGTAAACAGCGTTATCCATGATTACAACACAAACGTCTAGGTTCCGTTTAGCTTGTGGAGCAATATGTTCTGCACCTATGCTAAGAAAATCACCATCTCCAGCAACTACAATTACATTGAGATCTGGTCTACTTGATTTTAATCCCATGGCAACAGGTAATGTGCGTCCGTGTAGTCCATGAAAACCGTATGGTTGTTCACCTTCTAGTAGGTGAACCATATTTCCCGAACATCCAATTCCTGCAATAACTACGTTATTTAATATTGGTTCTTCAGTTTCAATGGTTTTTTTCTTGATTGCAGCTTCGAGTGCTTTTTTGACTCCAAAATCTCCACATCCGGGACACCATTTAAAATCATATTCAGGATTGTTTTTCTCTGCCATCTGTTTCACCTTTTACTAGATAATTCTGTAATTTGATCAACCAAGTATTGTACTTTAAAAGGAAGACCAGTGTATTGAGTAATTGATTTTGCATTTACACCTTGAGACCTGAGCAAAGAAGAAAATTGGCCAAGGTAATTTAATTCTGGAACAATCACAAGTTTTTTAGATTGTAGTTCAATAAGTAATTTTTCAGGTAATGGGTTTAGAAACATTGTATATGCCCAACCGATGTCAATATTTTTTTCCTGAAGTTTTTCAAAAGCTTCAAATCCGGGACCTTTAGAGCCGCCCCATGGCATCAAAATTATTTCTGATTTGCTATTGATATATTCATATTTAGAATCTTTTAATATTTCTAATTTTTTGAACCTGCGTTCTGTCATTTCAATGTGTCTTTCAGGCAAATGAGTGGTGTCTCCCATTTTGTCATGTTCACTTGCATTAGCTACATATGGACCTGGTGATCCAGGGATTGGCATAGGGGATATACCTTGTGATTCGTATCTATAATAATTATCTGTTGATTGATTAATTATTCGATTTTCAATTTTCAGGCTATTGATGTCTGGCTTAGGAATATTTTGTTGTCTTTCAGCCAAACCATGTTCGCTCAGCAGAATCACTGGGCCTTGATATTTTTCAGCCCAATTGAAAGCTTCAATTGTTGCGTAAAAACATTCTTCTACAGTACCAGGAGCAACAACAGGAAGACTAACGTCTCCATGAGCAGGGGTTATTGAAGAAAGAAGATCTGATTGTTCGGTTTTAGTTGGTAAACCGGTTGCGGGACCTCCTCTTTGGACATCTACAACAACTATAGGGATTTCAGCCATCCAGGCGAGTCCTAATCCTTCACTCATCAAAGAAAAACCAGGCCCTGCAGTTGCTGTCATTGATTTTTTACCACCGTATGAGGCTCCTATAATTGCAGTAATTGCTTCAATCTCGGAACTGACTTGATGTACAAATTTATTTTTTTCAACAAGATTTTTTTCCATCCATATAAGTATTGTTGTTGCAGGAGAAATCGGGTATCCCACGTAAAATTCAACTCCTGCGGAGTATGCGCCCAGTGAAATGGCCTCGTTTCCATTGAGAAATATCTGAGAGGTATTTAAAGGTTTAGCGGGTTCAATTTCAGCTAATTTAAATCCACGATCTTGAACTTCATTACTACCTAATTTTAGTGCTGCTATATTTTGAGGGACAATTTGTTCGCCATATCTTGATGTATCCCCCCATCTCTCCTTAACAAAGTCTTCTAATACAGAAAGATTTACTCCAACTAATTCCGCAAGTGCTCCCATCATAACCATATTAGCAGCTCTAGCATTTCCAGTGGTTTTTGCTAGTTTTTCAAATGCTATACCTAAGACTTTTTCGCTAGGTTCTATATTGAGTTGGTCTGAGTCATAAAGAATAAATCCATTCTCTTTAACTTCATTTTTATGGGTTTCGTAAGCATATTCATTGAAAACAACTAATACATCAACTTCATCACCACGACTTAATACAGGATCTATCGATATCCTTGTTTGCATCCATGTTGGTCCTCCAGTTATTTGTGAGGGAAATGTTGCAAATGTTTGAGCATGATAACCTGCCTTGGTGTTAGCACTAGCAAATCCAATTGCTGCAGATAAGAATCCTTGACCACCCTCACCTGCAAATCTAACTACGAAATCTGTATTTTTCAAATTGTCTCCAATTATTAAAAATATAAGTAAACACAAAAAAATACACGCCCATCTGAGAAACTTAATTCCTATATTTATAAGAATTTAATAAGTGCTGATGAAGACGTGAATAGCTCAGTTCACTATCTACTAGTGTAGTTTAATTTGAGATTTAAAACAATAATTTTTAGCTGTTATTTATATGTATATTGATTGAGATTAATTTTTTACAATTATACAAAATGCTATAGGAGACACGACTAAAAATATTGCATCGAAACTTACCAGTAGAAGAATCCAATTAATCAATTCTGATGAATTTCCAATATTAAAACCAAATAATATATTTGTTGATTCTACGATTGCAATTATTAGAGGGATTTGAATAGGTATTAGAAGTAATGGCATCAAAACATCTCTAATAGTGTTGAATGCAGTCATGATTGAAAAAGTTGTCCCAACTGAACATATTCCAATTGTTCCCAGACCAAAAATAAGTAACATTTCGTAACTATATACATTTACTTCGAATAGGATATAAAAAATTGGAGATAAAATTACCTGAACTAATCCTAAAATAATTACATTGTATGAAAGTTTTCCAAAGTATAATGCATCATGGTGTATTGGAGAGGTTAAAATGGCACTCAAACTTTCAGATTCAATTTCTCTAGAAAAAGATCTATTCATTATCAAAATGCTTGAATATAAGATTGTTAAAATCCAAATGCCTATACTGACTTTTTGATATGAATTTAGTCCAAAACTTAAAGATATGTGAAAGACACAAATTGAAATCAATGCAAAAACGAAAGTTGGAACTATTGTTTCTTTAGTTCGTAATTCTATCTTTAAGTCTTTAATAACTATTTGAGAAATAGTCGAAAAGTAGTATTTCAACCTGCAACTCCTGATTTGAGTGATTCAGAATATATTTTTTTTAGAATAGAAATTGAGGAAGGAGTTTTGGATAAAAGATTGATTATCTTCCCATTGTTAATTATTGCTATTTGAGTTTTGAGGTCTATAGATAATTCTATTTGATGGGTTGAAATTATAATTGTTTTATTGTTAGAAGATTCTTGTTTCAAAAATTCTATTAGTACAATTTGAGATTCCATATCTAGATCAGATAAAGGTTCATCAAGGAGTAATATTTCAGGGTTATGTAAAAATGTTCGGATTAAAGTAGCTCTTTTTGTCAAACCTTTTGAAAGGGTGTGGATTGGTTTATCTAGATACTTTTTCATTTGAAATTTTTCGGATAAATATGAAATTCTTTTTTCAATATTTTCTACTCGAAATAAATTTCCAATGAATAAAAGATTTTCTTTAATTGTTAAATCTTTATACAGAAAAGACTCATGGGATGTTAGTCCAATTTTGTTTCGAAGTAGTTGACTTTTTTTTACTGCATTTAGACCTTTTATTTCGAGGGATCCTGAATCTGGGCTTAAGATTGTGGATATTATTTTGAATAGAGTTGTTTTGCCCGAGCCATTGGGGCCAATCAAAGTGATTAAATCGCCTTTGTAAATATTCAATGACAAATTATTAATTGCTACTTTGTGATTGAAATATTTTGAGATATTGGATATCTTAATTTCTGGATTTTTATTCTTTGAAAGCATATTTTTTATTTAATAGTTCAATTGATTAGATTAAGCTAAATATTGATCAAGTCTTGACACTATCATGTTAGCATGTTCAAATTGTTTTTATCTGCTATTTATGTGTTGTTGATTGGTTTTATATTCAGATTTTAGGAGAGTTCAATTTGGTTACCTCTATTGAAAAAAGATACATTGAAGAACATAAAAAATGTCAAGAAAATTATTCCCTTTCTAAATCTCTTTTCCCCAATGGAGTAACTCATGATTCTAGAAATTTGGAACCATTTCCTTATTATGTAGATAAGGCTTCAGGGGCATACAAATGGGATATAGATGGACAAAGAATTATTGATTACAGAGGGGGTCATGGAGCTTTGATTTTAGGTCATAGCCATCCAGTTGTGAATCAGGCTGTTTCTGATCAATTAGATATTGGCACTCATTATGCTGCTTCTACTGATTTAGAAATTCGTTGGGCTAATTTAGTGAAAGAACTTATTCCTTGTTTTGATAAGATACGTTTTACTAGTTCAGGGACAGAAGCAACGTTGATGGCATTTAGAATGGTTCGAGCTTATTCAGGTAAAACAAAAATAATAAAATTCAAAAACCATTTTCATGGTTGGCATGATTATGTTAGAAGTCATACTCAAGGTACTGGTGGAATTCCACAAGAAGTAATGGATACTATGATTACTTTACCTCATAATGATATTTCTGTGGTGGAAGATACTTTAAGAAATAGTGATGATGTAGCCGCAATCATTATTGAACCTACCGGGGCACATATGGGTACTGACCCAGTAAATCCTCATTTTCTTAAACAGCTTCGAGATATTACGAATAGATATGGAGTGGTATTGATTTTTGATGAAGTTGTTACTGGCTTTAGAATTTCTAAAGGAGGAGCGCAGTCTTATTTTGATATAACTCCCGACGTGTGTACTTTAGCTAAAATTTTAGGTGGTGGATTGCCCGCTGGAGCAGTTACAGGTAAGAGTGAAATTATAGATATGATTCAGTTAAGTAATTCATCAGATTATAACAGAGTAGAGAGAGTTGGCCATAATGGTACTTTTAATGCAAATCCTCTTTCTGCTGCAGCTGGATGCGCAGCATTAGAATTAGTTTCTAGTAGTCCAGTCAATGAAATAGCAGACAAAAGGTCTCAGCAACTTAAAAATGGTCTAAATGATATTTTATCTAAGTTGGAAATACCAGGGTGTGCTAGTGGTATAGCTTCAGCTGTATTTCTTAGGTTAGGTGTTGAACATGAATGTGACAAAGCAATATGTATACTTTCTGAAGATGAACAAAATAAGATAGAAGATCCATTTTTAAGCCATCAAATGTGGCTTGAGATGTATAATCAAGGTATTGATGCTGGAACTAGATTTATTGTTAATTCTGTTTTGTCTGAATCTGATATTAATCAAACTATTGAAGCTTCTGAAAAAGCATTAAGAAATATAAGACAAGAAGGAATTATTTAAATAATTTAGCCTAATTCAAAATAGATTTGAGATATATTGCATTTCCTAACAAGGCTCCATCAATTCCGTGCTTAGCTAAAGACATATTTTTTATTTTTTTTAGTTTGGCAATAACATCTTTGTCGGAGGCTAAAAAGACTTTGTTAATAAAATCTTTTGTCTTTAATGCTACTCCACCACCTATAATCAAAGCATCAGGGTCATATAAGTTGATGATATTACAGAATCCTAATCCAATCATTTTAAAAATTTCCACAGGAATTTCTAAGGTATGATTTTTGGTGATTTGTTGTATTTTTTGTCCAGAAGCATACATTTCTAAACATCCCGTATTTCCGCATGGACATTTAGATCCATTTGCATCAATTGTTGTGTGGCCTATTTCTCCTGCTTTTCCACTAGAACCTGAATAAAGATTTCCATTAATAACTAATCCCCCTCCAATTCCAGTGCCTATATTTATGAAGAAGACGTTAGAAAATTTTTTTCCACTTCCTGAGAAACTTTCAGATATCGCGTAAGAGTTGGCATCGTTTAGCACAATAGTTGGTGTCGAAAATTTTTCTTGGATTTTTGCTTTCAGATTTATTCCGGAAATTGTGTTTTTTACATTGATGATTTCTCCGATTTTATTAGTGGATTCGTCTACTATTCCTGGCACAGAAATTCCAATTCCAGAAATTGATTTATTTCTTATTTTTTCAGATATTAGTGAATAAAAACTTTGTACGGAAAAAGTGAGATTTTCAGGATCTAAATATTTGTTATTATGAGTTTTTAGAATGCTTCTATCCTCTAAGCTACCAGATTCGTTATATAATGCTGATAGCAAATAAGTGCCACCCAAATCAATTGTTAAAATATATTTTTTCATTCACTAGGATTTTATAGAATTAATTTGGATGTATTATATCACCTGTTATTATGGGGGTAATTTATTTTAAATTAGAAAATGGAGAGATTAATGCTCGAGAATAATTGTATTCGAATCAAGTCAGTTGCAGTAATTGGAGGAGGTTTGATGGGGCATGGAATTGCTCAAGATTTTGCAACATCAGGTATACCTGTGAAATTGTGGGATACTTCTGAAGAAAAGTTAACGATTTCAATAGAAAATATTAAAAAAAATATGCATTTTTTAGGACAAAATGATTTGATAGATGATGTGGTTGAATTAATAACTCCTGTTTCAGTTTTTGAAAAAGCTGTTACGGGATCTGAATTGGTCATCGAAGTGATCAAAGAAGATTTGCCAACTAAACTTGATTTATTCAAAAAAATTGAAAAAATTGTGCCAGATGATATTATTTTAGCAAGTAACACATCAACTTTTATTCCTTCTTTATTTGCTGATGTTTTACGTGCGCCAGAAAGAATGTTGATTACTCACTATTTTAATCCTCCATATATAGTTCCTTTAGTTGAAGTTGTTAAATCTGATTATACATCTCAAGCAATTGTAAATAAGGTTGTAGATTTATTGAAATTTTGTAAAAAAACTCCTGTAGTTTTAGATAAAGAGATCCCGGGATTCGTAGCTAATAGATTGCAGGCAGCTTTGCTAAGGGAATCAATTTCTCTTGTTAATTCAGGGGTGGCAAACTATGAACAGATTGATCAGATAGTTAGAAATAGTTTTGGAAGGAGATTATCTTTTGCTGGTCCATTTCAAATTTCTGATGCTGCAGGTTGGGATGTGATAAGTAAAATCGCTGAAATAGTATGGTTTGATTTAGACAATTCCAAAAAGCTTCCAAAATCAATTGTTGATTTGATTAATTCTGGAAATTTAGGTGTCAAAACTGGAGTAGGTGTATATGATTGGGACGAAAAATCTTCTGATGATTTCAAAGATATGTTGCTAAGAGGTTTAATCAAAATCAATAAAAGAATTTGAATAATTGTTTCTAGATAATTTTTCTGATAAGCTAAATTTTTAAACTGAGATTTTAATATGATGTTTGAAACGATTATTTTACCCATATTTTTCATAATTGTTTAGGAGAATAAATCGATATGAATTTGAGAATTCCTGGCCCTATTCCTGTACCTGAAGACATCCTTGAAGCTATGTCAACTCCTATGATAAATCATAGAGGAGCTGAATTTAAGGATATGTTATTTCGTACTACCGAAGGATTAAAATCTGTCTTCGGCACTAAAGATTCTGTATATATTTTAACTGGATCTGGTACAGGTGCTATGGAAACTGCGATAGTAAACACTTTGTCCAGGGAGGATAAAGTATTATCAATTTCTATCGGGACTTTTGGAGATAGATTTGGTGAAATTGCGAAAATATATGGTGCGGATGTTGTGTATTTAAAATGTTTACCTGGAACTGCTGTTGAAGCTAATCAAATTCGGGATTGTTTAGATAAACATCCTTCTATAAAGGCTGTTTTAGTAACTCATAATGAAACTTCTACAGGAGTTGCAAATGATCTCGAAGAAATCAGTAAAGTGGTTAAAAAAGAATATGAAAATAAATTACTTCTAGTGGACGGAATTAGTAGTGTTGCATCTTTACCGACATATATGGATTTATGGAGATGTGATGTTATAAGTACTGCTTCTCAAAAAGGATGGATGTTACCACCAGGTTTGGCATTTGTAAGTTTTAGTGATTTTGCTATTGAATCATATAAGAACTCTGATATGCCAAAATTTTATTTTGATATTGGACAATATGAAAAATATTTTAAAATGGGGCAACCACCTTGGACCCCTGCAGTTTCCTTGATGTTTGCACTTGATTTAGCATTGGAACAAATATTAAAAGAAGGTATAGAAAATGTATATTCAAGGCATAAAGAAATTGGTGAATTTACACGTGATCAAGTTCGAAAAATAGGGTTTTCTATTCTTCCAGAAGAAAAAGTAGCGTCGAATACAGTTACTGCGGTGAATGTTCCAGATGGATATCAAGCAGGAGAATTGATTGCATTTATGAAAAATAATTACGATATTGTACTGGCTGCAGGCCAAGGTGAATTAAAAGAAAAGATTATTAGAATTGGCCATATGGGTAAGACAACTCATGATGATATCAAACCGGTAATTGAAGGATTGTCAAACTTTATTTCTTAGTTCGTCTTGTGCTAATAATCAAATCTAAGTTGAAGGTTGTCGTTTTTTTCTAATTGGTGCATTGAATAGATTTTCTAACATTGATCCTTCTAATGTCTCATGTTCCATTAAATGCTCAGCAATTTGTTTTAACTTGGATTTATTTTTAGTTAACAAAGTTTTAGCAGTAGAATATGCTTCTTCAAGAAGAGATTTAACTTCTTTGTCAATTGTTTCAGCAACTTGGTCGCTGTAGTCTCTTGTTTCGGAAATTTCTTTTCCTAGGAAAACCATGTCCTCTCTTTTGCCAAATGTTCGGGGACCTAATTTATCACTCATTCCATATTTGGTAACCATGGCTCTGGCAGTTTCAGTAGCTTGATTTAAGTCGTTGCTAGCTCCGGTTGTCATTTCACCAAACTTTATTTCTTCAGCTGCCCTTCCACCCATCGCGAATGCCATTCTTTCTTTGAATTGCTGTACAGACCATAGAGATCTGTCTTCTTCAGGTAATGATTTTGTATATCCTCCAGCATGTCCTCTTGAAACAATAGTTACTTTGGACACTTTATCAGTGTTAGGTAACAAAAATCCTACAAGAGCATGACCAGCTTCGTGATAAGCAGTAATTTTTTTCTCTCTAGAACTTATGACTTTTGATTTTCTCGCTGGCCCCATCATTACTCGATCAACTGATTCATTGAATTCGTCTGCAGATATACTTTTTTGATTTTTTCTAGCAGCTAGAATTGCAGATTCATTTACTAAATTTGCAAGATCTGCGCCACTAAATCCGGGAGTTTGTTTAGAGACATATTCTAGGTCAACTCCTTTAGAAATTGGTTTTCCTTTCGAATGTACTTCGAGTATTTGGACTCGTCCTTTAACATCTGGAATGTCTATAGTTACTTTTCTATCAAATCTCCCAGGTCTTAATAGTGCTGGATCTAGAATATCAGGTCGGTTAGTTGCAGCAATTACAATTATGTTGGTTTTTGTGTCAAAGCCATCCATTTCAACTAATATTTGATTAAGTGTTTGTTCTCGTTCATCATGGCCTCCACCTAGCCCAGCTCCACGATGCCGACCTACAGCATCAATTTCATCAACAAAGACTATACAAGGAGAATGTTTTTTTGCCTGATTAAATAGGTCACGCACTCTAGACGCCCCAACACCAACAAACATTTCAACGAATTCACTTCCACTAATTGAGAAAAATGGGACTTCAGCTTCCCCAGCAACGGCTTTAGCAAGTAATGTTTTACCTGTACCAGGAGGACCTACTAAAAGAACGCCTCTAGGTATTCTTGCACCTAAACTTAAAAATCTATCTGGAAATTTAAGGAATTCAACAACTTCTTGTAATTCTTCTTTGGCTTCTTCAACCCCAGCGACGTCATGGAAATTAACTTCAGGCTGATTCCCAACTCGCATTCTTGCCTTGCTTTTGCCAAAACTGAAAGTTTGATTTGAACTTCCCTGAGCTTGTCGAAACATAAAAAGCAGTACGGCTCCTAGAAATATCAATGGCAGGAAATTTAAAAAGATACCTATAATACTGGTTAATCCACTTGCACCTTTTACTGTCACTTGCAAATCACTAGTTAGTGGATCAACTCCATTGTTATAAAGTGATTCTACTACACTTGCTCCTTGTTCTTTTCTAGATGTAAATGTTTGATCGTCCTTACCAATTATTTTCAGACGATCTCCATTGACTTCTATGGACTGTAGCGAACCTTTTTTAGCCATTTTGACCACTTGGCTAAATGGGATCTCAGTTTTAAATTTACTTTCTGAAGAGAAAGTTATAAAAACTGTAATAAGTGTGATACCTATTAGTAAGTAAAGGAGTGATTTTTTTTGTAAATTAAAATTCATTAAATTATTTTCATTACTATTAAATTAGAATATATTATTAATAATTGAATTGACTATATTATTTTATCAGTTAGTTGTTATAAATTAAATAGTTTAATGAATTAATTTATGTAGACAAATAATGATTAAAATTTGTTTCTAGGAGAAAGTTATTGCCTCAAGTAGAATTTAAAAAATTAATTTTAAGTAATGGTTTGGAAGTTATAATCCATCAAGATCATTCTTTGCCAATAGTTGCAGTGAATGTTTGGTATCATGTCGGATCTAAAAATGAACGAGTTGGCAGGACTGGTTTTGCGCATTTATTTGAACATATGATGTTTGAAGGATCAAAAAATCATAATGCTAGTCATTTTGAACCATTGCAAAAGATCGGAGCTTCTTTAAATGGCTCTACAAATTCAGATGCAACAAACTACTGGGAAGATGTTCCATCAAATGGTTTAGATTTAGCTTTGTGGCTTGAATCTGACAGAATGGGGTTTTTGTTAGATACAGTTGATCAAAAACGCTTAGATATTCAAAGAGATGTGGTTAAAAATGAGAGGCGACAAAGTTATGAAAATGTTCCATATGGAAAGTCACATTTAGAAATATTGCCTTTGCTTTTCCCTTTGCCGCATCCTTATAATTGGCCTACTATTGGTTATCAGGAAGATCTAGAAGCTGCTTCTATTTCAGACATACATGATTTTTTTAAAAAGTTTTATTCTCCGTCTAATGCAAGTTTAGCTATAGTTGGTGATGTTGATTTAAAACAAACTGAAGAATTAGTCAATGTTTATTTTAGTGATTTGCCTAGTGTGAATAAGCCAGATTTAATGAAACGTTTTGATTCGCCATTGAACAGCAACATACAAGTTGAAATATTTGATAAAGTACAATTTCCAAGGGTTTACATTACTTGGCCTGCAGCTCCAATTTTTACTCAAGAAGAAGCATCACTTGAAATATTGTCGAATATCTTAGGAAGTGGTAGAAGTTCTATATTACACAGGGATTTGGTTTATGATAAAAAAATATCATCATCAATTTCCTGTTGGAATTATGGCCAAGAAATTGCAAGCGAATTTGGTATTCAAAGTACAATTTCTTCAGGATCTAACATTCAGGAAAATATTAACGAAATTCAGAAGAAACTTGAATTTATTGCTTCTGGTGGATTAAATGAGAAAGATTTGATACGAGTAAAAAATTTAATGGAGACCGAATTTTTTACAGATCTTCAGAATTTTGGTGGATTTAATGGTAGAGCAGATCAACTAAACTATTTCAATGTGATGGCTGGTGATCCATCTTGTATCAATTCCGATTTTAATAGATACATTAACGTTACTTTGGAAGATGTTAAAAAAGTAGCTGAAGATTTATTGGATAGCCCTAGGGTTGAATTATCAGTTTTGAATGAAAAAGAATTTAAATCTTCCAAATCAACCTCTATTGATCGCACTCAGATGCCTAAATCTGAAGGAATCAAAAAATTTATTCCTGAGATACCTCAGCTAAAAAAACTGGAATCAGAAGTTGGATTACTTTTAGCAAAAAGAAAATTTTCCGAAATTGTTTCAATTGCTACTGTAATAAAAGATGGATCAAATTCTGAGACAGGGGGGGTTTTTGGATTATCAAATTTGATAGGGAAAATGCTTTCCGAAGGTACAGTGTCCCGTTCAAGTAAAGAAATTTCTGATCAAATTGAATTTTTAGGTGCTGGTTTGAACGTAAATGTTGGTCGTGAACATATCACTATTTCAACTGAAGTTGCAAAACCTAGATGGGTTGATGTTTTTGATATCATGTCTGATATTGTAATGAATCCTAAATTTTCAGACGATGAGTTAGTTCGGATTAAAGATTTGGAATTAACGAAGATTAGAAGGGCTGAAGAGAATCCTAGTTTTGTTGCTTCAAGAATTGTCAGAGGGATACTTTTTAAAGATTTTGAAGGCTTAGCTAATCCTATTTTTGGAGACAAGTCAACTTTGGAAACTATCTCTACAGAACATTTAAGATCTAGATACCAAGAAATACTTTATCCTCAGAATATATCTTTGTTGTTTGTTGGAGATATCGATGGGGGCCAAATCGATAGTAAATGTAAATGGAATTTACAAGGACCCCCAGGATCCTCAAGTCATATGGATCTTAGTTATGAAGATTTGGACCTAAACAAAACAAAAATATTTTTAATTGATAAGCCAGATGCACCACAGTCAGTAATAAGAATTGGAATCCCAACCATTTCTAGAAATCATGAGGATTTTTTCTCTCTAACGCTAGTGAATTTTATTCTTGGAGGACAATTTATTTCTAGATTAAATATGAACCTAAGAGATGACAAAGGCTATACATATGGATATTCTTCAAATATTGATTGGTCTTTTTTGGCTCCATCATTGATTTATATTGGAGGTGCAGTAGAGACTAAAGTGACATCACAGGCAATCTTTGAAACTTTAAAAGAAATTGATGATATAAAAAATAATAGATTGATTTCTGAAAAAGAATTTTTTGATGCGAAACAAAGTATTAATAAGGGATTTTCTTCTGGTTTTGCAACAAATGATCAAATAATTCAAAAGTTACATAATATTTCACTTTTTGGTTTGCAAGAAGATTATTATGTCAATTTTCTAGATAAATTTAATAGTCTTTCTCTAGAAGATATTCAAAAATCTGCATTGAAATATATTGATCATTCCAGTATCCCAATAGTTATTGTGGGTGATGTAAAGAAAATCAAAAAAGATTTACAATCTATAGGCTACGATATAGAACATTTAGATAATCAAGGTAATTTTTTGTAGTTATGTATTTGGAGGAAATTTATGCAACATTCAATACTTTTTAAAAACCCTGGATATTATTCTGCATTCCCTTTAATTTTATCAAATTCAAATAGCAAAATTTCAGTAATTTTCGTTTCTTCTCCTTTTCACGATCATTTTGGTGAAAATTTTGCTTGTGCTGAAACAACAGATTTTGGTATGTCTTGGACAACTAATATTAACTCAAAAAAAATCAATAATGAAAGTACATTTGATGATGGCATTTCTGATTTGGAGGGATTTGCTGCAAAATCTGGTTGGAGGGCATTTACTAATAAATTGCCAAATGGAGATCTGATCTCTGTAGGTTCAATTGGATGGGAAAAACTTGATATTGGTCAAAAAAATATCGCCTTGGAAAATGGATGGGTTGTTAGGGACCATCCTCAGGATCCAGATAAATTTATTTATGTTAATACTTCTAGGTTGTTTGTAAAAAGATCCAAAGACAATGGTAAAACGTGGGAGAAAGATGAATGGATAGCTGAAGGTTTTAAATGGGTTTTGGGTTTTGAAAGAGGTATCGTTTTAGAGAACGGTACAATGATAATCCCGATGTATGGCCTTAAAGATGATGGATCTGAAGTAGCATTTGTTTTACGATCAAAGTCAGATCTGAATGAATGGAGTTTGGTCGAAATTGGTAAAGGTGATGAAACTGCTTTAGTTGAGGTATCTTCAAATGAAGTTTTAGCTATGTCTAGATATACTTCGGGGGATGATGCTGGATATTTATTGTCAACTCGTTCTCATGATGGAGGATTAACTTGGTCTAGTCAAACTAAAACAAATGTTTGGGGATTTCCAGCACATTTATTGAAGCTTTCAGATAATAGGATTTTGTGTTCTTATGGATTTAGAAAATCTCCTATGGGTATAAGAGCTGTAATTAGTGATGATGGTGGTTTGACCTGGAATATTCAACAGGAATATATATTGAGGGATGATGCGGGTACAATTTCTGCTAAAAATGAACAAACTAAATTGACAGGCGGAAGACCATCTAGTGATGTAGGTTATCCAGTGTCAATACAATTGATAGACGGTAGCATATTAACCGTTTATTACATCACACTTGAAGATGGGATTACTCATTGTGCTTCTACAAAATGGAACTTGTAAGTCAAATGACATGCTTAACCTGATTTTATTGAAGAATTTTGGTTGCCTTTAAAGTTCTAGAATCCCTCTGCCAACTATTTTTCCATTTTGTAGATTTTCAAAAGCCTGGTTAATTTTTTTTAGAGGAAATTTTTCAGTCACAAGTTTTTCTAAATCTAATTGATTATTTATAGAAGCATTAACTATTTTCCTGAATGTTTCATGAGAACTTGTAGTACCGTAATATGAACCAGATATAGTTAGTTGTTTCCTTACCATAGAGACCATGTCAACTTTGGCAAACTCTCCTTCTGAAGCTAGGCCAACAATCACAGCGTCACCACCTCTTCGAATGCAGGATAAAGTACTTTCTGTTGTGTCATTGCTGCCGAATGTATCTAGAGCCATATCAACTCCTTCTCCATTTGTTAGATCCAATATTTTACTTATAGGCCTTTCTTCTTTAGCGTTGATTGTATGCGTAGCTCCAAATTTTTTCGAAAATTGTAATTTTTTATTGTCTATATCTACGGCTATTATTTTTGATGAATTTAGTAACTTAGCTCCCTGTATTGCAGATATCCCAACACCACCTATTCCAAAAATAGCAATGGATAATCCTGTTGTAGCGTTTGGATGATTAACTATAGCTCCGATACCTGTAGTGGCACAACAACCTATTAAAGCAGCTGTTTCTAAACTGATTTCGTCGGGAATTGGATAGCAAGCTTGTTGTGGGCATACAGAATATTCTGAGAATAAGCCTATTTTACCCATTTGATAGACTTCTTTATTGTTTTGTTTTTTTAAACGAAAAGTATTATCAAATAATTTAGAACCTATTCGTAAATTTTCAGAACATAAATTGGGGTTACCTGTTCTACAGTAGGTACAATGCCCGCAGTTTGACACAAATGACATTATGCACTTGTCTCCGGGTTTTAAATTTGTGACATTTGGACCTACTTCCACTACAGTTCCAGAACCTTCATGACCCAATACTGCCGGTATTGGCAGTGATGCTGTACCTTTCATGATATGCAAATCACTTGCACATATTCCTGCATAATTTACTTTGATTTTTACCTCGCCATGTTTTGGATCTTCTTGGATGAGGTTTTCTATTTCCAAAGGTTTGTTTATTTGATTTAGTACAGCTGCCTTCATATATATTTCCTAGTAGGATTTAATAAGAACATTCAGATAAATACAGATGCTATTTCTTAATTCCTATATAGTCAATTAAAAAATATCGACATAATGGGTTTAATTTATAAAATATTTTGGTATAATTCCTTAATGGTTGAGAATTACATTAGGAAAGTTCTTAATCTTGGAAATGTAAAAATATTAATACCTAAAGGGGTATTTTCTTAGAATTTAAGAGTTATTTTTTAAGAAATGCTCAAATAATGCACTTCTAGAGGCTTTGCCTAATGCTCAGCTTGTGGTAGTGTAAGTCTGTGCATATTTGTATATGGCACACCTGTAAATTATTAACACAGGAGGAAAGGCGCTGAATATGTCCATGGTCAAAACAAGCGTGCTAGTGGTTTTTGTTGCACTTTTGACGTTATCTTCTATACCAGCTTTTGCCCAGAGTGGTTCTGGTACTGCTTTAGTATCTGATGACAAAGGTAGTAGTGATGCTATTACTGTCACAATGACTGGAGTTACCGCACCTACTTCAGGCAAACAGTTTGTTGGTTGGTTAGCTTCCGAATATCGCAAAGTTAGTATTGGTGTTATTTCGGTTGATAACAGTGGTGCAGTGAGTCATACGCACAATAGTTCTAGTTCGCTATATAGCGGTCTAAATTTAATAAGAAATTATAATGCATTGATAATTACTGAGGAAAATGAGGGTGATATACCTTCTAGTCCTTCTTCAAATGTCATTTATAGTGCAGTAATCCCCACAGCTTCAATAGCACACATTCGTAAATTGTTGTCTAGTTCTACAGATGGATCTACAACTGGTATACTAGCTGATCTTAAGTCTGAATTACAGACTGCTTCTGATGCAGCTACTTCAGCCAGTAACGCTACGACGGCATCTGTGATAGATGATTATTTGCAACAAGTAATTGATACTATTGAAGGTTCGGTATTGTCTACAGCTACTAGTGCAACTAATGCAGCTACTGCTGCTAATGATGCAGCTACTGGTGACTCTACGGATGATTACACTTCTGTAGCTGCAAATTATGCTTCAGTCAATTCGGAAATTAGTAATATTACTTCTTGGGCTACATCTGCTAGAGATTTAGCTGTTGCTGCTCGTGCCAAGTCTGATGTCTCTCTTAAGAAGGGATTGATAGGACCTGGTGGAGGAACTATTATAGCTTTCTTAGCTTCAGGAGCTACTGGGGTTTCAACAGATGCTAGTGCAGGTGGAGTTGATGGTGCAGTCGTTTCGGCACAACAGATGGCAACTTATAACATTACTGCTGTTGCTCTAGACGAATCAAAATTAACTGCCCCAGCTGCTGGTGATAACACTGTTCCAGTTTTATTTAGCTTAATGTTACTTGTAGCTTTTGCATCCATTATTATTGGATCGTTTATAGTCTACAGAAGAAAAGGTGTAAGCTTATCAGCTTAATATAGTTTATATTTAGACTTATATTTAATAATAGAGCCCTGCGTTGCAGGGCTCTATTATTTTTGTGAGTCTAAAATTTTTTTTACAAGTTAAATTCCCATTATATTGTACCCAGCATCTACGTGGATTATTTCTCCAGTAATACCAGTTGATAAATCACTACATAAGAAAAGAGCAGTGTTAGCTACTTCTTCAAAAGTAATATTTCTTTGTAATGGTGCTTTGTCAGCGTTGTAAGTTTTCATGTCTTTGTATCCGCTAATAACACGGGAAGATAAAGTATCTAAGGGCCCTGCAGATATGGCGTTTATTCTTATTTGTTTTTTACCTAAATCATAAGCTAAATTTTTCACTGAATTTTCCAGTGCAGATTTAGCTGTTGCCATAACATTATATCCTGGAAAAACTCTCTCGGAAGCTTGAAAAGTCATAGTAATAATGCTGCCGTGGTTTTTTTCGAGTAAATGGGCTCCAAGTCTTGCTATAGGTATTAGAGAATATGAACTTATTTCTAATGCTTTTAGAAAGCCTTCTCTAGGTGTGTCAATGAATTCTCCTGATAAATCTTCTCTATTAGCAAAAGCTATACTATGAACTATATAATCAATAGAATCAAAATTGTTACCAATCTCATCATATAATTGTTCGATGTTTTTGTCGGAGGAAACGTCACATTCAATGAGTGAAATGTTTGGAATACCTTCTGTAATTTTTACTATGTTATCTTTAAGCCTTTCGTTTTGATATGCAAGTATTAAATTTGCGCCGGCTGCATGTAATGTTTTTGCAATAGACCAAGCTATACTTCTATGATTAGCTACTCCAAATACCAAGGCGGTTTTATTTGTCAAATTTATTGGATACAAAATTTTCTCCGTTATTTTTTAATATAAATGATGTGCACAGAGGCTATACATCAAATTCAACTGTTTGTGAATTATAATTCAGATGAATTTTATTAACAAATTAATTTTGCTATAACCATCTACTATAAATATTAAAATAATTATCAAATTTTTCTTGATTAAGGTAGGAAGAATCTTATAAGTTACGATAAATAATAGTTTTTGTTTTTTATTATTTTTAGCAAGATTATTTTTTGATAGGTTTTAAATTAATATGGTTAAGTCATTCAAGTTAAATTCTTATGCAAAAATCAATTTGACATTAGAAATTCTAGGGAGACGTAAAGATGGATTCCATGAAATTTCTTCTATATTCCAAACGATTAACTTGTATGACACTATTCATTTCCAACACTCTAGTGATTTTACAGTAAGTACAAATATAGAAAGTTTAAATAATGAAGATAATTTAGTGTATCAGGCAGGTATCCTTCTGAAAGATTATATGAATGTAAAATTTGGAGCAAATATTTTAGTTGATAAAAACATTCCCGTTTCAGCAGGATTGGGTGGAGGAAGCAGTAATGCAGCAGTTACTTTAATTGGATTAAGTAAACTTTGGGGTTTGAATATAAAATTTGATCAACTTGTTGATTTAGCTTCTAGAATAGGATCTGACGTTTCCTTTTTTTTATCTGGAGGGACAGCTCAAGTTTCTGGTAAAGGAGAAGTGGTATCTAAATTACCTTCAATCAAAGAAATGAAGATTATTTTGATTTTTATAGATCAATATTCAAAATTTTCAGAGTTGAATCATAGTAAGACAGCTTTAGCTTATAGTTTTTTGAGTAAAAAGAATTATACTGATGGCAAATATACAAATGATTTGGCAATAATTATTGAAGGAAATGTGCAGCCAGATTATTCAAATTTTTTCAATGCTTTTAGCGACGTTTATTTAGATGTATTTTGTGATATTAAAAATCCTTTTACTTCTTTAAATAACATGGGGATTTTTAAATTTTGTGTTGCAGGTTCCGGGCCAACATTATTTATACCTATTTGCGAAGATGATGATATAGATTATTTAGTTAAAAAGATTAATGAAATATATGGATTTAAAGCAATTGTTACATCTTTTATTTCAGAATGATTTCTTATGAATAATCTTCTGTTTTCTGGATTGATAACTGGAATGTTTATGTCTTCAATTTGTGTGTGCATGGCACCAATAATGGTGTTTATCACTAATAAAAATGATTCTAAATTAGGTTTAGGTCTTAGTAGGTTCAAACCCACAAATTTGATAATGGGGTTTATTTCTGTTTTATATCCATTTTGGATTTTACTTGGTTTGTTCTTCGCGTTTTCCTTTGAACTATTAATTTTATTTTTTAATGAAAAGCTCTGGATTGTCGAATATAGTTATCTTTTGTTTGAATTGTTAGTTTTATTTTTTGCAGGAATAATTGCTTACTTAATCAAATTGATTTTTAATAGTATCAGGTTAAATGTGATATTTTTCGTGATATTTTATCTATTATTTGGAATTGTATTTCCTGTAATGGCTACTAATTCTTGACGGGTTTAAATATTGTAAGATTAAAACTATGAGTTTAAATAATTCTAAAAAAGCGATCGATAAACAGGGTTCTCCTTTAGATGGAGAATGGATTGCCTTGGATTTAGAAACTACAGGTTTGTCTCCAGTTAAAGATGAAATTATTGAGATTGGTGCGGTAAAATTTCGTGATAGAAAACGTATAGAAGACTTTAGTAGTTTTGTAAAACCTTCACAGAAGTTGGGTAATTTTGTTAAAACATTAACTGGTATTCAACAATCTGATGTCGATAGAGCTCCAGATGTAAAAAGTGTTTTAAAGATTTTAAAAAATTTTATTGGTGATTCTGAAGTCATTGGCCATAATATTCAGTTTGATATAAATTTTTTATTGGAAAATGAATTGGAATTATCTGGAAATAAGGTTGATACTTTGGATTTGGCACATACTCTTTTACCTGATGTTGAAAGTTTTACTTTAGAATCTTTGAAACTAAACTTTGGCATCAAATCATCTAGATCTCATCGTGCTTTAGATGATGCAATTGCAGCTGGAGAATTATATTTACAACTGGGTACGATAGCTGAAGAATTAGATTTGATTGTTTTGAAAGAAATAGAACAATTATCTTTACGTTCATCTTGGGATTTGCATTCATTCTGGGATCGAATTATAGATTACAAAATGAATGATAGCTTTTCGAATGAAAAAACATCTGATTTTGATGTGCGATATCGTGGTGTAAATATTTCAAGATTTGTTAAGGAACAAGTTTCCAAATTAGACGATGTGATACATAAAGAAATCAACCAGGACCAAGATGTTCACTTTGATTTGGTACAAAAAGTTTTTGGGAATGAAGGTGGGTTAAGTGATGTTTTGAATTCTTTTGAATATAGATTTGAACAAGAGAAAATGGCTGCAAAAATTTTAGACTCTATGTTGTCTGAAGAGAATTTGATTGTTGAAGCTGGAACAGGTGTTGGTAAATCATTAGCATATTTAATACCTAGTATAGTGTATTCAATTATTAATAATAAAAGAGTTGTGATTTCTACAAACACTATTAATCTTCAAAATCAACTGGTAAGTAAAGACTTACCTCTTGCACTGTCTGCTATCGGATTAATTGATAAAGATTTTTTGAAAAATTTTAAATTTTGCGAATTAAAAGGCAGAGAAAATTATTTATGCTTTAAGAGTTTTGATAAAGCTATTTTGGATCAGAATATTTCGGTTGATAGTGCAAAATTAATGTCTAAAGTATTGGTTTGGTTGACTAAAACCCAATCAGGCGATAGATCTGAGATAGGTTTAATTTCTAGTAAATACTTAGATTCTTGGAGCCGAATTTCAGCAAAAGACGCAAAAAATTGTATAGGAATTAATGGAGTGTGCTTCTTAAACCAGGCACGACAGATTGCTTTTGAGTCAAATATTGTGATTGTTAATCATTCATTATTGATTTCAGATATAGTATCTGGCGGAACTTCGATTCCAGAATATGATTTTCTAATAATAGATGAAGGTCAAGATATTGAAAAGATTTCTACTAAACATTTTGGTTTTGAAATCAGTCAGTCAAATTTATTTGATGTATTTATTAGAATTTCAGAATATTCAGAGATATTAAAAACTTTTGATTTCAAAGCTAAATTTGATTCTTCTGATATATCTGAAGTTAATTCTTTTTCTGAAAATCTAAAGACAACTTCTTTAAATGTTGTGACATCTTTGAAGGAATTATTTAAAGAGACAGAGGTATTTTTTACACAAGAAACTGAAGGTTTTAATAAAAAGGAATCTGCAAGAATTACAGGAACGGTTAGAAGTCTTCCTATATGGTCTGAGATTGAGAAGTTATGGGAAGATTTTAACAATGATGGAGATTCATTACTTTTTAATTTATCAAAATTACGCCAAAAATTTGATTTGGATAAATATAGTGACGATCCTAAATTAATCACAGTAATTTCAGATATATCTAGGTACAAAAAATTGGTAGAAGACTTTAAATTACAGATGAATGAATTTTTCCCTCATCCTGAAAAAAATGGAATTTATTGGATCTCAGATTCATCTAGAAGTAACCGCAATCTTGTATTAAATAAAGCTCCGTTTAATGTAAACGAATATTTAGAAAACAATTTATTTACGCAGAAAAAATCTGTTGTAATTACTGGGGCTACATTGAGCGATGGAAATGGATTTGACTATATAAAAGAAAAACTTGGTTTCGATAATTCTTCTGAAATGCTTCTTGGTTCTCCTTTTGATTATCAAAAGTCAGTTTTAGTTTGTGTTCCTGAAGATATACCAAATCCAAAAGAATATGATTTTCAATTGGCTTTAGAGCAATCAATTTATTATAGCGTGCTTGCAACAAGTGGCAGAGCATTGGTGTTATTTACATCTAATGCTTCATTAAATAAAACTGCACGAGCTCTTAAAAAATCTTTAATGCCGCATGGAATAAATGTTTTTGCTCAAGGAATTGATGGAAATGCAACTCAAGTTGTTAAGAAATTTTTAAGATCAAATAATTCTGTCTTATTTGGTACTTCAAGCTTGTGGGAAGGCGTTGATATTCAGGGAGATTCATTAAAATTGGTTATTATGACTAAATTACCTTTTGATGTACCTACTGATCCTATAATTTCTGCTCGATCTGAGGTCTATGATGAGCCTTTTACGCAATATTCAATACCTGAAGCTGTGATTAAATTTAGGCAGGGCTTTGGTCGTTTAATTAGAAAAAAAGATGATCGAGGTGTATTTATTATATTGGACAATAGAATTATCAATAATCATTATGGCAAATTATTTTTTCAATCATTGCCTGATGTAACTTTAAGAAAAATTAAAATAGGTATGTTAGATAATGAAATTAACGAATGGTTATCTGATAGCGAAGCAGGAGGGTTTAAATGAGATTAGGATTTGGTGTGTTAATAGTTGGAGTATGTTTTCTTTGTGGATGGATAATGGTCATGCTACTTAGTTCAGGGTTGCCGATTATGTTAAAAATGGGTTTATTTATCATTTTTTTTGGATTCATATTATTAGTTTTTGAAAGATTGTCGAATAGGAATAATTGATTATAAAGTTTTCATGATTTTTGTTATGGTGCTACAAAGTTTGTTGTGATTTTGTGAACCAATTAAAATTATTTGATTATCTTTGAAAGTTAATAAAACACCTTTATTTCCATTTAAGTTATAGGCTTTACCTTTGACTCCGTAACGAATTCCCCATCCTCCATAATCTTTAATTGCATTATATGTGATTGCTTCAGCTTTTTTGATGTCAATTATACGAAATATTACAGGTTTAAAATGGAATGGCCAAAATTTAATAGTGAGTTTTTTATTTTCTATTTTTGTTTCAAGTCGTACCATATGAACGAATGCTGGAATCCCAATACCTATAATAAAAATTATTACTACTACAAAAATATCTGCGATTGTATTATCTGTTAGGGATTGCTTGAATAAAATTTGTTGTAAACAAATATATATGCAAAAAAATGAACTTATAAGTATGGGTATTCGTACCCACCAGCTTCGGATTGTTTGATATTCTTGATACATCAATTTACTTTTTTGAATTATAAAATTTATGTTTGAATCAAATTTTATATGAAATTATTGATGGTTGAAAACGACATTTTTATAGAGTTTTGTTTATTTATTCATGATTATAAGCATTAAATCTTCCTTTGATTTAGAATCCACTTTATTTAGTGGGCAAGTTTTTCGTTGGCAAAAATTTGACGGCTGGTACTTTGGAGTTATTTTTGATCATGTTGTAAAAATTAAACAAATTGATAATTCAATTGAAGTCTATTGTGAGAATACGGATAAGTTTTTTGTTTCACGGATGTTAAGTAAATATTTTAATTTGGATTTAGATATTGATGAAGTTTACAATCAATTGCCAAAAGATGAGTTCGTTCAAAATCCCATCAAAAAATATAAAGGGATGCGTATTTTGAAGCAAGATCCTTGGGAATGTTTAATCTCATTTATTTGTTCGTCTGTATCAAATATTAAAAGAATTTCTAAAAATATTGAAGATTTGTGTATTAATTTAGGGAATAATATTCATCTAGGAAGTTATTCTAGACAATCTTTCCCAACTCCTCAAGATATTATATATGCAGGGCCAGACTTCTTACGAGAATTGAAGCTTGGTTTTCGTTCTGAATATATTTACCAATCTGCAAAGATGATTGAATCTGGTGAAGTTAATTTAGAGGAGTTATATTCACTTTCTTATGATGAATCTTTGCAAACATTAGTGTCTTTGCCTGGAGTCGGTGATAAAGTTGCCAATTGCGTGCTATTATTTGCGTTTAATAAACTTGATGCTTTTCCAGTAGACGTTTGGATTAATAGAGCAATTACAAGAAACTATTTGAAAGGTGAAAAACTGCCACCTTTGCATGTTAGGAATTGGTCAAGAAATTATTTTGGTAATTATGCTGGATATGCAAATCACTATATTTTTCATGGTATTAGATTACAAGATTAAATAGAAATTACAATTTTTCCAAAAAAATTACGATTTTCCATTAGTTTGTGGGCATCTTTGATTCTTTGAAGAGGAAATTCAGAATCAATGATATTGCCTATTTGTTTATTTGCAGATAGTTGAATGATTTTTTCAAGGTCTTTATGTCTGCCCATAAATGTACCCATAATACTTTGATTATTCGCAAAAATTTGTCCTAAATGAATTTCTCCTTTATGCCCAGATGTAACACCACAGATACAAAATCTTCCCCCTTTAGCTAAAAATTTAAACGCATTTTCCCATGTTTTTTGCCCCAAGTGGTCGATTATGACGTTTACTCCTTGGTTATTTGTAATTTCATTAATTTTTTGATTTAAGTTTTCGTTATTAAGAATTACGTAATCTGCACCTAACGCTTTTGCTTTTAGGGCTTTTTCTTTAGTGCTTGTAGTAGTGATTACTTTAGCTCCAATAACGTTTTTTGCTATTTGGATTGCAGCAGCTCCTACTCCACTTGATCCGGAAACAATCAAGACAGTTTCGGTATCTTTCAATTGTGATTTACGAGTTAACATCGTCCAAGCAGTTAAAAAAACAGTGGGTAATGTTGACGCCTCAGAAAATGAAATTGATCTGGGTATATGGTAGGTATTTATTGATGGTACTATTCCAAATTCTGCATATCCTCCATTGGTAGTTAAACCAATTCTTCCTGAATTTGAACATAGTTCTGTAAAACCTTGAATACAGTTTTCACATTTTAGACAAATCAAGCCGGGGTTTATTACAACTCGGTCTCCAATTTTTTTATCGGTTACTTTTTGCCCAACTTCAATAATTTCTCCAGCGAAATCTCCTCCAAGTATATGAGGTTTAGTGAGATTTAAGTTGATTCCTTTTATACCCATTCTGGTAAATATATCCAGTCTATTCAAAGAACATGAATGTATTTTTACTTTTACTTCTGTCGATTTTGGAGTGTTTTCTGGCAATTCTCCATAGGTTAATACATTTCTTGGACCGTGATTATTTATATATACAGATTTCATTAATTTAAATATTAATTTGGAATTTTTAATGTTTTAAGAAGTTGGTGTAATTTTTTTAATTTGTTGATATTTTCTTCAATTGTGAAGCTGTCAACTTTATTGATATTCATTTTAGAAAAGCCGTCAACTGCACCTAGTTCGACACTTTTATTAATTCTGTTAGTTTCATCATTTACTGAAGGCAACAAATTTTTATTAGATTTCAGGGAGAGCGCTGTGATTAAACCGTAGCCGCCCCAATTAGAAACACTACTTATTATTAATTTTGAGGTTTGTGTTACGCAGGGATCTTTAACTTTTGGCATAAGTTTTGGGATATGAGTTTTTAAATTTCCCATACCAATTTCATTTCCTCCATCTCCTATTCCGACTGAAGGTATGTCGTTTTCAAATAGATAATCGATTTTTGCATTATTTTCACTGATGTCTAGCCCTGCCATATTTTTGTATCTTTTTGTAGATGTAAATCCGCAGCGTTCTATTGAGATTATAATAGATGGATGGAAAGTATTGATAATTTTTTTGGAAAAACTTTTACTTTCATTATGATTTGTTATGGGGAATTCTATTACTTCACTATTTGTAAGATTTTTAATTACGAAACTAGAAACTTTATCTGTTACATATTTAACTTGGAATCCAATTGATTCTAGAGAATTACCTAGCGCAATTGCTCCAGGGGGACCATCTGTTTCAGGTTTATCTGGGCCAGTGATGAAAAATCCTGTAGTGATTATAGCTGTTTTAGGATTTGAAAAAATCAATTCTGCAGCTTGTTCGCAATAATTTTTTTCTAGAAGGGGTCTTAGTTTTGAAATTTCTCTTTTGTCATTTTCTAAAATTATATCTTCAATTGTTGTTTTCAAATTCATTTCATCCTTTGATTTTTAGCGATTTACTATAAAACAGATATTGTTTCATTTTTAATGTCTGTAATGAACATATGGCCTGGATAATGGGTAATCATTAAAGGTGGTTTTGAATTTAATGCTACTAATTGAGGTGTAACACCACATGCCCAAAATACTGGAATTTCATCTTCATGTATAGTTACAGCGTCACCTAAATCTGGTTTCAAAATATTTTTAATGCCTATCTCATCTGGGTTGCCAATATGTATTGGTGCGCCATGAACATTTGGAAATCTAGATGTTACCTGAATTGTTTTTACTATTTTAGACTTGTGAATAGGTCTCATCGTGACTACAAGGGGGCCGTCAAATATTCCAGATTTTTTTGTTTGAATTGATGTAAAAAACATTGGAACGGTTTTGTCTTCTTGTAAATGTCGAACCTGGATTTCTGCATCTATTAAAGCTTCTTCAAAAGTATAACTGCATCCTAATAGGAATGAAACAAAATCTTTTCGCCAATATTTTTCAATATTTGTAGGTTCATCGACTAATTTGCCATTTTCATATATTCGATATTTTGGAACATCAAATCTAATATCTGATTTAGGTGCGCTGAGTACAGGTTCTGTAGAACCTGTCTCGAGCACTTCAATTAAAGGACAAGGTTTTGAGTTTCTATTACAGAATAATAGAAAGTCAAAAGCATTTTCTTGAGGAAGAATTACGAGATTTGTTTGAACGAATCTTGGGGCTAAACCAGCTGTTTGAGTTTGTATGATTTCGTTTCGTATAAGTTTTCTTAATTCTTTTGGGGATTTCATTAAATTGATTCCATATTTTGGGTATTCAAGTATTGATATGTTTAAAGTTGTTTCAAAGCTTATTATCTGAATCGATTCGAGTCAAGAAATGTTAATTATTGTCTTTGTCAGAAAGCTTTTTAAGCTCTGCTAATCTATTTATTGCGTCAATAGGGGTAATTTTATTGATATCAATTGAGTTTAGTTTGGATTTTATAATTGTATCACTGGGCATTAATGGTAATTGTTTTTCTGTTTTGGATCTTTTTATGTCTTTTTTGAAATTTGTTTTTTTTTCAAGTTCATCTAGTATTTGATAAGATCTTGAAATGACTTGTTTGGGAATTCCAGCAAGTTGTGCTACATGTACGCCATAACTTTTATCACTTGCACCTTGAATGATATTATGAAGGAAAATTATTTCTCCTTCGCTTTCTGAGACATCAACAGTATAATTACAGGCTCGTTTCAAAAATTTTGAGAGTTGAGTTAACTCATGATAATGAGTGGCAAATAATGTTCTAGATCCAAGTTTGGGATTATCGTGGATAAATTCAGCTATAGATTGAGCAATTGCTAGACCGTCATATGTGCTAGTGCCTCTACCAATTTCATCAAGGATTATTAAAGATTTATTAGTAGCGTGATTGATTATTGAAGCGGTTTCTAACATTTCTACCATAAATGTTGATTGACCTAGAGATAGGTCGTCTTGTAATCCAACTCTGGTAAAGATGCGATCAACTAAACCAATAGTAGCTGAAGTTGCTGGTACAAAACTACCTATTTGTGCTAGAAGTGTAATTATTCCGACTTGTCTAATATAAGTTGATTTTCCAGACATGTTTGGGCCTGTAAGTATAATTAATTGATCTTTTGTAGTAGATAAAATCAAATCATTAGGTATAAACATTTTGTCAATCGATATTTGTTCTACTACAGGATGTCTACCATCTTTAATTTCCAAAATAGTTTTATTTGTAAGGGTAGGTTTAATATACCTATTTTCTATTGCAACTTGAGCTAATGTAGAAAGAGTATCGATTTTTGAAATTGCATTAGAAGTGGATAAAATTTTTTCACTGACAGAAGAAATTTTGGCACATAATTCTTTAAAAATTTGGTTTGTTAGATCAGTAATTTGATCTTGAATGTTCAGGATTTGTGATTCATATGTTTTCATTTCATCGGTTATGAATCTCTCTGCCCCAACTAGAGTCTGTCTTCGAATATAATTTTCAGGTGTTTTCTCTAGGTTGGCATTCCTGATTTCTATGTAATATCCAAACACTTTGTTATATCCCACTTTTAAAGACTTGATGTTGGTTTTTTCTCTTTCACGTTTTTCAAGAGATGAGAAGTAAGATTTTGCTTGCTGAGATGTTTGGATTAATTTATCAAGTTCTTTGGAGAATCCTTTTTTAATTGCTGTACCATCAATTAGAGTTAAAGGAGGATTTTCGGAGATTGCACTTTTGATTTCAGAAATCATTTCAGAATGATTTTGTATGTTTTTTGTTGTCCAAAGAAGTTTTTGAGAGATATTTTGATCTCTGATTATTTCATTTCTTAATTTTTCACATTTTTCTAAGCTGTTAGCAAGAGAAAGGACTTCTCTAGGATTTGAGTTTTCAATTGATATGTTATTTATTATTCTTTCTACATCTGAAATTGAGCTCAATATTTGAATTAATTTTGATCTCGTCAAGGTGTTTTCAGTTAAAGATTCCACTGAATCTAATCGTATTTGAAGTCGCTGAATATCTAATAACGGTTGACCTAGCCATCTTTTTAGCATTCGAGCACCCATGGATGTTTTGGTTGAATCAAGAACTGATAACAAAGAATATTTTTGATTTTTATCTCTTCCGCCATGAAAAACTTCAAGGTTGTTACTAGTTTGTTTATCTAAAATCATGTAATTTTCTGATGAGTAAGTTGTTAATTTTGTTATTGGAATTATTGAATTTTTTCTATTTTTTTTCACATATTTTAATATAGAACCAGAAGCTTGAATGGCTAAAGGTAAATTTTGACAACCAAAAGGTTCTAAAGAATTCACATTGAAATATTTCTTAATTTCATCTATTGAGTTTGATAGAGAATAATAATCTTTTGGAATTTTGGTGGTTTTGTGAGCAGAAAAGTCTAAGTCAGTATCAGTGTTTTCTTCGATTAAAATTTCTGATGGATTTAGTCTGGATATTTCTGGATGAATGTTAGAAAAATTTAATTGGGTTGTAGAAAATTCTCCTGTGGTAATATCCATATATGATAATCCGAATAAATCATTTTCTTCAAATATAGAAACAAGGTAATTATTTGATTTGTTATCTAAAATAGATTCTTCGATAATAGTTCCTGGTGTTACTATTCTTACTACTTCTCTAGAAACTATACCTTTAGAAGATGTGGGATCACTAGTTTGTTCGCAAATTGCTATGTGATGTCCCTTAGATATAAGTTTTGATAAGTATGTTTCCAATGAATGATAAGGGAAACCCGCGAGAGGTATTTTCTCTCCTTTTCCCATTCCTCGAGCAGTCAAAGCAATATCTAGTTCGCTAGATAAAAGCTCAGCATCTTTGTCAAATGTTTCATAAAAATCACCCATTCTGAATAGTAGAATTTCATTTTCGTGTTCTTTTTTGATTTTTAAATATTGCAGTCTTGCTGGTGTATGCATGATTGCTCCTTCAAAAATGGTGATTTAAGGATACTATTTTATAAAAGTTATCAATAAAATCATAATGTTATAATGCAAATTTTAGCTATATAAATTGACACTTCTTTAGAACACTGCATATAATCAATAGTAATATTATGCCTAAACGAACTTATCAACCTAAAAAAAGACGAAGAAGCAGAATTCATGGCTTTAGAGCCAGGATGGGTACTGCTAGTGGCAGGAGCCTGCTTAAAAGAAGGATGTTTAAAGGAAGAAAACGTCTTTCTGTTTGAAGTTCGTTTTTAGTAAGTCTTTTGACTAATGGAAAAGAAATTCAGACTAAGAAAATCAAAGGATTTTTTACAGTTCAGGTCTGGAAGAAAAACTTATTCAGATCAACTCCTGAGAATTTTATTCAGATTTAATTGCACGAGTTTTAGCCGTGTCGGTTTTTCAGTTGGAAAAAATGTAGGAAATGCTGTAACAAGAAACAGGATAAAAAGACGATTAAGAGAAATCGTGGTATTGTCAGATTTGTTGTCTAGTTTTCAAGGCGATTTGATCATAATTGCTAAACCAAATTCAGGTAAATCAAGCTTTGATGATATCAGAAATTCTTTAATTAGTTTGGTTAAAAGAATATGATAATGATGTAAATAAGGGATTATGGTAATTTTGAAAAATATTTTATTGAAATTAATTTTAATATATAAAAATATTTTTTCTCCATATACAGGAAGTGTGTGTAGATTTGAACCGACATGTTCTACATATATGCATGAAGCTGTTTCAAAATATGGGAGTGCTAAAGGTGTTTTTCTTGGAATCAAAAGGTTACTTAGATGTACACCCATCAAATCTGGTGGATTTGATCCTGTTCCTTAATTATTTAAATGAATTTTTTGAAGTGAAATTGGATTAATAAATTGAATAAAATCTTAATCATAACAATGTCTGTTTTAGTTGTTTTTTTATTTATTGGTTGTATGAATTACAGAGCTAATGTTGGATGGTCTTCACCAGTTGTAAATGATGGGAATTTATATTTTGCTACCCAGTCTGGTGATGTAAGAGCAATAGCAATTGAAACAGGGCAAACTCTCTGGGCTAGATCCTTGAAAGGTACAGGCAAATCTAGAGATCAGACCACTTCTTTTTATGGAGATCCTGTGGTTTTTAATGGTGATATTATTATAGCTGGGTACAATGGTTTGATTTATTCGATTGATTCTAATGGAGACGATAATTGGGTTCGTAAAGTAAGTTCTAATAATATTGATTCGGATTCAAATATTGTTGGGGGTGTAACAGTTGCTTCAAACAAGTTGTTAGTTGGGTCTTCTGATGGATATATATATGCTTTTTCAATAGAAGAAGGTATTTTGAATTGGAGATTTAAAACTGGAAATAAAATTTGGTCAACTCCGAGTTTCTTTGAAGGGATTGTTTACATTACTTCATTTGATCATCATATTTATGCAATAGATTTGACAGATGGTAATTTAATTTGGAAATTCAAATCTGATGGAGCAATAGTTTCTAGACCTCAAATTATTGGAGATGATTTATTTTTTGGTACATTTGGAACAACTTTTTATGCTTTAAATAGAAAAACTGGAGATGAAAAATGGAGATTTGAAGATTCTTCAGGTTGGTTTTGGGCAGATCCAGTGATTTTTAACGATATGGTATTAGCTCCATCTTTGGATGGAATTTTGTATGCTTTAGATAGAAATTCTGGTCAGATTCAATGGACTTTACCAGTACAATCTCCAATAGTTTCTAGACCTGTAATAATTGGACAAAAATTTGCATTAGCCACAACAGATGGACGCGTAATTGTTTCAGATTTGAAAACAGGAATTGAAGTTGGGAGCTGTGATTTAGGTAAAGAAATTAGGTCTCCATTAGTTTCTTTCGATGAATATTTGATTGTTACCCCAGACGATGGATCTTTACGGTTAATTTCTGTGGGCAGTAGCGGAGATTTAGATGAGATATGGATATATTCACTTGAAGAGGATTTTTTGTCTCCAGGTGATAAGCTCTGGGAGAGGGCTTGTTGAAAATATTAAATATAATTTGTTTTTTAGGAGTTAACTAATAAATGGGTTTCATATCTGTTTTTTTTAATGTTGTTTTAGTTGATCCAATGATTAATATTTTGGTCATGCTTTATATTCTTTGCAGTGAAAATTTTGGATTAGCAATTATAGTATTTACTTTTATAGTTAGAGGTGCTTTGACTCCTTTAAGTGTTAGGCAGAGCAAGCAATTTAAAGCTATGGGAGCATTGCAGCCTAAATTAAAAAGTTTACAAGAAAAATATAAAAATGATAGATCTCGGGTTTCATCTGAAACTATGAAATTGTACAGAGAGAATGGTGTTAGTCCATTAGGGTGTTTGGGACCAACATTTTTGCAAATGCCGGTATTTTTTGCTCTTTTTTGGGCTCTACGAGGTACTTTGCCTTCAACACCTGAAAATTTGACTAAGCTGTCAGATAAATTATATTCTTGGCTGCCGGGAATCAATCAAGCTATTCCAATAGATGATGATTTTTTGGGACTAAGCTTGGGAAAAATTACTACTGATAATCCTTTGCCATATTTATTGCCAATATTAGTTGGGGTTTCTACTTTTTTTATGCAAAAAAGTTCTTCACCTCCATCTAGCCCACAACAAGAATCTACAAATCGAATGTTACTTTGGATGATGCCTGGAATGTTGGGGTATTTTACATTATTTTTTGAAACTGGTTTAGCATTGTATTGGATTGTTTCAAATGTAATAGGTATAATAATACAGGGTTTTGTGGTTGGTTGGAGTCCTATATTATCTATTTTTTACAGATCAAAATCTAACGATGAAACAGAGTCAATTCAAGAAGACAAACAAAATTTAAATGGGGAGGAAAACTCAGATGAGGTCAGTGGAAACGACAGCAAAAACGGTGGAAGAAGCGATCGAAATAGCGTTAAAAGAATTAAACGTAGAGCGCAGAGAAGCAAAAATAGACGTAATAGATAAAGGTAAGTCTGGTATATTTGGAATAGGGTTAGGTGTGCCAGCAAAAGTTAAAGTTCAAGTGATAGATCAAAATACTTCATCAGAAGAAATGGATGCATCTGATGTTCTGAATGATTTAATTCAATTGATGGATGTTTCTGTTGCTATAAATCTAAAGGATTCTCAATCTGAATATTCTGACAGGCCAACTTTTGAAATTGACGGAGAAGATTCAGGATTACTTATTGGAAGACGTGGTGAAACTTTGAAAGCTTTGAGGTTTTTAGCTTCATCAATAATTAGTAGGAAAAACAAAAAAAGAACTAATATTTATTTAGATGTTGCGGGATATCAAGAACGTAGATATGATTCTTTAAGTCATTTAGCTGAAAAAGTTGCTCGTCAAGTTTTAAAATCTGGAAAACCAATACATTTGGAACCTATGCCTGCAAATGAAAGACGTATAATTCATTTGACTTTACAAGATGATCCAGATGTTTCCACAATTAGTACAGGTTCTGGTCAAGAGAGAAGAGTAGTTATAGAAAAAAATAATTAACGTTCCATTAGTTGTAAACATTTTTATATCAAGGTGATTGTTATGAATGCGCAATTATTATGTATCGGAAATTATTGTTTGGATTGGCTAGATGGTGTTTATCACATAGGTGGTTCTGTCATTTTTAATGCAGTTACGTCTAATCAATTAGGAGTAAAACCATTCATTTTATCAAGAGGTCAAATAGATACTATTTATAGATTTGGCGAATTTATTGATGTTGATGTCAGGGTTATTCCAGATAGCAAAGACACTATTTTTTTATATGAGAATTCATCTTCTAATAAAAAACAATATTTAAAGTCATTTTCGGGAATAATCAAATCAAAAGATGTGTCGAAAGATTTAAAAAATATTCAAATGGTTTTGTTGTGTCCAATAGCTGGTGAATTAGAACCTAGTATTATCAACAATTTTTCAGGTTTGGTTGTGGTTGCTCTGCAAGGATGGCTTAGAGGATTGAAAAGTGATGGTAGGATTTTCCCTTATATCAATGATGATTTAGAGGAATTATTTAGAAAGGCTGATACTATAATTGTATCTGAAGATGATATAAAAGGGTTAGATATTCCTGTTGATTGGTTAGATTTGTGTGACATTTTTATAATTACTAGAGCAACAAGAGGTGCTACTGTTTTTTTTCAAAATGAAAAATATGATATTCCAGCCCTAAATGTTATTGAACATGATTCTATTGGTGCAGGAGATGTATTTTCTACTGCTTATACAATTCGATTTTTTGAAACAAAAGATCCAGTAATTTCTGCAAAGTTTGCAAATATTTCAGCAGCTTTATCAGTGCGTTCATCAAGACTTTCCTCAATTCCATCTAGAGCAGATGTGGAAAAGTTTATTTTATGAGATTATATTGATTAATATGGGCAAAAAAAAATACAAAGTAGCAATCATTGGTTGTGGTTCAATGTCTTCTAATCATGTTTATGGATATTTAACTACTGACAAATTCAATATCGTTGCTATTTCAGATCCACATGTTAAAGCGATGTTAGAATTTGATTCTATTTTTGCGCATATGAAAAATTATTCTCCCAAGCATTTTACGGATCCATTAGAAATGCTTGATTATTCTGATTATGATGTTATTTCAATTGGTACTTGGCATAAGCTACACTCTAAATGGACTATTGAAGCTGCTAGACATTCCCCTCGGGTAATACTTTGTGAGAAACCTATGGCTGACAGTTTAAAAACTGCTAAAGAAATGATTAAATCTTGTGAGGAAAATAATGTGAGTTTAATTATTGGTCATCAAAGGAGATTTTTGCCATCTTTTATTGAAGCTAAAGATTTAATTTCAAATGGTGAAATTGGAAAAATTGAATTAATTAAATCTGATTCAGCGATGGGTTTGTTTAATTGGTCTACTCATCATTTTGATATGTTTAGATTTCTTTTGAATGATGTTGAATGTGATTGGGTAATGGGATCAATTGAAAGAAGTTCTAATCGTTTTGAAAGGGAAATTAAAATAGAAGATAAAGCAATTGGAACTTTTGGATTTCAAAATGGGACTGTAGCTATACTTTTAAGTGATCTGACTACTAATTTTTATCAGGGATGTATGATATATGGATCTGAAGGTGTTATTGATCTACGCACAGGATATTTAAGATTATTTAATGGTAAAACTTTGGGGAAATGGGAACTTAGAAGAATTGACGGGACATATGAATCACTACTAGATTCTGATTTTGAGATCAAAGAAGCGAGTGTGCGCCAAGTAAAAGAAATTTATGAATTACTATGTGGAAAAATTAAGATACACAGGAATCATTATATTAATGGATATAAGGCGCTTGAAATGGCTTCTGCAGTTTATGAATCTACTAGACTGCATGAAATGATTAAATTGCCTCTAAAAACATTAGATTATCCATTGGATTTGTTAGTGGATTCTGGACACGTTGTCCCAAAGACTAATGAACCATACGATATCAGGAACTTTTTACTTAGAGATAAAAAGGGTGTCAGGGATTTTAAATTGAAGAGATTTGATTAATGTGAAGTTATTTATCTGATTTCTTCAAAACCAGTGTACGGAATTAATATTTCTGGAATTGCTATTGATCCATCTTTTTGTTGGTAATTTTCGATGATTGAAATTATTGTTCTTGGTAGTGCTAGACCAGATCCATTTAATGTATGAACAAATTTAGGTTTAGTTTTAGGAGATTCTCGGAATTTGATATTTGACCTTCTAGCTTGAAAATCTCCGCAGTTTGAGCAAGAGCTTACTTCCAACCATTCATTTGATCCTGGTGACCACATTTCAATATCATAGGTTTCTGTTGCTGAGAAACCTAAATCACCGGAGCAAAGCTGTTTTAACCTATAAGGGATTTTTAACTGGACGCAAATTTCAGTAACTTGATTGATGAGTTTAATCAGTTCATTTTCAGATTTTTTAGGTTCTACAAATTTGTAGATTTCTATTTTTTCAAATTGGTGTACTCGTTTCATTCCTCTTTTGTCTTTACCTGCAGATGCTTTTTCTTTTCTATAGCAAGGCGTGTGTGCTACGTAATTTATTGGAAGATTTTCAATGTTAAATACTTCATTTTGATGCATGCCAGTTATTGGTACTTCTGCAGTAGGTACAAGCCATAATTTTTCGTCTGAATCCACATACATATTTTCACCAAATTTAGGTAATTGACCGCTTCCAAATACAGTTTTTTCATTTACTAAATTTGGTAAATATAATTCTTCGCAATCAAATTCTTTTTGATGAAAATCTGACATCCAATTTATTAAAGCTCTTTGTAATTTGGCTCCTTTTCCTTTTAGTATGAAAAATCTTGACCCAGATACTGATACACCTCTTTCAAAATCAATGATATTTAGCTCAGATCCCAGTTCCCAATGAGGCTTGGGGGCAAAGTCGAAATTTTTAATTTCACCTACGCTTTTAATTACTTCATTTTCATCTTCATTTTTACCATAAGGAACATTATTTGAAACTAAATTTGGAATAGTAGAAAGTAAGTAATTTAATTTTGTGCTAATTTTTTCGAGTTTCAAATCTAAATTTTTAATTTGATTCCCGGCTTCTCTCATTTCTTCGATTAGAGAAATTGGTTTTTTATCAGCTTGACCTAATTTTTTTGAGACAATATTTTTTTGATTTTTTAGGTCGTCACTTTGTTGGATTAATTTTCTTTTTTGATTGTCTAGATTAATAATTTGTTCTAAATCTATTTTATCTTGACGCTGATCAAGTGAGTTTAAAATAATTTCTGGATTTTCTCTGAGTATATTTATGTCTATCATTTTAGATATTAATTGTATAAATGTCTTTTTAGCACATTATAACAATTTAATAATTGTTATAAAAAGAACCCCTCAGGTTATAAACCCTCGGGGTTCTTTAAAATTCTTATTTAATACTGTCATAAATCTTTATGACAATAAGTGTTTATTTCTCTGCAGAAACAATTAATGCTGTTGATGCAACTCTGTTTGAAGTAGCACCCTTAGCTATTACGGAGTATGTTCCTGAGTCGATAGTGGTTGTAATAGAAGCGTTTGCAACTCCACCATCATCAGCAACTGCAGATCCAATTGATGAGGATGTTCCATCACCTGTAGCGTTAAGAACTATAAAGCTGACTAACTCTCCAGGGACAAATCCAGTACCAATAAAATCGGCTGCTGAACCTTTACTTACTGTACCAACATGTACAGCAGCAGCTCCAGGAGCGCTAGCTTCGAAGCTGACAGCTGATGTAGCATTGCTACCGTGAGAACCTTTAGCTCTCAATACGACAGCTGTAGTAGCTAGAAGTTTTGCGGATGTTCTTACAATGCTTGCTCTATCTTGAAGATTACTAACAGTTAAACTGAAAGCACCTGCTGCGTCTGCAGTAGCAAACCCGATTACAGCTTCATTTGCGCCTGAACCTTGTTGGAGGTCAAACATAATTTCAACTGTTTCGCCAGTTTTGAACCCAGAACCAATTACTGTAGCGCCGCCATCTAGATAGATGACATTTCCGCCTTTAACAGCAACGGATGCTTCAGGTGAGACACCTGCGGATCCTGCTGGTCCTGCAGCACCTGTAGCACCTGTAGCACCAGTGGCACCAGTAGCACCTCTAGGACCTTGTGGTCCTTCTGGTCCTGCAGCACCAGGTTCACCAGGGGAACCTGGATTACCGGGATTACCAGGAAGACCTGGTTCACCGGCTGGACCTTGTGGTCCTTCAGGCCCAGGTAGACCCGGATTACCGGGGAGACCTGATGCACCTGCGGGACCTGTTGGTCCTGTACAAGCGATTAAAAATAACATAGCTGACATGATAGAAAATACTGCCAGCGCACCTAATCTATTAGGAAGATGTTTTACCATGAGACTTCCTCTCTTATTAAAAATTAACTATTTCGTCCTACTAAATCAATCTCTTGTTTGATGTTTCAACAAGTTAAAACAAGAAACTAAAATTACACACATTGAATAATATTCAGACTGACTATAAATTGTCAAGCCCTACAGGTGTCATTTACTAGCTATTAACCAAAGTGAGCGATAATTTAGATAAGATACATTATATATCTTTTTCTTTGATTTGTCTTGCCTTCTTGAATCATACATAAAGAAACTGATATATTTGTAATGTAAACAGATATTAATTTTGTGTTTTACTGAAGAAATTTTCGAGCCCCTGTAGCTCAGAGGATAGAGCATCGGTTTCCTAAACCGTGTGCCCGGGTTCGAGTCCCGGCAGGGGTACTTTTGAGAGATTTGATGATAGTTCTAATGGTGTTGATATGGATATAGCATTGGGTAAAGAAGCTGTAAATTTATTAAGTCAAGCACGACTTAATAAAATCCCTTTGCCTAGATTGCCTGAAAAATTAAGACCTAAAAACGAATCAGAAGCGTATTATATACAATCTTTATTTCATAAATATTTGGTTTCTTCGGGCTATGGGAATATATCGGGAAGAAAAATTGGATGCACTTCTGAAGTAATGCAGAATTATCTTGGAATTAAAACACCATGTGTGGGTGCTATTTATTCATCGGGAATTCAAAAAATCCATGGAAAGTTCTTGTTTGATGATTTTATACGTCCTGGTGTCGAATGTGAAATTGCAGTGATTTTGGGGACTGATTTGGGAGATAATGGTTTTGAATATGATAGAAATTCTGTTGAACCTTTTGTTAGTTCTGTGATGTGTGCTATAGAAATTGTAGATGATCGCTGGATTGATTATAAATCAGTAGATACATATTCATTGATTTCTGACGATTTTTTCGGTTCAGGTTGTGTAGTTGGTGCATATAAAGATCCTGCGTCTATTAATTTAAAAGAAATTAATGGACGTATTTTAGTTAGAGATAAATTGGCAGGAATGGGTGTTGGAAGAGATATTATGGGACATCCTTTTGAAGCTTTAGCTTGGTTGGCCAATTTTTTTTCCTATAGAAAAGACTATTTAAGAAAAGGAGAGATAATATCTTTAGGGAGTATTGTAGAAACAATTTGGGTAAATAAAGGGGATCAAGTAGAAGTTCGTATGGAAAACCTTGGGAATGTCAAAGTAGATTTTTTGTGATAGTTGTATTTAATATGAAAGTGTTAGATTGAAAATATTTAAGTTTCAAATCGTTAAGATTTCAGTAGTAGTATTTATTTTTTTGATCATTTCTTGTGTGTCATCTGTTGAAAATAAAAAGACACCTTTTTCATTGGATTTTTCAAGTTCTGAATATGAAAAAATCGAAGATATAAAAGAATTAGAGATTAGTACAAAACAATTTTTCATTGATTCAATTAGAATTTTTGGATATAAAAACTCTATTAATCAAATACAAGCAATAGAAGAAAGTTTTATATTTACATGTTTACATGAATTTGATGTGTTCTGGGTTAATCATTGCGAAAAATCATTGATAGACGCGATGATTAAGAATTCAATGGAAATTAATCCAATTAGAACAGATTATAGTTTAACTAATAATAGAGATGCGCAAGACAGGGATGTATTTAGGTGGTGTTTAAGTACTAAAGATCAATATGATTGTGTTCTTTTTGTTTATGCATGGTTTGACATGAGAGTTTCGTTGTGTATTGAAATTTTTTCTGCAAAAGAATGTAATTTAATGTACGATAAAGTTTTAGGTAAATACAATAAGGAAATAAATTATGTGACTCATTGATTATGTTATGTATTGATCACAATGCCAACTGGGCAATGGTCTGAACCTTTCACATCTGGAAGTATAAATGCATCTGAAACTAATTTTTGAGTTTTGTTATCTACAAAAAAATAATCAATCCGCCAACCTACATTTCGTTCTCTTGCACGAGTTGCATAATCCCACCAAGTATATTGGTCTGGTAATTTACAAAATTCTCTGAATATATCAATGAATCCCATGTTTAAAAATTTATCTACCCAATCCCTTTCGATTTTTAAGAAACCAGATGTGTTGGAGTTTTCCTTAGGTCTAGCCAAATCAATTTCTTTATGAGCAGTGTTTAAGTCACCACATATTACAATATTACGCCCAGTTTTTTTGAATTCCATCGCTTTGGACAAAAAAGCTTCGTAAAATCCAAGTTTATATTCGAGTCTAGTTTCAGAAGCTTTTCCGTTGGGGTAATAAATGTTAAATAATACAAAATCTTTAAAATCAATCAATAAAGTTCTGCCTTCTGAATCGAATTTTTCTATACCTAATCCATGCTCAACTGATATAGGAGGGATTTTTGAATATACTCCCACGCCACTATATCCTTTTTTTTCCGCAGAAGAAAAAAAACTTTGATAAGGTAATAAATTTAATAATTCTTCTGGTAATTGTTCGGGCCAAGCTTTTGTTTCTTGTAGGCACATAATATCTGGATTTTCTTTTTTCAACCAGTCAATAAACCCTTTTTTGTGAATTGCTCTTATACCATTTACATTCCAGGAAATAATTTTAAGTGACATTGTAACTCCACTATTTAAGATGATTTTTTATATACTTCAACAATATTAATTTAACTTCATTTTTTCAACAAGTAATAGAGTATTTATATCAATTGATATGATTAGATATTGTTAGGATAAATGAATGATTGTATGTGATAATTGGTATAGAATATCAATCAATATTGTTAATTAGGAGTTACAAATGTCGAAACCAAGGGTATTTATTACTAGAAAAATTTTTCCTGAATGGATTGATGAAATTAGATTAGTTGCTGATGTTGAATTGTGGGAAGATGAATTGCCGCCTTCAAGAGATATTTTGTTAGAAAAAAGCAGAGGTATTGATGGAATATTATGTCTACTGACTGATAAAATTGATTCTGAATTTCTGGATATCGCTGGTAGTCAGTTAAAAGTTATCAGTCAAATCGCAGTGGGTTTTGACAATATAGATATTTCAGAGGCTACTAAAAGAGGAATACCTGTAGGAAATACTCCAGATGTTTTGACTGCCACCACTGCAGACGCAACGTGGTCTCTTTTAATGGCTGCAGCAAGACGCGTCACTGAAAGTGAACGTTTTATAAGGAGAGGCGATTGGAAAACATGGCATCCTTTACATTTTCTTGGACAAGATATTCATTCTGCAACGATTGGTATTATTGGAATGGGTAGAATTGGTTATGAAGTGGCAAAAAGAGCTCAAGGTTTTGGAATGAAAATATTATATTATGATACTAATCGGCGCAAAGATTTAGAAGAAAAAATTGACATAAAATTTGTTGATTTAGATACTGTATTAACCGATTCAGATTATGTTAGTTTGCATACAGTTTTAAGCGACGAAACATTTCATTTGATTGGTGAAAATGAATTCAAAAAAATGAAAAAAACAAGTATTTTAGTGAATGCTGCTAGAGGTCCTGTTGTAGATTCTAAAGCTTTGTGCAATGCTTTAGAAAATGGAGATATTTGGGCGGCGGGCTTGGATGTTACAGATCCTGAACCTATTTCAAAAGATGACCCTTTATTAAAATTAGAAAATTGTGTGATAGTACCACATATAGCTAGTGCTACTGTTAAAACAAGATTTGAGATGTCTAGGATTTCTGCGCAGAATTTAATTAATGGAATTCAAGGGGAACCTCTAGTTACATGTGTGAATCCTGAAGTGTATTAATCTTGGAATATGGAGAATTCGTAAATGTATGATGTTTTTCAAGAAGCTGAAAAACAATTAAAGTTGAAAAACCCTTTTGTTATTTCAACGGTGATTAAAACAAAAGGTTCAACTCCCCAAAAACCAGGAGCCAAATTGTTAGTTTCTAGTTCTGGTGATGGTACTGGTACTTTGGGTGGAGGTTGCGTAGAAGGAGATATATGGTTTGAATCAGAAGAATTAATAAAAAATAATGGGAGTGCGTTTTATAGAGATTATATTTTGAATGAAGATTTGGCTGCTAATGACGGACTGGTTTGTGGAGGCACAATGTATTTTTTGTTAGACCTTTTGGATCAATCATCTATTAGTTCAAAATATATTTCAGAAATTAATAATGCTTATACTGGAGGCCCTGCTGTATTAGTGGCTACCTTAATTAAACCTTCAATTGATAATAATTTACCGATTGGTTCAAAGTTGTTTATTCGTGAAGATGGTACTTCAGATGGAACTCTTGGAAGTTTAGAAGCTGACTCTTTAGCGGTAATTAAATCTGAAGGGCTAATGGATTTGGGGAATAATGAATTTGTTATAACGCAAGACGGCACAGAATTTTTTATGGAAGCTTATACAAGCCCACCCCAGGTAATTTTGGTAGGTGGCGGCCATGTTTCCAAGGCTATTTCTCCTTTAGTACACAATTTGGGTTTCAGAGTTACTGTTACTGATGATCGATCTGAATTTGCAAATATAGAAAGATTTAGTGAAGCTGAAAATGTTTTGGTTGCAGATCCTAAAGAGGCATTCAAAAAGTTAAAAATTAATAAAAATTCTTATATCTTAATTGCAACAAGAGGACATAAATACGATAATTTAGCTTTGGAAATGGCAGTAAATACTTCAGCAAGATATGTTGGTTTATTAGGGAGTAAAAGAAAAGCGATATTAATTTTAAGAGAATTGGTTGATAAAGGAATACCTATTGAAAGAGTTAGAGAAGTTAGATCTCCTGCAGGATTGAATATTCACGCTAGAACTCCTGATGAAATAGCTATCAGTATAGTTTCTGAAATGTTACTATTTAGGTTAGGTGGTGATGGTTCTCCTATGAAATTAGATGAATCTTATTATCATCAATTAACTAAAAATCAGGTTTAGTAACAGTTTTTTGTGCTAAATATATCATCATATAGTTTGATTTAAGAATAATGGCCAATTTTGTTTCAGCAATTCTGTTGTCAGCTGGTAAATCTACAAGAATGGGATCTCCCAAAGCTCTTTTAGATTGGCAAGGAATTCCTTTGATTCAATATCAAATACAGAATTTGATCGATGGTGGTGTTTCGCAAGTAATTGTAGTTCTTGGACATAATTCTAAAGAAATTTCAAAATTTATTTGCAGTAGTAAAGCAAAATTTTTAATTAATGACGAATATCAAGAAGGTAAAGTTACAAGTATTCTTAAAGGAGTTTCAGCAGTTTCAGGAATATCCTCGGATATAATGATTTTAAGTGTAGACCAACCTAGAGATCATAAAATTATAAACCATTTAATTAGGAGTCATTCAGATTCAAAATCTTTGATATCTGTTCCTAGTAATGGGTTTAAATCCGGTCATCCAATAATTTTTTCATACAAACTAAAATCAAAATTAATGGAAATTTCTGAATCTAAAAAAGGCTTGAAAGCATTAATGAATGAACATCGTAATAGTTTGAACTTTGTTAATTTTCAAAATGAGATGATATTTTTAGATATTAACACGTCTGAGGAATACTTATTTTCAAAGAAAAAATTCTCTTAAATTTTTGAATATTTAGGTTTTGCGGTTTGAGTTCCATCTGGGAGAGTGTTAATAGAGAAATCACCGAAAAGGAGTGGCGCTTCTTTTGATAGCATTTCTAGTATATTGATTGCTAATTTTCTTATTTCCCAATCAGCATATCCTGCACCTCTTTGTTCTATGAAATGCCTCCAGGCACGTACATTACCAGTAACGAATATTTTAGTTTCTGTAGCATTAGGTAATATGGATCTTGCAGCTTGTCTTACTGCTTTTCTTCTATCCCATTGAGTTTCAAATAATTCTTCAGGGAGGGATTTTTCTAATTCTACTACTAGATTGCTATAAGCTTCTGTGGAGTTTTCAATCGCTTCTCGAAGTATTTTCTCACTTTCAGGATTTTGGTTTTTTGCAACGGCAGGAGGAATTACAAATGGACTATCGGATTCATCAACGAATCTTTGAGATCTTTGAGAATATGCAAATCCTGCTCTATGCCTGACTAGTTCGTGAGTTAAGCTTCTAGAAACTCCAGTGATTACAAATCCATAATTTACATGTTCGAAGACACTTCCATCGCCTTTTGATAATAGATTGTTGACAAAATCTTCAATGTCTTTTCTTCCTCTGCCAAAACTCATGTAGCATAATCTAGCAGAGACTTCAATTATAGATCCAGAATCATCTTTTCCTGCCCGAATACTATCTGGTACAGGAGGAAGTTCTTCGTCCTCAAGCAAAGAAGCAATTGATTCCCAATTTACGGAAGGTTTAGAAATTAGATATATTTTAGGGTCATTTAGATATTTTTTTTTCACTTTTTTGCCTGAGACTTTTTTGAAGTTTGTATTTAAATGTTTATAAAAGTAGGGTTTTCTAATATGTTTTTGAAAGTTTCCAAAAATTTTGCACCTTCAGCTCCATTAGCAACCCTATGGTCTCCAGATAGGGTAGTTGTCATGATATCTGCTATTACTATTTCATTTGAAGAAACTATTGGTTTTTTTGATACTGCTCCAGTAGCTAGCATACAAGTTTGGGGAGGTAAAATTATTGCTCCGAAACTTGAAATGTTATACATGCCAAGGTTGCTAATACTAAATGTTCCATCAGTATATTCTTTGGAACTTAAAGTGCCACTGTTTGATCTGTCGATTAAGTCTTTACTAGAAATTGCAATCTCTTCTAGAGATTTTTTTTCACATCCTAGTATAGCTGGAACGATTAATCCATCGGTTGTTGAAATAGCTATTCCAATATTTATTTCGTTATGAATTTTAGGCGAGTCATTGACATAAGTAGAATTGAATTCAGGAAATTTTTTTAAAGATTCAACAGTCGCTGCAATAATTAAATCATTGACTGAAACTTTTATTGATTTTGTTTCCAGTTTTTGATTAAGTTTACTTCTTAAATTCATTGCAACTGTCATGTCAATTTCATTTGTTAAGTAGAAATGAGGTATTTCTCTTTTACTTTTAGTTGTTACTCTTGCAATTTGTTGTCTAACTTTATTTTGCTTTGAGTCTTGAGGGATAGATTCAGATGACACATGAGATTTTTGGTCATTTTCTGAAGAGATTAAAAGGGTAACATCATCTCTAGTAATTCTACCTCCGGGTCCAGATCCAGAAATCGAGCTTAAATCTATGTTATTTTCATTAGCTAGTCTTCGGGCAGCAGGAGATATTTTTTTATTATTGGACTCAATTTTTTCTCGAGCATCAGGTTTTGGCAAAGAAATTTCTTCTGTTGAGTCAGTTTTTTCTGTTTCAGCTGATGTATCGGAATTGTTGATTGAATTTTCTTGAATCTCTTCTCCCTGAGAACCAATGACAATTACTGGGTCGCCTACAGGAACTATCGATCCTTCATCTACAATGATTTTTTTTACTATGCCTGCAGTAGTGGATTCAAATTCAATCACTGCTTTATCCGTTTCTATTTCAGCGATTGCTTCTCCTAGTTGAACTTCATCCCCAACTCCTTTTAGCCATCTAACTAAAGTTCCCTCTTGCATATCGTAACCCATTTGGGGCATATTTAGTGTAGTTGCCAGAATGCACCTCCCTATATAGAAAAATTTTGTTTAATTGCTGCGACTATTTTTTCTTCACTTGGTATTGTACCAAGTTCAAGTTTTCGATTGTATGGAGCTGGCACATCTTCAGATGCAATTCTAATAATTGGTCCATCTAGATAATCGAAAGCTTCTAATTGAATTGATTCACTAATGTTTGCTCCAAAACCTCCGGTTTTCCATGTTTCTTCTACGACTACGGCACGTCCTGTCTTTTTAACAGATTTAATTATTGTTTCAAAATCTAGAGGCCGCAAAGTTCTTAGGTCTATTACTTCACATTCTACATTAAAATCTTTTGATATTATTTCACTGGCCGCCATACAAGTTCTAACCATTCCTGAATAAGATATAATTGTGATAGAATCTCCACTACGTTTTATGTTTGCTTTTCCAAAAGGAATTTCAAAAAACTCATCTGGGACTTCTTCTTTTACACCATACAACAATGCATGTTCTGCAAAAACTACAGGATCTTTCTGTTTCATTGAAGTTCTAAATAATCCAAGAGCATCTTTAGGAGTTGAAGGACAAACAACTTTTAATCCTGGCACAGCTGCTAACCAACCTTCAAAACTTTGAGAATGAGTAGCTCCCAACTGTGCTCCACCACCTGTTACAGTTCTTAGTACAAGTGGTACTTCTATTTGTCCATTGGACATATATCTGAGTTTTGCAGCATGGTTAATTAATTGATCGAATGCAAGAAGCAAAAAATTAATTGTCATAATTTCAACTATAGGCCTGAGTCCTGCAGCTGCAGCTCCAATACCTGTACCCAAAATTACAGATTCTGAAATAGGGGTGTCAATAATTCTTTTTGGTCCAAATTTTTTTAATAACCCTGCAGTAACTGCATATGCTCCATTATAATCGCCAATATCTTCTCCCATTAAGAATACTTTTGTGTCCGATTCTAATGCTTCTATTAATCCTGTTTTAATGGATTCTCTTAATGTCAAATTACTCATTTTGATACACGTTTTCTAGTAATGATTCAATTTTCGGATCTGGACTGTTTTTGGCAAATTCGATGCAATCAAATATTTCAGAATCTACACTTTCTTTAATTTTAAGTATTTTTTGCTGATCAATTATTTTTTGATTGGATAGAAATTTTTCTAGTTTAATTATCGGGTCATTTTTTTGCCATTCTACAACTTCTTGAGATTTTCTATATGAACTTGGATCTGCCATAGAATGTCCTCTGAATCTATAACACATCGCTTCTAGGAATACGGGGCCTTCCCCAGATCTAATTTTTTCAATTGATTGCTGTGTTGCTTTTTGTACCTCTAAAACATCCATTCCATCTATTTGCATAGAAGGAATTTTGTAAGAATCTGCAATTTTATAAATATCTTTTCCAGAAGATCTGGTTTTATTAACATGAGTTCCCATACCGTATAAGTTATTTTCTAGACAAAATAAAATTGGTAACTTCCATAGTGAAGCTAAATTCATAGATTCGTGAAATTCCCCCTCGTTTACAGCTCCATCGCCCAAGAAGCATAATACAATAGAATTTTCTTCTTGGTATTTTGATGCAAACCCTAACCCACATGCTATAGGTAGCTGACCGCCAACTATTGCGTGTCCTCCCATAAATCTTTTTGAAACATCAAATATATGCATCGATCCACCTTTGCCAGCACTTGTTCCATCAGACTTCCCCATTAGTTCACTCATAATGTTTTTTGGGTTTATTCCTCTTGCTAAAGCGTGGCCATGATCTCTGTAGTGAGTGATGATGTAATCTTTTTCAGATAGACAAGAAATTGATCCTACAGCTATAGCTTCTTCACCTATGTATAAGTGACAGAATCCACGAATGTCACCCTCCATGTACAACCTTCCAGTTTCTTCTTCAAATCGACGGAGAAGGAGCATGTCTTGATATAGTTTGATTGTTTTTGATTGGTCCATATTATAATTTTTGTAGATTATACAAGATATTTGGAAAAATTACATGTGAATTGCTTCATTATTAATGGCTAAACAGGCTTCTACAATTGATTCTGAAATTGTAGGATGTGGATGAACTGTCATAGCCAATTCTTCTTCAGTGCTCTCTAACATAGTTGCAATACCTAATTCACCAAGTAATTCGGTAACTTCCGGGCCAACCATATGGGCCCCTAGGATAATTCCACTTTCAGATTCAGATACGATTTTGATCATACCTTCATTATGTCCTAATGCCATTGCTTTTCCGCTAGCAGATAAAGGAAATTTTCCGACTTTAACGGTAGACCCTTGATCTATTGCTTGTTGTTCTGTCATACCAAAACTTGCAACTTGAGGGTTTGAATATATGGCTCGAGGCATATATTCATATTTTATTGGTTCAGGAGATTGACCTGCAATGTGCTCTATAGCATGAATTCCTTGAGCTGATGCAACATGTGCTAGTAGTGTTTTCCCTGTAACGTCTCCAATTGCATAAACTCCTTTCAAATTAGTCATCATATTTTCATCGATCGCTATGAAATTGTTATTGATTGAAATTCCAACTTCTTCAAGTCCAATATTTTTCACATTTCCTTCCATACCTACGGCAACTAAGACTATATCTGTTTCTATTTCAGAAATTTTGCCATTAGAATTAAGTTCTAGTATTGCACCTGAATTAGTTTTAGTGACTTTTTCAACTTTTGTTTGAGTTTTAATTTGTATTCCTTGCTTAATTAAAGAACGAGATAATTGTTTACTAATTTCAGCATCCTCTAGAGGAAGAATTTGATTTTGTAATTCAACTAAAGTTACATTAGTACCGAAAGCATTCCACATATAAGAAAATTCTACTCCGGTTGCTCCCGCTCCTATTATCACGGCTTTATTTGGAGACTTTTCTATTCCTAATGCATTTTTGCTGTTTAGTATGATTTTTTCATCTATTGGAAGATTTGGAATGTCTTTAAATTTTGCACCTGTAGCTATTAAAATGTTTTTAGAACTAATTTTTTGCTTGGTTTCAAGAATTTCTACTTGATTTTGACTTGTAATTCGACAGTTTCCAGGTATTAATTCAACATTGTTTTTTTTAAGAAGAAAACCTATTCCATCAGTTAGTTTTTTAACAATTTTCCTACTTCGATTAACAGCTTGCCCAAAATCAGATTTTAAATCTGAGACATATATTCCATGTTCGTTTGATTCTTTAATTAGATTTAATATTTCAGCACTTCTAAGTAAAGATTTACTAGGTATACATCCCCAATTTAAACAAACACCTCCTAATTCATTTTTTTCTATTAGAGCAGTTTTTAAACCTAATTGGGCAGATCTTATAGCGGCAACATACCCTCCAGGTCCGCTACCAATAATTAATACATCAAATTCAAATTGTGACAATGTAAACGCCTCCTGCAAAGTAGGGTTAATTTAGATAAGGATTATATCTGAATGTTATAATTTTTTCTTGTTATTTTTTCCTTTAAAATTAATATTAGTAATGATTTTTAATATAATAAGTTTTTTAAAGAATATTCAAACTTTTTACCTTTACTTGAATAAAAGGTTTTTCATTGATATCATTTTACTAGGCAGCCAATCTTCTTATAAGAACGGTGAGCATGTAAAAAGTTTAGAATAGGTTGCCTTCCTTTTTCAAGGAGGGCTTTTTTTTATCTAAATTAATTTGTTATGCTCTGTCCTCAAAAATATTTAAATTGGATATTTTGCTATGTTTGATCCGAATAATAAAAATCAAATTAGAATAGGTTTTATTGGAGCTGGTATTGTAGGGATTTCTTTGGCTTTAGCTTTGAGGAAATCAGATTATAATGTTCGATCTATCTTTAGTAGAAGAAAAAAATCATCAGAAACATTTGCCAGATTAATTTCTGGATGTCATGTTGTTGAGTCTTATGATGAAGTTTCCGCAAAATCCGATATCGTTTTTATTACAACTTCTGACGATTCAATTCAAGCTGTGGCTTCAAAGACTAATTGGCGAAGTAAACAATTAGTTGTTCATTGTTCAGGAGCTTCAACTTTGGATGTTTTAGAGGAAGCAAGAATTCAGGGAGCATATGTAGGATCTTTGCATCCTTTACAGGCTTTTGCTTCTTTTGAGGATGGGGTATTAAGTATACCAGGAACAACCTTTGCAATCGAAGGAAAAGAATTTGCAAGAAGTTTTTTAGAGTCCTTAGCATTAGATATTGGTGGAGAAGTAATTTATCTAAATTCAGAAGATAAAGTTTTATATCATTTAACAGGAGTGATGATGGGAGGAATGTTATCTACTTTGGCTGCTTCAGTCTCGGATCTGTGGAGATTATTTGGATATGACAGAGAAAAAGGAGTCAATGCATTAAGTAAAATGATTCATCAAGTTGGGATAAATTTAAGACAGTTAGGTATTCCAGATGCTGTAGCTGGCCCATATTCGAGGGGGGATATAGGGACAATTGAAAAACATTTGTCAGGACTTCTTGATAAGGCGCCAGAACTATTACCTGTCTATTGTGAAATGGCTTTAATTGGCTTGCCTTATGCTTTTGAAAAAGGAAATTTATCTGAAGAAAAACTTCAAGAAATTAGAGGTCTGGTTCTGTCTTTCAAAAATAAAGGAGAATTTAAGTGAGATTAAATATAAATAATATTTCTGAAATGTATAAGAATGGAGAAAAAATTTCAGCTATTACAGCCTATGATTTCACTTTCGCAAGCCTTGCTGATTCGGTTGGTTTTCCAATTATATTAGTTGGAGACAGTTTAGGTCAGGTTGCTCTCGGATATGATTCTACTGTTCCAGTTACAATGTCAGATATGTTAATACACGTTAAATCGGTAGTTAGAGGTGCAAAAAGATCCCTCATTATTGCAGACATGCCATTTATGAGTTACCAGTCAGATATTTCTGATGCTATTTCCAATGCAGGTAGATTAATTAAAGAAGGAGGGGCGCAATCAGTTAAATTAGAAGGTGGAGAAAAAATTGCAAATACTGTCGCTAAGATTGTTGATTGCGGTATACCTGTAATGGGGCATATAGGACTTACTCCACAATCAGTAAATCAGTTAGGTGGATATAAAGTACAAGGGAAATCTGAAAAAGAAAAAGAAAAACTTATTGCAGATGCTAAAGCTATAGAAAGTGCGGGTGCTTATTCTATAGTTTTAGAATTAATAAAGTCAGATTTAGCAGAGGAAATTACTAAAGAAATATCAATTCCAACTATTGGTATAGGTTCTGGTCCAAATTGTTCTGGGCAAATTCAAGTAATTCATGATGTGTTAGGTTTGAGTTTAGGTGAATCATACAAACATTCTAGACAATATTTGGATTTGAGAAAATCTGTTCCTGAAGCTTTGAAGCAATATTTAAAAGACTCAAACTCAGGAGATTTTCCATCTTCTAAAGAAAGCTTTTAATTATTGATTGAAATATTATGAAAATTATTAGGTCGATTTCAGAGGCAAATCAATTTCGCAATTCAATAAATGTTGTTGGTTTAGTTCCTACTATGGGGGCTATACATGAAGGGCATCTTTCATTAGTAAGAAAGGCCAAGCAAGATTGTGATATTGTGATAGTTACTATTTTTACGAATCCTATACAATTTTCAAATCGGGATGATTTTTCTTCTTATCCAAAGACTATAGATCAAGATTTAGATTTTTTGAGGCAAGAAGGTGTAGATTTGGTATTTTGTCCATCAGAGGCTGACATATATCCTGATGGATTTACAACTTCAGTGGAGGTTGAAAAATTTTCAGATTTATTTGAAGGGGAATCAAGACCTGGACATTTTAAAGGTGTCACAACTATAGTTACAAAATTGTTAAACTTGTTTTTGCCAAATAAAGTTTATTTTGGTCAGAAAGATTTTCAACAAACTTTTTTGATCCAAAAGCTTAATGCAGATTTAAATATTAATTCTGAAATTATTGTTTTGCCAACTATACGTGAATCTGATGGATTGCCAGTAAGTAGTAGAAATGTTTTACTTAGTAAGGATGAGAGAATTTCAGCCTCTGTTTTGTATAGGGTTTTAAAAAATATCAAAAATTTAGATACATTTGATTCTAAGAAAATTTATCAAGAAATTGAAAATGAAATTATTAAGGAAAATTTAGTTGAATTAGATTACGTAAAAATTGTAAATCCAGATACTTTTTCAGAACTTTTAGAAGTTGGAGAAAATGCAATTATATTAATTGCTATAAATATTGGTTCAATCAGATTGATAGATAATGTTTTTATAAAAAGAATTTCTAGTGGAATTGAGATAGATTATAGATTTGAAAGATATTGCTGAACAAAATCCATGCCAACTAATTCAGTATAGGCGTTTTGTAATTCATTTGTGATTTTCCCAGGAATTTCTCCGGAACCTATGGTATTTCCGTTGGATGTTGATATTGGCACAATACAGAAACTAGTTGAAGTGATAAATGCTTCATTTGCTGTGTAAAGATCAAAAAGATCTATATCATCTTCTGAAAAATTTATTGATAATTTTTTTGCTAATTCTATAGTTACTTCTCTACTGATTCCTTCCAATATCCTTTGTTTTTTAGGTGTAATCAGTGTTCCTTTTTTAACTATGAATATATTCGCTCCGGGGCCTTCTGACAGATTGCCGTTAGTATCAAGAAGTATTGGTAAAGCGTCTGGATTAGTTGATTTTGCTTCGAATTCAGCTTGAATTAAATTAATGTTGTTATGTATTTTTGCTCTGGGACTAATCGATTCAGGGGGTGTTCTTCGTATTGAAGGCGTGATTATTGGAATTCCATATTTGTAATATTTTGCTCTTTCTTTGAATGGTAATGGGTAACACTCGATGATTGAAGTGAGTTTAACTCCATCTCCTCTGCTAACTCTTTGAGAAACCCAAAAATCGTCATTTGATTTAAGTAAATGCAAGTTTTGTTCTAACACTTGCATTGTTAAATTTTCCCATTCATTTTTTGTAATATTAGGCTCCATTCGCATATATTTTAAAGAATTTAAAAATCGATCTAAATGTTCACTTAGTCGAAATATTTTGCCGCCGAAAGTCCTTGTAGTATCGTAAACAGCATCTCCAAGCATGAAGCCTCTATCTCTAAATGAGATTTTTGCTTGACTTTCTGGAATGATTCTACCGTTGAAATAAACCACTCGTTCTTGATTATTTGACATCTTTTTCTTCCACAATTTCAATTTTTCTGATTTTTTTATCATTATTTGTATTACTTTGATTAGATGAAAGTTTTTCAATTATATTCATGCCAGAAATAACTTTACCAAATACGGTATGGCAGGAACTGTTGGGTTTCTTACAATCTTTTTTGGATCCATCAGGATTGTATCCATCTAGGTGAGGTGTAGCTCTATATGTGATAAAGAATTGAGAGCCATTTGTACCTTTAGAATTTTTTCTCAATCCAGAATTTGCCATTGAAACTATTCCAGGTGAATTATGTTTAAGGCTAGGATGAAATTCATTATCAAATTCGTAACCGGTATCTCCTTTTCCAGTTCCTGTAGGATCGCCAGTTTGAGCAACAAATCCAGGGATAATTCTGTGGAAAATTATGTTGTCATAATAACCATCTCTTGCTAAGAAAACAAAATTATTTACTGTTAAGGGGGTTTTTTTCGCATATAACTCAATGGATACTTGATCACCATTTTCCATGTGAATTATTGCCGAATATTTATTTTCTGGATTGATAGACATTTTTGGATATGAATCAAATTGTTTTCCAAGATGAGTTAAATCTGGCAGAGTGATTTGAGTTTCTATTCCAAAATTTGAAAAATAAGCAGAAAGTTCAAATTTTGCATAACTGTTTTCTAACCCTTTTAGAAAAGGTAATGGAATCAAATCAAGTTTGACTTTTCCTGCCAGTGTGATTTTATTGAATTGATTGTTTTTTGAATCTACTAAAATTTCAGTCTTAATATTTGACAAAGATTCTGATTGAAGTGAACTGAAAGATCCAGTCAATTGATATTCTGAAGAATTTAACAGATTGACATTTGGATCTAAAGAAAATTCTTCAGAATCAGAGTTAAAAATATTTAGAAATTGGGATATGTTCCCTGTGAATAAATTATCGTCTCTCAAAGGGTAAAATTTGTTGTCGCTTGGATCAGATATATATGATTTTCCATTTTTAGTAATTATTTGATGTGTAAAAGTAAATAATCCAAGCGGAACAAATATCTCAGATTGACTACCACCATTTTGTTTGAATATTCCTGAGATTTCCATGGGGATAAGAATTTCAGAATTTTGGAAATTAGTTTTTAGTTTAATTTCCATTTTGTATTTTGCTGATTCAGCTTTGTTTAAGTGAAGTATTGCGTTATTTACTATCTGGTTTGGGTCATTTTGTACTTTTACGGGAGCCGGAACAGGAAGAGGAATAGCTGTAGGGTTAGGAGTAGGAGCAGGAGTAGCTGTAGGTGTTGATACAGGCCTTGCCTTTGGTAAAGGTTTATTAGTTATAGGCTTGTCATCAGTTATTTTTGATGTAGTATTTTTTATAGAAACTTTTTCTGATTGTGTTGATGATTTATTGGTTTTGTCAGAGTTAAAACACCCAATACAAAGAATTATCAGGATAATTGTTATTAAGAAAATTTTCTTTTTTTGCGTTAATCTAAACATATGACAAAATTTATATCCTTGAATCAATTGGCTATATCCGTCGTTACTATTATACTTAAACCTGTTGAATGAATAAATTTATTTTTTTGGAAGAGTGAAATTATGATTCTAATTTATACCGATGGATCATGTTTAAGTAATCCTGGTCCAGGAGGATGGGCTGCTATTATTTTAGATGGTGAATCAAAAATGATACTGAAGGGAGGAGAAAAAAATACTACTAACAATCGAATGGAAATGATGGCTGTCATTTCAGGTTTAGAATCTGTTGCTAACAACGATGATGTAACAATTTATTCTGATAGTAAATATGTAATTGATTCAATCACTCTTGGTTGGAAAAGAAAAGCAAATTTGGATCTTTGGGAACTTTTAGACCAGCAACTAATCGGTAAAAATGTAGAATGGGAATGGGTCAAAGGGCATTCAGGAGATAAGTATAATGATGAAGCTGATCATATCGCTTTTTTAGAAGCTAACGCCTCAAAATTAACAAAAGGGTCATATAAAATTGATCCTAGAGTAGAGTATTTGATGAATAAACCTGATATTGAAATAGATGATTCCGATAGGAATTCAATTGATACGCGTGATATATCTGTAGAAGGTAAGATGAGTCATTTGGATGATCAAGGTAAAGCTACTATGGTAAACGTTGGTTCTAAAGAAAAAACTATTCGAAAAGCTGAAGCGAAATGTAATGTAATTCTTGGTGACGAGATTCTTGGATTAATCAAAGATAATCAAATTAAAAAAGGTGATGTTTTTTCAGTAGCTAATATTGCTGGAATAATGGCAGCTAAGAAGGCTTCAAGTCTAATTCCTCTTTGTCATACGATTTTGATTGACAAAGTTGAGATAAATTTTGATATTGATGAAAATAATAACCAAGTAGAGATAACATCTATAGTTGAAACAAGTGAAAGAACCGGTGTTGAGATTGAAGCATTGGTTGCTGCTAGTGTGGCAGGCGTAACGATTTATGATATGTGTAAGAGTGTGGATAAGAAAATTCGTATAGACAATTTACGTTTGGTTAAAAAAACCGGTGGCAAAAGTGGTGATTTTGATATTGAAAAGACAGGTTGATTATCAGTAAACATAATATCAATAAAATAATACTTGGATTAGGAAATCCTGGATTAAATTATGTAGGAAGTCGCCATAATTTAGGTTTTGAGTTGATTGATCTTATTGCTGATAAATATTCGGTTGATTTGAATTCTAAAGATAAAATCATGGTGTATGGCTCTGGGAATATCAAATCGAATAAAATTCTTCTTGTGAAGCCTAAAACTTATGTGAATAATTCTGGATTTGCTGTAAAACGTATTTTAGAGTTATATTCTTTGAAAATGACGGAATTAATTGTAGTATATGATGATATGGATTTGACTCCTGGTAAGATCAGGTTTAGGTCACAAGGTAGTGCTGGTGGACATAACGGAATTAAGTCAATTATTGATTCTTGTAATTCAGCTATATTTGATCGTTTAAGACTTGGTATTGGTAGACCAGATTATGGAAATGAAGTTGATTATGTTTTAGGAAAGCCTGAATTAGAAGATGTATCTGAAATTAATTCTGCGTTAGAAAATTCTATCAGTGCATTGGAGTTTTATTTGGATAATGGAATTTTAGCAACAATGGATAAATATAATTAGCATTTGAGGTTAAGTAATGGGTTTAAGTTTAGATCAAGTCAAAAAAATAGCTAAGTTATCTAGGATTAAAATGACTGATGAACAGTTAAAAAACATGCGTATTGAATTAGAGAATATTTTCAATCATATTGATGTTATTCAGAAAGCTGATACTGAGAAGATTGAACCTACAGGTCATTCTGTTAATTTGGATTCAGTTTTCAGGAATGATGTAGTAGAAAAATCAGCTCCTGTTAAGGAAGCGTTGAAGAATGCCCCCAAACAAGAAGATGATTTTTTTACAGTTAGAAAAATTATTTGATTATTTAGGTTTTAAAATTGTCTCAAGATGAATTAAAAAATTTAACTATTCATGAAGCCAGAAAAATGTTGGATTCAAGAAAGATATCTTCAAAAGAGTTAACAAATATTTTTCTTGAAAGAATACAAAAGGTTGATCAATCAACTAATGCTTACATAACTGTCACAACGGAATTTGCTTTGCAACAAGCTGATATTGCTGATGAAAAAATCAGAATTGGAGAACAGAAACCGTTGACTGGAATTCCAATGCAGCTGAAGGATAATATGTCAACTGCTGGAATAAAAACAACTTGTGCGTCAAAGATGTTGGAAAATTACATTCCATCGTATAATTGTACAGTTGCTGATAGATTATTTTCTGAAGGTGCAATTTTATTAGGAAAAGGAAATCTCGATGAGTTTGCAATGGGTTCTTCAACAGAAAACTCATATTATGCTTCCACTGCTAATCCTTGGGATTTAAAAAGAGTTCCTGGAGGTTCTAGCGGAGGTCCTGCAGCTGCAGTTTCAGCAGATGAATGTCTGTTTTCACTAGGGTCTGATACTGGTGGTTCAATTAGACAACCTGCAGCTTTCTGTGGAGTTGTAGGAATGAAGCCAACTTATGGAGTTGTGAGCAGATTTGGACTAATTGCATTTGCTAGTTCTTTAGATCAAATAGGTCCAATTACTAAAAATGTCCAAGATTCTGCGATTGTTTTGAACGCGATTTCTGGATATGATCCTAAGGACTCCACATCTATAAAAAATGTTTCTCAAGATTATATTTCGAACTTGAAGTCAAATATTTCTGGTATGAAATTAGGCGTTCCTAAGGAGTATTTTCCAGATGGAATGGAGGAAGGTGTAAAAAAATCTGTCTTTCAAGCGATTGAACAGTTTAAAAAATTAGGAGTAGAGATCAAAGAAGTTTCTTTGCCTCATACAGATTATGCACTTGCAGTTTATTATATTATTGCTCCTTCTGAGGCTGCAGCTAATTTAGCGAGATACGATGGTGTCAAATATGGATTTTCTTCTAAAGGAGATTTGGAAGATATTTTTGATGATATTGAAACAACTAGACAAGGTGGATTTGGTGATGAAGTGAAACGTAGGATTATGATTGGAACCTATGCTTTGTCAGCTGGATATTATGATGCATATTACTTAAAAGCCCAAAAAATCAGAACAATAATTCGTGAAGAATTTAACGAAGTTTTTAAAAATGTTGATGCTTTAATTACTCCAACTTCTCCTACTGTTGCTTTTAAATTGGGTGAAGTAATTGATCCTTTACAGATGTATTTAAATGATGTTTTTACTCAACCTGCAAATATTGCAGGCCTTCCTAGTATTTCGATTCCATGTGGAATTTCTGAAGGATTACCTGTGGGAGTTCAATTAATGTCTTCTCCAATGAATGATGGTGTTGTATTAAATTTGGCAAATGCTTTCGAACAATCAACTGATTGGCATGATTTAAAACCTGAAATATTTATTTAAGGGAGTTTAAAAATGGGGACAGATTTTTTGCTTAAGGAATATAAAAATAATGAGTCTCAACTAAAATCTTTCAACAATCTAGGATATGCTTTTTTCAAGAATGTTTTAAGTAAGCAGGAGATTTTGGAATTAAGAAATGCAATGGATAAATTAACCCCGATTAAAGAAAGTTTTGATAGAGACGGGATTCATCCTGAAGGTAATTTTTTTGAAAAACACATAAAGTGTGTTTTTAACAGGGATTCTATTTTTTTGTCTTATGTTGATCGTAAAGAGATAATAGATTTTGTTGCTTCTGCTGTAGGCCATAAAGTACATGCTGGATCTAGAAATTTAGAATATGAAAATTTTCATATAATAGGTATGACAGCTTGGGTTACTGGACCAGGACGTACTGATCAGCAACTTCATTGTGATTGGTTACCCTTTCCTTTGCCAGAAGATGTTATCAAAGACTCTCGGGTTAAGGTGCCTTTATTAGTTACTACGGTACATTATTATTTAGATGATTTGTTTGAAGATTTAGGACCAACAAAATTTGTTCCAGGATCACACTTGTCTGGCCGATTGCCAAATGGCGATACATCTTGGAATGGACAAGAGGAACAAAGTATTTTGTGTGATGCAGGAGATGTTCTTGTTTTCAGAAGTGATGTTTGGCACCGTGGAACTGCGAATAAAAGCAATCAAAATCGATATTTATTACAGGTTCATTATGCTAATCGTATGATAGCACAAAAGTTTCCTCCTTACTTGAATCAATTTCAATTTAATCAAGTAATCCTTGATCAAGCAACGCCTCGTCAAAGAAGGATTTTGGGAGATCACCCTAACGCAGCTTATGACTAAATTATCTTTATCATTGTCTCGGGATAAGTTGTTCTTTTACCATTGCGCTGTTGAACTTATTGCTGTTAGAATTTCGATTAATATTGATATGTGAAAATTTTATCGGAATGTTTTGGAGCAAAAATGGTTAACAAAAATAAAATCTCAGTAGGATATATAACTACACCTCATCCTCATGGTTCTATGCATATTAAAACTTTAGATGTGATTGATGAAGTTGATCAAATATATCTTTGTGGATTAGAAAATGAAGATTTGGAATCTATGGCTAGTTTGTCTAGTAAAGTTGTTTCTAAGACAACTGATTTATCGGAAATTCTTTCTAATAAAGATATTGATGCTTTGTTGGTATGTGTTAGGCCAGATATTTGTCCAGGAGTTTTGGATGCTGCTTTGGATGCTGGTAAAGGGGCGTTATTTGAAAAGCCTGGTGCTTTAACGTCTAAGGATTTAAAACCAATTGCAAAGAAAGCTAACGAACTTGGGATCACTATGGGTACAATGTTTCAGAATAGATTTGGCCCTTCGATGCAAGATATCAAAAGGATCGTAGATGGTGGTGCTTTAGGTAATTTGATGACGGTGGAAGCTAGAATGGTTACTTCTCAAGTTAGATATAGAGATCCAGAAATGTGGATTTTTAAAAAGGATATGGCTGGAACTGGAATTCTTGGATGGTTAGGTTGCCATTACATTGATTTACTATGCCATTTAATTGATTCGAAAATTAAAACAGTTACGGCTATTGTTGGTAATCGAAATCCTGAAAAAATTGAAGTAGAAGATACGGCTGGCTTAGTAGTGAAATTTGAGAATGGTGTTCTAGGAACAATTAATTGTGGATATCATTTACCTTCAAGTAGCGCAGGGTATTCATCTGCAGCTTATGACACTTTTATAGGTATTAGGGGCGCAGATGGATATGTGAGACTCGAGCCATCTGAAGGAGAAGGATACTCCTTGATGAGCATATCTCCTGATTGGGAAAGTGGTGGATTGCGTCAAATTGATTTTAATAATATGCCTCATTCTGAAGCATATGGCGATGTTGGAGGTAGAAATTTTGTTTCTGATTTTCTTATTGCTGCAATTGAAAAACGTCCAGCAAAAGTAACGATTGATGATGCAGTACACGTCTTAGAAGTTATTGATGCTGCGATTGAATCCTCTAGCACAGGTAGAACTATTGATTTGTAAAGATTTTTATAGGAGTAAAAGTTATGCCTAAAGGTAAAAGATTAGTTTCCGTTTATCAAGGACCTGATGTTAATAGAACTATTGAAATAGAAGATTTTGAAACTTCAGAGATAGGTGATAGTCAGGTTTTAGTTAAAGTTTCTAAAAGTCAAGTCAGTGCAGGTAGTGAAAAAGGCTATGTAACAGGAATGCATAGTTTGCCTGTTACAGATGCAGATATGAGAAGATTACCAGGATACACTACAGTCGGGCATGTACTTGAAGCAGGAAAATCTATGTCTGCTTTTAAACCAGGTGATCGTGTTTTAACTTATGGTAATCATGCTTCACATTGGGTAACAGAACCTGATTTAAATCCAAGTGACCCTATAAAAATTCAACATATTGATTTTGATATTACAGATGAACAAGCTGCGATGGCTCGTCTGGGTGATGTTGCTTTACATTGTATTAGACGAGGTGAATTACAGATAGATGAAAAAGTAGCAGTTTTTGGAGTTGGTGTAGTTGGTCAATTATTAGTATCTTTTGCAAAAATTTCCGGAGCTTATCCTGTGATTGCAGTAGATATGGATGACGATAGATTAGAATTAGCACGTCAAAGTGGTGCTACACATACAGTTAATGCAGGAAAAGAGAATGCTGCTGCTGCTATTCAGGAAATCACTAATGGTGGAGCTCAATGTGTATTTCATTCTAATCGAAACCCTAACGTTTTAGCAGACTGTATGGAAGCTGCTGCGATGAGAGGAAAAGTTTGTCTTGTTGGTAGCCCTCCCGGAAAAGCAGAAATTGGACTTCAGGTAGATTTACTTAGAAGAGAATTAGATATCAGAGGATCTTATGGAACGATTGATTATGCACATAGAAATTACGCCTGGACTCAACGAAGAGACAGAGTAGCAATATGGCGTATGATCGAATCTGGAGATTTAAAAGTAGATCATCTTATTAGTCATGTTGCAAAACCAGAAATGGCAAATGATTTATATCAAAAAATTGGAGAAGGAACCAGCGGGTGGATGGGAATATTTTTTGATTGGACAGAATAATTAATTATTTAACTCCACGGCATTACCCCAAATCCATCCGATTTCGCCAGTTTCATTTATTTTGATTTTCATTAGGCCGACGTGATAATTTCTAGGTCCTCCATTTTCCATTTCTATATATGAATAAAAGCAACTTGCATCTTCAATAAAAGTTACTTGAGTACCTACAGCTATTGGTGTTCCGTCAGTTTCTTTAATGAAGCAGTGTTCTACTTTACCTTTGCCTTGCCGGACTAATCTCCTGTATTCAAAATCTGGCCATAATCTTAGAGGTAGTTCTACTCTTGGTCCTTTTCCACCTCCATCTCCATATTGTTCAACTTCTAACGAAGGAGGAACAACGGAGCCTGGTTTTGCTGCACCTGAACTACTATCTGATGATGAACAGCTAATAACAAATAAACCTATTAATAAAGCAAGTATTTGAAAAAGAGTCCATATTTGAACTGTTCTAATTATCTTAACTTTCAGGTTCATAGTATTACCTTCTATTAATCATATTAATATCAAATGTCATTTTTCATTAGGATTTGTAAATGATACAGGTAACAATGTTAAGAAAGCAATTAAAGAGACAATGCTTGCGAACCAAAATGCTGATTGAATATTTGAGATTTGAACAAAAAATCCTGCTAAAATTGGGGCTATTAACGTAAATGGTTGACTGAATAATCCCATGATACCCATTGAACTAGATTGGATATTTTTATCAGCTATATCCATGATTGCAGAAGTTGCGATATTTGAAACTGCGTAAAAGAATAAACCTATTGATGAAATTACTATGCCAAGTTGAATTGAGTTGTTAGAAATTATTAACCCTAAGTACAATAATGATAATAACCCGTAACTGGGAGCTAGAACCATTTTTCTACCATATTTATCTGAAGCTACACCCATAATTGGTTGTGAAATCATTCCTAGAACATATAGTAAAGTTAGGTAAATACCTAGAACAAATGAGGAATATCCTAAGGTTTCGCTGATGTAAATTGGAAGAAATGTTTGTATCACAAGTCTTCCCATCAATATGAAAGAATAAGAGGCCATAATACTGATTGTTTGAATACTAGAAGCTAGTTTTTTAATATCTGATAAATAATTTTTGAATTCTTTTTTTTCATTTTGCCATCGATAAGCTTTAATTACACTAAAAGAAATTATTAATCCAGCAACGATTGATGCGGGGAAATGTAGCATCATGATATTTTGCCAAGAGAATTGAAGGAACAATGCACCTACAATTATTGGTCCTAAAGAATCCCCTATACTTGCTCCTACACCATGGATTGATAAAGCGGTGCCACGATTATTGGGATATGTTATTGAAAGAGCTCCAATTCCTGCAGGATGCCATAAGGCTGTACCAAATCCTATTACAGCAGAGGCTAAAATTGCTATAGAATATGAGTTTGTAACACCCATTAAAAAATATCCACTTCCAAAAGACATTATGGCGCTGAATAAAATTAAGGATGTATAGCGCCTGTATGAGTCAGCTATAAAACCTGAAGGTAAGTTTAAGCCAGTCATTGAAGATTGCCTAATTGATGATAAAACTCCAATTTGAACGTCTGAAAGAGATAAACTCGATTTTACAAATGGCAAAATTAATGAAAACAAACCTTGATACCAATGAACAATTGTGTGCCCAAAAGTCAGAGTGATTAACAGCATTTTTTTTGATAAAAATGAGTTATCTATTTCTTTTATTTTATCTGAATGCATGTGATGTTGTGTTTTTTAAGGAATCTTTTTTTTCAATTGTTCTAAAATTTCATACCATTTTAGAGGTCTTTTATTGCTTTCTCTAGAAACATGCCAACCGTCATGTCTTTGACACCAATATGAAACTAGGGTTTCTTTGACCAATGGATCTTTGTTAAATTGATCTATAAAAGTTTCCACCATTTTTTTTGATTTAAATCTTTTTTTTTCTTGGCAACCCATAATTAATTAATATAACACCTTTAGTTTATATAAATATACTTCTTTAAAGTAGATGTGCAGACATAATATATATTTGATGAATAATCTTTAGTAAAATTTGATGGGAAATTTCATTAGTTTTTATGAGTTCAAAATTTGAGTAATTATGCAATCATTTTAGTTTTATTTTCTGCCTTTGCACATTCTTCTTGGAATTTTTTAGTTAAACGATCTGATAATCCAAGTTTTTCAGTGATTGGTTTAAGCTTTTTTTCTCTTGCAATTAATATAGGTATTTCTTTTTTATTTGGTGTAGTTGAAAGTATAGATTCAAGAGCATGGCCCTATATGATTTCTACTGTTGTAATTCATGCGATATATTTTGTTTTATTAGGCAAAGCTTATAGATATAGTGATCTTTCTTCAGTATATCCGATTGCAAGAGGCATTGGGTTGGCGGGGGTACCAATTTTAGCTAGCATTTTTACAGGTGATATTGTTTCAATTCAAGGTATATTTGGGATATTACTTATTTTAATAGGAGTTATGTTGGTTGGTGTTTTTGATAAAGGTAGTTTAGGTAGTTTGAAACAGCTTTTTTCATTTTTGGATATGTTTCAAAAAAATATTTCAAGAGGATTAATGTTTTCTTTAGGTACTGGCTTAGTTATATCGACATATTCAATAATTGATAGTGTTGCAGTTTCTTTAATGAATCCATTGTTGTATATGAATTTTGTTTTTGGAGGGGGGATTTTTGGTGTAATTTTTTTAATTTGGAGAAAAGAATATAACTTATCTAGCATTAAAACAGAAATGTATTCTAGTTGGAAATTATTCCTCATTGGTGGAATTTGTAGTTGTTTTGCATATATTTTAGTTTTGCAAGCATATACACTTAGCCAAGTAAGCTATGTGGCGCCTTTTAGAGAAATTGGTGTAGCTTTCGGAGTTTTGTTAGGCTATATTGCTTTAAGAGAAAAAATTAGTTATATCAAGGTTCTTGGTGTTGGAAGCATATTGGTCGGGGCTGTTATTATTTCGCTGTCTTAATTTATAGAATATAGAAAGGATTAATTATCATGAAGTTTTTGATGTTTTTCGTTTTGTCGTTATGTATTGGATTAAATTTTGCATGTTCTTCAAATGATTCTTCTGAAAGCAATCTGCCTGCTATTACTAAAAAACCTATTGTAATAGTTAACCCAACCAGTCGTTTGGCGAATCAAGATAGAGGAGGATCGTCTAGAAATAAAGCTTTAGATCGTGAAGTTGAGTTGCCTATGAAACTTTGGCAATCATTTGAATACCAAATGATTAAATTTAGAGGAGTAGGAGGAGGAGGAGGGACTCAACAAGATGAATTTTGCGTTGTTCAAGGGGAGCCTAGTGAGTTGAAAATTGGAATTTCAGTTACTGTGTTGGAAGAAGCTAGGTGTATTTTTTCACAATTTCAGGAAGATGGAGACGGATCACCTAAAAGGTATTCTGTAAGTTTAACTAAAATCAGGATTAATGATACAGGAGAAGAAGGATGGACGTGGAGCAAGGCAATTAAGCTCAATGAGTAACTTTGAATTTTAGTTTGAGGAAATTTTATGTCCCAATTGAGACAACAAGATAAAGCTTCTAAGAACGGAATGGTAGTCACTCATCATAAAGAGGCTACTGATGTTGGTGCCGATGTTTTAATATCTGGAGGAAATGCAATTGATGCGGCAATTGCTTCATGTTTAGCTGTAGGAGTTGTTCAGCCTGCATCTTCTGGTATTGGTGGAGGTGGATATCTAGTTTATGAAATGTCTGAAAAAGGTGGAGTTATAGGATTTCCTATGCGTGGTTCTGGTTCTGCCAATACAGATTCATATAAATTGGTTGATGAAAAAGGTGGTGTAGGAGGTTTTCAATGGCATGGTGTACAAAATAACGATAATCTTGAAGGCTATAAATCGATTGCTATTCCAGGAGCTATTTCTGGTCTGTTTTTATCGCATCAGATGTTTGGAACAATCCCCATGAAAGAATTAATGGCTCCGGCTATTAAACTTGCTAGGGATGGATTTTATCCAGAATGGTACGATTTATATGCTATAGGTTTGTATTCTGGAAAATTCACAAGATATAGCGAGTTAGCTAAAACATTTCTTCCAGATGGAGAAATGCCTAAGAGTGGAATTTTGTTTAAGCAGCCAGACCTTGCTGATACTTTAGAACATATAAGCAGGAATGGTGTAGATGAATTTTATAAAGGAGATATTGCTAAGTCTATAATCAATGAAATTCAACAAGATGGAGGATTTTTAAATTCCAAAGATATGTCTTCTTACCAATCATTTAATTGGGATAAAGGCTTAGAAATTAAATATTCTGATAATGTGGTTCGAGTCCCTCCGTTTGCTAGTGGAGGTTTAACTACCGCAATGACGTTGAAATTTTATGAGGCTATTAGAAAAACAAAATCTTTTTCTGGGAAATTAAATTCTTACATATCAGCAGCAAAAATGGCTTATTTGGATAGATTTGAATATGTTGGAGATCCTGATTTTGTTGATGTTCCTTGGGACGGGATGATTTCAGACAAATATATCTTTGAACGTGCAAGAGATGCTAGTGTCAATTATGAAGATTCTAAATCTGGAAATCCTTGGGAATATGATGTAAAACAAAAAGGTGAATCTATCCTGGGGAGTTATCCTTCTTTTGATTTAGGAACTACACATTTATGTGTTTATGATAAATTTAGTAATGCGGTATCTCTGACAAATACTCTTATGGGAGGATTTGGTTCTGGAATAATTCCTAAAAGTACGGGTGTAATTATGAATAATGGAATGATGTGGTTTGATCCCTTACCTGGAAGAGTTAATTCTGTGATGCCCGGTAAATTTCCATTGAATAATATGAGCCCTGGTTTAGTTTTGGATAAAAAAGGTGTTAAATTAGCATTAGGAGCAGCAGGTGGAAGGAAGATAACTAATTGTGTTAGTCAGTTAATTATTAAAATGCTAGACTCTGATATTAGCGCTCAGGAAGCTGTTGATTCACCTAGGGTAGATTGTAGTAATCCTAAAACATTACTTGACTCTAGATATGATGAATCATTGGTAAAGGAATTGAGTTTAATTGGCAACGAGTTTGATTTTTCAGATGGAGTATTTGCACATAATTTTTCAACTCCAGCAGCTATAAAAAGAATGCCTGATGGAAATTTAACTGGTGGAGTTCACTCGTTTGGGAGAGGCTTTGTTAGAGGAGTTTAGTTTTTTTGCTAATAGTACTCTTCAATGGCTTTTGGTAAATAGACGTTTGGAGTTTTACGTTTTTGTGACAAAGATATTTGTTTTGAACGTTCTCTTGATTTATTTTTTTTATTTTCAGTTGCTTCTTCATAACAATTTGGACAAGATACATCTTTTTCAAATTTAATAGATTCTTGATCAGCTTTTGATATTGGCTCGTTGCATCCATGGCATAGGTCATATGTACCTTTTTCTAGTTTTGAGTTTACTGTCACGCGGTTATCAAATACAAAGCATTCTCCATCCCAGAGTGATTCAGTTTCTGGTGTATCTTCAATATATTTTAATATTCCTCCTTCTAATTGAAAAATATTGTTAAATCCAATTTCTTTCATGTAATAAGACGCTTTTTCGCAGCGAATACCACCAGTACAGTACATAGCAATTTTTTTGTTTTTATGTTCACTTAGTTTTTCAGTAATGAATTTTTTAAAATCAACAAATGATTCTGTGTTAGGTGTGATTGCGTTTTTAAAGGTGCCTATTTTGGTTTCGTATTCGTTTCTAACATCTATAGTAATTATATCTGTATCATTAATCATCTCATTCCATTGTTTTGCATTTACATATTCAGCTTTTTGTTTTTCGGGATTGATGGGGGTATTTAAGAATGTGACTATTTCTTTTTTGATCTTAATTTTATTCCTGTAAAATGGCATTTTGGAAGTTTTTGAATACTTAATATTTAAGTTTTCAAATTGAAGTTTTTCAAGATAATTGACGAATTTATCAATTGAATTTGGCAAGGCTGCTATTGTTCCGTTGATTCCTTCTTTAGCTATTATAATTGAGCCTAGTATTTCATTTTTTTTACAGAAAGATTTTAATAATTTAGAAAATTGGGTCAAGTTATTTAATGATTTGAATTGATAAAATGTTGCGATTTTGAAATGAAGGTCCAATTGGATTCCTTAGGATTAATTTTGGTGATATTTTACAAAGTTTTTATTAATCTCAAACCAATTGATGGTTGTTGGTCTGTAGATAACCTAGCGCTTCTAGAGTCTGTTCTTATTGATCCGGGGAAATATCTGAAATATCCACCTTTTACAACTCTTGAAGATGTTTTTTTAATTTCAGAGTTTAACAATTCTTTTTGATTCAGTTTATCATTAAAGTTTTCCGTACTATATAAATCTTGGCACCATTCAAATATATTTCCAAGCATATCGAAAACTCCCCAAGGATTAGGAGGCTTTAATCCTAATTCGGTTGGAGTTTGATTTTCAAAAGAAGAATTGCTATCGATATACCAAGCATATTTTGGAATTTCATTGCGATTGTTACCAAACGACCAAGTTGATTTTGTATCTGCTTTACAAGTATATTCCCATTCAGCTTCTGTTGGTAGCCTGAATTGATGTTTTTCAGAATAAGAGTTTAATGTTTTAACAAATTTTTGGCAATCGTTCCATGAAATATTTACCATTGGTGTTTTTAATTTTGGATGATTTTGGTTCAATTTGGTCTTTAATGTTTTTGGCCCCATGATGTGACTCCATTGGGCTTGAGTGACTGGAAACTTTCCTATGTTTAAACTTCTAATTTTTTTGTTTTTGTGTTCACTTAATTTTTCAGTGTTTATTTTTACCCAATTAGATTTTTCATATTGCCAATTAATATCTTCAATTATGATAGGTTGAATAGATTTATCTGCAGGAATCATTTGATGAATTTCATGGGATAAATTTTCAAGAACTATGTTATAAATCGTTTTGTGTAATTCCTGTCCTTTTTCCCAGTTATTAAATGCTTTGATTAGACCTACTTCACCTGGATTAGCTAGGAATTTACAAATATTTTTGCATTTAGGACATAAAAATTTAATTTCCATGTATCCTTTGCCGGGGTTGTTTGCTCCTTGGCTAAGCATTCTTAAATCACATTTATTACATATGAATTGCATATTTTTCTCCAGAAATTTAAATTCCTACAGGGTCAACATCTACAACCCAGTCTTTTTTTAATTTTATGTTTTGAATCAACACATGAGGGTGTTTTCCTCTAATATGAATTTGGAATTTATATGAATCTTTATCTTTTGCAGGAAAGGTTGGTGTTGGTCCACGGACTTCAATATTTTGTAAATTTAGAATATTTCGGATGTTTAGTAACTCTGAAAATATTTTTTTAGATTCATATGAGCAAGATTGTTCATTTTTGTTGGAGTAAATTAATCGTATTATATTTGAATAAGGTGGTAGGTTTTGAGTTTTTCGAAACAGAATTTCTTTCTTAAAAAATCCCAAATAATTTTGAGATGAACCATTTGTAATAGGGTAAAAATTAGGCTTGTAAGTTTGAATAATGATTTTAGATTTGGAAGCTATTTTAGATAAATTATAAATTCTTTGAAAAATCTTTTCTGTTGATCTGAAATTTGATGAGTGCATGCCTGTTTCTCCAATTATCATGCCGATTAAACTCACATTTGGGAAAGTTAAGCCTTTAGGTACCATGTCTGTTCCTATCAAGAATTGTGCGTTTCCGTTTTGAAATGAATCTAAAGTTTTGATTTTTGCATCTGGAGTTGGAGTGGAGTCTTTATCTAGTCGTAAAATTTTTGTTTCAGGAAATTTTGATTGAATCATTTCGCAAAGTTTTTTTGTTCCTAATCCTCTATATAATAAGTTTTGATTTGAGCAATTGGGGCAGTTTTTAAGAGGGTTTTGTTGTTCTCCACAATTATGGCATAACAACATTTTAATATCATTGTGAAAATTTATTGGGATGTTACATTTATTGCAAATTGGAATAAATTTACATGTTTCACAAAATACATGAGGGTGAGATCCTCTCTGATTTAGGAACAACATTCCTTGTGTCTTGTTATCAACGCACGAAGTAATATCCGAAAGTAATTCTTTGCTGATGGGGGAACGATTTCCGCTTTTAAGTTCATCGTTTAGATTGATCACATGGAATCTGTTTTTTCTGTGTTTTATATCAATTGAATCTTCTTCTAATAATTCATATTTTTTGAAATTACTTTTTAAAAATGATTCAACTCTAGGTGTGGAACTTGATAATATCAGAGTGAAATTATTTAGTTCTGATAGTTTTTCTGCAACTTTTCTAGTGTCAAATTTAGGGTTGGAATCTATGTTTTTGTACGAATCTTCATGTTCTTCATCTAGTATTATCAACCCGATTTTAGGTGCTGGAAGAAATATACTATTTTGAGTTCCAATTATTATTGGATAATAACCTTGTCGAATTTCCCACCATAGAGAATTTTTTTTTGATGCAGACATATTACTATTGAATAATATTGTTTCTTTTGAAAAGTATTGATTTATTTGTTTGAATAATTCATTTGCGACACTTATTTCCGGGGCCAATATTTTTACTGCTTTTTGCTGATTAAGACAATTTCGTATTGCTTCTATATAAATTTGAATTTTTCTATTTGTTGATCCGTTTTTGTAGAGAAATATTTTTTTGTTTTTTTGGTTTGCTTCAATTGAATTTGAGATTATTTGAGATATTTTTTTTTCAGTTTCATTGAGTTCTTGGATGTCTTCATTATGCTGTTTAACGAGGATTTTTCTTGAAGGAGTAGCAGAATATTTAATTAAGATATTTTTTTTGATTAAACTATTTATAGGCGAACTACCAAAATGTGTTCTCAACGATGAATTTGTTTTTGATCCTGGGGAATTCAACATGAATTCAATTAGTTTTTTTTGCTTGTGGGAATTTTTTGTCAAATATTTAGATTGTTCTTTGAATTCAAAATTTTTTGATAATTTTATCAGTTCAATTTTTCCCCCATTATTTGGTAACGAGAATTTTTCTTTTAAAAAAATCAGATCCTTTTCTATTAAGTCTTTTAAAATATTTCGAGCAATCTTTCCATGTTTATTTTCAATTTTTTCTTGAGTTAAACCTGGTGTTTTGATTATTTCCATATATATATATTTTTCTAAATCTGAATCAATGTTAGGGGGAGATGATTTTGGTGCAAAATATAATTTTTGAAGTTTCGTATTTTGATTTGATGGGAACAAAAGAGAGGACGCTTTAAAAATAGATGAATGGTAATAATCACTTATCCATTTTGATAATTGCAATTGATTTTGAGTGAGTCTTGGGAAACCATCTATTACTTGAATAATGTTTTTAATTTCAGGAATGTTTGGTTTAGTAGTTTTTATTTCAAATATTATTCCAAATAGAATTCTGTTTTTAAATTCAACTTTGACTAAATCGCCTTTTCGAGCTATTACTTTGCGAGGGATTGAATAAGTGAAAAGTTGATTGGTAGGCGTGAAGCAATCGACCGCTACTTCAGCATAGCTAAAATGATTATGCTTTGTCATGAACCTCCTCATCTAACAATTGCTAATGATTCGTCAATCCTAGCACAATCATTGGATTAATTTTGTAAATTTTTATATATATATTTGCAAAATTAATAATGGAAATGGGCTGCATTAATGCAACTCATTTCCATTATAAGGAATAAGAGCTAAATTTAAAGCTTATTTTGTGGAAGAAGTTTGGTTGCGATACCGAGAAATTCTTCGTAGAAATGGTGGCAAATCAATGTCACTTAATTTCAATTGTTTTTCTTGGTCACTTTCTTCATCAGCAGTTTCAAGTAATTCTTGTAAATCGTTGTCATAATCATCACTTATAGGGTTCCCTGCAGCTGTAAAACCTGTGGCAATGACTGTTAATTTAATTTCATTTTCCATTCTTGGATCAGTTGTCATTCCAAAGATGATGTTACAATTAGGATCAACTACCTCTTGAAGAACTTCTGCTGCTTCATGAAGTTCTGAAAGTTTCAAATCGCTGCCTCCGGTAATATTAAAAAGTACACCAGTAGCTCCATCAATTGATACTTCTAGCAAAGGGTTTGATATAGCTTGATGTGCAGCATCTCTTGATCTGTTTTCTCCGACTCCATAACCAATTGACATCCATGCAGGCCCGGCATCTTTCATTATAGATTGTACATCAGCAAAATCTAAGTTAATTTCTCCAGGAACAGTAATTAATTCTGCTATAGATTGAACTCCAAGACGAAGTACATCATCAGCCATTTTAAATGCGTTAGAGGTTGTCATTTCTTCTTTACAAACTACTTGTAATCTATCATTAGGGATAATTAGAAGTGTATCAACATGTTTTGCTAATTTTTGAATTCCTTCTTCAGCATTTTTCATTCTTCTGGTACCTTCGAATGAGAATGGAGTTGTAACTACTCCCACAGTTAATGCTCCGGTATTCTTTACTACTTCTGCAATTACAGGTGCTGCTCCAGTACCAGTGCCGCCACCCATTCCTGCAGCAACGAAAACCATATCACATTCACTGAAAGTTTCTGCAAGTTCTTCTTTACTTTCTTCAGCAGCTTTCATGCCAATTTCAGGATTGCCACCAACACCCTTACCTTGAGTAAGTATATCTCCTATACTGGTTCTCATTTGAACATCAGAAGTTATAAGTGCTTGAGTATCTGTATTGACTACATGATATTCAATTCCAGGGATTCTTTCTTTGTACATCCTTGAAACTGCGTTAGATCCTCCACCGCCTACACCGACCACTTTTATTTTTGCTTGTTTATTTGGCTCCGGGTTGTTTATCACCATTATCTCTTACTCCCTTTTAATAATTAGTTTAAATTTTTAAGACAATAATTTACTAAAAATGTTTTTTGAAAATTGTAAATTTTCTGATTGGTTTAAATTAAATGAATTTGATGCTGTATTTTCGCTTGCTAAACGTAGAGTCCCTATCAAGGTAGAATATATTTGATTATTCAAGATATCTTGAAATTTGGTACTTTCTATATAAGGTTTTGCGATTCTTACTGGTGCACAGAAATGTTTGGATATAAGGTTGGATAATCCTGGAAGATTTGAGCCACCACCTGTTAGTACAAATTGAATATCGTCCTTTTCTTCACATATATTTTCTAATGAAATTCGTAATAATTGGCATAATTCTGTAGCTCTTTCTCTGGTTAATAAAGCTATATCTTTGATATCAATTTGTATTGTTTCTCCAGTTTCTTCACTGATTGAATCTACGGTGTCAGAGTTGGATGCATCCCATTGGGCAGATCCGTATTTTAATTTCAATTCTTCAGCATTTTTGAGTGAAATACCTGTTACGAAAGCTATATCTTTGCTGAAATTTATTCCTCCGATTGGAATAATTTTCAGATAATTTAAATCTCCAGAATTAAAAACACCTATGTCTGTAACTCCTGCTCCTATATCAATAACTACTGTTTGGCCAAGTTTTTCTGATTCAATCAAAGTCGATTCTCCACTAGAAGAAATGTTACTTGCGAAATGGAGTGTGTTAATTCCTGTATCTTTAATAGATCCTTCTAGTTTGTCGATTAGATTGATTTCTCCGGTTACGACCCTATAAACGAATTCCATGTTACTTCGGTGCATTCCAGTCGGATCTTTAATTTCAAAAGAATTGTCGAGCCTATACTTTGTATTTAAATGTTCAAAGACAGCTCTTTTTTGGTCTAATATTTTATGCTTTTGTTCTATGTTTTTTTCGTATAAGTCGAGGTCTTCAGAAGTGATAATTTTATTTTCGAGTTTATTGCCATGTGAATTAGACATCGATTTTATTTCTAGGTGAGAGCCTGAAATATTTGAGTAAGCATTTGTTATAGGAATCCCTGTCATTTTCTCTACATCAGATTTCACTTTAGCAACAGCCAATGTGATCGATTCTTGATCTGATATATTACCTTTGCTTAGACCGTTAGAATCAGTGCTGCTAAATCCTATGATTTTTGTGTGATTTTCAGAGATTTGTTCAGCACTTAAGATGCATACTTTAGATGTTCCAACGTCAATTGCGTTGATTATGTTGTTGTATTTTTGCATCTTGATTACTCCAGTAATTTTATTTCAAAGTTTTTCAGCTAAGCGTAATTTGGCGCTTCTACTTCTTGGGTTTTCTTTTATTTCACTTTCAGTTGGTTTTATAATTTTATTTGAAATGACTTTCATAGATGCCTTGTGTTCACAAATACATTCAGGTATTTGATCGGGACAAACACATTGTTTTGAAGCATTTCTAAGGATATTTTTAACTATTCTGTCTTCTAGAGAATGGTAGCTAATCACAGCAAGTCTTCCAGATTTTTCAAGTACATCCATCGCTTGGTTTAAGCCTTCTTGGATGTTTTGAAATTCTTTATTCACCTCTATCCTGATTGCTTGGAATGACTTGGTTGCTGGATGAATCCCCTTTCTATTATTTTGTTTTCCGATTGCTTTAATGATTATTTTAGAGAGTGTATACGTATCTTTGATTGGTCTATTTTGGACTATAGATTTGGCTATTTTATTTGCTCTTGGTTCCTCCCCGAACTTCAAGATAATCTCTCTTAGATTAGATTCTGGATAATTATTAACAATTTTTTCAGCATCTATGATTTGGTTTGTATTAAATCTCATATCTAATTTTTCAGTTTTTGAAAAACTGAATCCTCTATCTGGTTTTTCAATTTGAAAAGAGGATAATCCTAGATCAAATAAAACTCCGTTCACTTTCTCATAGCCCATTTTGCCAATAATTGTTTTTAAATTAGCGAAATTGCCATGTGATAAACAAACCTTATCCTTATAATTTTCAAGCCTTTCTTTTGTGGTTTTAAGTATAAATTTGTCAAGATCGATTCCTAAAACTTGTTTTGGAGAATTTTTTGATTGTAATAAATGTAAAGCATGTCCGCCTTCTCCAATTGTACAGTCCAAATAAATGCCGTTTTTAACAATCTCCAGACCTAAACCAATCTCATTTTTCATCACTGGAACATGTTCTACTTTGATAGCTCCAGCCAAATCACTCTCTCTTGATCAATATTTATTGCTATTTTGTTACTTTTTGCCACGAAACACAGTCATACTAAACGTGATACACTGTGTTGGATGTATGAAGTTTGACAGATATTTTGTATTCAGCGCAAGGTAATTTTATATCTAGTTTTTGACTTTTTTAAAAAACTGTTTAAAAACTTTTTAAGTTTATAGGTGATTTTTAGTGGTTTCAGTTGCAATATTGACAATAAGTGATTCAAGATATTCTGGTTCCAATCAAGATGTTAGTGGAGATATGGTGAGTAAAAATATCAAAACTCATGGGTTTCAAGAAGTCTACAGAGGTATAGTTCCCGATAATCAAGAAGAAATACGAAGTAAATTGATTCAATTATCGGATGATGAAAAAATTAATGTTATTTTAACTACTGGTGGAACAGGATTAGGCCCAAGAGATTGTACTCCTGAAGCTACAAAAAAAATCTTAGATTTGGAAGTTCCCGGGATTTCTGAAGCTATGAGAATTGAAACTAGAAAAAATGCAGATACTTCAATACTTAGTAGAGGAATTTCTGGTTTGAGAGGGAATTGTTTGATTGTGAATTTACCAGGGAGTCCAAAAGCTGTTTCCGAATGTTTGAATTCAGTAATTTCTGTTATTGGACATGCAGTGGAAATGTTAAGCGGCCGTACAGAACATCAATAATATTTTCTAAAAAATGATATTTCATATTTTAACAATTTTTCCAGAAATATTTTCTAGTTTTGTTGAAACTGGAATTTTAAAAAAAGCAATTGAAAAAAACAAAATTGCAATACACAGGCATGATATCAGAGATTTTTCAGATGATAAAAATAAGAATATAGATGATTATTCATTTGGTGGAGGCTCTGGGATGATAATGAAACCTGATCCAATTTTTAAAGGTGTTGAGTCAATCAAAAATAATTTTTCTGGAATTGGTTCTAATGATATGCCGGTGATTCTACTTAGTCCACAAGGTAAGAAGTTGGATCAAAAATTGGTAGAGGAGTTATCTCAAAAAAAATCTCTTATTCTAATTTGTGGACGTTATGGAGGTATAGATCATAGAGTTAACAAATATCTTGCAACTGAAGAAATTAGCGTGGGAGATTTTATTCTGTCTGGAGGTGAAGTTGCAGCAATGTCAATTATAGAGTCTGTTTCGAGATTGATCGATGGAGTAGTTGGTTCGAAAGAGTCGGTAGAAAAAGATTCTTTTACTAGTGGACTATTGCAGCATCCTCAATATACTAGGCCATCTAAATTTCGTGAATGGGAAGTACCTGGTAAGTTACTTTCAGGAAATCATAAGGAAATATTGAAATGGCAACGCCGTGAGTCAATATTGAAAACTTTTTTAGAGAGGCCAGATTTGATTAAAGATATTAACTTAACTCCAGATGATCAAAAAATAATAGATTCTATTAAATCTAAGAGAGATAAACCTAATAACTCCCAATAACTCTATTTAAAACAGTTATACTTCTTGCGTGATTCGCTGATTCAGTTCATAATTATAGATACTTATTTAATTCATGAATAAGATCATCAAGTTTATCCATTATGTTATTGTGTTTTTTGGGAGATTTAATTTGGATGCTCATGGTTTATTAGTTTTAGAAAATAATTCCAATATCCAGGATTTTAGTTCTGGCGACACTGTTCGTGTCAATATAACAATTAAAGAAGGCGAACGTGAAAGAGAGCAGGCCTTTCAAGGTGTTGTAATTCGCAAACGAGGTAATGGACATGGATCTTCCTTTACTTTACGTAGAGTTTCAAACGATGTTGGTGTTGAACGTACATTTTTAACCTATTCTCCTCTAATCAAATCTCTTGAAGTAGTTAAAAAAGGTAAAGTTCGCAGAGCCAGATTGGGCTATTTGAGAGGTCTATCTGGTAAGAAAGCAAGAATTAAAGAAGGTTCATAGTTTTCTTTTTGTCAAACTGAATTCCCTAATATTTTAGTATTGGTACAAAAGTTCATTTTGTTTTATTTTTTTACTTTTGTAAATTTCAAAATAAATATAATAAAAACTCCACTTGAAATCTGTTGACGCACACAATATATAGTGGTATTGTCATATTGCTATACGAACTGTTGTATGTGTCTTTCTTAATTTAAACCTTTGGATGTTCAAGTTGATTTGTCCTTATTGTAGGCATGAAGATATTAGAGTTGTTGATTCTAGAGATTCAGGAGATGAGATTCGTAGACGTCGAGAGTGTTCAGTTTGTTTGAGAAGATTTACTACTTATGAACGAGTGCAAACAAGAATTTTTCAAGTAGTTAAGAAAGACCAACGTAGAGAAGAGTTAAATACGCAGAAATTATTGGGAAGTTTATTTAATGCTTGTGCTAAACGTCCATTACCTGTAAAGGCAGTTGAAAAAATTAGCAAAGAAATAGAAACAGAAATAATGAATTCTGGAAGATCTGAAATTTCTTCGAAAATTATCGGAGATATGGTTATGGATCATTTACGTAAATTGGATAGAGTAGCTTATATTAGATACGCTAGTGTTTATAGAAGTTTTCAGGATATTGAAACATTTAAAAATGAAATAGATGCTTTATTGGATCCACAGCCTGTTGATCCAGAAATGGAAAATCAGCTTTCATTTTTACCAGATACTTCATTAGGTAAGAAGGGTAATAGACGTCGTGGAAGACCGAGGAAGGAATCTATCCCGGCTTCTTGAAAAATGTTAATAATTTAAATGTAAAATGGGCTGTTTAATTTATTAGAATTAGGTTTTAATAAGCCCGTTAATATAGATGAAGAGTAAGGAGATAGCAATGTACACAAAAGACCATCTGAATTCCGCCAAAATGGATTTGACAGAAAATTCCAGGATAGTCTTGGAAAAACGATATTTAAGAAAGAATTCTGATGGAGAGATTATTGAAACTCCTGAAAAGATGTTTGAAAGGGTAGCTAGTGCAATTGCTGAGCCAGAAAATTTGTATGGTGACACGGGGGATTTTAGTTATTGGCAAGGTCGTTTTTATGAAATAATGCACACCTTAGAGTTTGTTCCAAATTCTCCAACAATTATGAATGCAGGAACTGGCGCAGGTACCCTATCTGCATGTTTCGTAATGGGATTAGATGATAGCATGGAAGATATTATGACTACCGCAAAGGAAACTGCCATGGTTCAAAAGTATGGTGGTGGCACAGGTTTTGCGTTGTCAAAAATTAGACCTAAAGGTAATCCTATATCTACTACTCATGGGCAAGCTTGTGGACCTGTTTCTGTTTTGCGACATTTATCTTCAGTATCAACGTTGGTTACTCAGGGTGGTAAGAGAGATGGAGCTAACATGGCAGTCATGGATGTGCATCATCCTGATATTTTAGAATTTATTGAGTGTAAACAAGAAGAAGGTCAAATACATAATTTCAATATTTCTGTTGGAGTTTCTGATGAATTTATGAATGCCGTAAAGAACGGGACTTCTTATGAGTTACGTGATCCTGAATCAGGTGAAGTTGTTGATAAAATTGAGGCAAGCTTAGTTTTTGACAAAGTAATTGAAGGTGCTTGGCGTAATGGAGAGCCAGGTGTAATATTTTTAGATAAAGTAAATGCTGATAATCCTACTTTGAATATAGGTAAAATGACAGCGACAAATCCATGTGGAGAGCAACCTTTATTACCATATGAATCTTGTAATCTAGGTTCTATAAATTTAACGAAGTTTGTAATAGAAGATAGCGATGTTAAATCTTTAGACTGGGATAGACTTAAGGAAGTTGTTCATGTTTCAACCAGATTTCTAGATAATGTTATTGATGCAAATGTATATTCTGTTGATAAGATTGAAAATATGACAAAATCTACTCGCAAAATTGGTTTAGGAGTTATGGGTTTTGCTGATATGTTGGTTCAATTAAATGTTCCTTATGATTCCGAAGAAGGATTATCTTTGGGTAGAAAGTTAATGAAATTTATTCGTAGTGAATCTGATGAGATGTCTAAAACTTTAGCATCTGAGAGAGGCGTTTTCCCTGCTTTCGAAGGAAGTAAATATGATTCTACTGACGGTTTTGAAGTAAGAAACGCATGTCGTTTAACTGTTGCTCCCACAGGTACCATATCAATGATAGCAGGATGTTCTAGCGGTATAGAACCTCTGTTTGCACTATGCTACCACAAGCATAATATATTGGGTGGTGAAAGTTTATTATATGTTGATAAAGGGTTTGAGAAAGTTGCAAAAGAGGGAGGTTTTTATAGTCAAGAATTATTAAATTATTTAGCAGATGGCGGGTCATTACAAGAAAGAGATGATGTTCCAGATTGGGCTAAAAGGTTATTTGTTACTTCTTCAGATATTTCTCCTGAAATGCATGTTCGAATGCAAGCAGTATTCCAGGAAAGTGTAGACTCAGCCATTTCTAAAACAATTAATTTCCCAAATTCTGCTTCAGATGATGATGTACGTAGTGCATATCTTTTAGCTTGGGAGTTAAGTTGTAAAGGTATAACAGTTTACAGGGCCGGTAGTCGTGACGCTGAAGTTTTGACTGCAGGAAAAGAAAAAGATTCATCAGAAGAAAATAATGTTGAAAGTACTGATAATACTAATTTGAAATCAGAGATGCTCACAGAAAGACAAAGGCCTAAAGTACTTTCAGGTGTTACTGAGCGAGTTAGAACTGCTCATGGGAATCTATTTGTCACTATTAATTATAATGAGGAAGGCAAGCCTTTCGAAGTTTTTGCCTCTTTAGGTAAAGCAGGAAGTACTGAGTCTGCGCAACTTGAAGCTATAACCAGATTAACTACTATGTCTTTGAGAGCGGGAGTTGAACCTAGTCAGATTATACAGCATTTGCAAGGGATTACAGATGAACCAATTTGGGATAAAGGTTCTTTAGTGAGATCAACTCCGGATGCAGTAGCACAAGTTTTAAGTCGTCATTTATTAAAAAACAATTCAATAGATGTTAATACTTCATCTGATGTTGAACAGCTTGGATTGTTCGTCGGAGATAGCACAGAAGAAGTAATTAAAGAATCTGAATCTAGTGAAGAAGTTTTAGTTAAAAAACTTGCTTGTCCGGATTGTTCTATTGGTGTTTTAGTCCACCAGGAGGGGTGTTTGCGTTGTGCAGATTGTGGATATAATAAATGCGAATAAAAAAGAATGTGTGATTAGAAGAAATTCTAAAAATAGTTTTGTTGTTCGGATTGTATTGGTATACATATGAACTTAGAGGGCAATATTGATAATAACCATTTGATTGCTGTAACAATGGGTGATCCAGCAGGAATTGGACCAGAAGTTTGTATAAAAGCTATGTCAGAAGTTCAAGTCCCTGAGAATTGTACGCTACTCTTATTTGGAAATATTCTTTCTGCTCAAAACGCTATGGATTCGTATCCTCAAGGAAATAAAAAAATATTTCCTGTAAAAAATATTAGAGATATTTCATTTGATTCTGGTTTGATCAATGTTTTTGAAGTAGATGATCTTAAAAAAGATGATTTTAAAATAGGCGAAGTTTCTCCTGAAGCAGGACAAGCTTCTGTTGAATATGTTTTGAAAGCTGGACAATTTGCTATTGATGGTGAAGTTTCAGCTATCGTAACTGCTCCGATTAATAAAGAGTCTTGTAGATTAGCTGGTTTTGAAGATATAGGACACATGGAAATTTTTCAGTCTCAATCTAACTCAAAAGAAGTGGCAACAATGTTGATTGCTGAAAATTTAAGAGTAGTTCACTTAACAACTCACAAGTCTCTAAAGAATGCCTGTGGATATGTAACTAAAGAAAATGTTTTAAATAAAATCATTTTGACAAATACTCATTTTCAGAAATGGGGCTTTAAGGAACCTAAAATTGGAGTTTGTGCTTTAAATCCACATGCTGGAGATGGGGGTTTAATAGGAGATGAGGAAGAAAAACATATTTTGCCTGCAGTTAATGCAGCGCAAGAAATGGGAATTTCTGCTTTTGGTCCTGTTCCAGCTGATAGCATATTTTATAGGGCAATTCAATCAGAATTTGATGTTGTTCTTGCAATGTATCATGATCAAGGTCACATACCTATTAAAGTGTATAATTGGGAAAAAAGTATTAGTGTGAATTTAGGTTTGCCATTTATCAGGACTTCAGTAGACCATGGAACTGCGTTTGATATTGCTGGGAAAGGTGTAGCACAGCATACAAGCATGTTGGAGGCTATAAAAACTGCGATTAATTTAATCGTCAAATCTAAGATATATTAATTGATTATTTATTTCAGGAGATTCTAATGAAGATTGGATTTATTGGAGGAGGAGTAATGGCTGAAGCTATTATGAAAGGTATATTAGATGTTTCTCTGGTCAAACCTGAGAATTTATTTGTAAGTGATTTGGATAGTCAAAGGTTAGAGTACCTGAATAAAACGTTAAATGTTTTTGGTGTTGAATCTAATATAGAGGTTGTAAATAAAAGCGATATTGTTATTCTAGCGATCAAACCACAAAATATTAAAGAAGTAATGATAGAGTTAAAAGGAAATTCTATTCTTGATAAAACTTTTTTGTCTATTGTTGCAGGTGTAAAAACTGAAATTCTTCAAGAAGGCTTAGGAGTTGATTCAATTATTAGAGTGATGCCTAATACTCCAGCTCAAATAAAAAAAGGAATGACTGTTTGGACGAGTTCCAAAAGCGTACCTTCTGTAACTTTATCTTTTAGCAAAAAAATTCTTGGTGTTTTGGGAGAAGAGTTGTACGTAGAGGATGAAGATTTGATAGATATGTCTACTGCATTAAGTGGTAGTGGACCAGCATATATGTTTTTGTTTATGGATGCTTTAATAAACGCTGGAATTAATATTGGAATGTCCAAAGAAATGTCAGTTAAATTAGTTAGACAAACACTTTTAGGGAGTATCGAGTTAGCAATAGGGAGTGAATTTGAACCTACAAAGCTTAAAGAAATGGTGACATCTCCGGGTGGCACTACTGAAGCTGCACTTGCTAAACTTGAAGAAGGTGGTTTTTCTGATCTTGTATCAGAAGCGGTTTGTTCAGCATTTGAAAGAGCAAAATTTCTTGGAGGGAAAAAATGATTAAATTATTTTTTGATATATTAGAAGCAGTTGTGGTTTTACTAGAGTTATCTATTTTTGCCACAGTTTTAATGTCTTGGATTTCTCCTGAAGGTAAGGGTTCAATTAATGAAATTTTGCATCAAATTACTGATCCGATTTTAGGACCTATTAGAAAAATAGTTCCTCCTTTGGGGATGTTTGATTTTACTCCAATGATTGCTATTTTTGTTTTGCAATTTCCCGTGATGTATATAATTAGGTTTTTAGAAGTTACTTTAAGTTAAAGGGAAAAATTAATATGGAATTGAAAGGGAAAGTTGCAATTGTTACTGGAGGTAATGGAGGATTAGGAAGGAGAATTTCTTTTGCTTTGGCAAAAAATGGAGTGGATGTTGCAATTATATTCAAAGAAAGCGAACAAGAAGCCAAAAGTGTTTCTGATGAAGTACGATCATTTGGCGTAAATTCTTTTCCTTTCCAGTGTGATATCTCCAAGTCTGAAGATGTTAAATCAATGTTAAAAGCTGTTGAAAATAAATTTCACAGATTAGATATTTTGATTAATAATGCTGCGTATAATAAATGGATTCCATTTAGTAATTTAGAAGATATGACTGAAGATGAATGGAACAAAATGCTTCAGATTAATTTAACAGGACATTTAATGTGTATGAAATATTCTTCGCCATATATGAAAAAACAAGGTGCAGGAAGGATTGTTAATATTTCTTCTGTGGCAGGTGTAGCTCCTACTGGATCTTCTATTGGATACGCAGTTGCTAAATCTGGACTGAACCATTTGACAAAATGTATGGCGGTAGCAGTTGCTCCTGATATATTAGTTAATTGCGTCGCTCCTGGGTTTTTAGAAGGAACTAGAGCAACTAGTAATTTAGCTCCATCTTATCGTGAAATGGCAAAAAACAAATCATTGTTGAAGAAAGCAGCAGACAAAGATGATGTTGCAGATCAAGTTTTGACATTTTGTAAGACTGATACAACTACGGGCCAAGTTTTGATACTTGATTCAGGCAGACTTTTGAGTTATTGATATAGTTATTATTTGAATTAAAAGGTATGATAATTATAGATTTTCAAACTTTATTTAGAGGTGATTAATTTAGGTGAATATTAAAGATAATTATTATGATGTAGTTATAGCTGGACAAGGTGCAGCAGCCTTTGCGGCTGGTTTGTACGCAGCTAGATATCAAATCAAAAGTTTGATAATTGGTGAAACTTTTGGAGGAGAGACAGCAACAGGTGGTTTGATAGAAAATTATCCTGGATATCCTGAAATTGATGGATTTGATTTAATGCTGAAATTTAAAGAACAAGTTGAAAAATACGATGTTCCTATAATTGATGACAAAGTAGATAGTGTTAAAAAACAAGAAAATTTATTTCAAGTCAAAACATTTGGTGGAGAAATGTTTTCTGCAGGTACTGTGATTTTGGCTGTTGGTCGAAACCGCAGAACTCTTAATTTAAAAAATGAAGAAGAATGGGTTGGTAGAGGCGTATCATACTGTTCAACTTGTGATGCTCCTATGCATAAAAATAATGTTGTTGCAATAGTTGGAGGAGGGAATGCCGCTGTGGAAGGGGCTCTTTTATTGAGTAGATATGCTTCTACAGTTTATTTGATATATCGTAAGGAAGAATTTACTAGGCCTGAGCCTATTAGTTTGCAACAATTAAATCAAAGTAAGAATATCAAGCAAGTAATGTCTACAAATGTGACACAATTGAATGGAGTAGATGGCTTAGACTCGATTTCTATAGATAAAGAATATAATGGTGTTTCTGAAATTGATGTAGATGGAATCTTTATTGAAATTGGAGCTGACCCTAGGGTGGAAATTCCGAATCAATTAAAATTAGAATTAAATGAAAAAAATGAAGTAATTGTTGATTCTGAAATGAGAACTAATGTAGAAGGTATTTTTGCGGCAGGAGATTTATGTAATTCTTCTGGTGATTTAAAGCAAACAATTACAGCTGCTTCACAAGGTGCAATTGCAGCAACATCCACGTATCATTACATTATGAATTCAAAATTAGATTAACAGGAGAGAGTAAAAAATGAGAAATTTGAAAAACTATTTCTTTTATGGAGCAATTATTGTTTCATTAACTATACTTATGGCTGCTTGCTCATCAGGGGGCGGTGGTGAAGAAGGAACAATTACCTTGATACAGCCTGTTATAGAAAGTGCTCCAGTTTCTGCTCGAAATGTAGGTGAAAAGAAATCTGATGAGAGTTTGAAACGAAAAATCGAATTACCACTTATAATGTGGGATGCTTGGGAAGCTAAGAGATATGGTGTTGCCGGAGGAATTGACAGTGCTGGATATTTCAAACCTTCTGTTAAAGCAGATTTTTGTGCAGTCAGAGGTGATGGAACCCCTTTGGAAGTAGGAACTAAGGTTCAAGTATTAGAACATGCAGCTTGCCTATATTCCATACAATTTATAGAAGGTCAAAAAGCTCCTCAGTATATGATAGGAATGAGTAAAATTAGAGTTGTAGAGACTGGTCAGGAAGGCTGGGTATTTTCACCCGCTGTAAATAAGTTTAACGAACCAACAGAATAATAACTTACTATTATTGAGTACATCCTCTACCAGGGATATCTATAACTTGTTCAACTTGATTATTTCTAATTCCGACGTATTGATCCCATCTGTTCACAAGCATATCTTGGTACCAAGGGATTAATACGAAGTTATCTCCTACTTGTACGTTAGCATTAGAAATATCTAATTCACAATTTTCTGGATGCATTCCAACTACTTTAATATTTTCAGGTGTTTCAACTTCTGGCAATTGCTTTTCTGGCCAAGAAAAAGATTTTGTACCGATATCACCAATAGCAATCTGATCGTTTTTAATAGATGTAATTGTACCTAATACTTTATTGGCTATTTTGAAATCATCCATGTAAGAGTATCTTGTGCCCATTAAAGCGTACGTTCCGCCTTCCACTTCTGTGACACCTTCTACTTGTATTGCTGAATCTATTGTAAAGGTTTCACCACTAGATACCATTTCCACATGAATACCTTCAGCTTCTATAGCACGTTTAGATTCAACACAAATTTCCATATATTCTATACCTTCAGCTATTCTATTTTCATGTGTTGAAAACTCTGCTAAATGCTGATGGCTCATAACACCCATAAATTTTAATCCAGGTAAGCTTGTAATCAATTTTGCTAAATATACTGATTCTTCAGACGATCTTACTCCCCCTCTTTCCATAGAAGTATCAACCTCTATCAAAATCCCCACTGTGACACCTAATTCAGAAGCAATCTTTGAAATTAATCTTGTGTTTTCTTCACCATATACACATACTTTTACATCTCCATGTAGCTGCAAAGCACATAATCGTCTTATTTTATCTTCTGTAACAATTTGATTCGGAATCAATACATCTGTGATTCCACCTTCTACCATTACTTCAGCTTCTGATAATTTAGCTGTACATACACCATTTAGAGTACCCCCAGCATTGATTTGCATCATAGCTAATCTTGGGCTTTTAGTGTTTTTTGTATGCTGTCTCATTTTACAAACAGTATCTTTGTAAGTTTTATCAATAACCTTGAAATTTGATTCCATGGCATCCATGTCAATAAATAAACAAGGTGTTTCAATATCACTGATTAATGTTCCGGGGCTGGGTCTATAATTATCCATATTATTCCTCTTATTAAAACTCTCATGATATTATATGACGACCAATCCACCAATATGCAAAAAAATGGACTTAATGAAATAAAAAACGAAGAATTTCGAAAAAAATACCTGATAAGTGGTTGTGAGTATGAAGGATGTATATAAATGAATCAAATAAAAAAAATTAATATCCATGATTATTCTCTAAGTGCAAAATCTATATTGCCAAAACCTTTATGGGACTATATTCAAGGTGGAGCCAGTGACGAAATAACTATTGAAATGAACACAAATGATTTCAAAAAAATCAAAGTAATCCCTCGTAGAATGATCGATATTAAAAACCGTAATACTACCACTTCGATTTTCGGGCAGAAAATTAAATTCCCAGTTTTAATTGCTCCTGTTGGCGGACAAAGGCAATTCCATGAAGATGGTGTAATGGGTAGCACTAAAGCAGCTGAAACAGCAGGCATAATCAATGTAGTTCCAACCAATAGCGGATATTCTCTAGAAGAAGTTGCGAAAAACACAACTGAAAAACATTGGTTTCAAATTTATCATTACGATAAAGAAGTCACAAAAGATTTGATTTTAAGGGCAGAAAATTCAGGATACAGTGCAATATGTTTGACCGTCGATGGAGTAAGAACTGATAGAAGGGAAAGAGATAAAAGAAATAATTTGAAATTAGAAGATTCTAAATGGGGAGCCAACTTAATTAACTATCCTGGATTGATACAAAATATATCTTTGAAAGGGCAGGATTCCATGGATACCATTACCTACGACACCATTACATGGATACGTGAACTAACAAATTTACCACTAATTATCAAAGGTATTATTTCACCTGATGACGCCAAAAACCTTGAAGAAATTGGTGTCAACGGCATCGTTGTTTCCAACCATGGCGGTAGAGTGACAGATTCAATGCAATCTTCGATTTCAGCTTTACCAAAAATTAAAAATGTAGTTAATAAAGAATTTGAGCTTTATTTAGATTCAGGTATTAGAAGAGGCATAGATGTAATTAAAGCAATATCATTAGGAGCTAAAGCAGTATTAATTGGTAGGCCAATGCTATGGGGTTTAGCGACAAATGGTCAAAGAGGAGTTGAAGATATTTTAAAAATAATTCATGAAGAAATAGACTTAGCAATGGCTGGATGTGGAAAAACTCAAATTTCTCAAATTAATTCTACAATGGTGGAATATAATTTCGACTAAATATATAACTTATTAAATCCTAAAATATTTTTCTATAAAGTTCCCCAACCCAAATAACAATTAAAATAAGTAAGATCTGTGCAAATCCACGAAAAATATGTTCAGTATTGGATAATAGTTTTCCTCCAATTGGAATATCATAAATCCACATATATAAATTGGCCCAATATACTAAAACAAGAAAACAAATAAACAATATACTTGCGACAGTTCTAGAATATCTAGGTATTAATATTAAACCAAGAAAAATTTCAAAAAAACCACTTAAATATACCCAGAATTTTGGATTGCCAAGTATTTTAGGAACTATAGGCTCAAACCAACTTGGGTCTAAAAAATGCATTATTCCTATATAAATAAACCAACCTGAATAGATTAAAACAACACAATTTCTAATAAAATTTTTTGAAATATTAAATAAAAAATTTTGAAATAATTCGATTACCAATTTGTATGAGATCCATCTTTTCTTTTCAAATGAGGTGTTTCTGAAAACTTAAACGGGTTAGTTAATGAAGCTTCATCTACATCAACACCTAATCCAGGCTGATTAAGCACTGTTACTTTTCCAGGAACAATTTCTGGCTGGACAGGAAATATTTCTTTCGAATAAAACCCCGTAGTCTCCCCAGAAGATTCTCGAATTTCTAGCCATGAAAAATTTGGTGTAGCCATTGCCAGGTGTGAAGTTGCAGCAACACATATAGGACCAAGAGGGTTATGTGGCATTAAATCAATATAATGAGCTTCTGCCCATCCTGCAACCTTCATAGCTTCAGTGAATCCACCTACATTACAAATATCAAGTCTTGCATAGTTTGTTAAACCTTTTTCAATATATGGCAAAAATTGCCATTTTGAAGAAAATTCTTCACCTATAGCAAATGGAATGTTCGTTAATTTTCTCAAAGATTCATACGCTTCAGGTGTTTCATCACGAATAGGTTCTTCTAGGAAATCTAAAGTGTGAGAAGGCATCATCTGGCAAAAAGAAGCTGCTTCCGCTACAGATAATCTATGATGATAATCAATACCAATTACAGGTTTATTGCCAACTGCTTCTCTTACCTTAATTAAGCCTTCTGCAGTCTCTGAAATAGATTCCCTAGGTTCATAAATTCCTTCGTTAAATTCTTTTTCATAAGCTCTGTGAATTCGAAAACAATTGAACCCTTCCAAAATCATTTTTTTTGCAGAATCTATCATTTCTTCTGAAGAATTTCCATTACCTGTCGCAAAAGTAGGAACCCAATTACGATGTTTCCCTCCAAGTAAATCATAAACTGGAACCCCCAATTTTTTACCTACAATATCATATAGAGCAATATCTATTGATGAAATTGCTGCAGTTAATGTTCGGCCTCCCTCAAAATACTGGCTTCTATACATTTCTTGCCATAGAGCCCCTCTCTTAAGTGGATCTCTTCCAATTAACCACTCTTTGTAATGATCTATAATTCCTTTAACGCCAAGTTCTCTGGTTGATAAACCTGATTCACCCCAACCATAAATTCCTTCGTTAGTCTCCACTTTAACCAACATCTGATTTCTGGTTCCAATCCAAACCGGAAAAGCTTTAATATCAGTGATATGCATTTTTCCCTCCTAATAATTCATGTTTAGGCAAATCATAAAATTGATGGCTGTAGCATATGCCATTTAGTAGCATTTTCATATGCTTGTGCTACTCTCAAAACTAAAGGATCATTAAATTCTGATGCTGCAATTTGCATTCCAACAGGCATGCCCTTAGAAGTAAAACCACATGGCACTGTCAAAGACGGTGCCCCCGTAATATTGAAAAATTTTACCAAGCTAGATAAAGTGGGGATTTGAGTTTTGCCATCTTTATTTTCTGAAGCATCTTTAATAGTTGGAGCTGCAATACGTTCAGTAGGACCAATTAAAATATCAAAACTATCCCACATTGAAGCACAATCTTCTTTAAAACTTATAAATTCTTGATTAGCTTTTACATAATCAATTCCACGGATTAAAAGTCCATCTTCTATTGCGTTTCGAGCTTGACTACTAATTTTATCACCTTGGCTTTTATAAACCTCTTCATGAACAGTAGCATATTCGGTAAGCATAATAATATTTGAAAATTTAGTAGGTTTTAAAAGAGATATAGAAACATCTTCTACACAGGCACCCAAGTCTTTTAATATGATCACAGCTTTTTGAAATATTTCCCCTATTTCAGGTTCGATAGTTGCTGATAAAGCTTCTTCTAAAATTCCGATACGAATTCCTTTGATTTCTTTATCTAGGTCAACTGAAAAATCTTTAACAGGCAAAGTACTAGTTGAGCTATCTCTTGAATCGTGACCTGCTATAGCATTAAGCATTAAAGCAGCATCTCGAACCGTTCTGGTCATTGGACCTACAGTATCCAACGTCCAACTAACTGGTAAAACACCATATCTACTCACTAATCCAAACGTTGGCTTAAAGCCAACAATACCACAAAACGTAGCTGGAACCCTAATGGATCCACCTGTATCACTACCCATTGAGCCCATACAAAGTCTTCCCGCCACAGCAGCAGCTGAACCTCCGCTAGACCCACCAGTAATACAATCAAGATTCCATGGATTTCTGGCGGGACCATCATGAGGGTTAACGCTTGTGGCTCCCATGGCGAATTCATCCATCTGAAGCTTGCCTATAATTATGGCACCTGCCTGCCTTAATCTTTCAGTAACAGCGGAGTCAGTTGTTGGAATAAAATCCCTCATCACAACCGATCCAGATGCAGTACGAACTCCTTTGGTATTGAACAAATCTTTTAGTGCTATTGGAACACCCTGTAATGGTCCGATATGGTTACCTTTTTGTATCTGATCTTCAATAAAGCGTGCAGACTTTTGAGCCTGTTCAGCCATTACGGTAATAAAAGCATTTAACTTCCCATTAACATTTTCAATACGTCTTAGATGAGCTTCCAAAAGTTCAGTGGGTGATAAATCCTTTTTACGAATCAGTTCAGATACTTGAGAAATCGACATCGAGCAAAGTTCTGAGTTATTCAACTTGAATCACGAATCAGGGAACTATATTTGTAAATGTCACCGTAAGGATGAATTCCATAAATCAATCCAGGATCAGGAACAATAGGTATTTTTGTTTCAGGAGAAAACCCTCCTACAGCATCTCTAAAATCTGCACCAAGTGACTTGATCTCTTCTTTAAAATCAGACCTTACTTTACCTAATATAACTATTTGTTTGATCTCAAATATATCTAGTAATTTTGGATTCACAGAAATTTCTAATAATTTTTCAGCAATCTCATCAAAAATATCACCATCTTCAAACGTTTCAATTATTGTTGCTTTTTGTTGATCTTCATTTAGAAAAAATTCAAATCTGTTTACTTTAGAAACTATAAAAGTTCCTGATTCTTCTTTTATGAATTCTTTTATAATTTGCACATCTTCTTTATAAGTCATTTCTATGATAATTGTTACAATTGAGTTCTCTGCATTTAATTTATTTGACATCTAATACTCCTCAATTATTATTCTTATAATACGTTCATTTCTAATTAACTTACCTCCCCAAAACTCTTATTGATAATAACATTTCCTTCTCGGTGGATAAATGTAAGATTTTTGTTTAATCTGTAATTAAATTCAAATAATCAAATAAGACCTACTATTCTAGAGTTTGACAACACAGTTACTATTTTGGCAATCTAGTTTTCATTAGAATTTCAAAAATTTATCATCCAGAGAAAATTGTGGGAAATTTATATGATTAACACTCCAGTAATTGATTTTCATGCTCATGGTGGATCCTGGGGTAGATTTGGCGTCGTAGACGATCCTAATTTATATATAAGATTAATGGATTCAGCCGGGATAGATAAAGCATGTATCAACTCTATCTTTTTTGGTGATGCACGTTGGGCAAATAATTTGGTTTATGATAGATTCGTTACAAAATTTCCCGATAGATTTATAGGAGTTGCTTTCGTCACTCCTCACTATCCCGAAGAAACAATCAAAGAACTTGATAGATCTTTTAATAAATTAAACTTTAAATTTTTAAAACTTTACCCTCTTTACTACAGACAACCTAGTGACTCTGATGGTTTTAAACCAATTTTTGAATGGGCAAATCAAAAAAAAATACCAATAATGTGTCACGGTAAAGACGATATCGATGCCCCAGGAACAACACTAATTAAAAAATATGAAAAATTTTCTAAAGATTATCCGAAAATAAAGTGGGTTCTAGCGCATGGTGCATGTATGGCTGACATTAATTCAGTTACTGTCGCAAAAGAACTACCAAATATCTGGCTAGAAACATGTGGATCTCCAACACCATTGAATGGAATTTCTTTTGCTGTAAATCACGGACTTGTTGACCAAATACTATTTGGGTCAGACATGCCATTATTTGACTATAGACATCAAATTGCAAAGATTACAACAATGGATGCTTCTGAAGAAGATAAAAAGAAAATCCTCGGCTTAAATGCAATCAAACTTCTAAACCTCGATATTTAATTAAATTCTTTTACATTCAATAAAAAAATTTAGCTATCTATTCATAAAAACTAAATTTATATGCTATAATTTCGTGCAATAAAACCAAATTTAAATAATATGGAGAATTTTATGAATTCTAAAGTTATTGGAGCTATGTTAATACTCGGCTCACTATTGACAGTTATACCATGGTTCATTGGTGGCGATACATCTGGTATGACACCTTCGGAACAAATTACTGCAATCTTAGCAGAATCAGGTGCAGTGGAAGCTAGATCAATTCTTAATGTATTTGGTGGAATATTTATGTTTGCAGGACTTTATTACCTAGCACGAACATTAAAAAGTGAAAATAGCCTAAGTAACCACTTTGCTGAAATTGGTGGATTATTGCTTTTGGTAACTCTACCTATATGGGTAGTTCTAATGGGTACAGACATCTCGGCTATAGACGCGGCTAAAGACCATGGAAATGAGGTTGGTGCAACAATAATAGCATCTTCTATAGGATTGCAAACGATTGGAATATTGCTAGTAGTTGGACTTTTCTCACTTGGGATATCACTAACTTTACTAAGAAAGTATAAGGGAATTATTGGCATACTATTTATTATTGCATCAGTGGCAGCTTTTATAGATATGGTAGTTGCACCAGATAGTGACGCCATTGGAACCATAGGTTGGATGGGAATGTTCCTTATGACCCTTGTAACAGGTATTCTAACTACTCTTCAAAAAGAAAACTAATTCTAAATAAATTAGGAAATTTTCACAGTCCTGCCGGTTCTAGAGGATTCAACAGCCGCATCTATAACTTCTAGAACATGGACTGCGTCTTGGATAGATGTGGGAGAAGACCCATCTCCTCGAGAAGCGTTGAGATGGCATCTTACAAAATCAGCTCCCGCTAACCCTCCGTATGCAGACGATCCAGGCAAATTATATGACTTAGACTGATAACCAGCCGGTTCCTTACCTGGCATATCACTGAACATACCGAAAGAATCACCATGCGAAGAATCTATACGTGCATACCCCCGAGTACCTCGGATGGCCACTAACGCATCATTTGAACCTCCCATCTCCTCAGGCATAGGCCCAGCCAAATGGTAACCTGAATGGATAGTACCCATAGCACCACCGCTGAATCGCACTACCAATAAAGCTGTATCTTCAACTTCTATTTGTTCAGGATTTTGAGTACCAAGCATAGCTGCTACCTCTACGATCCTATCATCTAGTAGATATGAAACGATATCAATATGGTGACAAGCCAACCAAGCTAATATTCCTGTGCCGGCTGTATCTTTTTTGAACATCCATCCGTCTGGATTTCGGAAACGAACCTGGGAAGTAGCTAAGCGAGTTTCAGTAGTCATGATGTTACCAAAGTCTCCATTTATCCTAGCTTGTTTTACTTCCCGTACTTCGGGACGCCATCTATTCTGGAACATAACTCCCGTAGTAAGCTGCTTAATTTCTGCAGCTTCCGCTACTTTACGTAGATCATTAGCATTCATTGCCCCTGGTTTCTCGAACATGAAATGTTTACCCGCATCAACACATTTTTGCAATATATCGGAACTTATATCATTCCGAGCACACACCAATACAAAGTCAATTTCATCTCGAGATAGGAATTCCTCTAAATCACGTGTGCCAGAAACTACTTTTGAAGATAAAGCTGCTATTTCTTCTAATTCTCCTCCCTCAACAGCGCATAGATGGATATCATCAATTTCGTCAAGTTCATTAAAAGTCCTTAGGTGGCCCTTAATATGTCCATGTTGTGCTGAAAATATAGCCCCGACAGTGAATTTTTTTTCGCCCAATTTATCTCCTCCACTTTAAATAATACAACTACTTTGCGTAAATGCTACTCATTATTTCAAAATTTATCTAGTCTGAAATATCACCATCTGTTTCCAAAAGGTAAAAATTCATGGGATTAAATACTTCAGCTGAAACTAAAAAAGCTATGATGAATGACTGAGGAGTCAAAAGATAAAGAATTCATTCAATTAAACACCTCTATTAGTGAATCGGCGCTTATCTTTAGGTGAAACACCTAAATTTTAAATCGTTTAATCTGAAAATCTTAATGAATATATATCTGCATCATTCATTACGAAGCGTACCTTAACAGGCTTGCCGGATATCTTAGATAAATCTGTAGAACCTTTCCAAGACACATACCCAGATATCTCATCTCCTATCAATCCGTCACAGTCATCTATACCGTATCCTTCTAGAGGAGCACCAGATTCATCCAACATCTCTACCCTTATCCTCCCTGCTGCACTTGTAGAATAATTTAACTCTAACTTGTTCCCTGTGAAATCTAATGTCTTAGTAAGCATTTGACCTTCATCATATCCTGCATTCAATGATGAAAATCCATCTAGTCTCAATGTCATCCTCTCTAAATATGCAGACGGTTGAGCATAATGTCTCTGAATAAATATAGACATCTCTGTCGAACTTGTCTGAATTACACCAGAGGCAGGATAATTGTTGCGTGTAGTCCAGTTCTCATCGCCTATTCCAGGCTTTAAAAAGCTTTCTCTGAATGTAAAGTCATACCGTGTACTACCTGCACGCGTAGTCATAAATGCACCATCTGATGTATCTCCATAATACTTATATTTTTCAAAACCTTCCATATTGTCAAAAGCATCTTGAGGAATATCATATTTCTTCATTCTTTTAAAAAAGATTCGGCCAGGTAATGATATATATATATGATTTGCTCGAAAATATGGAGTCGTCTGGTTCGTGTAAAGCTGAGCAGATGGTGTCATAGATCCAGTGTCACTGTACTCCATTGGAGTAAATTCTGACCAATTAAAAAAATCTGATGATGTAGCTCGTGCAGTAGATCTAAATCTTGGTATACCTCTCTCATCAGGTTTATCAAAAATTTCTTTAGCTACATCTTCCCAATTTTTTTCAAGTTTCCCATCGCCTCCAACAATACATCTTGCGTAAATTACATATTTTGATTCAATCTCAGACCAAAAAATTATATTTTGTGCATCCCAATGATTGGGCAAACTACCTAAAATAATAGGGGCATCTTGAATTTGACTCCAATTGGTTGAATCTGAAGTAGCGTATCCATAAAGATTCGAAGAATTTGTAGAATCATCCCAAAGGCCTCGCATATTTCCCTTAATTCGTTGTGACTTGGATGCATTAGGATTAGTGTCCAAAAAAGCTCCAAAACCAGAACCTAATTCTATAAGTGGCATGATAATATTGTTTTGAACTGAACCTTGATAATCTATCAAACCAAGATTAGGCCTATTCCAATTTATCCCGTCTTCACTTTCTGCATAACAAAGTAAAGTTGAATGCCCTCTATAGTACATTCTATAAACATCTCCATCTTGAAAAATATTTGTATAAAATGAACCAGAGCCGGTTTCGTCTGTTTCCCATGGTTGGTCATATTTGATAGCCTCACCTGCAGAAACCGGATTATGTAACTTTAATGATGTTCGATTCATATTATCTATAAAATAGTGATCTACAAATAATTCTCGTTTGTCATCAAAATTAATCATTCAAATTCTCCTGTATTTTTAATAGATTTTACCAATTATATTTTATTTAAATGCAGTAACTACTTTTCTATTCGCATCAATAATTTGGCCTATATATTCTTCGCTAAAACTTGGTTGCATTGGAATTGTTATTCCTCCAGACATTAATCTTTCACCATAAGTATTTTTAACCTTTGTGTAATCTATTGGAATCTCTCGATTATAATCTAAAGGAAACTTGGAATTCCCATACAAATTTGGCTCAGTAAGGAATGGATGTTTGTATAAAGGTCCAAGCTCCGGGATACCTAAAGGATAAGGTCCATAGGAAGGAATTATTCCTTCAGCTTCTAGTGCCTCGGCATATTCATATGCTGTGCATTTAAGTGAGTCAGTGTCTATAGTTAATTTTAAATTCCAATAAGTATGTTTCACCCCAGGCCGAACTTTTTGAGGTGTAATTTCTTTTATATCAGATAATCCATCAATTATAGTTTTTGCAGATCTAATTTTATTGTTTACATATTCGTCTACTTTTTTAAGTTGTACTCTACCCAAAGCACCCATAATATCTGTAATTTTATAGTTTGGAGCCAAGAAATAATTGGCATATGGTTTCCCTGTAGCAGGCCCATTTTTTCTAGGCAATGCAGCGTCATGAAATAATATGGCTCTCTCCCAAAGTGCAGTGTTATTAGTAAGAACCATTCCTCCTCCACCTAAACTTAAATGTTTTCCACCAAAACTAAACCCAGAAATATCAGCCAAAGTTCCAGCAATTATGCCATTGTCTTCAGAAAAATGAGATTGACAACAATCTTCAATCAAATATATCCCATACTTATCAGCTATTTTTCTAAGTTCTCTTACATTTGCAATATTTCCATGTAGGTTAACTACCAAAATAGCTTTTGTCCTTGATGTTATTTTTGTCTCTACATCAACTGGATCAAGACACATTGTGTCATCAATATCTGCGAAAACTGGCACACAATTTTGAAGTAAAAGACCTATTATGCTCCCACCAGATGTCCAAGCTGTTGTAATAATTTCATCGCCCGGATCTGGGTTTAATGCAGCTACACATGTGTGTATAGCCGAGGTTCCTGAGTTTACAGCTATACCATATTTGACTCCATATCTATCAGCATATTCTCGCTGAAATGCATCTATCTGTTCACCTTTTCCTATCTTTCCAGATCTTATTACACGTGAAACAGCGTAAATATCATCTTCATCAAAATCATGTGTCGACCAATTTTGTGGATCAGATACAATAGGAACACCACCATTAATTGCAAGTTTATTAATCAATCGCTATTACTCCCATATTAACTAATTTAGGTTCAATAAAATTAGCCTGGTTGATATTAACATCTTTAGATTAAACAACCAGAAATAATTACCATCAATCCACTACTATAAAAAACCCTCAAAGGATTATGCAATTTACATAATCTTTTGTTGTTTGGTAAATAAAAATACTTCATTCCCGTTTCACAGCCCCTGCCCATGTCCAGCCTTCCAAACCTTTATCTTTTCCATCAAGAACTCTAACTTTAACTATAGAAGTAGGAAGTTTCAAGAGCGCAGTGCCTGGCCTCAGTAACATTGTCTTTTGACAATCATTTGAAGCAGCACCAATTATTTCCACTTTTGCTCCAATTTCAAAAGGAATACCAGGTTCTAGTTTAAATTCATTTAAGCTACAAAACTGTACCTTGCCTGCACTTCTAGAATAATTCGACAGCGTTTCTTCCATTTCAGGCCATATACTAAGTGGTACTTTTCTTTCAATACATTTGTTTGAAATAATTCTTCTTACAAAACAATCATCCAACTCTTGCCTAGATACACTGGAAAAATACGTCTCATCGGTTTGAACCAAAACTTTAGTACTTTGCAAGATACCAGACAAAGACGCTTGTTCTTGTGATGTTTCGGCAGTTTCTGATGAACTACAACTAATTGAAAATAACATCAACAAGAAAAAAAGAACTAATAATTTTACTTTCATGATTTTTTCTCCAAGACATTGTTTGAGTTTTTTATTAGATCTGCATAGTAAAACACATCTATTTCAATATCAACATCTTAAGTTTATTTTTATTATTAATTCACGTGATTCAGAATCTATTTGAACTTTGGAACACCGGCAGTTTCCATAATCTGTTCTAATTCTTGTATTAAATGATTTGGCGGTCTAATCCCAGGAGGTCTTGGTGGGCCTACTTTAAGGCCTGCTATTTCCATAGGAGTCTTTACTAATGGCCCTTCTCCAGCAGTCAATACACCTACTTTTTCAATCCATCTACGCCAACCAACTTTAAATGAATCCAGATGATCTTTTACAGAAGAATAATCCTCCTTCTCAAGCAATTCCCATGTACGTAATGGATATTCAGGCCAGCATGTCCCAAGATGCCCGACAAACCCCTGTGCTCCTAAAGAATGACTCAAAGAAACTTGGTCTGTATTATCATAAATAACAAGTTCTTTGTGAAAAGATTCTATAATATCTCGAAAAGAATCATTATCTGGTGCTGCCCATTTTAATGCTCTTACAATTTCAATTTGGGACAATTGATTTAATAGATCACTATTAATATGAAAACCCAACCACCAAGTGTTATAAACCATTATTGAAATATCAATCTGATCCGATAACTGTTTAAATAATCTTAAAACATCCTGATCTGTGGCCGGATAATAATATAAAGGAGAAACTTGAACCGCCTGTAATCCAACTTTAGAAGCATGCTTTGCAAGTTCAATAACTATTCTAGGATCTGTATGTTGAACACTGGTTAGTACAGGAACCCTATTATTTGCAGCTTCCACGGCAGTGGTCATTATAGTTTTACGTTCTTCTATATTGAGCAATGGATGTTCTCCTGCTGCCCCACCTACTAAAAGTGCTCCGTTTCCAGTCTTCACACCATGTTCAATTGTAAAATTCACATTATAAGAAAATGCCTCTAAATCTAGATCAAAATCTTCTGTGAATGGAGTGGCCATAGGAATCAGAGGGCCTCTCAGCCAATCTTTAATATTATTTGGATCCAACATATTCTCCTTTTCCAATCCATCACATAAATTTAAATAACAACTACAAATTCATTAATTAAATTGTACATCTAAGTATTTTTACATCTTCTGATAATTTCAGAGGTAGAAATCGCTGAAGTATAAGGAAGAAGATGAAAAATACCCATTTCGATTGGAACCTTATAACAATCTTGGAGTAAATCTTCAGAAAAATCGTCACCGTGAACCACCAAGTTTATTTTGTGTTTATTAATCCATCCTAGATCTATAGACAAAGGCGCATTAGGTATCACTTCATCTACATATCTACAAGAAGATATTGTAGCTATTCTCTCTTCCATGGTCATTATAGGTAAACGTTTGTAATCTTCAACAGTTTTGTCAGAATGAACCCCAACAATCAGATGATCTCCAAGTTCACTAGCTTTCTTTAATAAATTTACATGCCCAAAGTGAAACAAGTCACCTACCATATCAACATATATTCTCATCAAAATTACCCTCCAAGTAAGTGTGAAATAATTTATTTCTAAAGTTTATTAAATTTCCTCTTTCAAAACATATGATCTTCCTGATGTCTCGTGTTTGTTAGGTAAATAATAGTAATTTACCCCTGGTTTTAAAATTTCTATGTAAAGAATTTCTTTTTGTTTATCTTTTTCAATAATGACTGCGTACCAGGCCTGAGCTAATAAATCAAATTCGGCATAACCTTGGGAATCAGTTATACATTTTCTAAGCCCTACAATAGTTACATTAGCTGACTCAACAGGTCTATTGTCATGTGTGAAAATTCGAATTTTGGTAATGTATTTATTTGGGAAAAAAAACTTGTGAATTCTAGTAAGTATACCAGATTGTTGGGGAATGACAGATTCCGGTATCGAATTTACAATATCCTCTTCAAAATCCATTTTCTTTGGAATATACCATTCAGATCCATATTTAAGTGATAAGTATTTTTCAGGAGGATTTGGCACAAAGAAAGTAGTTCCAAGAAACGAGATTGATTTTAAATCATCATAAAGTTCAATGGGTATTTTGACCGCAGGGTATTGATAGATACTTCCGTCAAGTATCTTATAACAAGTCCAATCTATCGGTATTCCTAGTTTTGAAAACTCAGCACCAATGTGGAACGAAGATTCGTTTACCTTAGCTTTGAAGCCAGCTCTCTTAAATTTATCAACAGTTTCATTAAAGGATTTTTCGTCAAGACCATTCCTGCCAATTATTGATCCAATATCTAAATCATCATCCCATTGAATAAGTTGCTTATCTCTGACAGCACCCAAACAAGTACCGTGACGAAGAAAGAAAATAACATCTAGTTCATCCATCAATTCCTTAATCTCAAGTAATATCTTTTCCCCGTTTTGAATGTCCATAGGTATATAGCTCATAATATTTTGATTTCCTTAATCATAAATTCCACATCGCTTTTTAAAAAATTAAATTATCACAAGTACTTAGGATATCAAATTATAAATCGTACCCTGTACAATTCTAAACTCGAAACAGAAGAAATCGCTTAAGAAATACCTGAATAATGCAATGCCTGATCAATAATTTCTACGCCAACTTTTTCACTATGAGCGGCTAATAGCTGTTTAGTCATTGACCCAGGCTTTCCGTCTCCTATTAATCTATTATCAATAGAATTTACAGGAGTGATCCTAGGACTAGTACTAGTAAAGAAAACTTCATCAGCAGTATATATATCATATGGCTGCAAATCTTCTTCAACAACTTCAATCCCTAAATTAGTAGCAACTTCCATCACTGTCATTCTGGAAATACCCCATAAAATATTTGTCGCTTTAGGTGTTTTTAAAATTCCATCCTTAACTAAGAAAACATTATTCCCAGTTCCTTCGGTTAAATTACCATTGACATCCATTAGTACTGGTAAAGCTTTAGGATCAACCTCTTTGGCCTCCAATTCAGCCAAAACAAAGTTCATTCTATTATGATGTTTTACTTTAGGATCCATCATGTCTGTAGAATAGCTTCTAGTTTTTACTATTACAGCCTTAGCTCCATCTATATAATCCTGCGCAAATCTTGCAAAATTTACAGGTTTAATCGAAATACATACAGTTGGAATTAAATCATTGACACTTCCAACTCCACGAGTTACCCAAGGATGAATAGTAAAATCTCCAGCCTCTTCTAAATATTTTTGATTTCTTTGAACAGCTTCCTCGCAAATAAAAGTCATTTCATCTGAAGTCATACCAGGATCAATTCTTACATATTGTAAAGACCTGTACATTCTATCTATATGGTGTTCTAAAGCAAAAGGCTTCCCGTTAAATGTGCGACATACATCATAAACAACATCAGCTAATGTAAAACCTCTATCTTCGGGATTTATCATGACTTTTCTATAAGGAATCCATTCTCCATTAAAATAAGTCTCAAAATTTGAATAATCTACCTTATAATCTGAAGAAACCATTCTCAATCTCCTTAGCTAACAATCTTCATATACTTTATAAACATTGACTCTCAAATAGCTTTGTTTTCAAGCCATTCTATATCTATTTCAAGACCTACACCTGGAGAATTATTAGGTATAAGAAAACCGTCCTTAATTACAGAAGTCCCAGGGAAAACAACAGTTTCCTCAAGAGGAACGCCCGGAGGAGCAACGCCTTCTGAACGTTCCCCCCATGTAATTGCAGGCATAGAATAAGCTAAATGTTGTCCCCATGGAAAATTCATACCAGCATGACCAATCACTGTTAATCCATGAGCTTCTGCAATATGGCATATCCTAACAGAAGCAGTAATACCACCGACCCATTGAACATCCGGCTGAAGAATATCTACTAATCCATGCTTAGCAGCTAACGTAAAAGGATGTATCGTATTCCAATGTTCCCCAGAAGCTAATATTTGCCCAGGTATACGATCACGAACTTTAAAGTAACTTTCCATATCTTCAGGTAAAAAATAATCTTCAATCCATTTTATTTTATATGGTTGTAATATTTCAGATAATTTAACTAAATATTCAATGTCCAAGGACATCCAAGCATCTACCATCAACTCTACATCATCACCGATTTGTTCACGAATTTTTCTAACAAATTGTTCGTTTTTATTTAAACCCTTTATGCCTTTTTCCGGTCCATTAGGAAGAAACAATTTTACTGCTTTAAATCCCAACTGCAGAAACCATTCAATGCTATTTTCAGCACCATAACTAATATCTGTATTGCTAGCATAACAAAATATCTTGTCTTTCTGAGGACCTCCCAATAATTCATATACAGGACAATTCAATATTTTCCCTTTTAAATCCCACAAAGCATTATCAACTGCACTAATAGCATAACTTGCTAAACCAGTAGCACCATGATCAACAGAAACACGCCTCATGATATCCCATAATTTTTCTGTAGCCATACAATTTTGACCCAATAAGATTGGCGAAAATTTATCGTTAATTATTTTCAAAACTGGTTCTGAATGAATAGTAGCTCCCATACCCCAAGTTCCATCTTCAGCTGTCACAACACAAATTACCATTTTCCAAGGATTAATCCAATCTTTCTTTTGAAATTCATGATATCTTTGCATAGGATTAACCCACTCAACAGCCTCTCGTTTTTGAGCAGTCGGTTGAGTTTTCAATTCAGGTTTTGCATCAATTACAACAGCTCGAATATCTTTAATCTTCAAAATGAAATTCTCCTTAATATATCGTAATTAACCATAAATCTGATAAGCACAAATTATACACTCTCATTAATTATGCCTAAAACGCATTAACCTATTGGAAAACTTTACTTCCCCTACCCATAAATAATTCCCATCATATGAAAGGAATTTAGGTAAAAATAGTTTGTTTTGACCAATTTGTGGAGGCTCGCCAACACTTGTATTTCCCAACAATACATCAGCAGAATTTCCCCTGATCGCACTCTCTATATCATTCCAAATATGTACCCTTCCAAAACCATTGTCAGCTATAAAAAGTTGTCCATTTCCAGCAAAAACTCCAGCAGCACCATTAATTTTAGACCCACCAATCACATTCTTTACAGGATTAGAAAGTATATCAGCAACTCTATATATGGTAACTGTATGCAAAAAACCATTAGAAACTACAAGATAATTCCCATCGCTATGTAAATTTAAAACTTCGATATTTTTTAAAACTTTTACTGGTTCAGAATCCTTTTCTGGAAAACCTTCCCATATGTAAATTTCATCGGTAGAAAGACCTAAGTAAAAATACTTTTCGTCCATAGCAATTCCAGTTATTCCTAAAGATTCATTAGAAACATTACCTATCTTGAGTGTACCTACCTGACCTTTCAGTAACAGATCTGGTGCTTCACCAGACAGAGGTAATTGATTCCATTTGAGCACCATATCTCTACCACCAAGAATTAATGTATCCTTATAAAGAGTTAAGTCTCCAACAGAAAATGCTATAGAATCAGGCCCTATAGAATATCTATAATCTGGATAAGCTCCACTTTCTTGAGGTATGTCTTTCCACACATAAAAATAACCAGCATCTGAAGCAACAAAAAGGCTTTTACCATCAGACGCAGGAATAGGGTTGAATATAAAATAATTGTTCTCTAGCGTATTAGTAAAAATATCTGGACCACCAATAACAAAATCAGGTTTTTGGTCTACGCTAGTTGGAATAGAATTATAAACAGATATCGTATGATAATTTGTAGTAATAAACACTCTTTCACCAGCTATAGCAAGTCCTGTATGGTCCGTAGCTTTCATGAAGCTTGCCCCCCATTTTTCATACCCCCCCAATACAGACAAATCAGGCAAATCATTTTCATCGTCTGGAAAAGAGTCCCAAATATACAAAGCTGAACCAAGAGCTAAGAGTTTTCCATCCGGTGTAAAATCACCTCTCATCCAAGGAGCTCCAGTTCCTAAATCTATTGGATCACTCATATAAAAATCATATGGATGTTCATCCTTATTAGGGAAAGTTTTCCAAAAAAATGATCCAACTTCTCGTTGACCATCAACAGAAGCATTATGATCACCTACTATCATCGATTTTCCATCGCTGGTAATCTGTCTTGGTGTTCCTAAAGCACCGTTTCCAGTTAAAAATATATCTGCTGGTTGATTGTCAAATTTTGGAAATGTATTCCAGATTAAAACACCCGATTGTTGGGTACTAGTAATCGCAAGCTTAATTCCATCTGTCCACACGCCCCAAGGCCAAAGCAAATTATTTTTACTTAAATTAGTCCCTGAATCAGATCCTTGTAAGACAATATCTGCTGGTTCCCCATTTTCTAAAGGGAATTTATTCCAAATTAAAATCCGATTATTGTATGTATCTGTTACCACAATTTTTTCACCATCAGTAGCAATACTTTTAGGCCAATTCATACTAGACCTACTAGTTCCAGGAGCATTAGAAAAAAAGCTTTTTTGACCCAAAACAATATCTGGAGCTTCATTTCCATCGGGTAACTTATTCCAAATTAAAACCCGATTATTATAACTATCTGCCACCAATAATCTTTTCCCGTCTGTAGCAATTCCAGAAGGATGGTTAAATAATAATGGTCCTCCTGTTTGATTAAATCCTATAGCACCCAGAACAATATCCGCATTTTGGCCAGAAAAAAAAGGACCACTTTTTGAGATGATATTGCCAAACTTATATTGTGATGATACAGACTTTACAGGTATCGTAGATAAAATTAATTGTTCTGGCTGGAGTCCTAAAGAGAACAGACATACCATAGCTTGATCCTTATCCCTAGCCTCAGCGTTAACTGAAGACCTAATTTCAGATAAACGTTGAGAACCTAAAACTCCACTAATACAATCGTCAAAGCCTTCAGGAGAAGTAGCACTACCCACTAAAATATTCGATACCATGTTTGCATAAAGTTCATCGGCAAATAGTTCCTGAGCTTTCTTCAAAGTTTCCATGTCTGCATCGTTGCTAACATTGCCTTTTCCAATACTATTTTTTGGTTTTTGGCCTCCACTAGATATAGAATCAGAAGAAGATTTTTGATTTCCCGAGTTTGATAAAACTAATGATTCTGGTGGAATATTCAAATTTAACAAGCATAATGCAGCAATATCTCTATCCATTCCTCCAATTGATCCAACATCAATTTTAAACATTTCAAGTTTCGGTTTACTGACAGATTTAGAAAGACATTCTTCAAAGCCTACTGGCCATTCAATCAAACCATTAAGTACATCTGTTGCTAAATCTGGTGGATAGAGTTTTTGTGCTAATTCAACATTGTTAGAATTTTGATTTTTCCCTGAATTACTAGGTGGTGGTGGCGGTGTAGGACGAGCAGAAGATGGTGGCGGTGTAGGACGAGTAGAAGATGGTGGCGGTGTAGGAGTTGCCCTTACTACAGCAGGTTTAGAAGGCGCCGGGCTAGGGGTTGGACTCACAACAATCGACTTAGATGATGCTGGTCTAGGAGTTGGAATTGCTACAGCAGTAGGCTGAACTGACACTACTTTCTCTTCAATTTTAGCTTCAACAGTAACTTCAATCTCAGGTGTGGGTTGAATAGATACTGGAGTAATGGAGGTCTCATTACTACAAGCGATCAATAGAAATAATAATAATGAAATTGATAATGTTTTTATTCGTCTCATAATCTGAAATTATACAAGCTGTTTTATAGAAATTAATATAATTGATAGATTATATTTGTAAATTCAGGAGTCTTTTAGCATTTTCACCTAGAATTTTAATTTTGATATCTTCAGACAATGTGGAAGTAGTGATTTTTGCAATTTGTTGTCGTGCATCCATTAAAGTCATGTCTGTTCCAA